>JABCYZ010000029.1 GCA_013289955.1 Acidobacteriota bacterium
CATCAGTTTACGTAGATGGGTCACGGGGACCTCCTGTGACCCAAACTTATCTTAGCTCTACGGCAACCGCCTCTCCGGACATCCCACGCGAAGCGTCCGCCGCTGGGCGGCTACGTTCAAACGCGGTAACCGGAAAAGTGAAATCGCCCCAAATCCCGACCCTAAACCACGCTGCCCGACTACCTGAGTCTATAAACCGGTGGATGCGGGGCCTGTTCCAAGCGTTCCACTTTGGTACCCGAAAGCATCTTTGGGCCAACGCTTTACTCTCTCTTGTTAAATAAGCTCTTGATTGTGCGCATGTTATCGGAAACGCGGAAGGTATCTTGCGTGCACGAAATAGCTGCTACCAAAGCACTCAAATACGTCCGGGGGGATGATGTTATCAACGGAAATTAAGAATGCTTACTGCGGCAACTGTGGTGGCAGACTTTCGGACGGAGTGTGTCCCAGCCGCTGTAACAGCCAGATTGGAGACGCTCTGGCGGCCCCATCGTACCGTGTTCGATCCGATCAACTGCCGACCGTGGTTAGTTCACAACTTACGAAAGTCCAATCAGGGGGATTAGCATTTGCTTGCAAGCATCTGAACGTCAAATCCGCCATGGTCCAATCATTCAATCTCGGCTCTAGCAGTGCTGGGACGTTGAAGTTTGCTATGGTGGGAAGAAGCTTTGGGCCCTGGTCCGTGTTTGGGGGGATGGGGAGCATCCATCAAACATCCGTCAATGCTTTTAGAACCGATATTCAAATCAAACTCAAGGACGATGCGGGGCAGAAAGCATTCCTAAATTATTCTCTTCCGTTTGCGATAACGCTTGCCATCGAACCAGGCGAATCTCTGAGAGTCTATTTCGTTCGTGGCGGATTGCAGGAACCGACCTTCCCGGGTGATTTTCGAGTCGACACATGGACGCCTTTTGTTGCGGAAAACACTGAGACGGGCCAGCTAATCCCGATTGCGGGCCTGCCCACGCTCGGTCCGCCTAAAACCGGACTTATCAAGGCGGCAGGCGCGGGAGCGTTGATCACTTTTTTCGCCGCAATCCTTGGGGCCTCCTCTGGAATTATTATTTTTTCATCGCTTGTGACGCTCGGTCTTTTCGTAGGAGCCGTATTTCGAACGAGACATTACAAACTCGAACTATCCATTGCTACCAACAAGGCTGCCACATCGCCTGTTTAGGCGTATGTGAGTCCCCATCAACACGGCTCCCGCGCGGACATTCGGAGCAGCCGCAAAGAAAATCATTTGGGCGTGACGTGGAGAGAGTCCCGCTCGTTCGGGGGCCGCCGCAGCCCCTCCCCGTCTACTGGAGCCAGCCTCGAAGGGGGCCCCAGTGATTTCCCAATGCGAATCGTGAAACGCGTCCGCGAACCCGAGGCAATCCTCCCGTCAACCCAATGGCAGACTTCCACTGAGAGCTATGAACAAGAGTCTTGCTGCATTTGTTGCTATTGCCATTGATAACGCTCCCATTTTATGTTATACAATAAGTCATGGCTCGAATGGGTAGGCCGAAGAAGTTAGCGAAGGAACGGCAGAGCCATCTCATCGCCCTACGACTCACTCCCGCCGAGCACAAGAAACTCGAACGACTAGCCGGTCAATCCGCACTCTCGGTCAGCGCATACGTTCGGCGGGCTCTCAGATTCAAAGAAAAATAAAAACGGGGGCGCGCCGCTGCTAGAACAGCGACACGCCCCTAACCGAATCAATCTAAGTGGAGGCTGAAATGGCTACGCCGAACCTATCACAGGGCATACGTGTTGCAATCTACGCAAGAGTTTCCACCAAGGACAAGCGGCAAGACACCGAGAACCAACTCGCCCAGCTCCGGGATTTTGCCGGAAAGCAACACTGGACAGTCCATCGGGAGTTTGTGGATCACGAGAGCGGGGGCAAGAGCGAGCGGGTAGAATTCCAAGAGATGTTCACGGACGCCAGCCAGGGCAAGTTCGATCTGCTGTTGTTTTGGGCCCTGGACCGGCTCTCGCGTGAAGGCGTACTAGAAACTCTCCAGCACTTGAACCGCCTTACGTCGCACGGCGTCGGATTCCGGAGTTTCACCGAGCAATACTTTGACAGTTGCGGAATTTTCAAAGAAGCCGTAATCGCAATCATGGCAACGCTCGCCAAACAAGAGCGCGTCCGTTTGTCGGAGCGGACGAAGGCCGGGCTTGCCATTGCGCGCCTGAAAGGCCACCGAATAGGAAGGCCCCGCCTCAAGGTCAATCCGTGCGAGATTGCGCGCCTACAGGCACAAGGGCTCTCTCAGCGAGCCATTGGGCGCATGCTTGGAATCTCGGACGGTTCCGTCCGCCGCATGGCATCCGCCCCTGCGTAAAAACCGTCCCCTCGCATATCGGGCTAAGTCGTTTGGTTTCACGGGGGCTTTTCATCGGTTGTTGCCGCGCCGAAAACGCACGGTTCTTGCGCATCTTCATTAAGCCAATGCATTTAATAGGCTCGTGCTTCCGCCGACGCAACATGGTCACTTTTGACGGGCTGGCTACCCATGCTATGTTCCGAAAGAGCCCTCAGCATGCGAACTTTTATTTTCGGTGCCGGTGCGTCTGTCCACGCGGGATACCCCCTGGCTTCCAACCTGTGGCGTTCCATGGAGCAATGGACGCTGAGTAATTTTCCAGAGGGCCACAATTTTCGTACGGCGGTTGATACGATGCGTTCGGAATTCGATCTGTCCAAGTCTTTCGAGTTGGTTCTAACGGATTTGGATGACCGAATCGAGCCATTCCTGAAAGAAAAACCAGATACGCGGAAGGGCATAGAGGAGAAAGTCCGACTTGTGTACCTTCGGGTTGCTCTAAGAGCAATGATACCCTCCTACTTCAACTCATTGCGCTCTCAACCGGCACGCCTCTACGGCATCTTTGCCACATGTGTCCTGGCGCGCGGCGATGCCGTGATTACGTTCAACTATGACGTGGCTCTTGACCGTGAATTGGCAAAATCCGCGAATTGGCATGTTGCGAATGGATACGGATTTGAACTTGAAAGAGCGAATCCTGTTCAGTCTCCAATCAAATTGTTAAAGCTACATGGGAGCACGAATTGGCGCGGAGAATTGTTCAGAGGTATGCGAGGATTTTTTCAAATGAACCCCGGAGAATTCTCGCTGGGCCCCCGTCCGGTTATCGGCTCTTCCGAATTGAAATACTTGGAGGGCGGCGTCGAATTTGACCCGTTGAGCCACGATGGCGGAGCGAGCATTGAGTGTTTAATTCTTCCCACCGCCAGGAAAAAGTTTTTCAATGAAACTTCGCTTGGGCCGGAATGGAAAGATTTCTGGGATTCTCTGTGGTTCCAAGCGGGGGAAGCACTCGCTGCATCAACTGAGGTGTATGTAATCGGATACAGCGCGCCGGAGTTCGACGTGCGGGCGAGAGATTTGCTCGCCAGAAAGATCGACAAGAGAGCGATTGTCAACGTTTGCTGTCACGATGGCACGAATAGCGTCGCCGAGTCGCTCCGCAATCTGGTTGAGTCCGAAGTCCGGCCCACTGAACCCTGTACGTTCGAGGGTTGGCTTTCGTCCGTGAATCGCCTGAAATGAATATTTTACAGCTACAGGAACCAAGCGCCCGGTAACCCCGCGCTTCCTTGTGGGTTACGAACTCGCGCGGCTCATTTCGAGTAACTCGCGTATTTTATTGACGTTTTCGGGATTCGTGGAGATTGGCCGTGCGGGGTTTTGCGCTTTATTTGCGTAGTCCCGCGTGGCACCCTCGGTACGGCTCCGCTTTGCACCGAAACCTTCGACGATTGCCAACAATTCGCAGGCTCGCAGTCGCTCGGCGACGGTTGCCCCGGGGTCCTTGATGATTCGGCGGAGGCCCAAAACCAACGCGCGCGGTTGGCGCTTCCCGAACGGACTGAGTAATGCTCGCGGCATGGGTGAATATTACACCCATCGGGGGTTGTGCACACACCCGCGAACCAAATCCAAACGTCCGGTAAGGCTTACCAGGAGTCAGGCTATTCAACTGCCCGTTTATGGAAACTCGGCTGACAGATTCGCGTTGAAGCCTCACGGAAATAGCTTGAATATTGGAACCGGTTCGTGAAAGGAAGTGAAAATGGGGCTCCCACAAGAACGCTTGCCGGATCGAAAAGATGAAATTCTCGGTCAAGGTGCTCGCCTGCGAATTACCCTCAAGGACCGCAGCGATGCACGCGAAGTTGAAATAGTGGGGAATCGAAAAGACCTTCTCGCCCTTGCAGCAATCTGCTCGGGCCTTGCTGAACTGACGACGGAGCAACTGCTCACTCCCGAAAATCACTACCATTTGGATGAATACTTCTGGGGTGCGGAGAAGGGATCGATTCCTTTAATTGTCTTGTGCAGCGAGAAAGGGTGGCCGGAATCTGATCCAGGAGGCGTAAGCACTCAGGGATTTGTTCGGTAACGCGACTCATCAGGAGTTGACCAGTAGTAGGAAAATTCAGGTTTGGGAAGCGCCAATTTTCCTGTTGACCGAGTGTTCATCACACTCTTTACCAGCCGTTTCGCTTCTAGCAGCCTGCGCTATGATTTCCTCATGGCCACATCGAGCCGAGAGCCGTGGAAAATTTGGTCTAAAGTCCTCCTAACCGTCGGCATGGGAGGATGCATGGCTCTTTTCCTTTGGTCTTTCGGGTTGATTGGCTACTACTCCTACAAGCGTCCAACAGAACCGACGCCGGAACGGGGTTGGACGGAGCCGTTGCGTTGGACTCACGGGCATTATGGAACTCACGCGGAAAATGAGCAGCAACTCCGGCTGTTTAATTGGGAATATCCCTTTTTACTCGTGGCGGGTGCTGGCGCAGCGATACAACAGCGTCACACAAAAAAGGAGCTGTGGCGAACAAAGCGAGGATACGGATAGCGCTATGAATAGAATCGACGCCAAAACAATGTACCGGCTAAAGAGGTTCATTCAAGGAGTCGTCCTTCTGTCCGTCCTGATTGTCATCATGAAGTTGGACTGGAAACTCCGGGGACCCGAAGCCATGCGTCATCTCGCCAAGGTCGAAGACGAACTCGGAGAGCTTAGGCGGTTTCCGAACGCGCTCTTGATGTCAAAAAACCCATCTCTCAATGGGGGTGGAGGCGTCCTAGATGCAACCTATGTGGTTCAAGGCGAATCGCCAACTGGAATTGAAAACTGGTACAAACAAGAGTTTGGCCGACTAAATTGGCGGCCCTTATCGGTGGAGAGCCATCAATCAAAGCGCCTATTGAGGTTTTGCCGGAATGAGGAGACTGCGATTCTCTTTTTGCCCGAGGATAGCTCTGGAGCTAAGACGGAATTTCAAATCCAAATACAGTGGGGCGCTTTGTCGGCTGAGTGTTGGAAGCAGGATTAGTTGGACCCTTCCTAATCCCGATTAACGCGGTGGCCGGAAAGTGGACCTCGCCCACTATGGCGTCGGGCCCGGCGGACCTATCCATAAAACCCTTGCAAATCTCAGACTGCCCAGCATCGTAACTGCAACAGATGCGCCCGCGTGGCAATCGTCCACAAACCAGTTGTTTTTGTGACACGGGCTTTGCGGTAGTGGGCTACTCTGAATTCCAATGCTGAAATGCGGACCTCATATTGCTTTCGTAAAGTGCCGTCTTGTTGTAGCGCACAACATAGGCAAAGTGCCACATTCTCCCCAGAATAGGGCGCACTTCGGGCACGTGCCGCTTGAGCAGTCGGTAGGAGAGGTGTCCTAAAGCCACAACACGATTTGGCTTCAACAATGCAAGTTCCGTTCGGAAAAATTGAACATGCTCCTGAAAATCCTGTGGCAGTCCTGCTCGCAGACTTCCTGATCTGCCTCGTTTTTTGTAGATGTCCGTCAAGTGTGCGTTCGGCATGACCTGTGCCAATAAATCATAGAAGACTCTTCGATTCCGATTCGATTCGTCCCAGTCACTGGTTGAAGGTTGATCCCCGACTACGAAGGGACCCGTTCCCATGAATCCCTGTACGATAGGCTCATTCGGGAATCGCCACCAATCATCAGCGTCCTCAATCTGCCTAGCCATCGTGCGTAGATCGTTTATGGTTTCCTCCGATACTGCATTCGTCATACCGCTCTTTCTAACCCCCGCCTCAAGGGTTTCCCGATGCGTATTATGTAAGCATGGCAGTCCTGCTAAAGAGGCTCAAGCTAGATAAATCAAAGTGGCCCACTACCGGTTTGCGCTTAAACGTGCCAGACACGTTTGCTGTGCTGGCTTGTGGAATTCTTAGCAGCGGCGTATGGTGTGCGGCGTGATAACATACGACGAAAACATCCTGCAGCAGTATGCCGACTCCCTCTATCGGCAGGCAAAATGGATCGTGTTTTTCACGGCTGCCAGGTATGGAGTCGTGGTGTTCTTTGTCGCGGCTGTGTTGGGCGCGTTGATTGGCTTAGAAAAGCGAGTCGGCGTGGATGCAGCCAATACGGGCGTGATTTGGATACTCGTGCTCACTCTCATAGGAGTCGCTGTCGGAGTTGATGCGGGCAAGCGCAAAGCCTTCAATTTAAAATTGCAGGCCCAACAAATACTCTGCCAGCGGCAAACCGAAATAAATACCCGGAAGTAACCAACCCCGAATTCGCCCCCATTGACTGCTGGCCCTGGCTTTCGGCGAGGCCGGACGTTACACTCCCGTGCATGTGGGAAGCCCTCTCGCCCTGGTTGCAGACGCACGAGTACATAGCAATTTGGTTGGAAGGAATCGCACTTATCTTGATTCTTGGCCTGGACTGTTTCGAGTGGAGAAACCAGCACCGGGAGCGCAAGGAACATCGCAGAGAAGTAACCGCGCAGTTAGCTGTCTCCCAAAAACAGGTTGAGCTTTCGCAGGAACAAGTTGAAGCGACTCTTCGACCGTGCGTATCGCTGTCGATGGCTCCGCGAGAGATGGAAGCTGCTGTCTTGGCCGTGAACGAGACCGATTCAACCGTAATTGTTCGCTGCCCCGGTGGGCTCATTCAAATCGAAAACATGGGCGTAGGTCCGGCCGTAAATATTCGATATGAGTTCAGCACCGTGCAGCCGCATGAGAGTAGCTACTCGCACCCCACTGGGTATGTCGCGGGCCTTGCGAAGGAGGGAGTATTTCTGATACCAGTATCGCGCACCCTTCTCGCGGGGCATGACTTCGAGTCCCTGATTGAATATGAAAGCGTCAGCCATCGGAAGTACCGTACGAGAGTTACTTTGAACGATCTGGTTATCACCAACATGCGCTTTGAGGTTGTGCCTCAAGAGGCTTAAAGAAGCACTTTTGGCCCCCCTGAGCCGCACGAAACGCACCGTCCAAACCGTCCATTTGTGCCTCGAATTCAGGAAGCTTAGCCGCGTGTAGGGCTAATTGATTCATCGGAGTTTATGGACCGGGCGATGGGAATCGAATTGCGTTCCGAAAATCTAAGTCTCGGTTTTGGAAAGCGTTACGAGCGCTCAAAAGTCAATTGGTGCCAAAAGCTACCTTGCGAATTAGGTGATAAACACGTACAGAATGCAGTCCTGGTGGGCAACCGGCCATTAAGCCTGTGCGCAATTCCCTAATCCTGTATACGTCCTGCATATCTGTGCAAGAATTCTGGAAGCCGTCGTTCTAAGGGTTGGAGGTGCGTAAATGCGGAGTCTTTGCGGCCTGGTTGTCTTCCTATTGGCCTGTTCAACTGCTGTAGCAGGCGAGGAAGAAAAGAATGGAGTCGTTCACGGGACGATTGACGTTGTCCTGGCTAACAAAAACGGAATGGTCGTTCTCACAGACAGTATGCTCACAGCCGATGGAAAGCAACTTCTTACACCCGGCAAGAAGCTATTTAGGTTGGACGATCTTTCAGTTTGTGCGATTGCAGGGATCATCGCTACTCCTTCCGGCTCCTACAGAGAGCTAGACCTGAGCACCGTCGCCATAATTGACGACTATGCCCGCAAAGTTAGCGTCGGTCCGCCAGTTACAATCGTTCAGAAACTCCGCGAGTTGACGTTCCTGTTAAACGTAAATCTATCCGCCGTCGAAAACATACAGGTTGCGAACGGGAAGTCTCTGAATCCTGATAGGTACACTCTGCAATTGACAGTTGCCGGCTACGACACAGATGGCATTCTCAAAATTGGCAAGGTGACACTGCGGAGCCGAAACAGCGGGGGATATTTCGATTCAGCTATCGAGTCGGGTGGGGTTCGCCCCGTACAGGACAGGCTGGAAAAGGAATTTAGCGGAATGCCGGATAAGGCCGACTCGATCATGGCGCATCCCGAGGCAGCCTTAGACGATGAGGCTGTATCAACCTATGCAGCGAGCCTGAAACAGGACGGCGGTAAGTCTTTAGGGCTAGAACAGATGATCGAGTTGGCCACCCGGCTGAAATACTATTCTTCAATAGTGCATCCCGAAGTCGGAGGTCCAAATCAAATTGCAATCTTGCAAGACGGAAAAATTACAAGCTTCTCACAGCCCGCGTTTGCAAACTCCGCTCCTGCGCTGAAATTCTCTCTTGTGGTCGCTTCGTCGTTTTCGCGTTCGGGAGTGCTTTTTACAGGCAGTGTGATATTCGTTCGATGCTCTTGGGATTTTATTCCAGTACCCATCGACGGAAGGTTTTTTATCTCCAACGAATTCAGGAATGTACTATTGATCTACAATGGAGGTCCGCTGCACTTCGACGCGACAAACAAGATCATTGATTCCGACTTAGTCGTTGGCAGAGCGGTAACTCAATACTCCAATGAGCTTAAAGACGTAAGATTGCGCGTTCTGGCGGGCAGAAGCCCAAGCTTCGATCCGAAGGCATTGTTTCCCTTGATTACTGGGAGGCAATAAGCTCTTCTACCTGGAAACAACCCGCTGGAAAAAACTAATCTGAGGCTAGGAACCACGCTCTCCCCATGCTTCCAACAGCCACGATTGCAGGGTTAAGAGTTCAATGTAGGAAATGTGATAGCGCTGTTCACAAGGGGCGCACTGCGGAGCAGGGCTCTGGCAAAGTCGCAGTCGCTCAACTTGTAACGGTCAACGGCATTGGTGTGCCAGAAGCAAAATCCCTTTTCCCGCCAGCGTCACACAAGTCTGCCTCGGCAGACTACGGGATAGATTAAATATAAACCGCTGCGATGGACCTACCGTGCTTTTCTGGCCCCGGCACCATCGCAAGGACAGGAACATAGGAGGTCGGGCGTAATGCTGACTGGCCTACGTCTAATGAAACCAGTCCCGTCCAATTGAATCCAGTTCCGTCCAACTACCGTCCAAAACCATCCATTTTCGAGTCGGGTTAAGGGAGCTTGAGACCTTGCAACGGGGTTTACCAAAAGTGAACTTCTGGACTGAAATATAGCCCTATTGCCTTTCCAGTTGGGCAGAATCGAAACGGCACTGTGATTGGCATGCGTTCAGTTAGTCGGTGGAGAAAAGGTTTCCTCGGATGAATCGTCAGGAGATGATTGAATAATGGCCGGATCGACGTTTCAGACCAACCCTTTTGACCTGAATAAACTGCTCGACGATTGTCAGCGTGGCATTCTTCAATTGCCAGACTTTCAGCGTAGTTGGGTTTGGGACGAAGATCGTATCAAGAGTCTGATAGCCTCAATCTCACGAGCTTTTCCAGTGGGCGCACTGATGTCTCTCGATACAGGTGGGCCTGTGAATTTCAAGCCGAGGCCCGTCGAAGGGGCTCCAAATGAGGCTAAACAAGTCCTGCCTCAGTCGCTTCTACTTGATGGCCAGCAACGGATGACGTCACTCTACCAAGCAACTCTAAGAGGAAAAGTAGTTGAGACTGTCACACCAAAAAAGAAAAAGGTGAAACGTTGGTTCTATATAGACATACGAAAGTCACTCGATCCAGCAGTAGATCGTGAAGACTCGATTGTTGGAGTTCCCGAGGATCGATTCGTCCGAACAGACTTCGGACGCGAGGTAGTCCTGGACCTTTCCTCAGCAGAACGGGAATACTCTTCTCTCATGTACCCAGTTTCTCGCGTCTTTGATTGGGATAGTTGGCAGGATGGGTTCGACAAATTCTGGCGCGGTGACCAGAACGAGAGCATTCGAGAAGAATTTCGGTCTTTCAAACGCCAGGTTCTTGAGAACTTCAAATATTATCGCGTACCGGTCATAGCACTGGATCGATCAACTTCGAAAGAAGCAGTGTGCGTTGTCTTTGAAAAAGTAAACACAGGGGGAAAAGCGCTGGACGCTTTTGAGCTTGTTACTGCGATGTATGCCTCTGCCGGTCATGAACTGCGAAAAGACTGGTATGGTGACGACGGGGCGAAAGGTAGACATCGACGCTTTGCGGAGGCTCTGAGGCCAGCTGGTCTAGAATCTGGGATTATCGCCGAGGTTTCCAATACAGACTTCCTCCAGGCTGTCTCGCTATTCCACACGCGTGACCGCCGCCGCGCGGCAGAGGCTGATGGAAAACAAGGAAAAGAGTTGCCTGCCGTTTCTGGCAACAGGCAGGCCCTGTTGAACCTCCCGCTCGACGCCTACAAGCGTTATGAAACTCAAGTCGAACGTGGATTCGTGCGAGCGGCCAAATTCCTCCACATGTTGCATATCTATCGTATTTTTGATCTTCCCTACCAATCCCAAATCGTGCCTTTGGCGGCCATCCTAGCCGACCTGGGGGAAGATTGGGAACACGACGCGAACCGGCAGATGCTTGTAAGATGGTACTGGAATGGCGTGTTTGGTGAGCTTTATGGTTCGGCAGTCGAGACTCGCATAGCTCGCGATTTTATGGAAGTTCCGGCCTGGCTCAAAGGCGGTCCCGAACCGTCAACTGTCAGCGAGACGTTGTTCCGAGCCAACAGACTAAGAACCATGCGGATGCGGCTATCGGCTGCCTACAAAGGCGCGAACGCTCTTCTCATGAAAGAAGGCGCGCAAGATTTTCGTTCAGGTCAGAAATTCGATCACACGGTCTTCTTCGGTGAAAATGTGGACATCCACCACGTCTTCCCGCAAGACTGGTGCAAAAAGCATGGCATCAAGCCGAAGATTTTCGATTCCATTATCAACAAGACACCGCTCTCGTACCGGACGAATAGGATCATCGGCGGAGTCGCGCCATCGCAGTATCTCGCGAGATTGGAAAAAGGCAATGAGACAGCACCGCCAATTGATCGGGCAAGACTCGATAGTTATTTGTCATCTCATCTTATTGACCCGGCGCTACTCAGGGCCGATGACTTCGACGCGTTTATGGTAGCCAGACAAAAGAAACTCCTCGCCCTTATTGAGCAAGCGACTGGCAAGGTCGCCTATGAAGGAAGTATTGAGGAAGAGGGTGAAGAAGTCGAGGCCGATGCAGACACGGTTGAAGCCGAGCTGACAATTGCAACGGGATGAGTGTTCAAATAATTGATATGGTAGCGTCATCGAGATATTTGCGGCGGTCGAATCGTTCTACGAAGGTGCGACTGCACCAAATCCATCCTGGGCCAAGCGGTCGCGTACAATTCGCCGGAAATCGATCCAGACCGAGGTCGTCGTGAGTCACGCAGCGATGATGAGGGACTACAGCCTTTTTGATCTTTTGAGTCTTGCTCACCGTTTGCGGCGCAATGGAGGGTGAAGCGATGAAAACACTGGCCATTACCCTTGCGCTCTGTATTTCGTCTTGGCAGACGCCCGAACCAACAAAAAGAAGCCAAGCGGCTGCCGTGGTCACGGAGCTTCGAGCCACAAAGCGACTACCGGCTTGGGCAAACTACGTATGTTATAGCGATGATAGGAGCCTCAGGTTCGAGGAAGTTTCTTTGATTGCTTACCAGCCCTACGGGAAGCTATCGCAAATGGAGAAAGACGCCATCAAGCTGGGGTACATCAGAAGCATAACGTACCAGTGGTACATGGTCTTTGACGCTGCCGACATTCGAGCGATGAATCTTCCTCCGTCGTCGGAGGAATTCGCGGCAATGGCGGAGAACGCGAAGGTAGGTTCGACCATCGATGGCAGGGGGTACACGCTGCTCTTGGAGCACGCGTTATCTGAGCAAAATGCGATTGCCATGGCCAAGGCAGCCAGGAAAGATATGAATGCAAGCGATGAACAAACTCTGGCACTTTTGGACGGGCCGGATGGTACAGCATACAAAACCTATCTTCGCTCGCATCCAGAATTTCTCTCCACAAGACTGTACGTTCAGAAGTACATTAATATGGGGATCACTTCCGTACCGTCTGAGAAGATGGTGGTCTACACAGAAGGCTCCCTACTATTCGATGTAGAGCGGGTGGGGAGCTTCGAGACGCCTGCGGAAGCGTCTATCCGTGATCGGATAGCTCTCTCGGAGACGGATGCCGGACTGCGGTACGTTCGCACTGCCATCGTCAACGGCAAAACAATAGGCATCCCGTTTGCTGGAGTGTGCGACCCATTGTAGGGAGAAAGCGTATGAAAGCCAATGTAGGCGCTGAGGTTGGACTCAAGCGGCGTCTCTGTCAATTGAAATCTCGAATCTGATTGTGGGTGCAATCGGAAGGTTGCGCACCCCTGAAACCGCCTGAGCATCTGTCACAATCTAGGTGTCGCGCGCTCGACTTTCCCTGCTGTTCATTCTCGTCGGACGCCGATTCCTTGCGTTCCGCGCCGTTTCTAACATTTCTAACAATTGGTTTGGAGAGCGGTCGGTAACGCCTTCCTCCAGCGAGACTTAGAAGTGAGGGATGCAATTTCGATCCCCACCGCCCCTACCAAACACTTCTGTTCTGAATCACTTAGCAGCGAACTTCAATACTCTATTGATTGATCCTACTGATTGGAGTCCTCCAACGTTCTCCATTGCGTCGCGCTGCGACTGTGGAATCACGTGCGAGTACTGGTTACTTGAGGGCGAGCCCCACTATCCGACGAATATTTCTGCTGGCGACATTCCAGGGATGCCCGCCGTACGGTGCGACATTTACGCGCAAGCCGAGGACATTACAGGTTTGTCGCATTATACGCTGAAAGACCTGGCCAGCACTGCGCGGCGCTTCCCGCCGTCTGTTCGAACAGACGCACTCAGTTGGACGCATCATCGGACGTTAATAAATGCACTTCCGAAAGCTGATGACGCCACTCTTGCACGTTGGCTTAAGCGGGCGATAGACGAAAACTTGTCCGCAGACAAGTTGAAGAAGGCCATCCTGTCACCGAAAGGCTCAACAGCGAAGAGTTTTCGGGTCAGCGTCTCGCTTAGCACGTGGGAAACGCTAAAAGACTTTGCCGACAATGAGAGGAGTGTCGTTCAGAAAGTAGCAACCAAATGGATTGAGGAGCAGGCCCAAACCCAGCAAACACAGACGCTTCGAAAGATTGCGAAGCAAGAGACTGAGGAGCGTCGATACCAGAAGCGCCGAAAAGTCGGTATTAAAGTAGCGCACGATTACGACCCACTCAAGCTCCGAGGAGACTAACCCCGAGTGGAAGGCGCCGCTCTCCATTAAAGTCGCCGGAATCGCTCTTTAATTCCCGTCGTTATGCAAATTGTTGAATGTTCTTCGTGGCCCGTGGTTTGGCCAAACGCCTAACATTACATTTGTGAGGTGGTGACCAATTGAGTCCCAAAGTACTGAAAGAACTGCAAGATATTTTTGCCGATGCAGCCCGCACGGAAATGTGGGGCACGGTTGAAATCGATTTTCAACGAGGCGTGCCGGTCATTATCCGCCAGACACGCAGCAAGAAATTAGAAGTGGAGAACAACTCCCATGCGAAGCAAACCTACCGCTAAAGGCTTTCCTTGCGAGCCCGCTGACTGCCACGAGAGCCGGCACTTGGAAGGTCCAGACTACAAAATTTGGGACGTGATGTGCGCTGCCGCTCCTCGGAAGAACGGAGAGCGGACATTCTACGCGTCTGTCGAACCGTGGTTGTGCAACGCTGCGAACCAATCTCCGTCAGCCGTGACTGCAACGCTCGCGCGTCTCGAAAGGACCGGGTGGATTATCAAGCTCAACAAAGAGCCGCGAAGAGGCGCAGACGGTAAGAGCCTTTCGAACATCTATCGCGTGCTCGAACACGAGGAATTTGTCGCCCTTCATCCCGGAAGCTGTCCGGACTACAAACTGGCTCCCGATGACGCGACAGCCGTCCAGTATGGCGTGGAGAAAGGCGACCGCATTCCCACTGGCCGAACTCCATGGAATTTTCTAAAGGACAAGCCGGCACCGCCGTCCGTGACTCGCGACGCAATCGTTGCGTGGATGGAAAGCCTAACCGATGCTGAGAAGCAGGAAGTCGTCAGCCACTGGAAAGAGCTTGCTGCTTTGAATGAAGTCAACTCCGGCCAACCGAAGCCGGCTGAACCGCCTCCGGTAGACAGTAGCCAACTCCGGTCAACGGGAGCCGGTACCGCCTCCGGTAGACCGGATTCACCGCCTCCGGTTGACGGTGATAGCCGCCTCCGGTTGACCGGAGAGAATCCGAGAGCTACCCGAGAAAAGAAATCTGACAACACAAACACAACTGAGGAATCAGCCAAGCAACACATGGCTGACAGAGACGAGGTTGATGAGTTGTGGTGTGTGTTGTTACGGAAATTTGTCGACCATGATGGTGACCCGCCAAAGAGGACGACACCAAACGAAATCCGCGAAGTGAAGAAAAACGCAGCAAGAGTGGGCCGGGAGATATTTCTGGCCGCTGTGGATGCTTGGCTGAAAGACCATCCGTGGGACGCGCAGACGACGAATCCGCTGATCGGATTCAATTCCGGGTTTGAAGCCTACGTCGCGAAAGTGGCGTACAACTCGAAAGTGAAGAACCGGAGAATGACGCAAGAGCAGAAAGACCGCACGACGCGCATTGCCAAAATCCAGCACGTTTTCTATTGGCTGACTGCCACCTTTAACGAAGAGGAGAAAGCTTACCTGAAAGCTCTTACTGATAGAAATGTAGCCACTTGGACCGACAACGAAATTGACCGCGCACTTGTGGTCCTCCGCGATGCTGAGCGCCGCCAAGAGGAACGGAAGGAAACCGCCAGCAGCGATGACGAAGCCAGCGACGAATTCTTCAAAAACGCGTAGCAGCGGACACCCGCGTTGTCATGTCACGCAAGCGCACACTCTCGGAACTCTACAGCATGAAGTTCGACTACAGCCGAGCTGTCAACGTCGTGCCTGCGACTTTGCGGAAGTGCGCGCAATGCGGTGAGCCGACAGACGGAAAACTGTTTTGCTCCGATGCGTGCCGGAGAGCCGACGAAAGGGAGAGGCCAAGATAGTGCCACGCCGATACAGCGCAGCAGAAACCGCTAAGCGCGAAAGGAAATTTCGCATCAATCTTGCGCGTCGAGAAAATCCGATTCGCGGCAAGGCCGCGATTGAGCAGGAGATGGCGTGGCTCAGGCGCAAGGCCGCGGCGCACGCTGAAGACGTTCGCCGCGACCGAGAACGCGGCCTCATCTAGAAGCCGCGACAGAGCGAGTTTTCCTGCTCTTGTAAGTCCGCCTCCTCCAGCAGCAACGGAACACGTCGACCCCGTTGCGGGAGGCTAGGTATAGTACGAACTCTATCGGTAATCCGACAAATCGGGACTTGGGCTAACTTGCTGCCCTATACTGGACTGAGATAGTGGGTTCTGCTCCAAAACGCTTTCCATTGGTACGAATACATGGAAGTTGGCATCGAATTTCAATTGATTTGGCACGATAACGACGTATTAAATCTGCGCGTTTCGGCTTGGAACGGCGACTTTGGAGGTGTCGCTGAGATTTACGAAGCGGTCGGCGACTTGCACGTTGCTGCTTCTAATCTCCGTGGATTTCCCAACAATCCCAGCGACCGACGCGAAATCGTCTTCGGGAATTTCGACAGAAAGTGCGCCGCCGGTGGTGTGAGCATGAGGTTTCATTGTGTGGACGGTGCGGGACACGCTTATGTTGAAGCCAGCATCGACTCAAACTACCAGAGAGGTGGCACAATTCAAACCGTGGTCCTTACGATGCCTGTCGAAGCGGCGGCGGTCGATACATTTGTCCGCGAACTGGAACGGCTGGAATCAGAGCGTTCAGGGGCTGCTTTTTTGAGAGGGAAAATAGTCAGTTAGCGGTTCCGCAAAAAATGAAACCAGACTTCGCCCAATACGGATTCTGCCACCAAGAGAATCTAATAATGGCGTACATCGGCGGCTCCCAAGCTCATGGTGCAAAGGTTGGCGAGACCGATGACACCGACTGGTATGGACTTTATGTTCCGCCACCCAATAAGGTTCTCGGGCTTGAACGTGAGGAGCATTTCGTCTTCACCACTGGCGGCAAACTCGGTGGCAATGGGCCATCCGACGTGGATGTCTGCCTTTACACATTAATTAAGTGGGCCGGACTCGCGGCCAAAGGAAATCCTTCAGCTTTGCATTTTTTGTTTGCCCCCCTCGAGTTCACGACGGATACATGGGAGCGGGTGGCAGCTCGGCCTGAACTCTTCCTTGCAAAGGGCCACGTGAAACCGTTTCTCGGATTCGCAGACGACCAGATGAAGCGATTGCTCGGTCAAAAAGGGCAGAAAAACGTTCACCGCGCTGAACTCGAAGAATTGCACGGGTACGACACCAAATATGCGATGCACGTCATCCGGCTCTATGGAGAAGCTAAAGAGTTGATGGAGAACGGACGCATCACTCTACCTAGACCAAACAGGGACGAACTGATAGAAATTCGCAAGGGTAAGTATTCCCTGGCCGAAATTCAAGAACTCGGTCGGCAATTGGAAATAGAAGCCCTAGCTGCGCAGACAAGTTCTCCACTTCCGGACAGGGTGGACCGCCTGGCAATCAGCAATTTGCTGACAGACGTTCAGCTTCAACTTTGGAACGAGCTTTCACTAGGACCCGATTAACGCAAGTCGGTAAAGTGAGTTCCGGTACCATATGGAGCGGTCTGACCGCCTAGCAACGTAAACGCGAGCAGAATCTACCGGGAACCGGTCTAAACCAGATGTTCTCCCGCCTGGAATCGCTCTTTCTCCGACGAATTGAATAGCAGATTGGAAGTGCGTGGCGGCTGAACGCCTCGGAAGCCAAGACAGCGTTTCCTAACTCCACGGAAATCAGACCTATGCCGGTCGATTTTCGGATTTGAGCCCCGCAAACGACCGCGCGCCGAGCAGTTCTTACGCGTCCGCGAAATTTTTCCTCAAAGTGAGGTGCGCGGAATTGTTAACAGAAACCCGGCGAGCCAAGGCTTGCTTCGGAGCTTGTGTTCGTTGAGGGTGCGAACGCGGCAGGCCGAACACGACTTCGCTCTTCCTCGGAGAAGGTCATCGCTGCCAATTTCGAGCAGCGCCTTGCAGTCACATCGGCATTTCCACATCGCGTGAGCGCGTCGGCTTCCCGCCCTCTCAACGATGCTCAGTTTTCCGAATCGCATTCCGGGTAGGGGCGGTGGGGATCGAAAACAACGACGTGAGGAATTTCAAGGACTTACGAGGAATGCGAAGGAAGACTAAGTCATTGAAAAGGAACGAGAGGGCATCCAAAGGTATTCCTATTGCTCCCTCAAAGCTCCCTCGTTTCTTCCTCGGGCGTTGAGATTCCAAAGGTGTGGGATTTTAGCCAACGGCCTTAATCGAGAATCGGCTTGGGCCCAAATCTTGCGGCGCGGATGGCAAGCCGATCCTCCGGCCGTTGGAAGAGATCAACGATCACGGCAGACCGCTGGCATGGCAGAGATCGCCCCACGCGTGGGGTGATGCAGTCAATTCCCGCTGGACGCTGGACGCGGACATTCAGGTCACCAACCTTGACGTAAAGAGTTCGGGCTCGTATCCAGCGCATACCTCCGCACACCGAAGCCCATGCCGGAACAAAAGAAACAGCACCATCGGGACACTCGAGATAGGTCCAAGGCCAACATTATTTTTGGCGAAGATCGTTGGCGAGATGGGACCCCGAAGCAGTTCAATTAACTGGCTCATTCCGTAATATGCCCCGGCTCGAAATAGAATTCGCTTTTGCTTCGCCACGCTATTATAATTGCGCGGTTTGCGGGTGGAACGCGCCGCAGCCGGCGCGAAAGTCCACAAATAGCGGTCACAGGGAACCAGTTGCATCAGGTTTCCTTTTCACGTTCACCCAGAATGCTACAATGAGGCTCCATGAGCGGCTCTCAACTCTCCACTATTAACGCGAGCCAGTTCCTTGCACTCAAGCCGCTACCCGAAGCCCGAGAGAAGGCTGCGGTTCGCGTGAAACTAGATCAGATCCTATTCGAGAAAATTCCGAAATATACATCGGAAGATACGAGCCTCGTCGTTTTCGGTTCTCTTGCGAGAGGTGAATGGACTTCTGCCAGCGACCTCGATTGGACTTACCTGATCGACGGTCAGGCCAATTCGGACCATCTGGTTATCGCTCAAAAAATACAAACAATTCCTTAAGGATCACGCGGCGGAATTTCGGCCGCCGGGCCAGACCGGAACATTCGGAAACATGGCATTCAGCCACGACATCATCCATCAAATTGGCGGACAAAACGATACGAACAAGAATACGACTCAACGAATTCTGTTGCTTCTGGAGTCGGCGCCTATAGGCAAGAATGTCCAGGCCTACGAGAGAGTGACGAAGGGCGTCATCAACCGTTATCTCGAGGAAGACAACCACCTGTTGACCGAAGACGGCACACGATACCGTGTGCCGCGCTTTCTCCTCAATGACATCGTTCGGTTCTGGAGAACCATGGCCGTCGACTTCGCCAGTAAACAGCGTGACCGAGCCGGTAAGGGTTGGGGTCTGCGAAATGCGAAACTTCGTCTGTCTCGTAAATTGATCTTTGCTTCCGGCCTCTTGGTGTGCTTTGGATGCTATTTAAATGCCGACCTGCAAGAGCAGATCTCGGACGATCCGAATATAACAAAATCGAACCTCGTAAACTTCATCCACGGACTGGCAAAGTCAACGCCGCTCGAAATAGTGGCCGACGCGATCGTTCGCTATGCAGTTCCGAAAAGCGTCGGAGAGGAACTCTTCGGTGCCTACACTGAGTTCTTGAACCTCGTTGACGACAAGAGTTCCCGGCAGGCGCTGGACAATCTACGAGCCTCAGAATCCGGAACCGATAACGTTTTCAACACTGTAAAAGAGATAAGCCGCGCGTTCGAACACGCTCTGGACGTTCTCTTTTTTGAGAACGATCAAGTGGCACCTCTGATTAGAAAGTACGGAGTGTTCTGATGAGACTCATCGGATTTTCGACTGGCGCATTGATGCTAAATGATTTCCGGTCAGCATTGCGCATCCTCGACCGTCAACACATCCGGGCCGTCGAGCTCTCAGCGCTGCGACAAAACGAGCTAGTTCCGCTGATCGAGGAACTCGATCGCTTAGACCTAACGCAATTCCGATACATCGCGTTTCATGCGCCCAGCACTATGGATCCGGAATTCGAGCCTGTAGCGATTGCTGCTCTGGAACAAGTGGCGCAGCGCCAGTGGCCGATTATTCTGCACCCCGATGCGATGCACACGCCGGTTAGCTGGGGCCGCTTTGGAGACCTTCTCTGCATTGAAAACATGGATAAGCGCAAACCGGTGGGCCAAACGATTTCCGATTTAACGGAAATATTTAAGCTCCTTCCGAATGCATCGCTGTGTTTTGATATCGGACACGCCCGTCAAGTCGATCCCACGATGAGTGAGGCCACGGCCATCCTGCAGTCTTGCAAGCGCCGGCTTCGCCAAGTTCATATCAGTGAAGTGAATTCGCAGAGCAAGCATGATGCTCTTTCGTTCGAGTCGGTTCTGGCATTTCGGAAGGTCGCACACTTAATCCCAGAAACTGTCCCCGTCATCGCGGAGAGTCGAGTCGCTGAGGACGAAGTCGAGGATGAGATCCGAAGTATACGCAAGGCGCTTACGTGGGAAAGGCTCGCTGCGGCAGGTGACTAGTGGCGATCTACTATTGAGGTCCTTTTCCAACATTTTCCATTCATCCCCGAACTCCTGAACGTTCGTGGCCCGTCCAAGATCAACTATATCCCTCTTTAAGTCACTCTTCGCGAAGCGATACCCTTTTCTGATAGTCCGCCAGTGCGCCAGTGCGTAACCATTTGCCAAACCTGTAGCCGATCTACGGAGCTTTGCTCGAAACTCTGAAAGCTATTAGAGTGCGCAATGCCGAAGAGCACGCATTTGTTTCGAATATTCTCATTTGCGCCTACGGGGCTAGTTACGGGGTCGTGGAGTGCTTGTCCACTTCCCCCGTCCCGAACAACAATATGGAAGCTTTCGGCAATATGTCCGAGACCGCCGATCTCGCGAACGGATGTCAAGTTTTATTGCACAAAAACTTGACATCTTTCCTTTTCCGGCCGATGTTCTGTTGACATAAAGTCCCACAACGTGGTATATCCTACAGTGTGGTATTTATAGAATCACAGTCATTTACTCGGCGGCTGCATCAGCTAGCGGGTGCGTCCGCCGACGAGGTCTTGCGCCGGATACAAGAGGACTTGCTCAGGAATCCCGAAAAGGGTGACGTCGCTCAAGGGCTGGGCGGAATACGCAAGGCTCGCACTTCGAACCCGACTCGAGGAAAAGGCAAGCGCGGCGGCTATCGGTATATGCATCTGTATCTGAAACACCGAGACCACCTTCATTTGCTTTTCCTGCTGGATAAGGACGAGCAGGAGGATTTGACCACGGAGCAACGAAGAAATCTTCGCTCGATCGTAGCGGAATTGAAGAGGTCGTAGGAGGACAATATGGCAAAGAAGATCAAGATGAAAATCTACGACGATATGCGGCAGTCACTGGCCGACGCGTTGGCGTATGAGCGCGGGCAGAAGGTTGATTTGCGGGTGACGGAGATTCCAGCGCCACCCAAGGTCCTCAAACCGAGAGAAATACGGTATATCCGAGAAAGCCTACACGCAAGCCAGACCGTATTCGCCCACTTTCTCTGTGTCAGTCCAAAGGCTGTGCAAAGCTGGGAACAGGGCTCGCGACGTCCGCAAAGCACCGCACTACGGCTCCTGATGATTGCCAAGAAGAATCCAAAGGCTCTTCTGCAGGGCTAACAAGGGTGGACCTCTATATAATCACGACCGAATGCCGACAACAGCGTTGGACTCTGTTTTCAAACCCATCATCTCGCCGCTGTGGCATTGATGTCCCATTCTCGAGAGAACCGCTTGTTGCACCTTGTCCATCTGAATCCGGGTCCCAGTCAATGCAATGAGTCGCCATTGGACTGCCGTCAACAGTCTGGCCGCTGCAAAGTCTCTCAAACTTTTCACTTGACATTCCCTGAGCTATCGACAACACTGTTGTAGATGGCTACCTTTTCTACTCGCGACGCTGCAAAGCAACTGGGTCTAGATGTATCCACGCTCAGTCGCTACATCACCGCAAAGAAAGTACCAGCGCCCAAGACGCTCACGACCGGCGGCATTACAGTTCATATCTGGACCCAACGCGACATCGAACGGGTTCGGAAGCTATTGCCAAAGATCAAGAACGGCCGGAAGCTCCGGTACAAGAGGGTCCAGGAGAAAGCGTAGAACATCAGAAGCGGGACGCGCCAGTGCTCTAACACCGACGCGGCCCTGACCAAAGTCGCTCATAGGAGGAGCAACAATGGCTGCTACAGAAGGTATCCGGTCCTCTTTTTCGACGCAACCTGTTCTACATTCCCCGAAGCTACGTATTTACGAATATCTGTTTCTGCTTAACCAAAAGCTCCAAGAAACCGTGCAGATTCTCAAACAACTAGAGAAATGCCCCTGGCTGCGCCGTGATTTCTTGCGGTCGTTTCAGGTCGAAGTGGAAGACCTGCGTGCCCAGACGAACTTTGAAGTGATTGAGCAGATGAGCGACCGCGAACAGCACGATTGGGCGCACTTCGGCAAGCTTCGTCGCGCGTGGGACCGACAGTTCGAAGATCCTGATGACGTTTATTTAAAGGCTGAACAAAGAGAAGAAGAACGCCGAAAGCGGGGATTGCCGCCTCGGCTCGGCATCATCCCTCATGAAGCGATTGCCGCCAAAGAAACTCGTTTGGATGCGGAACAAAGGCGCAAGAAAAGCCGCGGTAGGAAAGCCGGGAGATAGGGGGCCATATGAGAGAGTCAAATACACACATTGATCTGGGCATCCCTCAAAGTCTCCGTGCTGGAAAACAGTCAATGCATCTTGGTCGATTTGATCCGGTATCCGCCGAAACCACCGGCTCAGTTCAAGCCGTTGAACCGCTTCTCGATTGCGCTGGCGCCGCTGTTGTCCTCGGTGGCCTTCATCCGAAAACAGTCGAGCGTTGGGCCCGCGAGGGGCTCGTCGCTGTGCCGAATGATCTTGTGTAATGTCTGCGGAAGTTCGACAGGCACCTTGGGGCCGACCGAGCAATGCAAACCGAAATGTGTCCAAATCTGGACAGACGCACCCATTCACCACTCGTATCCTCCTGGTTGCGGAAGCGCGGCGAGTCACCAGCGCCAGCGCTCAAAAGGAGAATCGCATGGTAGAGACAAGAGTAGCGAGATACACGGACATCGTTCCCGCAAAGAAAACGGTGATAGGCAGCAACGTTGTCAACGCACAGAACGAGGATCTAGGAAAAATCGAAGACATAGTGCTCGACGCCGGAGCCGGGCGCATTGCCTACGCAGTCCTATCCTTTGGCACCTTTCTGGGGATGGGCGGGAAATTCTTCGCTATTCCTTGGAACGCGTTCCACTTCAACTTGAAAGAAAATCGAGCAGTTCTGAATGTTGACAAAAAACTTTTGGAGAATGCTCCGGGTTTCGACAAAGAGAACTGGCCAAACTTTGCTGATAGCACCTGGGGAAACAGCATTTACAAACACTACGGGTACAAACCTTACTGGGAAGACTTGCGCGGCGACCGCGGCTAAAGTGAGCGCATTGAGCCGTCCGGACAAATCGGGCGGCTCAATTGTGAATTTCATTGCACCTGAAGCATTCGCCAGATGCCGCCGTAATTATTGGTCAGCGTTTTGATCGGGCGCTTTTGGGCGTTTGAGACAAATATGGGCAGCAAACTCTTTGTCACGCTCAGCTTCGTATTTCGCTTTCATTTCATCAAGCGCCGTACCGGTTGGCGCACCGGCGCTAGGCTTGTGCTTCCAGTCGCACTCCGAGCAACCAAAGCCCTGAAAAGTCTGGCTCTCGATCCATTCCAATCTGCGTGGCATGGCGGCATTATAACCCCCCCTTGTGCCGGGTGTGCAAAATTGAACACCTAGCCAGATGGCTGGGGTTTTTCGGGCAATGAAAGTCCTGTTCTAGTTCCCGCCCGTAGAACAGGGAAGCACGTCGGGAAGATGACGGCGGCGGACAATGACCACCCATTCCAAAAACCCTTCAAATCGGCTTCCTGCAAATTGCTCATTCTGCTGGCTCACCGCCTGCGGAAAATGGCGTTCCACAAACACATGATTATGCGGCGTCCCCGGCTGGGATTTCTACCATTCGCGCTGTTTCTTTTTTAAACTTACCGTTTAAGTCTCGTTGTTTAGCTGGCGTCTTAATATCCAGACTTAATGCTTCAGGCAGACCGCCGCCTAGAATCTGGTGGCTTTCGGTCTTGGTCAGCTTGTGCAACGAAACGAGTGGTTGGCCTTGCCAACTACCAAGAAGTAAGGGATGATTAAAGCGGTAAGGAACAATAATACGAGTAAGGATCTCGCCATGCCGCATTCCACGGTAACAAGCAAGGGACAAACGACCATTCCGGGGAAGATCAGGAAAGCGTTGCGAATCAAGCCGGGTGACAAGCTAGAGTACTTGGTGGAAGGTGACCACGCCACCATTCGCGTGCATCTGGGCACGCAATCACTTAAGGGCGTGCTCGCCAGCAAAAAGGGCAAGGGGATGTCCTTCGCGCAAATCCGCGAGGCCGCAGCGAAGGCCGTCCGTGGTCGTGAGGGCGACCGGTGAGCAAACGAAGGCTTGTCGATACCAATCTGATTGTTCGCTATCTAGTGCAGGACCATGAAAAGCATGCCAAGGCAGCTGGAAAGCTGTTCGACGCATGCGACCGCGGCGACGTAGTAATTGTGGTGTTGCCAGCTGTTCTGGCCGAGTGCGTGTTTGTATTGGAGTCTTTCTACGAGCACCCGCGTGGAGATATCGCCTCAGCGCTCGGCAGACTCATTTCCAGCCCGGGTGTTGAAATTGATGCGGCGATTAACCTGGACGCTTTGGATCGCCATCGAAAAACAAAAGTCCATTTCGTGGACTGCCTGATCGCCGCAACTGCGGCGACCGAAAACATGCCGGTAGCCTCTTTCGATCAGGACTTTCGAAGGTTCACTGACGTTCGCGTAGAAACCGAATAGTTTCTGGCTGCTCTTCGCCGGTTGTGTAGATTAAAAGTAGGCAAGCTTAGTCAGAAGCGGCGACGAACCATGTGCTGTCACAGTCGTCTGTCATAGCTTGTCACAGTAAACTGTCAGAGTTTGTCACAGTAGCGGCTCGTAGTGTTTGGTGGGGTCGGTTGGACCTGTTCCGATCTCGCGGACCAGGCCCTTTTCAACCAACAGTTTGAGATCGCGCTGGAGCGTTCTTCTGTTCATTTTCAACTCCTCTTCGCATTCTGCCACTGTCGCTCTACCTGCGGTCAGCAGATAACCGAGAATGGCGACGGGCCGCTCTTTCAATCCGTTCTTCCGCGCTCTCGCCAGAACCACATCCTTGCGCATGACGTGCTCAGCAGTCATTTGAACGTCGCGCATCTGCGCGCCCAAGCCTTCTGTGAAGTATTCGAGCCAGCCAGTCACGTTCATTCCATGCTCGCGGACGCTCTGCAGCGCCTTGTAGTAAGCGGTCCGGTCGTGGTCGTAGTACTCGCTGATCGTGAAGAGCCGCTTGAAATCGTAACCTGTTCTGTAGAGGCAAAGGGTAGAAAGCAAACGCGCCGTGCGTCCGTTGCCGTCAACAAAGGGATGAACGTGAACGAGTTGAAACTGTGCAATGCCAGCCATAATGACTGGATGTATTTTTGTGTCCTCTTGCAGCCACGAGACAAAGTCGGTCATCATATGTGGAACTTCGAGCGGTGGTGGCGGCGTATATGTTTTCTCTCCTGTACGCAGGTTGACGATGTAATTTTGAATTTTGCGATACTCTCCCGGTGACGCCTTGTTTCCACGCACGCCTTGAACCAGGCGTTTGTGAATCTGGCGTATCAGCGCCTCTGTGATCGGCTCGCCGCTCTCCAGGTAACTTGAAACCAATTCAAATGCTTTCTTGTAGTTGAGGAGTTCTTGCGTATCATCCGGTCTGGCCTCTCGGACCTTTTGGCCCGCAAGAATGCGCTCCGATTGTTCAAGCGTAAGTTGAGTGCCTTCGATATGCGTCGTATAGTGCGCCTCAAGGACAAGGGCGCGCTTTTGCATGCCGGCGATCCAGTCCTCGGAAAGTTTGGCCGCGTCCAGAAATCCACGCGCTCGTTCGATCCTTGTCAACTCCGCCGTGATCGAATTCGTTATCTCAAATTGAGGTGCCAAGCTCATCTTTTGGGACACATCCGCACTCAATTGTAGTCTAGTAGTGCCCATCCGCCCGCAAGACACCACCCACTCCCATTTTGCGCAGTGCCAACTAACTCAGTCGAGTCGGCGAAGACAAATGAATTGTGGGAGGAGCGTCACAAGCCGTATTTGTATCCTTCAATGCGTTTCGCGTGGCGCACTTTGGGAAGAACGGCAGCTACGATAGCACAAGCCTCTTTATCTTTGGATCGCAGTACGGAAAGCTGTCTCGGGGCCGTTTGTTCCAGCCATACTCACGCCTGGGAGAATAAGATTGGGGTAGTCTTGCTATGTCCCGGCGCGCCACGCCATGCGCGTCGATCCCATGGTCGCGCTGCGGTATGAATAGAAGCAGACCGCGCGCAACTCTTCCTCGGAACAATCTTGGCAAACATCTGGAGATTTGGTGACCTTCCTGAGCGTCCCTCTCGAGTGACGGACGACTTCTTCCGGAATCCGATAAATGAAGGTTTGGCGACTCAGTTCGTATGGGTGGTGCAGGAGGCCGCGCGGGAGAGCAGCAGCGCGCGCTCGCGGGAGTTCTGCGTTAGCGCGGCGGCGCGAGTGAATTCGGCGCGGGCTTCGTCGAGGCGCCCAAGTTTCCGCAGCAGGTCAGCGCGAACGCTGGGGAGCAAATGGTAATTTTTCAGCGAAGGAGCGTCCGCGATCGCGTCGAGAATCGCGAGGCCTGCGGCGGGGCCCTCGGCCATGCCTGCGGCGACGGCACGATTCAGCTCGACGATCGGCGACGGTGTGACGCGCGCGAGCGCGGCGTAGAGAGCGGCGATGCGCGGCCAGTCGGTCGCGTCAGCGGTGAGCGCCCGGGCGTGGCACGCGGCGATTGCGGCTTGCAGCGTGTAGGGGCCGATGCTGCCCAGTGCGCGACTCAACTCTTCAGCGCGTGCGAGCGCCGCGAAGCCGCGGTGAATCAGAAGCTGGTCCCACAGCGCGCGATTCTGCTCGAGCATCAGAATCGGTTCGCCGCTCGCATTCACACGAGCACGGGTGCGCGAGGCCTGAATTTCCATCAGCGCGACGAGGCCATGGACCTCCGGCTCTTGCGGTGCGAGCTCGGCGAGGATGCGGCCGAGGCGCAGGGCGTCTTCGCACAGCGCGGGGCGGTGCCAGTTATCGCCCGCGGTGGCCGAGTAGCCCTCGTTGAAAATCAGATAGATCACTTGCAGCACGCTCGCGAGGCGTTCGGAAAGTTCTCGCCCGCGCGGGACTTCGAAGGGAAGGTTCGCATCGGCGAGCGTGCGTTTGGCGCGGACGATGCGCTGCGCGATCGACGGCTCGGGCACCAGAAACGCCCGCGCGATTTCGGTCGTAGTGAGGCCGCCGATGAGGCGCAGCGTGAGCGCGAGTTGCGCGTCGGTGCCCAGCACAGGATGGCATGATGTGAAAATCAGGCGCAGCAGGTCGTCGCCAATGTCGTCGTCGAGCGCGCTGACGTAGTCAGGCACGGATTTTTCCTGCTGGTCTTCGAGTTCGCGGCCGAGTTCGCCGTGTTTGCGTTCGAGGAGCGATCGGCGACGCACGAGGTCAATCGCGCGGTGCTTCGCCGCGGCCATCAGCCAAGCGCCGGGATTCGACGGGACACCTTCGCGCGGCCACTGTTCGAGCGCGGCGATGAGAGCGTCGTGCGCGAAGTCTTCGGCGGCGCCGACGTCACGCGTGATGCGAGTGAGTCCGGCGATCAGGCGTGGAGACTCGATGCGCCAGACGGCGTCGATCGCGGCGCGGACGTTTCGATGCGGGTCAGCGTGCGAGTCTGTTGGGTCAGTGCCGGAAGACATGTCCGGCACCCATCACAACATTTTTCTTTGTAAGCCGCAAAGCGGTTATTTATTCCGATCGGGGCGGCGGTCTTCGTTGAGGATGGGACGCATTTCGATTTCGCCTTCCCAGCCAGGCCAGTTTCGGCGATGCCCCGAGAAATTCGGCGCAGCCGGCGGGTGCGCCTTCTTTGTCGGCATATTCGAGAATTGCACAGCCGCCGATCACTTTCTTGGCTTCGGGAAACTGGCCGTCGGTGACGCCGATCTTGCCGCTAGCGAGTCGCCCGCGAGCACTCGCATTCGCGCCGCGATGGGAGACTTTCGTTATGCGTTACATGATGCTCGTTCGAAGCGTCGCGCCCCGGGACCGCCGCCTCCAGCGTTCCTCGATCGCAGCTAGAGCCGCCATCCCACTGTGTGGGAAGGCGGCTCTCTCTACATAGACGTCATACGAGGGGTCGCGAAATCCACACAGCGCGGAGAGCTTTCTTTACTTGGTCCGAACTTATTAGCGCCTTCGGCGATCTACTGCTCGAGCTCCATGATCTTCTCCTGAACATCGGCAGAGAAGTCGGTTATGTCAAACAGCCGGCGAACTTCCACCATTAAGTCATCCTGTCCGGGGATGCGTGAGGCCCATTCAAGCGCCTCTTCCCGGGATTTCACCTGAATTATCCAGAAGCCGCCGACCACTTCCTTGGCTTCGGGAAACGGGCCGTCGGTAACTTTCGATTTGCCGTTTTTGAAGGTGACGCGCGCGCTCATCGTCGCGGGTGGGGTCAAACCGTCGAGCGCGAGCAGAACGCCGGCTTTCTGTAGCTCCTCGTTGTATTTCCTCGTGCTTTCAATGTCTTTGAGATCGGGTACCCAGCCGGGTTTCGCGGTTTCGTAGACTTTCGGAAACTGGATCATCATGAAACGCATGGTGTTCTCCTTGAAGGTTGAGCGGACGCCATATAAGGGCCGCTACTATATAGGAGCTTGGACCGCGCTGGGCCGGGAAAGATGCGAGGTGCCGGGTGCGCGGTGCGGCTCTCTACTTACACGTCGAACGGGGTGACGGGGAATCGACACGGGGTGAGCGAATTTTTTGCGTAGCCTATCGCTCTGAAAACACGTTATTTAGACATGGGACAGGGTGGAGCAACGGTGATTCTGTCGTTCGGAACCGAGCGCATGTGGGCGCGGCGATGCCATGGCTCTATCCGCCGGATGGCGGGCTGCAGTTCTATCGCAACGTGGAGATTCCGCAGATGGAGCGAGCCGAGACGCACTCTCGAATCTGTCAATTTCTCGCGCGCAGCGACGGGGACAGAGACGTTCTCAGACAGCTGGCCGAGGAGATGTTCTTGTTCGATGGCGATCAGATAGCATAGTGGCGTGGTGTAGGGAAGCTGTTTGTAAGCGAGAACTCGGGGGAGCAAGACGGCGGACACAGGCGGTTCAGTCAGGTAAGGAATTCGGTCTGCTGCCCTAGAAATGTTCTACGAAACGGTGATTTTTCGCTGCAAGTGGCAAAATCACCCAAAAGGGTGACGACAAGTCCCTCTCCTGATGCGGTATGGTGCGCCTGAATTGATGCATACTCACGGACTTTAAGGAGCCAAGTAATGAAACGAACCATTCTCATCTTTGGACTTATATCGGGAGCAATTTCGTCGCTCATGATGGTGTCGACGATACCTTTCCTTCATAAAATCGGAAGCGCCAAAGGGGCGATTGTTGGCTATACGGCCATCGTTCTCTCGTTCATGCTCGTGTTTTTCGGAATCCGGTCCTATCGAGAGAATGTGGGGAATGGTGAAATTACGTTCGGAAAAGCGTTCTTGGTGGGAATTGGTATCACATTGATTTCGTGCGCCTTCTATGTGGCTACATGGGAAATCATTTACTTCAGGTTCATGCCGGACTTTATGGATAACTACGGCTCGCACACGATAGAACAATTGAGGGCGGCCGGGGCGACAGCTGAAGTGATTCAAGCAAAGATCAACGAATTTAACCAGCTCAGGGAAAACTACAAGAATCCCCTCTACAATTCGGCGCTCACATTCCTGGAGCCTTTCCCGGTAGGGCTAGTGATCACGTTGACCTCTGCTGGGATCTTGAGAAAAAAGCGAAAGGTCCGGATAGCCGCGACTTCTTAGCGCTCCGCCGAGAGAGCGATGGTCCAAACCCGAGGAGTGCGGGTAGCGAGACAAGGGAATCCCCATTTTCTGAAGGCCGAAAGCAGCCATCCCAGGGCTTCGTTATGTCGATGGATCCCAGACGCTGACCGGGTTTGCGGCTGGGGAGCAGACAATGTCCTTTTTAGCTGCAGACGGCCTATTCTGCCACCGGCCTTTTCAATGGCGTCATAACCTCTTTGCCGGGCTGGTGTCAGTTGGACGCCAAGAATTCCGGGGACTTCGTATTCAGCGACCTCTCCGGTAAATTGGGGCCGATGAAGACTGCCAACACCGCAACTGCCCGTCAAATGTCGTATGCTGCAGCGGTGCCGGGTACAGGATGTGACAGCGATGAAATCTGAAAATCTGAGGATATTTCGCACGGCTCGACGCCGCATTGATGAGGCTCGTCAGGGACGATTCCTGCCCGTTTTGCTAAAAATCCGGGCGAGCGATGCATTTCCGCGCGCCCAGCGATGTATCTACAGAGTTGAATAGTCAAGGACGCCGAGAAAGCAAAGATGCGCTGCGGCGAAGAAGCGGAGGGTAAGGATGGTCTTACATTGTGTGTCACAACCCCCGTGGAAGGGTTTTTGTGCGCATAAATATTGGAAATCAGGGAATTAAAGAGGAAAGCATGCCTCAGGAATACATTGAGATCCGCGGCGCGCGTGAGAATAACCTCAAGAACGTCTCGCTGCGCATCCCCAAACGCAAGATTACCATCTTCACCGGAGTCTCGGGCTCCGGCAAATCGTCGATCGTCTTCGATACCGTCGCGACCGAAGCACAACGCCAGATGAACGAGAATTTCAGCATGTTCATCCGGACCTTTCTGCCGCGCTACTCCCAGCCGGACGCCGATGCTATTGAGAACCTGAGCATGCCGATCGTCGTGGACCAGAAACGGCTCGGCGGCGGGTCTCATTCGACGATGGGCACAATCACCGATATCTACCCTGTGCTGCGCCGGTTGTATTCCCACATCGGCAAGCCGCATGTGGGACACACGAACGTCTTCTCCTTCAACGACCCAAAGGGCATGTGCCCGAACTGCAATGGCTTAGGCCGAAAGGTGGGCGTGGACCTGGATCTTTTCCTCGACAAATCCAAAACCCTGAACGAAGGGGCGATCCTGTTCAATGAATACGCCGTCGACAGCTGGGGCTGGAACTTCCTTGGCCAGTCGAAACTCTTCGACATGGACAAGAAGCTTTCGAAGTTCAGCGAAAAGGAAATGGACCTGCTCTTGTACAGCAAACCCTATAAAGTGAAAACAAAGGTCGGGGGCAAGAACATCAATATAACATGCGAAGGCATCATCAGCAGATTTACCGCCAAGTACATCACGCGCGACGTGAAGACCATGTCGGAACGTACACAAAAGCTTGTGGCGCCTTATATCACGATGGCCCCGTGCACGGTATGCAAGGGCGCGCGCTTAAGTCAGGAAGTCCTGAAGTGCAAAATCGACGGATACAACATCGCTGAGCTGGCCTCGATGGAAGTGGGCCAGTTGATCGGTTTGATCAAGATGATCAAGGAGCCGAAAGCCGCGCCCATTCTGAAAACACTGATCCAGCGTCTGCAATATCTAGTGGATATAGGCCTCGAATATCTCACCTTAAATCGTGAGACAGACACGCTCTCCGGCGGCGAATCGCAGCGCGTGAAGATAGTCAAGCACCTGAGCAGCAGTCTCGTGGACGTGATGTATGTGTTCGATGAGCCAAGCGTTGGTCTGCATCCGCGTGATGTGCATCGTTTGAATGAACTTCTTCAACAGTTGCGCGATCGAGGAAATACGGTTCTGGTGGTGGAACATGATCCTGATGTAATTAAGGTGGCTGACCACATCGTGGACCTCGGGCCGCACGCCGGGAGTCGGGGCGGTCAGGTCATGTACGAAGGTCCGTTCAAGAACCTGTTGAGCGCGGACACGCTGACCGGAAAATATATGAAACAGTCGGTTTCCATCAAAAGCGATTTCCGTTCTGCCAATGGAAAGCTGCCGATCAGGAATGCAAAAGCCAACAACTTGCAGAACGTGAGCGTGGACATCCCGCAGGGTGTACTGACGGTGATCACAGGCGTGGCGGGTTCGGGGAAGAGCTCGCTCATTCATCAGACCTTTCTACGTCAGCACGCGGACACCATTGTGATCGACCAATCCCCGGTGGGTGTTTCGAGCCGGTCCAATCCCGGCACCTATACCGGCATCATGGACGAGGTGCGAAAAGCCTTCGCGGCTGCGAACAAGGTGAGCCCATCCCTGTTCAGCTTTAATTCGGAAGGAGCCTGCGAGAACTGTCAGGGACTGGGCGTGATCTACACGGAGATCCCCGCGATGGGCGAGGTCAAGTCTCCATGTGAGATCTGCGAGGGCAAGCGATTTAAAGATGATGTGCTGGAATACAAGCTCAACGGAAAATCGATCAATGATGTGCTGGAAATGACCGTCAGGCAGGCGCTCGAATACTTCAAGATCGACAAGATCACTAGCAAGCTGCAGGCCATGAGCGACGTGGGCCTCGATTACCTGACTCTGGGTCAGCCCTTGAGCACGCTCTCCGGTGGCGAGTGCCAGCGCATCAAACTGGCCAGTGAACTGCACAAACAGGGCAGCATCTATGTGCTGGATGAGCCCACAACCGGTTTACACATGTCCGATATCAGTCATCTGCTGGAGATCATGAACCGCCTCGTGGACGCGGGCAACACAGTCATTGTGATCGAACACAGCACAAGCGTGATCAAAAATGCAGACTGGATCATCGATCTGGGCCCTGAAGGGGGTACGAAGGGCGGCATGATCATGTTCGAGGGCACGCCCAGGCAGCTGCTTACTGCGAAGAATTCGCTGACCAGTGAGTACATCCGGAATCAATGACGTGATGGGCGATCGAGCCTCGGATTCCGCACGGCACGGGAAGGTCTCATCAACTCCGACGAACGCGAAGTCAATAGCGAGGCACAGTTCTTCCATGAGCTCCAAGCAGTTGTTTCCTCCTCAATTCTAAGCGAGGGAATCAAGGGACTTCATGCTCGCATAGTGTGGCAGGGTGTCGACGAAGCTTCGGAGTCCTTGAGACGGAAGTCTTTTCCGTTTGAAACAGTGAGGGTTTGGGAGTGAGGAAGGTCAAGAGACAAACGTATGCTCATTTTTGCAGATGCGCGGGTTCCGACCGCAGAGATCTACGCTGCCATGAAAATGGGGTTGCCTGACGTGGTGGCCGCCAATTAGCAGAAACGGAGCACAGATAAAAGCGGGCGTCGCAGTTCTCACAGCGAAACGGCCTGACAAAAAGTAAGGTAAGAATCGTCCTCTCCGCAATTCCTTTGCGCTTCGATTGGTGGATCCACGCACATTCACACTCTGGACAACTCTTCATGGTGATTCTCCTGATGCTGGATAAGGCTCGAAATTGCCAGTTCATTTTGTACGAGGGAAAATCTAGGCACTGTACCGTTTTGAACAGGCATCGGGTAACGATGTCCTCTCATTGAACAGCCCATGTTCAAAACGGTACAGACCCGGCTCTCCAGGGGGTATAGCCTTAGCGTGAAGGGGTCAACTTCCTGGCAGCTCATCCGCATTTGCGTGGGCGGCTGCGGTTGACGACGTGTGTCTCCATGTCCAACCTGACGCAGAACGACTTGCGGTCCGATCTGGCGAGTTTCTGGTCGGAGAGCAAAGCTTCTCATCGGCGGCGCCTCCTCCGGGTCCTGTTTGTCCATCGCGATGCCGAGGTAGTTGACAACTGTCTCGAAGAGCTGAAAAAGGCGCAATTCATGGTGAGTGCCGATTTTGTTTTGAATCTTGCGCAGTGCGGAGAGCGGCTCCGTTCCCAATCCTACGATGTGGTGATTGCCGAGTATCCTTGCCCGAGCTTGAAAGGATCCGAGGCGCTGCAAGTCCTCCATAAACAATTGCAGGAAACGCCCTTGTTGTTCGTGGCCAGCGCCGTGAGAAGCGGATCCATTGCCCAACTGGCCGTGGACGGCGCGTTTGATTATGTTGAGCGTGAACACGTCGCTCAACTGCCCATGGCAGTTCGTCAAGCGCTGAACGAGCGTAGACTCCGAAGGGAGCTGGAAGATGCGCGACAGGCCTTGCGGCATTCCCAATCGCTGTATCGCGCTCTGGTCGACAATCCCTCCTACGGAGTTTTTCGATGCGATGCGAAAGGAGAGACGCTCGACGTTAATCAAGCTTTGATAACCATGCTTGGTTACGCCAGCAAGGAGGACCTTCTGGCTGCGAATCGTTCGACTGAACTTCTTTCCAGTTTCGAAAAGGGGTCATCCTTGGTAATGCCCTCTACCGGGGCAAAACGGATCGAGCCGGTGGAAATAGAGTGGAAGCGGAAGGACGGAACAATTCTGCATGCCAGGCTAAGTGGCCGAGGCATCTACGACGACAATGGAAAGTTTGCTGGCCACGAAATCATCGCCGTAGACGTTACCGAGCAGCGAACTCTTGAAGACCAACTGCGGCGCCAGGCCTTGAGTGATTCGCTGACCGGCCTGTCCAATCACCGCCGCTTATTTGAAGTGCTGCAGGCCGAGATCTGCCGATCCAGCCGAACCAGCAGGGAATTCTCCCTTATATTGCTAGACCTAGACGGATTGAAGGAGATTAACGATCGATTTGGCCACCCCACGGGGGACCGGGCGCTCTGCCGGCTCGGGCAAATTCTGCGGGATTGCTGCCGTTCCATTGACACTGCGGCGCGCCACGGTGGAGATGAGTTTGCCCTGGTGCTGCCCGAAACAGGTATAGCCGCCGCCACATTGGTGGCGCACAGGATTTGCGATCTTCTTAGGAAAGAAACCGAAGAGCCCGCACTTTCGGTGAGCGTCGGAATCGCCAGTCATCCGAGAGACGCCGAAACCATCGGAACACTGCTGTATGCAGCAGACAGGGCCCTCTATGCGATGAAAGACAAGAGGCCGGCAGGCGCTCGTACGGAACCAGTCCCAATCGAAAATGCCAATAATTTGGAGAAGAGGAAATCGAATGGATGAGCGGCGCTCCCGCCAGCGCGAAAGATGGCTGGTTCCTCTGCAGGCACAGCGCTCTGAAGGCAGAGTTCAATACCTGCTGGAAACGGAAGAGCGAATACTTCGGTCGATTGCTGTCCGAGCGCCAGTTCCTCGGATCCTGAACGAAATCTGTACAGCTCTCGATTGCCAGATCGGCAACATGGTTTCTCTCATTTCTCTGCCGCAAGGCGACAATGTAGGTACAGGAGAAGTTGCGCGCAACGCCGCTCTTTTTGGGCTGCACATTTTTTCTTCCGCAGGCATCTTTGGTCAATGCGGTGAAGAGCTTGGCTCGTTAGAGATGTACTGTTGCACTGCGCGCAACCCTTCTTCTTCCGAGCTTCAATGGATTGAACGGGCTGTGTGTTTGGCCGCGATTGCGATGGGATGCGAGACGGAGTCGGACCATCAAGACAACCGTCGTTTGCCGGAAAAAAGACTTGCCCGTAGAAACGCGCTCTGATGGCTTGTTCTAAGGAACTAATCTTCAGCTCGTCAAAACCTTCTTTCACCCATAAACCCACGCTCTGGATTTTCGGCGACGGCATGTAGAAATGCCGCTTGGTGTCACTCGTGCAGGACGACACTCAAAAGAGAAGTATTGATGTGCAGGCCGCCGTTGTATTTGATGAAACCGAGTTTCCTGAATTTGTTCATGAAAAAATTTACCCTGGACCGCGTTGTGCCGATCATTTCCGCAAGCGTTTCTTGGGAAATAGTGGGCAGCACCGCGTGGATTGTATCCTCCTTGCCGTAACGGGCGAGCAAGAGAAGCGTGCGGGCGAGCCGCTTTTCGCTCGAATTGAAAAGTTGATCCACCAAGTCCTCTTCGATGCGAATGTTCCGGGCAAGCATGAAAGCGATGAACCTATCGGAGAGGGCGTTCTGTTCGTGAAGCACCCTGAACATTTCATTCTTCTCAATGACGAGTACGACGCTCAGTGAAATAGCCCTGGCGGTCCCCATACGAACGGCCTGGCCCGCGAGGCAGCCTTCCCCAAAGAAATCGCCCGGTCCCAGGATGGCGACGACGGCCTCTTTGCCGCTCTCACTGACAACGGAGAGCCTCACATTGCCTTCTCGCAAATAGATGACGCCGGTGGCGGCATCGCCTTGAGAGTAGACGATCTCCGTTTTTTTGAACTCTCTAACTCTTCTTGCGACACCGGCCGAGTCCAAAAAAGCCTGTGCATCGAACTTGCCCTTGTCAGGTGCAACAGTCTGGGGCTTCTTGTTTCTGGGTTTCATGTTTACCTTTATGGAGCTATCTCACCTAATGTAGGTGGCTGAAAGGATTGTCCGTCCGCTTCGGAGAAGACATCGTTCAGAGTTTCCTTATCGATTTCTGGATACCGTGCGTTTGCCGCTTCTGCCCGGAGTTGTTCTTCCATAATTTTTCTGACAATCTCCAGGGGAACCTGCTGGTAATGAGTTTTCAAATTCAACATGAGAACTCTCCGATGGCACTGAGGCTAGCAGAAGAGAAATCATACGGGTTAACTCTTTTGTTATCCGAACAGCTGCGTTAGGCGAGGCTGGAACGCTCGCTTAGCCTAGCGGAGGACTCTCCTCCCCCATAAAACCCTGTCGATTCTTCGTTTTTGCAGCTTTGATTTTTCACTTGTAGGGCTCGCTACGACGCGATACGATAAGGCAACGTTTGTTTAGCGCGTCACCGCAAGGAAGGCTTATATGGGGAGCGCCCAGTTGAAAACCGGACCCACGCACTTCAAGACCATGGTGCAATTGGATGTGCCGCAAGGCCGCAATGGGAAGCATAAGGTGATTGTCAGCACCATCCTCAAGGACTTGGACCGTCTAAAAGATGGTGCGGCACTTAAGGTCCCACTGGCTGATTTGGTGGGATCAAAAGAAAAAGTTCGGTCCGCGCTGAATCGCGCTACTCGGAAAGCTGGTCGCAGGGTTGCGACAGCCAGTGACGCGAATTTCTTGTACGTCTGGAACATCATCGAATAACGCGAGCCCTCCAGCGTTTGCCCCCGTCATCGGTCTTTCACGCGCGGAATTCCGTGCGCCGACAATCTTCGAAACTGTATACAAGGGAACAGACGTCCGTCTCGAGAAGGCTCAAGATGGCGTCGTGGCAAATGGATTGTGGTGTTGGCCAGTCCGTCTTCTCCGGCAAAATCTCCACGGCCCGCATAAGCGCTGAGGACATCGAACAACACACTAGTGGCTCTTGGGATCCGTGTCGGAGTGTGTCCCAGCACGGACAGAAAGGTAAGAAAAGCGTGCCTCTCATTCAAATTCTACTTGCCCTGATCGTAGTGGGCGTCCTGCTGTGGCTGGTGAATCGTTTCATCCCGATGGCGGGCAGTATTAAGTCGATCCTGAACGCGGTCGTCGTCATCTGCGTTGTGTTGTGGCTCCTCAATGTATTTGGATTGTTCCACTCCCTTTCGCGAATCCGCGTTGGCTAACAAACGCGGCAGAGTGAGGGTAGTGCCGCAGGGATGGCCTGCGGGCCAGGTATGGGAAGCAACAATTGGAAACAATAGGGGCAGCATGTACGGCAAGTCATGAGCGCAAGAGTAAGTGCAACGGAGATAAGACATGAAACCAATCGGAGTAATCAGTACTGCTGCTCTGCTTCTGATTTTCGGGAGCGCGCAGCCGGCTACCGCACGCCAGGAAAAACCGCAAGAAAAGGCCCGGCCGGCACAACAGGAAAAAGCCACGCCTGAAAAGCAAGAGCAAGCCAAGCCCGCAGAACATCAGACGCAAGCTAAACCGGAAAAACAGGAACAAGCTAGGGCGCCGAAACAAGAGGCCCCGGCCAAGCCGGCCAAGCAACAGCAGGCCAAGACCTCGAGGCCGGAAGCGCAGGCAAAACCTGGAAAACAGCAGCAACAAGCGAAGGCCCCGAAACAGGCCCAAGCCAAGCCTGAAAGACAGCAGCAAGCCAAGGCGCAGCAACAACCTCACCAGCAGGCAGTCAGATCTTCTCAACCTCCCCGGCGCACCCAACAGGCAATTGCCAGACAGCGCGCACAGCCGGCGCTTCGGCTCAGCGCCAGAGGCAGCGGTCGAATTCCAGACGACCGTTTCCGGGCCAGTTTTGGCAGCGGGCACAACTTCCACATGGGCAATCCGGTTTTGGTTGGCGGATATTCGCGCTTCCAGTACAGCGGCTTTTGGTTTGGATTTGTTGAACCATGGCCAGTCGGCTGGTACTATACAGATAACGTATACATCGATTATGTAGACGGTGGCTATTACATGTACAACCCGTACTATCCCGGCGCCCGCTTCTCCATCAGCGTCGTGATCTAACACTCGGCATTGTGCGGGGATCGGATACCATCCGACCCGGTGCGGAAATCCATTGAGAAATGGGAATCTCGCCGGGGCGGAAAACTTGAATACCGTTGTAGCAATTCGTTGGGAAGGAGCAAATCATGCTTGGAACTATCTTAATTATCCTTTTGATTTTGGCGCTCTTTGGCGCACTTCCGCGATGGTCGCACAGCCGAGATTGGGGCTACCGGCCGACCGGAGGCCTCGGGCTGATTCTCATCATTGTCGTAATTCTAGTGCTACTCGGACGCATATAGATCTTGCCGCTCCTGACGGGCCGGAGGTACGCAATGGATGAGTCCAGGCTGCACGCAATCCAGTTTCTCGAAAAAGAGATCAAGACTTACGCAGCGCTTTCCTTGTTTTTGTCCAAGCGGGGAATCAAGGTTGATCTGCTCCTGGGAGCGAAAAAAGTACTGATCAGCCCGTCCTTCTACAAAGAGCGACTGAAAGAAGCGAAGAAACTTGTCCACGAACTCAGAAGCTCGAAGTAGGACGCGCTTCTGGCGAGCTCGTTCTTTCGCCCCCTGGCGTTCCACTTGCATCCGTCCGGTCGCGCTTTTTGGTGTGTTGCTTCTGTGCGCCTATAGTTCACCCGCGTACTCTGTGCTTACCCATGAGGAAATCGTCGACCTGGTGTGGACAACGGGGATCAGCCCGCTTCTTCTGAAGCGATTTCCGGCCCTAACAGAGGTCCAACTCAAAGAAGCTCACGGCTATGCGTACGGCGGCGCCGTCATTCAGGATCTTGGTTACTACCCCTTTGGAAGTGTGGAATTCAGCAATCTGGTCCACTACGTTCGCAGCGGAGACTTCGTTCGAGAACTGCTCGCGCAGAGTCAGGATGCAAATGAGTATGCCTTCGCTCTCGGAGCGCTTGCGCACTATGCATCGGATATCGCCGGGCATCCTGCCGTCAACGCTGCCGTGGCCATCCAATATCCCAAGCTTCGAGCGAAATACGGAAACTCCGTCAAGTACGCCGAAGACCATACTGCACATTTGAAGACGGAATTCGGTTTCGATATGGTGCAAGTCGCAAAGAATCGCTACGCCTCGCAGCAATATCACGATTTCATAGGGTTTCAGGTGTCCAAGCCTCTTCTGGAACGGACTTTCCCGATCGTTTACGGTGTCGAACTGACGGACGCACTCGCGCATGAAGATCTCGCCATCGGTTCCTATCGTTTTTCCGTCAGCCGCATGATTCCAGAGATGACCAGAATCGCGCTGCGCACCCACGGGAAAGACATGATGAAGGAGACGCCGGATTTTGCGAAAAAGAAGTTTCTCTACCGGCTGTCGCGCTCCGATTATGAAAAAGAGTGGGGCAAGGACTATAAAAAAGACGGCTTCAAGACGCGGCTGTTTGCGATTCTTCTGCGATTTATGCCGAAAATCGGCCCTTTCAAAGCCCTGGCGTTCAACAATCCCACCCCGCAGACCGAGGACATGTATTTCAAGAGCATCAATACGACTGTCGACCAATATCGCATCTATCTGACGCAAGTCGGCGTCGGCTCGCTGGAACTTACGAACAGCGATTTTGACACCGGCAAAGAGACCAAAGCAGCCGAATACTCTTTGACCGATGAAACCTACGCAAAGTTGCTGGGCCAGCTGACGGCTCGCAAGTTCGATCTCACGACACCCGAACTCCGCAACAACATCCTGAATTTTTATTCAGACCTCTCTCTCCCTTTGGAAACCAAAAAGGATAATGCCCAGTGGCAGAGCGTTCTTGCCTCGCTGGATAAATTGAAGTCCGCTGCTCCCAATGCAAGCATTGCGCCCGCTGTGTCCCAGGAGACGCCGAGATGAGGCCAACCGGCCAAGGAGATTCCTTGCGTAGACCGAAAGTTAGCAAGTACAGCTGTGGACTGGTCGTGACGGTTGTGGGGCTAGGTTTCTGCTCTTTTTACGTACGCGAACTTCTCGTCTCTCTCGCCGTATTTAGCTTGGCTTTCGGAGTCCTGACACTGGCTGCTCTGGCAGCAGTCATATTCTGGTGGGCAAGCGAGACGGTAGCAAACAAAACAGGGCCAGCGTCCCGGAAGGTGCTTGCGTTTTCCCGCCGTATCATTGCCGCCTACGAAAGACCTTGAACGGCGGAGAAAAATCCCTTCTTTTGCTTCGAATCTGTAAATAAACCCCAAAACTGTGCGCAAGTGAACAGCTTCTCGCTCCGGTCCGCACTAGGATGGTTTCTCCAGAAACAAATTAATTCGCAAAATCTTGGGAGGAAATAGATATGAAGTTCGTAAAGACGATTTTCGCAGTGCTCACGCTCACACTGCTCGCCGCCACGTTAGCCCCTGGCGTTCGTGCGGATGAGTGGAACAAAAAGACCGTACTGACTTTTAGTCAACCAGTAGAAATCCCCGGGCAGGTCTTGCCTGCCGGGACCTACACATTTGTGCTGCTCGATTCGCCCGCCGACCGCCACATCGTTCAAATTTTCAATGCGGACGGCTCACACATCATCGCCACCGTCTTGGCCATCAACGACTACCGTCTGAAACCGACGGGCGACACTGTCGTGAAGTTCGCCGAACGCTCGGGCGACAACCCGGAAGCCCTCAAGGCGTGGTTTTATCCCGGCGATAACTTCGGCCAGGAATTTGTTTACCCGAAGCAGAGAGCCATCGAATTGGCCACGATTGTGAAACAACCAATTCCAGCGCTCGACGCCGACTCCACCGACCTCAAATTGGTCCCGATTGTTGCGGAAACTCCGGAGCAAAAAGAAGTGCCAGTGGCGGAAGTGATCATGGTCGCACCTGCGACCGCGGAAGTCGCAACTCCCGCTCCCGTCGTGCAGGTTAGTACTCCTGAGCCTATTGTGGAAACTGCTCCAGCACCGGTCGTAGAAACTCAGCAATTGCCGCAGACTGCCAGCCAGCTTCCTCTAATTATGCTGCTTGGTTTCGTCTCACTTGGCGCCGCGCTACTTCTGAAGCGCTTCGCGAGCTAAGGCCCATCTATAAATGAACTGAAACTCCAGTGCGCCGCGGGTTTTTTCCATCATTTTCATCCCGCGGCGTAAGGAGATTTGCCAGTGACGCTCAACTGTGGACCCTGCCGCCTCGCTCTGTATCCGTGCTGCTATGCCCTCGTCGCTCTCTTGCTCGCTTGTTGTATGACTCCCGTGGTTTTTCCACAGTCACAGCAATTACCTCCTCCAGGTGCTGCCGGCTCCGCAACAATTTCGGTGAACTCAGACCTTGTGGCTCTGCCCGTCCGTGTGACGGACTCAAATGGAAACATAGTCTCGGGATTGACTCTGGAGGACTTCCGTGTGTTCGAGGATGGCCGCCAGCAAAAGCTCACTCTCTTTCAACAGGAAGACTCTCCCGTCACCGTTGGCCTGATCGTCGACCACAGCCGGAGCATGGGTCCTAAGCTCGCCGAAGTAACTGCTGCCGTTTCCGCCTTCGCTCATTCCAGTAATCCTCAGGACGAGATGTTTGTCGTCGATTTCAACGATGACGTCTGGCTACAGATGCTCGGCGGGAAGCCGTTCACCCATAGCGCCGACGATCTTGAAAAAGAAATCGCTGCCGTTTCCGCGCGCGGGCGAACCGCGCTCTATGACGCGGTAGCAGAGGGCCTCAACCATCTGCGCTTTGGCCATTGTGAAAAAAAAGCCCTCATCATCGTGAGCGACGGCGGCGACAACGCAAGCCATCAAAACTTTTCGCAAGTTCTTGCCGCCGCCCAACGCTCGCAAGTCCTGGTTTATTCCATCATCCTAGAGGGCGACGGGCAGGAAGAGAACCCTGGCGTCCTGCGGCGGCTCAGCAAAAGCACCGGTGGGATCTCCTACTCTCCAGGCTCCGCGGAAACCATTCGAAGCATCTCGGCTCTCATCGCCCGCGATCTGCGCGATCAGTACACCCTCGGCTTTGCACCTGAAAAAACGGCTAACGATGCTTCTTTCCGAAAGATTCAAGTGAAAGTGTCTGCTTCTGGCCGCGGCAAGCTTCACGTCCGATATCGGCCCGGCTATTTTGCTGTGGACACAAGTCAGCCTGCGCCGCAATCCGCCAAGGTTGCGCCATGACAGCTTTCGGCCGCGCCCCAATTCGCCCACGGGCGACAAGAGCGTCCCTCCGCCGAGCGGCGTCTTACTTTTTTCTCGTGGTTGGTCTCCTTGCCCTCGGTTATACCGCGTACGTCGTAGTGGACGCTCACGCCTATCAGGCGTACGAACAGTCGAAATTTGAAGCTGCCAGTCCCTCGGATGCCCCGCGCCTCCTCGTTGAAGGTGGAGTGATTGGCGAAATCGAAGTCGCTCGGTTGCATCTGAAAGCTATCGTCGTTCAGGGGGACTCGCACACGCTTTTGCGACGTGCCGTCGGCCACATCCCCGAAACGGCCCTGCCTGGAGCAACGGGCAATGTCGTTCTAGCCGGCCATCGCGACACTTTTTTCCGTCCTCTCCGCAATATTCGTTTAGGCGATACGATCACGCTCAAAACACCCGAGGGCGCTTTTCAATATCTTGTGGAATCTACCGAAGTCGTGCCTGCCACCGACACGCAAGTCTTGAACTCCTCGAGCGGCCGCATCTTGACGCTGCTCACCTGCTTTCCCTTTGACTATTTAGGCCCGGCTCCGAGCCGCTTTGTCGTCCGCGCACGCCAACTTGTTGCGCCCTCACCCGATTCTCCCCCAGCTCATTACTAGGATCCAAGAAATGCCCTGCCTCCCCAAGAAGCGATCTTTAGACCATCGTTTTTTTTCGCCCGGTTTTCGCTCGATCCCAAATTGGAACAATCATCAAAGATGTGCACTAGTGGACAGACGCTTCGTCTCAACACGGCTACTATCTTTCTGCAGTGAGTCAAATTTATGAAACCGCTCTCTCTCGCCGGAATAGTCTTGATAGTTTTGGGTGCTCTGGCACTCGCCTATCACGGTTTCAATTACACCCGTCGCGATCACGTCATGGATGTGGGTCCAATGCATGTCACAACGGAGTCGCAAGACAGAATTCCTGTGCCACCAATCCTCGGAGGGCTCGCGCTCGTCGGGGGTATCGCTTTGCTGGTTGTTGGGGGCAAGAAAGGTTCTTAGTTCCAATCTGCTGGAGTGCCCGCCTGAGAGTCGGGTAACGCATAACCCTCTTACGCATGGAATCGTGTTGAAGGTCCTTCAACAGCGAATTTTGTAGAAGCACAAATTTAGAAACGAAGTTTAGACCGGGAGGTCAGTGATGAAGAAATTGTTGGTTACCGCAGTATGTCTTACGTTCGCAGCGGGCGCAGTTTATGCCCACAAGCTAAACAAGGAACAACGGCGCCTCGAAGAGTGCGGCGTTGTCATGTCAGAAATTCTACACGTTCCAGACGACATTCCTCGCGATCTTCTGAACAAGGCCGAGTGCGTCATTGTGATTCCGAGCGTCAAGAAATTGGCTTTCGGTATCGGCGCGGAGTACGGCCGCGGCGCGATGGTTTGCCGCACCGGCGAGCATTTCCGCGGACCATGGGGAGCACCGGCGATGTACGCACTTGAGGGCGCCAGCATCGGCTTCCAGATCGGCGGAGAAGGAACGGACTTGGTTCTTCTCGTCATGAATGGCCGAGGCATGGATTCCATCCTTAGCAGCAAGGTCAAGTTGGGCGGCGACGCTTCCGTTGCAGCCGGACCAAAGGGACGTACAGCTTCCGCGGATACCGACGCTTGGATGCGCGCCGAGATCCTCAGCTATTCGCGCTCTCAGGGAGTTTTTGCTGGTATTTCCCTCGAAGGCTCCACGATTCGCCCCGATGATGACGCCAGTGCGGACGTCTACGGTCACCCGATGAAGGCCAGCGAAATCGTTCGCGGCGAGCATACCGGCGTGCCGGAAACAGGCCGTCGTCTCGTCAATGTTCTGGAGAAGCATTCGCCAGTCAACGAATCAGAACGCGCTTCCAATTAATAGGTGGCTGTGAACAATTCGCCGGGATTTTTCTCGTCCCGGCGAATTTTCATTTCCAGAAGCGGATTTCACGGAGTGCGCGCGAGCGGAGTGAGCCGGCGAAACTTGGGTAGAGGCTGTCTCGAGAGGTCAGACTACTGCTACCATCCTCGGCATTGCAATCTCGCCTCTAATATTCTTACCTAAATGGCAGGTTGCTGCCTCGGATCTTGCCGAACCAGCTTAAGACCGGCCGCTTTTCACTACTTGTGACGCCGATCGTTAGCGTGTTCCGCATGGCCGTTGGCATCGAGCCAGGTCAGGAGCGAGCGAATACTGCCATGCGCCAAAGCGATACTCGAATCGGCGGCGCCGTAATAGAGGTTGATGGTGTCCCCGTCTGCGGCCACCGTATAGCCGCAAGGAAAAACAACATCTTGCACATCACCGTGACGTTCGTAGTCTGCCTCCGGGGCAAACATCCAGGAATCCCCTCGGATGATGCATTTCTCAGGTTGCTCCAGGTCGAAGAGAGCTAGACCCAATCGGTAGATCGAACTCGAAGGCGTCCTTCGCACTCCGTGATAAATCATTAGCCAGCCCCGGGAAGTTTCAATGGGGGGTGGTGACATACCAATCTTGTTCGCATCCCACCAAGCGCCTCGCCGGGCTTCCAGCATGAGTTTGTGATTTCCCCAGTATCGCAAATCGGGAGAGTAGGAGATCCAAACGTGAGCTCCGAGAGGCGTCATAGGCCGGTGGATCAATGCCCAGAATCCCCCGATCCTTCGCGGGAGAAGCGCAGCGTCTTTGTCATCTGGTGACATGACGACGCCCAGCCGTTCAAAACTGCGGAAGTCGCCTGTCAGCGCCAGCGAGACTCCGGGACCTCCTCGGGAATAGGACGTGTAGGCCACGGCATATTTCTTGAGTTCCGGAACGTAGGTAATGCGGGGGTCCTCAATGCCCCAGATTTCTTCCGGGTAGCGCTCCCCATCGGGCAGCAGAGTTGGCTCCTTATCGATCTGCCAATCGTCAACGCCGTTCACCGAACGGGCCGCGCACAGGTGCGAGAGTCCGCGGCGATCTTCCACCCGGCAAAGCAGCAGCGTGGAACCATCCGGCAGCCGCGTTGCTCCGGCGTTAAAAACGCTGTTGATGGAGTACGGCCAATCCTTTCCCGTCAAAATCGGGTTACCGGCGTGCCGCTCAAATAGCGTTTCGTATTGGTTCATCTTCGCGGAGATGGTGATCACGTTCATGCCGTAGGCTCCCACAATTCTTCTCAAGTTCTCAAATGACTGACAGACGCTTCAGATCTGTTTCCCTGTACCGTCGTATTCTTCCACTTGACGCATTTCCAAAAGCGCCATCAAGAACGACAGCGTGGATTCAGCGCCCTGATTTTCATTGGCGCGGTCGGGATGTAGCCCGTCTCTACAGCCGCCCGTGGCTGGATCGTAGAGAGCGATCTGAAGATCGTTGTCTCCCAGGAACCAATTGAAGGCGGACCATGCCTCCTTGCGCCAGCGGCCCTTTCCAGTGGCGCGATAGGCTTGCAAGCACGCCGACACTTCGGCGCAGGCCTCCACAGGTTGCTGATCGAACCGGGCCTTTTCGGTTGTCTTGGAATAAAATCCCTCCGAGCCGATCGGCACGAAATGACCCTTGATGTCGCAACGCTGAATCGAGACCAGCCACTCTAACGCTTCCAGTCCGGCCGATACCATCTCCTCGTTCCCGGAGCGCAGTCCCGCCCGCAGCAAAGCCTGGGGCAATCGCGCATTGGAATAGGAGAGCCCATTTTCAAACCACTTCCAATCGTCGGATCGGTGGGCACGGTAGGAGTTCAGAAGTCGATTTGCCAGTACCTCCGAGGCACTTAAAGCCGCGCGGTCGCCCGGAAACGAGTCGAGATACTCTTGCAGACCCAGCAACGCGAAAGCGCACGCGCGCGGACTCTTGAATTCGACGGCGGCAGGGATGGCGAGTTCAAACATACGGCCTGCAGCTCCGCGCAATCCCGCGTTCTTCGACCGGCCCAGAACGGTTCCCAGTCCCCACAGCGCTCGCCCATGACTGTCTTCTGAGCCTTCGACCTCATGCCATTGGCATTCGTAGGTTAGCGAATTGCGAAAACGTTTGGTCAGGGGATCAAAAGCATGCCACAAGAAAGCCAGATATCGGGAGGCCAGGTCGGCCGAGTTCGCAGGTGCGTGGACCCCAATCTCTTCCAAAAGCGTTGTTACAATCAAAGCCCGGGCATTGTCATCGGTCGAATAACCTTCCGGGTAGTTTGGGACGACAAACACGGCATGCTCGACCATGCCGGTATGGTCTGTCATTCGATACAGGTGATCCAGCTTGAGAGCGGGCAGCCTGTCGAGTTTTTTTTCCGTGTTTTGCGCGGAAAATGTGGCGCGCGGGTTGCGAAGCCTCTCATTGTAGATGCTTTCAAAACTCTTCATATACTTTTGGGCAACGCGGCTCCATACCATGTCCCTTGCGTAAAGATAGGCGCGCTTGCGCATGGCGTGTCTTGCCGTGCCGTTGTCCAGAAGTTCCACGGTCTTGGCAGCGATCGCTTCCGGATCATCAAAAGGAACAAGCGCCCCGCGCTCGTCATTTAAAAGCTCGACAGCATGCAGGTAAGGCGTCGAAATGATCGCTTTGCCAGCGCTCAAAGCATACGCGAGCGTGCCCGAAACAACCTGTGCCTTGTGTTTGTACGGCGTGATGTAAATGTCGGCCGCACCGATCAATTCAACCATTTCTTGCGGACTAACGAAGCGGTTGCGGAAGATGACGCTGTCCTCAACCCCGAGTTCCTTCGCCAGGTTCAGCAGGTAGTGCCGGTATTTGTCGCCTTCCTTTCGCAGTATATGGGGGTGCGTAACGCCGGAAACCATGTAAACCACATTACCGTGCCGCTCAAGGATTTTCGGCAGCGCTTTTATGACGTTCTCGATTCCTTTATTCGGCGAGAGCAGCCCGAACGTCAGCAGAACCTCTTTCCCCTCCGTCCCGAACGCGTCTTTGTAAAAACTCGGGTCGGTGAACGGCAGATCGGGAATGCCATGTGGAATCAGATCGATCTTTTCGGCGGGAACTTGAAACACCTCTTGCAGGATCGTCGCTGACTGCTGGCTCATCACGATCAGGCGGTCCGAGAGCGTCGCAATTTCCTCCATTACCCTCCGCTGGTCGGTATTTGGCTCACGCAGGACGGTGTGCAACGTCGTTGCGAACGGCATCCGCAGTCGTCGCAGAAGCTCGAGAATATGCGAGCCGGCGAGGCCTCCGAAGATCCCGTATTCGTGCTGCAGGCAAACCAGATCGATGTTGCTGAAATTCAGGAAGTCCGCGGCCTGCCGGTAGGAAGCCAGATTATCTTCCGACAGCTCGAATCGCACTCTCGCGGGATACGCATAACCCTCTTCGGTGTCGTTGACCGGAAGCGCCAGCAGCTCTGTCGTGCCATATTCTGCGTGTATTGCGTCGCACAGATCCGTCGTGAACGTCGCAATCCCGCATCGCCGCGGAAGATAATTCCCCACGATCGCGATTCTATTGGGAAGTGCCGGGTGAGGCTGAAGAGGTTTCGGCGCTATGGGAGCATCTTCCAACACGAGCGATTGGATTTCGATCAGCGTTTCAGTTTCCGCGGGAGATATTATTTTCGGCAGCGACATTCGATTTCCTTTGAATCCACGGCTTACGGAAGAATCACCCCACAGCCGCCGAAGAAGTGCTCACTGCTGGCTGGGGTTGAACGCCGGACTTTATCCGCAGAATCTGAACCGTCTCCCGCTTGCCGGAGGGATGCGGGCCGCTTTACTCGTGCAATACCACGGTCAGCAAGGACTTATTGACCTTGATTTTCCCGTTGTATTCGATGAAGCCCAGCTTTCTGAATTTGTTCATGAAGAAATTCACACGCGAACGCGTGGTTCCGACCATGCTCGCCAGCGTCTCCTGCGAAACCTTCGGCAAGGTGCGAACGGGCTGGTCTTGTTTTCCATAGCGCGCGAGCAGCAACAGCGTGCGCGCCAGCCGCTTTTCGCTGGAGTTGAAAAGCTGATCAACGAGATCCTCTTCGACCCGGATGTTATGCGCCAGCATATACCGGATGAAATGGTCCGATAACTCTTGCTCGGTATGGAGAACGCGTAGCAGTTCGTCCTTTTCAATGACCAAAAGGGTGGTCGGCGTAATCGCCGTTGCTGTACCCATCCGAACCGTCTGGCCTGCCATGCATCCTTCGCCAAAAAAATCCGTCGGGCCAAACATCGCGACCACCGCTTCTTTTCCGGACCCGTTCACCACGGAGAACTTCACGCCGCCCTTTTGGACATACATGACGCTATCTGCGCCATCCCCCTGCGAGAAGATCGATTCGTTTCTCCGGTATTCAGCAATTCTTCGCGACACTCCTGCGGTATCCAGAAACACTTGTGGATCGAAGATGTTTGCCCGTCCGTTTGTCCTGCTGTTTGTCTTGCGTAGTTGTGCTTTCATCTTCAAGCCTAAACGCCCTCGTTCCAGGCGCTTTCGCTCGCCCTCCCGACGGTACCAAAAAGAACCCACACAAAACTGTGCAAAACAGGACAGCGCGCCACGCTGTCACCCTCTAAGATTGCTACAGAGACTGCGAGAAGGAACGACATTGGCCGGTACCAGGGCTGGGACGGGCAGAATCCTTCCCCTCGCCGTCTCTTTCTTTCCGATTTCCAAGGTGCGTTTCCCCTCACATCACGAGCCAATCGAGTTTTTGCCTATACCGGTCCCGGAAAGTTCAAATGTCAGCCAACACTACGTCTGCAACCATTTTCATCAGGGAAAACGCACTTTTGCCAGCGGGCTTGGCGCTTGAGACAGCAGCGTTTTTACCGGGGTGGCTAGCCGTTCAGAAACTCGATGGGCACGGCGTGTCTCGCAAAATTGCAGGTGCCCGGTGGAACTTCTTCTTTCTGGCTGGCGCGATCAGCGCAACGGTCATTGGCCGCAATGGACCAGCAACGATGCAGAAAGCTGTCAAACTCATTTTGGCAAAACGGCCAGGCCAGAACTATAACGCCCTGCAAATTGCGAGAGTTGTTCCAAGAAGTTTTCTTGGAATTCCTTATGTACGCGTCTCCGCCCACTCCCGCCACATTCAGGAAGGCATGTATCTGGTGCCGGCGCCGAATTTTCGCCTCGGGGATGCAGCCGTCTTGACGCCAGCTCTCGCGCCGGCAATGGCTTTGGGCCATCAGGAAAATGTGCATTCGCAAAATGCTGCCGCAACGCCACACGAAGCCATAATCTCGAACTCTTAGCCATTTGCTGGAGGCATCAAGGTGAAAACAGTCCGCTGGTCCATTTTTTTCGTCGCTATCCTGCTTCTCTGGCCTCCCCTGCTTCGTTCACAGGATTATTCCAACTACCGTGGTTTTGCGCTCGGCACTAGCCTTACCGCCGTGCTGAAACAGACGGACCAGAAGTTGCTGGACGTAAACGTCACTCACAGCAGTCCGTCGCTGTTTCAGGAAGTCACCTGGTGGCCGCCGAACGTTCCCGGTCCTTCCTACCGAACGGACAGCGTCGAGCAGATCCTCTTCTCATTTCACAACGGCTCTCTTTACAAAATGTCCGTGACCTATGATCAAGCTTCGACGGAGGGTCTCACTGCGGGCGACATGATGAAATCCATTTCGGCAAAATACGGACCAGCCACTGGTGTTGCGCCGGTGGCCGATCCCCCGTCGAAAGCGGATTACGACGGGAAGGGAAGAACCGTCGCTTCGTGGGAAAATTCGGAATACTCCTTCAATCTCGTCCATTCTTTCTTCAGCGACCGTTTTGGGCTCATCATCTACTCCAAGCAGGGCAATGCCGAAGCAGAGCTCGTCATTGCGGAAGCTCTTCTCTCGGAGAAGCAAAACGGCCCCAAAAAAGCGGCCGAGCGCGCGAAAAAACAATCTGATGATCTCGAACTCGTTCGAGAGAAGAACCAAAAGAGTTTTCGTCCGTAAGGCCAGCCGGGAACAACAAAAGTCAGCAGCTGTCGTTTGGGAATGGGGTCGGCGTCAACTAGCAGCCGGTAAAAGACGCTTGCTCAGTCAGTTTGATAGGGTCATTGCGAGAACGCATTTGACTTTCTGATGTTTCGCAGTGAAAGCCAAAAGTATTGACTAATTCTCGCGCGCGACTGGGTCTTCCTTGCGGTCTGGATGGTCTCTAAAAGTGTGCACTTCCGCACAGTATTCGCGCGCTAATAGATGCATACTTTGGCTCTCGCGGTTTTTCGAAGGAGACTCATGCAAAATATTTCAAAGCTTTCGTTGGCACTCGCAATCACGCTAAGTGCTTCCGTGTACGGACAGGCACAAACGCAGACGCCCGCACAGCCGGGCGACCCCACACCGACTTACCGGTTGACCGTCGTCAGCCGCACGGCTCGCGCCGTGAGTTACAAACACCGCAGCGGCTCAACGCACGTGGATTTCCAAGGCACTGACCTCATGCCCAGCGCGAGAGGCGAGGCAAAAGTAGAAAGCAAGCGCGGAGCCCTGGGCATCGAAGCTGAATTTTCAGATCTGGACAGGCCTACAGCCTTCGGCAACGAATATCTCACTTACGTCATGTGGGCCATATCCCCGGAGGGCACTCCCGCCAATCTCGGGGAGGTTTTGGTCGGCGACAATCGCCGCAGCAAGCTTGATGTGACCACCGGTCTTCAGGCTTTCGCGCTCATCGTGACAGCCGAGCCCTATTACGCAGTGCGCCGCCCGAGCAATGTCGTGATCATGGAAAACGTGATTCGCCAGGACACGAAAGGAACGTCGGAAGTCGTGGACGCCAAGTATGAACTGATTGATCGCGGCGGCTATATACCGACGGGCTTCACCTTTGATCCTGTTGTATTGGACGCCAAGCTGCCGCTCGAATTTTTCGAGGCGCGCAATGCCGTGCGCATCGCCAAGTCCGCCGGAGCCGAGAGGTTTGCCAGCCCCAGCTACGAAAATGCCGTTCGCCAAATGAACGAAGCGGATGCGCTAGCCACCAGCCATCACGACAACAGGAAGGCGCTAATATCCGTCTCGCGCGAAACGGTCCAGACAGCGGAAGACGCACGCGAAATCGCTACGAAGCGCATCGCGTCCGACCGCGCCGACTACGAACGCAACGCCTCAGCAAGCAAGGTAGCCAACGCAGACGCTGCGACAGCCGATGCAGTTCGCGCTCGCGAGGAAGCCGACCGCAAGAAGCACGAAGCCGAAGCCGCTGCCGCACAAGCCCAGGGCGCCCAGGCCACCGCCGAGGCCGACGCTGACCGAAATCGGGCCGCCGCCGCCGCCGCCGATCGGCAAGCTCAAGAAGCCAAGAGCGCTCAGGCCACCGCCGAGGCCGATTCGGAGAGGAACCGAGCCGCCGCAGCTTCCTCCGATTTGCAAGCTCAACAAGCCATCCATGACCGCGAAGAACTTCGCGCCAAGCTCCTTCAGCAGTTCAACCTGATTCTCGAGACTCGCGACACAGCCCGCGGCCTTGTCGTGAATATGTCGGATGTGCTCTTCGATAGCGGGCAATATACTCTGCGTCCGCTCGCACGCGAGAAGCTGGCAAAAATCTCGGGCATCGTTCTAGCCTATCCAACCCTCATGCTGGCTGTGGAAGGAAACACGGACAGCGTGGGTACGGAACAGTTCAACCAGACGCTTTCGGAGAAGCGCGCCGAAAGTGTCCGATCCTTTCTCACCAAGGAAGGCGTGCCGGAAGCTTCGACGACTGCCGAAGGATTCGGCAAGACTCGGCCGATCGCTTCCAACGATACCGTCGACGGGCGCCAGCAAAACAGGCGAGTCGAGCTGATTGTTTCTGGCGAAGTGATCGGAACGAAGGTTGTTGCGATCGTGACACTGCCGGTAAGCGCGTCGTCCACGCCCCGCTAGCCGCTCCCCAAACGAAAGAAAAGCCGGCTTGCTCGCGCGGGAGCCGGCTTTTTCCGTTACGTGGAAGATCTGAGAGCCATTTCCTGCCGTTCTCAACCTGAGTACAAGCAAACAGATATACCGTTGGGGCGCCGACTAGGAGGCCGTGTCTTTTTGCCGCGTGGCTTTGACACCCGAGAGAATCCCGGCTCCGACAAGCACGATCGCCCCAACCACGATCCAGCGCGCGGGTAAATGCATTAGAAAAGCCCCATAAATCAAGCCCATGATAAGTATCCCGAATCCGATGGCGTAGAGTCCGAAGGACATGGTGTTTCCTTTCTGCTGCGCTAATCGGCTATCGTTCGCGATTGCATGAGACACGCCCTCAAAAGCCGATGAAAAAACCAATTCCTTCCTCGGCACTGCTCTGTGCGGAGGAAGGAATTGCATAGACAACTTGAACAGTCGAACTAGTTGTGATCGGGATGGCTATGGCGCCAATTCCAGTAGTCCGATTGCTGCCGGCGAGTCGTCAGGCGGAATTCACGATAATCCCTGTGCCTTTCGCCTAGGTATACACGGTAGGAACGGTCTTCGCGATCATTCCACTCATGATAGTCACGATGATTGCGATCGTAGTAGCGAGTGTGATCGCCCTGAGTGACTACCACTTCTTGGGCTGCGGCTGCCTTAGGCGCTGCCGAGACAGTTAGCGCAGCCATCAAAAAAACAAAACTCAGATATCTGGATGCTTGGTGCAAGGTGTCCTCCCTAAAATTCACGAACTCCAAAGCTGGAGTTTCTGCTTGCATCGAGTATGCACGGAGGTGGAGTGAGAGTCTGTGCCATACAGTACACAACTGCCTGGATCATGGTTACGTCATCATCCATCTTGCCGCCCCCGATCCGATCGGGGCGTTGAATTCCACCCGCTGCGTCAATCAGTCGCTTAACTTTGCTAAACCAGTAGTAATATTGGAACAACGCGGGTTCATTATTCTGGATACGAGGACGGCTGATGTTTCCAAATGGTACAGCGGGTCACAGATAAACCCGGCCTCCCGAGCTGTCCTGCCCGTTGTTCACAGGAGCGCGTCATGAAAGGTTTCCTCTTCGGCATCCTGACAATGATTCTCATCCTGGCTGTCGGGCTGCTTTTCGCCCTGACGGGCTTCGTGAACATGCGCGCCGATAAGCCGCCTTCGAGCATGGAGACCGCCATAGCCGGTCACGCCGTGGACGCCAGCGTGGCACGCGCCGCCACTAAACTAAGCAATCCCGTCGCCGCGAACGAAGAGAACCTGGCCGCCGCGGCTCGGCTTTATCGCGAACATTGCACACTCTGTCATGGCGATCCCGCGCATCCCAAAGCTCCGCTAAACGACTCTCTCAATCCGCCGGCGCCGCAGTTCATGGATGACAAGGCGGATATGCCGGAGAATCAGAATTTTTTCATTCTGCAACACGGGATCCGTTGGACGGGGATGCCCGGGTGGAAAAATGTTTTGACAGACCAGCAGATTTGGCAACTTGTGACTTTTCTTTCGCACATGAGCGATCTGCCTCCAGCGGCAAAGCAAGTGTTCTCTGAAGCGGGCGCGCAAAACCAGCCTGCGTCTGGAGTCCACTGAGTTGCGGCAGCTGAAAAAGAACGTCCACGAGCGGCTGTCGCGCGCGAGTTTGCCGGGACTGGCGTTTTTCACCAACCAAGCGTGCTGGCGGCTCAGATGGCTACGCGTAAGGATCTGATTCGTCGCGACCCTGCTGCAAGGAAAGCCGCCGCGAATGATCAAGGATTGGTGCGGGCGGGAAAGAGTTCGGGAGGATCGATCGTGGACTGCCGCCAGAACATGGGTTCGGCGATCTTGTCCTCCATCCAACCTTGCAGGAGGAGCATGGTGGTGGAAACTTGTCCTCCATCCGGTGTATCAAAGACGACGACCACACCCGCATTGGTGTTTTGTGTCTGCTTGGATTCCTTCCAAGCGCGCTCGAAAAGAGATTTTGCGAATTCGCGCTTCTGCCCGGGGGTAGTGGAAGTAGCTGGCGAATCGGCCGGCTGCACCCAATAGATTTTCACCGTCATATTTTTTAGAGGGGCCCAGGTGCCGGGGAAAGGTCCACTCTCCTCGCGCGTCACTCTGAAAATGGCGGTACTCGCCGTTTCCGTCTTCGCCGGCTCCGCAGGAGAGTTCCATCGCGGATCCATAGACTCGACCTGCGAATGGCGAATCCAGCCACGAGAGGCTCCGGCAATTTGAATGTGGAACCACTCGCCTTCCGCCTCGATAAATTCGAATTCATCATCAGCGGCCGCCGAGAATAGGACTTTCGAACCTTCCGTGGGATGTGCGAGGACCGGGGATCCAGATTTTTTCACGATGACGAGATTGCGGGGATGAGCCTGGTTGTGTTGAATTTCCTCCAGACTTTCGAGCTGTGCCTTGAGCTCAAGCATGTGTTTTTGTTCGTTTTCGCGCTGGAGTTTTAGGGCCGCAACGTCATTCGGCGTGAGGCCAGGAGACCCCCCTTCAGCTGGAACTCCGGCGGAAGGACCGTACGCCGCCCCGAGAGTTGAAGCTGCCCCCGGCAAGGGATTTCCGGAGGAATCGATTTTTGGACGCGGAGCCTGCAAGGTGGAGTGCGGAACGTACGCCGAGAGCTTGCCGCCAAGCTTTTCACTGAGACGGTCGAGCAGGTCCAGTTCGAGCCGGCCGTTGGATGGAAGGGCTTGATAGCCAGCTTTTGCAGGATCGGGATCGGCATACCATGCCGTAATTTTCGCAGTGAGTTTTACAACCGTGCTCTGCGGGGTCTCGGGGATCAGCTCGATGGCGAACTGGTAAAAGGCCCGTTCAAAACGATCGAGCGGCTGTTGCCCCATGGCTACGAAGCCGTCGACGATGGGAAGCTTCTGGCCGGCGTAAGCCTGAAAATCTTTGAGCGCCGCTTCAACATCTTCCTTTGACTTCGGAAAAGTCCGGGCATAGGGAATTGCCTGCGCCGCCGTCGGAAGAGGCGACCAGACTTGCAACGAGGCGAACAACAACAGGCAAAAGAGACAAAGCTTCCGTCGAGATAGTCTGAAGTTCATCACGGCAAGGGTTCCAAATTGTCTGCATGAATCCAGCCGTGCTGGCCGTCGTGCAGTTCCACGCCGTACCAGTGCGGGGTGACGATGACGATGATGACTTCCGTATACGCAGGGAGGGTCGCGATGGCCGCGGCGGAATGAAACGGCGCGCCTTTGAGCTCGATGCCCGGAGCCTTGACGCGGCGCATGAGTTCGTGGCGCAGCGTATTTATTTGCTGCTGCAAATCTTTGGAAGAAGATTGCGCCGCGGCCAGAAGGGATTTTTCGTCCTCGCGCTGGCGCAGTTCGGTTGTTCTGACCAAGTCGGCGCTTTCGCGTCGGCGAATCGCTTCCAGATTTTCCTGCTCGGTGGTCTGAATGGCGTGGAGATGATCCTCAATAGCCTTCGCTTCGCTGGCTTCCACGTTACCGTCTGAAATATGTGGAGTGCGATGTGTCTGCTCCACGTATATCGCGTCGATGTGCAGCCGAACGCGCTCGTCATTAATGGTGGTCACGATATAGCGTACGGCGATCGTGCCCTGGTCGGCGGTGTCCAGAAAATGGCGCGGAGCAATGGCGTCCTTGCGAATTTTGTAAAAGACTTTGCCAGGCTGTTTCCAGGGTTCGAAGAGCGGCGTGGAATCCACGACGATCGCGCCTCTAAGAACCGGATCCTTGTCATAAATCCAGGTGCCTTGAATCGTCTGGTTTTCAAGAACCTCGTGCAAGGCCTGGAGGAGATCCTCCTGGGTCGCCGAAAATTCCCGAGTAATGCCGGGGCCCAGAGGGTATTCCTTGGGAGGCGAAGCGCCAAGGGAACAAGCGGAAAGCAAGCAGGCGAGCAGAGGAAGGAATGGTCCGGAGCGAAGCGAGCAAAAATCCGGGCTTCCCTGAATTCTTCTCCGTCCGAACGCTCCTGAGAGTTGACCCATGATGTTTCGATCCGAGATGCCCGCGCCCGACGATTTGCTTGGCGCGAAGGAAAGGACAAGCAACGTCGCGCTTTCTTAGTACTGCAATTGCCCGAGGGCTGTCAAATCGGGCTGGATTCCGCTGCTTAGGTCGTGCAGCCAAGTAGGATGCCGGCCGGACGAACATCGGAATATTCTTCCTCTGAGCGGGTGGCCGACTCTCTGAACTAATTTTCAAACGTAGCGGAATGTGGTCCGGGAATAGCCGGGTACCAGAACCACATGTTAAGAAAAAATGTGATGCAGCTAAGAAAACTCTTGCATTCGATATTTTGCGGGAGTAGGATGCGCGCGGTTCAGGGACTTGAGGACTCGGCGCGCTCTTGTATTCGGAGAAGCGCAGCCGCGATTCTCTATGGGCGTCTTGCTAACTGCTCCGCTTCGTTTTTTTCACGAATCGTGGATATCCCCAATATCCAACGGGCCGTGTGTATTTACGCCTTCTCCCTTCTGTACTGCACTCGCCGGAATTTGTTCGTGTGGTCCAATAGCGCATTGTGAGTTACACGCTGAGGAGGCAACATGTCCCATTGGGATTCCACCCTGCTGAAAAGGGGAATGCGCAACCACGCATTTTCCGTTCTGACTGCGATTTTGGTTCTCACTATTTTGCTTGTGGATAGCCGGTCAGCTGCGGCGCTCCCTATTCCGGGGACTTCCATGCGCGCAATACCTGCCTTCGCGCGAAAGTACGGTATGCCGTGCTCCTCATGCCATCAGGCGTGGCCGATGCTTAGCCCGTTTGGGCAAGCGTTCAAGGACAACGGCTACCAATTGGGAAATGAACGCGACGCCCCCATCTATCAGAATCCGGCGTACTGGCCGGTGACATTCCGGATGACGACGTTCTGGCATCGGGAGAATGAGAATCGCGCGCAAGTGGATGACCCGACGAGCACGACCGGGGGGCAGATTGAGGGCAACCTCACAACGCACGGATTCGATTGGAGCGGACTGGACTTCCATACCGGCGGCACGCTGGCAAAGAACGTCTCCTTCTACGTGCTGCCTTCTTCTGACAATACGGGCGCATTCCACTTTGAAACTGTGTTTGCGCGCCTCGACAATGTCGCAGGCACCAGTTGGCTCAACATCAAGCTCGGCAAATTCGAGCTGGATAACCTGCTATCCGAGAAGCGCATTCTGACGCTGACCAACGTTTCCGGTGTCTACACGAACTATCACTTCCAACCGGCAACGGAGAACAACGGGCTGAATCCGGCCTTCCCCTTATTCTCATTTGGAATTGGCGACAATCAAGACGGGCTGGAGATAATGGGGCATTCCAAGGATGATCGCACGCGTTACTCCGCTTCGATCTTGAGCTCCAATGACGGGACGCCGAATCTGCCGACCAGCCGCACCTATGACGGATTTTTTACAGTCAGCCAGGCGTTTCAGGTCGGCAGTTTGGGACTGCAGCGCGTTGGAGCGTTTGACTATATCGGGCAGGCGCCGACGTATTTCCAATTCACAGAAGGCAATAACAGCGGCATTCCTGGGAATGCGGCTTTCGGACTGCCAGGCACGGGAATCGGCAACCGCAGGTTCTACCGCGCTGGCTTGATCGGACAGTTTTACATCAAGAAGTACGACCTGACGGCGATGTACTTCCACAGTTCCGACGACAAGTATCTGGCAACCGGGACGCCGTTCAACCCCGCATACGGCACGTTGCCTACGGGTGCGCAGAACGCCATATGGAACGGCGCGCTCTTTGAAAGCCACTACACACCCAGTCCCCAATTTATCCTGATCCAGCGCGTGGAACTGGTGCGCATGTCGCAGCAAGCGCTGCCAATCGTGCCGGGGACACCCTACACGCCGGGGGTGAGCGTGCCTTCGTTGAGCTTTGGCAACGAGAACGTGTACACGTTCGGCGGACGCTACTATCCGTTCATCTCGAGCCGCGCCGGATTTGCCTTCCACGGCGAATACGCCTTCAGCCACCAGATTGGAACATCGCCGGTGACAGGGCAGAATCTGGATTTCAGCAGCTTGTTGTTTGGATTTGATTTCGCATTCTAAAGGGGGAAGACGATGAGAAAAATGAATCTAGCAAAATGTCTTACCGGAATCGCCGTCCTCCTGGTCGCGCCGTTGGTGCTGACGGCGCAACAGGGCGAATCGCACATCGGCAAACTGACCGGCAATGCAGGTACCGGGAAACAGCTGTACTTCCGCTACTGCTGGGGCTGCCATGGCTTCCGCGGTGACGGCAACGGAGAGAATTGGCTTCCGACCGGAAACTACCCCAACGGGCCAAACCTTAACATCCAGCCGCGAAATTTCGTGGCGGCAACTTTTAAGTGCCGCTCGACGCCGACGGGCACTCTGCCGACGGACGAGGACGTCTACAATTCGCTCGGACGCGGGCTGACGAATTCGAATATGCCCTCCTGGATCACATTGACCAACCAAAACCGCGCCGACCTCGTGGCCTTCATCAAAACGCTTTCCGAACGATGGAAAACGGAGAAAGCCGGGGCGGAGATCAATGTCCCTGCGGAACCGGCACCCACCGTGCAAAGCATTCAGCATGGAAAGGAATTATTCACCAAACTGGAATGCTGGAAGTGTCACGGGCCTGAAGGACGGGGAGATGGCCCATCGGCCTCGACTCTCACGGACAGCAATGATCAGCCCATCCGGCCCTACAATTTCGCGGGAGGCTCGCGGTTCAAGTGCGGCACGACGAACCATGACCTCTACAAGATATTCATGACCGGTCTGGATGGCACACCCATGCCGTCCTTTGCAGACGTCATCAAGCCTGAAGATGCATGGGATCTGGTGCATTACTTGCGGACTTTGCAGGTCAGCCGCAAGAGCCCGGAGCTTGCACTTTGGGAAGGCACGAAAGAAGGCGCCGAGATCGTCAAAGCACAGAAAGTCCGCGGAACTCCAACGGGTTCCGGCGTCAATCAATAACCGGTAAGTGATACACGAGCGGCCAGGAGGGAATATTCACATGCGAGGCAAGTACAAGCAGGTTCTACTATTGGCAGTAGTTGTTGTGGTCTCGGCGTCGATGCTGACGTCTGCTCGGCCCAGTGGCGGGAGCGTAAGCGGAAAAATCACTTACGAGGGAACGCCAGCCAAGCAAAAGCCGATCGACATGTCCAAGGAGCCGAGTTGTGCGAAACAGTACACGACTCCTCCGACGACCGAAACGGTTGTAACCGGTCCCAACAATGCTCTCGAGAATGTCGTGGTCTACATTTCCGCGGGAGCACCAGATGAGGCCGCTCCGGGAAAGGCAGCCGTATTTACACAAAAGGGCTGCCGCTATTTGCCGCATGTTCTTGCCTTTCAGGTGAACCAGGAACTGAATGTGATGAATGATGATCAGACGTCTCATAATATCCATCCCCTTGCCAAGATCAATCGCGAATGGAACAAGTCGCAGCCGCCGGGATCGCCGCCGATCGTCGACAAATACGATAAGGCGGAAATGATTCCCGTGAAGTGCAATATCCATCCGTGGATGCACGGCACGTTTGCGGTGTTGAAGAATTCCCACTACGCGATTTCTGGCGAGGACGGAAGCTTTACGCTGCCCAACCTGCCGCCGGGAAAATACACCGTCACGGCGTTCCACGAATCTTACGGCGATCAATCCCAGGAAGTGACCATTTCGGGAAGCGAATCAAAAACTGTGAGCTTTACCTTCAAGGCCAAACCGTACTAGAAAATGCCGGGTGGCCTTGTGGAATCTAAAGCAAAACGAAGACTAATTGTTCTGGATTTCGAACTATCATGGCGTGAGTACCAGCATAGTTGAGGTGCTATGGGAAAACTTTTTGGAGTCATTCTCGCGATTATTGCGCTTGCTTCGGCGTACCCGATCGTGACGCACATGTATGTGCAGCCGGTGGACATCTCGACGCACGGCCATGCCATTGATGAGCAGCTAGCGGACACCATGGCGGAAGCCGGGCTTTCCTTTGTGCTGGCTCAGCTTTTGCTGGCTTTTTGTGTATGGAAGTTTTCCAACCGGAAAGAAGGGGCCAAGGTCTACCACCTGCGTGGCGGCGCAAGATTGATGGTGGCGGCTGCGTTTATTCTTGTTGGCACGGAAGTTCTGGCTTTGGGCGTGCTTGGACAAAAAGCCTGGGCCGAAGTGTATTTTACGGCGCCCAAACCGGACGCTTTGCAGGTGCAGGCACAGGCAGGCCAGTTTGCTTTTTATTTTCGGTATCCCGGACAAGACGGAAAGTTTGGTCCGCTTCATCCAGACAAGATCGATGAAGGGAATCAAAACTACTTCGGACTGGATCCCGCGAACGACCTGGAATCGCGAGATGACATCGTCACGGCGGAGATGGCCATCCCCGTGAACCGGGAGATTCACCTCTTGATGCATGCGAAAGACGTCGGGCACTCCTTTTACGTCCGCGAACTGAGAATTCAGCAGGATTTTGTGCCGGGGCTGGACCTTTCGCTTCATTTCACAGCCACGCAGACAGGGCATTTCGAGATTCTGTGTACGCAGCTCTGCGGTCTTGGTCATTACAACATGAAGGCGTACCTGAATGTTTTATCGCAAGAGGATTTTGACAAGTGGCTGAAGCAGAAAGCGTCGGAGCAATAGCCCGTCGGACTGGCAGAGCTTCAGGATGCTTGAATCGATTCGCGGTTTCTCTCGGAGCGAGGTGAACATTTGGAAGAAGCGCTGAAATCCCAGGATCACGCGCACGCACCGGCGGAAGGCTTTCTCAGAAAGTATGTATTCAGCCTGGATCACAAAGTCATCGGCAAACAATACTATGCGCTCGCCTTGGCAGCCGTCTTTATCGGAATGGTGTTGTCCTGGCTGATGCGTTTTCATCTCGTTTGGCCCAACGCGAAAATCCCCGGGCTCGAACTTATCGCCAAGACGGGCGCACCCGGCGGCATCATCACCCCCGAATATTATCTTTCGCTGCTCACCATGCACGGAACGCTCATGGTGTTTTTTGTTCTCACCAACGCGCCATTCGCCGGCTTCGGCAATTATTTCCTGCCGATACAGATCGGCGCGGAAGACATGGCCTTTCCCCGCTTTAATATGATGTCCTTCTGGACCACATTTGTGGCCTTCGTTGTTCTGGTAACGGCGTTTTTCATTCCCGATGGCCCGCCGATTTCCGGCTGGACAGCGTATGCCCCTCTCAGCGCGATTGGAAAGGACGCAGGACCCGGGCTCGGTTGGGGACAGAATCTCTGGGTCATCTCCATCGCCATTTTTTGTATTGGGCAATTGCTCGGGTCGTTGAACTTCATCGCCACTACGCTGGATCTGCGTGCCAAGGGCATGACGCTGATGCGCATGCCGATTTCCACGTGGGCATGGTTTATTACTTCATCGATCGGGCTGCTTGCCTTCGCTGTGCTCTTGCCGGCTTGCCTGCTCTTGCTGCTCGATCGGATGGCCGGAACGAGTTTCTTCATCCCTTCCGGACTCGTGGTCAGTGATCGATTGCAGAATCACGCTGGTGGCTCACCTCTTTTGTGGCAGCACCTGTTCTGGTTCTTCGGTCACCCGGAAGTGTACATCGCGATCCTGCCCGCGGTCGGGATTGTGTCGCACGTGCTCACCAACAGCCTGCGCAAGCCCCTCTTGAGCGCGAAAGTCATCATCTACTCGATGATGTCCATCGGCTTCCTGAGCTGGATGGTGTGGGGACATCACATGTTTGTCAGCGGCATGAATCCGTTTTCCTCGCTGCTTTTTTCTTTTCCGACCCTTACCATCACCATCCCCGCCACGATCATCACGCTGATCTGGCTGGGAAGTTTGTACGGCGCAAACATACAAATCACTACTGCATCCTTTTTCGCTTTGGGCTTCATTTCCATGTTTGTCAGCGGCGGCGTGAGCGGATTCTTCCTGGCGCAGCCCTCGATTGATATCTACCTGCACGCTACCTATTTCGTAGTCGGGCATTTCCACATGGTCATGGGGGTTGCGGCCATTTTTGCCATTTTCTCGGGGACCTATTTTTGGTTTCCCAAGATGACGGGCCGAATGATGAACGAAACGCTAGGAATGCTTCATTTCTGGATTACGTTCGTCGGCACGTACTGTATCTTCATGCCCTTCCACTACCTCGGACTTGTCGGCAACGTACGGCGCTATGCGTCCTTCGTGGATGATTTTATGCCTGCGTTGATGCCTGTTCACAAATTCATCACCATCGCTGCTCTTACTACCGGCGCTGCGCAATTTATTTTCTTTTTCAACCTGATCCACAGCCGTTTTCGCGGAAAACAGGCCACAGCAAATCCGTGGAGAGGAACTTCTCTCGAATGGAGCATTCCATCGCCTCCGCCGTGGAACAATTTCGGAGGGGATCATCCGGTCGTCTATCACGACGCCCATCAGTATGGCGTAAAAGGGTCTACCGGTGATTTTGTGATGCAAACGTCTCCGGAACAGATATTGAACGAATAACCCCGGGAGCGGTGCGCAGGGAGTGCGGAGTTTCTAGGGAATGCTAAGTCTGCTTTAAAAGGATTTCATGTCATCTACGGCAAATACCCCGATGAGTTTGCCCCCACGCTCTGATTTGGCAAAGGGCTCTGAGAGTGGAATCTGGATCGCGCTGTTTGCGATTACCATGTCGTTTGCGGCCTTTACCAGCGCGCTGTTCATTCGGCAGGCTTCCACGGATTGGACGCACATCGCGGCGCCTCGGATCTTGTTTGCCAGCACGGCCGTTTTGCTTCTCAGCAGTGTTCTTATTGAAGTATCGCGACGGGGATTCGACGGAAAGCCGGCCTCGCAAATAAAGGAAGAGAGCGAAGGGCGAATGCTGCTGGCAGCCACACTGGTCCTCGGCCTGGCCTTTGTGGGCGGGCAGTACCTGGCGTGGAGAGAGCTGGCCGCTCAAGGGCTTTACCTGGCCACGAATCCGAACAGCTCGTTTTTCTATCTTCTCACCGGCGTACACGCACTGCACGTCCTTGGCGGGATTGCGGCTTTGGCCTACCTGCTTGCCGTGCTGGCCGCCCGGGGCTCGGTCCGCCGAAACCTGGTAAATGGCGTGGTCGTGTACTGGCATTTTATGGCCGCTCTCTGGCTCTATTTGCTCGTCGTCATCTGCGTACGGCTGTAACCAGAAAGGGGGGAAGAAAAACTGTGAGCGAGTCTGAAGTGACCTTGCACGGCGCGGGCGGTGCTCTTATAGAGGGATCGCCATATGGCATTCCTTCCCGAAAATTGACGATGTGGCTGTTCATCATCTCCGATGCCATTACGTTCGGAGCTCTGCTTTTTGGATACGGCTACTTGCGCACGGCGAGCAGCGATTGGCCTGCTCCGTTTCGGTTCAATCCCAGCATTTTAAACGTCATGTTTATGACCTTCATTTTGCTTACCAGCAGCTTGACCATGCTTGGAGGTGTGGACGCCGCCAAAGCCGGAGACAAGGCCAAGGCCAGGCGTTTTCTGTGGTCCACCATGCTACTGGGAGTGATCTTCGCCGGGCTTCACATCCGGGAATGGATTGGACTGATCGATGAAGGCGTCAGTTTGTTCCAGAATCCCTGGGGGTCGCCGCTCTTTGGCGCCACCTTCTTCAGCATAACCGGCTTGCATCTGCTCCACGTTACAGGAGGCGTCGTTGCGATTGCCGTTGTCTCCCGCGGTTTTTCGCGCGGCAAGCTCACCGCAGGCCATGTGGAGGCCACAGGACTGTACTGGCATTTCGTGGATTTGGTATGGATGTTCGTCGTTCCACTGGTTTATCTGTTGAATCTGGCCCGGTAGAGCCGGCGAAGTCGAGCACGAGGAGAAAATGTCAGGATCAAAGAAATCGGGAAATGTGATCGTAAAATATCTACCTGTTTATTTTGTTTTGCTCGCTATCGCGGGGCTGGAGATTGTGCTCGCGTACCAGGGTTTTTCTCCGGGAGTGCTTATCGCCATTCTACTCGCGCTCGCCTTTAGCGGCGGAGCGCTGGCGGTCATGTACTTTATGCACCTTAATGAGGAGCGCCGCAGCCTTTTTTTGACGTTGATCCCCGCTGTTATTTTCGTTCTAATAATGATGAACATGCTCTGGTCGGACAGTTTTCGTCTGCTGCATATGAAGCCTTTTGCGCATTGAGAATTCTCGTGGGGGGGGCAGGGAATCGGAGCTTTGCCGGAGAAATTTTAGGTGGACCCCCGCGCCGGCTTTTGAGACCGGACAGGAACGGGATATTCACTATGAAGCAGACGAATGGGGTTTTGCGGTTCTTCCTCCGTAGCGCGGCGTTGTTTACCGCCTTGATCGTGCCGGCGCTGACGCTGGCTCAGAGCTGCGCACTGTGTTACTCGCAGGCAGCCGGGGCTGGAACGCGCCTGATTCAGGCGCTGCGCAGCGGCATACTCATCCTGGTTTTTCCGACAATGCTAATCTGCGTCGTGCTCGCCGTCATGACCTACCGGAAGCGGAATCAGTTCCATGAAGAGTAAGGCCGTCAGGGGAGATCGAGATCTAGGGCATAGATGTCCGTCACGCCGCGCTCGATCATCACATACAAGGAGCCGCTCCGGTCCAAACCAGTGAAGTAGCAGTGCGTGGCGCTTCCACGAAGCAGCTCTCCAAATCCGAACACTCGTTCTATCTTTCCAGAAACTGGGTTCGCGCGAAAAATGGATTCCTGATCATCGGTCTGATCCTGGAAATAAATCGCCGAACTGTCCTGCTCCCAGTGCAGGGACTCGAGAAGCCCTCCAGAAGCGAGCTGAGCCCGGCTGGATTTTTGAACGTCGTAGAGAACAAGCTTGCGTTTGGCGTTATCGACCGCTGCGATGAACCGGCCGTCTGGGGACCATCGAGGCTCCGTCAAAGCCCTCGAGTCCGGTAGTTCCTTCAGAGTTCCGGTCGTGGGTTCGAGCGTATAGAGTCCGTATTCCGACTGGGCCTTTTGATTTCTCATGGATACTACAATGCGATAACCATCCGGAGACCAATCTGCTTCTGAGCCTTCCCATCCGGCTGGAAGAACTGGATGAAGCGACCCTCCATCCGGCGAAATGACGTATATGTTGCGTGGCTGGTCCTGGCGGGCGCCGGTAAAAAGAATGAGTTTGCCGTCAGGCGACCATCGGGCATAGCGGCCGTGGAGCGGCGCAATCGTCAATGGAATGCGCGCTTCGCCGCTCGTCCGGCTGCGCCAGAGGGAGTCATCGGGACGGTCCGAATAGACGACCATTTGATCGTCGGGTGAGAAACTCGCCTGCGCAATGGAGGTATCCAGGCTTAGCGTGGAGACACGCTGTGTTTGCGGTTCGATTTTTTCCAGCTCCCGGTGCGAACGAAAACTGAAGGCAAAGATGCGTGAACTCATTTGCGCCGGAATGGTAACGTGCAAGGAGTCGGGGCCGCTGGTCAAAGGGAACGCCGCATGGTGCGAACGGCGAAACCAGCTCCACTCGTTGCGAATTCCCCATAAATTGCAGTCGTATTCTTCGCACCCGGAGAAGAGAAAATATTTGCCGTCCGCGGTCCAGTTTCCGGCGGATTGGCGCTTAGGGTGCTCCGTTTTCGACAGGATCGCGTGCAGCCCATTTCCATCCGCCGTCATTTCCCAAATCGATTGCGTGCCGAACTCTCCAAGATCCAAAGTAAACCGTATGCTCCCTCCGTCGGGCGACCATGCTGGTGAGCGTGGATGACCTTCCACGTGAGCCAATTGCCGGGTCTGGGTGCCGTCGCGGTGAATTGCGTAGATGTTTTGCCCCCGCACGAAAACGATCTGTGACCCGTCCGGGGACCACGCCGGATCGGCACCGGCAGCTTGACCCAGCCTCCGAGGCTCTCCTCCCTGCACGGGCCAGAGCCAGAGCGGCATCTCCTCGTCACGGCCGGTGAACTGTCCGATCAAGAACTGGGAGTGGTCGGGAGAGATTGCAAAGAGGCGGGTGTTTTCAAATGGCGTGGCCATCTTTTCCGCGTTGCCGCCTTCGACCGAAGTCTGCATCAGATTCCAGTGGCCATCGCTGCGCTCCAAAAAAAATATCCGCGTTCCGTCGGAGACGATTCCTCCCCACTCGTCTATCCGGCTGGCATTCGTGATTCGCGCCATGTGCTGCATGCTAGGGTACGGCACCGGGTAGACGATGAAGAAGAGAAGCCAGGATCCAAACAGGATCGCAATCGAAAGCAACATCACATCGAACCATTTTTGGGTGCGTTCCGCCCGCTCACGATTCCAATCCGGCGGGGTAGCGAACCCCTCTGCGATCTCCGGCCGCAGATGCAGGCGTACCTCGATCGATTGATCTCCATTCCCCAGCCGCGAGAGAGTCCCCTCCTGGACGGATGCGACGGCATCATTAATAAGCTGGATGGGGACCAGAAAGCGGTAACCCTGTCGAGGCACGGTTTCGATAAATCGAGGGTTTTCCGCTTCATCCTGTAAGGCCGCGCGGAGTTTTTTGAGGGCGGCATTGAGGCTGCCGTCGAAATTAACGTGGGTTCCTTCGGGCCAGAGGGCTTGGCGGCATCGTTCCCGAGTCACAATCTCGCCCGGCTGCTGAAGCAGCAGCGCCAATATTCGGAAGGGCTGCTCCTGCAGTTTGAGCCTTGTGCCTTGCCGAGTGAGCGTCCCCCGTCCAAGGTCCGCCTCAAACAGGCCGAATCGAACCCTGCTCGCCGCAGAAATCTCCGGTCCAGGCAAAGTCGTACCCCCTATTGGGTCGGCGGACACTGTAACATAAGGCTTGGCTCGTGGCCAAGTCGTAGTTCATATGACCTCATATCCCTCTCATAAATGTGGAGTTATGAGGTCATAGTATTTTCAGAAGCAGTTCGTTTGACCAGGTATCAGAGATGCGTTAGTCCAGAAAGCGGAGTTCTCGAGCGATGAAAGGGCAGAAAGTTAACCGTTGTCATCGCAACTTACCAGTAGGCTGATAGGAGGCCTAGGACTAGAAAATTAGCCCGTAGTCCCAGAACCATCGAAACGCTCGCCCGCGAGCCCTGAACCGCACTAAAAAAGCCTCCCGACGCGAGCGTTTCGATTCCAATAAGCCAGCCTATCGAGTTTTCTCCGTCGCACCGATTCTTCCTCCCAGCAGACTTTCTTCTTCGCTCTGAAACGCGCGGCCTCCGGACCAGCCTGATTACCCAATGAAGGGCGGATGGAGTGTCTAACACCCGGCCGCACGCGAAAGCGCACAGGTGTACCCGGCCCGGATAGGGAATCCTCCGCCTTAGGTTTGCCGCTTGGCACCGCCATCGACGCCAGTCCCTAAAGGTTAATGCCTCTTTAGGAATGTGGAGCAGGTTTCTCCATGGCCAGCGGGGCCTGGGCGATAAAATTTTAGATCAGACCACATCGGAAGGTTAGGAGCCCCTGAGGCGTCCCACCATGGCTGGGCGCTCACACAAGGACGTATCGAGGCGGGATTTCTGGAGACTCGCCGAGAAAGAGGAGGACGGAAAGGCATGCGATTGGAAAGACTGGTTATCGCAGGGCTCGCAGCAGTGTCCCTTCCGGCGATGGCCGGCTCCGGGACTGGGGTCATCTCTGGAAGAGTGACGTATACCGGGACGCTGATGAGGCCCGACGCCATAAATATGTCCAAGCAGCCCGAGTGCGTGAAATTGTATTCTGGCAGGCAGCTCACGACCGAGAAGGCGGTAGGCGGGCCTGGCAATGCGCTGGAAAACGTGGTGGTCTATATCTCGGCCGGCGAGTCCCAGGCCACGGAGGTCCCAGCGACACCCGTGAATTTCGACCAGCAGAATTGCCGGTACGCAACGCATGTCCTTGCGTTCCGCGTCGGGCAGGACGTGAGTATTTCCAACAGCGATCCCTTTTCACACAACATCCACCCGATACCGAAACTCAATCGCGAATGGAACAGGATTCAGCCGGCAGGTACGCCGCCCTTCTCCTACTCGTATGACAAAGAGGAGATAATCCCTGTAAAGTGCAACATCCACTCCTGGATGCAGGCCTATTTTGTGGTTTTGAAAACATCGCACTTTGCTGTTACCGGAGAGGACGGCCAATTCCGGCTACCCGAGCTTCCGCCTGGCAAGTACACGGTCACCGCCTGGCAGGAAGCCTACGGGACACTGAGGCAGGAAATCAGCATCTCCGGCAGCGAGACGCGAGCCGTCAACTTCGTCTTTCAGGCAACACCCTAGAAACAAGCCGTCTTCTCTCCTGAATCCGGCAGTCGATCGAACTCCGGCAGGGAACGCTCGTCAGCCTCGGCTGCACGATCGACAGACAATCGCGGTCGCTCGCCGTAGAAAATCGCCGTGGAGGATCAGGCAGACTTCATTGACTCGGTTACTCGACAGATTCAAGAAACGCATTCGACAGATCACTTCTTTGCTGAAGCCGCTTACGACTCTTTGCTGAAACCCTCACGGTTTCCTTATGGGGCCCCTTCTACGTTGCTCTCAGCGTAATGCGCGCAGGAATCGCGCGCGATCGGGGGGACCTCAAATGTCAGCCAACATATTGACACTATTGCTCGCCGTTTTACTGGCGGCACCGTGCGCCAGTGGACAATCGACATTCGGCGGGATCGTGGGTGTTGTGAAAGATCCGAGTCAGGAGGCTGTCGGAAGCGCGCACGTCACGCTTACCAGCCTGGATGATCGAACGCAGCGCAACGCGAACACGGACGGAAACGGAGAGTACGAGTTCATCAATCTAAAGGCCGGCCGGTACGAGCTAGAGGTGCACGCGGATGGTTTCGCCGACTACAAAGTTTCATCGCTGGAACTCGATGCGCGCCAGAACCTTCGCCTCGATGTGACTCTCAAACTGGCAGGTTCGACGCAAACGGTGGAAGTCACTGGCGAAGGCGGGCCGGTGATCAACACCGAAAACGGAACTATCGGCGACACGAAAGATTTCAAGCAACTGACAAGTCTTCCCGTAAATTATCGAGGGGCCACAACGAGCCCGCTGGCGATGCTGGCTACTGTTCCAGGGGCGCAGCAGGACGCCAACGGGAATGTGTCCGTAGGGGGCGGGCTGCCTTCGCAGGTGCAGTATTCCGTCGACGGGTCCTCGACGGTGAACATCCGGCAGAACGGAGCGCTTGGAAATATGAACCCGTCCTCCGAACTCATCAGCGAGTTCAAGGTGACGCAGTTCAATAACAACGCCGAGTTCGCGCAGATCGGCGACGTCACGATTTCGACCAAGAGTGGCGGCGATGAATTCCACGGCAGCGCTTTCGAATACTTGCAGAACGATGCTCTCGACGCGGAGGTGTGGAATTCCGGCGACAAGCCGCACAAGGCTTACAACACGTTTGGCGGCAGCCTCGGCGGTCCGCTTGCGCTTCCCAAGCTTTCGAAGGGCAAGACCTTTTTCTTCACCGACTTTGAGGCGAATCGCCGACGTTTTACGACGGACCTTTTTCTCTTTGTTCCCTCAAATGCCATGCGTCAGGGGAATTTTTCCGCGCTTTCAACGCCGCTGACGGACCCCTTTACGGGCAAGCCTTATCCCGGGAATATAATTCCGAGCGGCAGCGAATGCTCGAGCTCCGAGGACTGTATCAATCCCGTCGCCATCAGCTTGCTCAAAAACTATCTTCCCGCGCCGAATATCAATGTAAGTGCAGCCGATTTTGGCTCGGAGGCCAACTATTTGCAGCAAACGCCGACTCCCAGCAACACCAATGGTTTCGACGCGCGCCTAGATCGCACCATCAGTTCGAAACAATCTATTTTCGTAAGATGGAGCTGGAAACGTATCAGCGCCGAATCGCTCACCGATACGGCCTTGAACACCGTGAACAACTACCTGCCGCCAGATCAAGACTCCGAACGCAACAACAATCTCATCGTTTCGCACAACTACCTCATCACGAATAACCTCGTGAACGAAGCGCGCTTCGGCGTCTCTTTTTGGCAATTCCAGGTCAATTTTCCGATTGAAGGCGCGTCGGCAATTTCCACTCTTGGTCTGACCGGTCTCGACCCTAGCGACCATCCCGACACCGGCGCTTTTCCCATCTTTAATTTCAGCGATGATTCGGGCAACTACTCGCCGATTGGCCGGGACAAAGATGGCACCACCAAGTCGCAGACGATCCAATTCGCCGACAATCTGAGCTGGATCAAGGGTCGCCATACCATGAAGTTTGGCGTCGACGCGCGCCATGTGCGCTACCAAGACCTTGAGAGTTTCGGGGGCGCCGACGATTTTGGCGCGTTTACGTTTGACCAGGGAATTTTCACGGGCAACGCCTTCGCCAATTTGCTTCTGGGCTTGCCCACAAAAACTTATGTTGCACAGTCCGGGCCCGACGTACATGCCCATACCATACAAACCGGCCTATACGCGCAGGATGAATTCCGGCTGAATGACCGGATTACGCTTACTTTTGGGCTGAGGTGGCAGGCGCTTCCCGCGTTTGTCAGCGATCTCGGGAATCTGACGGCATTTGACGTCCGGAACGGTGGTGTGATCATTCCGGTGGGCAATCAGCCGCGGCCGGGATTTCTCGCGAGCATTAACACTTGCAACCCCGCCGATCCAAACAACGCCGACGATCCTTGCGGCACGCCGACGGCGCGGGATATTGCGCTCGGTTGCGTGCCGGTGCTTGGCACTGCCGCGAATATGCCTTGTGCTCCGGTGGAGTATGCGAACACGGTTGGTCTTGGGCCGGGGCTGCGCGAGTTTTATTGGAAGAATTTTCAGCCGCGCCTGGGTATCGCGTACCGGCCGTTCGGCAACAACAAGACCGTGGTACGCGGAGGCTTCGGCATATTCACGATGACCAATCTTGGCCAACTGTCCTTCAACACTACGAACATCGACGTCTCTGTCGTCCGCACCACCGCCAATTCCTTTACCAACGGGCAGCCAGCGTATCAGTTCCCGAGCGCGCGTACTCCCGATGACCCATCGACTACCGCGGGCACCGGCGATTTCTACCAAAACACGCTCACGAATTACCGCGACCCCCAATCGGCACAGTGGAATTTCACCGTGGAGCGCGAACTGGCTTCGGCTATTACACTTCGCGAGAGCTACGTTGGGATGAGTTCGTACCGGATGAGCCAAACGGTCGATCTCAATCAGGTCGAGCCAAGCGCGGTTTCTCCTAACCCTAATCCGAAGCCCTACCTGAACTGGGGCCGCATTCTCTCGACCACGAATTCGGGCCACGTGAACTACAACGGACTACAATCTGAGCTCAACATGCGTGCGCGCGGTGGCCTTACCTTCCAGGCCAGCCATGTGTGGGCCAAAAGCCTCGGCAACATTGGCGGCGATGATCCCACCACGTTTAATCCGGAAATTATCTATGGCACGCCGGTGGCCAACCGTTTCGATCTGGCCGCCAACCGCGGCAACATGGCAGACACGCGCCGCAACCGGTTCCTGCTCTCCGCCGTCTACGATTTGCCCGTCGGCCAGAATCGCAAATTCCTTTCACACATGAATCGGGCTATCGATCTGGCGTTCGGCGGATGGTCCCTCAGCACCGTCAGCTTGTGGGAAACTGGTCCCTACCTCACCCCCATCACCAGTTCCAGCTACGATCCAGGGAACCTGAGTCTCTCCTATCGCGGCGCTTTCCAACGGCCCGATTGCGTTGGCAATGGCAACATCGCGAATCCTGCGACCGGCAGCATGTTCCGTCCAAGTGCCTTCGATCCGATACCGTCCGGCCCCGTCGGAAACTGTGGGGTGGGCATTCTCCTGGGGCCAGGCACGAGCACAATTGCCGCCGGACTTTCCAAGACATTTCACTTGAACGAGCGGATGCGCCTTCGCTTTGAAGGAACTTTCACCAATCTGCTCAACCATCCGAACTTCGCGCCGCCTCCCACAAACGTCACGTCATCCTCTTTTGGAGTGGTCCAGAGCGTTCAGACCGCGGAGAACAGCGGAAACCGCACAGGTCAGCTCGGGCTCAGGTTCGAATTCTAGGCCGCGCGATCCGTGCGCTTCCTGCTGTTTCGATGAAGTCTCACGTTTCGCGCTGCTCGCTTCGCAGAGGGGCGAGGGTTTGCCCTAAAGTGTTCCTTAACTTCCTAATACGGCGGAAGTTGTAATTCTTCAGAAATCAAGTCCTGCAGAGGGTGTGGTCCGACGAACTAGCGGCGAGGCGAAACCCTAGAGCCGGAAAGCGTCCCTTCAACGCGCGGCTTAAGCGAGCGGTAATTCTATCGTCCAAACTCTCCGTGTTCTTTGCAGCACCTGCTCGCACTTCACCAGTGTCTCCCGTCCGCTGCCTTCCGAATCTGAAAACTCCAACTTCAAGATCTCCGTGGCCTGTTGAAGCGCCTCGACCATTTCCGGCGAGTCTTCGACCACACGCTCCACCGCTTTCTCCCGCGGCGTTAGATTCCCACCCTCCCTGCTAGAACCAAGGAGCCGCAGCTCCGCCACAGCTGTCTTGGTCACAACAAAAGTCTGGGTAAGATTCTTGCTGGATTGCCCGAACTTGTCTCTAAGCAAGTTTGATTTGGCGAGCAAATGCTTTCCGCGTGTTTCTAGTGTCGCGCTCGTTTTTGAGAGTGCCCTGATTCTCCGCCGTTGAGCTTCGAGGGAGACAACAAGACCAGCAAGGGAACTGGACAGCGATGGTGGTCGAATATTCTTTGGTCGATTCAAGAAACCTCCTTGGGTCCACAGATCCAGGAAAGCAGCGAGGATCGGGTCACACGAGCCGGTTAAGAGGTGGGTTCGGGGGCGGGAATGGCGACCCACAATCTTGAGAGGTCCCGCCACCACTATAGCAGGATCCAGGAGATGTGGCGTTTTTACCGGCCCCGCGGAGATGATCCTCCAAGGAAGACTCTTCCGACGAGATCATTCAGAGAAGAACCCTTCTCGTACTAAGTAATAAAAGTACTGATAGTAGATGAGAAGGAGTTGTCGCAAGATACCAATATGGACTAGAATCGGGCGCAACCAAATGTCCAAGTGACTTGGGGAATAGAGAATACACTCATCGGCCCATTGCTTCTGGAATTTGTAGTGACTCTGTCATTTTCCTGCAGGTCGGCGTGCTCAGCGCCGAAGACTGGGAGGAATCCATGAGTCCTAAACTGGCGCGCAAAAATGCTCCGCAAATCGCCGCGAAGACAGAGAGTACGTTGCCGGCCGAAAACCAGAACGACACCACGATTGTGGCCATCGGTGCTTCGGCTGGCGGCATCGAAGCTCTGACGGATCTGATGAATCACCTCCCGTCCGACACGGGCCTGGCTTTCGTGCTCGTGCAACACCTTGACCCCAAACATCACAGCATTCTTACGGAGTTGCTGGCCAGGAAGACGGCGATGCCGGTAACGGAAGTGTCAGAAGGCATTGCTGTGAAGCCCAACCATGTTTATGTCATCCCGCCCAACGCCATGATGTCCATTTCCGGCCAAACACTGCATCTCGCCCCGCGCGAGGAATCGCGCGGGATGCACATGTCCGTGGACCACTTCATGCGTGCGCTTGCCGATCAGAAGGGAAATCGCGCCATCGGCGTTATCTTGTCAGGCTCGGGAACGGATGGAACTCTGGGAATGGCGGAGATTCAGACCCACGGCGGCGTGACTTTCGCGCAGGACGAGGCCTCCGCCAAATACGATGGCATGCCGAGAAGCGCTGTCGTCGCCGGCTATGTCGACTACGTGCTTTCCCCCAAAGGTATCGCCAAGGAACTTACGCGCATTGCCCGCCACCCTTATGTTTCCCGCGACACGCTGCCTCAGGCGACGGAAACTGCCCCCGCTGCCAGCGCAGGTCTCCACTCCATTTTCCAGGTTTTGCTCAGGGTAACGGGAGTGGACTTCACACACTACCGGCAAACAACCATTATGCGCCGCATCCAGAGGCGCATGGTGGTTCACAAAATCGACCAAATCGAGGAATATGCCAAGTTTGTCCAGGGCCATCCCGCCGAAGTCAAGGCGCTCTACCAAGACATGCTCATCAACGTCACAAGCTTCTTCCGCAGTCCACGGGTCTTCGAAGCCCTGAAAGCAACGGTATTCCCCGCGATCCAAAAAAGTCTGTCGCGGGAGCGCGGTATCCGCATCTGGACTCCGGGATGCGCTTCCGGAGAAGAAACGTATTCGGTCGCCATCGCTCTGCTCGAATTCCTGGGAGACAAAGCGGCACAAAACCCGATTCAGTTTTTCGGAACGGACGTGAGCGATTTGAGCGTGACCAAAGCCCGCAACGGCCTTTATCCCGAGAACATTCAAGGCGACGTATCGCCTGAGCGGCTCCGAAGGTTTTTCACAAAAGGGGAAAATGGCTACCGCGTCAGCAAAATGATCAGGGACATGTGCATTTTCGCGCAGCACAACGTCCTGAACGATCCTCCGTTTTCCCGGATGGACCTCATTTGCTGCCGGAACCTGCTCATCTATCTCGAACCGGTTCTCCAAAACAAGGCTATTTCTCTGTTTCATTACGCGCTGAGACCTGGCGGATTTCTGCTCCTGGGAAGCTCGGAAGGTCTCGGCGCCACAACTGGCTTATTCGCAGCGGAAGACCGCGCACATAAGATCTTTTCAAAAAAGGGAGGATCCGTGCGCCAGGGCGGAGCTCTCTCACCGGATTCTCCGGCAGAGCGCAGAGAATACGGGCCCATCCGGGTTCCCGTGAAGCAGCAGGATTCCATTTGGAACTATGCGGAAGCGCAGAAGGAATTCGACCGGCGCCTCCTGACCCAATATGCGCCGGCGACAGTATTCGTTAACGAGGAAATGGAGATCCTGCACACCCGTGGAGGTGTAAATCTCTATCTCAAACTCGCGCCCGGCCGCGCAAGCCTGAGCCTTCTGAAAATGGCAAGGGAGGGTCTCCTTGTCGAACTGCGAAACGCGATTACCCGCGCCAAGAAGGACAACGCTGTCGTTGAAAAGAGGAATCTCCGAATCAAGAATGGAGACCGCACTGGCGAGAAGTCGGAGGCAGCCGGTGCAACGCGACTCGTAAACTTCGACGTCATTCCAGTCACGCTCGGCAATACCAAAGAGCTTTGCTTCATGATTGTGTTTCAAGAGGCGGCCATGGAGCCGCCACGGCAACCCGTATCGCGACGAGCCCGCACCAGGGAAGAATCCGCAGCCGCCGTCAAGCAAAGAGCGAAACTCGAGCACGAATTGGCGGCGACGAAAGAATACCTTCAATCCGTCATCGAGACTCAGGAAGCCATGAATGAGGAGTTGCAGTCCGCCAACGAGGAAATCCTCTCCAGCAACGAAGAATTGCAGAGCACAAATGAAGAAATGGAAACAGCCAAGGAGGAACTGCAGTCCGCTAACGAAGAGCTGACCACGGTGAACGACGAACTTCGAAGCCGCAACGTGGAGGTCACGCAAATCAACAATGACTTGATCAACCTGCTTTCCAGCATCGATATTGCGGTGATCATGATCGGTAGCGATCTCACCATCCGGCGCTTCACTCCCAAGGCGCAAAAGTTTCTCGGACTTATCGCCGGCGACATCGGACGGCCCCTCTCGAATATCAATCCCGCCATCGAAATTGCGGATCTGCAGTCAATGGTTGTTCAAGTCGTCTCGGATTTCCATCCGCTCGAGAGGGAGCTGACGGACCGCGTGGGCATTCATTACCAGCTCAAAATTCTTCCCTACCGAACACTCGATAATAAGATTGAAGGCGTGGTGATTACGATCGTGGATATCGCTCCCGGTAGAGACGGCGGCAAGACCTAGCCCCCCTGCCGCCCGGGCCGTGTCGACTCCCCTCAAGGTCTAACCACTGTCTTTCACCATGTTATATTGGCTTTGCATTGTGTTAACTTAGTGACTATACTGGTGAAAAGAATGTTACCAGGCTTCAGGCGTTGCGCATCTTGAAGCGCACGGGCTAGCATGAGAGATCGACGGACTGTTAAAGGAAGATGTCTAGCGATTAGGGCGCACCCCATCGCGCCATCCGAGACCTGCCACGCGGACCCCGGCAGCAGTCATCACTAGCTTGTATACGTTTTGGAGGCATAGCTTGGCCAGCGTCAGCCATCGAGAGAGAACCCCCGCAAGAGCCTTTCGTGGGGCTGCTCGAAAGAGGCCTCGCAAGCCATTCGCCGGAAATCTAAGCTCTCTGAGCAGTCTTCTGCACAATTCCACCATAGGAGTCGCCCTCTTCGACGAGAATTTGCACTGCAGGGCGCTGAACAGCGCCATGGGCAGACTGATCGGTGTGTCTCCCAAGAGGCAAGTCGGCAAACAGTTGCACCAGGTATTTTCGGACGGGTCTCCCAAGCTGGAATTTGCCTTCCGGCGGGTTTGGACCACGGGCAATCCTTTGTCCAACCTCGAGTGGGCGGCTCAGTTGTCTGACGGAACGGATCCGCGCCGCTGGGTGGTGAACTTCTATCCTGTTACCGACGAATCGAGACAAGTTCGGCTGGTTGCGGCCACCTTTAGCGAAGTCACCAAAGGACGCTGCGCGGAACTGAAGCTGTCTCGTCTCCGCGATAAATTCCATTCCCGGGTGCTTCGCCAACCTGTTGTTCTCGGAGACGAATTTTCCGATATATCGACCCGCACTTTCGATCTAGTGACTCGCTCTGTTGCGCTGCTCAAGAGCTCACTGTGTTTGAGGTTTCACACCTCGAAAACACAGCTTGAGGCAGCCCTGGTCCGGCACGCGTTATATATGCCCCCGGATCCGGCGAGCGAACCGGCGTTAGCTCCTGCCTTGCCGCACTCAGATTTCGACACGGAGCTGCAGCTCCCACCGGACGCACAGAACGAGATGGATCTGCTCGCCGGCGGCCCAAGCCCGCGGGAGCGGCAAGTCCTCCGCTTCTTGGCCGATGGCAATTCCAACAAGGAGATTGGCTCCATTCTCGATATCAGTACCCGGACTGTGGAGTGTTACCGGGCGCGCATCATGTTCAAACTAGACCTCCATTCGACCGCTGCCCTTGTCCGCTACGCCGTCCGAAACAATATCGTCGAACCTTGAGACACCTTATCAGAAGGCCCGTTGATTAGACGGCCTTAACGTTCGGCAGAGAATTCGCCCAACATCTCCAAAATGGTTGCCAGAGAAGGAAAAAGTCTATTTAAATCAACCACTTATATAATAGGGGGATTTTGTCAGCCGCCGCTCCCCATTAAGCCGTATGCGCTCTTCGCCCCCAGCCGCATTCCTCACTCTTGGCATATACGCTGTATGATCCATCAATCTTTACCTGAGTGTGTATCCAGAACCGGGTCGACAATCGTCAAAAGTTCACGGATCATTGTGTCGCGGTCCGATCCTATGGTTTCAACAAGGAATTGCCTTGCCTGCTGATCAATATGAACGCCCCATCATTGGCCCGGAACATCAATTGCCCGCTTCCTCGCCACCGCGCCACAAGGGTTCAAGGATCATCGTAGGGATTATTTTGCTCGTAATCTTCGCGGTCGTCATCGTGCTTATCTTGCGCCACCACGACGATACGGCGAAGGCCGCCAAAACTCCGAGGGGGGGCGGCGGGCCCGTCACGCTGACGACCACAACCGCGCAGAAGGGCGACATCGGCGTTTATCTCGATTCGATCGGAACGGTCACGCCAGTGTACAGCGCTTCGATTACGAGCCAGGTGAACGGAATCGTCACGGCGGTCCACTATACGGAAGGACAAATCGTCAGCAAGGGCGATCCGCTCATTGAAATCGACCCGCGAACCTACCAAGCCACGCTGCTGCAAGCGCAGGGCACACTCGAACGCGACGAAAATGTCTTAGGCCAGGCGAAGATGGACCTGGAGCGCTACAAAGATGCCTGGGCCAGAAACGCCATACCAAAGCAAACTCTGGACGATCAGGAAAAAATAGTCCTGCAAGACCAGGGAACGGTGAAAATCGACCAAGGCACCGTACAGTTTGACCAGATCCAGGTGGAATATTGCCACATCACAGCTCCGGTTACCGGCAGAGTCGGTTTGCGCCTCGTGGATCCAGGCAACGTCGTGCAGTCTTCGGGAACGCTCACGCTGGCCGTCATCACCCAGCTTCAGCCCATCACGGTAATCTTCACAGTCTCCGAGGACAGCCTCGGACAGGTCCAGCAGCGGCTCCATAAAGGCGCTGCGCTTACCGTGGATGCCTTCGATCGTGCCGGCCAAAAGAAAATAGCATCTGGCAAGCTTCTCACGCTAGACAATCTGATCGACACCACGACGGGCACCGTCAAGGCCCGCGCCTCGTTTGAAAATAAAGACACCTCTCTCTTTCCAAATCAGTTCGTCAACGTTCGGCTTCTCGTGGATACCCTTCACGGGGCCACGCTGATTCCGGCATCCGCGATTCAACACAATGGCCAAGCCGACTTTGTTTATGTCCTGGAGGACAACACGGCGCACATGCGCAGCGTGAAGGCCGGTGTCACCGATGCGGGTCAGACCGAGGTGACGGGCATCAACCCCGGAGATGTGCTGGCAAACAGCAGCTTTGATAAGCTGCAGGACAATTCCAAGGTCGTCGTCGCCGGTAAGCCTGCACCCAAAAATTCCGCTGGGAGTGCCGCTCCTTGAGTCCGTCACGCCCGTTCATTTTGAGGCCTGTTGCGACGGCCCTGCTGATGGCGGCAATTCTCCTCGTGGGGATCGTCTGCTATACGCAGCTCCCGGTGTCCGCATTGCCCCAGGTCGACTATCCCACGATCCAAATTCTCACTTTTTATCCCGGTGCAAGCCCGGACGTCGTGGCAACCACGGTGACGGCCCCGCTTGAGCGCCAATTCGGCCAGCTCCAAGGCTTAAGCCAGATGACTTCCAGTAGTTCGGGCGGCTGCTCCGTCATCGTGCTTCAATTCAACCTCAGTCTTAATATTGATATCGCGGAAGAAGAAGTGCAGTCGGCGATCAATGCTTCCCAAAGCTTTCTCCCGGCCAACCTGCCCTCGCCTCCGATCTATAGCAAGACAAATCCGGCCGATGCTCCGGTGCTTACCTTGGCCGTAACTTCAAACACTATTCCGCTCGCCCAGGTGGAAGACCTCGTGGACACGAGGTTAGCCCCCAAGATTTCACAATTGACCGACGTTGGCCTCGTCAGTATCAGCGGCGGGCAAAAGCCTGCTGTCCGCATTCAAGCCAATCCAGCGGCCCTCTCTTCCTACGGAATCAATCTCGAGGATCTCCGCACGGCGGTAACACAATCCAGTGTCAACGCCGCCAAAGGCAACTTTGACGGCCCTCGTCAGGATTACCAGATCGACGCCAACGATCAGCTTGTCACCAGCAAGGACTATAACAACGTCGTCGTCGCCTACCGCAACGGCGCGCCGGTCATGCTCACCGACGTGGCGAAAATTGTGGATGGTGTCGAAAATAATTTTCAGGCTGCCTGGATGAATAAGTCTCCCGCGGTCATCGTAAACGTCCAGCGCCAGCCTGGCGGAAACACCATAAGCGTTGTGCAGCGCATTAAAGCTCTGCTCCCTCAGCTCGAAGCAAACCTGCCCACGGGCATTGACGTCACCACCCTCACCGACCTCACGGCACCGATTAAGGCATCGGTTTCCGATGTTGAGTTCGAGTTGATGCTCACCATTGCGCTCGTTGTTATGGTCATGTTCCTTTTCTTGCGCAGCGTGTACGCGACAATTATTCCCAGTGTGGCCGTACCCCTCTCGCTCGTCGGCACGTTCGCCGCGATGTATGCCCTCGGCTACAGCCTCGATAACCTCTCCCTCATGGCCCTCACCATTTCGACCGGATTCGTCGTCGACGACGCCATCGTCATGGTCGAAAACATCTCTCGATATATCGAAGAGGGTGAACCTCCCATGGAGGCTGCCTTGAAGGGAGCCGAGCAGATCGGGTTCACGATCGTATCCCTTACGGTTTCACTCATCGCCGTCCTCATTCCGCTGCTCTTTATGGCGGACGTCGTTGGCCGCCTGTTTCGCGAGTTCGCCGTCACTCTGGCAGTCACCATTATCGTTTCCGCCGTTGTTTCCCTGACTCTTACTCCGATGATGGCTTCCCGCATTCTAAAGCGCCACACCGGTCAAAAGCAGGGACGCCTTTTCCAGGCGTCTGAAGACGCTTTTGATAGCATGATCGCCTTCTACGGGCGCACGCTGAAGTTTGTACTTCGCTTCCAGACCATCACCCTTCTCGTCGCCGTGGCCACTCTTTTGTTGACCATCTTTCTCTACATCGTCATTCCAAAAGGTTTCTTCCCCCTCCAGGACACCGGGATTATCCAGGGTATTTCCCAGGCTCCTCCCACCATCGGTCACAATGCCATGGCCGAAAAACAGCAGGAGCTTGCCAGCGTCATTCTCAAGGATCCGGCGGTTGAGAGTCTCTCCTCTTTCATCGGTGCCGATGGCACGAATATCACTACCAACAGCGGCAGAATGTCCATCAATCTGAAGGCGCTCGAAGATCGTAAAATAAACGCTTCCGACGTCATCCGCCGTCTTCAGTCAAGCCTGAATGATGTCCAGGGCATTCAGCTTTTCATGCAACCGGTCCAGAACATCACCATCGACGACCGTGTCAGCCGCACGCAGTTCCAATACACACTGGAAGATCCGGATCCCAATGAACTCAACGATTGGACCAATCGCTTCGTCGCCAACTTGAAAAATTTGCCGGAGCTGGAAGATGTTGCCACGGATCAGCAGCCGGGCGGCCTTGCCGTCTCGCTCATCATTGACCGTGCCACCGCCTCGCGGCTGGGCATTGCGCCCACGACCATCGACAACACGCTCTACGACGCCTTCGGTCAGCGCCAGATCAACACCATGTACACGCAGTCCAATCAATACCACGTCATTTTGGAAGCTCAGCCTCAGTTTCAGCTCGACCCCGACAAGCTGAACAAACTTTATATACAGTCCAACTCCGCTGCTAACACCACCGGGGCGGCCGCTTCCTCTACCGGCAACGGCTCTACCTCCGCGGGCTCAAACGCCCTGACCGGCTCCGCTCTCTATACCGCTTCCGCGAACACACTGGCTCCTCCCGCGAATGCCCTCACCCCCAGTACATCGAGCGCAAACTCCAGCAAAGGCGCGACGTCGGCCGGAGGCACGAGCTCTGCAAAAAGCAATGCCGTGCCGCTGGGTGCGTTCTCGCATTTTGAAACCAAAACAGAACAGCTTTCCATCAACCATCAGGGTCAGTTTCCGGCCATTACGGTTTCCTTCAACCTTGCTCCCAACGCGGCGCTCGGCGGAGCCATCACCGCCATCAACAAAGTTCAAAAAAATATGCACATGCCCGCCAGCCTTCAGGCCGATTTCCAGGGTACCGCGGCATCTTTCCGGAACTCGCTCTCCAACATGCCACTGCTCATCCTCGCCGCTCTCGTGACTGTCTATATCGTCCTCGGCGTTTTATACGAGAGTTTCATACATCCAATCACCATTCTTTCCACGCTTCCTTCCGCCGGCGTTGGCGCTTTTCTCGCGCTCATTCTGTTCGGTCAGGATCTCAGCGTCGTCGCCATCATCGGTCTGGTGCTTCTGATCGGCATTGTTAAAAAGAACGGCATCATGATGGTTGACTTCGCGCTGGATGCCGAGCGCAATCACGGAAAAAATTCCACCGACGCAATCTATGAGGCCTGCCTTCTCCGTTTCCGCCCTATCATGATGACCACCATGGCCGCTCTGCTCGGGGGTTTGCCGCTCGCATTCGGCAGAGGCATCGGTTCTGAATTGCGCCGTCCGCTCGGTATCGCCATGGTCGGCGGTCTCCTGGTGAGTCAGGTGCTCACCCTTTACACCACGCCCGTTATTTACATTTTCTTTGACAAGCTGGCGCAGCGGTTCTCCAGAAGATCGGAAGTGGCCGAGCCCGGTGCCGAGCCGCAACCCGCGGGTTCCTTATGAACGTATCCGAACCCTTCATCCACCGGCCCGTCGCGACCACCCTGCTGACCATCGCCATTGCTATCGCCGGCGCCATCGCTTTCGAAGTTCTGCCCGTTTCTCCCCTCCCCCAGGTGGACTTTCCCACCATCTCAGTCAACGCGAGCTTGCCCGGAGCCAGCGCCGAGATCATGGCCTCCTCCGTGGCAACTCCTCTGGAGCGCCAGTTCGGCCACATCGCCGGCGTCACCGAGATGACCTCCACAAGCACCCTCGGGACGTGTTCCGTCACAATTCAGTTCGATCTCAGCCGCAATATTGACGGAGCCGCGCGGGACGTCGAGGCCGCTATCAATTCCGCCCGAACCTATTTGCCGGCGAACTTGCCAGCCAACCCCACCTACCGCAAAGTGAACCCGGCCGATTCTCCCATCATGATCCTCGGCCTTACTTCCTCAAAATACGGCCCCGATAAGCTCTACGACGAAGCTTCCACCGTCATTCAGCAAAAACTCTCGCAAATTCAAGGCGTCGGCCAGGTCAACGTGGGCGGCGGTGCGTTGCCCTCGGTTCGCGTCGAGGTCAACCCCACGAAGCTTGCCAGTTACGGCCTGACCATGGTCGACCTCCAATCCATCCTCCGCATCCAAAACTCCGATCTCGCCAAAGGCCAGATTTCGGACGGCAAGACGACCGCAGATATTATCTCCAACGACCAGATTTCTCATGCCGTGGATTACAAGCCCATCATCGTTGGTTATAACAACGGCGCTGCTATTCACCTTTCCGATGTCGCAGACGTAATCGACTCCGTGCAGAATGTGCGCACCGCTGGGTACTTGAATGGCAAGCGCGCCGTATTGCTTATCGTCTTCCGCCAGCCCGGAGCAAATATCATTGAGACCGTGGACCGCGTCCGTGCCGAGATGCCTTCCGTCCAGGCATCGATCCCGGAAGGAATCGATACCACGGTCGTCCTGGATCGCACCACGACTATCCGTGCCTCGGTGAGCGATGTTGAGCGCACGCTGTTCATTTCGATCTGTCTCGTCATCGTCGTTGTCTTCATCTTCTTGCGGAATGGCCGCGCGACCCTCATTCCGGCCGTCGCCGTTCCCGCTTCTCTGATCGGCACATTCGCGGTGATGTATCTTTGCGGCTATAGCCTCGACAATCTCTCCCTGATGGCTCTCACTATCTCGACCGGTTTCGTCGTCGATGATGCCATCGTGGTCATGGAGAACATCACCCGTCACCTGGAAGAAGGCATGGACCCCTTCGCCGCCACCCTCAAAGGCGCGAAGGAGATTGGTTTCACTGTTCTATCCATCAGCATCTCCCTGATCGCCGTGTTTATTCCGCTCTTGCTGATGGGCGGAATCGTGGGCCGCCTCTTCCGGGAATTTGCCGTCACCCTCTCCACCGCCATCATCGTCTCCATGGCAATTTCCCTGAGCACCACTCCGATGATGTGCGCCTACCTCTTGCGCAACGAACACGCACAGAAACACGGCCGTCTCTATATGACCTCAGAGAGAATCTTTGAAGGGGCCCTCTCCTGGTACCGCAGAAGCCTTCACTGGGTTTTGGAGAATCCCGGGCTCACTCTGCTGGTTCTTTTCATGACCATCGTTCTCAACGTCGTCCTGGTCTATAAAATCCCCAAAGGCTTCTTTCCCCAGCAAGACACCGGGACCCTGGGCGGCGGAGTGCAGGGCCCTCAGGACTCTTCCTTTCCGGCAATGAATGACGCGATTCAGAAACTCGAGGCGGTCATCAACAAGGATCCAGCCGTTCAGAATGTCATGGCCTTCACAGGAGGCGGCGGCGCCACCAATACCGGAAATATGTTTATTGCGCTTAAGCCCCTGTCCGAACGGAAAATTGGAGCTCCGGAGATCATCAACCGTCTGCGCCCGCAACTAAACCGTCTGCCGGTAGCTTCCGCCTTTCTCCAGGCTTCACAGGATTTGCGCATCGGCGGGCGTGGCAGCAACGCTCTCTATCAGTACACCATCCAGTCCGACAATATTTCCGATCTCGCCACTTGGGGACCGCGCGTTTTCGCCGAAATGAAAAAACTTCCGGGCTTTCAGGATGTGAACTCTGATCAGCAAAATGGCGGCCTCGACATCCTGCTCAACTATGATCGTGTCACCGCCGCGAAACTTGGCCAAACGGCCCAGTCCCTCGATAGCGGCATCTACAGCGCCTTTGGCCAGTCCGAAGTTTCGATCATCTACACCCAGTTGAACCAATACTACGTCGTCCTCGAAGTCGATCCCCAGTACTCGCAGACTCCCGATGGCCTCAATAATATCTATTTCCATCCCGCGGGGAGCAGCAGCGTTACGGCCACCGGTAACGCTCCGCTCTTCACCATGGCCTCCACTAAAACGAATACAATCCCCCTCGCTCTCAATCACACCGGACTGTTTCCATCGGTCACGACTTCCTTCAATCTCGCGCCAGGAGTTTCTCTAAGCGATGCGACGCTCGCGATCGACGAGATGAAGCAACGCATAGGTGCTCCTTCCTCGCTCCGCGGTTTCTTTGCCGGCACTCTGCAGGCTTACCAGAACTCTCTCAGCAACGAGGGCTATCTTGTCCTCACCGCGATCCTCGCGGTCTATATTGTTCTTGGCATCCTGTACGAAAGCCTCATCCACCCCATTACGATCATTTCCACGCTGCCCTCAGCCAGCGTTGGCGCCATCATCGCTCTCATGATTTTCAAAGTGGATCTCAACGTCATTTCCATCATCGGCATCGTCCTATTGATCGGTATCGTCAAAAAAAACGCCATCATGATGGTAGATTTTGCCCTGCAAGCTGAACGCGAACAGGGCATGAGCACCGAAGACTCCATCTTCCAAGCTTGCATGCTGCGCTTCCGTCCCATCCTTATGACCACCATGGCCGCGCTCTTCGGCGCTTTGCCATTGGCTTTTGGGACCGGTACCGGTTCCGAGCTCCGCCGCCCGCTCGGCATCACCATCGTCGGGGGCCTCATCATGAGCCAGCTTTTGACGCTCTATACCACTCCGGTCGTTTACCTCACGCTCGACAGGCTCCGCCTGCGTCTTCTCAGAAAAGAGCGCGACACATTTCGTCCCACGGATGCGCCAGCCCCTAGCGCCGCGGATTAATTCTAAGGGCAAAAACTATGAACAATCGACGAATCAAAATAAAAACTCTAGCGAGCGCCACCGCCGCAATCGCGGCGCTGTCGCTCGCGGGCTGCACTGTCGGCCCGAAATATCACGCGCCAACCGCCACCGTTCAGCCGCCCCCCGCCACTTACAAGGAGTCGCCCGCCCAATTCACGAATTCCGGCGACTGGAAAGTCGCAGAACCCCAGGACGCCATGCTCCACGGAAAATGGTGGGAAGTTTACAACGACGCGGAACTTAACGCGCTCGAAGATCAGCTCAACGTCAACAACCAGAACATCAAGCAGGCCTTTGAAAACTTCATGGAAGCTCGCACTCTCGTTGCGCAGGCCCGTTCCCAGCTTTTCCCGACGATAGGAACCACGCCTTCCTACACCCGCTCCCGCACCTCCGCGAATCTCAGCAACGCCTCCGGCGGCTCGGGTTCAGGCGGCACTGGTACAACCACAGCGCCCAAGCTCCAGAGCCAGATTTTTTCTCTTCCGGCCGCTGCTTCCTGGGAACCCGATCTGTGGGGCAAAGTCCGCAACACCATCCACGAAGCCCAGTACAACGCCCAGCTCAGCGCTGCCGACCTCGAAAACGAGCGCCTCACCGAGCAGGCCAGCCTCGCCGTTTTCTTCTTCGAACTCCGCGGCCAGGACGCCCTGCAAAAAATTTTCGACGAAACTGTGGAGGCCGACAAGAAATCCGTCGATCTCTCCCGCGCCCGCTACGAAACTGGAGTCGACGACGAGATTTCCCTTGTCCAGGCCGAAAACGCGTTGCAGACCGCCGAATCCGAAGGCACCAATCTTGGTATCGCGCGCGCCCAGTTCGAGCACGCCATCGCCGTTCTCATTGGCGCGAGTCCATCCAGCTTCTCCCTTCCCGTGAAGCCTTTGAGCGCCGCACCGCCCGTCATTCCCGTAGGCGTGCCTTCGCAGCTTCTCGAGCGCCGCCCGGACATTGCCGCCTCCGAGCGCTCCATGGCCGCCGCCAACGCCCAAATCGGCATTGCCGTGGCCGCCTACTATCCCAACCTTACCCTCAGCGCCGAAGGCGGCTTCGAAAGTTCGGCCCTGCGGAATCTCCTCGCCTGGCCCAGCCGTTTCTGGTCCGTCGGACCGTCGCTTTCCGAAACCATCTTTGATGCCGGCCTCCGCCGCGCCACCGTCCAGCAGTTCATCGCCCTCTACAACGCCGACGTCGCCGGCTACCGCCAGACCGTCCTCACCGCCTTTCAGCAGGTGGAAGATTCCATGGCCGCCGTCCGCATTCTTTCCAAACAGATCCAGCAACAGGTAGACGCCGAAAAGTCCGCCGAGCGCTATCTCGAATTGGCAAGAGCGCGTTACTTTACCGGCGTCGATACCTATCTGAACGTCCTGGTTGCCCAGACCACCCTTCTTTCTGACCAGCAAACCCTCGCCTCTCTCCGCACCCAGGCCATGACCGCCTCTGTCCAACTGATCGAAGCCCTCGGCGGCGGCTGGGACCTCTCGCAACTCCCGACTCCTGCCCAAGTCTCTGAAAGAGTCCACGAATCCAAAGCGAACTAGCTTCGCGTTATGCTGCTTCGTAAGGCATCGCAAGCCAAGGGGTCGAGAAATGACAAGCGCTCGAGCTCTATCACCCGACCACCGCCAATCCCATGGGCATGCCCCGCAGGCGAATGGCACACCCTGCCCATCTTTCTTCCTGTTCTCCTTCTTGGATGAAACGTTCCCCGTGTATGGCTCCGCCCACTCGAGAGGTCAATACGGCAGTAATTCGGGGATCATATAGAAGGGTGGGGAAGCGCGCGAAAGAACAACCAGCAATGATCTTCGTGACAAGCAATTAGCGGCAAATCCGCGGTTAACTGGAACTCACTCGAAGTTGTGTCGGAGACGCTGCACAAAGTGGCGGCATGCGGCGCAAGATTTCTCGACTATCGCGCCATTTTCTGAAGCGTGTACAACAGCAGCTTGCGGCCATCCTCGTCCGTCTTGCCCAGCAGACGCCGAAGTTTGTTCAAGTACTTCGCGTCTTTGCCGGTACTGCCCCACGCAATGTCCTCCGAGGATTTTCGCGTGAGCAGATTTGGCAACTTCGGAGGCTGATCCCCGTCATAAAACAATTGATACATCGGCACTTCGAAAGCGCGGGCCAGCTTCTCCAGTGTTTCGATGGCCGGAACGGTATGCCCGTTCTCAACTCGGGAGATGTAGCACCGAAGCAGCCCTGTGCGCTTTTCGATGTCACCTTGACTTAGTTTCTTTTGTTCGCGAAGTTCGCGGAGTCTGTCGCCTATGACCATGGTCGGATTATTTCACCAAGATGCCTGGAAGGCAAGTACGCTTGTTTCCGGCCAGCAGTTTCGGAAGCTTAGCAGGGGGCAGTCTTAGACAGCCGGTTTCGCCGGGGATGACCAGCTGGAGCGGGCGCTCTTGGCGATCGCACCCTATTTTCGCTGCCCGAATTTGCCGGCCAGCGCGC
>JABCYZ010000030.1 GCA_013289955.1 Acidobacteriota bacterium
ATCTTCCAGCATCAGTTTACGTAGATGGGTCACGGGGACCTCCTGTGACCCAAACTTATCTTAGCTCTACGGCAACCGCCTCTCCGGACATCCCACGCGAAGCGTCCGCCGCTGGGCGGCTACGTTCTAACCGACAAATCAGGCATGGGAGGTCAGAATAGCCAGCCATCATTTTTCGGCATGCATCAAAGCATAATAATGAGGGAAAAATACCTTCTCCGCGAGAAATACAATCTCCGGGGATACTGAGTATATTTCGCGGACTGTGGAACCTTCAGTCCAAACAAGAATAGTCAAAGGTTCACCTTCCTTCTCAGAGGAAAGAATGGCAACCATCCTCTCACCGATAGCGGGGCCGTTCTTGACTTCGACGAGCGGTTTTCGCTCGCTTATCTTGGCTCCCTTGAGAAGAGTTTCGTTGACCCACGTCGCAGCATCCTCGCTCGATTTGAACTTGCTGGTGACCACACTCACTTCTTTGTTATTCGGTCCGACCCACGTTCCTCTATGAAACCATACGTCGTCTTTTACAACTCCGTCTGCAATGGTCTTGGGCTTGAACATCTTCTGTTCTTCCGAATCGGAGCTAACTGGAATTGTTGGTGTCCTCTTCTCATGACTTGGGTCAGATTGGTTCGCCGTTATCGCTGATATTCCGGATATAGACGCCGCACTAACAACTGTCCAACAAACGGCGGCTCGCCACACGCGAGAAAAACCACGGATTGGCCTCGAATATTCATAGGTGGTTGAGTCCACTTGCACCTCCCACTACTTGTCGCTGCCTTCCTCTGGTCTGTCGGCTATGGGTTGCGCTTCTGAGACCGTCTCAAGCACCTTGCGTGCTGTCGCTGCATCTTCTTTATTCACGAGCAGCTGATAATACGTGCCGTCATCCCGGACCGTTACGAAAATGCCGGCGGACAAAAGCGCGCCTTGCGCAACGTCCACTTGGGTCTGCGTTGCATACTTTTGAAGCAGCACGAGTTCATCGTTTTGGGGCAACGCAAGAAGGCTTTGCGCCGCGGCTGCGTCCTCTTCGCGCACAAGCACCCGATGTCCCAGGCCGCTCCATGCCAGATGCTCTCGCATGCGACCAGCGGTATCCGCCTGAATCATCGCATCGATGCCTGAGGACTCAAGGAGGCCCTTCGCAACCTCGGCCTCGCCCTCGGTGCCGTAAGACCGGACAATAACTAAATCACATTGCGACATGCGCCCAGTATACTCCCTAGATAAGTCCTGTATTGAAAGCGAATGAAACGAGTAGATTTCGACCGAGCGGAAATCTCGAAGTGAAGAATTGGACCGGTAAGGCCAGTAGCTCCTGGTGAACGCGGTTACGGGAGAACTGGATTTTATTCCTGCGGTACTCTGAAGGCCGGATGCAACGAGACCTTATTTCAGCGAGAGAACGTCCCTAATGAAGAAGACCGAACCTAACAAGATTCCGACAGCTTGCACTAAAACGACCGTCCAATAGAGAGCTGGCCGTTCCTTTCGAGTCGTCCAAACTTTCCAGTTGCGGTCCAGTAGCTTGCCTGCGCCGAGTTGGTAGAGCAAAAGGCCCCACATCACGGAAAAAAGGAAGAAACCAAGACCATAGCCGATGTTCATCTTCTTCTTATCCTAGCAGCGGATTCCGTCGAAAGGGCGAAACGAGGCTTCTGCGGTTACTGGAGACGTGGAGTCCTGGGTACGCGGAAGCTGTGAAGAAACCCTCTGAATTTCATTCTTGCAAAACAAATAGCGTGCCGTAAGCTCGCGGCATGAGCCAAGAAAACGCGAACAACAAGCCGTTGATCCGATGGGTAAACCGACAACAAATGAGTTGGCGTGCGGTGGACGTAGAGAGACTGGTCGGCGAGGATCATCCGGCGCGTGCTATCTGGACGCTGATTGGGCATATGGACCTGAGTCAGTTCTATCAAGGCATCGAGAGCAGCGCGGAAGAAGGCGGGCGGCCAGCGTTCGATCCGCAACTGCTGATCAGTTTGTGGGTATATGCCTACAGCCAAGGGATCGGTTCAGCGCGGGAAGTGGCGCGGCGCGGCGAGTACGATCCCGCATTCCAGTGGTTGACGGCTGTCTTAAGGTACGACAACCTGAAGAGTGCGGTGAAGAAGATTTTGCGCGGGCATCAGCGAGAGGAGACCACGCGATTCATGGCCTTTCGATCTCACTGGGGTTTTGCGTCAGAGTTTTTCACGCCCGGCGAAGGGCACGAAAAGGGTGGCGTGGAAGGAGAAGGCGGATACTTTCGCCGGAACCACATGGTGCCTGTTCCGCAGGTTGCGAGTTGGGAAGCGCTGAACCTCTTCTTGCTGGAAGCATCCCGAAACGATGAGCAGCGTTTGATCGGCGAGCGGGCCCAGACGGTTGGTGCAGGAATGAATCTGGAGCGAGAACACCTGCGTGCACTGGCGGAAGAAGGTTTCGATCTGGCGGCGATTCACTTTCCGCATGTGAACACCAGCGGCTGCGTGAAGGTACTGACCAACTTCACTCCGTTCCGCTACCCGTCGGCGTCGAAGTGCAGGCCAAGGTGCATTCGTCCTACGTGGAGATTTGGCACCAGGGAGAGTGCGTGGCGCGGCACGAACGCTGCTTCCATCGGCAGCAGAGAGTACAACAGAAGCTCGCGGAGCTTCGGATATACGACTCGACCAGGCGATTAGGATCGGTAGCTGTAACTTTTGCCTGATGTGGTATGATGGAGCCATCATGATGGCAAAGACTCAGATCACACTTGAAACTGAGATGCAGCGCCGTGCGCGTCAACGTGCCAATGATCTCGGGGTGTCTCTGGCAGAGTATTTTCGCCGTCTACTCGCACGTGATCTTGCTCGTCCCGAGACGGCGCCTAGCGTAGATCGTATCTTTGATCTCGGGGCTTCGGGCGGCTCAGACATTGCGAGCCACAAGGATTCCATGATCGCCGAGGCTTTCCGATCTGCGCGCAGGAAACCGCGCCGCCGCTAGCGCTCTCGCCATATGAGCTTATTTGTCGACACTTCCGTTTGGTATGCCGCGGCAGACTCTTCCGACCGCAACAACGCTCGATCAAAAGCAATTCTCAAGTCCGGTGAAACACTGATGACCTCGGATCACGTTTTGGTCGAAACATGGACGTTGCTTCACCACAAGCTTGAACGCAAAGCTGCGGAGCGATTTTGGGAAGGCTTGCGGAGCGGAATAGCAGTGATCGAGACGGTTACTTTGGCGGACCTTGAGGTTGCGTGGGACCTTGGCGCTTCCTGGCGCGACCAGGATTTTTCCATCGTGAATCGCACGAGTTTTGCTGTGATGCGACGTCTGGGTATCGACCAGGTCGCGTCCCTCGATGCTCATTTTGCCGTATTTCGCTTTGGTCCAAAACGGCGCCAATCCTTTCATGTTCTTAGATAATGTAAGCCGCTCCTCCCGAACGCCTGCCTTGGGCGCACGACACTCGACTCCAACAACTCCGTCCATTACTTCTAACTACTAACGTTCCAACAAATCGGGGAATCTGCTTTTCGCTCCAAGATAACTCGAATAAATTGAAAACGTTGGATTCGTGCACAGTTGATGCACAGTTGCGCAATCACCCTGTGTGTTAGAGTTTATTGGAGACGGCGGTTTGCTAATTTTCCCTGCCCTGTTCGTACACACCACGCCTCAGCGGTATTGATCGCCGCAAGCGCCGTTACGACATACCAGTCCTTTTCGACGAGGACCGGGCTTAAGCTCTCCAGCGCATCGCGACCGGAGATCTTGGGAATAGATTCCACGCCATCCACTCTGGAGAGACTTTTCAGGCACCCGGAAACTACGTCGCGCCGTCCGCCCCAGTTCGCGTTAACATGCTTTGGAGCAGCTCAATAGTCCCGAACGGAGGATGCGCCGAAGGTAGGAAGGTTGGACACGTTCCAGCCTCCTCCCAGTGCCTTGATCAGGAGCACGCTGGCGTCCAATCGACGACGCTGAATATCAATGGCGTTTCGTTCGTTAGCGAGTTCGATGGTCTGCGCGGTGATAACCTGAAGGTATGTGTCGACACCACCCTTGTATCGATTCGTAAAAAGTTGAAGGGATTCCTCCGATGATGCAAGAGCCTGCTGTTGCTGTTGCGTTTCGTTCTCGAGAATGCGCAAGGCGGCCACGTTGTCCTCGACTTCCTGGAACGCTGTCAGCGAGGTCTGGCGATAGGTTGCGACGGTAGCATCGTAGTTCGCGCGCGCCGATTCGGACGTGGCACGACGACGTCCGCCGTCGAACAGAGTCTGGGCGAGGGCGGGACCGACGGCCCAGAACCCGCTCGGCCAGGTAAACCAGTTTGAACCCTGCGTGCCGGCGAAACCTGCGAATCCGCCGAGGGTCACGGTGGGAAAATACGCCGCGCGGGCGATGCCGATTTGCTGATTGGCCTCCGCCACTCGGCGCTCCGCGGCAGCGATGTCCGGGCGCCGCTGCAAGAGTTCAGAAGGCAGTCCGATCGGAATGCTGGGAGGTTGGTAGTTGAGCGGCGCGGCTGCGAGGCTGAAGTCCGCAGGCGGCTTTCCGATCAGAATCGCGATGGCATGTTCAAATTGCGCTCGTTGCACGGTGACATCCGTGTCCTGCACGCGAGTGGTATCAAGCTGGGTTTGCGCTTGCGCAACATCGGCCTTCGGGGCTACGCCTCCCTTGAAGCGATTGAGCGTGAGTTGCAGGTTGTCGGTATAGGCTTTCACGGTATCGTCGAGAAGCTGCTTCTGAGCGTCGGCGCTGCGCAATTCGAAATAGTCCAACGCGAGCTCCGCCTCGAGACTGAGCTTGGCGGTCTCATAATCGGCAGAGGTCGCTTGCGCTTCTTCCCGCGCGGCGGCGACCGAACGCCGCACGCGGCCCCAAAGGTCCAGTTCATAGGAAAGATCTATGGGCAGCACGAAATTGCCAGTGCTGGCCTCTTGTACCTTGGACGGAAGGTTCTGGGAAAAGTCTGAACTCTTGACATAGCTGGCACTCGGCGAAGTGGAGATAGCCGGAAACTGCGAAGCCCGATTGAAGCGAATCGCTGCGCGAGCTTCGCGGAACCGGGCTTCCGCTACTTTCAGGTTCTGGTTGGAACCGGCGATCTGCTCTTCCAGCTCATTGAGTTCCGGATCGCCAAAAATCTCCCACCAGTTTCCGCGGCTCGTCTGATCTGCGGGATGCGCGGGCTGCCACTGGCCTGATTCCTTGAAAGACGTTGGTGGTTCTTCCTTAAAAGTTGCTGACGTGGGCACGGTGGGCTTGACGTATTTGGGGCCGACTGTGCAACCCTCGAGAGCTATGATCAGCAGTACTAAAAGCAACGCGACTATGCCGCTAAGGAGAAAACGCATGATGGGAAAGAAGTACCTCATCGGCCGGGCCCACTTGCTGATTTATTACTTACGCGGAGCGGCATGCCGGCTACCAGAGAGTCCGATGGATCGACGATGACGGCGTCCGTTGGCTGCAGGCCTGAAACGATTTCGACGCTATTGCCGTAATCGCGGCTGATCTTAACCGGGACCAAGTCGGCTTTGCCGTCGCGAACCAGTCCGACTTGCAAGCCCTCTTTGCGGAAGATCAAGGTATTCGAAGGAATGGTCACCGAGCGAGTCTCCTCAGGCAGCTTAAGATGGACAAAAACGTAGGCGCCTGGCAGGAGTTGTCCGCCTGGATTGTCCACATCGACCTCGGCAAGCAACGTACGCGACGCGATGTCAATCGAATTGGCGTTGCGGACGAGAGTCCCATGAAAGGTTTGGGCCGGGAATTCATCGAGGGTCAACACGGCTTCAGCACCAGCGCGAGCGGCTCGGGAGTACACCTCGGGAACTGCGACGTAGAGGCGGAGCGTGCGGATGGCGGCGATGTGAAAGAGCTCTCTCGGCTGTGTATTGGCCCCAGCATCGATGAGTGCTCCGATGTCTGTATTGCGGGCCGTGATGATGCCATCAAACGGAGCATAGACCTTTTCGAACGACTGGAGCTCCTCGAGGCGCCGCACATTCGCGGCGCTCGATTCGGCCGCAGCCTTGACTGCGCTCAGATTGCTGACTGCCTGGTCAGTTTCCTGTTGGGAGACGGAGCCTGTGCTTACCAGGTCTTGCCAGCGGCTGGCGGTGATTTTGGCGATGTTCAGGTTGGCCTGTGCGGTATCCAGGTCCGCTTGAGCCTGCTGGAGCTGCTGATCGACTTCCGGGGTTTCGATCTCCGCCAGCAACTGTCCTTTCCGCACGTGCGCGCCAATATCGAAATACCAATGCCTAAGATAACCGCTGGTCCGCGCATAGATGGGTGCGTCGCTAAATGCCTGGGTATTACCAGGCAGGACTATTTCCTGTGTCGGGGCACCTTCCCGAGGAAAAACCACGGCCACAGTGGGAATTGCGGCTTCTTCTGTTCGTTGTTTGAGTCGCGACTCGGCTGCTGCTCGCGAATGTATGCCGGAGTAAATCAGGAAAGCAAGAGCACCGACCGCGGCGGCGACAAGGATTGCGATTCTGCCCCGGGCTCCCGCGCGAGAGTGAAATTCGCCCGCGTTCGGCTGCATGGTCTGCGCTTCGATCATTTCTGGTTCCGGAGTGGTCGTCACATTTTCCTCGCTCGATGTCATTGATATTTCTTAACTCATACGGAAATGGGTTCAGGGTCGCCCTTGGAGAGATCGCGCCGTCGGTGAAGCAAGCTGAAGACTGCGGGGACGAAAACGAGGGTGGCCACAGTGGCGCACAACAGACCGCCAATGACGGCGCGTCCGAGCGGCGCATTCTGCTCGCCGCCCTCGCCGAGCCCGAGCGCCATAGGAATCATGCCGATGATCATGGCCAGAGCCGTCATGACCACCGGTCGAAAGCGGGTGAAACCGGCTTCGATGGCCGCCCTGACAGGATCTCCGTGGTGCAGCAGCAGTTCTTTGGCAAAAGAAACGACGAGAATACTGTTCGCCGTTCCGACGCCCATGCACATAATGGCTCCCATCAAGGCCGGAACGCTAAGTGTGGTATGCGTGAGGAACAAGAAACCGACGATGCCGGCAAGGGCGGCAGGAAGTGCGGTGATGATAATGAACGGATCCAGCCAGGACTGAAAGTTCACCACAATCAGCAGGTAAACGAGAACGACGGAGAAGACCAGCCCGCCCAGCAAACCGAGGTACGACGTGCGCATGGTTTCCAGCTGTCCGCGAACGGTGATGAAGCTGCCGCGTGGCAAGGATTTTCGGTTGGCATCCACAATGTGCGTGACATCGCGGCCCACCGCTCCTAAGTCGCGGCCTTGGACGGCGGCGTAAATATCGACCACCCGGCGAATGTTGTAATGCGAGATCACTTCCATTTCATTCGTCCGTTTGATGGAAGCGACGTCCGCGAGAATCTCAGGGCGCGTAGCAGTCGCGGCATTGATTGGAGTGTTCTGGAGGTCTTGGAGGGATTGAATCGAGTATTGCGGAGTCTGGGTCACCAGGTTGTAGCTGACGCCATTGTTGAAATTGAGAAAAAACATGGGCGTGATCTGGAAGCTGCCGCTGAGGGAGTTCAGCATGCTGTTGGCAACGTCGCGCTCGGTGTACCCGCCCTGGGCCGCCTTGGTGCGATCCACGGCCACATCGAACTCCGGGTAATCAAACGCTTGCTGTATGCGCGCATCGGCAATACCCGGAACCTGCTCGATCTCATGCAGCATGCGGGCTGCGACTTGGCGATTGCCCTCGATATCGGTTCCCTCGATTTGGACATCAATGGGTGCCGGCAGGCCAAAGTTCAGGACTTGCGTGACGATGTCCGAGGGCAGGAAGTAGAACGTGGTGCCAGGGTATTCGCCGGGCAGCGTATCTCGCAGGCGCTGAATATACTCTGCAGTGGCGTGATGATTTTCCTTGAGGGACACCAGAATATCGGCGTCGCCCGCTCCGATGAGGCCCGACGTGCTGTGCACAAAATTAATCGTGCTGTAAGGCAGCCCGATGTTGTCCAGGATGTTGTCCGTCTCGCGCTCGGGAATCTCACGCCGTATCGAGCCTTCGACGAGATCGCACAACTTCGCGGTCTCTTCGATTCGCGTGCCGCTCTTGGCGCGAAGGTGGAGGATGAATTGACCGTTGTCGCTGCTCGGAAAGAAGTCCTGGCCGAGCCACGGGACAAGGAGGAACGCAGCAAGGCAAATCAGAAGAAAGGTGGGGATGAAAAGGGCCCGGCGATGGACAAGCGCCGTGAGTAGGGAGTGATAGGCGCCCCGAACCCGTTCGAATCCACGCTCGAACGCCCGCTGGAACCGCACGAAAGGATTCCGCGAACTGGCGGCCTTGCCCTGCTTTGCTTTCAGCAGGTACATCGCGAGCGTAGGCACGAGCGTCCGCGACAAGATGTACGAGGCGATCATCGCGAACACAACAGCCTCGGCGAGAGGAACAAAGAGGTAGCGGGCCACGCCACTCAGCAGGAACATCGGCAGGAACACGATGCAGATGCAAAGCGTGGATACCAGCGCGGGTACGGCGATTTGCGCCGCGCCTTCCAGGATGGCGTCGCGCTGGGCATGTCCCTCTTCGAAGTAGCGCTCGATGTTTTCAATCGTGACCGTGGCGTCGTCGACAAGAATTCCAACGGCGAGGGCCAGGCCCCCGAGTGTCATGATGTTGATGGTCTCTCCGAGAAAGCTGAGGACCATGACGGAGGTCAGGATGGATAGCGGAATGGAAATGGCGATGATCAGAGTGCTGCGCCAGCTTCCCAAGAACAACAGAATCATCAAACCCGTGAGACAAGCAGCGATGACGGCCTCGCGAATGACGCCGTTCACCGAGCCTCGGACGAAAATGGATTGATCGGCCAACGGCAAAATCTTGAGTTCGGGGGGAAGCGTCTGCGCGACACGCGGTAGAAGGCCGCGAATGCCCTTCACGACGTCGAGTGTCGAAGCATTGCCAGCCTTGAGGACGGACACCAGAGCGCCGCGACGACCGTCCTGACGCACGATGTTGGTCTGCGGCGCAAAAGCGTCGCGCACATTCGCTACATCACGAAGATAGATCGTGGAATTGCCGACGACCTTGACCGGGAGGTCATTCAACTCGGGGACGGTCCTGGTGCTGGCGTTCAGCCGAACATCGTATTCGAATGGACCCATCTTGGCCGTCCCGGACGGCAAGATCAAATTTTGCTGTTGCACGGCCGTGAGAACATCCTGTGGCGCAAGGCCCTTCGATTGCATCCACCCTTGATTCAGATCAATCATGACCTGACGTTGTTTTCCGCCGTACAAGTACGGTATGACGGCCCCAGGAACAGTCACCAGTTGGGGCCTCAGGAAATTCTGTCCCAGGTCGTTCAGCTGCTGCTCTGAGAGTCCATTCCCAGAAAGTCCGAGCTGCAGAATGGGTACGCTCGAAGCGCTGTAGTTGATGATCAAGGGAGGAAGGGTGCCCGGCGGCAATTGTCGAAGTGCGGTTTGCGATATGGCCGTCACCTGGGCATTGGCGGTGTCTAAACTCGCGCCGTGCTGCAGGTAAATCCTGACGATGGCTTGGCCATTCACCGTGGTCGATTCGATGTGTTCGATGTTGTCGACCGTAGTTGTCAGTATTCGTTCATATCCGCTGGTGAGCCGCCCTTCTAGTTCTTCGGGATTCATACCGGTGTACTGCCAGGCAACCGCAATCACTGGGATATCGATATTCGGGAAAATATCGGTCGGCGTGCGCAAGATCATGACCGGGCTGAGCACCAAAATGAGTACGGCAAGAACGATAAAGGTATACGGCCGCTCCAAAGCGACTCGAACAATCCACATAACTGGTACTCCTTACACGGCAATCGCGAATTGACCGCTCAGTGTCGATGCCTCGGACCGATAAGACCCTCCGGCCCGGTCAAACATAGGAATCCCAAAATCGCCAATACCGCGAGGAGCAAAAAGGTCATCATGATGGCTGCCTTCGTCCCGTTCTCTAATCGCCGGCATTGCAGGCGACCGGGTCTTGTAAGACGCGTCTGCTGTTGCCGATCGCTTGCGAGGCGTCTCTTCCATACCTCCAAGCTGATCCGACATGCCGTTTCAATCTCTCGCGCAATTTCCTTCTCCCATGAAACAGTCGAGCCTTCACCGCGCCAACGGAAATTCCCATCATTCGGGCCGTCTCTTCGGTCGACCGCTCGTCAATCTCACGCAATTCGAATGCTTTTCGCATTCCTGGAGTTAGGCCGCTCATGGCCTCTGTGAGAATCTGTCGCCGTTCCTCTTGTGAATACAGTTGCTCGGGGTTCAGGCCTTGGTCTTCGACGTCCATCTGGGAAGACGGCTGTTCAGGTTCGGCCGGTTCATCCAGCGACACCTCCCCTAGCCGGTGCTTTTTGCGCAGTTTCATCAGCGCTGCGTTGATGGCAATACGGGACAGCCAGGTCGAAAACCGGGAATCACCGTTGAAGCTGTTGAGATGAATAAAGGCCCGCTGAAAGGACTCCTGCACGACATCCTCAGCATCCTCGTCGTTGCGCACTATTCGCCGGGCCACGCGAAAGACCGTGTTTGCGGACTGCTTGCAGAGGACCTCGAAAGCAACCGAATCGCCGCGTTTTGCGGCGGCAAGCCGCGTGTATTCCTCTCTTAGATTCCCGCGCCGGCTGCCCGGCCCACCCGTTTCTTTCCTGTCATAATTCTCCACACTTTGCGTAGACATTGGGCTGCTCCTATCAGGCAGTACCAATCGTTGTGGCCTGCCGTATTCACTTGAGTTACGGGTCGTTGTCAGGGATTCATTCGCGTTTCCATGGATCGAACCGCGCTCCCGGCCCGCATCTGCGATCACCTCGTAGGAAGTTCTCCCACGGTCATACTGCGCCAACACGAAAAACTCTGCGGTCTCAGCGTTCTTACTCGTTTCTAGCCAGTTCAGTTCTTCTCTTTTCATGGCGCATGCCTTCTCTCACAGAGCACGATCCGACTTTTTCCTCTCGATGTTCTGCACGACATACCGGGTGTAACAACCGGTTGCGATGAGTTCCGCGCCTCCTTTGGACAACTCGGCCAGCGCCTTCTCACCGCCTTTGTCGATGAAAGTCACCCCTGTAAGGTCCACCACGCACTTGCGTTCCCGGCGGACGGCTTGTGTTCTCGCCCAGTTGGATTTCAGTTCCGAAATCCACGGCTCAACGAGTCGGCCTTCAAGCGTCCACCTTTGCTCGGTCAGTGTCTCGGCGATCGTGATTCGTAGCATTCCCATAACTCGCGCTTTTTCCACCGGTGGTCTTCGCTTGACGACCAACCGGTTTGGGGCCTCAATTTCGGGCTCTTCCCGAACATTGATCATCACGAACGGAACCCGGTTCGCGAACGCTTGCGCATATGGACTTCCGATCCGCGGCGCTCAAAATGCACATCGTCCATATACGCCTTCATCAGCTGGATGCCGCGTCCGTGTTCCGCAGCGGGGTCCGACGTGCTGCCTTTACCCACTATCTTTTCGAAATCGAATCCTTTTCCCTGATCCGTCACTACGATTGCTATTTCCCTGCCGGGTTGGCAGCGGCAGCGGACGTGTACTTTTGTTTTTGGATCTTCCTGATTGCCGTGCACCACGGCATTTTCCAGCGCTTCTCGGAGTCCCAGCTCGATACCGAACTCTTCTCCTGGAGCACATTGCGATTTTTCAATCAGTGTCATCAGGCGGTCCACGAGCGGGGAGATCGCTCGAACTTCGCTGGGCATCCAGGAATCGATTTCCAGGACAGAAGATCGGGAGCGCTTTGCTGGAAGCGCCGATTGAGAATCCGATGCTCCGTTCAGGCTTCGCATTCCATTCATGTGAAATGCCTCACGGGCTAGGAGAATGCATCGACCGTGCCAAAGCCCGCAGGCTTTCCAAGCCTGTGGAACTTGATGATTTGTAGCGGGATAGCCAGCCGAGAGCGCGCTCTTTAGTTCACCTGCCACCGTGGCAGTGCCACCGACGTGGCCGTCTGCCCGTTTCAGGGCACCGAGGAAATGAGCTGACGGCGGGAATCATTTCGGACAAAGTTTGAAGGAAGTAGGGAGCCGACTACGCAGAGACGCGCACAATTCCGAGCTTGTGGATTCGCTTTTGGAGCGTGGATCGCTTCATTCCAAGACGCGCCGCCGCGCCACTCGGGCCGGCCACAACCCAATTCGACCGCTGAAGGGCCTCGAGGATGTGTCCGCGTTCGGTTTCCTCCAAAACGTTGTGGAGCGCGCCATTTGTCGATTTCGGCGAGGCGGATTGTTCTACGGTACGGCTGTCCCTGGGAAATCTAAGGTCACTCACATCGACGCTCAGCACGGGACCTGTCGAGATAATTACGGCGCGTTCGATCACATTCTGAAGCTCCCGTATGTTCCCCGGCCACTGATATCGGCACAGCGCATCAATCGTCGCCGATGGGATCGTTTCCATGACCTTTTTCATACGTCTGGAAAACTGCTGTGTGAAGTGGCGCACGAGGAGCGGAATATCCGCCTGGCGCTCCCGCAGCGGCGGAACATGGACTGGAAAAACATTCAAGCGAAAGAAAAGATCGGGTCGGAACTTCTGCTCGCTCACCATCGCTTCCAGATCGCGGTTCGTCGCAGCAATCAGACGTGCATCCGTGCTAAGGGTGCGCGAGCTTCCCAGCCGCTCGAATTCTCTCTCTTGCAGCACGCGGAGCAGTTTGGTCTGCAGTTCGAGAGGAATTTCTCCTATTTCATCCAGGAAAATCGTACCACCATCCGCTACTTCGAAGCGCCCAATGCGTTGCGAAATTGCTCCTGTAAATGCGCCTTTCTCATGTCCGAACAGCTCGCTTTCCAGCAAGCCCGTCGGAATGGCCGCACAGTTGAGCTTGACGAACGGCTTCGAGCTACGGGGACTGAAATCATGAATGGCACGCGCAATCAGCTCTTTTCCCGTGCCGGTCTCTCCATAAATCAGCACGGTCGAATCCGTCGGCGCTACGGTTCTGACTTCTTTCAGTACTCGGCGCAAAGAAGCACTATTTCCGATGATCTGCGCAAAATTCATTTCCGTGCGGATTTCATCTTCCAGATAGAGTTTCTCCTTGGAAAGTTGCTCTTTCAGTTCCCGAATCTCGCGGTAGGCAAGCGCATTCTCGACGGCGAGAGCAATCTGGTTTGCAATCTGGCTAAGGAAACTGATATCAGCCTGACTGAAGGCATCGTCTCGGAGCCGACCGAGAACCAAGACACCAATTGCGCGATTCCGGCTGATCAGCGGTAAACAGCATACAGACTTCAGATCTTCCCGCGCCGCGATCTGAGCGATGGGGGAATCGAGCCAGCCGGCGAAGGGGCTCTGGAGCGTCAGAGGTTGCATAGTTCGAAATGCCGTACCGGAGGGAGATCCCTCGATCGAATAGAGCAAGTCTTCCTGCAGAAAACCTTTTCCGTCCGGAAAGTCAACTGCGTAAAGCCGCAGCTGATTGTTTTCCGCATCCGAGAGCGACAACCCCGCGTAATCGCACTGCATCACGCGCCTGACGTCGTGTGAGATGGCGCGCAGGAGATCGCGAAGCTCCAAATTTGAGACAACCTGATTCGTGACATCAAGGAGCAACTCCAGCCTTCCATTTTTCGTTTGAAGTTCCTCAGTCGCCCGCCGCAACGCCGCCAAATTCAACGCGTCGTCGAACGCCAGCGCAATATAACCCGCCACTTCGGACACGAATCGCACTTCGTCTGGCGAATAGGTATCGAGCTGTCTGCTGCCGAAAGTGATGGCGCCCAGTTTGCGGTGCGCCGTCGTCAACGGTAGGGCACAGATGGAGCGAATATCGAGCCTTTTCAGGATCGCTCGCAGCCGGGCACAACACGGCTCCATTTCGTTCGTTGATCTCAGCACGGGTTCTTGGCGTTCGTAAACCCGCAAGGTGAGCGTCTCCTCGGGCGTTAGCTTCTCCTCGGGAATCAGCTCTGTCCGGCACGTCATGTCGATGAAATAATTGTGAAACGGATCGGAGTCTTTGTCGCGAAATGAGACCCCGATGAAGTCAAACTGCACTACTCGGTGCAGTTCGCTAACCAGCACACCGAAGAGTTCTTTCGGGTCGCGGTGCGCAGCGATCGCATGGGACACGCGGACGAAAGTCTCGAATCGAGTTTCAAGCGCCGGGACGGGAAGAATTTCCGAATCGTTGCCCACGATTTCGCACCACCGAAGCACGGCTTAGAATCCAGTCCATCGGATGCCCGACCTGGGACAAACGGTACACGGGTTTCATCGGTGAGGAAGGATTATGGGATGGGCAGCCTTCCGCATAGTTCGTTAAGATCTGCGCGCCGCCGGCCCCCGCCAGCTACCTGCCAAAAATCTGTCATTTTGTGCTGGCTCCCTTGCCGAGAAGCATCCCCTACACGTCAACCTCCTCCTAAAGCTTGGATCCGCCGTCCACGGGGATGCTGGCACCGGTGATCCAGCGCGCCTTGTCAGAAACCAGGAACGCGATTACATCTGCCACGTCCTCCGGCTTGCCGATTCGCTTTAGGGCCTGCATACCAAGAGTGGCCTTCTGACCTGCTTCCGTCTTGGCGAAGTTCGACATGTCCGTCTCAATTACACCTGGCGCTACCGCGTTCACGCGGATCCCGCGGGGACCCAGAATCGCGGCCCAGTTCTTGACGAGAGTTTCGATCGCGCCTTTGGTCGCCGCATACAGAAGAATCGAAGAATTCTCCAGATCAGGCCTCCCAACAACAGCTCGGGCTGCCAGAGAAGAGATCAACACAATGTTTGAGCCATTCCCAAGGACTGGCAGGATTTGTTGGACCAGGAAGAACGGACTTCGTACGTTCGTCGAAAAGAGATTGTCGAAGTCCCCGATCGTGTGATCTTTGATGGTGGCACTCTTGCTCACGCCGGCATTGGCGACGAGTATGTCCAGCCGGTCGCCAACAATTGAGCGGACCTCTTTGACGAGCGAACTTGCCCCTTCCGGGGTTGCCAGGTCCGCCCTGATCGCTTCCGCGCGGCCTCCCATGGACTCGATATTCTCGACCACAGACTGAGCTTCCTGAGCCGAGCGGCCGTAGTGAACCAATACATGTACACCCGTCACAGCAAGCGCCAACGCAGTGGCTCGTCCAATTCCGCGGGAAGCCCCTGTAACCAATGCAGTTTTGTTGTTCTGAACCATTCTTACTCCCCAGCAGGCACCGGATTGGATACGAGGGCCAGGATCGCCGCCCCATCCATCCGGCTGAAAGCTTTCAGATCGCCGCGGTCATCGAGAATCGCTACGTTCTCGCTACAGAACTCGAATTCCCTCGCCCCGAGGGTCACATTTCCGAGATGGCCGTTCCTCCTTCATCGTCGATTCAATTCGCCGTTAAGCATTCATTCCGCCATCCACGGTAAGATTTGCCCCAGTAATGTATGAGGACTCCGGACCGGCGACGAACGCCACCAGGGCCGCAACCTCTTCAACGCGCCCATAGCGGTCCAGCGCTGTGACGGCCTTCTGCGGTGCGGCCCACTCGCCGGCTGCGGGATTCAAATCCGTGTCGATCGGGCCCGGCTGCACGTTGTTAACCGTGATGCCGCGGCTCCCGACCTCTCTCGACAGCCCCTGAGTAAATATCTTCACGGCTCCCTTCGTGGCCGAATAAGGCACGAGCCCGGGCACCAGGACACGCTCGCCCACGGCTGAACCGACCATAATGATGCGACCGCCGCTCTTCATGTGCTTCAGGGCCGCCTGCGTCGTGACAAATACGCCGCGCACGTTGATGTCGATGACACGATCCATCTCCTCGAGTGTGGTCTCCTCGAACGCTTTCGGAATGGCCGTGCCGGCGTTGTTTACAAGCACATCCAGTCGGCCAAAAGTTGCAACGGTCTTTTCGACCGCGGCTTCGACCGCACCGGCATTCGTGGCGTCGGCCTGAATTGCGATAGCCTTTCCGCCATCGCGTTCAATCGCTTTGACCACGCCTGAAGCCGCACTGGCGTCCTTCGCGTACGTGATGGCCACGCTCGCTCCATCCGCGGCCAGCCGTTTCGCGATCGCTGCGCCAATGCCCCGCGAACCGCCGGTAACGAGTGCCACTCTTTGGGTTAACTTAGACATGTAACCTCCTGTAATTTTCTGCGAGCGATTCACTGCTCTAGTGAAGCAACTGGCTCCTATCTCGCCCGCAGTCCTTAGTCCTCCTATCTGATGTGTGATTCCTCTCAGCAGATTTAGCGCTATGGGGAATGCCAGCTATTCCTGATAGGAATGCATAACGCCGAGACCTCGCTTAGAATCCATTCCATAGAGGAATAGGGAGGATGCCGTGGACAAATTCGATGCAATGCAGATGTTTGTGCGAGTCATTGAAAAAGGGAGCTTCTCCGCTGTCGCCAAGGAACGTGGAATTGGTCAACCGGCTGTGAGCAAGCAGATCTCCGCCCTCGAAGATGAACTCGGCACCGAACTCATTCACCGCACCTCTCGTTCTATCGCGCTGACTGAGGCAGGCCGCGAATTTTACGAGTCTTCCTTGCGCATTCTCGACGACCTTGAAAATGCGACTTCACGAATCGGGCGAGGCCAGACTGCACCGAAAGGCCTCCTTCGTGTGACCGTCGCTCCCACGTTTGCCCGCCTTCACATGGTGTCAAAGCTGCCTGCTTTTTTTGCTGCTTACCCGGAGATGGCCGTGGAGATGGCGGCATCGGAGAGCCCGACAACGATCATCGAAGACGGCTTTGATTTGGCTATCCACTCAGGTGATCTTCCAGACTCGACTCTCGTCGCGCGAAGATTCGCGCAGACGATCACCATTCTCGTCGCCACTCCTCAATATCTCACACGCTTTGGCGCACCAGAATCCCCGAAAGAACTCAAGAACTTTCGATCGGTCGTCCTTCTCGAGCGGGGCTCCGTGCTGCCGTGGAACTTTGGCTCCGGACAGAACGCCGCGCGTGTTATCCCCACAGGAGTCTTTCGCACCAGCGATATTGAACAGATGCGGATGGGTGTCCTTGAACATCTGGGGATCGCCCAGGCGCCAGCATGGCTCTTTGCCGCAGAACTCAGAGAAGGCACTGTCATCCGTCTTCTGACTGCCTTTGAGCGAACCGTGCCAATCCTTGCCGTACGGCCCGCCAGCCGCCGGCTGTCCACCAAAGTTCGCATTTTCATCGAGCACTTGGAGAACACTTTCGCCCTCTGTTCGCAGTTCAACCCGCGACCCGCCTAACCCTGTGGAGCGATGCTCGTCCGTCCAGACGGCTTAGCTGTGGTCCTCTCATGGGTCGAGTCTCCCGGGGGCGAGCCCTTCTGGTCAAAAAAACTTGTATCTACATTGTGCTATTCAACATCACATATGCTGTAAGGAGATCCGATGCCCGCGACGAGCGTACAATTCACGGTTGCAGCCCACATCATGTCAGCCCTCGGTTTCCGTCACGGCGAGGAACTCCCTTCGGCCATCCTTGCGCAAAGCGTCGGTGCCGATCCGACTTTCGTCAGGAAATCGCTGTCGAAACTGTCCAAAGCAGGTCTGATCGTCACCACGCGCGGTAAGAACGGGGCGAGCAGGCTCACGCGTTCCCCTATGCAAATAACGCTTTTGGACATTTATCGGGCCAGTGCGGCACCGCCGACATTCGCGATTCACAACTACCCTGTAGAGAAGAAATGCCCGATCAGCCGCAACATCAAGGCGTGTATGTTGTCGGTCCTAAGAAAAGCGCAGAGCAGCTTCGAGAATTCTCTCAATCGAATAACCCTCGCCGATGTCGTAGGCGAAATTCGTCAAGGGAAACGGTGATTTTTTTTGCCTACATATGTGCCTCTTATGAGCACATATTGGCGACCGTTGCTTCAAGCGACGAACGGTGTGCCTAAGGAAAGGATAAATGAATATGAACAGTCTTAGAGACAAGGAAGCTGTCGTAACGGATGCCACGTATGTGATCTTGGGGGCAACCGGGAACACTGGTTCGATCATCGCCGATGCCCTGCTTTCGGGGCGCAAGAAGGTACGTGTCGTAGGTCGCGACGCTGGGCGACTGCAGCGCTTTGTGCAGAAGGGCGCGGAGGCGTTCACGGGCGACGTGAGCGATGCGGTTCTACTCACCAAAGCCTTCAGAGGCGCGCAGGCAGCCTACTTGATGCTGCCGCCGATTACCTCCCGGGAAGACCAAGAGCGCGAGAGCGATGCGATTGCGAAGGCCGCGGCGGAGTCCGGCCTGCCGTACGCGGTGAACTTGAGCAGCTACGGCGCGCATGTCCCGGAGGGCACCGGACCAGTCGCGGGCCTGTATTCTTCGGAGCAAAAACTGAACGGGATCACGGGTTTGCATGTTCTGCACCTGCGAGCCGCCTATTTCATGGAGAACAATCTGGCGGCGATCAGCATGATTCAGGAGATGGGAATCTTCGGACATGCACTGCTACCAGACCTGAAGCTGCCCATGATTGCGACCCCGGACGTCGGTGAGTACGCCGCGCAGCGCCTCCTGAACCTGGATTTCTCCGGCAAACAAACGCGCGAACTGCTTGGCGAGCGCGACCTGTCGATGACGGAGGCTACCGCGGTGATTGCGCGCGTCATTGGGAAACCGGATCTGCGTTACGAGCAGTTTCCGTACGACCAGGTACAGCAGGTGTTAGAGCACATGGGCATGTCGTCGAAGAAAGCCGCGGTGTACATCGAGATGTTCAAGGCCATCAACGCAGGACTCCTTGCTGCCGCGGAGCCGCGTTCCCCGCTGAACAGCACACCGACTTCGTTTGACAAGTTTGTGCAGCGCGTTTTTGCGCCTCTCTATCACGGGAACGCTGCCACCGCCTAGGCCGAGCGCCCGGGTGGCGCCGGCGCGCCCTTGTGTAGACCAGAATTTCGGGAAGCAGCTTATGAGAATTGCCGATGGGGAGATCTAGCCATGAACAGAACGGCTTCGAAGAAAAGAGAACTGCCCAAGGGTGGTAAGAAACCGCGTACTTATCGTCGTATCGTCACGGGAAATGTAAACGGAAGGGCCGTCGTCGAAAGCGACGAACCGTTGCTGGCCTACGAGTTCAAGACCGTTCCCGGCTATGAGCACACGCTCCTGTGGGTCAACCCGGCGATTCCGGACCTCGGCACGGAGCAGAGGTTTGATCGGTATCCCGACTCCGTCGTTCCAGGACCTGGCGGTACCAGCCTGCACTTCGTGACCTTTCCGCCTGGTTCAGTCTTCGCGGACCCCTCCTTTGACGCCGGAGCCGCACAAGAAGAAGCGCTTGTCCGTCTGCGAGGACTGGCGGATCACTTCGAAAAGGCAGATCCGGGGATGCACAAAACAAATACCGTCGACTATGCACTTGTCTACGACGGTGAGATGTGGCTGGAGCTGGACGACGGCGCGACTCTGCATTTGAACCGCGGCGACGTGGTCGTGCAAAACGGTACGCGCCACGCATGGCGAAACAAGGGCACTAGGCCCGTCACGATGCTCTTTTTCTTGAACGGAGCAAGAGCTCGCGAAACCTGGCAATCCTAATGGAGGACCCGATGACCCCTGAAGATAATTTCCTGACCGTTAGCCAGTTCGACGGCAGCGCGTACAAGAGCTCCGAGGCCGCAGAGCTGACCCTGAACACGGCAATTCTGCGCGCCGAAATCGCCAGGAGCTACGAAGAGTTTCTGAATATCTTTGACAAGTTTTACGCCGATGATCTCGAGGTAAGCAGTGCAGATTCGCCGGAGACAGTCCGTGGAAAGGACAGAGTGCGCCCCTTCCTGCTGAAATTTCTGATACCGCTTCACGTGATGGCTGAAATTGCCGGATTGTCGATATCCGTCGAGCAAACTGCGATTCCTCGAGACGCCTCGAATGAGACGCATTCCAGATGGAAGATCGACTTCACCGCCATCGGTGGGAGACGGTGCACATTAAAGTGGAACGCCGTTAGGAGATGGAAGGCGTTCAGGGTCGTGTACGAACACCACTACGATCATGAGCAGATCGGCGGACCCTTGACCGAGAACGACCTGCATTTGGATTGGGGGCATCCAGAGGCTGCGTTTCCGTTGCCCTCCTAAGGGTTGAAGGGAACAGACGCTAAGTGTCGCTCGCCATTTAAGGGCGGACTTACTTCACCGGAGCATCTCCCATCAAACTCCTTTTCCGGATGCACCTGGAAGCAGGTTGGGGACTCAGAAGAAACAGGAATCGGATCCTGGACCGATTTTTCAGGACTGGAGGAAACAAGCAATGGCCAGCGAACTCGAGGAGAAGAACAAGGCGCTCGTACTCAGGGCTTTCGACACGCTCTTCAACAAGCGTGACTACGCAGCGGCGGAGCAATTCTGGTCACCGCAATACATTCAACACAGCGCTCACATCGCGCCCGGTCGTAAAGGCCTGTTCGATCTCGTCAAGAGTCTTCCGCCATCATTGAAATACGAGGCGGGAACGATCGTGGCGGAGGGAAATTCCGTCATTGTGCACGGACGGTTTTCGGAATTCGGCGCCCCTGCAAATTGGATCGCAGCCGACATCTTACGCATCGAGAGCGGATTACTCGTCGAACACTGGGATGTGATTCAGAATGAGGCCACAGAAGAGCAATCGAAGAGTGGCGCGCCCATGTTCGGCGGGACTTTTCCACAATACAAATGAAACAGAGAGGTTCAGAGGAGACCGACCCATGGGAAACGAAGGCTCTTACGTGGTTCTGGGGTTGAAAACATGGAACGCCCAAATTGATCGCGCGGACAAGCTTTTTGGAGGACTCTCCTCCGAGGAGGTTCTGCGGGAAATAGCGCCTGGCAGGAACAGGCTTCTTTACTTGTGGGGACATCTCACAGCCGTACATGACGCGATGCTCCCGCTATTGTCGCTGGGAGAACGACTTCATCCCGAGTTTGATGTCGCCTTCGTCTCGAATCCCGACAAATCGCGAGCCGAAACTCCCTCGCACGAACAGGTCCGCCAGGCATGGAACGTTGTCAATGCTGAATTGCGGAAGGGGTTTGAAAAAATGTCTTGGTCCGATTGGCTCGAGAGGCACTCGGCCGCATCGGAAGAAGATTTCAGAAAAGATGCTTCGCGCAATCGTTTTGCCATCCTGCTGGGCCGCACGAACCATCTCTCCTATCATCTCGGCCAGGCGATGCTCGGCCTCAAGTGATCGAGAGGAAAGGATCGGAGGCGGCAGGTTCGGAGATCGGTAACAACGGAGAAAACGAATGACCAAAAAGCTCGAAGGCAAGATCGCTGTCGTCACCGGCGGCACAGAAGGAATTGGGTTAGCTACGGCACAACTTTTCGTGAAAGAGGGCGCTTATGTCTTCATCACCGGCCGCCGCGAGAAGGAACTCGACGAGGCAGTCAAGGCCATCGGCACCAACGTTTCTGGCGTTCAAGGAGATATTGCCAATCTGGCCGACCTTGAGCGTCTCTATGAGACTGTCGCTAAGTTAAAAGGGAGAATCGATATTGTTTTCGCCAACGCAGGCGTTGGCGAATTTCTCCCCTTCGGGGCGGTCACCGAAGAGCATTTCGACAGGCTCTTCAATATCAATGTGCGGGGAACGCTCTTCACAGTGCAGAAGGCCTTACCGCTGTTGAAGGATGGCGGCTCTATCATTCTGAATGGTTCCGTCGCGAGTGTTAAGGGTACTGCGGCTTTCGGCGTCTATGCCGCAAGCAAGGCTGCCATCCGCTCCTTCGTGCGAACCTGGACTACAGATCTGAAGGAGCGTCGCATCCGCTCAAACGTTGTCAGTCCGGGTCCGATCAATACGCCTCTGGCAAACCGGCAATCTCGAGACGTCCTTGCACGGATTGTGTCCACCATCCCGATGGGACGCATGGGGGAACCCGAGGAAGTCGCCAAGGCGGCATTGTTTCTCGCGTCAGATGATTCCAGTTTCGTCACGGGGATCGAACTGTTCGTTGACGGCGGCAGAGCCCAAATCTAGCCGAGGGCGGGGGGCTTTTTCCCGGAATCACCAGACAGGTGCGGCCGGCGGAGCCGTGGAGCCAAGGCGCTGTCTAGACGATTTCTTCAAGTGTTCGCGTGCCCTGGTAAAGCCATCCGCCATCGCCAGTAGCTTGCGCTCGACGTTCATCCGGAAGAGCCATTCAGCGCGCTCCATGCAGCCAGAGAATCCATGTAGTCCCTCCAATGAACAATTTTTCTGTTCTCGATCGTGATGACCGAAATGAGCCTGTTGTCGTAGGACGCACCGCCCGAGAGAATTGTCCCGTGCACTTCGTATTCGAGGATCACAACGCGGCTATCCTGAGAACGATGCACGACAAGCGCGTCGCCGGAGTGAAGCCTGATCGTCTTTCCGTATCCCGCGAAACTAGCCATCAGACCAGCTCGTCCTCGAATCGTCAGAGGCCAGCCGGGAAAGCGGTATCGGAACTCGAAAAATGCGTCTTCGGCAATCGTGTCGAAATAATGGTCGCCATCAACGAATTCGCGTAAGCCCTCCATGACGACTTCGAAGAAGGGATTGAGAGCTTCAAAAATCTCGTACTCGCCCTTCGGCATCACCATGTCCTTTCCGATCACGGACCATCGCGCGGAAATGCCTCACGCTTGTACAGGAGTGACGCTTAGCTCGCTCCGGACGATAGGCGCCACTTGCGTGCCGAGGATTTCTATGGCGTGCAGCATTTTGTCGTGTGGCAGCGTAGAAACACCCATTTGAAATGTGATGCGCGAAATGCCGCCGAGAACCTCATTCACATAAAGGATCTTCTTTGCGACTGTTTTCGCGTCGCCGATTAGCAGCGCGCCGGTGGGTCCGCGCAGGACGTCGAACTGAGCGCGTGTGGCGGGCGGCCAGCCGCGCTCCTTGCCGATTTCGGTAAAGGTGTGCGCATAGCCTGGAAAGAATATTTCTGCGGCTTCGTCCGTAGTGTCTGCGAGAAAGCCGATGGAGTGAAGACCTACGGCGAGTTGCCCGGGAGAATGACCGGCGCGGCGCCCGGCCTCGCGATAGAGGTCTATAAGCGGCCTGAAACGTCTGGGCTCGCCGCCGATGATGGCCACCATGAGAGGAAGTCCGAGCATGCCTGCGCGAACGAAAGATTCGGGCGTCCCGCCGACACCAACCCATATGGGGAGCGGATCCTGCAGCGGCCGAGGGTAGATTGCCTGGCCGGTGAGGGGCGCGCGGTGTTTTCCGGACCAGTGCACTTTGGTGCTTTCCCGGATTTTCAGGAGCAGCTCGAGTTTTTCTGCAAAGAGCGAATCGTAATCTTCAAGACGCAGTCCGAAGAGGGGATACGACTCAACGAACGAACCGCGACCGGCGACAATTTCGGCGCGGCCCCGCGAAATCAAGTCGAGAGTCGCGAACTCCTGAAAAACGCGAACGGGGTCGGAGGCGCTGAGAACCGTGACGGCGCTGGTGAGGCGGATATTTTCTGTGCGTGTAGCAGCGGCGGAGAGGATTACAACGGGTGCTGAATCGAGGAACTCCGCCCGGTGATGTTCGCCGATACCGAAGACGTCGAGGCCGACCTTATCGGCGAGCTCAATCTCCTCGAGTAGATGGTGCATACGGTCCACGGGACTGAGCGTGAGACCCGTGACCGGGTCGGAAATGGCTGCTGCGAAACTGTCGATTCCAATCTGCATTCAGGTCACTTCTCGAGGATAACTTTCATTTCGATTCCTGGGCGCACTACCCCGGTAGGTCACCGTTGGCTTAAACACTTTGGATTGACTCCGGTCCCCAGATTCTCGGCGCGCTTCCCAATCTTCTTCAACATCGCTTCCAGAGCTCGCAACTCTTTCGGGCTGGCATCGGCAAAGACCTTCCTGATTTCGGCAGCATGCTTGCGAAAAATCGGCGCGATCAATTCTTTGCCTTTGGGGGTGAGCGATACAATCCGGACTCGCCGATCCTCAGGACTCTCGACGCGGCTGACCAGTCCTCTATCCAGCAGACGGTCGATGGCCACACTGATCGAGCCCGGCGTAAGGTACACCTTCGGGCCGATCGTATTCACCGGCAAAGGCCCTTTGTTGAGGAGCGCTTCAAGTATCCGGAAGTCGGTATCGTCGATTCCTGTCTCCTCAAGTCCCGCATAAAGGTATTTCGCGGCCGCGCGAAAGGCCTTGACCAATACCAGCCAACAGTGAACCGGGTCTCGCGGGTTCTTGTCCATGACGGCACTATTTTGCACTTTTGCATAACCGATGTCCAGCACTATGTATCTATATCAATAGAATTGGCATCAATGGATAGTGGAAAGAGGCATTACCTTTAGTGAGAAACGAAAGGAAGCGCCTTCAACCGTGCAGACAATCCCGGTTTGCGCGGTTACTCGGAAGGGGACTCAACAAGCAAAAGGAGGAAGCACATGGCAACGAATTCGATCGCAATTTCTAAAAACGTGGAGGCAACAAGCTTTTGGCAGGGGGCGGTAGTCGTCTTGGGGCGGTTTTTCTTCGCACTGATTTTCCTGATGGCTGGCGCCAGCCACTTTTCCAGGCAAACCATCGGCTTCGCAGCCTCCCAGGGGGTGCTTTTGGCTCCTATCGCGGTTCCCTTTTCGGGCGCGCTGGCCATCGCAGGCGGGCTCAGCGTTCTGCTCGGCTATCGAGCAAAAGTTGGCGCCTGGCTTATTGCGCTCTTCCTGGTTCCGGTCACTTTAGTGATGCACAGGTTCTGGCTGGTGCAGGATCCTATGATGGCGCAGATCCAGATGATTCTGTTCATGAAGAACGTCTCCATGCTCGGCGGCGCCTTGCTGATTTCTCAGTTCGGTGCAGGGCCGTTCAGCCTCGATGCCCGGCGCTCGCGCTGAACGAGCCTAGAAGAAGAGCACCAAACTGCAGGCAGTTGTGTCGAGCCGTTCCGTTTGCTAGTTTGGCGGAGATGCCGACGCCTGTGCCCGAACAACTCAGCAGCACCATTGAGACTCTTTATCGAGCGGAGTCGGGGCGGGTACTGGCGACACTGGCGCGTCTGCTCGGAGATTTGGATCTCGCCGAAGAGGCCATGCAGGAGGCATTCGCCGCCGCCCTGGAGTCCTGGCCCCGGACTGGTGTTCCGGAGAAGCCCCGCCCCTGGCTGATTTCAACCGCGCGCTTCAAGGCCATCGACAGGATCCGCCGGCGAGCGCACTTCGACAGAACACAGAGAGATTTTGCGCTCTACATGGAAGCGCGCATCAACCAAGCTGCGCTCGAGGACGAGGAGATCGAAGACGATCGCCTCCGTTTGATCTTCACGTGCTGCCACCCCGTTCTGCCTCCGGAAGGGCAAGTTGCGCTCACCCTGCGCGAAATCTGCGGCTTGACCACGGAGGAGATTGCCCGGGCATTTCTCGTTACGCCGGCAACGCTCGCTCAACGCATCGTGCGCGCGAAGGCTGTCATCCGCGACAGGGTCATTCCGTACCAGGTGCCAAGCTCCCAGGAACTATCGGCGCGGTTAGGAAACGTCCTCCTAGTCGTATATCTGATCTTCAACGAGGGATACTCGGCTGAAACGACAGGCGCGGAACTCAGCCGCGAGGCGATCCGTCTGGGCAGACTCGTGCTCGACCTGCTCCCGGAACCTGAGGTGATGGGTCTGTTGGGGCTCATGTTGTTGCAGGAGTCAGGCCGCGCCGCCAGAACCTCGTCTGACGGAAACTTGATTCTGCTCGAGCAGCAGGATCGGTCGTTGTGGAGCAGGGATCAGATCGCCGAGGGCATCTCGCTTACCGAGAACGCTCTTCGATCGCGCCGCTTCGGTGCCTACACTCTGCAGGCGGCCATTGCGGCCGTTCACGTCGAAAGTTCCTCAACGGCATCCACGGACTGGCGTCAGATTACACTGCTCTATGACCAGTTGCTTCGGATTCAGCCATCCCCGGTTGTAGAACTGAACCTCGCGGTGGCCGTTGCGATGTGCGAAGGTCCGGAGCACGGTCTTGCTCTTATCAATGACTTGCTGGCGCGCGAGCAACTCTCCCACTATCACCTGGCGCATTCCGCCCGTGCCGACCTGTGCCGCAGACTAGGGCAGATTCCGGAGGCCCGTGCTTCGTATGAGAAGGCGCTTGCCCTGGTGTCACAGGAGCCGGAGCGCCGTTTTCTCGCCAGGCGGCTTGCGGAATTGAAATAAAAAAAGTTCGCCCTGCTGTCGATTCTTTCTATGCGCAACGACTATAGGATGAACGATCCAGCGCGCAAGGCCGTGTTGCTGGCCCGAAAAACGTTCTTGGAGAAGTCATGACGCAATATTTGGTTGCTATTCACCACCCCGACGACTATGACCCGTCCCGCGAGGGTGCAGCGATGGAACGCGACATCGATGTGCTGAACGAGGAGATGGAGGCTGCCGGTGTCAGGATTTTCGCAGGGGGCCTGCGCCCGGCAAGGAGCGCCAAGTCCCTGCGAGCGCAGTCCGACGGCAAGGTGCTCATCACCGACGGGCCGTATCTGGAGACCAAGGAGCACATAGGCGGGTTTTGGGTGCTGAAAGCTGCTGACCTGAACGAGGCGCTGGAGTGGGGGCGTAAGGCCGCCGTCGCCTGCCGGGCGCCAGTCGAGGTGCGCCCGTTTCACTGACGGAGGACCCAATGGAAGTAGCTGAACGGTCTGGACCCTGCGCACAGAGCGGTGCCGCTGGCTCCCACCCCAGAAGAGAAGAACGAGGAGAAGAACCATGAAATACATCTGTTTGGGATACATCAAACCGGGAACATTCGAAGGCATGACCGAGGACGAACGACACGCGGTGCTCGACGAATGCTTCGAGCACAACGACCATCTGCGCACCAATGGACATCTGGTTGCCGAACTACCTCTCCAACCTCCGGAGACCGCATTGACCCTGTACTGGAAGGACGGCAAAGTCGCGACGACCGACGGCCCCTATGCGGAAACCAAGGAACAGCTCGGTGGCATTCAGATCCTTGAGGCGCGAGACCTAAATCATGCCATTCAGCTTGTCTCGCAGCTTCCTGGCTTTAAGTATGGACTCGGACCGATTGAGATACGGCCGACTTTGGACTTGAACGAAATGCTGAAGGCAAGTGAGCAGCGCCGGCGAAAGAGCACCGCACAATGAAGATGGCTTGACAGAAAAAAGCATTGGTTTCGAGGCTTCGCTAGCTTGGCGGCAATCATCCAGGTCAGCTGGGTGAGGTTCGCTGGGCGTTGCTTTACGCCGATCAAGTACAAAGAGTCGAGGAGAGAACGAAGATGTCGCAGGTTCGGGTCGCGGGATTTGACTGTCGCGGGATTTGACCTTTCGCTGACGGTTTCAGAGCCGGGATCGAGCGGAGCCTCAGTGACCCCATTCGGTAGCCGCGGTTGCTTTGGCCATCGCCATTGTGGGTGCGGCGGGCGTGTCGCGGGAGACTGACGACCTTCGGGTTATGAGCTAGTACAAATGCGCATGGCCCGCAGGTTCTGCGCGATTTAGCTGGCAATCAGCCAACCTTACTTCTTGCCGATTCTTTCCCACGAACCGAATCAGCGTCGGACACCAAGCGCGACCAGAATTTCCTGCAAGAGGGCGTTTGTCAAGGGCACGATATTCGTGGACACTACTTTCGTATGAAAAATATTACCCTTAGTGCCGATGAGCAGCTGATAAAGCAAGCGCGCCTGCTGGCCAAATCGCAGCATAAGACGCTCAATGCCATGTTTCGCGAATGGCTGGAACAATTTACAGCACAGAGCGGCGGTACGCAGGAATTTGACGCTCTGATGAAGCGACTGAAGCATGTACAAGCGGGGCAGCGTTTTAATCGGGATGAGATGAATGAACGGTAGATTCTTCCTCGATACAAACATCCTTGTAAATTCGTTTGACGCAAGTTCCCCGGAAGAAGGCTACGGAATCCAGGAAGCTGATCAGAACTGCGATCGCGACCGGTGGCGGCGTTGTCAGCTATCAAGTGGTGCAAGAATTCTTTAACGTTGCACTACGCCGTTTTTCAAAGCCTATGAGTAGCGTCGATGCAGAGCAATATTTGTCGACGACGTTTCGACCACTCCTTTCAGTACATTCTTCGCAAGCTTTGTATGGAGAAGCGCTACGAATTGGAGCGCGGTTTCAGTTGCCTTGGTACGATTCGTTGATCGTCGCTTCTGCAATCGAGGGTCAGTGTGGAGTTCTTTACAGTGAAGACTTTCAGCATGGGCAGCAAATTGGAAGCGTCACGATCTCCAACCCGTTTGTCTGACAGCAGAACTTCTTGGGAATTCGATCGCTGAAAAAGATCTTTGCGCTCTCGCGGGCAACCTCAGTACCCGACCCCATTGCAATACCGACCGTTGCTTGCGTCAGAGCCGGCGCATCGTTGATTCCATCGCCCAGTTCTTGGAACAAGGGAAATACGTTGCGGTCGTCGTGGACGGAAAAGCTCATCCGCTACAAGCGGACGTGCCACACCGAGCGCTTCGCTCCCCCTACGGCCAAACATTTACCAATCTAAGTACATAAATGTACAGACAGCCGCTTTCAACCTGCCCACACTAGGGACGTTGGAGCATTATGTCGAACACATTCGAAGCGAACTGCACTCGCAAGGCACTATCTATCCGTAGGCAGGGCGGCTACGGTCAGTAGGAAAATCATGAAATCACCATCCCTCTTCAATTGGTACTTAATTCTACGAACACACCATCAGTGGACAATGTTTCAGGCGATTCGCTATGCTCTGTGGCTTGCTCGTTAAGCGGCCACCTCTAGATTAACGCCAGGACAGGGACCCGGTGTTCCGGGCGAAGTACGCCGCAGTTCCCTAGCTCGATGAAGAAGTCCGCAGAATAGATTGGTGCACAGAATGAAAGTCGAGATCCTCCACTGCCCGACGTGACACGGCAATCAAGTAAAAGCCGCGAGTTTCGCGGCTGCTATTAAGCAGCGGCTGGGCGTGGAACCCATCCTCATCCCCGGCAAGACCGGCCAGTTCGACGTGATCGTAGACAGCGAGAAGATTTCCGAACGCGGAGGGAACAAGCTTACACGGATGTTCGGTGCTGGCTATCCCGACCTCGATAGCGTGGTGGAGCAGATCGAGAAGCACCGCACAAGCGGCACAGCCTGACTAACTCGGCTGGCGGGAATGGAATCCTGCCGCGTTACGCATTTCCTCGTTTCCAGCGTAGGCCCCGATTCCCAGCATGTATCCGAACTCATACCAACGACCGTTATTGCTCGTCTCATAGATGCTCATGTCGCTTGCGAACAGGCTGACGATAAATGGGATCGGGGCGATGATCCCGTGCCAGAGCCCGACACAAATCGGAGCGCCCTCACAAAAAGGCGCCCCGATCCTTCCTCTTTGGGGTGTGGTCAGAAGAAGACCTTAATTGCCATTTGCGCAATGCGGGGATCCGCCGCCTGCCCTGCGCGGAATGTCCCGAACGAGTTGCTGCTGATCTTGTCGAAGGATGTAATGTTGTCCGTGCTGTTGACTGTGCCTGTGCTGACGCCCTCGGGCGCAAAGTTCGGATGATTAAAGATATTGAAGTATTCAGCCCGTAGCTGAATCTTCCATCGTTCGGTGAGCAGGATATTCTTCGAGAGACTCATGTCCCAGTTGGCGGTATGAGGCAGGCGCAGAACGTTTTTACCGACGTCCCCAAACGTGCCATAGATGAGGGGATTGATGACGCCGCCTACTTTGGTCGGCTGAAAGGCAGCCGGGTTGAGCCAGCTGACGCAGCCCACAGTCGTGCCGCAGGTCGTCGAGCTATATGGGCTCACCCCTGAAATAAACGTCCCGCGATCGTTGCCGATGCCCGTGCCAGAGAGTTCCGTGCCTTGCAATACGGTGATCGGACGGCCGCTGGCGGCCGATACGATTCCGCCCAGTTCGTAGTCACCGAAGAGGTGGTGGATCAGCGAGCTGTGACCGCTGAGAGTCGGAGACTGCCAAACGTACGAGCCGGTAAAGACATGGGTGTGATCGAAACTTGACGGGCCATAGTCGAACGCATGGCGGCCTGGATCGTTGAACGGAAGGGCGGAGTACCCGGTATCAAAACCGGTTACGCCCTCGCCAAACGGAAGGTCGTCCAGGCTCTTCGAGTACGTGTAGTTGGCCAGCAGGGTAAACCCGTGCGACATACGCTTCTCGAGGGAGGTTTGCAGCGCGTTGTAGTTCGCATTCACATCGTCGATATCTGCCTGAACGGTAGTGGAAAAAGTGTTGGGCTTGAAAAGTGCCCCGCTTAGGTTGGCATTGCCATTGCACGATGCGACAGTGCCTCCGGTAGCCTCGCAAACCGTAAGGTTTGCCAGGCCGACGTTGGCCTTACCGTTGCAAGGAACGAAAGACGCTGCGGAAGTGCAAGGGACGCCTGCGTTGTAATACTCGGTTTCCAGGATGTGCAGGGTTCGCGAGCCGACGTAAGCCGTACGCAATAGAAAGCCCGCAGGCAGCTGCCGCTCGAGGGTTAGGTTCCATTCATACACCGTCGTGACGTGATAATCGCCGCTCGGATCGTAGGTCACAGCAATCTCGTTGAACGGCGGATTGTAGGCGAAGTTCGTCGGCGCAGGGAACGGGCTTGGAAATGTTGGGTAGGACGTGGCTTGAGCACCCGAACACTTCAGGGCGGCCTGCGTAGCAGGCAAAGTGCAAAGTGGATCGCTGAAGGAACCGGCCGTCGAGCCGGGAGTGGGAGAGCTATTGCCGGCGGTCGAGAGAATGAACTGAGGGCTGAACGGCCATTCATCCACAAAGCGGTTACTCAACATGCCCTCCGCGCGCGTGTCGTAGAAAATTCCCGCTCCGCCGCGAAGGCTGGTTTTGCCGTCGCCGAAGACGTCGTAGGCAAAGCCGATGCGCGGAGCGAGATGATCGTAGCTCGACCGCAGCGCATTCTTCGGCATCCCCGGATCGCTGATGCCATTCTGGGGAGAAAAAAAGATTCCCGGAGGCGCATTGGGATAAACCTTTGAGGTGATATCCGCTGCCATGGCCGGGAGGTTCACCTGTGCCCAGCGATCGCCGTTATCGCCCCAGGGAATGGCTGGCTCATAACGCACGCCAAGATTCAGCGTCAGGCGATTGCTCACGTGGTAGTTGTCCTGGATATAGAGCGCCGGGAATTTATCCCGGTTGGCTTTGAACTCGCCGGCGCCCTGCTGAAAAGCGTAACCGTTGCCGGAGGGGCCGCCGTCGCACATCGTTCCGCCGAGAAAATTCTCGTACGCGGGTAAACCTGCCGGCTGGTTGAGGTAGGTATCCTGCGCGCAAAAATTGACGATCCCGGGTTGATTGAACTCATTGTTCAGGTCTACCTGGCTCCACTCAATCGACCCGCCGAAGTGGATATCATGCTTCCCTCTCTCCCAGCTGACGTCATCGGCGTAGGTAAAATTATTCCTGGTGAATACGCCGGCGGGATTGTCGCCGAAGCTGAATCCGTTTTGCACGCCTATGCCCTGAATGGCGCTGGGCGTGGGCTGAAACGGCAGGGCCGCGGTTTCAAATGTCGCAAGGTCCGCGGCGTTCGGCGCTGGGCCTCGGGTCGAGACCTCACGCGAATAGCTGGCGCGGAAGTCGTTGATCAAAGTAGGCGTGAAAATGTGCGTTTCGTGAATCAGAGCGTTCTGCGCCACGATCGAAAAAGTGGCATCGGTGTAGGCGACGAGTTCGAGTGGATTGAATACGGGAGCCTTCGCGAAACGGTCAAACTCGTAACGGCCGGTGATCTTGTCGTTTTTTCCGATGGCATGATCGAGCCTGCCCATACCGGAATCGTAATTCTCGATGTCCGGCTTGGAAAAGGCCACGGTCGGATTCGAGCCCGCCGGTATGGGGCCAGCCAGGCTGAATTTTGCCGAGGAGCCCAAATACGCTCCGGTAGCAGGATCGATTCCCAGCATCTTGGCCACTCCGGGGTCAATGGTCCCCGGGGTTCCTCCAGGACCTCCTGTCGCCAGGAAGTTGGTGATGTCCGTCTGCCCGACTACGTGGGAACTGCCAAGCACGAGATTGCGAAAAGCGGTGCGCTGATACCCCGCAAAAAAGAAGGTTTTGTCATGAATCACTGGTCCGCCGACGGTGCCACCGTACTGGTTGCGCTTGATGCGATCAGGGGTAGTAGGCGTAGCGAAAAAGTTCTGAGCATTGAAAATCGGATTGCGCACGAATTCGAAGGCATCGCCATGAAAACTGTTGCTTCCAGACTTCGTGATGACGTTGACCACGCCGCCGGCGTTCTCGCCATACTCGGCGCTATAGTTGCTCGTTTGCACGCTGAACTCCAGCAAAGCGTCCGGGAACGGAAAAGGCTGGTTGACGTTCGTGTATTCATCCACGTAATTGCCGCCATCCAGCTGGTAGCTGATGCTGTCTTGCCGCGTGCCGTTTGTCGAATACGTCACCGCACCCGGGAAGGTCTTCGTGGCGCCTTGATCGGCGCCCCCGTTGGGCGAGTTGACGGCGCCCGCGACCAGCAAAGTGAGTTGCGCCGCATTCCGGCCGTTCAAGGGCAGTTCAGAAATGCGCTGCTGCTCGATGACTTGTTTGAGCGAGGAGGTCGCCGTATCCACTTGAAGCGTATTCGTGGTCACCGTGACAATTTCGGTCACCGCTCCCAGCTTCAGGCCCATGTTCACCGTTAGGGACTGATCCGCAAGCAAAGTGATCCCATGCTCCTTGGTTGTGCTGAAGCCCTTGGCCTCGACGGTGAGGTTATAAACTGCGGGCTGAAGAGACGGGATGACGTAGAAGCCGTCGGCATCCGAGGTGGCAGCGCGAGAAAATCCCGTGCCCTCTTGTGTCGCAGAGACCTGCGCACCGGCGACCCCCGCACCGGCAGGATCCGTGACGCGCCCGAGGATGCTTCCGAGGCCTTGCGCGTGAGCATACACAGGGGCGAACAGAAGCGCGAACAGAGCAGCAAGTAGGTTCCTCTTCATTTCCGTTTTTTCCCTTTCGCAGGCCGTCCGAAACAGCTGCCTCGGATATGCCCGCCAACCGCGGCGTGCCGTGTACCCCCGACCACACGTGGACGCGCCTCGCACCGCGAAATGAACCGGAAGCACACAACGCCCAGCTCCAGGACAGAGCAAAACCAGCGAGCCGCCGACTGATTATTTTTTTAGGTTCTCTCTATCCACTATTCCAATGGTTGTTCCGTACTTAGAACCAGCCGTGAGAAGTTGTCAAACTCGAAATTCTAAAGATTCGCTTTAGCAGGGTTAAACGACGGGTGGTTTTGCGGTATTTACTTGTCCTGTAATTTCACTTCCACGTTGTATGTGGCGGAATAAAACACAACAATCTGTTTAGCAATACTCAACGCTCGAAGTCCGCGCTCCACCTTACAATCGTCTCGAGCATCTTGCTTCCTGTTCCACACCACTCTGACCTTGAGGAGCGCTTCATGAGCTATCCCCTGCTTGATCTTCGGAATAAAACAGCGGTAGTGATCGGCGGAACCAGCGGTATCGGACTGGCGCTCGCCCTCGGGTTGGCCCAGGCCGGGGCGAATGTCGTGCCGACAGGCCGCCGCGAGGAACAGGTACGAGCCGGAGCTGCTCAGATTGTTTCTCTGGGGCGACGCTCGCTCGTGCTGACCTGCGATGTCACCGATAACGGCAGCCTCGAGCGGCTCTTGCATTCCACTTGTGCCGAATTTGGCAGCGTCGAAATCCTGGTGAATTGCGCCGGCCGCACGAAGCGAATGCCAACACTCGATTTTCCCGAAGCTGACTGGAACGCCATCCTCGAAACAAATCTGAATGGAACTTTGCGCGCGTGCCGCGTCTTTGGCCGTCACATGATTGAGAAGCGTTACGGGCGCATCATCAACATCGCCTCGCTGTCCTCCTTTGTAGCCCTCTTTGAGGTGGCCGCTTATAGCGCCAGCAAAGCGGCCGTCGCTTCCCTCACCAAATCGCTTGCAATCGAATGGGCGACATCGGGCGTCTGCGTCAATGCTCTCGTGCCAGGTGTCTTTCGCACGGACCTGAACTCCGCTTTGCTCGATGGAACCGATCGCGGGCGAGAGTTTCTCATGCGCACCCCCATGCGAAGATTTGGCAAGCTCGAGGAGCTGACGGGCGCCGCCATTTTCCTCGCCTCCGACGCGGCGAGTTTTGTAACCGGGCAGCTATTGGCGGTGGATGGCGGCTTCCTGGCAAGCGGCGTGAATCAATAACGCGCCAAGTGCGGGGCACTGGCGGACGGGGAAAAAATCATCCGTGGCGGCGACACTCAACAAAAGGCCTTCCCTATCTTTGCCCTGGCGTTGAGGTGCGCGCGGCTCTAGCTTGCCCGAAGCACTTGCCGGCAGTGTAGAATGCACTGCATCCTCTGACGGATGCGAAGACCAGTGTGTCAGTTCGCGCGCGAGCCCGCCAGTGTTTGCTCAGGGCGCCAATCGGAGCAGGTACATGGATATCCACCAACTCGAGCTGTTCCTCGCCGTCATGGACTCGCCCAGTATGACGCGCGCGGCAGAAAAGATTCATCTGTCTCCGGGCGCTGTCAGCCTCCAGCTTCACAATCTTGCCGACGAACTCCACACGGAGCTTTTTGTGCGGCGTGGAAAGAAGCTCGTCGCTACTCCCGCCGCATTGCGTCTTGCCGAGCACGCCAAAGAAGTCGTCCGGATGATGGGCCACATCCAGCAACTTTTTGAAAATGACCTTGCCAAAGATGTGCGCCCTTTCCATTTCGCCACGGGCGTGACCACCTTGATCTACCAGCTGGGTGGTCCTCTTCGGCAGCTGCGCAAACGCTATCCCAATGCGGAAATCCGCGTGACCGTCGGCGTAACCGAGGAAATGGTCGCCGGCATCCTCGATCGACGATTCGATTTGGCGCTCATCTCGCTCCCCGTTTCGGAAGCTAAGCTTCGCCTCATTCCGCTTTTTGACGAAGAGCTGCTCATCGTGCGCCCCTCCGCGAATAAAGTGGGCAGCGGTCACGTCGGCTCGATGCGATCCGCGGAGCTCGCCGATGTTCCTTTTCTGCTCTATCCCAAACGAAGTAACGTGCGCTTGGTCATTGACAAGTTCTTCGCCGAGATTGGTGTGACGCCACGTGTGGTCATGGAGGCGGATGACACGGAAGCGATTAAGCGCCTCGTCGAATCCGGTTTCGGCTATTCGATCCTACCCCAGCACGCTCTTCGCGGAAGCTCACACTTCTTTCAAAAGTTTCGTGTCGCCGGCCATCGATTGACGAGAAGTTTGGCGCTCGCCACAGCACAGACGGATTGTCCGCGCAGACTTACGGAGTCGATTGCCAGTTTTCTGCGCAGCACTCTGGTCGAGAGCGACTCAAGCGGCGGGACTGCTTGAGCCTCACTCTACCCCTTCGACGACACCGGACCAGTGATTCCGCCGCCCGTCCTACTCTTCATGGAGCAAACAGGCTCCTCGCCCCCTGGAATGTCATCTTTGTGGCTCCCTTAAAAGGGACGGTCAGTTTATGCAGCTGTGCGTCGTACGTGAAGCCGCTTCCTTCGCGCAGCTTCGTTCCATTCTTCGTCACGGCGCTTGGCCTCAGGCAGTACACTTCCAGCCCTCCTTCGGCGCCCAATTCACCAAACTGAATCGCCAAATTGTCTCCCTCTGCCGTGGCTGTGATCTTCTGCACTCCATCCCCTGTGAAATAATCAAATTCGCTGGAGGTCTTGCCCGATGGAAAGATCTCTATCCGCAGCTTTGGACTCCAATTCTCAACCCAGTTGTTATTCAACTTCACCACGTCTCCTCTGACGACGATCGCTCCCTCGCGAACAAACAACGGGATTGTCCCCAGAGGAGCAGCCACGGTGATGGCTTTTTTCCCTTGATACACCGTGAGCATGTCGTTGTAGTCCATCCATCGGCCTTCCGGCAGGTAGACCTTCCGGCTGACACCTCCCGCAGTCGTCACCGGGGCCACCAAAAGACTGTCGCCATAGAGATATTCGTCCCAGGTATCGCTGAGGCTGTCGTCGCCCGGGTACGCAAACGCCAGGGCCCTCATCACGGGCATGCCGGTCTGCGTAGCCTTGTAAAGGTAGGAGCGCGTGTACGGGATCAGATCATGATGCGCTGCGACATATTTTTTTGTGATGCCCACCAGCTCGTCGTCATAATCATCCCAAATCGTTCTCTTTGGCCCGATGAGAATTTCCATCATCGGGCTAAAGGCACTGAATTCCAGCCATCGGGCAAACACTTCCTTCTCTGGAACCCGGATATAACCGCCGGTGTCCGATCCCCACATCGGAAAGTTGATGGCGCCGCTGCGCAATCCGTTTTTTATCGAGACTTCAAGGCCCGCGAAGGTGCTTCGCGTATCTCCATTCCAGACGGCGGTGTATTTCCGCCCGATGTCGTTCACATTGCGCGTGAAGTTGAAAAAGTCGCCTCCGTAGACGTCGCGCAATCCTTCTGCCGCCATTTTAGGAAACAGAATGGCGTTCAAGTTTTCATCAGACAGCGGCATTTCATCTTCTTCGCCGCGATCGATCTTGTACCCCTTCACGCCGAGCCGCACATACTCGTTCAATTTGTCCTTGAACCATGCGTAGGCATTCGGGTTTTTCATGTCCGCCGCCGACGCTCGCCCGAAATACAGATATCCTCGAGCTGAACCCTCCACCTGCAACTGGTTCCAGGAACGATTCGCAATCCAAAGGAGTAAATTCATGCCGCGCTCCTGCAAATCCCGGATCATTTTTGCCGGGTCGGGGAACGACGCGTCAAAATCCATGTTCCCCCAGCCCATCTCGCCAGTCCCAAACGGCCGGTCAAGCCAGATGGACCCCGCCGGAATGCGCAGTGCTCGAAGTTTATCGGCATCCTCGATTGTTTTTTCCTGAGCGTTTGTGGCTCGCCGCAGGTCGTCGTGATTGTCGTCTCTCCACCAGATGCTTCCAAATGCCCACGCCGGCGGCATGATCGAAGGGCCCGCTATCCTGTTGTAGCGTTCGAACACTTCCGCATAAGACGGTCCGTAGATGACGTCGTATTTCAGCTGGGTGTCAAAAAACGAGAAGCTGGTTTTCCCATCCTTGGCAAGCGAGAAATGCCCTTGGGCAGTCGATTCCACATATACGCCATATTTCTTCGAAGTCACATAAAACGGTGCGCGGGCGCTGGAATAGTTGACGTCCGCCTGGTGCCGTATCCCCATAAAATCATGGTCCGCACCGCGATTGTCGAGGTTCCCGCCAAACGGCATTTCCCAGATACCGTAGTAGTGCTCGCCCCGATCGGCGAACTCTTCTTTCATCTCGGCAGGCACGCCATTCTTGAACGAGAAAACTACCTGCAAGACCTCCGGCTTGACGAACGTGAAGCTCGCCTGCGCAACCTCCGACGTTCCTTCCAGATGAACGGTCGCGCGCATCGAGCCGTTCGCTTTTGTGACGTCGGTTGCGTTTCTCACCGTGTAACCGTTTGAAGTGAAGGTAATTCCGCCGGTCTCTGAAACCAATACCTCGCCGCCAGACTTTTCAATCACCCGGAACGAATACGGGCTGGTATTCAATTCAAGGCGCAGCGCCGGGGATTCCAGCGTTTCCGCTGCCCTGCTGGGCAGACCCAAGACCAAAAGAGTGTTGCCGAGCAAAACGCTCCACACGAAATACCGCACCATCCTGGTTTCCCTCATCGGCTTTCCCTTGTACTGAATTTACGCGCAAACGTCCCTAGGCCATCGCTCGACGGCAGCGTCCAGAACGGCGGCGCCGTTTGCCGTTACGTCTTTGCGCGTTCGTTTTACGGTTGTGAAGTCATCCACGCTATGGTTTCTATGGCGGCCAGTCCCCGGAGTCAACGCAAGAGTGATAAACGATTCCTTTAGAAAGTCTGAACACCTGATCGGCTTTCGATGAAGCTTGTTTCAGCAATGGTGATCAAGTCCCTAGCCCTGGCTTGAACTAGTAACCCTTTATCTTCACCACAAAATACGTAAATTCGTGGGCCCCATCGAGCAACAGCTGGTGCGGCACGCGCGCTGGAATTCGGACAACGTCTCCCGCCGTGAGTTTCTGCCGAGTGCCGCCTTGAATCGTCCCGTTGCGTTTTTCGTGCGGCGCAACCGTCTCTCCGTTGAGCAGTGTGCCTCCGACAACGAGCGTCGCGGATCCCGATTGCACGAAAAACACATCGACTTGAGTTTCGTGCCACTCGGGCGGGCCATCGGCTTCTCTCCGAACAAACAAAAATGAGTCGTTGGGGTAGTCTGAAAGCTGTTTGACGGCAAAGTGATGGGGATCAGAAGCGGCTTCGGCGGCAAGTGCCCTTCCAAGGCCCTGCGTGGAAGCGAGCGCCCAATGTTCAAAACCTGCCGGGACCGGCTCGTCAGACTTCACTGCCGGTAAAGGAATCGCCATCAGCAGGAGCAACAAAAGTTTCTTCATATTCCCTCTCCTCAACACTTCCTCGAAGCCTTCCCGCCATCCTTGGCCTCGGCGGCCGGCCGATAGCCTACATCAGGACTCCCCCCGGCGAACCTTCCAGAATTCCTAAACTTGTTTTTGAGCGGACCTGAAGGGTGGCAGGTCCAAAAATCCTTTTGAACCGATTTTGGTTCTATTGTAGCCTCCGATGGAAATGAAGACTCTTTGTGTGGTTTTGCTCGTCCTGCTGGCGGTGCCGTGCGTTGCCGCGGACCTGACCGGAAACTGGGCTGTGCGCGATCCGCTCCCGGACGGGACATCTCGGAACACCTACTTGGATCTCCACCAGGAGGGCTCTCAAATCACTGGAACGATCCGCAGTGGCCAGTTTTACTACCGGATTGTCGAGAGCGCCGGTGGGCCTGACGGCTTCACGCTTACCGGCAGCATGACGGACGGAGCCAACGAGCGCCATGTGAAGTACGAAGGCAAGCTCGTCGGCGACGAGCTGCACCTTCTGACCCGGAGGAGGCCCGACTCCGAGCTTATCGAGATGGTCGCTCACCGCGCCCCCGCGGGCGAAGGAGCGTATCCGTCGAGGCGGCCTCTCCCCGAACTTCATAAAGTTTCGGCCAACGGACTGGCAAAAACGCCGCCCATGGGGTGGAACAGTTGGAACAAGTTTGCCGGTCGCGTGGATGACGCCGCCGTGCGCGCCATGGCCGATCGGATGTCTGCCAATGGAATGAAAGAAGCCGGCTACGAGTACGTCAATATTGACGACACCTGGCAAGCCGGCCGCGACGCACAGGGCAATATCACCACCAACAAGAAGTTTCCCGACATGAAAGCTCTCGCCGATTACGTGCACGGCAAACACCTCAAGATCGGCATCTACTCTTCGCCCGGTCCGAATACTTGCGCCGGATACGAAGGGAGCTTTGGCCACGAGGAGCAGGACGCGCGGACGTACGCGGCGTGGGGCATCGATTATCTGAAGTACGACTGGTGCGGTGCGCGCAACATTTACACCGACCAGGAGATGCGCGCGGTGTACCAGATTATGGGCGAGGCGCTTCTCAAAACGGGGCGTCCCATCCTCTTCAGCCTTTGCCAGTATGGCCGCGCCGAAGTGTGGAAGTGGGGACCCGACGTCGGCGGCAACTCCTGGCGCACAACAGGCGATATCCGCGACACCTGGGACTCAATGACAAGCATCGGTTTTGCACAAGATGAGCTCGCGCCGTGGGCCGGACCTGGACACTGGAACGATCCGGACATGCTCGAAGTCGGAAACGGGGGAATGAGCGAGGACGAATACAGAACGCACATGAGCTTGTGGTCGATTCTGGCCGCACCGTTGTTGGCCGGAAATGATTTAAGAAATATGACGCCCGCGACTCTGGAAATCCTCACCAATCGCGAAGTCATCGCTATCAACCAGGATCCCGCCGGACAGCAGGGCCGGCGCGTTTCGAAAGAAGGCGATCAGGAGATTTGGACAAGACCATTGTCGGATGGCGGGCTGGCCATCGGCGTGTTTAACCGCAGTGCCACGCCGGCGAGGATAATCCTGAAGTGGTCAGACCTTGGCCGCAAATCCCCACCCGCGCGTGCAAGAGATCTATGGGCCCACAGCGACGTGAATCTGGATGGCGGGGAGTACGCGGTGATGGTGCCCGCGCACGGCGTAGCCATGCTGCGTGTGGCAAAGTAAGAGGCACTTACTATCGCCGCCCTGCGTCTTTCAGAGGAACGAGTGTGTGCCAGGTTTACCGTGGAGCTTCGGAAATGATCGCCCGCGAGCCCATCCAAGCTTCGGCGTTCGAGCGAAAGAGGCGCGTAATGTCTCCCTGAATGCTCCTACGCGTCACACCGCGGCCATCTTCTGTCAATAGCCGGTAGGACTCGGAAAGGATCGGTCCGATTGTCCTGCGCGTGTTGTTCCATTTGTAGATCACTTGCTCGAGCACGCGCGCATCGGAATGTTGCGGAATAAAGCTCGTTCCGAGCATCTCGAGGCGCTCGCGGGTAATCTCCTCCACAATCGAAGGGTTGTTCATAAACCACCAACAACCGAACGGCATCAAGTTGTTGAATTTCCGCGCGTAGACGCAGAGTTCGTGCTGGTTCTCCCGGCTGAGCACGCTCACCAAGAACCGATTTTCCGGGAACTCGCGGCAGAGATTTTCGAGAGCCCGCAAATCGGCTTTGCCCACCGCGTCGCCCGCCAAACGCAGCGAAGGATTCACCTGCTTGCGAACTCCGATCATCAGCGACAGCGGAATCTGCATTTCGCGGCAGGCAGGCAGCACTGCCTCCTTCAACAACCGATTCCCAGCCGTTTCCGAGGGATATTGGAAGGTGTCTGGCAAGGAAACGGCCATGTATGCGGGCCGCATCCGCTCGGCCCACTCCATCAAGAAACGCCGCACTTCCTGTGCCGACTTCCCTGAAGCTTGTTGGTCAACCTGAAAACCTTGACTGGCCAGCACCTGCCAATGCGCCGGCCACGTGATGAGAATCCGATCCAGCCGCAGCACCGCGCGAAATTGATTGTGGTTCGCGACGCCACTCAACCAGATCTCTCCCTCCGCCGGATCCAGCGGATCATTCGTCATCACCACGAGGTCAATACCCGCCATCCGAAGCACTCTCTCGATGTGCGCTTCAACGCTTTGCGCTTCGAAGAAGGACCTTGCCTCGGACAAATCCGCACTGTCGGTGGGCAATTGGAAAGCCTTGAGCACGGCTATGACCCCGCGCGTAGCTTCCGAGATGGGATTATTCTCAACGAAAAGAGCCTGCCAGATCCGATCGGCTTGTTCGCGCTTCGAGAGCGCCCAGTACTGCTGCGGCGTGGTGTCGGAACTTCGGAAAAACTCTGCTTCGAGATAATGATAAGTCAACAGCTCATCGATGCCCCAAAGCCCCAGCTTGCCGAAAGCGGGAGAGTACAAGTGCGTATGAATGTCGACAAATTGCGTGGACGCCAGCACTTCCTCTACGACCTTGGGAATCTGAGTCTCCGCGAGCAGGTCGCCATCGCTGGAGATTGCCATCTGGTCCGTTGATTTCAGATACGCCGTCTTCATACCTTGCACCAGTTCTTGCCGCTCCCGGGCGCCCTTCTGAATCCGCGCTCAGGACGCATGCGCCTCAGAGTTCCGCTATGTAGTCGGTTCGGATGCTGCCGCAACTCGCGATTCGGGCAACCGTCCCCTCGCCGTTGCAAATGTTGAAGACTATAAAGCGTTCGATGGCGTGTCAAATTGTTAGATTTGAAGATAATATTCAGCGAAACTTAACGAAAGTCACCGGCCTTCCCGGGCGGACCGCGAAGCTGCCATGGCTGCTCTCGCGCCACGCCCAATCTTAGGCCCTGGCCGTTGGCGATTGCACAGCAGAGGCCCCGCGTTTTCTTGACGCCGGACCGTCACTCCGCTAGCGTCAAATGTGCGGAGTGCCTTCCCACTTCGCGGCGCGCAGCGCGCGCAGAACACCCGGGCGGGAGAACCTCGTGGCCAACGCGATCATCACATTGACGACCGATTACGGCACCGACGACCATCTGGTCGGGACCGTAAAAGGAGTCATTCTCAGAATCAATCCAGAAGTCACCATTGTTGACATCACCCATCATGTGACGCCCTTCGATCTGCTCGATGGAGCGCTGGCCATTGGCGCGGCCTACTCTTATTTCCCTCCTAAGACCATCCATGTCGTGATCGTCGATCCCGGCGTCGGAACGGAACGGCGCCCGCTTCTCGTCAGCGGCCAGAATCATTATTTTATCGCACCCGATAACGGCGTGCTTTCTCTCGTCTACGAACGCGAACCAAACCTGGTGGTGCGGCACGCCACTGCGGAACACTATTTTCTGCAGCCGATGAGCAAGACGTTTCATGGGCGCGATGTGTTTGCGCCGGTAGCGGCGTGGCTCTCCAAAGGCTGGCAAACTCCCGCCATGGGCGACGAGATTCACGATTACAAAAAAATGGCGCTGCCTCGGCCGAAGGCCGGCGCGGCAGGTGTAAAAGGCCTGGTCCTCAAAATCGATCCATTTGGAAACCTGGTGACGAACTTCCGGGCCGAAGATTTGTCGAGCGAAGCTCAGAACGGCGACGGGCTGAACATGCAAGTGGGAACCCATGCCGTCAAACGGCTGGTCGATACATTTGCGCGAGGCAAGGCGGGCGAACCGGTTGCCTATATTGGGTCAAGCGGCTATTTGGAAATTGCTATCAACAAGGGCAACGCTGCTCGCACCTTTAGCGTCGGCCGCGGAGCGCCTGTAATTCTCGCCGTAAAGTAGTTCCCAGTCCGTCCCACAGCTCCATTCGAACCCGAGCAGCACTGCTTAGCGCGAGTGCTCGAGCGCGGCCATCTGCGAACGAGTGCGCGGGTCCATCCAATCGCGCCACGCATCGCCCAGCAGATTGAAAGCGAGTACCGCAGTCATCACCGCCAGAGCGGGAAAAATGACCAGGTGCGGTGCGTCGAACAGATGACTCCGGGCATCGTTGAGCATCGAACCCCAGCTCGGAACCGGCGCCAGTACACCCAGCCCGAGGAAGCTCAGTGTTGATTCGGCTAGAATTGCTCCAGCCATCCCGATGGTCGCTTGAATGAGAACTGGCTGGAGGATATTCGGAAGCAAATGCCGCAGCATGATCCGCAAAGGGGAAGCGCCAAGCGAACGAACGGCAAGGATAAACTCGAGTTCCTTCACCTTCAACACCTGGGCGCGGGCAAGACGCGCGTAGCCAGCCCAGCCCGTGATAATCAGGGCCAGAATAACCTTACCTATGCCCGGGCCGAAAAATGCCGCAAAGGCGATCGCCAGCAAAATACCGGGAAACGACAGGAACGCGTTGATCAGCAGGAGATTTACGAAGCGATCGAACCATCCGCCAACAAATCCTGCGAGCAATCCGATAGCAAGGCCTGTCAGACCGCAACCGAGGACGACAGAAATTGCCACGAAAAGGGAAACGCGTGCGCCGTACAGGGTGCGCGAAAGGGTGTCGCGTCCAAGCTCGTCCGTCCCCATCCAATGCGCCCGGGACGGAGATTCGAGCCGCGCAGGGAGGTTTTGGGCAGCGGGATCGTCCGGGGCAATCCACGGCGCGCAGAGAGCCGAGAGAAGAAGCAGCAGGGCTGCCGTAAATCCAGCGCGGGCGAGAACGCTTTGGCGAAGAAATTGCCGAAGGCTGCCAGCGGAGTTCATGACAGCCGGACCCGCGGGTCAATCACCGCATAGAGAAAGTCGGTGAGCAGGTTCACAAGCACGTAGGAAACGGCAATCACCAAAATGCATCCCTGCAGCAACGGATAGTCGCGCGAGGAAATGGCCTGCACGGTAAGACGCCCGATACCGGGCCAGGAAAAAATCGTCTCGGTGACAATGGTACCCGCAAGAAGCGTGCCAAATTGCAGGCCGAGAATAGTGATGATAGGGATGAGCGCGTTACGAAAGGCATGGCGGAATAAAACTGCCCCTGTCGAAAGCCCTTTCGCGCGAGCTGTGCGCACATAATCGCTCGAGAGTTCTTCGAGCATTGAGCCCCGCACCATCCGCGTCAAAATAGCGGCCAGTGCAGCACCCAGGGTCACCGCTGGGAGGACGTAATAAGACGGCCCACCACGGCCGGAGACGGGCAACCAGCCAAGCTCAATGGAAAAAAGCAGAATCAGTACAGGCCCCAGCGCGAAATTCGGCACGGCAAGCCCTAGCAGGGTGAAAAGACCAATGGCCCGATCCGCGGGACGCCCTCGGCGGTGCGCAGCCAGAATGCCCGCCGGGATGGCGATGGCCACGCAAACCAGAAGAGCCACGAAAGCGAGAGCAAGCGTTGCAGGATAGCGTTCGAAGATAATCCGCCCCACGGGCGCCTGAAACTTCAACGACTGCCCAAGATCGCCATGCGCCAGTCGCTCCAAATAGCTGCCGTACTGCACATAGAGGGGCTGATCGAGGCCAAGCCCATGGCGCAATTGTGTGATTTGTCCGGGCGCTGCACCCTCGCCAAGCATCTGTTCGACCGGATCGCCGGGGACGATGTGAATCAAAAGAAAAACGAGCGTCAGCACCAGCCAGAGCGCCGGGAGCGTGAACAGGAATCTTTGAAGGAGGTGGCGCGCCATTCGTCGGCTGGGACTAAGAATCCGCTCCAGCGGCCTTCCTGCTATTCTCTGTTTTCGCGGCACTCACCGGGGATTCCAGTGTTCGTTCCTCTTCAGGCGCTGGCCGTACCCTCTGGATTTTGACGCGTGCCACGCGCCGGCCGTCCATTTCGACGACCGTGAATCGATACTGCCCGTACTCAAAGCTTTCTCCCCCGCGGGGAATAAATCCCAGCTGCGCCAGAACGAATCCGCCTACGGTCGCATAGGCTGGATCTTCCGGCAACGAAATGTTGTACTGCGCATCCAAATCGCGCACATTGAGCGCGGCATCAAAAATCACCGCGCCATCGGCCAGCGTCAGCGGACGTTCGACGACGTCGAACTCGTCGTGAATCTCTCCCACCACCTGCTCCATGATGTCTTCCAACGTCACGAGCCCGAGTATGCTGCCAAACTCATCGACAATCATGGCCATGCCGATGTGTCGCGTGCGAAGTTCCTGGAGCAGCTCACTCGCCGGTTTGGTTTCCGGAACGATGAGGACTTCGCGCAGCACGCGTCGCAAATCGAACGGGGGCGGCGGGAGATTTTCCTCCATCCGCCGCTCGCGATCGAGCAGAATCCACAGCATGTCCTTGATGTGCACGAAGCCGAGTATGTGATCGCCCGAGCCGCGATACACCGGAATGCGCGAGCGCTGCGAGGTGGCAAAAACGCGCATCACTTCGTCCAAGCTCGCTTCCACAGGAAGAGTGTGCATATCTGGCCGAGGCACCATGATCTCGCGGACCTGCACTTGCCCGAGCTCGATGGCGCTCACGATAAATTTTTCTTCGCCCGGTGCGATCAAGCCGCGTTCCCGCGCCTGCTGAATCTGGATTTGAAGTTCTTCTGTAGAGTGCACTGCGCTATGGCTCTGGGGTGAGGAGACGCCCATCGCTTTTACGATGACCCCGGACATGCCATCCAAAAGGTCGATGGCCCAGCTAAACGTGCGCAGAAACCACTGAAACGGCAACGCCACGAGCAGCGCAACGCGCTCCGCCTTCGCGAGGCTCACTGTCTTCGGCACCAGCTCGCCCAGCACCACGTGCATCGCGCTCAGCAAAGCAAATGCGCAGGCCAGGGCGACAGCATGGGCGAAAAACGCCGCCCGCGTGCCCGCAGTCCCGTGCCAGATTTGCTGAAAAGCCGTGGCAAGAGTGGCTTCGCCGAGGGCGCCAATGGCCAGGCTGGTCAGCGTAATGCCGACTTGCACGCCGGAAACCACCCGATGCAAATCGGCAAGCAGGCTTTCGACGACGCGAGCGCGGATGTCACCTTTGGCGACGAGCTGGCGAACCCGGGAAAGTCGCACGGCAACGAGAGAAAACTCCGCGGCGGCGAAAAAGCCGTTCAGCGCGACGAGCGCCAGCACACCAATCAGCCGCACGGCAAACATAGTTTCTTAGTTGTCCCCTAGCGGCATTGTAGCAGTACGCGCCGGGTACGTGAGACGCCGCTCTTGACGGGCGTGCCTTGCCTACACACGCGCTATCGTGACAAAGATATCTTCGCCGCCGAGCGCCAGCTTGACGCCGCCGTTCTGAACGGCGCTCATCTCCAGCCGCTCGGCAAGCAGCTCATTGCGCAAAAAAGCCTCGTGCGCCGCAATCGCTTCCGCAATTCGCGGGGAGGCGGAAACGCTGACAACGATCCGGTCGGAAATGTCGAGGTTCAAAGCCTTGCGCTGGTCTTGCAACATACGGTTGAAGTCTCGCGCCAGGCCTTCCTGTAACAGCTCCGGCGTCAGCTGTGTATCGAGCGCAAGAAAAGTGCCTTGTTCCAGGCTGCACTTGAGGTTTTCCGGGCCTTCAAAGAAAACCACGATCTCTTCGGGCGCGAGTACAAACGTCTGGTCAGCTAGCGCGATCGAGAACGGACCGCCCTTCAGCACCAGTGCCGCGTCGGCGTTCTCTAGCGCTTCCCCGATGGCCTTCAGATACCTTCCCGCACGAGGACCAATCTTTTTGGCGTCCGGTTTCAGACGCACCTTCACAAGCGTCTTCTCATCCTCAATCAAAACGAGCTGCTTCAGATTGGTTTCTTCCAGTATCTGCGCGACGTAGTCGGCATTTTCTAGGACACGCCGGTCCGCGACATCCTTCGGTCGCACATAAAGCGTACTAAGCGGCTGGCGAATCTTGACCTTGCTCTGCGTGCGCAGGCCCAGCGCCAGGTTCTTGATGCGGATCACTGCCGCAATGCTTTGTTCCAGACCTTCATCGATGAGGGCGGCATTTACCTGGGGATACTCCGTCAGGTGAACCGACAGCGGCGCGGACGGGTCGACGGTGCGAACCAGATTTTGATAAATATCCTCCGTCAAGAAAGGCAAAGCGGGGGCCATCACGCGCGCAACCGTCGTCAGCACCGCGTACAGCGTTTGATACGCGTCTCCTTCGCTTTTCCAAAAACGGCGCCGCGAACGTCGCAAATACCAGTTGGAGAACTCCTCGTCAAACGCCTGAAAAGCCTCGACCAGCTTGTAGTGCTCGTAATTCTGGAATGCACCGTTCGCCTCTGCCACCAGGCGCTGCAGTTTGCTCATCACCCAGCGATCCAGTTCATTGGTTACCGGCAGTGCAGGACCACCAGGCTTCCAATCGTCCGCGCCGGCGTACATCACAAAGAAGCTGTAGCAGTTCCAGAAGGTCAGCAACTTGCGTCGCGCGTCGCCATCGATCGTTTGGCCCGCGTTAGTGGCCGGATGAAGATCGGGAAAGTTAAGATTCTGCGCCGTCTTCTGTTCGGTATAGATATAGCGCATCACCTCCGCGCCCAGCGCCTCCGCCGCTTCATCAAACGCGATCGAGTTGCCCTTGGACTTGTGCATCTCCTCGCCGCGTGCATCGCGCACCAAGGCGTGGCCCAGCAGAGCCTTAAACGGAGCGCGACCATCCATCATCGCGCTCATGGCCAGCATCGAATAAAACCAATTGCGGAATTGCCCCGGAAAACTCTCAAGCACCAAGTCCGCCGGAAACCATCTTTCCCAATACGCTCTGTCCGTCGAATAGCGCATCGTGCTGAACGGCACAATCCCCGCGTCCAGCCATGGATTTCCCACATCTTCCGTGCGCTGCGCCAGGCCACCGCACTTCTCGCAGCGAATCTTTACGGCATCAATGTACGGCCGGTGCGGTGAATTTCCTTCGAAGGTTTCCCAACCCTCGACCGCTTTCTCCTTCAACTCTTCCCTGCTGCCGACAACCACAAAGTGGCTGCAATCGCCGCACACCCAGATCGGCAGGGCCAGTCCCCAGAAGCGCTTCTTCGAGATCATCCAGTCGCTCATGTTTCTAAGCCAGTCCAGCTCGCGCGCTTCGCCATCCGGGGGAATCCACTTGATGCCCGGCACCACGCGCTGAATGCGATCCCGCCAATCCATGCGGATGAACCATTCGTCGACCGGCCGAAACACCAGCTCTTCCTTACAGCGCCAACAGTGCGGATAAACGTGCGGATATTTCTCGCGGGCCACGAGCATCCCCGAAGCCTTCAGGGCGGCAATGATGTCATCCGCCACTTCGTTCGCGTTGCGCTTGGTGAATTGCCCGAAGCCATCGAGAAAGACGGAGCTGTCGTCCAGCGGCGCAATGAAGGGAATCCCATTTTCTTTCCCCAGCTGCTGGTCTTCCGCGCCGCAACCAGGCGCGATGTGAACGAGTCCTGTGCCTTCTGCCTCGCTAATCTCTTTCCAAGCGATAACCCGGTGCGCTTCCGCCGCGCTCTTACCGCCGCCCGTCTCTCCAAACGGGAAAACGCCTCCCGGCGTTTTCTGCGCTGGCAGTTCGTCGAAAGGCCCTTGATAGGTGAGTCCCAGCAAATCCTTGCCGGGAAGTTCTCCGATGACTTCGACCCCGCCGCTTCCCTTCAAAATCGTCCGAATCGACGGCAGCTTGTGCGTCTCGTGCTTCCCCTCCACTTGCAGGTCCTGCACGCGCTCGTGCTCGAAATTCCCTTTCGCCACGTAATAGAACCAGTCGCCGTGCTTTACCTTGAGATAGGTCATCTCCGGATTCACAGCCACAGCCACGTTCGAAGTCAACGTCCACGGAGTCGTCGTCCAGATCAAAAGAGCTGTCCGCTCCTGTCCCTTGATCGGAAAACGCACGAACACCGAAGTATGTACCGTAATCCGGCGGCCTTCGGCGACCTCCATCTGCGAAAGCCCCGTCCCGCAGCGCCCGCACCACGGCATCACGTCATGCCCGCGGTAAATGAATCCTTCCGTGTGGCACTTCTTCAGAAACGACCAGATGGTGTAGTTATTTTCATCAGAAAAGGTAAAGTAGCTCCCGCCGTACGCCGCAGAGCCAAGTTTTCGGACGATTTCGCTGGCCCGCGCCGTCTCGGTATGCCCGCTCGGCAATTTTGCGGTGATCACGCGATCCCCGTCCGCCAGCGCGTCGCGCAACGCGATCAGCACTTTGGGATCATCCCAGTCGCACCAATATCCCAGACGAATGGATTGCTCCGTCTGCCGCGCCGCGTACGTCAGTACACGTTCCTTGCAAGCCCGCACGAACTTCTCAATGCCAAAATCCCGAATCTCGCGCTTGGTCTTGAGCCCCAGACTTTTTTCGACTTCAACTTCCACCCACAATCCCTGGCAGTCGAACCCGTTCTGATAACGCAGCGCCCTCCCGCGCATCGCGTTATACCGCTGATACATATCCTTCAGCGAGCGTCCCCAGGCGTGATGCACGCCCATCGGATTATTGGCGGTTATCGGTCCATCCAGAAAAGACCAATGCGGGCCGCTGGCGTTCTGGTCTCGCAGCCTCTGGAAAATCCCGTTCTCCGCCCAGAAGCGCAATATCTCGCGCTCCATCGCAGGAAAGTCGGGCACTCGTGGCACTGGTTTGTACATGCTCATAGAAATATCTTCAAAGAATATCACAGCCGGCAAACACCCCGGCGCTAGGGACAACAGGAGCGCCAGAACCTGCATGGCGTGATTTCTGAGGCGACCGGAAGCCGGGTCTCTTCTCGCCCGGTTGCGCCCTCCACGCATGTCCACTACACTCAAGTTTTACTTGGAAAGCTCCGGAGATTGCTTGCGGACCATCCTTCGTTTTCTAGTCTGGACACTTCTGATAATTGCGGTTGTTGCTGGTGGGACGGCGTGGTGGTTCGTCTACCGGCCGCTTCCGCAGCTCGACGGTTCCATTTCCCTTCCCGGACTAAAGAAGGAAGTCGTCGTGGAACGCGACAATTGGGGTGTCCCCCACATCCGCGCGTCTTCCCTCGAGGATGCCGTCGAAGCCCAAGGCTACGTGATGGCCCAAGACCGCCTCTGGCAGCTGGATTTGATGCGCCGGGCCTCGCGCGGCCAGCTCTCGGAGATTGTCGGTCCGCTCGCGCTAAAATCCGACAAACAATTCCGTACCTTCGGCTTCTCCCGCGCCGCCGATCGCGATTATGCGGCCATGGACAAGGATTCCGTAGCACTCATGGAAGCTTACGCCCGGGGCGTGAATCGCTTTATCGATCAGCATCAGAACAGCTTGCCCCTTGAATTTTCTCTTTTGAAATACAAACCCCAGCCATGGCAGCCCACCGATTCGCTGGTCATCGCTGGCTACATGTACCAAACGCTGACCGACACCTGGGAGCGCGAGCTGGACCGCGCTAAAGTCGAAGAGCGCGTAGGCGCCGACCGCTCAAAGGACCTGTTCGCCGTTGACTCCCCAATGGATCATTTTGTCGTTGGCGATCCCGGCGTGCCCAATGACGGCTCCGAAGCCTCCCGTGTCGATCCCGATGAAGACGATGATGACGACGACATGCCCACCGACACCATCCTAAAAGCCGATGCCCGCGGCTCCCCTAATATTCGCACGCCAGAAACCTATGCGGACACCACCTCCGCGCTCTGGCCTGCCATCGAGGGCTACCTCGAGGAAACGCAAAGCGAGATTCGCAAAGGGCTTGGAAGCAACAACTGGGTCGTCAATGGTGCCCACACTCTAAACGGCAAACCCATTCTAGCCAACGACACGCATCTCGAGCTGTCTATTCCCCCGATCTGGTACGAAATTCATCTCAGCGTGCCGGGTTTCAATGCCAAAGGTTTCACTCTGCCGGGCGCGCCGCTCATCGTCATTGGCCACAACGATCAGATTGCATGGGGTTTCACGAATAACGGCGCCGACGTGCAGGACCTCTACATCGAAAAGTTCAATCCCGCCGCGCCCGACCAATATCAGGTCAACGGAAAATGGACAAATGCCCAGGTATTTGACGAAGCTATTCGCATCAAAGGTCAGCCGGACGAACATTTGAAAGTCATCGTCACGCGGCACGGCCCGGTCGTCCATCAAGAAGGCGACAAGGTTTACTCCCTGCGCTGGACGGCACTCGAACCCGGCGGTCTCGGAAACACCTACAACTGGCTTTCCACGGCGAAAAATTGGCACGAATTTCGTGAAATCATGAAGCGTGTCTGGGGCCCGGGACAGAACGCCGTCTATGCCGACGTCCAGGGCAACATTGGCTACATCATGGCCGCCCGCGTCCCCATCCGAAAAAAAGGCCACGGCGAAGTCCCCGTTCCGGGCGCTACCGACGAATACGAGTGGACGGGCTATGTTCCCTTTGAACAACTTCCTCAAGCTCTCAATCCAGAGAGCGGCCTGATCGTCACAGCCAATGCGCGCGTGGTTGGGCCAAACTACAAGCCGTATCTCACCGACCGCTGGGAAGAACCGTATCGTACCGCCCGCATCTACGATCTTCTCCACGACAAAACCGATCTACGTCCCATCGATATGCTCAAAGTCGAAACCGATACCTACAGCTTCCCGCACGCTTTTCTTGCCGACCAAATGTCTTCCGCGGCAAAAACAGCGCAGCCGAAGGATCCGCGCGCCAGGAAACTCGTCGACCGGTTGAAAGACTGGAACGGCATCGCTGACGCTGATTCTGCGCTCGTGTCTTTCCTCGTGATGGCCCGCCGCGCAGCGCTCGATTTGATCCTGGAACCCTATCTGGGAAAGGATACGAACTTGTACGCGTGGCGCAGCACCGTCTTCCTCCAAAAAGTCCTGGCCGACAGGCCCGCAACGTGGCTGCCACCCGCCTACAAGAACTACGACGAATTGCTGGCCGCGGCCGCCGATCGCGCCGTCATCCTGCTTGCAGAACAGACAAAAAGTGAGCGCGTCGAGGATTGGCAATGGAGGGAACTCGATTCGCTGGACATGCTGCATCCGCTCGGCCGCGATGGTTTCTTGAAGCATCTCCTGAGCGTCACCGGAAAACCGCAATCCGGCACGAGCTACAGCGTTCGCGCCGCGACCAAGCGCCATGGGCCCTCCATGCGATTCATCGCCAATCTCGCCAACTGGGATGAGTCCATACTGCTCCTCCCGGCAGGCGAATCCGGTCAGGTCGGCAGCAGCCACTATACCGATCAGTTTTCCTATTGGTATGAAGGCCAGCCTATCGTTGCTCCCTATAGCGATGCAGCCGAAGCCAGAGCGCGCAAACACACGCTGACTCTGAAACCATGATGGCCAGTCCAAACGGTTCCCATTCAAAATGCCCGAATTGCCAGAAGTAGAAGCCGTTGCCCGGACTCTCCGCCCCCTAGTCGAAGGGCGGCGCATTCGATCTGTTCACGTTCTTCACACGATCGCCACAAGACCCCAAAACCCCTCGCAAATCGCGCGCCTTGTTCAAGGCCAGCAAATCAAATCCGTCGAGAGAAAAGGCAAATATCTCTGGCTCCAGCTAACGCAGGGCATTGTCACTCTGCATTTCAAGCTCGACGGCCAGCTGCTGTGGTTCCCGAGCGCCAAGAAAATGTTCGAAGTCGCCAACAGAAAAGACGCGGGCGTCCACGTAGATGTCGCCTTCGAACTGGAGAATGGCATTCTGGGTTTCGCTGACGGGCGCCATTTCGGTCGAGTCTACGTTTACAAGTCCGGGGACGCTTGCCCCGCGCTAGCGGGTTTGGGAGTGGCTGCCCTATCACCCGATTTCACGGCTTCGCGCCTTTCCGGCTTGTTGGTAGCTTCCAGGCGTCCGCTCAAGGAATTCCTGCTCGATCAATCTCGCGTCGCCGGCATCGGCAACATCTATTCCTCTGAATCACTCTGGCACGCCAGGCTGAACCCGTTCCGCCGCGCAAACTCCCTGAGTTCCGCCGAAGCCCGGCGCCTCCACAAAGCGATTGTTTCCGTTCTCGCGCGTGCCTTAGAATGCTGTCTGCATCCGCCGCCCGATTTTCGCGATGCCAGCTGGTGGTTTCAGGGCCTGGAAAAAATCCTCCGCGTCTACGACCGCCGAGGAAAACCATGCCGCCGTTGCGGAAACGAAATTGAACGCATCGCGCAAGGCGGCCGTTCCACTTACTTTTGTGCGCACTGTCAAAAATAAATAGCAAGGACACAGGCCGATCGCTTGAATTCACCCGCTCCCAAGAAACCCGAACCGCCGAAGAAGCCCGACTTTGAGCGCTCTCTCGCTCGCCTTGAAGAGGTCGTTCGCCGCCTCGAAAGCCCCCAGCTTTCCCTTGACGACGCAATGAAGCTCTTTGAAGAAGGCGTTGCCCTTTCCCGCGAATGCCAGAAACAGCTCGAAGAAGCCGAAGGCCGGGTCGAAATCCTTCTGAAAAAAGCCGACGGTAAACTCGCCGCAGAGCCGTTCGATCCCGAAGTCGAGAGCGAATCGTGATCGCTTCTTCCAACGCTATCTTCGCGATCCTGCCGTGACAATGAAGCTCCCCTCGTTTTTTGAAGAAGACCGCATAGAGGTAGATGCGTCTCTCGACCGCCTGATGCCCGCGGAAACAGCCCCCCCACCCTCGATTCACCAGGCCATGCGCTACAGCGTCTTCGCCGGCGGAAAACGCATCCGCCCGATTCTTTGCCTGGAAACCGCCCGCATCTTCGATTCCAATGTCGCGCCCGCGCATCATCCCGCCTGTGCCATCGAATTCATTCACACTTACTCGCTCATCCACGACGATTTGCCAGCCCTGGATAACGACGACCTCCGCCGCGGCAAACCCACCTCTCACAAAAAATTTGGCGAAGCCGCAGCCATTCTCGCCGGCGACGCCCTCCTGACCCTCGCTTTCGAAACGATCGCCGGAACACCGGTCGACGCCGTTCGTCGCGTCGCCATGCTCACCGAAATCTCCGCCGCTGCAGGCACCATCAACGGCATGGTCGGCGGCCAGGTCGCCGACCTGGAAGCCGCCGGCAAACGTATCCTTCCGGAAGTCCTTGAATACATCCATCGCTCTAAGACCGCCGCCCTCATCCGCGCTTCTATCACTTCCGGCGCCCTCTGCGCCGGCGCCTCCCCAGAAAATGTCGCCCGCCTGCGCAACTTCGGCGAATCCCTGGGGCTGCTCTTCCAGGTCACCGATGACATCCTCGATGTTGAAGAAACTTCCGCCGCCCTCGGAAAAACCGCCGGCAAGGACGCCGCCCAGCAAAAAGCCACCTACCCCGCCGTTCACGGTCTCGAACGCTCCCACCAAATCGCCAGCGACCTCGCCGCAAAGGCCATCGCCGAACTAAGCCCCTACGACGAGCGCGCTTCACGTCTCCGCGAAATCGCCCAGTATCTAGTCCAGCGCCGCGCCTGACGCGTCGACGATCGCTGCCGGTCTTGCGAGATTCCTCCGCAGCTCGGCAGTCTAGGTCCTCTCTCGGACCTCTGTGTTAAGATCTCGACGCTCCACTCCTCCCCTTTCTCCTTGCGGGAGCGCGCCGACCTCATGAAATCCAAATACCCTCGCACACGCCTCGATCTGGCCCTAGTCGAACGCGGCCTTGCCGAATCCCAACAAAAAGCCCAAGCCATGATCCTCGCCGGCGAAGTCCGTGTGAATGATATCGCCGTCCAAAAAGCAGGAACACCCGTCGCCAGCGATGCGCAACTCGAAGTCAAAAGCCGCCAGCTAAAATACGCCAGCCGCGGGGGCCTGAAGTTAGAAGGTGCTCTTGAAGATTTTCAGATAGATCCGGCCAGACTCATCTGCCTCGACGTCGGCAGTTCCACAGGCGGCTTTACCGATTGTCTGCTGCAAAGGGGGGCAGCCCGCGTCTACTCCGTCGATGTGAACAGCGCCCAACTCGCCTGGAAACTCCGGCAAGATCCCCGCGTCATCATGATCGAACGCAACGCCCGCGAACTCCGCCCACAGGATGTCCCCGAGCCGGTCGACCTGGTTGTTGCCGACGTTTCCTTCATCTCTGTCTGCAAAATACTCGGCCCCGCCTCTCTGTGCGCGAAGCCAAACGCCGATTTCGTCGTCCTCATCAAACCCCAATTCGAACTCCGCCGCGAAGACGTCGCCTCCGGCGGCATCGTCAAGAACACCCGCCTGCACGAAAAAGCCATCGCCAGTGTCCGCAAATGCGCTGAAGCCGCCGCACTCACTTGCCTAAAAGTGTTTCCAAGCCGCCTCACAGGTGCTGAAGGCAATCAAGAGTATTTTCTCCACGCTCGCGAAGGACACCTGAAGTAGAATCCCAAATAATCATGCCGCCCGCTCTACTCTTCAAAACCATTGGCGTCATCTCGCGCCCCCGCCGTGCGAATCTCTCCGTCGTCGTCCCGGCTCTTCTCAAATGGCTCGCCGAGCACGGCCTGCGCGTGGTCTACGATGAAGAAACCGCCTGCGCCCTCCCCGCTCCCGCAAGCGGACTTTCCCGCGACCAAGTCGCAGCTCAGTCCGACCTGCTTCTCGTCCTCGGCGGTGACGGCACGCTTCTGGCCGCCGCGCGTGTCGCCGCCCCTCGAGGTATCCCGATTCTCCCCATCAACATGGGCAGCCTCGGCTTTCTCACCAGTTTCACCGTCGACGAACTCTATCCCGCTCTCGAAGAAACCCTGGCCGGTCGTTCTTCGGTCAGCGAACGCGTCATGCTCCAGGTCGAGCTCCTTCGCGGTGGTTCTCCCGTCGACCAGCAGCACGTCCTCAACGACGCCGTCATCAACAAAAGCTCCCTCGCCCGCATGATCGAACTTGAACTCCTCATCGACGGTGATTTCGTCTGCCGCTACCGCTCCGACGGCCTGGTCGTCGCCACTCCCACCGGATCGACCGCCTACTCTCTTTCCGCCGGCGGGCCTATTCTTCATCCTGCCGTTGAGGCTTTCGTCATCACCCCGATTTGCCCGCACACCCTGAGCGACCGCCCCGTGGTGGTGCGCGATTTTTCCTGCATCGAAGTCAAACTTGCCAGCAATGCCGAATCCGCTTTCGTCACGCTCGACGGCCAAAAGGGCGTCCCCATGGCTGAGCATGATCGCATACGAATCACGCGTTCTCCGCAATGCCTCAAACTCATCCAGCCACCGAAGAAATCTTATTTTGAAATTTTGCGAAACAAACTGAAGTGGGGCGAAGTCTAGTCGCCCACTTGGAGTGCGGCAGGCTCGTTGCCGCCTTTATTCAGGGACTCCCTGGAACTTAAATCGCAGCCTCTACGCCAGAGCCAAATTCAAATTCTCAATCGCTTCGTCGATCTCCCCGGCGTTCTTGTAGCCGACCGTCACGCAATCCACACCGGCATTCCTGAACGCGAACCGCATGGCCGCCTGGCGATCCTCGCGGTTGAACGTCCCCTCTCCAACAAGTTTCATGCTGATGACGCCCATCCCTGACTTGCGCGCCTCTTTCACGTGCGTAACAACTTCCGGAACGTTGCCCAATCCGTCCGTGTTGTAGTCCTCCGCGTCCATTCGCGTCCCTTTATGATTCATCCGGATCATCGCGACGTCCAGCCACCTGTTCTCAGGCACTTGCCGCAGCGCCGGAAGCCCATGAACCGACGCGCCGTGACTCACAATAGCCTTCCTCGACTGCGCCTCCAGAATTCCATCCTGCCACCTGCTCGAGTCCGTTGGCCAGGTCGCCGTATGTTGCCAGTGCAGCAGCATGATGTCGAAGTATTCCGTATTCGCCAGTTTGCGCAGCTCGTCGAATTTCTCCTGTGGATTCACACCCGCCCGCGTCGTGACCTTGGACATAATCCGATAGCTATCCCGCGGAATGCCCTTTAACGCCACTCCCAGCATCCGGTGCATCTCGCTGTAAGACTCCGCCGTCTCAAAGAAGCGTATTCCGTTGTCGTACGCGTAGCGCACCAGCCGGGTAAAACCGTCCTGCCCCAAATCCCGCTGCACCTGCCCGCTGAAGCTGCCCGTACCCATCGCTAGCCGCGTCACCTTCACTCCCGATTTCCCCAGCGTCACCCAATCCGTCGCCGTCTGCCGGGCCGCGCCGAGCGAAAAGCTCCCGGTCACGGCAAGGCCCCCTGCGGCGAGCCCCGTTTTCAGGAAATGACGTCTATTGATATGAGCCACGACTGCACCTCGAATCTCGCAAAGGACCGCAGAAATCGAACGGAGCGGGCAAGCCGCTTCGGCGGAGAACGACTCGGTAGCCAAAAACCATGGCAACCCAATCGTATTACGAAAACCGAATATCGGGTATACCCAACCCACGGGTTCAAGTTGCCGAATTCGGCGCTGCAGCGTGCGCTCCTCCACTAGACCGAATCTCTGATAAAGTTCAGCCGCGCAACCCTCGCCCCGGTGCCAGCACATCCGTTCGCAGCAGATCGTCCTGCGTCTCGCGTCGCCTTATCAGCTTACTGTGAGTCCCATCGATCAAGACTTCCGCCGGCCGCGTTCGCGCATTGTAGTTGGAAGCCTGCGTCATTCCGTAAGCTCCGGCGACCCATATGGCCAGCACATCGCCCGGCTTCACTTCGCCGAGCGGCCAATCGTGGAGCAGACAGTCCCCTGTCTCGCAAACCGGTCCGACAATGTCCACGCGATCCCCTGAAGCCTTCTTGACGTCCCCAGTGCATGAGATGCGGGTGATCGGATGTACCGCTCCATAGAGCGCTGGCCGCAGCAAATCGTTCATCGCCGCATCGGCGACAACAAATGTCTTCCCGCGGTTCCGTTTTGTATAGATCACTCTTGTCAGCAATACGCCGGAGGCGGCAATGATCGAGCGGCCCGGCTCGAGCAGCAGGTGTAACCCGAGCGGCCGGACGAGGCCCGCAACCATCCGCGCATAGTCAACTCGCGAAGAGTTTTTTTCGTTCGTGTACCGCACACCGAGTCCGCCGCCCAAATCCAGATAACTCAGCTCAATGCCCTCTCGGCGCAATTCCAGAATGTAGCCTGCGATGCGCCGGAATGCTCGCCGGAACGGCGCGAGCGAAACAATCTGGGAACCGATATGCGCGCTGATTCCCTTCCAAGCCAAATACTTGGAATCTTTGTGAGCGAGGTAAAGCCGGCGGGCCGCCGGCCAATCCAGCCCGAACTTATGAGTATGGCTTCCGGTAGCAATGTGCGGGTGGCCGCCCGCTGCAACATCAGGATTCACGCGAATCGCAACGGAAGGAATTCCGCCCCCGCGTCGAATATGGCGCCCGGATTCTTCGAGCAACACCTCGAGCTCTGCTTCGGACTCGACGTTGAAGAGAAGAATTCCCTCGCCGCTCCGCCTGCTGCGTTTACTCGCTCCAGGGCTCTCGCCAGGCGCATATTGCAGCGCCCCCTGAATCTCCTCGCGCGTCTTACCTACACCCGAGAACACAATTCGGTCTCCGCGCACCCCAAGATGCCCCAGATGTTCCAGCTCGCCACCGGACACGATGTCAAATCCGCTCCCCATCTTGGCTAGATGCCGCAAGATGGAAAGATTCCCGTTGGATTTCACTGCGAAGCAGATGGTGTGCGGAATTTCGCTCAGGCCGCGATCGAATTCTTTGTACGCATCCGAAAAAGCTGCGCGGCTATAAACGTAAGTAGGCGTTCCAAAGGAGGCCGCGGCGCCGGCCAGGTCCACTCCTTCGCAGAACACGTGCTGAATGCCCTTGGAGTGCGAGGATTTCTTCCAGGCGAACTGCGGCGTGAATTCCGCAGGGTCGATAAATTTCAAGTTCTTACGGGACCTCGCAGGTTGCGCGCTCATCGCACCTTCAGCACCACCAGCGTCCGGTCATCCGCCAGCGGCGCGCTCTGCGCAAACCAATCCACTTCGCGCAAAAGCAAATCCGCCAATTCCGTCGCGCTCAGTTCATGCTGCTGCTCGATGAGCAGGCGCAGCTTCTCCGTTCCAAAAAACTGCCCCTCGCTATTGCTCGTCTCCGCGAGTCCGTCCGAATGAAAAACCATTATATTTCCTGGGTCGAGCGTCACGCCCCACTCGTCGTAATTAACTTCCTCAAAAATCCCCAGCGGAAATCCCGTCAGCGCGATCTTGTCGCAGCGTCCATCCTTATAGAGAAGCGGCTGCGACTGCCCCGCGTTCGCCACGCGCATCTTGCTTCGGCCTCTCTGCCAGGTCGCAAAACACGCCGTCATAAATCGCCCTTCGATGCGCCGTTCACCGACAATCTGGTTCATCTGCTTGAGCATTTCCGCCGGCTGAAGCTTCTGCGGCGCAAGACTCCGCATGATGCCGATAGCCACTGCGCCATAAAGCGCCGCCGCCGTTCCCTTCCCGCTGACATCTCCAAGCGCAATCCCAAGCTGCTGAGGCCCGTAGCGCAAAAATTCGTACAAGTCTCCACATACTTCGCGAGCCGAAAGATATCTCGCGGCGATATCCAAGCCGAAATCCTCTGTCGGCACCGGCCGCAAAAGCGCGCCCTGAATCCGCTTTGCCGCCTGCAGATCGCGTTCCAGACGTGCCTCGTCGCGAGCCACTTGCTCATACAACCGCGCATTTTCCAGCGAGACGGCCAGGTTCGCTCCCAGAATCGAAAGCGTCTGCACGTGATCCTCGGTAAAGTAATTCAGCTGCGGGCTCTCCAGGTCCAGCACGCCGATGACTTTTCCCTTGTGCAACATCGGAATGGCCATCTCCGAGCGCGTCTCGGGATTCACCATCAGATACCGCGCATCGACTGTCACATCCGGAACCACGACCGGCTCTTTCAACACCGCAGCCGCGCCTACGATCCCCTCGCTCGCCGCCACGCGCATCTTTCCCTGGACGCGCTGCCCGTGCTTTACGTCCACACGGTGGCGAAACACCTTTTGATCCTCGTCGTACAGCATGATGCTCAAAATCTGGTAATCGATCACGCGCTTGATCTGTTCGGCCGCACGCCGCAGCAATTCCTCGACGTCCAGAATCGAGCTCGTCTCTCGACCAACTTCATTCAGCAGCAGCAACGTTTCCGCCTGCGCCCGCACGCGCTGGAACAAGCGAGCATTCTCAATAGCCACCGCCAGGCGACTCGCCAGAAGCGTCAGGATGCTCTGCTGATCGCGAGTGAAATAATCCAGATGCCTGCTTTGGATGTCCAGCACACCCACGCATTTCCCCTGCAGCATCAGCGGCACAGCCAGTTCAGATCGCACGCTTTCGATGGCATTGATGTAGCGCGAATCCTTCGACACGTCGCTCACCCGCACCGAATGCCCGGTAGCCGCGGCCGTCCCGGTAATTCCCTGCCCGATTGGAACGCGCAGATTGTCCGCAAGCTCGCGCGGGTAGCCAATGGAAAATCTGTGTTTGAGATACGCGCCGTCCCCTTCAAGCATCAGCACGCCAAAAATTTCATAGTCGATGTGCCGTTTGATGAGCGCGGCGGTGCGTGCCAGCACTTCGTCCAGATCGAGCGATGCATTTACCTCCTCGCCGATCTCGGCAAGCGTGCTCAGGACTTCGGCAGAGACCTCCGCTTTTACTGCTTCAGGCGTTTCGGTGGCCGTCGCCTCTGTATGTTCGTTGTCGGGATTCATGAACTCCGATCATTATAGCAGGCAGCTGGGGAGCGTCTGCGGATCGCCTCTCGTAATGACTATCCTGACATCATTTCTGGGCTTTCCTCGAGGAAAACGCGCACAGGCTGCGCCGGGGTATGGCCAGCCGCCCAACACCACGATCTTCCTGTCTCTTATTCTGGTTCTATGATTTTCCGGCCTTGTCCTGGGCCTTCAGCGAGAGCACTCCGACTCCCTGTAGATTGCGATACCGTTCCGCATAGTCCAGCCCGAATCCGACCACGAATTCATTGGGGATGCTGAATCCAACGTAATCGGCTTGCACCGCGGCGATGCGCCGTTCCGGCTTATCCAGCAGAACCGCGACGCGCAGCCGCTTCGGCTTGCGCTGCTCAAAAATCCGCAAAAGATACTGCAGCGTCATCCCGGTATCCAGGATATCTTCCACAACAATGACGGTACGGCCCTCGATACTCGCGTCCAGATCTTTTGTCAGCCTCACTTGCCCGGAAGTTTTGGTGTCTTTCCCATAGCTAGACACGGCAATGAAGTCCAACGACACCTCGCCTGGAATCCCGCGCGCCAGGTCGGAAAGAAAGAACACCGCCCCCTTCAGCACCCCCACCAGGAGGAGCGGCTCTTCCGGAAAATCCCCGCGAATCTGTTTTGCGATTTCCAGGATGCGCCGGTGAATGCGGTCCCGCGTTATCAGGACCTTTACCTTTTCGCCGGGCCTGCCATATTTGCTGCGAATCGTTTTTTCTCTGGCCGCCATGACCTTCCCCAAAGTTGAACCGCGACTCTAGCGCACGTCCTCATCCGTGAGCAAGGCTCATCTGCTGGTTTGTCAAAATCAATTCTTTTGGTTTGTTTGCAATCTCCATTTCGCGTGCCAGAATGAAACCGTTCCGGGTGCGCTTCGAGGTTGCACGGTGCCGAGGTCGGCATTGCCTCATAGAAAGGCCGTCGCGAATGCTGGATAAACCCTCTTCCGAGCCCTGGCTGCGAGGAACACATTCCGATGTTCCTGCGGTTCCCCGAGCCGTCTTGCACGCGCTGGAGCTTGCTCGGGAAGACTTAGAGCGCTGGTGTGGCCAGCTTAGCGACGAGCAGCTGAATTTCCGTCCAGCGCACATCGCGCCTGTCGCCTTTCACATGCGTCACATCGCGCGGAGCCTCGACCGCCTTCTGACCTATGCCGAAGGAGCCTCATTGAACGAGGCTCAGATGGCCGCGCTCAAATCGGAATCCGCCGCCGGAGCAACCCGCGGCGAACTGTTCCTGGAGCTTTCCGCGTCTCTCGCAACCAGCGCAACCCGCGTCCGGCGCTTTTCTCAAATCGATCTGGAGTCCCCGCGAACAGTCGGCCGCAATCTACTGCTTACGACGTTGGGGGGCTTGTTGGTTCACGTCGCAGACCATACGCAACGCCATGTGGGCCAAGCCATCACTACCGCGAAGATTCTTCTCGCTGAAGAGGTGTGAACATCTTTTCCCTAGCCTTTTTCCCGGCTATCACATCAAAGGCTTGTTTCGCCTTATGACCTCGGTATCGCTCGTCAGCTATACTGCACCTCCCGGAGATCTCGCTTGCTCGAAGCCGCCAAAAGCACACTGCTGATTCTCAGCGCACTATTTCCCATCGTCAATCCGCTGGGAGGCAGTCCTATTTTTCTGACGCTGACGCGGGGCTATTCGGCTTCCGCCCGCCGCGCCCTCTCGCGCCGTGTTGCCATGAACAGTTTTTTTCTTCTCGTTTCTTCTTGCCTCGTTGGAACACACATCCTGAGCTTCTTCGGGATTTCACTTCCCGTCGTCCAGGTCGGCGGCGGACTTATTGTGATTTCGACTGGCTGGGCCATGTTGAATCGCAGCGACGACGAGGATGACGACCGCGAAGGAAAAGTCCGCAAACGGCTCACTCCGCGCGATGAATTCAAAAACGCGTTTTATCCGCTGACTCTGCCGCTGACCGTAGGCCCCGGCTCAATTTCCGTCGCCATCACTCTTGGAGCCAACATGCCGCACCGCCTGGGCTGGAACTTTCTCGAATTGCTTGCGGTGCTGATCGGCTGCGTTATCATCGCGATCAGCATTTATCTCTGCTACGGTTTTTCCGATCGGCTCGCGCAGGCTCTGGGGGCGACGGCCATGGGCGTGATCATGCGCCTCTCCTCGTTTTTGCTGGTCTGCATCGGCGTGCAAATTCTTTGGAATGGCGCAAAAGCACTGCTCGCCACCCTCCCCGGGATGGGTCATTGATCTAGAGCGTTTCGAGCCCGGGGAAACGCTCCCTCCCTCTTTTTTTGCGCGCTATAACGCCGCGTTTCCTGGCGGCCGGTTAGTAGTTGAGATGGAAGTTCAGCAAGTGCCAGTGGTAGATGAACCAGAAGAATCCCACGCAGCCAAGCGCAAGAAACGTATTCCAGAGTTTATTCCAGAACCATTGGCCGCCATCGCCCCAGGACTTCAGGCTGTTGTAAATGGCCACCAGAGCGCCCAGGCCAGTTAGCAATCCAAGGACCTGGAGGAGATGCAGCCCAAAATCGCCACGCTCGGAAAGGCCAGAAGGATTGTTTGTTCTGCTGACAAACAGGAGCAGCCCCACAACAAACGCAACAATACCGATAGAAACCAGGCGCACCAGCATTCGCAGCCGCCTCGCGCCGGCGTCGAGCGTGAGCGGCCTTCCATAGTGCTTCCGAATCATCGCGCCGATGGGCCACAGCAGCAGGGTAAGAGCGATGACCGTCAGGCTGAATCCGATAATGAAATAGTTCACGCTCTGCTTGTCGAATGTATTGTTCACTTGCTGATACACCATGAACGGATAATCGATATAAGCCACCCGCCGGCCGGTCGCATCGTTGACAAAGGCAACTTTCTCGTCGCCGTCCACCGCGCGAAATACCATCGGCGCGATCTCACGAAAGTGCCGCGGCTGTTGATTGAGACCTTTCGTGCCTCCCATGGAGATGGTGTTGTCCTTGGGATTGACGGTGACTTTCGTCTCTCCAAGGACGGTCGTCAACGACAGGACGTTGGTTTCAAATCGCCTGCTGACCTCGTAGGTTCCAGCGACGCTGGCTGCATCCTCGGCTGCAGTGGCAAGCGTAGGCTCGTTTTTGGGCGGCGCCGGGAAGTACCGCTCCATGAACTTTTCAAAAAGCAGGCCGCGCGGATCAATCTCGGCGCGTCCAGGGCTGTTGTAGGACACGAAGAGTCCAGCGTTGGCATCCAGAATTAAATGCAAGTTGCTATGGAAAGAAACCGTATCTCCGCCGTGGCCGATGCTGCGGTGGCCATCGCGCCACTGCTCGTAAAACCCGAGGCACATGGCATTCATCGACGGCGGCCATCCGTCCTGCCGCGCATGCATTTGTATGGCGGTTTCCGGTTTCAAGATTTGCGCGTCGCCGTAACGCCCGTTTTGCAGGTGCGCGATCATGAAGTGCGTCATATCCACGGCAGAGGCAGCAAGCGAACCCGCGGGCGCAACCTGGACAAATTCGTAGGGCTTCGGTTCACCCGACCCGAGAATGTAGCCGTCGGACATAAACGGCTTGAGGGCTTCGGGGAGAGGCTGCCGGAACGTGGCGTACTTCATATTCAGCGGCTTGAAGATGTGTTCTTCGACGTAGTCGTTAAAGTTCTGCCCGGAGACGCGCTCCACGATGTAAGCGGCCATGGTTGTCGCATAATTCGAGTAAGCGGGAGTCGTTCCCGGCGGGAAAATTCTGGCGGGCATGTGCACTTGCAGATATTCGCCGTTGGGGCGCAAATCGCTTTCCGCGCCGACGAACAAATCTTTTGCCGTCTCTTCGAAGCCCGTGCTGTGCGTCATGATGTTGCGCAGCGTGATTGGTTTTCCGAAGGCGGGCGGAATCTTGAAATCGAGATAGTCATTAACGTCGCGATCCAGATCCAGCTTGCCAAGCTCGACCTGCTGCATCACCGCCGTCCAGGTGAACAGCTTCGAGATCGAGCCGGGACGAAACAGGGTGGTCTCCGGCGAGACCGGCGTTTTCTTGGCGACATCCGAATAGCCGTAGCCCCTGGCAAAGAGCAGCTTTCCGTCTTTCACAACCGCCACGACAGCGCCGGCGATATCCGCGTGCTGGATCTCTTGCGGCATGAGACCGTCGAGAAAAGCTCCGACGTCGTCAGCCGTCAAATCGTGCCCCGCCGGCGAGGTGTCCCCGGAAACGGCGGTTTTGGAAGGAGTGGCCGGGGCCTTTCGGTCCGTCGCCTTGGGGGCTTGCGCAAAAAGCGCGACGCAGCCGAACGCCGCCGCGCACGCCAGCCAGAACATTCTCGGAACTATCGATTTTCTCACTGTAAAAGCCTCCCGCTTTTCCCTGGTCCCGCCCGGAAACGACAGCTCTTCCGGAAGCCGGCAATACCGGCGCGCGAACGAGTGAAACATTTGTTGCATTCTTGTGTGGGGGAGACTAAGGACCAAAGCCAGGATTGTCAAGCAATTTGCTGGGCGAAGCAGGGGCTCGAACCGGACTGCTCCCTGTCAGCTCGCATAAAACACCTCGAGCGGCTGTCCCTGGCGAGGTGTCCGTGGTTCGCCTTCTCCGCATCCTTTGGCGGCATTTTTTCAAATAAGCCGACAAGTTTGCCTGCTGCAGAGACCGCCGGCCGATACAAGCGTTGACACTGTGCTTGGCGTCTTTTCGAGGTAGCGATCGTAAAGCGAGGTGTTGCCGCCAGGAGAACGAGGGACTCTAGGCTGCCGTCCGCTGGCTGTTCCAATTGTTTGTCCGCACGGTAAGCTGCTCGATTCTGTCGCGCCTCACGGCATAGCCGATACCGGGCGTTTTCGGCACGTGAATGGTGCCCTTCGAAGTCACTTCCACTTCGGGCTCGATGATGTCCTCGTTCCAGTAACGCTTGCTCGCCGAGACGTCGCCCGGAAGCGTAAATCCCGACAGCGTCGACATCGCAATATTGTGCGCTCTTCCGATGCCCGTCTCGAGCATTCCGCCGCACCACACGGGGATCGAATGCGTCCGGCAGGTATGCTCGACGCGGCGGGCTTCGCTGTGACCGCCGACGCGGCCAAGTTTAACGTTAATAATGCGGCAAGCCTTCAGTTCGATCGCCGTCAGCGCGTGCCTTGCATTGTTGATGCATTCGTCGAGACAAATCGCGGTCTGGATTTGCGCTTGCAGCTTCGAATGCGCATAGATGTCGTCCCAGTTGAGCGGCTGCTCCATCATCAAGAGCCTGAACTCATCGAGTCTTCCCAGATGCGCGGCGTCTTCGAGCCGATAGGCAGAATTGGCGTCAACGGAGAGCAAGATGTTCGGAAATTCCTTGCGCACTGCCGCAACGTATTCGAGATCCTTCCCTGGCTTGATCTTGAGCTTGATGCGCTGGTATCCGCTCTTCAGTTCCTCTTCCACGCGCCGCACAAGCGCAAGCGGGCTCTCCCGAATGCCGAGCGACACGCCGCTAGCAATCTCCTCCAAAGTGCCGCCGAGCAGCTTCGAAAGGGAAACTCCCTTGATATGCGCTTCCGCGTCCCAGAGAGCATTCTCTACCCCGCTCTTGGCCATTTCGTGACCGCGAATCGCCGCTAGGAGAGCGGGACACTCCGAGGCGGCCGAGATCGTTTTCCCGATCAGCGCGGGAGCGACAAAATCGGAGATGACGTGCCACGCCGTATCCGTGGTCTCTGAGTTGTAGCCCGGCGTTTCGCTGGCGGTGACCTCTCCCCAGCCGCTGACGCCGTCCGCGACAACTTCGACGAGAATGATTCTGCGGTTGTGCGACACGCCAAAGCTGGTCTCAAACGGCGCTTTCAGCCGCATTTGTACTTCACGCAAAGTGATGGATTCAATCTTCATAACGCTCCAGAAGGTAGGTCCCCTGCTCTTTGTCGAACTCGAATCCCACGGCCGCGCGGCCATCGGCAATGTTTGCCAGGAATTGCTCGCGCACCCCGGTTTGAATTTTCTCCGCGACCAGCGGTTCCTCCCGGCAGATCTGGCGAATGGCGGCGGGGATGGCGATGCGCTCAGAATCCAGGCTGGCTTCGCGCGGCCTCGCGGCTAGCACATCCTCCACACGCTGCGAGCGCACCCACCATTCCGCCACCAGACGGTCGGTTGGCAGGCCGGCGTGCAGCGGGCTGGAGGTGCGCCCGTAAAGATTCGGAATGTAATGGCGCACGATTGCGCCGAGCCTTTCGATGTTGAAATGAGCGTTCTTCAGCTGCAGCGGGTCAAACGTCCACTCAATCAGATTGATTCCGCGCTCGAGCGCATCCTCGCGCTGTGCCAGTTTCAGCAACCGGCCCACACCGCGGTTCTGGTATTCCTCGAGCACCCCAACCATGTGCGAATGCAGATAGGTAAGCCCCTCGCGCATCGCCGCAAACGCCAACGCAAAGCCAACCGGCGTATTTCCGTCGTAAGCGGTCATCACCTGCCCGCCGGTTTTCCTCGCCACAATAAAAATCTGGTCCGGAACGGTATCGAGCGGCGCGTATCCCCAAATGCGCTGCTGCAATTCCACGCACACGCTCATTTCCTGGGCATCTTCGATCGCCCGAATCCGGATCCCCTGCTTCACCGCCGACGTTGTCGCGTCACTCATCCACAGTCCTCTCGACTACCCCAAGTCCTTGCCGTTTTCCGGCGCCCAATACCAGCGGTGGTCGGCGCTATCTTCTTCCGCGCTGCGACGCAGCAAGGCGAGTGTCCGCGAGGTCTGCGTGTGCGCGCAGGCAATCAGGATCGCTCCGAGGACCGACATCGGCGCAACGTAAGAGCTGCCGAACGACGGACTGGCCACCGAAGCGAGACAAAAGCTGTCGCACACCCGCGCGATCGGAGTTCGTTCGCTGTCCGTAATTCCAAATGTTGGCACTCCCTGCCTCTTCGCGCGCATCGCGGCTTCCACGGTTTCTCTCAAGCACTGCCCGAAGCTGATCGCGATCAACAGATCCTTCGACGTAAGCGTACGGACCCTTCTCTGCACATTGCCGGTACCGCCGACGGGCGCGTCCGCCGGAAATCCCAGATGCACCAGGCCGTAGGCCAGGTGCCAGCTAAGCGAAGCGGCGAGATCAATTCCGACGACCATAATGCGCCGTGCGCGCTTCACCAATTTCGAAAGCGCGATGATATGCAGCGGATCGAGCGTCGTTCGCAGCGATTGCATGTTCCGAAGATCCATCTCCATGCCGTGCCGGATGCGGTCAGCCAGCGAGCGCCTTTCTTGAGACGCCGCCTTAAGCGCCGTGTACGGCGTAATGCGCATGATGAAGTGAGACCGCAGGTCCGCCGCAAATTCCGCAAACTTGGCGTAGCCCAGCGCCTGGATGGTGCGCACGATGGTCGCCGCATCCACGCTGTACCGCTTCGCGAGCTCGCGCGAAGAAAGGAAGAAAGTGTCTCCCGGATTTTCGAGAATCATCCCCAGCATTTTTTTCCTGCTGTTGCTGAGCTTGGCTTGCGACCTCGCAAAACGGATTTCAAGCGGTGTCCGCCCTACCGTCTGCGTGCTTTCTCCCGGCGAACCTTGCGGATCGGGGTTCTGAGCGGTCTTCACCAATTTCATTGGCCTCGCCCACGCAAGGGATCGCCAGCGCCCTCGCCTCTTCGCCCGGCCATTCCTTTTCGACCCGAGCTTTGCCGCCGTACCAGAAAGCACTGCCAAACGGCAGTGACGCAATTACAACGTATGTTGCATTCTGTCAAGATGCCTCACTTTGGGTTTTGCCGCTATCATTTCTTTTTTTGATTCACTGCATCAGTTACGCAACATCTGTTGCGCACTCAATGAATTCCATCGCCATTTGAAAGAACAAGTTGACATTCAATCGCTCCACGCCTAGACTCACGCGCAATGTATGGCTTTTATCTTACTGCAACACTCGTTGCATTGGCGATGACTTTTGAGCTCTGCGCGATCGCGTGGTGGCGCTGCGCGCTGTTCCAAGGGGGTTAGAGGAGGGGATTATGGCGATTCACAAAACGCATTCCAGCGGGCGCTGTTCCAGCGTGCGGGGGATTTGGAAACATTCGATGCTCCACGTTTTTGGCCTGGCATTCATTCTTTTTCTATCCGCGGTCCATCTGGCCGCGCAGACCACTTCGACGATCGAGGGCACCGTCAGGGACAACCAGGGCCTCGCCGTTGCCGGCGTGCAGGTTCACGTGACGAGCAGCGAGCTCGCCATCGACCGCACGGCGACCACTGATGCCGACGGCTCTTACCACATCGCGACTTTGCCGCCCGGCGTCTACGAGATCAAAGCTTCCAAGGAGGGATTTCAATCGGAGGTGTTCAAGAACCTGGAAGTCACACTCAACAGGACTCTTTCTTTCGACATCGCCATGCGCGTCGGGGCTTTGAGCCAGACGGTCACGGTCGACTCTGCAACCCCCCTTCTGGAAACCGCCGCTTCCTCGACGGGCAGCACGATCACTCCCCAGCAGATCGAGGACATGCCCATCAACGGCCGAAACTATCTCGATCTTTTGCAACTCGTGCCGGGAGTCTCGCTGAATCGTCAAGCCGACCCGGCCGGTGATGACGCCACCCCGATCCTCGGCGAGCGCAGCGGTAATGCCCTCTTTCTGATCGATGGATTGCCAAACCGCGACAATTTCAATGGCGGCCCTTCGGCGCAGTTCAACCAGGATTCAATCCTTGAGTTTCAGGTCATCACGGGCGGGTATAAAGCGGAATTCGGTCACGCTTCAGGCGGTATCATCAACGTTGTCACACGCAGCGGCACCAATGAGTGGCATGGCGGCGTGTCTACTTTTTTCCGCAATTCCGTGTTTGACTCCAACGACATTCCGGGAGCAACCGGCGGCGCGCCCTTCCTTAACCGATGGGATCCCACCGTCTATTTCGGCGGACCGATCATTAAGGACAAGGTTTTTCTCTTCGGCTCGGCCGAACGCATCCAGGAGAGCCGCAACCTGAATTTCGTGTTTAACCCCAATATCCCCACTACCCTGGTCGATTTTGAAGCTCCGTTCAACAAGAACTCTCTCACCTATGACACCCGCGCGCGCCTGAAGCTTGATGAGATTCTCGGCAGCCACCGTTTGACCGAGCAGATGAACTACACGAATACTCACGTCTCAGACTATCTGCCCCTTACGGCCTCCTTGAATCTTCCGGACACACGGGAAAATTTGGACGGCCGCACGCTGATGCTCGGATTAAGCGATCTCTGGACGCTAGGCGATACTTCTAACCCTTGGATTTCTAACGCCTATTTTCAGTATCGCGCCGACCCTCTTCGCACCAGCCCTTCGCATCCACAGGCCGGCATTCCCAACACCCTTTTCAATCTTTTTAGCACCTATACCAGCGGTGACGAGTTCGGCGATCTCGGCCAAGTTTCCTTCGGTCCGGGCTATAACTCATTCACTTTCTATCAGAAGTATTTCTCCGCTGGGGACAATGTCAGCAAGCAGTTCGGCCGTCACACGATCAAGTTCGGTTGGGATTTCCAGAACACGAAAGTGGACGGAGCGGAGCCGAACAACTTCTTTACTCAGCTTTTCGCCACGGTGGGCGATTTCAACGAGTTTGGCCCCATCAATTCGGGAATCAACCTCATCACGCTCCAGTCCGGGCCGACGCCCGAGGACAATCTGGTTCACATCCACGACAACTACAACGGCCTCTATCTTCAGGACGACTGGAAACTCACATCCAAAATTACTGTCAACGGCGGCCTGCGCTGGGATTACGATTCCGCGTTTCCGAATAAAACGGATTTCTCGCCGCGCATCGGGGCTGCCTGGGCGATTACACCGAAGACCGTCGTAAATGCCAGCTTTGGCGTATTTTACGATCAGTTCCGCGAAGGGGTGGCCAGAGACATTCCCGGGTTTGGCGGCGCGAACATCCAGCGAGAGCGGCTCTTGTCTTTCCCGCGGCTCTTCTACGGAAACCCCACTATTCTCACGAGTCTCTTCCAGACGCTCGGCCGCCCCACCGTCTGCGTCTCGAACGCCATGACCGAGGCGCAGGTGCAGACGGCAGGAGCCAAGTGCCCCAATGGTCTAGGCACGACTCTTTACGGCATCGACTACCTGAACAGCGTGGTGGCTCCGGGCCACGCGCCGATTCCGGCAAACTCGCTCGTCAATATGGGCAATATTCAGCAACTAAGTGGCTTCACGCCCGATCAATTCCTCGCCGCCGCCGACGCTGCCATCGCCAACATGGCCGGCACGGATGCGAACATCGCCGTGCCCGCAAACTACTGGAGCTGGGATCCTTTCGGAAATCTCACCACCATCGGCGGGATTCTAGGGACGGCCGGAGAAGTTCCCATCAGCGTGGACCCCAACTTCAAGGTTCCGCACACCTTCAACTATCACGCCGGAATCCAGCACGAGATCAGTCCCGGCATGGTCGTGACGTTTGACTACTATCATAAAGACATCGCCGATATCACCACGGTTCGCGCCACCAACCTGGCATTCATCGCCAGGATGCCTGGGTTTGCCAATACCCTCGACCCCGGTACGGGCACGCATCGCATTGAAAGCTTCGGGCCGTGGGGCGCGGGAACTTACGATGGGTTTACCGTCGGATTCGAGAAGCGCATGTCGCACAGCTTCACGATCCAGGCGAACTACACGTTCACGCACGCCAACGATGACGTCCTCAATTCCACACTGGCTTCCGAAATCCAGAACGGTGAAGGCGTAAACTTCCTCGCCATCGCCGGTCTTTCCGATAGCTACGTGGGAATTGTTCCGGCGGTCACCGATGCGAACACCGGACAAACGAATACCAACGGTCCCTTCATCAACAGCGAAGGCAATCCCGTTCCCAAAGCGGGCACCTATTACAACGGTGCGACCATCGACAAGGGTCCCTCTGATCTCTCGCTGAATCACACTTTCCTGCTGCACGGCATCTGGCAGCTTCCCTGGAAATTCGAGTTTTCCGGAATCTTCCGCGCCCAGAGTGGATTTCACTACAGCGTTTCGCCTGCGGACGGCGGGTCCGACTTCGACGGCGACGGCCTCTTCAATGGTCAGGGACTCGATTTCGCCGGACAGGGATCTCTCTTCGCGCGAAACTCACAAACCGCGCCCGCCTTCGTTAATTTGGATATGCGCATTGCCAAGCGTTTTAATATCGGTGAGCGCGTTAAGGCGCAGGCGCTATTCGAAATGTTCAACCTCTTCAACCGCGACAATCCGGCGGCAGTGCAGACGCTCCAGGGCGGGAATCCAGCTTTGGGTTCCACGCTGCAGTATCTCCCGGGCCGGGAGGGCCAGATCGGGCTCCGCTTCGAGTTCTGACGTTGAGTCATTTTCCGACCACCCAGGAGAGCGGCCACGGACTGTGGCCGCTCTTCTCTTTCCACTTCTCCCCTGCTTGCGGGTGAACTCGATTCGTGCGATTCAGACAGGTGAATCTGAGGTCAGACCATGAGGCGCCTTGCAATTTTGATTCTTGCTTTGATGTTATTGGCGATTCCCCGGGGCTTCGCCGAATCGGAAGCCTTCGATATCGTCATCTCCGGCGCGCACGTTATCGACGGATCCGGCAATCCCTGGTATGCCGCCGACCTCGGTATCCGGGGCGGTCTCATCGTTGAAGTCGGAAATCTCTCGAAGCACGCTTCCACGCGCGTCATTGACGCCCGCGGAATGGTGCTCGCTCCCGGGTTCATCGACATGATGGGCGGCACCACTCTTCCCCTCCTCTTGGATCCGCTTACGGCCCAGAGCAAGTTGCGCCAGGGCGTCACCACCATGATGGCAGGCGAAGGCGACTCCATGGCGCCTCAAGACGAACGCACCATCAAGGAACTAAGTCTGCCCGGGGATATTCCGCACTGGACTACGTTCAGAGAGTACGACCGCGTGCTCGATGCAAAAGGCATCGGCATCAACGTGATCCATAACGTCGGCGCAGCCCAAGTGCGCCGCGTCGTAATCGGCGACCAGGACCGCGCACCCACGCCCGAACAATTGGCCAAAATGAAAGACATCGTCGCCGAGGCTATGCAGGACGGCTCCGTCGGCCTCTCCACTGCCCTGATCTATCCCCCGGGGACGTACGCGAAGACGGAAGAGATCATCGAGCTCGCAAAAGTGGCCGCCGAGTACAACGGCGTCTACTTTTCGCACATGCGCAATGAAAGCGCCCAGCTGCTCGAAGCCATTCAGGAGACAATTCGTATCGGCGAAGAGGCGCACATCCCTGTACACATCTATCATCTGAAAGCTGCCGGGCAGGACAACTGGCCGCTGATGACCAGGGCTCTTAGGCTCATTCAATCCGCGCGCGATCGAGGCATCGATGTTACCGCGGATATTTATCCCTACATCCGCAACGGAATCGGCCTCGGATCGTTTATTCATCCCAAGCACTACGCCAATGGTGCGGAGGCTTTCTTGCCGACTCTCTCCGACCCCAAAATCCGCAGCGAGCTTCAGAAGGAAATTGAAACGACTACGGATTGGGAGAACTGGTATCACCACGTCGGAAAAAACTGGGACAACGTACTGGTCGTCCAGGTTCCCCCAAAGGTGGACAAACGCTTCGAAGGAAAATCCGTTCAGGAAATCGCCGCGCTTCGAAAAGCGGATGTCTGGGACACTTTTTTCTATTTGGTGCAGCAAGGCGGAGTGGATGTCGATCCCAAGAGCATGAACGAAGAACAGAAGCAGCAAGCCTTGCGGGCTCCGTTTGTGAGCATTGGCTCGGATGCAGAACCAATGAATCCCCTGATTTCCACTTACGCGCATCCGAGGACCTTCGGAACGTTCCCGAGAATTCTCGCGAAATACGTCCGCGAAGAAGAAGTCATCCGTCTCGAAACCGCCATCCGCGAAATGACTTCCCTGCCCGCCAATCAGTTGCACTTGTGGAATCGCGGCCGCATCGCTCCCGGTTTGGCTGCCGACCTCGTACTGTTCGATCCCCAGAAGGTCGCTGACACGGCAACCTTCGAGAAACCGCTCTCCTACTCCGTAGGCATGGAATATGTCTTTATCAACGGCCAGCTGGCGATCGATAAGGGGCAGCCAACAGGCAATCTGGCCGGACAAATCGTTCGCGCTAACCGCTGATACCCGTGTTCGTATTGGGCGGAAAACAGTTTGAGGAGAATTCATGCAACTGAATCGAAACAAATTTCTCGTCTGCATAATCGTTGCGGCTGGTCTTTTCTTCGCAGCGCCGTCTTACGCGCAGTCCTCTCAGGCGGCTGGCGCCAGAGATCAATATGACTACGACATTGTCATTCGCAACGGCCGCGTTCTCGACGGCGCCGGCAATCCGTGCATTTTTGCCGATGTGGCCATCAAGGATGGCCGCTTCGCGAAGCTCGGCAAGATCGGAGGCCGCGGCCGCACGGAAATAGACGCCAGCGGCCGCTACGTCTCTCCCGGCTGGATCGATATGATGGACCAGTCCGGCATCGCGCTCCCTCAGAACGGCCTCGCCGAAAATAAATTGATGGAAGGCGTCACTTCCGCCATCGGAGGCGAAGGCGGAACGCCCGTTCCCGCTGAACAAATCCGCGATTTCTGGACCGGCCTCGAAAAAAGCGGAATCAGTTTGAACTGGGGCAGCTATTTTTCTGAAACGCAGGCGCGCATCGCCGTGCTTGGCTATGATTCGCGCCAGCCCACTCCCGAAGAACTCAGCAAAATGAAAGCTATCATGGAAACCGCCATGCAAAATGGCGCCATGGGGATGACCACCGCGCTCATCTATCCGCCGAGCAGCTACGCGACAACTCCCGAACTCATCGAGATGGCCAAAGTGGCCGCCAAGTACGGCGGCATTTATGCCAGTCACATGCGGGGCGAAGGCAAAGAGCTCGTGCAATCGGTTGACGAGCTCATCGAAATCTCTCAGAAGGGCGGCTTGCCCGGCGAAGTCTTTCACATGAAGGCGGCCTACAGCCCGGGCTGGGGCACCCTGATGCAGGAGGCTGGCCGCCACATTGACGCAGCGCGGGCCAGAGGCGTTGACGTTGCCGCCGATCTGTATGTCTACACCGCCGGAGGCACGGGATTGGAAGCTGTGATTCCCTCGTGGGCGCACGATGGCGGCAAGGAGGCCCTCCTCAAGCGTCTCGCCGATCCGGAAATTCGCGAACGTCTCAAAAAAGAGATCGTCACCGGCTCGCCCGGCTGGTGGAACATTATTGAAGCGTCCGGCGGCTGGCAAAACGTGGTGCTCGTTAACGCACAAAATCCCGACAACGCAAAATACCAGGGGCGCTCGATCGCGGACATCGCAAAAGAACGGAACAAAGATCCCGCCGACACGGCTTTCGATTTTGTGGCCCAAGCAAAAACCGGCCGCGTGCTCGCGATCTATCACATGATGAGCGAACAGGACATCGAGACGGCTCTGAAATTCCCATGGACCAGCATCGGTAGCGACGCCGGATCGGCTCTCGTGCCCGGCGGCGACGATGCGCTCGGCCTCGCGCACCCGCGTAGCTATGGAAATTTTCCGCGCGTGATTGCCCGGTATGTGCGCGAAACGCACACGCTGACGCTCGAAGACGCGATTCGCAAGATGACTTCCTGGCCGGCCACGCGGATGCGGATCGCCGACCGCGGCCTCATTCGCGAAGGACTCTGGGCGGACGTCACAATCTTCGACTACGACAAAATTCAGGACCGCTCGACTTACGAGCATCCCGACGTCACGCCGGACGGAATTGATTTTGTGATCGTGAACGGCCAGGTCGTGATCGACCATGGCAAACACACCGGTTTGCGTCCCGGCAAAATTCTCTACGGACCGGGCTACGCCAAATGACAATTTCACAACAACCTCTCCGGCGGAAGTTCACAACCCTTTCAAACCCTTTCATAAAACCGGTTTAATAGTGCGTTTTCCACATCCCGGCGTTAGAATTCGCGGCGACGTGGGAGGAATGAAAATGATTCATCGTGGAACGCTCGCGTTTCTGCCTCTATTGCTGGGCGCGATGAGCCTGCTGGTAACGACGCGCGCACAGGCGCAGGCGAAGCTTTCGCCGAAGTGGGAGGAATTGACGGCGGCCGACTTTCGCCGCGGCATAGAACAATCGAAAGGGGCCTGCGTGCTGCCTTTCGGCATTTTGGAAAAGCACGGACCGCATCTCCCCCTGGGCACGGATCTGTTGAACGTGCGCTACGCTTCGCTGCAAGCGGTGGCGCAGGAATATGCCGTCGTTTTTCCGGAATATTATTTCGGACAGATCTTTGAAGCAAAGCACGAACCGGGAACCGTGGCCTACAGCCTCGACCTGCAGCTGAAATTGCTGCAGGAAACAACCGACGAGATGGCACGCAATGGATGCAAGAAAATCCTTATCGTGAACGGCCACGGCGGCAATGAATACCTGCTCCCTCTTTTCGCGCAATCGCAGATGGATAAGCCGCACGACTACGTCGTTTATGTGATCGTCGGAGAACGAAGCACGCCTGGCGGGCCGGCGAAGAAGTCCACCGGAATTGACTACCACGCCGGGGAAAACGAAACTTCGAACACGATGGTCTCGCACCCCGACCTGGTGCACCTGGACCGCGCGGCCAGTGAATCGGGGGCGGACCTGAACCGCCTGAATTTGCCGGAGGACGTGTACACAGGAATCTGGTGGTACGCGCGATTTCCGAATCATTATTCCGGTGACGGCTCGGTCGCGACCAGAGAACTTGGCGAATGGAACATGAAGAATTGGATCGAAGCCATTGTCGAGGGCATTCGCGCGGCTAAGGCCGATGACCAAAGCTTGAAAATCCAGAACGAATTTTACGAGAAGAGCAGACACCCGCTGGGCACTCCGCAGTGAGGCGGTACAAGCCATCTCATGACTGACTCAAAAAAGACCGTCCCGGGCGACCGTTCGATCGGGATGGATCATTCCATCACGCGGCGCGATTTTCTGGGTTCGACGCTGCTGGCTTCGGGCGCGGGCTTGCTCGGCGGGCGGAATCCGGCGGAACTTCTTGCGCTGGCAAGCGGCTCCCCTGCCGCTGCCGAGAGAAAGGATTGGACGAGTTACGGAGGAGTCGGCGAGTACAGCCGCTCGAATGGAAATACGTTTGAGGTGATAGAAGCGGGGCACAAGATGCGTGATGGCGCGTACACTCCGCTGCCTCGGGACGCCATCGACACTGGAGAAACCTACGACTGCGTTGTCGTTGGAGGCGGAATCAGCGGACTGGCTGCGGCGCTTTTCTTCGTTAGGCAAACCGGGCAAGGGCAGGCCGGGCAGGCCAGGTCGTGCTTGATTCTGGAGAACCACCCGATTTTTGGCGGCGAGGCAAAGCAAAATGAATTTGAGGTCGATGGAAAAAAGCTTGTAGCGCATCAAGGCTCGGCAATTTATCTGGTTCCCTACCCGTACAGTTTCATTGCGCGATTTTACGATTCTATCGGGCTGCACGCTCCCAAACTGACGTACCAAAAATGGTCCGGCTCCGGACCGGAGATGGCGCTGAGCCACACGCCTTATGATTCCGCGGGACTGAGCCGCGGGCAGTATGGCCTGTGGTTCGGCGCGAAGTTCGGACAGCAGCCGGGGACGTGGCTCATTGACCCGGTCGGTAAAAAGATGGACGGTGCGCCCGTTTCGCCGGCTGCGCGGCGCGAATTGCTGCGATGGTTCTCCGGAGCGGCGGCAGGCCAGTCGAACTTTGATCCACCGCGCTACGAAGGTGATGAAATTTCGCGAAGACTGGATGCGATTTCGCTCGAGCAGCACATGATGGAGCGATACGGATTGAGCCGCGAGACGATCCGGACGTTTCTATCGCCGGTCGAGGGCGGCGGCTCGGGGCTGGGCCCGGATGCGCTTTCCGCATTCTCTGAATACGCTGCAGATTTGCTGCATCCGTGGGACGACGGATCCGGCGATGTGGTGCAAATGTTCCCCGGGGGAAATACGGTGATCGCGCGGCTCATGGCGAAAGCACTGCTTCCCGCTTCGATCGAAGGACCCGCGACGGTCGAAGGAGTGAGCCGGGGCGCTGTGAATTTTGGGGCGCTGGATGTCTCCGGCTCGAACGTGCGGCTGCGCCTTTCTTCGACGGCAGTCTCCCTACAGCATGACGGGGATCCGGCCAAGGCCAGTTCCCTATCGATCGCTTACGCCAAGGACGGAAAAGTGTTCCGAGTGAAGGCGCGGTCGGCCGTGATGGCCGGAGGAAGCTGGACGACGAAACACATCATCACCGATTTGGGAGAAGCGCAGCGGAATGCGTACGCGCAATTTTACCGGTCGCCTTGCATGATGGCGAATGTTGCGGTGCGTAACTGGCGGTTTCTAGCGAAGATGGGGATCACGGGATGCAGATGGTTTGATGGCGTTGGAAATTATTTTGACGTGCGCAGGGTGGCGGTGTGCGGCGGAGTCGAGCCGACGATAAGCCCCGATGCGCCGATTGTCTTGACTCTGAAAGTTCTCTATTCCTATCCGGGCCTTTCGACCGAAGACCAGGGGCATCGCGGGCGTGGCGAAATGCTGACTACGTCGTTTCGCGAGTACGAGCGGCGAATACGGCAGCAGTTCATGGATATGTTTGGCGGCGCGGGGTTTGATGCTGAGCGCGACATCGCGGGGATTGTTTTGAATCGATGGGGTCATGCGTATCTCAATCCGCAGCCGGGATTTTTCTTTGGGAAGGAGGGGAAGCCGGCGCCGCGGGACGTCTTGCGGAGCGCGCCCTTTGGCCGAGTCGCTTTCGCGAACACGGATTTGGCCGGAGCGATGGATCATCGCTACTCGATCCTTGAGGCGCATCGAGCGATAGAACAGTTGTTAGACCGGGCGGTGACTTGAAAAAAGGAGCAGGCGAGGACAGAGACGGGCTATTTGAAATTTATTTCCCCTCCGGGTCCAACATGCGGTTCGGGAAATCGGTGTGCAATATGCGTAGGGGATGGGTGATTCACTTTGGAGCGTCTTCCTTCGGTTTCTAGCCGGGCGTGGGCTTCGAGCCAAGACGGAAGAGCTGCATTTTCCTGAGTCCAATGAACGAGAGCGGCTTCATCGCACCAGTAGAGAAGTTTGCGCATGGCCAGGCCGTGGACTCCTCGGACCATGAACCGCTTCATCTCGACGTCCGAGGTCCAGAGGGTTGCGGTCCAGAAGGTGCGGTTCTGATCGCGCAGTAACCTGGTGGCGAGATTGCCGTCAGAGCGCGAGGCCTGCCGGGTGGATCTCAAGGCATAGAAAAAGAACATGGGAAGAAAGCGCCAGGAGCGCACGCGAAGGCGGGTGATGGAGACGAGAGGCATGTTCCTCAGCCGAGGTTAGCAGATAGACAGCCAAAAAGGCGAAGGGCTCTCGGTCGGGAGAGCCCTTCGCTTGCGGAATAGACCGAGCGGAGAAATGAGCCCCGCCTCAAACGGGTTATTTGTTGCGTGTGGTATTGGGAGTGCCGATGCCGGTACACGCATCGTAGCCGAGAAAGGCGAAGACGGCGTGCTCGCCGCACGTGCCGTAGACGATGTCGTTGAAGGAACCGCCGAAGATGTGATTGTAGAGCTCGCGATTTTCCTCCTGGCTGGAATTTCGGAAGCTGCCTGCGGCATTGACGATACCGGCCAAAGAGGGCGCGGAAACGCTGGTGCCACCGACGACGAACCAGCCCGGTCCGAAAACGGGGTTGTTATCGTAGACCCAGACGCCTGTTGCGGGGTTAGCGTCGAAGGAAAGATCGGGCGTGCCGCGAGAATTACCGACGATAAAGCGGACGCCGTCCTGGAACCCAGGGCGAGGCTCAAGCAGACTGGACCCTTGACCGGCGTTCTGCCAGGTGTTCTCGAGAATGAAGTCACCCGTATTCGGGCTGCGCGAAATACTGGTGCCGCCCGCCGAGACGACGTTCGGAGAAACGCTGGGATATTCGGTGCCGGGGCTGTCGCCGGAGGAAGCAAAGAAGACGACGCCGGGGAAAACGAAAACGGGGTCAAAATCGGTTTCGGGAACGGTACTATTTTCGAGCGTGGGGCCGAATTCGCCAGTGCCAAAGCTCATGGAAACTTCGCCGCCACCGGCGGCCGCCACCAGGCTGGCTCCGAGCTGAGCAGCGCTAAAGAGATTGCCAAGGCCGTTGTTGGGGGCTTCGATCAGAAAAAGCTTGGCTTGCGGAGCCATGGCGTGAGCCCATTGGAGGTCCAAAGCAGTTTCCAGGTGAAAACCGCCGGTGGGATCCAGTCCAGGTTCCTTGCCGGTGAGGTAGGTCACGGTCAGATCCGCAGGCGGCAGCCCAAATTGTGCGGAGAATATCGCAAGATCCGCGGCGGCCGTCGGATCGTCAAAACCTTCGATGAGGGCGATAGCGCCGGCACCCTTGCCGGCGTTGGGATTCTCGGTGGTGACGTCCGGATTGCAGCCTGGGACTTCGTGATGGACAAGGTGATAGATACATCCGAGCGAAGCTGGAGTCTCAAAGAAGGCGCCTGGGAACGGTTCCAGTTCGTTCGGCCGGGCGGCAGGACCGAAGTTCATTCCAGTCGGTGGAACGAACAGGCGGAGATGCGTATGAGCCTTGACTCCAGCGTCGCCGGGCTCGGTAACGCTCGATTTGGGGGTCACGACGTGGCCCTTGAACGCGGGGCCAGCCGCTTGCTGGGCCGAACTGAGACCAGCAGACAACAGCAGAGCAACAGAACCTACGAACATACCTGCAGATAGTTTTCCGGTCATTTGACACACCCCTTGCTTTGTCCCTGAATCGTAACTAGGGACAATACGCACGATGTTAAGCGCTGGATTCCCGAAGTCAACCCTCATCCGCTAATTTTTACAGTTCAGTAATGGCAGGGTGTGAAAGGACCTGGGGGGGTAGTCGTGGCGCAGCCGGTTGATAACGGCTGGGGAGCCCTTATCGTTCGCGGCGAAGTTGGTCGAGCCAGCGATTGAGGATCGAGTTGGAGGAGGATTCGATGTCGAGAAATTCGAGGCCCATGCCGATGCGGGGTTTGACGATGCGGACCATCGCGAGGGCTTCGACGCATTCACCTTTGCGCTTTAGCGTGACGCGGGCGCGGGATTTGACGGCCAGGGGCTTGCTGGTACAGACAAAGCAGCCACCGAGAGAGATATCGGAGGTGACGCCGTCGGAACGAGAGCCAGATTCGAGGTCAAGGACTTCGGCGTCGGCGGCGAAGGGGAAGCGAATAGCGTACCGGCGGTCTCGCAGGCTAACTTTGTGCGACACCCCATCGGACGATCGATCGTTCATGGTAATGACGTTGCCCACTGTCAGTTAAACCGGGGAAGAAGAGTCAGGAGTATCCGTCGGAGCGTTCCCCTCTATCCAATAAGGGTGCCAGAGAAGTCTGAAAATAGGGAAAATGTGAGAAGAGGGAGGGCGAAAAAGGCAACAGGGCGACGCCCAAAGACGCCAGGCCAGGCATCGTCAATCTGCGAATGATTGGGGGGACTCTAAAACCTCCATATATCGTGCCCCGAGGGACAACACCCTATCGTGGGATGTGGAGTCGTGGGCAGCCTGAGACGGGGCACGACGCGAGATATTAGTTGGTACGACAAAGGGAGGTGACGCGGGCGCGAGCGCGCGGGGAGAGGATGCTAGTCTGGTTGGGAAGAATGAATTCATGCTAAACGACACAATGAGAAGCGACGGACTACGGCAGAGCGACCGCGTGAATTTCCGGATGCCGGTGGAAGCGTCGTGGACGACCACCGTTGGCGAAGCCGTCAAGCGCATCGCCGAGACGCTGCTGGTCAGCCGCAATGGCGGAGTGTTGCGCCTGGAGGAAAAGCTGACGGCGGGGCAAGAGATTACACTGCGTCGGATGGAAGGCGATTCCGTGAAGACCACGCGGGCGCGCGTGATGGCGGAAATCGACCAGGAGCCGGACGGCTTTTTGTACGCGATTCAGATTACTGAGCCGAGAGCGGATTTCTGGGATATCGACTTCCCTGCGCCCTACAAGGCGGACGAGGCGCTGGCGCGGCTCTTGATGGAGTGCGGATTTTGCCAGCGGCGCGAAGTGGTCTATTTGAACGAGTTGGAATTGAAGTCATTTGAAGTGCGGAGATGCGTGGCGCGGCTTTGTAAGCATTGCGACACGCCTTCGATTTGGATTGAGGCACAGGCGGAGATGAAGACGGCGGAACGGGGCGCGGCACATCCGCAATCCGTTGAAGAGCGCACCATTCCGCGGCGCAACCGGACGCGCGTGAAGGCTCGGGTTTTGGCTTGCATTCGCCGGAGGGGATTTCAGGAAGAAGTGGCGGTTTGCGAGGATTTGTCGAAGGGTGGGTTGAGTTTCCGGAGCCGGAACGAGTATCCAGAGGGATCGCGTGTCGAGGTGGCGGTGCCATTTACGCCGGGGAGCGGCGCCATTTTTGTGCCGATACGGATTGTGTTTTCGCAGGCGATTCCGGCGGCAGGCTTGTACAGGCACGGAGCGGCGTACATTCGTCCGCCGAGTGATTCGGCAGATTGAACCTCTCGGCTGGGAACGATCCTACGTGGAAGCTTTTCGAGCGACAATCCAAAACATCCTAAACCCGAGAAGAGGCCAGTAGCGAAAAAGCGAGGCCCCCACCAGAAACCGCAGCCGGCTTTTGCGGAAACGAACTGTAAAGCGGTCGAGGACTCAGCGCCACGCAGAGCCTGGTGCCCAGTTCCATCTCCCAGTAGCCGGGCAAAAATGGCTACGGCAAAAAAGCTTGAATGGCGTTCGGGATCGACGTCAGGACCAGCCTGGTAATAATGCTCGTGGCGCCCCAGGAGGGCTGCTACGCGCTTTCAGTCCACACTGATCGCGGCGGAGTCGCGTTCGTTGCGGCGGCGATGGAGATAGTGCATAGAGATGTTTAGATAGGCCTGTCCGCAAGGGGTTTCGATGGCGATGACCATGGCCTCGGTATCCTGGCTGCCAGAGAGGCCCTCTTCGTTTATGTGAATTTCTGGCGGAAAAACCTTAAAACGAAAGCCTTGATCGTTGAGAAGAGTCACGGAATTGCCGATCACCATGTTCGCGAGTTCGCAAACGGTTTCGCGGACTACCTGATCGCTGCTGGGAACTTCTTCGCCGGCGAGATGGCTGGCCACTTTCATCGCGACTTCCGGCGAAAGATCCAGGATGACGCGGCCTTCGATGTCGCCCTTGATGGCGATGAGGGCGGCCACGCCTTTGCGTCGATAGGTGTTTTCATCCATCGAGAGGTCGAGGATTTTCGTCGGCGACTGCAGCGATTCGGCGAAAACGGCGTCGGCGGCGTTGATGAACGGCTGAATGAGTTCCATTCTCATGCGCGATGCTCTCCCGCGAAGGCGACGGGCGCTCCTGCGGCGTTGGGATCGTCACTGAGAACATAACGGAGAATTTCGTAAAGGACTTCGGGCTTGACGGGTTTTTGCACGAAGTGTTTTGCGCCCTTCTGGAGAGCGGCCAGGATGTTTTCCTGGTAGCCCACCGAAGAGACCATGACAATGCGCGCCTCGCCATGCTGGCGAACGATGCGCTCGACGGCCTCGATGCCTTCCATCTGCGGCATGGTGATGTCCATGAGCACGATGTCGGGCTTGGTGCGATTGAACTCCGCGATGGCGGTGAGGCCGTCGCCGGCTTCTCC
>JABCYZ010000031.1 GCA_013289955.1 Acidobacteriota bacterium
ACGTGCGTATCTGGATTCGGCTCTCGTGGCTCGGCTCTTTCAGGAGAACCCAATTCCAAACCAAGATAACCCAATAATTGACGGCAAAACCCGAACGGCTGGACGCACAACTGGATGACCGTCGTGCACTTCAAAAATCTGAACGCGTATGAGTTAAAGCTCGCCGCCGGAAGCGACCTTGCGTAAGTGCATTACTACGACCTGCCGCATGGCTTTATTCAGATGACGCGATACTCGAAGCGCAGGGGCCGTCAGCCAGTTCCCGACACGCACTCCCAGCCGACGGACGCCCTTCACACGTCGAATGCCTGCCGCGAGATCCGGGCTAAGAAGTCCGCAGTCCGACGCTTCATAAGCAAGCCGGCGTATCGCCGCCAATCTCAGGTTTATCGTCGACGGGGCGTACGGGTGCTGTTCGAGTGCGATTCGGTAGCGTGTGACCACGCTCCTGTTGAAGGCTAGTCTGGGCTCCGAACAGTACCAGTCGATAAATTCACGAATGGCATGGTCGTACGAGCGCTTTGAACTCGCCGACGTGAGGCTGTTCAAAACCGCAGATTTCGATTGTTCTAGATCGGGCAATTTAAGGAACGTTTTCGGAACTCGTTTGCGTTTGCTCTTCGCCATTGGAAGCGGCCTCCGTTGCCGCGGCGAAGAGCGTGATCCTGTCCCGATCTCCTAACCAGTAGCGTTTGTCGGTACTAACCCGACGGGCGAGCTGATGACTTCCGGTTTGTCGTAATCCACTAATTTAGGCCATAGCGCTCAATCGCGTCCCACAAGCCAATGTACCGGACTCTAATGCTGCGGAATCTATTTGGAAAGGGAGGGCATCATGACCCAATCCAGTGCTACACAACGAGCCAGCGAGCTGAACAATCTCGACCACATGTTACAACGTAACAAAGAATTTGCTGCTCGGCAGTCTGCTGAGGGCACACTCATGCCTTCGCTTCCGAGGGCGCTGCCAAATGTAAAGGCGATCGTCATCGGTTGCGCTGATATGCGTGTAGATCCTGCCGACATATTTGGAATCAAGCCAGGCGAGGCCGTCGTGATGCGCAATATCGGCGGTCGAATCACGCCCGGGTTGTTGGAAGAGTTGGGACTACTCGGGCGAATCGGTGAAGTTGCCGGAGAGATTCCTGGAGGCGGCGGTGAGTTTCACATCATCGTACTTCAGCACACCGATTGCGGCATCACGCGCCTTGTCGGCGACCCCGCCAAGCTGGCGCACTATTTTCAAATACAGGAAGGCGAACTCAAGACAAAAGCGGTCACCGATCCTCGGACGGCAGTCGCCTTCGACGTTGCTGCGCTCCGGGCGATTCCCGCATTGCCAGGCTCTTGGCTTATATCAGGCCTCGTCTACGACGTGGCGACCGGACTTGTCGAGATCGTGGTACCGCCAGCGCCGATTCGTACTGCGCAAAACTCCTGATTCACGCCCTTATATCGTGGCCGGCAACCTTCCCTTACCGGATTACGGAAGGGTTGCTCGTCACCTCCCAAAGACGACTACGAGGCCGCCGAAGACTCAAACGCAGTCCGAGCTAATGGCTAGATCAAGAAACTTTTACGCAGAGTTCGGTACCACTTTTAAGTGGGAGATTCACGGAAATGAAGCCGTTTGCCGAATCGCCAATGAATTCGAGAAAATCCGGTTCTGCGTTGTCGTTCACGACGTAGCCCCCAATACGAATTTGAGGAGCGATGACCTGGATAAGTTCGCGCGCGAGCGAAGGTTCCTGGGAAACTGGCCAGCCGTCAATCAGAACAAAATCGACGGGACCGCCAAGATCGCTAAGAGTTACGCGCGCGTCTCCCTCTCTAATATCAACGTAGCCCGAGAGTCCAGCGTCCGCCAGATTGCTTTTGGCAGTCGCGATTTTCGCCGGCACGAGTTCTGAGCCAATTACGGTGCCACCGCCATTGTCATGTATGGCTGCCGCAAAATAGAGAGCTGACATGCCGACCGAGGTCGCGAAATCAACGACTCGTTTCGCGCCGATACCGCGGCAAAGCAAATAGATCAGCTCGCCTTGCTCAGGAACAATCGAAAAACCGTATTCCACGTAGTCATAAGGATCAAGACTTGCGGCCGGATCGTTGTGTGGACCACCGCTCGGAGGGCGACGCGGCGCCTCCGCAAGCCGGTTGATGACAGCATGAACGCGCGCATTTTTAATCGGGCTCTGAAAGCTCCTGTTTGGCATGAGAAAACCTCTTTCCTGGTTCAATTTGAGCTGGCTTCCGGCGGAATTTCCGGCCGCCGTGGGAATTGTCGCTATTTGCTTCGGATTTCGTCGATCGCGCGACGGAGGATTGCGAGAACTCTCTTTCTCTCTTCCGGCGGGGCATCGAACTTCTCGCAGAGCGCGGCCTTGAGGTCATTTCGCACCTCGCGAAATTCCCGTCTCGCCTCTCGCCATTCTGATTTGATCCCGTGCCGGGAATCGGTCCCTGAGTTTTCTCTCTCTTCATCTTCGTGTTCTGCAAATTCCTTCTGGAATTCGGCGAGTTTCCGGCCAAAGCGCGCCAGTTGATCGAGTGTGTCCTCCACGCTGGCCCGGTTTTCATTCAGATACGCGGTACCAGTTTCCGAGATTCGGTAGAGTTTCTTGGTGCCCTCTGACTCTGAAGCTGCGTAACCCATCTCTTCGAGATAGGTGAGCGCCGGGTACACCATACCGGGGCTTGGCGTATAAGCCCCACTGGAATGCTCTTCTACCTGCTTAATGATCTCGTATCCGTGACGCGGCTTTTCGCTGAGCAGCGCCAGGATGATGAGTTGAAGATCTCCCGAGGCGAGCATTTTCGCGACCCTCATCCCCGGTCCACCCAAAAAGCCCCCGGCAAAGTGCCCGTAGCGTCTTCCCCTGCGCCCGAAGTGACCGCGATGACCGCGGCCTTCAAAAGAAGCAAAATCGTGATGTCGATGCATGTGATTCTCCTTGAACTTCACAATATATCGTAAATGTATATCGTACGATACGTTGTGAGTCAAGTCTTTTGCGCTAGGTCATCGGGGATCCACGTTTCAGCGAATTCGGGCTGTAGTTTGCTATGGGTCGTGTAGAACTATCCGGCCCACAAGCTACTGATTCCATGTGATATGCGAAAGTCGGCTGCGGGGTGGTTTCGGGCCGGCGCCGGGAAGGTCAACGCAAGAGCCCGATGGCTTCTCGTGGTCTCCGTAACTGTGGACCTCACGTGTAGGTGTTTTGTTGCCAGGAGAGCCCCGGGCAGTCCCGCAACTGACCGGCCTTCCCCAAGGGGCGAATTCCCGATTAATAAAGCTGAAACTCGATGTCCACCGGCACACGCACCGGCACGGATTGCCCGTGGAATTTCGCCGGCTTGAACTTCCATTTTTGGACCGCGTCGATTGCTTTTTGCGTCAGCGCGAACGGCGCGCCTTTCAAAACCATGACCGAATTGACGGCGCCATCCTTTGTGACAATCAGCGACAGTTCAACAGTGCCGCGGTATTTCGCCGCGCGTGCCAGGTCCGTGTAGTCCGGGCTGGGACAAAAAACGCAAACGGGCAGCGATGCCCCATCCACGCCCGGCTGAAGAATGCCGGGCTCGACGGGTATGGTTTCCGGAGAGCGGGCGAAGGATAGAGCCGGCTGTTTCAGAAGCTGCTCGAGAGCCTCGGGCAAGGGGAATTGCGCGTCGCCGGACCAGTCCAATCCAAGTCCGTCGATGCGCAGACTGACTCGCAACTGCCGATTGGCATCCGTCTCGATCGTTCCCCGCACGACTCCAGCTCCACCCATTGAACGCGCGAGAGTTAGACACACCGCCTCGCTCTGAAGATCTTCGAGCCCCATCCAGTTCTGCTTCAAATATTCGCTGAAAGACTTGCGGTCCTCGACCTGAAAGCCGGACGCGTAACCCGAGAGCGATTGCGCCAAGTCATCGGCGAGGAGAGTACCGAGTCTGGAAAATTGCTTGTCGCTCGCGTTGGAAAAGTCGATCACCAGAATCTTTGGATACGCGGGATCGATCTTGGACTGGCGGATTTGTTCGGCCACGCGCGAGGCGAGCGAATCCATCTGTTCTTGAGCGGCGCGCGGAAGTGCCGGCGCTTCATCGGGGGCCGCCGGGGCACCGAACAGCGAACACACGAACACCGCCGCCATCAGAGCGCGAAGCGGTCCCAAAACGCGGGCGCTCGTGCCAGGACACACAAGAGAAAAGGTCTTCTTCAGCAAAGAGGCCCACATGTTCCGACTTGAAATCGACGTCTATCAGATAGGTCTGAGGTACACCCATGCTAAAGGACGCGCTGCGCGCCCTAAACGTTGCTTCCGCATGGCAGCTAGCTAGGCGAAGTTGGCAAGTGCGGCGGATTTGGAATCGAACGTAGGAATGGCCTCGACAAGCCGCGTGACGGTAAGCGCATCGCGCACCCGGCCGGGGCCGCAGACCAAGCGCAGCGCGCCGCCCTCGCGAGTCAGTTTGATGGAAATGCGCACCAGTGCCGAGATGCCGGAGCTATCGATCTGCGGAACACCATTGAGATCGACGACGACCTTGTGGGCGCCGGCCTTTGTAACAGCCTCGAGGGCATCGTGCAATTGCTCGCTGGGCTCTCCAATAGTCAGGCGACCGCGCACTTCGAGAACCGGGATAGTCCCGGATGCTCGAACCGTGATTTCCATGGGCGGATGCTCGGTCATGGTACTTGGCTCGAAGACCCCATTTCTGCGGCTGCACGGTCACCCGTGTCCCAACCTGCGGGAACAGCGGGTTTGTGACCGCGATGCATTATACGATGGCAGCCCCGAGAGGCAAGAATGGCCTGGAAAAGAATTACGGGGGCCGGCGGGCGCGGGGGGCTGGCGCCGGGGCGTAAATCGCGCGGCGCTTCGATCTTGCGTCGCAGCGAATCTGAAAAATGAATTTGACCGATGCAAATTTCTAAACACAGCCTCGGGCCGTGGCGCGTATAATCCGATGCGAAAAAGTGGTGGGTCACCGTCAGTTTCTTTTTCAGCGCAGCCCCGGCCAAACCCGGAGCAACCCAAACGCAGCGGAGCGGACATATCTATGAAGCACCTGGGATGGAAGAAGTGTTGTTTCCTCATGACCATGGTGCTGGCCGCTGTGCCCCTCCTCGCCCGACAAATTCCCTCCTCCGCCGCAACCAGTTCCCCTGGAGCAGCCCTCACAACATCTGCGGCCGCTCCTGGGTCCTCGACGACTGTAAACGACAAACTGGCCCAACTCGACCAGCGCGTCACCGCGGCACAATCGGCCGGCGATAACGCATGGATGCTGGTGAGCGCGGCCCTGGTGCTGATGATGACGGGACCTGGCCTGGCGCTTTTCTACGGCGGACTGGTGCGGCGAAAAAACACACTGGCCATCATGATGCAAAGCTTTCTGCTCATGGCTTTGATCAGCGTGCTCTGGGCGCTGGTGGGCTACAGCCTGTGCTTCGGCGGCAATGGCCCGGTCATTGGCGGATTCGAGCACGCCTTTTTGCGAGGCGTGGGCGCTGAACCAAATCCTGATTATGCGGGAACGATTCCGCAAGCGACGTTCATGATTTACCAGCTGATGTTTGCGATCATCACGCCGGCGCTGATCACCGGCGCAACGGCTGAGCGCATGAAGTTCAGCGGCACGGTCCTCTTCCTGACTCTCTGGTTTTTGGTGGTCTACGCGCCGCTCGCCCACATGGTTTGGGGCAAAGGTGGCTTGTTGAACGCCTCTCTCGGCGGAAAATTTCCGACGCTGGATTTCGCGGGTGGGACGGTTGTGCACATCAGCTCCGGAGTCTCAGCACTGGTGTGCGCGCTCTACCTCGGCAAGCGCACCGGCTATCCGAAGCAACCGATGCCGCCGCATTCTCTGGTATTGAGTTTCATCGGCGCGTGCCTTTTGTGGGTCGGTTGGTTCGGCTTTAACGCCGGCAGCGCGCTGGCCGCAAACTCGCTGGCCACCAGCGCCTTTGTAGCCACGCACTTCGCCACGGCTGCGGCAGCGATAAGCTGGAGCCTCGCAGAGTGGTTCAAGAACGGCCGGCCGAGCGCGCTCGGCGCCATCTCCGGAGCTGTTGCCGGGCTTGTGGCCATCACCCCGGCGGCCGGATTCGTGGGACCGATGCCGGCTCTGGCGATTGGCTTTATCGCTGGCCTGGTCTGCTACTGGATGGTTACGAAGGTAAAATCAATCTTCGGCTATGATGATGCGCTCGACGCTTTTGGTGTTCACGGCGCGGGAGGCACTATCGGTGCGCTTTTGACCGGCGTCTTCGCGCAACAGGTCATCAATCCGATTTTCGGCGCGGGCAAGCCGGTCGGCGGCATGGATGGACACTGGGGACAGCTCGGCAACCAGCTGGTAGGGGTACTATTCGCCTGGAGCTTTGCCCTGGTCGGCACCATTGTTCTGCTGAAAGTAACGGATATGATTACCGGCGTGCGCGTCAGCGAAACGGAAGAGATCGAAGGACTGGACATCACGCAACACGGGGAAGAGGCTTACAACCTCGAGTCCTAAGAGAGTCTTGAGAATATTCGGGTAAGGCAGCTTCAGGCATCGGGCGGAGCAGAAACATTCATGATGAAAATTGAGGCAATCATTCAGCCCTCGCGGTTCGAATCCGTGAAAGATGCCCTGCGCGAAATTGGCATCGAGGGCATGACGGTCACCGAAGTCCGCGGCCATGGCCGCCAGAAGGGCCACACCGAAGTCTACCGCGGCCGCGAATACACCGTGGACCTGCTCCCGAAACTCAAGCTCGAGATGGTTCTGCCCGATCCGCTCGTCCAGCGCGCGGTGGACACAATTCTAAAGACAGCCAAGACAGGAAAGATTGGCGACGGTAAAATATTCCTATCACGGGTTGACGAAGCCATCCGGATCCGGAACGAGGAGCGCGGCGAAAACGCGCTCTAAATACAGTGACGACCGCAGCGCGCCCAGGTCTTAATCCGGCCAACCGACCCGCAAAAACCATGCAAGGCTCTTTGACACCCTTGTCCGTCCTTGGACCACAATCCGAGGACGAACGACAGCGCATCCGGCAGCATTTTGAAGCCGGCGGAAGCGCGCAAGAAACCCTGGAAGCACTCTGCGCGCTGGCAGACCGGACCGCTCAACAAATCTTTGGCGAAGTTCTGCGCGTCAACAGCGCCGAGCCGCAAGGGCTTTGTCTGGTGGCTCTCGGCGGCTACGGCCGACGACTCCTATTTCCCTACTCGGATCTGGATATTCTCTTTCTTTTCGGCAACGAGAAGGCCGAAACAGAATTTCGCCCTCTCATTGCGGACTTCTCGCGGACTCTGTGGGACCTCGGCTTTCGCGTCAGCTCCGCCGGCCGCACCCTTGAAGAATGCAAACGCATCGAAGAAGACAACGCCGAATTCCATCTCGCTCTCCTCGACCGCAGATTCCTCGCCGGCGACGAAGAGCTTTTCGACCGACTCACCAAGAAAATTCTCGCGGGACCGGAAAAACAAGCGCGCCCGTTTATGCTCGCTGAGCTGACCAAACTCACCAAAGAGCGCCACGCCCGCTACGGAAACACGATTTATCATTTGGAGCCCAACGTCAAAGACGCTCCCGGCGGTCTCCGCGACTACCAGGCAGCCGCATGGCTTCGTCAAATCGCCAACGGACAAAGAGACGGCTGGCGGAACAGCGCCGCAGAAGAAGAACTAGCCGCCTCGGCCGTCGATTTTCTCAGCGCCATCCGCTGTTTCTTGCATTACAGCAACGGCCGAAACGACAACACGCTTACCTACGAATTGCAAACGGCTGCCGCCGAGCGCTCTCTGGGGGTCGCCTACGGCGCGGCGCGCGATGTCAAGCGGAGTCCCGAAGAGTGGATGCGCCTCTATTTCCGCCAGGCCCGCGTTCTCAACCGCCTGCTGCTACGCTACATCGAGCAAAAACCCGCGGCGCAGCCCACCTTCCGAGAACGATTGTTCAGCGCGGCCCGCGGCGCGCGCGGCGAAACGGGCAATGGAAAACCGTTTGCCGTCCGCGACGGCTTGCTCGAAGTAATCGATGAGCCTGCCCTTTCCGACCGCGCCGTGACCTTCGCTCTCTTCACCGAAGCCGCACGCTCCGGCATCCCGCTCAGCCGCGAAGCCGAACGCGCCATCTTCTACATCCTGAAACATCCCGAACTGCTGCAAAAAAACACGCAAGTGAATTGGTCCACGCTCCGGGAAATTCTCGCCGCCGATTATCCCAGCATGGCGCTGCGGCCCATGCAACGCCTCTCTCTCCTCATGGAAGTCCTGCCGGAATTCAGAGCGATCGATTCCCTCGTCGTCCGCGATTTCTACCACCGCTACACCGTCGACGAACACTCGCTCCGCACGATCGAACATCTCGAGGAGCTCGCCGAGCCGCCCGATGAACGCGCCGCTCACTTTCGCCAGCTCTGGAAAACGGTGGACCGCCGCGATCTGCTGGTCCTCGCGCTCCTCCTTCACGACGTGGGCAAAGGCATGTCCGTCGACAATCACGTTACCGGCAGCCTCGAGGCCCTGGACAGCGCGGCAGCCCGCCTGCAGCTCTCCGCCTACGAAAAAGATGAAGTTCATTTTTTGATCGAGCATCACCTCAGCATGTCCGAAACGATGCAGCGCCGTGACATTTTCGATCCCGGCACCGTTTCTGTATTCGCCGATATCGTGGCGACACAAGAGCGCCTTCAGCGATTGTGCCTGATGACCTATGCCGACATTCACGCCGTCAATCCCGAAGCGCTAACGCCGTGGAAAGCCGAAATGTTGTGGCAGCTCTTCGTCGCCACCTCCAATCATTTCAGCCGCACGCTCGACCGCGACCGCCTCCATGCCTCCGACGAAGTCTCTTTGCTCGAACAGGTAAGCAGCCAGGCCGGCGGGGCGAACAAGGCCGAGGTCGAACGCTTCCTTGAAGGCTTCCCGCGCCGCTACCGCGCCGTCCACTCTGCTCCGGAAATCGCCGCTCACTTCCAGCTCTACCAAAAATTGGGCGCCGAGCCCGTGCAGACCGAGCTAAAAGCGCGCCACCATTCCTTCTCGCTCACTCTGCTGACGGCCGACCGCCCCGCACTATTCGCCACCATCTCCGGCGTTCTCGCCGCCTGGGGCATGAACATCGTAAAGGCCGATGCCTTCGCGAACGCCGCCGGCGTTGTCCTCGATACCTTCCAATTTGTCGACTTGCATCACACCCTCGAACTCAATCCCAGCGAAATCGGCCGTTTTCAGAAGAGCCTCGCCGACATCGTGAGCGGAAAGGCCCAGCTCGAACCGCTCCTGAAAAGCCGCGAAAGCGCCAGCAAAGCAAAACCACCCAAGGTCCCCGTGGAAACCCGCATCGGCTACGACGATACGTCTTCGGCTCACAGCACGCTGCTCGAGATCATGGTGCAGGATCGCCCAGGCTTGTTGTACGAAGTCGGCTCCGCGCTGGCCCGCCTCGGCTGCAATATTGACGTAGCCCTGGTCGACACCGAGGGCCAAAAAGCTATCGACGTCTTCTACCTGACAGAACGCGGCGAAAAACTCAGCCCGCAAAAACACGAATTGTTGCGGGAAGTCCTGCAAAGCACTCTTTCCTGACTCGTCAAACCGTCCTTCGATCCATCAATACCGTAGAAATACGGATATGGCTGCGGAAGCCCCTAAATGCGTGAGGTACTTTTTAGGAACTTGACGTTTTTCGGCTCTCCTCCAGAATCGCTGGTGGCACGTTCAAATTCTAAAAGGAGACGCTTCGGATGCTACGGAAGGCACTGAGTCAGACGTTGGTGAAGGAGCATAGCTTCAAGTTCACTCTGGGCGCGGAAACCCATTTTTGGGTGGTTGAGGAAGTGGTTGCAAAGCTTTCGAGTTGGCCTGCCAGATTCCGGTTGAAAATTGATGCTTCCTCGCGTATCGAGGCCAGAACGTTTTACGGGGCCAACTGTTACGAAGTTGCGGCGAAAGCCGCGGATTATGTCGCCCTCGGCGGTATCACTCCAGGCATGAACAGAAATCATTCGTCACAGAATCTGCCGGCTCCTCCGATCCAGGTCCTTCAGCCTCTTCAGATCCAAGAATCGGAATCCGACGAAAGGTTTTGAAGACGGATGAAGGGAGGCACGCGGCTTAACCAGACTGCTTGCCGGCGGCCGCTCCGGAAGAGCCGGTCGGATGAGGCGCGGAGATAAGCGAGCAGAGAAAAAACAAAACTCCCACACCGACGAGTGCGCCCCCGATGCATACCAGCACGACGAATGCGATCGGCTTTGACCATACGAGACACAGCGCCTCGACAAGCAGTCCGGCGATCACAAGGATTCCTGAAATGCGAAGCCTTCGGTCCATGGAGCCCCCCGGATGCATCAGCTTCCTCCGTCCCAGAACTTCACTTTGTCTCCCCAATGGCCCACGTTATGAACCGTATCGTGGCAGCCGCTTGAAACGCAGGACAAGGTGTTCGCCTTGATCGCCGGCAGCGTGGCCGGATCGGCATTGTGCGTGGCGCCTTGCTCGAAGGAACGCGCGCCAAGATGGCAATGCAGACACTCGCGATTGTTGAACGGCTCGTAGAGCTTGATGTTTTCCGGCAACGGCGGTTTTCCGAGATAATAGATGTACAGATGCCGCAAACCACCGAACTTCGCTTTGACCGTCCCGAACATGGCGTAGTTCGTGTGGCACGTGTAACAGGCTTCGTCCGCGGGGACCCGATGATTCTGGAAGTGTGCCCCGGCAAGATAGGAGGGGTCGTCTATGTGCAGGCTCTTTCCGTAAGGCTCCATGATGTGGCAAGAGAGGCAGAACGCCGTGCTCTCCGAGCGCTGCATTTCATTTTCCATGCCCGCCACGAGAGAAAAGAGTGGAAGAAAGAAAAATACGCCGAACGCAAGAACCTTCCCGGCGCGGCTCAGGGTGATCGCGGGACGCGCTACAAGAACGCCCGCGAGAGCCGCGCTGAATAGAACGAGAATGACGATTGCGATGGTTGGCATCAGCCCAGACGGGTTCGCTGCCCCCTCACTTCTTCAGGGTGCGGATGTAAGCAACGAGATCCTTGATCTGATCTGCCTTCAGGCTTTTGCCGTAAGCCGGCATTTTGCCTTTCCCGCCGCTGATGATCCCGGCGATCGCATCGTCACCCTGCGCTTGCACATCCGCGGACCCGAGGTCCCTGATGTTATTCGCTTTGCCGACGGCAGTTTGGCCTTTTCCGTCCGCGCCGTGGCAGCCCGCGCATTTTGTCTTGTAAAGGGCTTCTCCTCCGCCCTGCCCTTCGGCAGGGAGCGCCAGGACTGCGAGCGCCGCGCCAAAAAAAAGGCCCAAGATCCCCTTGCCCATACGTCTCGTGGTTCGATTCATATTTCCTCCAGAAAAGATGTTGCACAAAATTTGGAACGCCTATCGCAAACCCTGCAGCCTCGCATCCCATAGAGCGTTCCGCTCAAAACGAATATCGGAACGAAAAGGTTGCATTGCTCCCGTTAAAGTCCTGCGACGGAATCGCTGCAAGCCCGAATGGGTTCGTGTTTCCCGCCTGGTTGAACCCGTAATAGTTCCAAGCCATCTTGTAGGTAAGCCCCCGATAAATGTCGATCACAATCGACGCGTAAGGCCGTTGGTAGTTGTAATCGAGGGTGCCGGTAGGCGTGAGCGGGTTTAGGAAAATCGTATTGCCGCGTACAAAACTGCCGCCGTAGCCGAGCATCGCCGTCACCCGCTTCAGGGGTTTCCAGATCACGGCGGCATGAGCGAAGTGATCCGTGCTGCCATACGTCGAAAGCGCTCCGAGCGGCGACGTTGCACCCGCAATCGGGCACGCCGTCCCCGTAGGCAGTACCGGCACGCCTGGAGGAAACGCGGAGGCTGTCACTGTGGCGGGCGGCGGCGCGGGGTTCGCGGATGTTTCGGAGTACGCAAAGCAGATCAAGGATTGCGTATAGACGTTCCAATAGTTGTATCCGAAATCGACGGATAGCCCGGGACTCGCCGTCAATATCGTTGCGAAACTGTACGAGCGGTCGTGTTCGAGGTTGTCCACGGTAAATACGTTGTCGCGGTTTTCATGAATGTCCACCGCGCCATCCAGGGTCGCCCACGGTTTCGGTTTGTAGTTTAGATGAACCTTGTAAGTCTGCACTTGCCGCGGATCGATCCGGGTATAGGCAGCGTCGTTCGAGCCAAGCTCCAGATCGCCGGTAATGCGCAGGGCATCCGTTGGGCGTGCGACGAATCCCAGCAGCAGGGCATTTTCCTTGATAGCGGTAATGGCGCGCGTCGGTCCAGCCGCAGTGGGGGGAAGGTAGGTCACCGACCCGTCTAGATTGAGCGTGCACCCGGCGGGCAAAGCGCCGGCCACCAGCGCGCAACTGCCGCGCGCCGCAAGATAATCATTTGCCGCCGTGGCCGTTGCCCCGCCAGGATAATAAATTTCCGTCGTGTCGTTCGTAGCGCTGTACTGGGCGATCGTTTGGTCCGAATAGAGGTACCCGATATGAGCGCTCCAGTGCCGGTTGAAGTCGTATTGGAGTTCCAAAGTATTCGATTTGAGGTTCTGACCCAGAAACGAGGTAGCTAGGCCGCTGATCACATCCGCGGCCGAGCTTGCGGAGTGAAATGGGCAAGTCACCGCATTGGAGGCCACGGGACAATTGGTCGTGTTGAAGACAGCTTCACTCTGCTGTAAGCCCGCCAAGCCAGGAAAGCCTGTGCCATAAATATTCGTTTCCTCGAGCGCCCACATCCCCGGAATGCGCCAATTGTCATAACGGAAGGAATCAAGGATCCGAAGCTTGTTGGTGATGGAATACACGCCCGACCAATCCGCATTCGCCGAGACGCGCTTCGCATTCGCCGGCCCGCCTGTTGTGCTTCCGCGCTCGGCGGTTCGTGAAGTATATCCGTTCACCGCCTCAGAAAAATCCGGGATCACATTATTGCTCGTACTGTAGCCAACCGAGCCGGACATCTCGAAATTCTGGAAGTAGTTCGATTGAAAGCGGAAACGCTCCGTGGGCATGAAGTTCCGCGGATTGCCCACCTGGCCATAAGACAAGAATGCGTTGCAGGTTGGCGTGGCCGTGTTGGTGGTCCCCGCCACAACGGGGTTTGCGCACGGCAGAACCTCTGCGGTTGTTTGCGTGCTCCAGATGTTTCCGAGATCCACCCGAGTGCCGGCCGGCGTGCCGAACCCCGTGGGGTTTGCAAGAACGTAACTGAAATTCCCCGGATTGACGGCGGGATTATCGAGGACGGCGTTGTCCTGCTTGTAGTAGCTCAGGAACTCGTCAAAGGAAAGCGTTGTTCGCGGCAGAATCCGGAAATCGACTCCGGCGCGATAGGCGTTCGTCGTGTAGCTATAAACCTCATCAAAAGCTGATATTGTTCCGCCATCCGTGCTGAAGGTGCCGGGCCCCTGATCGCGGTTGCGGGAATATCCCAATCGAAATCGCACCCTCGAAGTCGGAAGCAGGGTGAGATCGTAGTCCTGCATGCGCCGCGTGAGATACAGGCTATCCAGCGATCTGTTTTGCGCTACCGCCGGGTTTGAGCAGTAGGCGGGAGCTCCCTGCGGGAAAGCTCCCGTAGGTGGACCCACGTAGCAGCCCGTCGTCAAAGATCCAGCAGGGTTCAAAGCCGCCGGGTTCAACGGGTTCGCGAAAAGGTTATAGTCCCAGAAATTCTTATCCCGGCGGAAGAGCAGCCGAAAGTCGTACCATTTGTTCTTTTCGATGTGGAGTCGCGAAACGTTGTTTGGATCGCCGCCGTATCCGAAATTGCTGAAAGTCAGGTTGTCAAACAACAGGCCGTTGTGGTCGAGCGCGTGCATCCTGACTTCAAAATCGAAGAGACGAAGGCCCGAACCGAGATTCTCGAACGTGTTGTACGTGTTCAGGTTGCCGTTGATGTTGCTTGACCGATATCCCAGCTCGATGATCTGCTGGATGTTGTATCCGCCCGAATTTATTCCTTTCGGCTGCTCGGTGTCATCTTGACCGCGAGCCGCAGGCGAAAGCAAGAGCGCCGCGACCAAGATGGCGGAGGAAATCCCGTAAACTACGAAGCGACGTTTCATGGCCTCTCTCGTTCCGTTCGGAAACTTCGTCCCCGTTTCGCCCGCCTTCTCCGCGGCTGAAATAAACGTCATGGCGGCTCCTATTTGAAGAACGTCGCATCAAAGTTAGAGCCGTGAATCTGCGAGTGGCACAATACGCACGACTGGAAGAGGCTGGCCTGGTTGTGAAACGACGGCATGCCCGGCGCGCTGCTGAAACTCGATGTCGTGTGGCACTGCAAGCAGAGCAGGTTGACGTTGCTCAACTTCAGCATGTGCGGGTTCGGTCCGCCATGCGGCAGATGGCACGACTGGCATCCGTCGATCTTCAGCGGGGCATGCTCGTATACGAAAGGCCCTTGCTTGTCGGTGTGGCACTTGAAGCAAACCGCATCCCCGGTCGAGGAAGTCCGCACCTGCTTGGGGCCAACCGTGCCGTGCACGTTGTGGCAATCGCTGCATTGCACCAGCCCTTCCTTCACCCGGTGATGAAACGGCATATCAAACTGCGCTTTTTGCTGAAGATGGCAGGTAAAGCAAAGCTCCGGCTGGGATTTTACGAGCAAGAATTCTGATTCCTTGGCGTGGTGCGGCGAATGGCAGGAGATGCAGCTGACGTCATTCTTCAAATGCACCGAATTGATCGCGTTCATGTGCTGCGTTCCGCCGGCATGGCAGTCCAGGCACCGCGCGCTGATCTCTTCGGCAGATGCGCCTTTGAAGGTGAAAATCTTGGTCTTGTCTCCTCCGCCGTCGACGTGGGCCTTCCCGGGACCGTGGCAACCTTCGCACCCCTGCCACGCCGGGCCTTTCTTGGTATCGAGAGTAGTTACAAAGTGCGGTGAATCCTCAAAATGTTGGAAGAAATCCTTGGTCGGCATGTCAGAGTGGCAGGTCTTGCACGTCTCTGAACCTACGTAGAGCGCAGGATCGGTCGGCCGCGTATAGCCTTTTTGATCCGCCTTATTTCCCGGGCCGCCTCCCCCAGGCAGTCCACCAAGCGCAACCACCGCGGACACCAGCAGAAACGGGAGGCCAAGAAGAAGAATGAACCTGGGGTTCCGCCGTTGAACACCCATCCCGACTCCACCTTTCAGGCACCTAAGCCTTGGTGCCCTTTGTTTTCGAAACCTAGTGCAAACCCGATTCCATGTCCCGGAGAACGGTCACTGCACAACGTGATTGATGAAAACAGGGAGGATGCGGTCTTTCCCCGGCGTAGAGATCCCTCAGGAATATCAATTTGACACCAACGTGACAGTTCTTGACCGGAATGGACTTGTCCGCCACTCTGGCGCAAACCCCGGCTGGAGGGCTTGCCGCCTTTTCCGCATTTAGGAATCGTCGTGAAAAGAGCAAACCTTCCGGTCCACCGATCGCTCCGGCAGTATTGTCCAGGGAGCGATGTTCGTCTGTGCAATACAGCACACTGCTATCTGCGGGAAGTCGCGGAAGACCTGGCATTTGAATACCCCAGAAATCTCACCCAAAATGAGCTTTGAAGTTCCAGTAATCTGGGCTGGGAGACATAGGGAATGGAACCGAACCCGGCACTGTTTCGCGATCTGACTTACATATTTTTGGCTGCCGTCATCGGGGGATTGGTGGCATGGCGGCTCGGTCTGCCGCTGATCCTGGGATTCGTCCTGGGCGGTATCGCTATCAGCCCGTTCACGCCGGGCCCGCATGTCTCGGACTTGCATACCTTCGAGGTCTTTGCCGAAGTCGGCGTCGTTCTGCTGATGTTTTCGATCGGCGTCGAATTCTCAATCCCCGATTTGATCCGCGTGAAATGGGTTGCGCTGGCCGGAGCGCCCATCGGGATTCTGGTCATGCTGGGAGTGGCGATCGGCGTGGGAAAGCTGGCGGGATGGAGCCTTACGGAGGGACTCGTCATCGGCGCGGCGATCTCTGTTGCGAGCACCATGGTGCTGGCGCGGCTGCTGAAGGATACCGGAAGCATGTCGGAAACGCACGGCCGCGTGATGATCGGTATCACTCTCGTCGAGGATCTCGCCGTCATCTGCATGACACTGGTCCTGCCTTTGTTCGGCGGCTCGGGGAAAGATCTCTTCGTGAGTGCGGCTTGGACTCTGGGCAAGGCTTTGCTCCTGCTGGTTCCGCTGGGATTCCTTGCGATCAAGGTGATTCCGCCCGTTTTCCGGCGAGTGAAAGCAACCTGCAACCAGGAACTTTTCCTGCTGATCGCCATCGCGGTTTGTCTCGGAACGGCGGCGCTCGCCGAAGCGGTCGGATTTTCGCTCGCGCTCGGCGCTTTCCTCGCGGGGCTATCCATCAGCGGTCTGGAGGACCTTCATGAAGCGCATACCCAGCTTGTGCCTCTGCGCGATTCGTTCGTGGCGCTTTTCTTCGTTACACTCGGAACCCTGATAGATCCACACGTGCTCGCCAAGAGCCTGCCGCTCCTCGGCTTGATGCTTCTCCTGATTGTGGTCGGCAAGTTTCTCGTTTGGACGGCGGTGGTGTGGATCTTCCGCTATTCCTTCCGGACGGCGATCGCGGTGGCCGCGGGGCTGACGCAAATCGGCGAGCTCTCTTTCGTGGTTGTACAAACCGGGCGATCGTCGGGAATGGTGGGGGAAAACGTGTTCAGCACGTTGATCGCCGCATCCTTGATTTCGATTTTGCTCAACGTTTTTATCGTGCGCGGCACGTTCGCATGGCTGAACCGAAAGGTTCCTCTAAGCGCACGAGGGCGCAAGGAACGTAAAGCTTGACTCGGGGAATAACGGTGCGGCGGAGGAACTCCAATTGCAGATGATCGGAACCAATGGGGGGTCCAAATTCTGGAAGCGGCACACAGACAGAACCAAGCGAAGGATTGAAATCGCAGTGGAATGGCTGGTGGACGTGACAGGGACCCGAACTCTCGCCTCATGCTTCGAAATTCAGCAAGCTGACCTGGACACGGGAAAAGACAGGGTGATCCGAGCACGCCGGTCTCTGAAGACGTTTGAAGTATCGCTTACTTCCCGTCTAGCTTGCTCACGGCCAGCTTCCTGGCTGTCTCAAGCGCATCCGCGGCCTTTACCCTTACGTCCGGCCCCACACCGACGCCTTCCCAGTCGGCTTTCCCAAAAGGATTGATCGCCTTCTCTTCGGGAATGCCCATGCCGAAGTGATCGTCGATGCGATGAAAGGCCCCTGCATGAGCGCCACCCCGTGTCGTCTCCCCGATCAATGTCGCGCGTTTCAGGTTTTTCAGGTCATAGCTGAATTGCTCTGCGCCGGACCAAGTCGTCGATGAGGTCAGCACATAGACGGGCTTGTCGGCGAGCCTGTTTCCGGGAACCGGCGACCGCGTCCAGGAATTCTCCGTCGGCGCTCCCCTCGGGCTGTACATATATTCCGGATGGTCGAACAAGTAGCTGGCTATCAGCGCGACCATATTCTCAAGACCACCCGTGCTATCCCGCAAATCAAAGATGATAGCGTCGGCGTCATTCACAGAGGCCATCGCACTCTTTGCCATTGCGCCGCACACGGAAGCATCCGGGAAAAAGTCGATCTTCAGATAGCCCACGTTGTGCGAAAGAATTTCGGCCCTTCTGATCATGCAGTTCTGCTGCAGCATCCTCTGACGATAACGTTCCAGGCTGTCGGGTGTTTCTGCGGGAGGCCCCATCGGCAAGGGAGCCTGGCTGTATTCCAATTCGAGGTGCATGTCGTGGCTGGCATCCCTCATCTGTCTGGTCACAACACCGGCAAATACCTCACCTTGCGTTGCCGCGTTGTCATCGCCGTGCTTCTCATGCACAAGCAGCGCGTCCGCGGTCTTCAGTGCAACATCCTTGTCGAAGTAAAACCGCTTCAAGTTTGCGATGGCTCCATCAATCACGCGTTGCCGTTCCGCGGCGTCCATCGGCGCAGCGCCGCCGGCCCCTTGGAACGCTGCGGCAACTGAATCTGGCTGCCAATTCTCCGCGTTTTCTGAGGTCGCGCTTAGGGATGGACGGGATCGTAAGCTGCTGGAAGCGAAATCGGCGTGGGCAGAGGCACCCACTGCCTTCTGGCCTCCGGCATGGATAAGCAAGCCAAAAACGATCGTCAGCACCGCCAGCGACAGAATTCCGCCGAAAACGAACGCTGGCAGACGTTGCGAACCATCTTCCAGCACAAAAAAGGCAGGCCCGCCGCCCACACGCTGGACTGCCGACCCGATGAGCGCCGGCCGAACGCTACGGTACACGCGTGGGATAGAAATCACTAAATCGGTTAGCAGGTCCAGCCACAATCGCAGAGTTCGAAAAAAGCCGGTCTCGTCGCGAGCCCGGTCGCGCAGCAGTTCCAGCGCCTCATCGCCGTATTTCTCGCGAAAATGGGGCGGATAGAGCCGCAGCAGCCAAGCGTATATCTTCTCAGACATACTCCCCCCTTAAGATCTTCTTGGCCCGGGCGACACGCAGCAAATCGGCAAGCCGGTCGGCCTCGGAGCGTGCGAGTTTTCGCCCAGCGGCGGTTAGACGGTAGTATCGGCGCCGCTCCTGTCCGCGTTTTGCGGTCTCACGCTGGTCCAGCTCTCCAATCAGCCCCGCTTCGAGCAGCGTCTGGATGGAGCTGTACAGGGTTCCCGGGCCGAGTCGCATGCGACCTTCGGTCTGCTCCGCAACTTCCCGCATGATTCCGTAACCGTGGAGGTCTTCACCTGCGAGCGAGAGGAGGATTTGGAACGCAGCGGAAGGGAGCGGCTGCAATTTTCGTTTAGGCATATATAGTCGATAATCGGTATATCGATGAGCGACTATACCCTGGGGTCTCGCGATTTGCAACCCTCGCCACCCGTGCCCCTTTTTCGGCCGAGAAGGCCTGGCTTCTGCAGGGAACGATCCGCATTCTCGAGGTAGGGCCGCGCGGTTCGACAATCCGAGTGCACGGATTTAGAGAGTCCGTGGGTAAACTGGAGTTGTTGAAAATATGGTGGACGTGACAGGGATCGAACCTGCGACCTCATGCTTGCAAAGCACGCGCTCTCCCAGCTGAGCTACACGCCCATCTTCGCGACTGTATCTGATAGTTTAAGACAATTTTGGCGGCAGTGCATCCCCCGATCGCTTTTCGCTGTTCCTGAAATTGCCCCGGAAACCTATCTTTCTCTTAGGGTCGTTGCTCGAGGGGCTTGCAAGTAGGCGTTAGTCACTATAATGTTAGGGCGACTATCTAAAATACAGGCCGCAATGAGAGAGCGGCGCACCATCCAGGAGGAAACATTTCATGCGCCGGCAAAAGAGTGCCTCGAGACATTCTCATTCGCCAATGACTGCGAATGCCGATCAGGGCGAGACTACGAAGAGAAGGCGCGGCCACTCGAGTTCCGGGAAGGAGCCCATGGTCGGCCTTCGCGAACGCAAGAAGGCGCGGCTTCGCCAGCAGATCGTCGAAACGGCTTTGCATCTGTTTCGCCAGCGGGGCTATGAGAACACGCGCATCGACGATATTGTGCACACCCTCGAGATCAGCCAGCCCACGTTTTTCCGCTATTTCCCTAGCAAAGATGCGGTATTGCGCGAAGTGGGACGCCGTGCCTTTGCCCGTCAGGCCGAAAGCCTCAAGTCCGAGTTGTCCGTCAAAGCGACGACGGAGCAACGTTTACGGCGATTTTATGAAACCCTGGGGAACACGACCGAAGTAGGTCGTCCGCTCTGGCAGGCCGTGATTCTCGCGGGCGCAATGGATCCGGTGCGCTCGCCGGAGTTGCGCGGCGCCGAGGCGGCAACGGTGAGTCTGCTGCGTGAAATCATCGCCGAGGGGCAAAAGAACGGCGAGATCACCCGCGACTTCCCCGTCGTGCACCTGGCTGAATTCATGGAGGGGCTTTTCAATACCGTCGTCCGGCAGTGGGCCGTCGATCTTACCGGGCCTCATAAACTTACCGAGCGGGTGCGGAACGCAGTTGAGTTTTTTCTGCGAGGCGCCAAACCGTAGGCCAGAGTGGAGAATTCCTGCTTATGGCGTCAAAGGCAAAGGAGTGCTATTGGCTTGTTCGAAAACCGTGAGTCACGCTTCCCCAAATCGCTGAACGGGGCGCAATGAAAGCCGCCATCCTTCGCGAATTCAAAACGCCGCTGAGCATCGAGGACGTTCAGCAACCCTATCCCGACGCGCATGAAGTGCTCATCGAGGTGGAAGCGTGCGGCGTCTGCCATTCGGACTTGCACGTGGCCGATGGCGACTGGCCGCAACTGGTGCCTATCACCAAGAGGCCTCTAATCCTGGGTCACGAAATCGCCGGCCGCGTCGCGGAAAAAGGCGCGTCCGTCCATCAATGGGAGGTCGGCGACCGCGTCGGCGTTCCGTGGATCTACTGGACGTGCGGCGAATGCGATTTCTGCCGCGAAGGCAACGAGAACCTTTGCGCCAAACAAAAAATCACCGGCGTAACTGTGGACGGCGGATACGCCGAGTTCGTGAAAGTTCCCGCGAGCCATGCCACGAAGATTCCCGATGGACTTTCCGCCGCCGATGCGGCGCCCCTTTTCTGTGCGGGAGTGACCGTCTATCGCGCGTTGAAACACGCCAGGATCCAGCCAGGGCAGCGTTTGGCGGTCTTCGGCGTCGGCGGACTCGGCCACCTGGCCGTGCAGGTCGGGCTCGATCTCGGAGCGATTGTCACCGCCGTCGATGTGTCGGACGAAAAACTCACGCAAGCCAAAAAGCTGGGCGCATCCGCCACGTTGAACTCGGCCGCCGTGAATGTTGTCAAGGAGCTGCGGCGAGCGGGTGGAGCGCATGTTGCGATGGTGACCTCTGCCGCAAAAGCGGCGTATGACACGGCGTTTCCCTGCGTTCGCGGGAGCGGGACGCTCCTCGTCGTCGGCTTGCCTAGAGAGCCGCTCTGCTTTCCGCCCATCATGATGGCGGCGACAGAGGTGCGCATCCAGGCTTCGTCGGTCGGAACGCGTGAGGACTTAGGGCAGGTGCTGGCCATGGCCGCCGCAGGAAAACTACGCTGTCAGACGGCGACTCGCCCGCTGGCCGAAGTCAACGAAGTCCTCGAGCAACTGCGGCGCGGAGAAGTTTCGGGCCGCATCGTGCTGCTCCCCCGCTGAACGAAGCCCATTTGTTTTCTGGTGTTGGGGCTATGCAGCCTGGCCACCCGTGGTCCTATCGCACGGCTCGCACCTGGAATTTTTTCCTGTTGCCCGGGCCAAACCTTCCTCCTCCACGCTTCTACGCACCCCGCGGTTTCAACTTGACGTTAGTCAATATTATGTGATACGGACAATCATAATTTTGAATAGTACGTCGGGGCATGGAGTCTTCGAATTCCTGGGACTGGGTAAAAGTCTCTCGTAGTGGCTCCATGAACATTAGCAAAGCTGGCATAAATCGGTGCCTGGCCGGGTAGAGGCGTTAGAGCCCGGTTTAGTCAGAGACCTACGGTACGAACGGGGTTCAGGTGGACGATCTCAGGAAAAGCTCCGCGAGGTGTTCGCTGAACCAGGAGGATTTATGAGGGCAACTTTTCTTGTTGGCGCATTGCTGTCCCTGGCATTCTTGTTTTCCCCAAACAACACGGCGCACGCCCAGGGTGTGGCTACATCGGGAGAGATCCGCGGCACGGTCTCCGACCCCACGGGGGCGACCGTTCCAAAGGCGACAGTGACGGTCGAAGATCCCGAGAAAGGTGTCCGGCGGACCACTGTGACGGAGACCGATGGCGAGTACCGTTTGACGGGGCTCCCTCCGTCCGTCTACAGCGTGAGCGTAGAGACCGCCGGCTTTCAGAAGGAAATCCGTAAGGACGTGATCGTCAGCATCGGACAGACGCTCATTCTGGATTTTCATTTGCAGGTGGCCTCGGCCATGGCACAGGTAGAAGTAACGAGTGAATTGCCGGTGGTCGAAACCGAGAGAGGGAGCCAGTCCGACACGCTCACACAAGACTTTATCGCCAACCTGCCCATCGACCGACGCGATTACCTTACATTTACTCTCCTGACTCCGGGTGTTTCGAATTCGACGAGGCTCGCGTCCGACCAGGATTTTCGAGTCAAGCAAACACCGCAGAGCGGCCTTTCGTTTTATGGCAGCAATGGCCGAGGCAACAGCGTCACGGTGGACGGCGGGGAGGCCAATGATGACTCGGGGGGTGTGCGTCTTACGCTCAGCCAGGATGCCGTTCAGGAGTTCCAGGTCAACCGCAGCAATTATTCGGCTGACCTCGGCGGCGCGAGCGGCGCAACGATCAACATCGTATCCAAATCCGGCACGAACGAGGTGCACGGAAGTCTTTACGGGTATTTCCGCAATGATGCGATGGACGCCGCCGACCCGTTTGCCATCACTCAGGCATTGCAGCCCGGTCAGATTTTCGATCCAACTCAACCAGACAGCGTAGGCCATCCGACCAAGAATTCCTTGACCCGCGAGCAATTTGGCGGCACCGTCGGCTTTCCCATCAAGAAGGACAAGTCCTTCCTGTTCCTGGCTTTCGAGGGCTTGCATCAGAACTCCCAGAGTGCCGTTCCGATCCTGACCAGTACGGACATATTCCGGCCGACCGCTGCACAACAGTCAATTATCAATGGGTTGGCAGCCGAACCGGTCACAACGCTCGTTACTTGCTTCGCAAACATGCCACAAATTCCCGCACCCTTCTGCGCGGGCGCACTCAACAGCGGCTTGACCGTCAGCCAATCCACGGGCCTTTCCGCAGGGCAAACGGCGCTGAACGGCTTTCTTGTAAACTCGCTGGAAACAAACGGCGGATTGTTCAATTACAACACCCGGGAGTACCTGATGTCCGGCCGGTTCGACCATCGATTCAGCGACTCGGACCAGATCGCTCTTACCTACAGATTTGGGCACGATCTCGAGGAGAACCCTGACGTGCAATCGCTCACGGGGTTTTCGGCCGGAAGTTCGATCCACGACTATGACAACAACGCCCTCGCTGCTTGGTACCATCAGTTCAGCCCCACGGCCCAGAACGAAACCTTCTTGCAGTTCGATTACGCCACCCTGAACGTGATTCCTAACGAGCCCGGGCAAGCGGGACTTCAAATCCCCGGATTTGTGAATAATCTCGGAACGAACATCTTCTTGCCCAGTCTCACCATCGTCCGCAGGTATGAGATAGGTGACAATTTCACTTTGATCCGCGGCCACCACACGATGAAATTCGGTGGGGCCGAACTGCTTCGCGGCAACCACACGGAATCGCACACTTTCTTCCCCGGCCGTTTCGTGTTTGGTTCCCTGCCTGGATCACTGATTAGCCCTGAACTCGCCAGTACCACTGTCAATCCTCTGCAGTCGGCCTCGTTTGGCCTGCCGCAGGTCTTCCAACAAGGCTTTGGCGATCCAACCTACCCCTATTACACGAGGCCGTTCACGTCGTTGTACTGGCAGGATTCCTGGAAAATCATGTCCAATTTCACCCTCAACTATGGCCTTCGTTATGAGCTCGATACCCAATATGCTCCTCTCAATACCTACAAGAAGGACTTCGGACCGCGGGTGTCTTTCGCATGGGACCCTTTCAAGGATCACAAAACGGTGATTCGTGCGGGGTATGGAATCTATTACGCACAAATCTACGACCAGATTCCCGCGGTTGACTATTCCCTTGGAGTTCGGAACGCGAACAACAGTTCGGTGGGAAACACAACGCCGGCCGGCCAAGTGAATAACCTGGACACCATCTGCGGGCTTTCCGGAGCTTTCGGCCTTTTCCCCGGTAATGGGACGAGTCCCTGCAACCGCGAGATCTCGATCTATATCATTCCGATTACGGGAGTGCCCGGCGGCAACCCAGCGCTGAATGCTCCGACCGTTTTCCAGACCCTCTTTGCTCAAGGAGCGATCACCTGCACAACACCACCAGCGGGAAGCTACGCCTGCATCACTCCCAATGGCGGCGCAGGCGGGGCGGGGGGCCTCTCGCAGTTCGGACTCAACGTGACCAATAGCGGGCCACTTTCCCCGCTGCAGGTGGTTTTCGTCGATCAACCCAACTTCAGGCCTCCCTATTCTCAGCAAGCCGAGTTCGGAATTGATCGCGAAATTGCTCCCGGATTCTCTGTCTCGGCAAGTTACATCTACTCTCACACGATCGGCCTCCCCGTTGCTATCGACACCAATCTGCTGCCAGCTCCGATGAGCACGGTGAGTCTGGCGAACGGCAAGAGCGTTTCCTACCGCAACTGGAATACCAGTGCGGCGACCGATCCGCTGGGAGGCACGGAAGGTCTGCCGTGCGAAGCCAATCCCTTCCTGTGTTTTGTAAATCCGTTTATCGTTCAAAACAATCAGTACAGTTCGGCTGGCTCCGCCGTCTACCAGGCTGGAATCCTGGAAATCAGGAAACGCTTCAGCGACCACTTCACGATGTTTGGCAATTACACCTATAGCAAGGGATTCGACACGACTACCGATTTCAACAGCGACTATGGACCGCAAGATCCGACGAACCTCGGCGCCGATCGCGCGCTTTCGGAATTCGATCAACGCAACAAAGTCGTCGTGGCCGGCGTGTTTGACAGTCCCTGGAAAAATCCCTTCCTTTCCGGCTTTCAGTTGGCGCCGATTTTCACCTACAACAGCGGACACCCCTTTAACCTCCTGGCGGGAGGCGAGGTGAATGGTGACAATCACACCACCAATGAACGTCCCATCGGGGCAGGCCGTGATACCGGAATCGGTCCTGACTACATCAACCTCGACATGCGCCTGAGCTGGCAGCACAAGGTCGGCGAGCGGGCAAAATTGCAATTTACGGCCGAGAGCTTCAACATCGCCAACCATACAAATTATGCCAGCGTGAACAATGTGGTGAGCCCGCTCTTCGGTTTAACGCCGGGATTTACTACGTTCGACGTGCACGGGAGCGCCGCCCTTTCTCCGAGCCAGCCGCTTGGCTTCACTTCCGATTTCCCGAAGCGTGAAATTCAGCTGGGCCTGCGGCTTACGTTCTAATTCCGAGGAAACCGGCCGAGGGCGGCATCGGGCAGCATGCCGCCTCTCGAGCCGGGCGTCCGAGCGGCGGGATGACGTTCCGATTTTTCTTGCCGCCGGCACCAAGTGACATTTCGAATTTTTCAGGCAGGAGGAATCTGATATGCGGCGAATATCGAGGCGGGTAGTCCTTTTCCCGGTCTTGGCAGCAATGCTTCTTTTTTCCGTTACGGACAGCACTCCGGCGCAGGTTGGCGTCACCACGCTTCCAGGAACTCTTCCGGACGGCGCAACCTACTTGATCGAGGTGCCGGCAAATTGGAATGGCACCTTGTTCCTCTATAGCCATGGCTACGTGACGCCCGGCAGCGCGAACCCGGCGGAAGATGTCGGCGATCCCTTCACGCGATTTTTCATGCTCTCGAGCGGGTACGCGCTGGCTGGCTCTTCCTACGCCACTACCGGCTGGGCCATCCAACAAGCGCTGCCCGACCAGATCGCCGTCCTCGAGCAGTTCAAGAAAATGGTCGGACGCCCGAAACGCACCATCGCCTGGGGACACTCCCTCGGGGGAATCATTACCGCCGGCCTCATCCAGCGCAACCCGGAAAGCTTTGACGCTGCTCTACCCATGTGTGGCGTGCTCTCGGGCGGTGTGGCTACATGGAACACGGCGCTCGATTCCGAGTTCGCATTCAAAACGCTGCTGGCGCCCGGAAGCGGCCTGCAGGTCGTTAACATTGCTAACCCCATCGCAAATCTCGACATCGCGGAGGTCGCGCTGGCGGAAGCCCAGGCTACGCCCGAAGGCCAAGCGCGGATAGCCTTGGTCGGCGCGCTGGCCGACTTGCCTGGCTGGTTCACGCCCTTGTCTCCGGAGCCTGTCCCGACCGATTTTGCCGGCCAGGAGGCAAACCAGTTTCTCTGGGATTCGCAAGTGGACTTTCCGTTCGTCTTCGCGTTTCGCGCGGAGCTTGAAGCGCGCGCCCAGGGCAATGTTTCCTGGAATACGGGAGTCGATTACCGCAGACAGCTGGATCGCTCCATTGGCCGAGACCAGGTTCGCGCGCTTTACCAGCAGGCTGGCCTGGATCTGGATGCCGACTTGAAAACGCTGAACGATACCGCTCGAATCAGCGCCGATCCCGAAGCCGTTCATTACCTCGAAAACAATATTATTTTTGATGGCCGGATCCACATTCCGGTCCTGACGCTGCATACCACCGGCGACGGACTGGTTGTGGTCGAGAACGAAAGCGCCTACAAACAAATTGTCGATGAAGCCGGAAACGGAGAGCTCTTGCGCCGCACGTTTGTCTCGCGGGCGGGTCATTGCGCTTTCACGCCGGCGGAAACCATAGCCGCCGTGGAAACACTCGTCGCCCGCCTGGATACGGGAAGATGGAAGAACGTCGATGCCAGCGACTTGAACAACGCCGCAACAGCGCTGGGGCCGGCATTTAACCTTTACGTTACGACGCAGGGCGCCGTCGTTCCCACTCCCCCGGCCTATATCGAGTTTGAACCACGTCCATATCTTCGCCCGTTTGATCAACTCACCGCAGATTGCCGTTCTGGTTTTTTTTGCGGCAATCCATTCTTGGAGTTTAACCAGCACTGAACGGATCCGCCCGGTTGCGCGCGAGGTTTCGCTTCCCGGAAGCCTCGGCCTGTTCGGGCCGGAAAGCGGCGCCCGCTCTCCCCGGGCCAAAGAGAAGGAGCCTCACCCATGGATTTGAACTTGACCGCCGACGAACTGGCCTTTCGCGACGAACTCCGCGCCTGGCTTGCTTCCCACCTGCCCAGGGACTGGGACCAGTGGCGCGAAAAGCCCATGGATGAATCGTTTCCCTACCTCCGCGACTGGCAGCGAAAGCTGCAGGAAGGCCGTTGGGCCGCGGTTTCCTGGCCGAAAGAATATGGCGGCCGCAGCGCCACGCTGATGCAGCAAGCGATCTTCTGGGAAGAGATGGCCCGCTTCGAGGCTCCGCCCATGGCCAACTCGCTGGGCTTGGGGCTCATCGGCCCAACGATCATCGCCTACGGCACGGAAGCGCAGAAAAAACGCTACATACCGAAAATTCTCAGCGCCGAAGAAATCTGGTGCCAGGGCTTCTCCGAGCCGAATGCCGGTTCCGATCTGGCGGGATTGCAGACGGAAGCGCGCCTCGACGGCGATCACTACATTGTGAACGGCCAGAAAGTCTGGACCAGTTACGGGTGGGTTGGCAACTGGTGCGAACTCGTCGTTCGCACCGACACGAGCGCGCCGAAACACAAAGGTCTTACTGTTCTGCTTGTGGACATGAAATCACCCGGCGTCGAAGTTCGTCCCTTGCGCCAGATGACCGGCGAATCCGAATTCAACGAGTTGTTCTTCCGCGATGTCCGCGTTCCCGCTGAAAATACGCTCGGGGCGGTAAATGACGGCTGGAATGTAGCCGTAAGCACGCTGATGTACGAGCGGGGCTCTTACGGCGCGCGCCTGCATCTTGTTTTCAAGCGCTACATCACGCGGCTCATCGAACTCGCGCGCACCATCCAGCGCAACGGACGCCCCGCCTCGGAAGACCCGATCATCCGGCAGAAGCTCGCGCAATGCAGCGCCGAGATCGAAATCATGCGCTTCAACCAGATGCGCGCCTTCAGCCGCATCACCGCCACCGGTGTTCCCGGCCCCGAAGGCTCCATCCAGAAAATATTCTGGAGCGAACTCAACCAGCGCCTCCAGCAAATCGCCCAGGAAATTCTCGGTTCCTTCGGCCAGCTCATGGCAGGCGATGCCCACGCCGTCGACAAGGGGCTCTGGTCCTACGCCTACCTGCGTACTCGCGGAAATACCATCGAGGCTGGCACCTCCGAAGTCCAGCGTAACATCATCGGCCATTTCGTTCTCGGCTTGCCCCGAAGCTACTAGCTTCATAAGCGGAATCGAAAAAAAGGATACGACATGCAATTCGGTCTCAGCGAAAGCCAGGAATTTCTGAAAGACAGCGCCCGCAAATTTTTCGCCGGCGAATGCCCCAGCTCCGAAATGCGGCGCCTCATCGAAACGGATACGGCCTATGACGCCGTCCTTTGGTCAAAACTCACGGAGCAGGGCTATACGGGGATCATTTTTCCCGAAGAATATGGCGGCGTTGGCCTCGGCAAGGTCGAGCTCATGCTGCTGATGGAAGAAGCCGGCCGCGCCCTCTTGCCAGGACCGTTTTTCTCGACCGTCGCTCTTGCAGGCTCTGTCCTGGACGCCGTCGCCTCCCCGGTCCAGAAAATGCAATATCTTGCCCCCATTTGCCGCGGCAGCGCCCGCGCCACCGTAGCCATACTCGAAGCGAACGTCAGCTGGAACCCCGGCGACATTCAGCTGTCGGCCACCGGCGGAAAACTCAGGGGCGAAAAACTTTTCGTCTCGGATGCCGCCGTTGCCGATTTTCTCCTCGTTGTGGCCCGCAACGGCGTCTTCGCGGTCCATGCCAAAGCGGAGGGCCTGAAAATATCGCCGATGCAGGGAATGGATCTGACGCGCAAACTCTACTCCGTCGAATTTCGCGATACTCCCGCGGAGACCATCGCCTCCGGAAAGGATCTCGCGCGCGCTTTCGATGTCGTCACTGCCGCCCTGGCCGCGGAACTCGTCGGCGGCATGCAGCGCACGCTCGATATCACCGTAGAATACGCCAAGACCCGCAAACAGTTCGGCAAGCCCATCGGAATGTTTCAGGCCGTGCAGCATCAGTGCGCGGACATGTATCTCGAAACCGAAAGCTCCCGTTCCGCCGTGTATTACGCCGGCTGGGCGCTCGAAGAGAACTCGCCCGACGCAGCGACGGCTGTCTCCATTGCAAAAATGTATGCCAGCGACGCCGCTCGCACCGTCGGCAACCGCGGCATCCAGATCCACGGCGGCATGGGCTTCACCTGGGAAAACGACGTTCATCTCTACTACCGCCGCGCAAAGGCATCAGAAACGGCATTCGGCGACGCCACCTTTCATCGCGAGCGCATCGCGTCTCTGGTGATTGATTCCGCCGGCGTCTCCCGGAAATCCGCATAGCATAAACCCGGCGAATGGCGCCGCTACCGCACTGCCACATACAAATCGACCACCGCATCCACCGGATTCTGGGCTCGCTGATCGTACAACTCGTAATCCGACTTGTAAGTCCGATCGCCGCCCAGCGAGTTCTTCGGCGTGCTCCAGACTCTCTGCCACATCTCGACGACAACTTTCTGCACCGCCCCTCTTTCAGACGTGAACACCGCATATCGTCCGGCAGGCACATTCTTCGCGACCATCCCCGCCGGCACGCTATCCACTTTCGTCACACGCGCCCCCAGCACGTAGGTATACTCCCCGTCCTTGTCGCTCGCATACTCGGTGTACAAGGCCACGATGTTTGCGTCCGCCCTATTCGGAATCGCCGCCAGGACGCCTTCCTTGAATAACCGCTCCCACTGTTTGCCGATTGGCCGCTCCGGCGTCATTTGCTCGGCGTTGCTCGTCCGCACGGCGATGCCCACCATGGCAAATCCTTCCTGCTCGACAGCCCGCGGGTTCGCGTCCGCTCCCTTCTTCGTTTCAGGGGTCGCCACGATACAACAAATAATCACGGCCGCTGCAATCCCGGTCAAACACATCGCACCTCGAACTATCCCTCGCATCATCGGACCCTCCCACCGTATCGGTGGTGCCTCATTTCAGGGCTTCCCCCGATCGTTCTTAATACGCCGTCTCTAGGTAGTCCCGGATTTTATCCTTTCGCTAGAAGAATTCCATGGGCTTAATCTGACACTCCACGCTGGCGCCCTTTGAAGAAGGATAGAGCTATGATGAAAGTGTGCGGTTCCGAGGGAACGCACGAGGGTACGACCATGCGAACAATAAGTCTATTCTTCGCGAGCTTGCTCATCGCCAGCTCTCTTCCGGCCCAGGACAAGCCCGCCGACACCTCAATGGACATGGACCATATGCAGCACGGTGGTTTCATGCAAGGGGGCATGCACCACGCCATGGCCAAAGGCGTGAAGCTTGAGCAGAAGATCGATGGCCACACCATCGTCGTGCGCATCGGCCCGATGAACTTGCCCGCGCACACCAGTCACATGAAGATGCCGCAGCCTGCCGATCTGGTCTGGCAAATCCCTGTCGACGGCTGGCTGCTCGGGTATTCTCCAAAGCTGGTCGACGCCGGCGGCAACGAAGTCCCTGGCCGCGTCCTTCATCACACGGCCTTCTGGAACGAGAACCGCGCCGATTTTCTCTGCCCCAACAAGGAGGAACACATTTTCGGCGCCGGTGGAGAGCTAACCAACTGGGCCGAAGTTCCCGGTTACGGCTATCGCGTAGAGATGGGCGACAAAATCCGCATCGAGACGATGGTCCACAATCCCACGGACACTTCCTTTGACAAGGTGTATCTCGAAGTGACCATTCCGTATCAGCAAGCGGGCGGCGGCACACAGCTGAAAAGTGTCTACCCCACCTGGATGGACGTAAAATCCTGCGGAAATTCCGCCTATGACCTGCCCGCCGGCAAAAGCGAACAAACCGGAACCGTCACTGTGAACTATCCCGGCGTTCTGCTGGGCGTTGGCGGTCACATGCACGACTACGCGAAACAACTCACGCTGGAAGACGCCACGCGCAAGGAAACGGTGGCTACGCTTGAGGCCAAAGTCGACGACCGCGGCGAACTCCTCAGCATGCCAACGGTGCTGTTCCTCGATCGCGGCGGCTACAAGTTTGCCGCCGGCGATCTTCTCAGGGTTTCTGCGACTTACGACAACACGAGCGGCAAACTCCTGCGTGACGGCGCCATGGGAATCGTCGTGGGCTATTTCGTCCCCGCCGATGACACCGCCATGAGCGCGCTGCGCCGCAAACCCGCCGCTCACCCCATGCCGGGCATGTCCCACGATCTATAGCGGACGCCTCTCTTTCCCTAAAGTGTCGCTGACACTTCGTCCGTCGAGTGAAAATTTTTCACGATCCCGCATGAGACTTATCCTGCGGCAGGCAGTCTATTGTTTCGAGTTGCGCCCCGACACCTCCGAACGCTCAAGTACATGTACAATGCCGTCGGCTCGCAATTCCTGACTGAGACTTGGGGAGCAATTCATGCCCATCGACGATTTGACTGCCACGCCGGCGGCGCCTCTCCCACCGGATTCCGCGCCGCCTCCTGAGGCACGGACCCGATGGCGCAGGCTGCGCGATGGGTGCTCGCGACAGTGGGCAGCGATCCGTCCCGGCCCCGAAGCGCGCCGCGGCGCGGTTTGGGGAACGCTGGCGGCGGCCGCAGTTTCTGTCGTCATCGGCGGCCTCTATCTCGATACGGGCTTCGGTTACGTTTTCGATTTTGCGTTTTGCATTCTGTTTGTCGCCATCTCCATCCCTCTGGTCGCTCTCCTTGTCATGCTTCTGCTTAGCATCCTGAGAAAATTGCCGCGCGCGGCAACGGGAGTAATCGTCGGCTCCTGCTGTATGGTGATGTTGCTGTGGGGGCCCCCTCAGCTGGGCCTTGCGATGGCCATTCTGATGGGCCTTGCGTCCGGAATTCTCGGCGCCACCATTGCCATTTTTTTCTGGGGCAACTTCGGCCAAGCCGCGCTCAGCAAGAGGATCATCGTTCTGCTGCTTTTCCTGCTCTCTCTCGCCGGCAGTGTCTCCTTCGTCTGGCTCTTCGCTCACGCGGGCTCCATGGAAAAACTCACTTCGTGGAGACCGCCTTCCGGTTCCATGCCTCGAAAACTGTCCGCGCCGGATCCGTCTCTTCCGGGGCCGTTCCGCGTTCTCACACTCTTCTATGGCGTCGGCAACGACATTCGCCGCCCCGAATATGGTCCAAGCGTCGCGATCAAAACACACTCCGTGGACTCGTCCGATTTCTTCAAGGATTTCGACGGCTGGAAGCGCTGGTCGCGCAAGAAATATTGGGGCTTCGATATCGACAAGCTTCCGCTGAATGCGCGCGTGTGGTATCCCGATGGCCCCGGCCCTTTTCCACTCGCTCTTATCGTCCATGGAAATCACAACATGGCGGCTTTCTCCGATCCTGGTTATGAATACCTCGGCCAGTTGCTCGCGAGCCGCGGCATCATCCTCGCTTCCATCGATGAAAATTTCCTGAACAGCGGACTCTTCCACGATCCACCCAAGCAGCAAGCCGTTCGCGGCTGGATGCTGCTCGAGCATTTGAAGCTCTGGAAGGAATGGAATCAGGCCGAAGGCAATCCCTTCCGCGGAAAAGTGGATATGTCGCGCATCGCGTTGATGGGCCATTCACGCGGGGGAGAAGCGGCGGCCACGGCGGCGGCTTTCAATCGCATGAAGTACGCTCCCGAAGACGCCAACATCAAATTTGACTACGGCTTCTCGATCAAAGCCGTCGTCGCTATCGCACCCGCCGACGGTCAGTACAAACCCGCAGGACAGCCTCGCTGGATCGAAGACGTCAGCTATCTCACGCTGCAAGGCGCGCATGACATGGACGTTTCCTCTTTCGATGGCAGCCGTCAATGGGATCACGTTCGCTACACGCAGCCTGGGCCGTGGCTGAAAGCCGAGATTTACGCCTATCGCGCGAATCATGGCCAGTTCAATACTGTCTGGGGCAACGACGATGCCGGCAAGCCGCTCGGCTGGCTGCTCAATCTCAAACCGCTGATGCCGGGCGACGAGCAGCGGCGCATCTCTAAGACGTATATCTCCGCGTTTCTTGAAGCGACGCTCAAGGATCATCGCGAATACGTTCCCGTCTTCGAGGACTGGCGCGTCGCTCGCGCCTGGCTGCCAGACACGATCTACTTCAACCGATATCGGGACGCCTCTTACCTCCCGCTGGCTTCGTTCGACGAAGATGCGGACCTGACCACGACGACCGCGCCGGGCGGCCACATCGAAGGCGAGAACCTTTCCGTCTGGAACGAAGGCCCCATCCCGTGGCGCGACGGCGATCGCGGATACAACGGCGTTTTTCTCGGCTGGAATCGCGCCAAGGAGGCGCCTGCAGCCATCTACACGCTGACGTTGCCGGCGGGAGCCGCTACGAACTGGCATTTGAACTCCGGCTCGACTCTCGAACTGTCTGTCGCGCCGATGGACGAGGACGTTTCGCTCCCTGGAAAGAAAAAAGACGACGACAAAGACAAAAAGAAAGACAAAGCAAAGGACGAAGACAAAAAGAAGGAACGCGAATCCCCGGATTTCACGATCGAACTCGTGACCACGGACGGCGTCGTGGTGAGCGCTCCGGTAAGCCGCTTCGTCTCCATCCCGCCGCCATTCAAGGAGAAATTTACGAAGTTGCGCGTGCTCGACGACGCAGGATACAACCAGGATTGGGAAACCGTCTTCCAGTCCGTGCGCGCCCCGTTCTCCGCGTTTGAAACGGTTTGCAAGGACAAGTGTCCTGTGTTCGATCCCGCCAGGCTCGGCATCGTGCGGCTGAAGTTCGATCGCACGCCGATGTATAAAATCTGCATCAGCGCAATTGGTTTCGGCAGGCAATGATGTAAGCTGTCCTCTCTTTGGAGGCTGCCTATGCATCGTTTCCGCGCGCTCCTTGTTTCGATTCTCCCGCTCGTCCTTTTTCTATTCATCGCTGCTCTTGCCGACGCGCATGTCACGCGCGTCGAAATTATTTCGCGCACCGACGTTCTGGATGGCCGCGCGTTTGGATTGGCCGGCGCCTACGAGAAAATCGTCGGCCGCGTCTATTTCGCCGTGAATCCGGAAAATCTTCACAACCGGCTGATCGTCGACATCGATAAGGCGCCGCGCAACGCAGAGGGCGAAGTGGAATTCTCCGCCGACCTTTATTTGCTGAAGCCCAAGGATAGGAACAAGGGGAACGGCTCGGTGCTTTTTGAAGTGTCCAACCGCGGCGGAAAAGGAATTCTGCACCTCGTCCAGGGCTTCAGTCCTTCCACTCCGGAAGGCGAGTATGGCGACGGCTTTCTGCTGCGCGAGGGCTATACCGTCGCCTGGGTCGGCTGGGAATTTGACGTCGCCGATCACGGCGAAAACCTTAAGCTCTACGCTCCCTTCGCTCACGAAGCGGGAGGAAAAGAAATTCGCGGTCTGGTGCGTTCGGATTTTACGCCGGCGCAAAGAGTGGACGACATGCCGCTCGGCCATTCGCTGCTCGGACCGGCGGGCGGGAAAAGTTATCCCGTCGACGATCCGGCCAGTGAGAAGAATGTCTTGACCGTGCGCGAGACGCCGGATGGCAAGCGGCAAACGGCTCCACGTTCAGAATGGAGTTTTGCCCGCACGGTTGACGGCAAGCTTGCCGCCGATACCCACTTCATTCATCTCGACGGCGGATTTCAGGCCGGAAAAATCTATGAAGCCGTATACGAGGCGAAAGACCCGGCCGTTGTGGGGCTTGGTCTCGCTGCGGTGCGCGATTTTCTATCCTTTTTGAAATACGATCCGCAAGCGACAGCTCCGGTAAAGAGAGTCTATGCCGTTGGCATCTCGCAGAGTGGGCGCTTTCTCCGGCATTTTCTATATCAGGATTTCAACGCCGACGAGCAGGGACGGCAGGTGATGGACGGCGTGATTGCTCACGTCGCCGGTGCAGGGCGCGGCAGTTTCAATCACCGGTTTGCGCAGCCGTCGCGGGACGCCCAGCCGCTTTCTAGTATTTTCTTTCCCACGGACCTCTTCCCCTTCACCGATCTGCCGGAATCCGACCGGGATACTGGCGAAACCGGCGGGCTGCTCGATGCCACGACGAAATCGAAGACCACGCCGAAACTCTTTCTAACCAATACTTCCTACGAATATTGGGGCCGCGCCGCGTCTTTGATCCACACTTCGCCGGACGGGTCGAGCGAAGCGAAAATCGGCGAGAACACGCGCGTCTATCTGCTCGCTGGCTTGCAACATTTTTCCGCGCCATTTCCGCCGCAGAAAAGCAACCCCGGTTCGCCAGATTCAAACGGGCAGCAGCGCTACAATCCAAATCCGATCCAGTGGTATTGGCGGGCACTCATTACGGATCTGGACCAGTGGGTGAAGGACGGCACAGCACCTCCGGCCAGCACCTATCCGAAAATCGCAGACGGCACACTTGTGCCGCTCGGCAAATCGGCGTTCCCGAACATCCCCGGAGTCAAGAAGCCCCGGGAAGTGAGCCTGGCCTACCACCTGGACTTCGGGCCGCAGTGGAAGGAGGGAATAGTCAGCAGCGAGCCTCCCAAAGTCGGCAAGCCGTTCGTGGTGCTCGTTCCTCAATCGGATGCCAACGGAAACGACATGGGAGGTGTTAGTTTGCCGGAATTGCAGGTTCCGCTGGCAACGTACACCGGATGGAACCTGCGCGATCCGGGGATCGGCCTCGGCGATCTGCGGCTGAGCTTTTACGGTTCCTTCATTCCCTTCCCAAGGACCGCCGCGGAACGTGAAAAGTCCGGCGATCCGCGTCTTTCGGTTGCCGAGCGCTACGCTTCGCGCGACGAGTACATGGGCAAATTTGCCGAAGCAGCCATGAAGCTGGTGCACGAAAGATTCCTCTTGCGCGAAGACTTGCCTTCTGTGATCGAACGCGGCGAGCGCGAGTGGGCCGAAGTTACTGGACAAAAATAATTTGCGCGATCGTAACACGGGAGAAAGAAGCTGGAGGAAAGATGAAGCGGAATCGTCGGGATGTGTTGAAAGGCGGGAGTCTTGCCTTGCTCGGCGGAGGCTTGTTTCGCCGCATGGACAAGATTGATGGCATGCAGACCCGGGGAGCGGGCGGATCGCTCGCGGAAATCGTGGAGAGTCGCAGCACCGGGGCGAGCGAAAAACTGTTGCTCGGGCCGGCGCCCGGCGAGGAAGGGCCGCCGGAGCCGGCGAACGTCGACCGGTTGCCTCTCGAGTGGAACAAGCGGACCGTCGCGCGCTTCTGGGAACAGCTGGCGCAAAAGGATATTCACGCATTTGCGGCCCGCGATCAGCTCAACATCATCTATCTGACGGGCTACTGGCACACGCATACGGAGCGGCCGCAGGTCGTCTATATGAACAAGGATGATGCGGATCCCTGGTTTCTCTATCCGGCGCTCGACCGAGACCTCGTGAAAGGCTGGTGGTTTGGAGGCGGCTGGGAATATTTCGACACGAAGCATGCCGAGGGCGGATTTCCGGAGCAGGGGAAAGTCGTCCAGGGGAAGACGGTGGATCTCTTCGAGATGCTTCTCGAAGGAATCAAGGCGAAGGGCGTCGAGGGAAACAAGATTGGTATCGACGGAAAACTCTATGCGGATGAGCTCCGGACGGCCAGGAAAGTCCTGCCGAAAGTGAAGTGGGTGGACGTGAGCGACACGCTGCTGGATATGCGCGAAGTGAAAACGCCGGAGGAACTTCGGCTGACGCGGCGTGCGTACACGTATTTCGACCGAGCCCATGCTTATGCGCGGGACTATATTTTGACCTACGGAACGGATGTGACGGACTACGAAGTGGCTTTTGCGAGCACATTCTGGATCAACAATGTGCTGCTCAGGGATCTGGACCTTTCAGGCGGCTTGCCGCATCACGGCGTGGCGGCGAGCGTCGAGATTGACTGCCGCGTGGGGCGCCTCTGCGCTTATCCGCATCCGAACCAGCCGCGGTTCAACCGCATCCAGCCGAACATGCCCTTGCAGGTCGATGGCGATGCCTACATCGGCGGACACGGCGGCGAAAACTATCGCATGTACATTCTCGCGGATCGTGCGGGGGAGTTCGACCCGCACATGCGGAAGCTCTGGGAGGTGAGCCAGCACACCTGCGACATGCAGGTGGAATTGCAGAAAGAAGGAGCGACGTGCTCGAGCGTCGCGTACGAGATTCACAAATACCAGGTGGCGCAGGGTGTGCAGGACTACATTTACCATCGGCCGGCGCATGGAGAGGGGTCGGAGGGACATCAGCCGCCGTACCTGGCGTTGGGGGACTACACCGTGCTGAAGAAGGGCATGTGCTTTTCCGAGGAGCCGGGCTTGTACGATCCCAAAGCTGGCGTCGGATTCAACTGGAGCGATCACGTCGTGACCGGCGTAAAGTCCGGATACCGCATGAGCCGGGTGCCGTACTCGAAGGAGTGGAGTTGGGTGAAAATCTAGAAAATCCGTGACCCGCGGCGCTCAAGGTTGCTTGGGCTTTTCGATTTTCTGGTTGGTCTCGACGGAGAACAGGAAGAAATCAGAGAAGGTGTGATAGACGATCGTGCGATGATCGCCGTAATCGCAGTAGCCATCCACCATCTGCGGCAGCCATATCTTTACCGGCTGGGACTGGAATTGTACAGGGGCGTACTCGATCGACAGATACCAGTGACGTACCCTTACCGCGGGTACTTCCTCCATAAGACCGGTATCCATGTGCACGATCTCTCCGGAATCGGAAGCGATCCACGCGCGCCCCTCGAGCGGAGCGGGAAACACCTTTTTGTCAATGTGGAAGGAAAATGTGCGGCTGGGCTTTTCGCGCCGCTGCTCGAAACGCACGACCCAGGTGAGCTGGCCGTTCCACTCGACCGAGCCCTCGCAGCGCATTTCGTAGTCTTCCTGCATCTTGGGAAGGAAGATCAGGAGCATCTCCGGGAGACCCATGTCTTGCGTGGCTGCGCGGGACAAACTGCTTCCGTGGGTGGGGCTGCGATTCTCTTGAACGGTCAGACCCTTCTCCAGGGGTCCGAACGCGACAATATAGTCGAAGGTTTCAGAGCCGAAATCCTTGACGAAGTTCTGCAGATCCGAAGTCTGATACTGGATTTTCTCGCGGGCCGTAAAGTTTTGAAGATCGGTGACCATCTCGATGGCGCGCGCACCTGCCTGGTCGAGCACCTTGGCCAGCGCACAGGGCGGCGACGCTTGAAGGGAAGGGACCGGTGAGTCAAGCGCGGGCGGGCTCCAGCGCAAGCTGCGATTCTTGGGCTTTTTGTCCTTTTCTGGCGCCTGTGGAGCGGCAAGACAAGCAGGAACGATCAGCGGAGTGACCTGAGACAACCATACGAGGATCACGGCCGCGGTGGCGATTCGGATGCGCCTGGATCTGTCCCGTGCATGGAACTTGGGGCGCGACACGAGGGAAGCCTATCACTTTTATTATTCGCCGAGCAGTACAAGATCCTGTCGGCGCTGCCGATCGCGAGACCAGATATGCGGTTACCCTAGGGGATTTGAAGATTTTTGGCCGTGGCGGAGAGGGTGCCATGGAGGGACTCCTGAACGACGACGCGGAGGCGATACCTGCCTGCGGGAACTTCGAGTTGCATGACGCCGTTGATGCCGGACCTGGAGAGGCGGTCGAAACTTTCGGACTTGAGGGCGAGCTCCATATCGGCCTGCTTGCCGGTGACGAAGTTGCCCCCGGAATCGAAGAGCGCGGCCACGAAGATGAGTTTCTGGACGTGGCGGTCGTTCTGCTGTTCAAAGGGGAGCCTTTGGATATCGATGTGGGTCTGGATGGTGAGTTGCGGACCGCCGGCGCTGGTTGTGCCGAGTTTTTCGCTGATGGTAGCAGGGAGTTCGGTCTTCTCGTCGGTGGCGCTCATAAGCGAATCCATTTTCTCCGTTGGGCTGGGCTGGTCGATGGTTGCTTTGTTTGGAGCAAAGTAGCCGGGCCGCACCTGCACGAAATCGTGGCTCGCGTTTTTCAATTCCACTTTGATCCTGTGATACTTACCGTCTTCGGCGGGGGTGAATCCCAGCAGATAGGTGCAGGCGGGCAAAAGACCGAGTTGCCGAAAGCCGAGGTCGAGGTCATTGTTATTGCGGAAGAGAAGGCCGCCAGTGCTTTCTGCAAAGCGCGCCATCGCGGAGTCGAGATCGTCGAGGCGGTCGCCCAGCGAAGTGATTTGAAAGACCGTGCTGCTCACGGGGAGCTCGACGACTTCCACTGTCTCATTGAGAGGCGTGCCAGGCGCCTCGGCGTACAGGCCTTTGGCATCGAGCGAGTCGATGACGACGCCGTCGCGCAAGGCCTCGTTGACGATGGAATCCTGCTCTACGTCGAGCGTGCCCGAAAGAAAGCCCGAAGACGCGAGGAGCAGGATACGTTTGCCAGGCATTCGGCCAAGCTGGTCCAGGCTGCTTTTGATCGCGTCGAGCGTTGCCTGCGCCGCAAAGTGTGCCTGATCCCAGGTCTGTTGCGCCTGCGCATGCACCGAATCAATGATGCTGCTCAGTGTCCCTGCGCCCCCATACGGGCTACTGCCGGCAACTGACGTGGGATTCAAAAGGCTGCTGCCGGGGATGCCTTCCACTTGGCAGCCTTCGCCTCCACCACACGCGCAGGCCTCCTCCACCTTTGCTTTCATGGCAGTCGGGTCGTTGTTCACGATTTGATAGGCCTCGTAGGCCGTTATTCTGGGGCACTGGGCCAGGCCACCCGGCGATAGGCGCGGATGAGATTGTACTTTTGTCATCGCGGCCAGGATCGCGGCGGGATCCTTTGTGAAGGGAACGGCCTGGCCGGCCGATGTTACGAATACAGCGATACGGTCACCGCTCTCGAGAGATTCCTTGATAAAACGGGAAGCGGCGATTTTGGCATGTGCAAGATCGCCGGGTGCGGTATTGATGTCGTCGAGGAGGAGGGCGATCCATCGATCGTTGCCTGAATTTTGGCTGGGCAATTTCGGGGGAAGGGCGCCGGCGGTTGCGGTCGGCTGCGCCGCGGAACCGGGCACAGGGCTTCGGGAGTGCGGAGAGGTGTCCTCGGCGGCCGGCTCATGGAATTGGTCGACGGAGAACGCCGTGAGCTCGCGCCTGTTGCCCGAGTCGAGAACGCCGAAGTCGTCTTTACCGAGGCCGGGGACAGCGCGGCCGCGTTTGTCGCGAACGACGACTTCAAGCTGGACGAGGCGGCTCTCGAGACGAAGACTTCGGCGGGGTTGATAGGGATGGCTGCTCAGGCGAACTTCGCCTGGGGAAAGAGTCTGCGCGGAAACGATTACGGTGCAAACGCCAAAGGCCGCAGCCAGCGTGGTAGTCAGAAGACGGGTGCGCGCGGCTCGTGACGCGTGCGGCATGAGGGGAGCGTACCACTTTTGCAGTTTCCCGGGGAAGCAAACGGCCGGCGGATGCCGGGACGCGGGATAAGAGATAGACTCGATGAGCTGCGGGTTGGATGGCCTGAGGAGGAATGTGACTGAGCCAAAGGCAGAGTATTCGAAACGGCTGGAAAAATATGCCGCCGTAATCGCCGAGCGAGATCGCGTGCACTTGCGGGTTGGTTACGCGAAGTTGGCGGTCATCGCCGCGGGAGTGTTGCTCGGGTGGATTGTTTTGGGAAAGCATCTCGTGACGGCTTATTGGTTGATCGCGCCGCTGGCGCTCTACTTCTTGCTGACGATTTTGCATGGGCGCGTTTTGCGGGCCAAGGAGCAGGCGAACACGGCGGCGGAGTTTTATCAGAAAGGGATTGCGCGGATCGAGGATCGATGGGCCGGGAGCGGAGAGACCGGCGAGCGGTTTCGCGATCGAAACCATGTGTATGCCGAGGATCTGGATCTCTTTGGCCGCGGGGGCCTGTTCGAATTGCTTTCAACGGCGCGCTTGCCGATGGGCGAAAAGCAGCTGGCGAGATGGCTAAGCGAGGGATCGGAGATTGGAGCGATCCTCGAGCGGCAGAAACTGATTGAGGAGCTGCGGGAAAAATTGGGCTTGCGCGAGGACTTGGCGGTCGTGGGAGAGGATTTGCGGGCGCGTTTGAATCCGGAAACCTTGGTTGGGTGGGCGGAGCGGGGGCTGATTTTGCCCGGAGGCCGGATCTGGCGCGGGGTGATGGCGTTGCTCGGGTTGTCGACGGCGGCGGGGATTTTCTATTACCTCGAAACCGCAACGCTCTGGCCGCTCTTGAGTGTGTTGGGTGTCGAAGCCATCGTTCTGGTCTGGCTGCGCCGCAAAGCGCATATGGTTATCGAAGGTGTGGATTCGAGCGCGGAGGGTCTGCTGCTTTTTTCCCAGATTTTGGAACGACTGGAGCGAGAACCGTTCGCGGCGCCGCGATTAAAGGCCTTGGCCGCCGAATTGAAAGAGGGGAGTGAGCCGGCGTCAGCGGCGATTCGACAATTCGCGCGAATCGTTTATTGGATCGACGCCAGCGACGGCGTTCTTGCGAAGATGGCCGAGCTGCCCTTTCTCTACAGCGTGCAGGTCGGGATGGCGGCGGAGGCTTGGAGGCAGAGATGGGGCGCGAAGATGCGGCGGTGGGCGGAGTTTACCGGCGAGATGGAGGCGCTCCTTTCCTTGGCGGCGTATTCCTATGAGCATCCCGCTGATCCGTTTCCTGAATTTGTTGGCGCGCCCGAGGGAATGGGTTTTTTTGAAGGGGAGGAATTGGGGCATCCGCTGATTGCGGCGGAGAAGTGTGTGCGGAATAGCGTGCGGCTCGATGCGCTGACGCGGGTTTTGTTGGTGAGCGGGTCGAACATGTCCGGGAAGAGCACGTTTTTGCGCGTGGTGGGAATCAACACGGTGCTGGCGATGGCCGGAGCGCCGATTCGCGGAAAACGGTTGCGCTTGACTCCTCTCGGGATTGGGACGCGGATTCGAAGTACCGACTCGCTGCAAGAAGGGCGGTCTAGTTTCTATACGGAGATTCTGCATATCCGGAAAGTGTTTGACGCGGCTGATGGCGCGGTGCCGATGCTCTTTTTGTTTGATGAATTGCTGGAGGGGACGAATTCGAAGGACCGCCGGATCGGAGCGGAAGGGTTGATTCAGGGGTTGCTGAAGCGGCGGGCGATTGGGATTGTGACGACGCATGATCTGGCCTTGACGGAAATTTCGGCGGCGGTGGGGAATGTCTTGCGAAATATGCATTTCGAGGATCAGGTGGCGGACGAGAAGATGAAATTTGATTACCGGTTGCGCGAGGGAGTGGTAGAGAAAAGCAATGCGCTCGAATTGATGCGGCTGATTGGGCTGGACACATAGAAGAACGGGGGCTTTTATTGCGAAAAATGAGGCAGAAAGCCAGATCCCTCTTGGGCCCGGGATGACAGCTCTACCCTGCTCGGAAATTTCTTAGGCGGCGGCAATACGGCGAATCAAGTCTTCCTGCTCGGATTTGCTTTCGGCGCCGATGGTGAAGGCGTCGAGGAGATTCAGCCCGAGCGCGAAATTCAGGGCTTCGTCCTGGCGGTCGCGAAGGGCTCCCTGGCCGAGAATTTTCATGCCGATGATGCCTTTCCCTCTGGCACGCATCTCCCGGATGACACCAACGACGGTCGCGGGATCGGAATCCATGAGCGCGCCGATGGGATTGATGCGGACCAGATGGACTTCGACCCAGGACGATTCTGTGGCCGCGCGGAGAGCTTCGATCGAATGGCAAGAACAGCCGTGGGCGCGGATGATGCCTTTTTCCTTGGCTTCCGCGAGGACGTCCATCACGCCTTGGTAACGCTCGGTCCAGTCGGGTTCGGTGAGGCAGTGCATCAAGCAGATGTCAATGTGATCGGTGCCAAGTTCCTGGCGAAAGCGGTCGAGATCGGCGCGGGCGGAGGCGGCGTCGCGGGCCCAGGTTTTGGTGAGGACCGTGACCTTATCGCGCGGGACGTGCCTGAGAGCCTCGGCAACATGAGGATGGCTGCCGTAGCTGTCCGCCGAATCAAAAAAGCGCAGACCGTGGTCGTAGCCGTTCTGAAGAAGGGCGGAGAGGCCCTGGATGCCGAGAGCGGTCTGATGAGAATGATGGCCGGAGCCGACAGTGCCAGTTCCCATGGCCAGCCGGCTGGTTTGGATGCCCGTCTTGCCGAGGGTGACGGTGTCCGACGCGCTAAATTTGCGCGGAAGAGGCTTCCGAAGGGAGCCGCGCGCGCGTTGGGGGAGTGCGGCGGAATCGAGCCAGGCGGCTCCCGCCGCGCAGGCCGAACGAAGGAGAAATTCGCGGCGTTTCATGACGCCTCCTCAGAAACGTCTGTCGGGAGAATCCTACACCCGAATGGACGGATGAGCGCGCGCGGCGGTTATCAAGCATTCCAGCTGTACGATTTAAACGGCAAGGCGTCTCTAGCGAAAGGGCGAGACGCCAGAGCTGATATCACTGCTTTCTGGGAGGCGGGCTTCGAGAGAAAGGTTCGAACGAATCAGGGATTCGACCTGGTTCCAGACCGTAGGATCACACTCGATCTGGATGTGGGGCTTCATAAACAAGCGGTCCCACCAGGGATATTGGCCGCAAGTGAGGGGCTTCGTTTTGTAGTCCGAGCGAAAATTGCCGAGGATGCGAGTGCGCGCGGGATTGGCGGCGCGAATCTGTGGCTGGCCGTGCAGCATGCCATCCAGTTGATAAAAATTGGCGGCCTGGGCGACGTTTGCGGGAATGACCGCGTCGTTCTCACCCATTTTGGAGACACTATCGACCTGGATTGTAAGAACCACCGGGATACCGTCTTTTTCCAGCTGGCGCGCAAGCTCGACTGTTTCTGAAGCGCCCCAACTGTGGCCAAAAATAATGATGCGCGCGTTCTGCTTTTCTTCAGGCGAAAGCTTTCCATCGCTGTTGACGTCCAGAAGGTGCAGAACCGCCTGGTGAGCGTCTTTGCCGCGGTGATTCTCAAACGATTCGACGAAAGCAGATGAGGCGAACTCTTCGCGCAGGCGCTTGACGAGCTGGACTTCTGTATGAACGCGGTCATCGTGGCGGACAAAACCACCCACGAATCCAATCACGATAATCGGTGAAACGGAGGGAATACCTAAAGGGGTAGCCGGGGGCTTCGGACTAGCCTCACCAGAGACGAGGACCAAGGAAAAAAGCAAAAACAAGACCCGGAACGAGGGAACCATTCGCTGCACCGCGTCAGGGAAACTACATCAGTACAGATGAGAGAAACAAGCCTAAAGTTACGCAAAAGCCAAATAGTAGAGAATGGTACGGGGAGCGGGAACGAAATGGGAGAGATGCCTCAGTACTCACAGGACCCGCTTGAAACGCAGGGTGGCCTGGGACTACGGAAGTTGGCTAAAGGAGATGCCCGTGGCGCGTGCGTTTCCAGGTAGAGAGGTATTGTCGGCTGCTGTAGCAGTCGAGCTATTGATTTGGGCCGCTTCCATAAGAGCCCAATCTTTCTTGAAATCCGGCATGATCTCGCGGCTATGCTTCGGACTCTTCAGATAATGGTCGGCGCGCGCAAGCGTCAGAGCATAAGCCCACTGGGAATCGCTGCCAGAGGCAAAAATATTGCTTTCGCTCAGCCCAAGCTTCGACGGCTTGCCGCCTCCTGAGAGATCCAGCCAAAGGGTCCCGTTGGCATCGACGCTGAGCGTGCCGGCGCGGTCGAGATACTTGTAAAGACGGGCAAGATAATCGTAGTTGGGAATAATTTCGCGGCTGATGGCATCGCGTGTGAGAGCGCCAAATGCCACGCGATACTCTTTCCATTCCTTCGCGGTGCCTACCAGTTGCGCGCTTTCCCGGTTGACGACTGCTTCCAGTTGCTCTTCGCGAGAGACATCGTTCTCCGCCTTGGCTTCGCGGAGTTCCAGTTCGATGTCCGACGCTTCGACGGTGGGATGCTCCTCTAGTTCGTGCTCGGCATTGAACCGCCCGGTAAGCAGGTAAGAAGCGGCCATGAAGGGCAGTTCGTGGTTGGCAAAAAGGATCATGGGCACGAGCAGCTTCTTCGAGTGATACAACTGCTCGGTTCCGTTGCGGCATTCGGTGCTGCGCTTGATGGTGCCGGGCAGCTGCGCGAAGTGAAGAACGCGGAGATGCGCTTCCGGATGGCGCTCCCCAAAGCGCGTAAAGGAACGGGCGATGGCTTTGGGAGTGATCAGGCCGAAATCGTTCAGATAGTCTGCCCGCGTGGCGTGGGGATAATAGGTATTGATGACGCGGCGCGAGAACGTGGCGCAATTTTGGGTGACGCCATTGAAGTGGTTCTGATTCGGCAGAGAGTTGAATTGGGCGATGAGCGCGCGGTCCTGCTCAAGGGATGTTTCGACGACGAAAATGTAGATGCTGCGCTCGAGAGTTGCTCCGACCATTTCGCGCCATTCGGCTTTGTTGCTCGTGCGGCACGTGGCGCTGTCACAGTAGCCAGCCAAAAAATTCGTCCGGTATCTTTCCTCAAGTGCGTGCTTGATTTTTTGCGAGCCAAAGAGCGGCCGGTTCTCGGGATCCTCGACACCGTACAAGTAGACGGACAGAGGAACGATATTCCACTCGAAGGGCTGGTCTTCTCCGAGAGTGGTGTAGTTGCTCATGACAGAACCTTGTTCGTCAGCGCGGCACAGTCGAAGCTTTACGGGCGTTTCCCGGCAGATGCGCGAAAAGTAGACGGCGCTGTGACCGGAACCTGTAATTCGGGCGACGCTGGTATCCAGGGACTCGTTGAGCAGCACGCCCACGTCTGCATACGCCGGAGAAGAAGGCAGACAGAAAAGCAGTACTAGGACCGCCATCAACCGGCCCACAGCAAAAGCTATGGCGGAGGCGCTGTACTCACGTTTTGGGGTCAACTCTCGCAATGCGATCGGTTTCCTTTCAGCCGAAGGCTCACGCTACTAGTTTAACGGGCCAGGGAGAATCGAGCGAAGCCTGTAGGGGCGGGGCTAATAGTGCTTTAGGCAATTCCGGGCCCGCCCCAAAGGACAGGTGCTTCTGGCATAACCTATTGAAACATAATGACCTACCGCAATAATGGGATGCCCTGAGCGCCAGGAAGGTTGCGCCCTTTCCCGGCAGCTTTGTGCCCTCCCGGAGGCGGACCCCAAAGAGCCCCAAAGAAGCATGGCAAGCCCTCCTTGGGTATAAACCCGCGCGGTGAGAGGATGTTTCGGACCAGGAGAGGCCATACGCGGATGGTTCAGGAGAAGGTCTCCGGACCAGGATTTTCAGGGAAGGAGCCGAGAGAGCTCCCCTAAGACACGGCCAAGGTCAGTGTCCTGCAGCAAAAGGCAAGCTTTGCTGGAGAAAGAGCGTCTGTTAGAATGGAAAGCTCAGTCTTCGAACTTTTCAGAGCAAATTTACGGCTGCACTAGACAGCCCAGTAGGAAGAACAATGGCACTGAAGTGTGAACTTTGCGGCAAAGGGCCGCACTTTGGCAACGTCATCAGTCACGCGAATAATACCCGGCGCAGACGGTGGAATCCCAACCTGAAGCGCGTCCACGCGTTAATGGACGGCGCGCGGAAACATGTTCGAGTTTGCACGGCCTGCATCCGGGCGGGCCGCGTCAAGAAAGCGGCCTGAGCACCACACCTTGATTCTCTTGCTTGCCAAAATGAGCGCCGCTGTGCGCCTGCGTTGTGCTTCCATGAAAAGCAGGAAGCGCGCCATGGCGCTATTGCCCGTCGTGGCTATCGGGCTTTCGATGGGCGCGGGTTGCAAGCAGAAGGCGCAGCCTTCGCCGGACGTGTGGGCGGTAGTGAATGGGCAAGAGATCAGGCGCGATGACGTCGACAAATACTACCGGACACGCGTGAATCCGGAGGGGCAGGAACCTTCGCAGGAAGAGGCTTTGTCGCTGAAGCTGAATGTTCTGGACGAGCTGATCAACAACGAGATCCTGCTCGAGCGCGCCAAGAAGCTGAACCTGGAAGCGAGCGACGGTGAAGTGGAAGACAAATTCACCGAGATGAAAAGCCCCTACACCGAAGACGAGTTCCAGAGACAGCTGAAGGATCGCGGCGTTTCCGTGGACGATTTGAAGCGCGACCTGCGCAGACAGCTTTCCATCACGAAGCTGCTGAACCGCGAGGTGGTGGCGAAAATATCCATCACCGATCAGGACGTGCTCGACACCTATAACCTCAACAAGGCTCAATTCAACGTCGTGGAACCGCGCTACAGAATCTCTGAAATCGTCGTGACCCCCAGAAAAGAACCGCAAATCCGCAATCTCAAGAATGACGACGCGACGAATGAAGTCGAAGCCGAGCGCAAGGTAAAGATGCTTGAGGACAAACTGAATAGCGGCGCCGACTTCGCGCAACTGGCGATGGACTATTCCGAGGACATGAACTCCTCGGCCATGGGCGGAGATCTCGGGTATGTGCCGGAATCCGCGCTCAACCAGTCGGATGCGACCCTGAAGAAGATTGTGCTGGGGATGAAGCCCGGGCAGGTCAGCCCGCCGCTTCCGATTCAGTCGAAGGAAGGCCCGCGGATCGTGATTCTGAAGCTCATCTCGCGCGAGTCGCCCGGGCAGCGCAGTATTTCTGACCAGCAAGTTCAGCAGACGATCCGGGACACGCTGCGCAGCCACAAGGAGCAGTTGCTTCGCGCCGCGTACCTGACGATTGCCCGGGATGATGCGCGCGTGACGAACTATCTGGCGCAACAAGTGATCGAAGCCGCAGGCAAGCTGCCGGATGCGGCGAAGACGGATTTCCCCGCCAAGTCATCCGGCCACTAAGCCTCTTTTTTCTTCCCGCCGCTCTCAACTATTCGACCCAGCCGAGCACCTCGCCCGCGTTGACGGGCTGGCCTTCTTTGACTTGCAGGCGTTCGACCGTGCCGCCTTTTGGCGAACGAATTTCGTTTTGCATCTTCATCGCTTCCACAACGAGCAAGCCCTGGCCGGCCTCGACCTTGTCTCCCGCCTTGACGAGGACGCGAATGACTTTGCCGGGCATGGGCGCGAGGACCTGCTGGCGGCCTTCCGCCTCGAGCGTGCCATGCCTGCGGCCGCGCCACGCGCGAGGATCGCTAACCTCGGCAGTGAACTCTTCTAAGCCGGTCTGAATCCTGAGGACGCCGTCAGGCGACGGCGAGATGCGAACTTCGTAGGATTGGCCATCGAGAAGAACGGAGAGCGTGTTGGGAGTGATTTCCACGGCGTCGGCATCGACCGGTTTGCCGTCGAGCGTGATTTTCCAGCGGTCCGCTGATCGCTCGAGCTCAACGCTGCGGAGTTTCTTGCCGGAGGAGAGAGTGAGCTGAACTTCCAGTTTCATGGCAGGCGGTCCAGTTGCTGGCGACGGCCCTCTTGCTTCCAGCGGGACGGAGAAGCATTCTGGCCACTGGAAGACAGTCCTGCTGATTTCTCCGGCTGATTTAGGTGCCAGAGGGCTGCCGCGATGGCAGCGGCGTCGGCAGCGCGGTCCGGCTTGGGATTCCCGTCCGGGAAGCCGGCCACGGCCGCTGGACGCTGAAGCAATTCGTCGAGCCACTTGGTGTGGATTTCGCCGCGAAGAAAATCAGGCTCGGCGAGAATGCGGCGGAACAGGCCGGCGTTGGTCTTGATGCCGGTGACGGTGTACTCCTCAAGGGCGCGGCGCAGGCGAGCGATGGTTTCCTCGCGGCTGTTGCCCCAAGCGATCAATTTGCTCAACAGCGGATCGTAATCCATCGGGACGGTCCAGCCTTCATAGACGCCTTCATCGAGGCGAATGCCCGGGCCGCTGGGAGCGTGGCGCGAAAGAATTTTTCCCGGCGAAGGGAAAAAATTGTTGTCGGGATCCTCCGCGTAGAGGCGGACTTCCATGGCATGTCCGCGGGGCGTGATGGTCTCCCAGGCGAACGGAAGACGATGGCCCGCCGCGATGGCGATTTGCAGCTTTACCAAATCGAGTCCGGTGACTTGCTCCGTGACGGGGTGCTCCACTTGAAGACGCGTGTTCACTTCCAGAAAATAAAAATTGAGATGAGCATCAACAAGGAATTCCACGGTGCCGGCATTGACATAGCCGCCAGCGCGCGCCAGACGGACGGCAGCATCACCCATTTTCTTGCGCAATTCCGGCGTGACCACGAGCGAAGGAGCTTCTTCAATCACCTTCTGGTGCCGCCGCTGAACCGAACATTCGCGTTCTCCGAGCGAAACGACGCGGCCGTGGGAATCCGCCAGGATCTGGATTTCAATATGGCGAGGCTTTTCGAGATATTTTTCAAGGTACAGCCGCGCATCGCCGAACGCATTCAGGGCTTCCGAAGAAGCATCGCGCCAGGCGGGCGCAAACTCGCTGTCGCGCGTGACGACGCGCATGCCTTTTCCGCCTCCGCCAGCCACCGCCTTCAGCAAAATGGGGTAGCCCATGTTTTGCGAGAGGGCCTGGGCGTCATCGGGGTTCTCAATGGGTTCGTTTGCGCCGGGAACGGTCGGCACATCGGAGCGCCGCGCGAGCTGGCGACCGGCCGTTTTCGATCCGAGAGCTTCCATGGCTTCGGCGCTTGGCCCGATGAAGGTGATGCCCGCTTCCGTGCACGCACGCGGGAGCGCCGCGTTTTCCGCAAGGAAACCGTAGCCAGGATGGATCGCATCGCAGCCGGAGCGGCGCGCGACCTCAATTATTTTTTCCTTGGAGAGATAACTTTCGCGCGAAGCCGCAGGGCCAATGGGAAAAGCTTCATCGGCCAGGCGAACGTGAAGCGATTTGCGGTCAACGTCGCTGAAAACCGCAACGCTGCGAATGCCCAGCTCGCGGCAGGCGCGCAGGATGCGCACGGCGATTTCACCGCGATTGGCAATCAGGATTTTCCGGAACATGGACCTTTGGTGTTGCTCGGGGATTTTAGCATGCGGTGGGACCGTCGAACCCAGGAGTCCGGTCTGCGTGTGCTCCTAAAGAGGGATATTGCCGTGTTTTTTCCGGGGGTTCGTGTCGCGCTTGTTTTCCAGCGCGCGCAGCGCGCTGATGATGCGCGGGCGAGTTTCAGAAGGCTCGATGATCGCGTCGATGTAACCTTTTTCCGCGGCAACGAACGGGTTCGCGAATCGGTCGCGAAATTCGGCGATTTTCTCCTGACGGAGACGCTCGCGATCGGATTCGGGGGCTTTGTCCAGTTCGCGTTTGTAGACGATGTTCACCGCGCCCTCCGGCCCCATCACCGCGATTTCGGCAGAAGGCCAGGCAAAGTTGGCGTCCGTCCGAATGTGCTTGCTGGCCATGACGCAATAGGCTCCGCCGTAGGCCTTGCGCGTGATGACCGTGATCTTGGGCACAGTGGCTTCCGCGAAAGCGAAAAGCAATTTCGCGCCGTGTTTGATGATGCCGCCAAACTCCTGCTGAGTGCCGGGCAAAAAACCGGGAACGTCTTCGAAAGTAATGAGCGGAATATTGAAAGCGTCGCAGAAGCGCACGAAGCGGGCACCCTTGAGCGAAGCGTTGATATCGAGAACGCCCGCGAGAAACGCAGGCTGATTGGCGACGATGCCGACAGGACGGCCGTCGAGGCGCGCAAAACCCACAACCAGATTTTTCGCGAAGTGTTCATGGACCTCAAATAAGTAGCCGTCATCCACGATGGCGTGAATGACGTCCTTCGTGTCATACGGTTTTTGTGGCTCGTCGGGAACCAGGGAGTTCAGGGATTCTTCGCGGCGGTCCGGCGAATCCGTGGACTGGCGGCGCGGCGGATCGTCGACATTGTTCGAAGGAAGGAAACTCAGCAGCTCGCGAATCATGGCGAGGCAGTCGGCGTCGTCCGCGGAGACAAAGTGCGCCACGCCGCTCTTTTCGTTGTGGGTCATCGCGCCGCCAAGCTCTTGCTTGGTGACTTCCTCGTGGGTAACGGTCTTGATGACGTCGGGCCCGGTGACGAACATGTAGGACGTCTCGCGCGTCATGAAGATAAAATCGGTAATCGCAGGCGAATAAACCGCTCCCCCCGCGCAGGGGCCCATGATGGCGCTGATCTGCGGAATCACGCCGCTGGCAAGCGTGTTACGCAAAAAGATATCGGCATAACCGGCGAGCGAGGCGACGCCTTCCTGAATCCGCGCGCCTCCCGAATCATTCAGGCCAATAAGAGGCGCGCCAGCGCGCATGGCAAGATCCATGATCTTGCAGATTTTCCGCGCGTTGGCCTCCGAGAGCGAACCTCCAAAAACGGTGAAGTCCTGCGCAAAGACGTAAACGAGCCGCCCATCGACGCGGCCAAAACCGGTCACGAAGCCATCGCCGGCGGGCCGCTGCTCCTGCATGCCAAAATCCACACAGCCGTGACGGACGAATTTGTCGAGTTCCTCGAAGCTGCCTTCATCGAGAAGCAGGTTTATCCGTTCGCGTGCGGCGAGCTTTCCGGATTTGTGTTCCCGTTCGCGGCGTTCGGGGCCACCGCCTGCTTCCGCTTCCGCGGATTGGCGGCGAAGCTCTTCCATACGATTGTGGTGTTTTTCTTTCGCGCTCGCTGCGGCGTCTCTCTCAGGCAAGCTTTCCTCCGGGAGCATCCGTTTCCTTTTTGGCAAAGATCCGAACGGCAAGATGCGTCGCAAGCCAAACCGTGCCAAGCAGAAGGACCACGCCGAGCAGCAGCTCCGCACAGATGGCCGCGGCGCGCTGGAGAGGCGAATCGCGAGACGTGACGTAATCCGTGGCTTCGACGAGAATGAACATCGCGCCAAGAGTCATCGCCACAATCAGCAGGGTGGTAAGGATGGAGGCGAGGATCATCTTCATGGGATGGCCGCGGCGCATCGAAGCCGCAGAAAGAAGGATAACGCAACTGCGCGTAAATCAGAATGCGCAGGCAGCGGGCAAGAGACAGCTTCAAACACCGGCCGTGACGCCTCGGGGCCGGCCGCAAGCGATTCGAAGTTCAGCACCAGCGCTTCGCAACTCAGCGCAAACCGGACCAATCGTCCGCAACGAGAATCGAATCACTCGGATTCGAGGGATCGTATTTCACACTGGCAGGCTGGCCCGCAACGAGCCGCTCGAAGCGGATCTGGCCCTCAAGGCCGGTAATGTCCTGCGCCGTGTGATAAGTGACGCCCGAAATCGCATAACTGTAAGTGACCAGGTGCCGGGGCCTCAAATCCACGACGGGCTGGGCACGCGAACCGAAGAGTTTTCTCTGCACTTCGCGCGGCTCGGGAGGATGCTCCGCCAGCTCGACGACCTGCCCTTCCGCAATCCGCCCGATTTGATTCAGGTGCAGGCGCCTCCGGCGCTCCACGTCCTCGGGCTCTTCGGCCGGGCGAAAAAAGGCATAAGCGATCATCATGATCGCTGCTATGGCCGCTCCGGCCATTGCCAGAACAACCTTCCAGTCTGCGAACAAGGCTTTCAACTGAAGATCTCCCTAGGCGCGGGTAAATTGTGCAGTGACGGGCGCTCGCTTTGCGGCACCGCGAACCTGACGGCACGCAAGAAAAAGGCCATCCTCCGGATTCCCCCACAGGTGTGTATTTTACCGAAAGAGTGACGCCGCCGCGAAACTACGTGTGCGGGGCTTGCACTGGATTGCGCAACACGCCAACACCGCCGACGCTGATCTCGACCACATCCCCTGCAACGAGCGGCCCGACGCCTGCGGGCGTGCCGGTGGCAATCAAGTCTCCGGGAAAAAGAGTCATCACCCGCGAAATCCAGCGCACCAGAAGCGCAACCGGATAAGTCATCAACGAAGTGCGCCCGGATTGGCGGCTCGCTCCGTTGACATGCGTTTCCACCAGCAGATCGGCCGGATCGAGCTCCGTCTCGATATGCGGACCGACGGGACAAAACGTATCGAAGCCCTTGGCGCGCGTAAACTGCACGTCGCTCTTTTGCAGGTCGCGCGCGGTCACGTCGTTTAGACAGCTGTAGCCGAAGAGATAAGACAGCGCGTCGTCGGAGTCCTTGAGCTGCGAACAGCGCTTGCCAACGATGAGCGCCAGCTCGCCTTCGTGTTCTACGCGCTGGGACTGCGGCGTAAGAACGATCGGCTCGCCGGGACCGATGATCGCTGAAGGAGGCTTGAGAAAGATTAGAGGCTCCTTGGGGACCTCATTGCCAAGTTCCGCGGCGTGCGCCGCGTAGTTGCGTCCGACGCAAACGATCTTTCCGGGTTCGACCGGGGCGAGCAAACGAACTTCAGCGGCCGGCCAGCTGCGTGATCCCTCGGACCACGCACTCCACGGCGGCCCGGTAACATCGCGGACGCGATCGCCCTCGAGTAATCCGTAAAGCGCGGAAGCGGGCTGTGTCGAGGAAGAACCAATGGGAGAAAATCGGCAGAATTTCATTCAGAATCAGCTCGGATGATGATTGGGATGAGAAACGTCCGACGCGCGAACGCGCCGGATGATAATCCAGATCCAGGAAACAGTGACCGCGAGCATGTAGAGCACAGCGCCGAGCATGAAGATCTGCACGGCGCTAAATCGTTCCGCAAGGCCGGTGAAATCCATGCAAAGCACGCGATAGGTGAGGCTGAAAATAGCCCATGCGACCAGGCTCGAAGCCAGCAAATTACCCGGCATGCGCCAGAAGCGGATAACGGGAATCAAAGCGAGAAGGCCAAGAACGGTCACCGCAGCCAGATTGCGCACCATCGCAAAGCGATCGAGAAGCGGAAAACGATTGGCGATGATCACCCATCCGCTAAACGCGATCGAAAGAACGATCCCGACGTAGAAACCGGTGCGAACCGAGGTGTTCCGTAAAACGTGGAACGATCCGTACGCGGGCAAATGGGCACGAACGGTCATCATGCGGCGCGCTCCCTAACTGGATGCCAGGTACAACCCGGGGCTACGGAGAAGGTTTCCTGATATCAACCGCTACGGCCGTACCGGCTTCGCTCTCATTGCCAGCGCGATCGACAGCAGTTACAGAATACCAGTAGCGATGGCCCGGTTCTACAGACGTATCACGATACGCGGGTGCAAGCAATAGCTCCGGCGTGATCCCGACGCCCTTTGCGTCCTGCTGCTCACTCCGATAGACGCGGTACCCGGCAAGGTCGGTTTCAAGATTGATGGACCAGGATAGATCCACGAGTACAGAACCAGGCGTGGTACCGGAGAGCACCGCGGCAACCAGGTTTTGTGGTGCGGCAGGAGCGAAAGTGTCGCGCGGCGCGACGATCAGAGGGACGGAATCCCCGGACTCGAGCGCGCTGCCTTCGACGAGCACAACGCTTCTCACAATGTAAGCGTAGGTTTTGCCGAAATCGAAAAGCGTGTCCCGGTAACTGTTTTCGTCCGAAGGGGCGAGCAAGGCCAGCGGCGATTTCCATTTGGCTTTGGAGAAATCGGCCAGGGCGGCCTCCGCCGAGGCAGGGTCAAGCTCGCCGCGATAAATTCGATAGCCGGAAAACCCGCTGAGCGGATCGCCGCCCGATGTGCGCGTGGGCACCGCCCAGCTCAACTCAATCGCTGGCTCGGTGACGCGCCCCTCGATCTTCCCGACCGGCTCCGGCACAGGATACACGCGGACGGAAACAGCGTTGGAATCTCCCGAAGCGCGTTTCTTCGAGGCCCGCGTACGGAGGACATAAAGGAGAGTGCCCCCGGGATGCGCGCGAGTTTCCGCTGGCGCCGCGGGGTCGATGAATTTCACGCGACCTTCAGAAACGTAATTCTCGACAAGCGAACCCGGAATCGTGTAAACGACGCGGAAGGTTTTCAGGTCTCTGGAACCATCGGATTTCGGCGTGCCCCGTACAATCTCGACCGCGGGCGGTGAGGCCAGGCGATCGCCGGTGACGGTCTTCGAGGGCAAGGTGAATATCAGTTCGACGCCATCCCCGGCCTGATGCGCGGCGAGATCGGTAATGGCGACGGGAACGGGCGGAGCCGGCGGAGTTGGCTCGCCGGGCGCGCCGCAACCGGCAATCATCAGAAGCGCCGGTGCCAGCGCCCGAAATGAGAGACTCGCGAGGCGGGCAGATTCCACATGGCGCGACAGAGGCTTCCCTAAGTTTCCGGTTCCCATTTTCGATTTTCGGAGTTTACAGGATATAACGGCTCAAATCCTGATTCTTGACGATATCCGCAAGCTGTTTGGTCACGTAGGCGGCATCCACTTTCACATTCTTTTTCTTCAAGTCTGGCGCTTCGAAGGAAAGTTCATCGAGAACCTTCTCGAGGATGGTATGCAGCCGCCGCGCACCGATGTTTTCAGTCGACTCGTTGACGCTCGTGGCGAAGCGTGCGATGGCCGCAACCGCATCCTCGGTAAAGTTGAGCTTGACGCCTTCGGTCTCCAGAAGCGCGATGTACTGCTTGATGAGGGCGTTTTTTGGCTCAGTGAGAATCCGAATGAAATCTTCTTCCTTCAGCGATTGCAGCTCCACTCGAATCGGCAAGCGGCCTTGCAGCTCGGGGATGAGATCCGACGGTTTCGTCACATGGAACGCCCCCGCGGCGATGAACAGGATGTGGTCCGTGCGAATCATGCCGTAGCGGGTATTGACGGTTGTGCCCTCGATGATCGGCAAAATGTCCCGCTGAACGCCTTCGCGAGAGACGTCCGGCCCATGGCCGGATTCGCGTCCGGCGACCTTGTCGATCTCATCGATAAAGATGATGCCCATCTGCTCGGCGCGCTCGACGGCGATGCGCGTCACCTGGTCCATGTCCAAGAGCTTGTTTTCTTCCTCTTGAATCAAATATTCGAAAGCGTCCGCGACGGACATCTTGCGCTTTTTCTTCTGCTGCCCGAAGAGACCGGAAAGGTTGGAGAACATGTCCTTCATATTGACGTCCATGTCCTCGACGCCCTGATTGGAAATAATCTCGAACGAAGGCATGGACCGTTCGCGCACTTCGAGGTCCACCATGCGCTGGTCGAGTTTGCCTTCCCGAAGCTGCGCGCGCAGCTTCTCGCGCGTGCGCTGCGACTGCTCCCGCTGCGCCGCCGCTTCCATTTCGCTTGTGCCAGCAACGGGCGGCGGGGACGGAGGAAGCAGCAGATCCAGAACGCGCTCTTCCGCAGCCTGCTCTGCGCGGTCGGCCACTTCATCGAGTTTCTCTTCGCGAACCATGTCGATGGAAGTCTCCACGAGATCGCGCACCATCGATTCCACGTCGCGCCCCACGTAGCCGACTTCCGTGTATTTCGAAGCTTCCACTTTGACGAACGGGCAGCCGGCCAGACGCGCGAGGCGGCGTGCGATTTCCGTTTTGCCGACGCCCGTAGGCCCAATCATCAGAATATTCTTGGGAAGGACGTCCTCGGCGATTTCCGGTGGAAGCTTTTGGCGGCGGACGCGATTGCGCAAAGCCACGGCCACAGCGCGCTTGGCCGCGTTTTGCCCGACGATGTATTTGTCGAGCTCCACGACAATCTCCCGCGGCGTCATGTCGTCGAGAGCCGGAAGAAGTTGCTCCTCTTCCACGGGCGCGGCGCCGTTGCCGCCCGGCACGAAAACTATTTCCTTATCGGTCTTGCTGGCCATGAAATGTCCAGTTCCTTTGTGTGCAGCCCGCTTGGCGATCTGTTTGCCTGCGTTCCCGTTGTTCAGAGCTTCTTTGTGTGCGCATCTCTTGGATGCGCGAAACCGGCCCGGTGTATTATCGCCCGCCCCCTAGAGTTCCTCGACTGTAAAGTTCGCGTTGGTATAGATGCAAATCTCGCTGGCGATGCGCATCGCTTCCATGGCCAAATCCTTTGCGCCAAGCTTCGAATGCTTGAGCAAGGCCCGCGCCGCCGCCAGCGCATACGTCCCGCCTGACCCAATCGCGCATAATCCATCATCCGGCTCGATAACGTCGCCGTTGCCGGAAAGCAGAAACGTGGCCTTCGTGTCGGCGACGATCAGCAGCGCCTCGAGATGCCGCAGCGCGCGGTCCTTGCGCCATTCCTTGGCCAGCTCCACCGCGCCCTTCTGCAAATTCCCCGAATGTTCCTGCAGCTTGCCCTCGAAGCGCTCGAACAGCGAAATAGCATCGGCAGTAGACCCGGCAAAACCCGCAATCACCTTGTCATTGTAGAGCCGCCGCGTCTTCCGCGCCGTGTGCTTCATAACGTGATCGCCCATGGTCACCTGTCCATCGGCGATGAGCACGGCCTTGTTGTCCTTGCGCACGCACAAAACCGTAGTGCCATGCATCGGCGCACTTCCCTGGCTGGTACGCATCGAATCATTATACAGCGGTGTGGCAGGGCCAGGCCATGCGAACGACGATGGCCGCCTGAGTCCCTGGCTCTCTGCTTCTTTCGCTTGCTGTTTCTCAGCTGCCAGGCGAAGGAGGTTCGGGCGCCGGCGGCGGAGCCTCTTGAGGCTTTTCGTGAAACGTCTGAAGATGCTCTTCGAGGGCTCGTAAATCTCTTTCAGAGGTCTCGAGCAGCCGGTTCACGCGGTCAATTTCTTCCTGTTTATGTGCTCGCTGCTCGGCCGGAGCATCCAGAAGATCCTTCCGCAGCTTGTCCAGCGCATCCGTTTCTTCCTGAATATACACCTGCGTTTCTTTCAGCTTCTTCTCGGTCTCTTCCGCAGTGGCCGGAAGTTTAGGTTCCGGTGTCGGCTGCTTTTCAGGCTTTAGGGCCGCCTGAAGGGCGGCTTGCTTTGCGGCCGCTTCCCTGGCCTCTTTCTCTACCTGATAATTGTCGGCCGGTGTTCGCAACAAGATCACATCTTCTTCTGTCCAGACTTTTTTCTGCTTGGCGGCTGGCGCCGTTGGCTGGGATGCGGGTTGCGCATTTTCCGGGGAGGTTGGCGGCGGGGGTGTCTGCTGCTGTGATTCTGATTGTTGCTGTTCCTGCCGGGGCAACGGCCGGGCCTCGCCTTTCATCTGCGTTAGGAGAAATGCTGCGCCGAGAGCGACGGAGGCTGCGCCTGGTTTCCGGAAAGACTTGTTTCTATTCATCGCGGTCCCTGTCTCTACTGCGGAATTTCGTGGAAGGACAAAACCTTGTAGGTCCACGGCGCTTGCACGGCCTGGATCCAGTTGCACCTGTAATAAATGCCGGTTCCCTGCACCTGATTGTTACTGTTGAAAGTAGCTGGTCCCAGCGTCGTTCTGGGAGTGCCGTCCGGATTTAGGGTTTGTGCCACAAGCATCGCTCCGTTGATGACGCTGTTGGGCGCGGGGCCGGAGCCGCTGTACTGCCCGTTCACAATGCCCTTGCCGACGACGAGAATAACCCCGTCCCAACTGGAGTACGCATCGTAGGTGAAAGTCCCCGTTACGAGGAGAAGCCCATAGCCCGTAAAGCCTCCCGAAAGAGTGAAGTCCCCCAGGACCGCGACGGTCATGGGATTCACGTTGGACATCGCCGGGGACAAACTATTCTGGTCAAAATTGCCGGTAAGGACGGTATCCGCATTTTGCGTAATAGTCTGGGCGATCTGGTTGAGACTTTGTGCGGTTTGCAGACTCACAGGGAGCCCGCCGACACCGACGCTCGGAGAGGGAGGAGAACTGCCATTCCCGGTATAGTTCCCTCCCGTGCCTTCGCCGAGGAGTTCACTTCTGATGTTGACAGCGTCAGAATGATCCGGAACGTGGATGGCATTCACGGGGTACGGCATCCCGCCGCAAGCACCATCGGAGTTGTCGCTGTTCCCCGAAACCTGGTAGGAGCTACTCGGGCCGGTGAAAGCGTCCGAGAGCCCGTCCAACGTCAGTGCACCAGGAAACGTAAGATTCAGCGTTACAGGCGCCACAAGATACTGCAAGACCTTCTGGCTGCCGTTGGGCAGGTAGGCCAGTGCAGTGATTTGCAGCACTTGCACGGCAGTAGATGGCGGACTCAGCGTTTTAATCAGGCTGGGCGCCGGATTGCCGTGAGAATCCGTCTGAGCCGGATTGTAATAAATCGGTATGCTGTCATCGTAAAGGCCGTCGGAGTCCACGTCGAGGTAAAGAGACTGTTCGGTTGCGGCGGTGATGCGGACCCATTTGTAGCTCGGTCCCGGGATGCTCGGACTATTCGAGTTGTCCCAGACCGAATAGACGGGCGAATCATGAGTCGCCGTCGCCGCCGACACGGGGTTAAATTCAGACCCGTACTCCTTGTCGTAATACGGATTGCTGGGGTCCCAAGGCACGATGCTATCGCCCGACAGGCGATTTATAACGTAGAGCGTTCGTCCCAACGGAAACTGCGTGCTCGGCGAAACAATCGAGGCCCCAAAGTAGTTCGGATTCTTCGGAAGCAAGCGCCCGCGGGCCTCCTCCAATCCTGCAAGAGCGGCATAGTATACCGTCGAAGAGGCGCGGTAGTTTGTGCCAAGCGCCGTTTCCGTACCGGAAGAAACCAGCAAAGCTATCGCCACCACGCTGATCAACAGCAAAACGAATATCGCAATCAGCAGGGCGATTCCTCGTTCCGGGCCGCGGCGCCCTTTGGGCTCTTTGTTCATTCTCGTTCTTTGTCCCCGCTGGCTCCGCTCTTACTGCTGAGCCGGGTTCAGGCTGTGGCCTCTTCCATGCAATTCGATGAGCCGCGGCTGGCCCGTCTGCGCATCCTGCGTGGGCGCCATGACGATCAGCGTAATTTCCACGTCCGTTACATTGATGGGCGAATTATAAGATCCCGCCGAAGCACACAGCTGCGGCCCAAAAGGCGTGTAACAGGTATAGCTGAAAACCGGCACCGGACTGCCCCCGGGAAACATGCTGGGGTAGGCTGCCCGGAATTGCGCAATCTGGGCGGCCGAGGCATTGTTCATCACATTCTGAACATAGGGAACGAACGACGAGGCTGTCGTCGCGTCGGGATCCCCCCCGACCACTTTGTAAGTCTGGCTACGTGACAGAATGTTGTTGTTAAGCTGATAGCGGGTCCATTCGACGCCATCTGTGCGCCAGGGATCCACATCCCTCTCGACAATCATGTCGAAATCTCCAGGCGTTGTGCAGGTTCCCCCTCCGCCCGTGCCGATCTGGCAGGGTGCGTTGGGGTAGCCCGTGGACCACGCCACCGGCGTGATCGCATACGCGTTCGCCGGCGGGAGATTGGGCATGATCGAAAACTGGTTCTGCGGGGGATAACCCGAACCATTCACGTCTCGAACGATCTCGTCCAGGCCGAATCGCGCCTCCTGGAAGGAATTCAGGACCTGGGATTCTGTCTGGTATCGCTGCTGCGCAACGGAGAGAAGCGCAAACGCAGCGCCGCACAGCAAAATAAAAATCACCGCCGCGATCATCATCTCGATCAGCGAGAAGCCTCGTTCCTTCCGATGGTGAGGGGCGCGTTTCATTTGTAAACGATCGTATCCAGAGTCACCGGATTGTAGATTCCGTTGCCGCCTTTTTTCCTCGCTCCGAGGATGAATCGCTTCGAGGTAACTGCCCCGTTGCTGGTCGTCGTGTACACCGCCCAGCGAACGTCGTAATTCACTTCCCCGGGATCGTTCGGATCGTGGTAGACGAAGCTGTAGTTCGGAACCGTCGAGGCGCTGAAATCGACGACCAGCTGGTTATAAAACAAGGCGTAGTTGCTGCCCACGACCACGTTCGGCTGCGTTGGATCTCCGAGATTGCACGTGAAAGTCTGCGAGTCGATCGTTTCGATAAAGGCCGTATTGTTGAGCGGCTGAAGAAGGAATTGGTCCATCTGCCGCTGCGCAAACACGAGGGCCGAAGAGTCGTTGCGATTCGTCGAGTTGGAACCGATCGATGCCGGCACCAACTGCGCAACCGCAACGATGCCCACGAGCAGGATGACAATGGCGATAAGCACTTCGGTAAGCGTGAATCCGCGCTGATCGCTCCGTGCCTTTCTGCGCTTCTCGCGGTTGTGCGGATTCTTCATCGCCTCAATCCTAGAAAATGGATCAACTGATGCGCTGCCAATTCCCCGCCGAGGACGAAGTCCACACCTGCACGGCTCCGGAAGGCAGCGTTATCACTGCGCGGTAGCCGGCATTCGGGTCGTTGGGATTGCCAACGTAAAGGGCGTAAATAGTCGTGGCCGTGACGAAAGGACCCCCGCCAGGAGGAGGGGTAACGACGACCCCTCGCTGGTCGTAAATTATGCTGCCATTGCCAGAGAGAACCGTCCACGTGTAGAGGGAACTGCCCGCACCCAGGGTGGTAGCGATCGGACTTGGGCTCGGGACCAGACTTGCCGAAAGAAGCGTGTCATTCCCGGTCATCGGAATCACCATTTGGGGCTCGGCCCCGTCCGGCAGGTTGTCGCCATTTGAATCTGCCCACACGATCCAATTTGTGCCGTTCTGAAGGATCTGGAAGCTCACGTGAGTGTTCTGCCGAATGGCATCGAATTTTGTGAACTTGAGCATCCCCGCCAATTGCGACGCCGTGGAATTGAGCTGGTAGGTCTGAAGCGAACGCACAACCACAGGTATGGCCAGAGTTGTAATGACCAGGAGCACGGCCAGGGAAAGTACGAGCTCCACCAAGCTAAAGCCATTTCGTGGGCTTCGACGCGGGGACACGAAGTTGGCATTCCGTATCATTTTGGGACGACACTTGTCAGGCCCACTCCGGCAATCGCCTGGGAGCACGCCCAACCTACTAAGACTATTACATTTTATCAATAAAATCCCATAGTTCGGGGGTACCCAAATCGGCGCAACCTCAGCACTAGTTAATGGCAGTACTCCCTGTCCCCATCGAGCTACAAACAAGATGCTTATAGGCCCGGGCGGGCAGCCAGCGCCATAGCGTTCCGGCGGGCGATGGCCTCGATGGAAATCATGGGATTCACTCCCGAGGCGCTCGGGAACGATGACCCGTCCATCACAAAGACATTGCGGGCTTCCCAAATCTCGCCGTCAGGATTGACAGCGGATGTCTTCCTCGATCCGCCAAGCCGCGCGCTCCCCATGATGTGAAACGAAAAGAGCGCGAACTGGCCAGAGTTCCAGCCCGCTGCGTCCATTGTATTTGTGAAAGAATCCAGCGATCCGTTGCGCCCGGGCTCGTAAGCGCACCATTTTGCATGAGGTGAAAAAATGAGCCGCGCACCGGCAGCCTCAAGTATCCGGGCAGCACCGGCAAATCCCCGGCGCAAGTGCGCCCGGTCGAACTCTGACAACGAGTAGTGCGTCTGAGGGTTGCCCTCGCGATCGAGACGGACCCGGCCGCCGTCACGGTCGCGCAGCAAGACACCTATCGCCATCGAGTTCGATAATTTCCCAAGCAAGGAACGGTAGTGCTCCGGCTCGCGCCACGGCAGAACAGCAACGGCGATCACCGGCTGCAGCGCCGTCGTCTCATATTTCACGCCGTAACTTCCGGTCATAAAACGGTGTTCGTCCGAGTAGATCGCCTGCATCGTCCCTTCCCACGGACGAATCTCTTCTTCAAACACTCCAGAAACATTGGAAACGGGATGCAGGTGCAGATGCCGCCCGATGTTCTCGTTACGGAGGCCGGAACGAAGAAGGAGCGCCGGCGTATGAATCGCGCCGCAGGCAACGACCACCGCCTTGCACCGAATCCTGACCCGGCTGCCATTCCGCGATCGCGCCTCCACGCCGCTCGCAGCACCGGCTTCGAAGCGCACCCGCAGCGCCCGCGTCTCCGTCACCAAACGAGCCCCCGCGGCCTGCGCGTCGGCCAGCCAGGTTTTCGTGCTGGATTGCTTTGCCCCGAGCGAGCAGCCGTATCCGCAGTAGCCGCACTCCTTGCCCTGCTTGCAACCCACAACATTGCGCGGCATGGCCGCCCGGTGCCAGCCCAGCGCGTTCAGCCCGCGCTCGAGAACCTGTTCGCGCACCGAAACGCGATTGTGATCCAGGTTCACAGAAAGCCGCCGACACACCGCATCGAGACTGCTGGTGTACTCTTCGCTGGTAAACCAGGGCACACCCGCCGCAGCCCATTCCGCGCGCACATCGTCCGGTGTCCGAAACGATGTGCAGTAATTGATCACCGTCCCGCCACCCAGACACTCTCCCGCCAGCAGACCCACACTCTGATCCTCGGTGGCCGCAAATCCTCCCTCCAGATAAAGCCGCTGAAATCCGCCCAGCTCCGCGCCATCAAAATCAGAATCGTCGTAGTAGCTCCCCGCCTCGAGCACAATCACATCCTTGCCAGCCGCCGCAAGAACCGCTGCCGCCACGCTCCCGCCTGCGCCCGAACCGACAACGCAGATGTCAGAAGCCAAATCCGTATCCAGCTCCGGAATCAGGGGTCGCAGCGCGCGCGGTTTCGATGGTTGCGGACCGAGCGGCCCCGGATAACCAAACATCTTCCAGACAGGACTCGCCGCGCCATCTGCCCCAGGCAGCATCACGTAGAGAAAGCCGATCGCTTTCCGCAAAGCCTGGAAGACACCCCGCCGCCGGCTGAGGCCGCTGTCCGCCCAGGAAAGCAAAACACGGATTCGCGCTTCTATCGGAAGTGAGGAAAACGAAGCCCAGCGGCCCGCGGCAAGCAAACCATGAAAATGCGAATCCCAGAGATCGAGCAGTTGCAAAAATTGTGCTCGCCCGCCTGAACGGGGATTCAAGTCCAGCGCCGCCGCAATCGCGGCGGGGACCCCGAGTTCAGATGCCGAGGGCCAGCCGTCCTGCCCGGGCGCGAACGTATCGCAAATGGATCGCAGCGCGCGCTGCTGGCGAGAGGTTAGATTCATCGAGGGCTGCCAGTCTAGCAAAAGCGCCGCAAGCAGACCTGCCTTCATTGCCGGAAGGCACGCTTCCGCCATGCACCCTGTTCGCGCCGGCGCGAGACCAGCCGTTACGGTTTTCTGGCGCTTTCGGAACAAACAGGGAGGGGGGATTCACGGCGCGCTAGTTGCTTTCGCCGTTCTTGCTCTTCTTGATGGTCGCATCGCCGCCGCGCTTTGAGAGGGACGTCTTCAGAAAGAAATCGCTGGGGAACCCAGGATTGTATCTGCAGGTATCGTAGAAAAACTGCGAAGCGCGCCGGCCGTTGTGGTCCTTGGTGACCTGCATCGGGGTCCACACCGTGTCTTTCAACTGGTAGTTCGTATAGATGGTGACATCATCGTCGCGTTCATGAGTCTCTTCGTTGTTGGTGGTCACCACGCTACGCACAAGCAGGTGGGTGTTGTGGTCCACCGCGAGGCGAAACGCCCGCTCCTCGCTGTCCGTCAGCTCCACCCAATCCACTTCCTTCAAATCCACCGTGTCGCTGCCGCCAAACCGGTACGTCCAGCCGGGTTCTTTTAGCCGCACTCTCAGCACGTTGTCGATGTTCCGTTTCACCTGCTCCTGAAATTCCGAAATCGAGGTAACCGGCAATTCGGTGACACCGCTGCGATCGAGCGTCCACCCTTGATCGCCGTTATAGACCGCGATAATGATGCCGGCGTGCGACCAGTCCAGACCTTCCACTCCGATCACCGTATTAATGATGCTCTTTAGATTGTGGCTCTTCGCCGTATATTCCAGCCGCTCTTTGTCCGGGTACTGGCGAAAATCCGTGAAGCCGACATATCCGGTGATGGCTCCATTGTGGCCGAATTGTGCGCGGTTGCCGTGGCATTCGCCCTCGCGCACTTCCGTGTAACCTGCTCCGCCGCGGGCATTGACCAGATCCCTGAGAATCAGTTTGGCCTTCGCGGCGCTGTCCTCCGGCATCAGGCTGTCCGGATTCTGCGCGGCAGCGCGCGGCTGAAATGCCGCAACCAGAAGCAAAACCGCAACTACAGTCTGGACGAGCTTCACCCGCACAAGACCGATCCTCCATTTACATTGATGATCTCTCCGGTAAGGAAGTTGGCCAGGTCCGAAGCCAGAAACAGAATCGGTCCCGCGATTTCCTCTGCCGTAGCGGGACGTCCGAGCGGAATCGCCGCAGCAACCGCCTTCGCTCCGGCTTTCGTCTGAATCACGGGATTGGACATGTCCGTGGCCACCCATCCAGGCGCGACCGAATTCACCAGTATGTTGTGCCGCGCCAGTTCCACAGCCAGCCCCTTGACGAGGCTGATCACGCCCCCCTTGCTCGCGCCATAATGGGTGTGAAACGACTCGCCGCGCTGCCCTGCCGTCGACGTGATCGGAATAATCTTCCCCGACTTCTGCTTGATCATCTGCGGCACGCTGAAATGAATGATCGAGTACACGCTCTTCAAATTCACTCGCATCATTTCGTCCCACTGCTTCTCGCTCATTTTCTCGATCGGCAAATCCTCGATATTCCAGATTCCCGCATTGGCCACCACAATATCCAGTCGTCCGAGCCTCAGAATGCACTGCTCCGCCAGCTTCTGGTTGTCGATGTGGCGGCCCGCGTCGGCTTTAAATGCTTCGACGCGCGTTCCGTGCTTTTTCGCCTCTTGCTCGACCTGCAGCGCGGCGTCCTTCGCCTTGTTGTAGCTGAAGATTACGTCCGCGCCCGCCTGTGCAAAGAGTTTGACGGCCGCCGCCCCGATGCCCCGCGACCCCCCTGTGATCAGTGCCGCCTTGCCTGCCAGTGAAATCATCCAATCCCCCCGTTTGAATAGCGAAAATCGGAAAGCGAATACTCACGTCTTTTCGACCACAGCGCCGCGCGCCGCAGCCACGAAATCGCGAAACAGCCGTTCGGAGAAGGCATCCTCAAACATGCGCTCCGGATGCCACTGCACGCCAACAACCCAGTTGGAATCGCCCGTCCATTCCACGCCCTCGATGATTCCATCCGTCGCGTGCGCCGTGACGCGCAGACTCTTCCCCGGTTTCCTGATGGCTTGATGGTGCGAACTGTTAATCGTCGCCCGCTCGCCCGCCGCCAATTTCGCCAGCCGGCTTTCCGGCTCGAACTTTGCCCCATGCATCGGGTCGTCTTTCGGCTCCGGCGAGAGGTCCTTCCTGCGGTGCGGTGTCGTCGTCCCCAGCTCCGAGCGCACATCTTGAATCAGCGTCCCGCCCAGGTAGACGTTCAAGAGCTGGCACCCGTAGCAAATCGCCAGAACAGGTTTCCTCTCCGCAAAAGCGTGCGCGAGGATGGCTCGGTCCGCCTGCTCGCGCGGCAAGTCGGCAGGCGCGGACTTACCCTGATTCACCGCTCCATATTCGGCAGGCTCGACGTCTGCAGGGCTTCCCGGCAGTACGAAGCCATCCATCCCGGCCAACAAGTGCCCCTGCTCTCCTCCCTCATTCAGGGGGATGAGCACCGGTTCTCCCCCAGCCTTGCGCACAGCTTCCTCATAGTCAGCGATCTTCGGGCGATTGTTCTGTGCTTCTTCTTTCGACGTTCGCCAGGGAATCCCGACGCGAGGCCGGTTGGGAGTTTCGGGGCTCATGGAATCCCAAATCGTAGCATTCAGAGGGGAGTGCGGCAACATGGTCCCTCTAGGGGACCCAGACACCCGTTTCCGCTCGCGCCGTGCTATTGCCGACTCAAGATAGCTTCCGAAGAACGGCTCACCGCGCGATCAGCCGGCGCACTTTGCTTCCTATTCCTGGTTTTTGTGAGGCTCGCTGCGCACGAAGAACCGCCGGGCCCCCCCGAAACTCCCGTCGTCGACGGCGCCGCTCGGGAGAAAATCGCCCGAGAAGCGGCTAATCCCTGTCCATGGGAGAAAAGGGTCTTACCCGAAAGGCCATTCATCGCGGAGCCAGGGAAACCAGATCGCGCGCTTCTAAATAGCAAGCGGCTAACGACGCTCTCCCTGCAAACAAAAGTCCGGCCGCTGGAAAAACGCCGGAAGGCCTCGAAACCGGGCCGTCAAATGGTCGAAAGAGGGCGCCTGAAGCGTCACATGCCCGAGTTTGCGGCCAGGGCGTGGCTCCTTGCCGTAGAGATGGAGATGAGCTGACGGGACAGCCAGAACCTCTGCGGCTTCGGGGACCTCGCCGATGAGATTGATCATAGCGGAAGCTCCCATTGCCGTGGTCGCACCCAAGGGCAGGGAGCAGATAGCCCGCAGATGGTTCTCAAACTGGCTGGTCACCGCTCCCTCGATCGTCCAATGCCCGGAGTTATGGACTCGCGGAGCCATCTCATTCGCCAGCAATTTGCCTTCGCATTCAAAAAACTCAATCGCCAGCACGCCCACGTAATCGAGAGATTCGAGCACCTTGCGGGCCGCATCCTCGGCAGCCTTCTGGATCTCCGCACTGACCGTTGGCGCCGGAGCCAGAGAAAGCCGCAGTATCCCGTTGCGATGGTGATTTTCCACCAGCGGGTAGAACGCCGTCTCCCCCGCTTTGCCGCGCACCGCGATCACGGACAGCTCGCGCGTGAAGCTGACAAACTTCTCCGCAATACATGGCTGTTTGGGCAAACCGTCTTTGGCGGTTTTCACGTCCTCCGCCGTCCTCAGAACCCACTGCCCCTTCCCGTCGTAACCCATCCGCCGGGTCTTGACCACTGCCGGCAGCCCTACCTTTTTGATGGCCGCATCGATGTCGTAGGCGACGGGCACGGAAGCAAATTCGGTAGTGCCGATTCCCAGCTTCAGGAACAGCTGCTTTTCTTTGAGGCGGTCCTGCGCGGTCTCGAGCGCCCCGGGAGGCGGAAAAACGGAAACCTTCTTGGCCAAATGCTGCACCGCATCCACCGGCACATTCTCAAACTCGTAGGTCACCACGTCCAGCCCGTGTGCGAATTTCTCGAGCGCCGCTCGATCCGTAAAGTCTCCCGTAACTCTGGGGGCGATGCGTCCCACGGGCGCTTCGGGAGACGGGTCGAGAAAACGGAATCGCAGTCCCAGCGGATATCCCGCCAGGGCGAGCATGTACCCCAGCTGTCCGCCGCCGAGGATCCCGATGCTCACGCGCGCTTGCTCCTCTTGGCTAGTTTCGACAATCCTCTCTTCTCGGCGGGGGCGCTCGACGGATCAGGATTGGCGAGAACGCGCTGGGTTTGGGCGCCGCGGAAGTTGCGAAGCGCCTCACGGATGGGCGGGTATTTGCCGCCAAGAATCGCGGCGGCGAGCAGCGCGGCGTTGATGGCGCCGGCCTTGCCGATCGCGAGCGTACCGACCGGAATGCCTCCGGGCATTTGCGCGATCGAAAGCAGCGAATCGAGCCCCTTCAACGCCTTTGATTCCACCGGAACGCCGAGCACCGGCAGCACGGTCTTTGAAGCCGTCATCCCCGGCAAATGCGCCGCACCGCCCGCTCCCGCAATAATCACCTCAAGGCCGCGCTTCTCCGCGCTCGAAGCATACGCAAAGAGGAGGTCCGGCGTGCGATGCGCCGAAACGACTCGCTTTTCGTGCGGCACGCCGAGTTCAGCAAGGGTCCTCGCGACATGCTCCATCGTCTCCCAATCCGAAGACGACCCCATGATAATGCCGACGAGCGGATGCCCACCCGAACTCGCCCCGCCGGGGCTTGCCTTTTTCGCGCGTTTCTTTGCCATCGGTAATCAGTGTGCCGGAAAAGACCGTACCCGAAGCCAAGACGCATATTCTACGGTGTTTTTTATCGCGCGGCGACCTGCGCGCGATTTTTCCAGTAGTGGCGCAGCTGCCCGACGAGGTAGAGCGATCCCGCAACCAGGAGAGCATCTTCTGGACCGGCTCGGTCGAGCGCGTATTCGAGCGCCGCCTCGGCGTCCGGAACAATCGTAAGATGCGCGGCGTGGTGCGACGCGATCTCCCTAAGCTGGGCGACGGAAATCGCTCGCGTGGTCCGCGGCTCTGTGAAAATTACCTCAGCCGCATGCGGAAAGAGAACGCCCGCAATCTCGTCGACGGCTTTGTCGCGCAGAGCGCCAAACACCAGCCAGATTTTCCTGCCGCTGAGGTTCTGTTCGAGAAACGCGGCAAGCTCTCTCGCCGCCGAGGGATTGTGCGCGCCATCCAGATATACATCCGGCCCGGTCTGAACCCTTTCCAGACGCCCGGGCCAAACGGCCTCCGCGATTCCCTGCCCGATCGCATCATCCGATATCCGGTACCGGCGCTTCTGCAGGTATCGCGCGGCCGCCACGGCGTTGAGGCTATTTTGTATCTGGAATTTCCCCGGCAGCCGCGGAGCAAGATCGATGGACCACCCGGTTTCAGCTTCCGCGACACGCGCGCGGCTGCAGCCGTTCTCCATCCATTCTTTTTCAACGCGGAACACAGCCGCAGTCTCCAGGACCGCGCAGCCAAGCTCTCGCGCCCGTGCCCGGATCACTTCCAGCGCTTCCGGCCGCTGTTCGGCGACGACCACCGGAACGCCTGGCTTCAGGATTCCCGCCTTTTCCGCCGCAATTTCCGCAAGCGAATGCCCAAGAAAGTTTTCGTGGTCAAAGTCCACGCGTGTAATAACCGAAACGACGGGGGTCAGGATATTCGTCGCGTCCAGCCGCCCGCCAAGTCCCACTTCGAAAACGCCAAAATCCACGCGCGCCCGCGCAAAATATTCAAACCCCATCGCCGTCACACATTCGAAGTACGTCGGATGCGCGCGAAGCTTTCCCGCTGCGAGCAGCTCTTCATTCAAAGCCTGAATCCGCGTAAACGTTTCAGCGAACGCATCGTCGCTGATCTCATCGCCGTTCACGCGAATGCGTTCGTTGATTACTTCCAGATGCGGCGAAGTGTAGAGTCCTGTCCGGAATCCGGCGCGCCTGAGGATCGATTCGAGGAACGCAGCCGTCGAGCCCTTCCCGTTCGTCCCGGCGATGTGCACAGACGGATAAGCGCGGTCGGGCCGGCCGAGCCGCTCGGCGAGAATGGTGATGTTCTCGAGATCGAACTTCGCCGCCGCGGCCTGCGTGGGCGCCGCCAATTCCCTCCCGAGCGAAAGCAGATAGCGGACGGCAGCCTGGTAATTCATTTCAGCTCAAAAGAAGATCGAAGGAGTTAGCGATAAACGCTTTCAGGTCCTTGCGGTGCACTACGGCATCGAGGAACCCGTGTTCCAGAAGAAATTCCGAGCGCTGGAATCCCTCGGGAAGTTTCTGGCGAATGGTCTGCTCGATGACGCGCGGGCCCGCGAATCCAATCAGCGCGCCTGGCTCGGCGATATTGATGTCACCCAGCATGGCGAAGCTGGCCGTAACACCGCCGGTCGTAGGATCGGTGAGTAGCGAGATGTACGGCACCTTCGCGTCGTCGAGATGCGCCAGCGCCGCAGAAACCTTAGCAAGCTGCATGAGGCTGATCGTGCCTTCCATCATGCGCGCGCCGCCTGAACACGAAACCACAACAAGCGGCTGGCGCGATTCGATCGCCAATTCGATCCCGCGAGTCACCTTTTCGCCTACGACCGCGCCCATGGAGCCGCCTATAAATCCGAATTCCATCGCGCAGCAAACGATCCCTCGCCCGTTGAGCCGGCCCTCCGCGGTGATTACCGCATCGTTCATCCCCAGCTTTTTGCGCGCTTCCTTGAGCCGGGCGGCGTATGGCTTGGTATCCACAAACTTCAGCGGGTCGGTGGATGTCATCCCTGCGTCGTGTTCCGTCCAGCGCGAATCGAGCAGCATTTCCAGCCGCTGCTTGGCGCTCATCTTGAAATGGAATTGGCACTTCGGGCAGACGTAAAGGTTCGCTTCCAGGTCCTTGCGAAAAACAATCGTACGGCAGGATTCGCACTTGACCCACAGCCCCTCGGTGCGCACGCGGCGCTCTTCGGGAGGCGTGGTCTGTTCGATCGATTTTTTGTCGCGCTTGAACCAGGCCATAAGTGTAGGTAAGAGTCGAAATTCCTCCGTACCGTGCCGCTGAAATTTTCGGTCTATAAATCTACCGCCGGCGCAAACCCCCGCGGGGCCATCTCCCCGCGCCGCAGCTAGTAGTCAATCCCCCGCTGAGCCAGTATACCCTTGGTGTACGGGTGTTTCACCTCGCGCATCTCGGTGACGAGGTCGGCCACCTCGACGAGCTGCGGATGCGCGTTCCGCCCCGTGCAAATCACGTGCACGCGCTCCGGGCGGTTTTTGAGCGCCTCGACAACTTCGCCCGCGTCCAGCATCTTGTAGCTGATGGTGTAATTGATTTCGTCCAGGACCACGAGGTCGTACTTCCCTCCGTAAATCGCCTCCCGCCCCGCTTCCCAGCATTCCCGCGCCAGTTTGATGTCTTCCGGATCGGTCTCCGCGCCGCCGATTTTCACGAATCCGCGGCCCATGGGCCGGATCTCAAATTTATCGTCGCCCAGCATTTTCGCCGCGTCGAGCTCACCGTAGTGCCAGGACCCCTTGATGAACTGCACCATCAGCACGCGCAGTCCCTGCCCTACGGCGCGAAACGCGGTGCCCAGCGCGCAAGTTGTCTTCCCCTTGCCCGGCCCGGTGTAAACCATCAGCAGTCCTTTTTCTTCCGGCATGAGTTCCTTCCCCTCACAAAAAGCCCGGGACCTCGGGAAAGGTCTAGAGTGTGGAGGGTGCGAAAAGAAAGGTCAAGACGGCCAGGCGGGCCGGCACAAAACCCCTGCCCCGGCCCGCCAGTTTTTCCGGAAAGCGTCAGAAACTCGTGGCCCCGAACGCCTGCTTCACGTCCGGTTTGAAAAGGTAGACCAGTATCCAGACGTCGATGGCGGCGATGAGGAGCGCGAAACAAAGCGCTACCGGATTCAGGTGCCCGAGCGATCTCATCATGCCAAAGGCGGAACGGAGCAAGCTCAGCCCAACCAGGATAATGGTCAGGATTCGCGCCCAGTTCGCCACTTTCATAAGCCCGATCCCGTCCACGATATACACCACGGCAAAACCCAGAAGAATGAAACCGATGATGGCTCCGCCCACTCCCGCAAGCATTCCCAAGCCGCCGCTGTTGGCCATGCGGGAAAGGACCGCGCCGCCGAGCATCATTCCCAAACCGCCCAAAGCCAAGAGCCCGCCGAAGAGGAAAGCCACCACTGCAAGTATCGTCACCCCTGCTGGACGTTCCATAGAAGCTCCTGAGTTGAAAGATTTTTCGCGCCTGGCCCAACTTGTGTAAACCACGCTATGCCGCCCGTTTCGCCTGAGCAAGGAGAAAAATCGGGCTGGCGGCGGCTAAGTAAGCCCGAGACGCCTGGTCAGTTCGGCGGCGATCGCGCTGATGCGTTCCTGGGTCGCGGCGGGCAGTGTCGTTTTCAGCTTGGCGTGCGGGTCGCGCAGGACGATCCAAAGGCCCGGCCGGTAAACTTCATCGTCGCCGGGGCAGATGGCGCCGGTAAGCTGCGTGAGCTCGAATGCCAGCGGAGCGGAATGCGTGAAATCCAGATTCGCATGCTCCGGCGAGTTGGCCTGGAAAGGAGGGTGGGCGAGGAGATCCATCAGCACGCCGCGCGCGTCATCCACGAGATCGCGAAAGCCTTGCGAAACGAGGACGGCGTCGACATCGCGAGGCGTGGGCTGGTCGAGCTGCAGCAAATCGTAATCGGGGAGCGGTGAGGAGAGAGAAATTTCAATTGCGGCGGAAGGCTGGTCCTGATCTGGAATTACACGGATGGACATGGTGGGTAAAGTTTTACACCAGAGCGGCTATTTCGCATAGGGGCTGCCGGAAAGGATGGCGAAAGCGCGATAGAGCTGCTCGGCGAGCATGGCGCGCGCCAGTTCGTGGGAGTACGTCATCGGGCTGAGAGAGATTTTTTGCGGGACGCGTTCGTGAAGCGCGGCGGGAAAGCCGTCGGCGTCGCCGCAGACGAGGATGAGCTCGCGCGCGCCGCGGTCGCGAAGCTCGCCGAGCCATTTCGCAAACGCGCTGGAATCAAGAGTCTTTCCAAGGGCATCAAGCAGGACTGCCGTGGCGGCGCGATCGGCTTCGAGCTTTTTGAGAGCCGCGTCGCCGTCGCGAACTTCCGTGATTTCGATCGGCGCGTGGCGGCCAATGCGCTTCACGTAATCGTCGATTACCGCGCGCATTTCCGCGCGGCGCGTTTTGCCGAGCATGAGCAGGCGGATTTTCACTTGAGGCCGTATTTTTTGCGTTTTTCGAGCAGCGTTTTGCGGCTGATGCCGAGAGCTTCAGCGGCGCGGCTGATTTTGTAGTGTGTGGCTTCCAGCGTGGCGGCGATCACCTCGCGTTCGACTTCTTCGAGGGAACGCAGCCCGGCGATCGACCCGGCGGCGCCGGAGGCCGCCGCACGAATGTTGTCGGGAAAATCCGTGGGATCGAGCGTATCACCGCGGGAAAAAACGATGGCGCGTTCGAGCGCGTTGCGAAGCTCGCGCACGTTGCCGGGCCACGCGTAGGTGGCGAGCATGCGGCGCGCGGGTTCGCTGAGGTGTGACCCGGGATGACCGTGGATGGCGCGCAGCGCCGCCAGCAGATGGTCGGCCAGCGGCAAAATGTCCGCGCGGCGTTCGCGCAGCGGCGGAACAGTCAGCGCGAGAACGTTCAAACGGAAATACAGGTCCTCGCGAAAATGGCCGCTGGCGACAGCGGCGTTCAGATCGACATTGGTCAAGGCCACGACGCGCGCTTCGATGCGCAACGCTTCCGTGCCGCCTAGCCGCTCGAAGGTCCGCTCCTGCAGAACGCGAAGCAGCTTGCCTTGCGCGCCGGGAGTCAGAGCGGCAACTTCGTCGAGAACGATGGTGCCAGATCCGCCGAGCTCCAGGCGGCCCAGCTTGCGCTCGACGGCGCCCGTGAACGCGCCGAGTTCGTGGCCGAACAGTTCGCTCTCCACCAGATTCGGCGGGAGGCTGGCGCAATCAATTTTCAGAAAAGGAGCGTCGCGGCGCGGGCCAAGTTCATGGACAAGGCGCGCGAGATGATCCTTGCCGGTTCCGCTTTCACCGCTGATGAGAAGCGTGGTCGCGGCGGTGGCGACTTTTTGCGCGAGTTCGAGAAGACGCTGAGAAGCGGGGTCTTCCGCGATCCACGGCAGTCGCTCCGCGCTCATTTGGAATAGGCTTCGCCGGCGGCGTGGGAATCGTCGAAGGAGTCGAAGGAACGATTGCGCGCAGCAACGTCCGGCTCGTCGGGAAGCACAAGCTTCGGCGAGGAGCGCCACAGGCGTTCGAGGTCGTAATAGCGGCGGGCTTGTTCACTGAAGACGTGCAGGATGAAACCGCCAAAATCGATCAGCGCCCATTCGGCGGAGCCGCGCCCTTCGCGGTGTTTCGGAGAGCGATGAAGGTGCTTTTCGAGTTGCTCTTCGACTTCGCCGCAGATGGCTTGTACTTGCGGCGTGCTGAATCCCGTGCAGATCACGAAGTAGTCCGTGAAAGCGCCGACGCCACTGAGATCGAGAACGGTAATGCCTGCTGCTTTTTTATTTTGCGCCGCTTCGACGGCGAGGCGGACGCCTTGTGGCAGAGAGTCTAGTTTCACCGGTATAGGCCCTGTTTGAGAATGTATTCCTCGACGCGCACCGAGACAAGCCCATGAATGGACTGGCCGCGGTTGGCGCGGCGGCGAATGTCCGTCGCGGAGACGTCCACGGAAACGGATTCGAGCAGATGGACGCTGGTATTCTGGAGCTCGGCGACAACTTGCGACGGTTGCGCCTCGCCATTCTTTTTCAGGCCGCGGCGGCCGATGAGATGCGGGGGAATGACCAGGCGCAGGGCTTCCGCGCGAATACCCGGGCGGTTGGCGACGATGAAATCGCAAAGGCCGAGAAGCGTTTCGTATTCCTTCCAGACGGGAATGTCGAGAAACGCGTCGGCGCCAATGATGAAGAAGATGCGGTCGCCGTGGCCGTTATAGGCGTGGCGGAAATAGCGCACCGTGTCGACGGAATAGTGAAGCTGTGTGCCGCTGAAATCCTCCCCCGCTTCGGCGAGAGAGGGAACGAAATGCGGATGTTCAGCGCACGCCAGCGAAGTCATCGCAAAGCGGTGCGGGAAAGGCGCGAGGTGCTGCTTGAGCTTGTGCGGCGGCCGGCTCGCGGGGATGAAATGGATTTCATCGAAATTGAAGCGGCGGTCGGCGGCGCGCGCGACGGCAAGATGGCCGTTGTGAATCGGATCGAAGGAGCCGCCGAACAGCGCGATACGGCGCGGATGATGCTTTGCGGCGGTGCGATGCGCCTGCGCTGTCGTCACTGCGCTTCCCCAGAGGTGATTGTGGTTGAGTTTCTCACGAATTCTTGATCGGCGCAGGATGGGAATCGTGCCCCGGCGCGTTCTCGTCAATTTCTCCTGTGGTGTCCCGTAACTCCAACGTGGTTTCGTGCGCGGGACGCGGAATCTTGTCGAGCGCGTCGGCGATCGAGCGGACCAGGTCTTTCACGCCGTCGCCGGCGACGGCGGAGATCGAGTGGAATTCGAGGTTATGCTCTCGGGAAAAGGCCTGCAGCTCCTCGAGACGCGTGCGATCGGTAGTGGCATCCCGCTTGGTGGCGACGACGATCATCGGTTTTTCGACAAGCGAGGGGCTGAACGCTTCCAGTTCTCCCCGGATGACTTGAAACGAGTGGACCGGGTCGTCGACATTGGAATCGCTCGTATCGATCAGATGCACGATGAGGCGTGTGCGTTCGACGTGGCGAAGGAATCGGATGCCGAGGCCGGCGCCCAGATGGGCGCCTTCGATAAGACCGGGCAGATCAGCGACGACAAACGTGCGGCCGAGTTCCGTGCCGTGCCCGCCGGTGCCGCCGTCGGCGTTTACTACACCGAGGTTGGGTTCGAGAGTGGTGAAGGGATAGTTCGCAATTCTTGGCCGCGCGGCAGAAATTACCGAGATCAGGGTGGATTTGCCCGCGTTCGGAAAACCGACCAGGCCGACGTCAGCGAGCAATTTCAGTTCCAGGCGGAGATGGCGCTCTTCACCGGAAAAACCGTCTTCGTGCTCGCGGGGAGCCTGATGCCAGGGCTTGGCGAAATTCTGATTGCCACGTCCACCGCGTCCGCCCTGAGCGACAAGGACTCGCTGTCCGGGAACTGCCAGATCCGCGATCGTCTCGCCGGTCTGCTCGTCGTAAGCGAGCGTGCCCACGGGAACCTGGAGGACCAGGTCTGAGCCGGAGTGGCCGGTGCAGTTGGAGCCTTCGCCGTGGCGCCCACGGTCGGCTTTGAATTCGCGGTTGTAACGGTAGCGCAGAAGCGTGTTGTCGTTGGGATTCGCTTCGAGATAAATGCTGCCGCCGTGGCCGCCATCGCCGCCGGAAGGACCGCCGCGCGGAACGTATTTTTCGCGCCGGAACGCGACACAGCCGTTGCCGCCGTCGCCGGCCTTCACCAATATTTTTGCTTCATCAACAAACACGGGAATCACTCTCCACAGAGGCAGGCCGCTAGGCGGCTGCCTTCAAAAACGATAGCATAAGCGAACGATCGATACTGCATCGCCAGTCGAAACTGCAAAAACGGGGCCAGCTTCGAAAAACAATGTCTGCCGTGAGCAAATGGCTGAAGCGACTGCTGCTTCTTTTTCTGGCCGCCGTTCTGGCGGCCGGCGCGTCTTTCTATGTGCTCTACTTCCGGCGAACTGCTTTGCCACCCGCGTCGCCCCATGCCATTGTCGCGCCTTCCATTGCGTCTTTGCCCGGACTCGCCGCCTGCTGGATGGAAACCGGAAAAACATTCAGCAACTTTTCCTTCGGCTCGACCGCGGGAAGCATTCTTGTCCGCCATCCCGCCGGCGATTTGTTGATTGATACCGGCAACTCGAGCCATTTCAACGACGAAATTCGCGGCTATCCTTTCAGGACCTGGCTCAAGCTCCGATTCCTGGCTGGGCAACTGACGCCCAAGATTCCGCTGCCGGAGCTGTTAGGCCGGGTGAAAGAAGACCCTCAAAGACTGCGCTGGGTGATTCTTTCTCATGCGCATCTCGATCACGCGGGCGGGCTGATGGACTTGCCGCGCGTGCCCGTACTCCTGACGCAGCGAGAACTCGAATTCGCGAACGATCCGGAGGTACAGGCAAAAGGTTTTGCCATTGCCGCGCACGTCCTGAAATTCCCTGTGCCCGGCAAACCCACCTTGCGCTTTGACCCGCAGCCTTACGAAACGTTTGACGAGAGCGCCGACCTGTACAAGGACGGCTCGGTGGTCGTCGTACCCCTCGGCGGACATACGCCGGGCAGTGTGGGCATTTTCGTAAACCTGTCACCCAACCGGCGCTTCTTCTACGTGGGCGACGCCGTCGATGACGAGCGCGGCTTTCAGGAACGCGTAGGAAAATCCTTGGTGCTGCGTGACAGTGACAACGATGAAGCCCTGGCCAATCAGGTCGTTTCCCGGCTCAGCGACTTGCACAGAAAGCTTCCGGGGCTGGCGATTCTTCCAGCGCACGGGCGCAGCGCCTACAAAAAGTTCTTTCCGAGCGGGCCGTTGAGCTGCGTTTCCGGACAGTGACCTGTCCGCGAAAAACCGGACGGGAGGAATGTCCCGCCGGACGGGAATCCTCAAAGAGCGCGGGCGAGCTAGTTCGCGGCGGCGGATTTGGCGCCGGCAGGCTCGACGCTGATGAAGCGGCCGTGGCGGCCGCGGTCGGTGAATTTCACTACGCCGGTGACGAGAGCAAAGAGCGTGTCGTCCTTGCCCTGGCCGACGTTTTCGCCGGCCTGATGACGCGTGCCGCGCTGGCGAATGAGAATCGTGCCCGCGTTGACGAGCTGGCCGCCGAAGCGTTTTACGCCGAGTCGCTGTCCGTGAGAATCGCGGCCGTTTGTCGAGGAGCCGCCGCCTTTCTTATGTGCCATGACTTATTCCTTATCTCGGATGGGCGCCGAATGCTGCGCCACTACAAGTTTTAGTTTTGTGCAAGACGAATGAGCACGATAAATCGCGCCCTACAGCTTGATCTCGCCCACTTCGACGGCCGTGAAATTCTGACGGTGGCCGCGAGAAATCTTGTATTGATTGCCCTTCTTGAACTTGAGCACGGTGATTTTCTTGGCGCGGCCCTGCGAGACGATCTTGCCGCTCACACTGGCTTTGGAAGCGTCGCCGCCCAGGACGATTTTCTTTTCGTCGGTATGGACAGCGAGAACCTTGCCGAATGTCACTTTTTCGCCGACTTCGCCCGCGACGCGCTCGATACGGATGGTGTCGCCGGGTGCGACGCGGTACTGCTTACCCCCGGTTTGAATAACGGCGTACATCTGCCCTCCAGGCTCTAAAGACAAACGTCAATTATAGGGGCGAGAAGGGCAAAGCGTCAACGAAGGAAAAAGGCGAGTAGTGGATCAGTTTGAATTTTGAGTGTTTTAGGCTTGACGGTCGTAGTGCTTGTAACCGAGACTTGTCGGGAATACGCATCAAATCGAAAGACACAAAATTGGATTTCACAGCTACAGCGGCTAGTGTAATCAGCCGTGCCATCGGGCAAGACTTGTTTTACGGGCGAACCCATTGCCCGATCCGAACGAAGGCAAAGACCCTCAAGCTATAGAACGGGGTAAACTAGGTGGAGAGATTGGCGGCAAGGCCAGAGCAAAGAAACTGACCGCTAAACAACGCAAGGCTATCGCTCAAATAGCGGCGAAAGCCCGCTGGAAGTAGCCCCGTAAATATAAGGATACAAACGGATTATAGTTTTCGGTTGACAAGAACGATTCTCGGCTGTACTATGTGTTTCGGTAATCAAATCGTAGGCAGGTTGAAACCCCTGTCTCGCAAAGTTCCGATAGCCACCAAGCGGTTACCCTTGGTGGCTATCAAATTTTACGGCCACAGTTTTGTGGCTTTTTCTTGTAGATCGAGCGCGGCCCTTCGACGCATCGGCATACAGGTAATCAGCTTTAAATAGTTTTCTTCACGTTTCACCAAGACCGCTCGGAAAGCACTTCCGGCTTTATCGTATTCGCGTATGAATATGTCATCAGCGGTCTTTTTCTCGCAGTACTCCCAAATTTCATCAGGTTCGTTGAGAATTTCTGGAATCCAGGAGAGTCGTTCTGCTCTGCTCAGATCTATTTTATATTCGCCAAAGCCTTCGGTAACACCCTGAATAAGCGATTCTTCAACTTCAATCGTGAACTCTGTTTGCCAACTTTTTTGTAGTTTAACTAGATGGAAAAAATGATGGGACGTTATGACGAGGATGTCCGAGTTTTAGTTGATTGCAGTGACTCTCGATGATCGGCACTGTAAGCCTACCTACAACCAAGTTCAAGCAACTTCTACTGTCCGGACCTCCTTCTGCTGAATGCGCGACGGATTCAAT
>JABCYZ010000032.1 GCA_013289955.1 Acidobacteriota bacterium
ACATGTCCCTCCCTACCTGCGTTCCATTTCTAGATGCTTCCCTGCGCCACAAAGATACGCCAATTCTGGGCCCGCGCAACGTGCCAGTCGCCAAACAACTCGATGGCGGTGTCATGGCCCGAGAAAAGGGCAGAGTATCGCATGGTGGCTGGTCGGACCGGTTGGCGGAAAGTACTCTCAGCTCACCCGCCCCTTCGGTGGCTGGCGCCGGCCACGGAACCCGAAGACGCCCCAATCTGTGCGCGATCTGCGGCGGCGAGGTCGGATAGCGGCGAGCGGGGAATCGCCTGGACGCGTGCGGTTACTGCTCGGGCAGCTTTTCTTCGAGTTCGGTGGCCAGCTTGCGAACGTCGGTGGTTTCGCTAAAGCCCTGGACTTGCTGCGTAGCCGATTTCACGTCCACGCCGGAGTGCTGACAGAGTTTTTGCAACATCTGGAGCATCATGGTGAGCTCTTGTTCAGCGAGCATCCCGACCTGAAGATCGAGATGCGCGCGCCTCTCCGCTTGACGAGACATGCGATTCTGACTGATCAGGACGAAGATGGTTAGGAACACGCTCTCGGAGGAGACAAAAAGGGCCAGAATACCAAAGGGAAAGGGATCGAAGGCGTTCACACCGGGAACCAAGTTGAGATTTGCGGCGATCCAGCCCGCTACCAAAATCACATGCAGCAGAAGGAACTTGGGGCTGCCGATGAATCTAACGACAGTATCGCTCTGGCGTTCCGTGCGCGTCCGGCGATCCAGAGCTTCCTCTTCCAGCTTGGCGATGGCGGCAATATTGAACTGCGTGGGATTTTCCGCAATTTGGTCGGATAGTGTTTTATTCATGGGACTCCAGCTGTTTAGAGAGCGGCTTGGGCGTGCTGGATCGGATGGCGGCCGAATGCTTTCTCTGCAATTTACTTCGGATTGGCGGCGCTGGTTTGTGCCGGAACTTCCGCTTCAGCCGGATAGACGATGATCTCGACAGTGCCCCATCCAGAATCCGGAGTGTCGCTCTTTCCTTTGCCGCGTCCAAGAGTCTTGAGCTGTGAATCGTCAAAAGAGAAATTGTTAACGAGATAGTCGCGCACCACCATGGCGCGGGCCTGAGTGAGCACCAAGTCCTTCTGCTCGTCTCCTGTCATGCCTGCCGAGACGACAACGACGGCGACTCCAAATTCCGTGTCCGCGAGAAACTGCCCGGCAGCGCGCAAGGATTTCTCGTTCTTCGGTTTGGCAGTATCTGCCTTGTCGAACAGCTTCTTGGAATCGAAAGCAAAGGATTTCAGAGGCGCAGAATCGGGAAGCTTTGCGATTTCGTTTTTTTCGAGGTCGGAAGAACTTTCATAACCGCGCTTCTTGAAGAATCCGCGCACCAGGAAATTCTGCTTCATCGCTTCCATATTCTCCTGGAAAGCGGTTACTCCTGCTTGGGCGTGGTTGACGGTATCGCGCAAGCCTGCCGTCGTTTCATCCAACTGGGTATAAACCTTCTTATCATTCACTAGCGCACCGATAGTTCCTTGCCCTTGATTGATCTTTGTGCTGATGGAACTCAGATTGGCGGTAACTACCGTAACGTTGTTCAGAGCTTCTTGGCTAGTGACCAGAATTCCGTCGGCCTTCTTCATCAGGTCGGCAATGACGAGCGGAGCTTCACTGCCAATCGTATCGCCGTCCTTTACATTCTTCGCCTGCTCTGAGCCAAAGGAGATTGCGACATACTCGTTGCCTAGCAGGCCTTCGGTTTCGATGGATGCTACGGAGTCTTGCTTGACGATGGAGTGCGTCGATCGCTGCAGATCCATAAGCACGGTGATTTTGTCGGTTGGCTTAGTCGGCAGGTCGATCTCGCGGACTGTACCGGTATGTACTCCGCCGATGCGCACTTCAGCGCCAGCATCAAGGCCCACGACAGTAGCGAACTGGGCCTTCAATCGATACGTGGGGCTGAACAAGTACTGCTTGCTTCCGATAATGAAAACTCCCGCCGCCAGAATCGCAAGCGTTGCGATGATAAATGCTCCAAGTCTCGCCGCCCTTGACATATGCGCTCCCTAGGAATCCCGCTTCATGAATTCCATGACAAATTTGTTGTCGCTTTTCTCAAGGTCCTCGAAGCCGCCCTCGATCAGCACGTTTCCTTCGTGCAGGATTGCCAGGCGGTCCGCAATGGTCTTCGCGCTTTGCAGGTCATGAGTGACCACGATCGCAGCCATGTGATTTTCCTCCTGCAGCTTGAGAATCAGCTCGTCAATCTCGCCGGAGGTAATGGGATCGAGCCCCGCCGTGGGCTCATCGAGCAGGAGGACGCCGGGCTTCAGAGCCAGTGCGCGGGCGAGACCAACACGCTTCTGCATGCCGCCAGAAATATCACTGGGCTTTTTTTTGAGATCGCCTTCCATGCCCACGCTGGCCAGGAGTTCCTTGACGCGATCACGTCGCTCCGATTTCGTCATTTTCGTATGGCGCTTCAATGGGAAAGCAATGTTCTGCTCGACGGTCAAAGAGTCGTACAGGGCCGCGTTTTGAAATAAGAATCCCATTTTTTTCCTGATCTCATTCATCGCTTGCAGGTCGAGGCCGGTGATCTCCTGCCCCTGGACGAGAATGGATCCCGAATCCGGCTGCTGGAGGCCGATGATAAGTTTGAGCAGCACGCTCTTGCCCGTGCCGCTGCGCCCGAGAATGGCCAGAGTGTCGCCACTGTTCACGGTCAGATTGACTCCGTTAAGGACCGTCTGGGGGCCGAAAGATTTGTGTAAGCCTCGCAGGACCACCGCTTGTCCATCGCTTTTCGGTCCGGAGTTTTCGATCGTCGGCGTGACGCTGCTCTCCGGCATATCTAGCAAGATTTGCTGTTCGGGAAGCGTCATGGAAAGAAGACCAGGATCAATTTCACCAGAACGACGTCGGCCAGAATGACAAACAGGGAAGAGAGCACGACAGAACTGGTAGCCGATAGCCCAACACCCGCCGTGCCACCCCGAGTGCGCATGCCCTGGAAGCAGCCAATCATCCCGATGATCAGGCCGAAGACTAGGGTTCGGAAAGTTGGGGCGAGGAAATCGCTGAAGGTGGTCCCGCCGAACCCGTGATGAATGAACTTGGTGAAGGAAATCGGATCGATGAGCGTATCCGCGATCCAGCCGAACATGATACCGAAGAGATCGGCCGCCAGAGTCAGCAAGGGGAGCATCAGAATGCAAGCCACGATGCGCGTAAACGCCAAGTACTTGTAGGGATTTACGCCGGAAGCTTCAATGGCATCGATCTGCTCGGTCACCTTCATGGAGCCCAATTCAGCGCCGATGCCCGCGCCGACCCTGCCGCTTACAACCAGACCCGTCACGATGGGGCCCGTCTCGTGGATGATGGAGAAGACCAGGGCTGCAGGAAGCATAGACTTGGCACCGAATCGAACCAAGCTGCTGCGGCTTTCCAGGGAAAGAACTGCACCGATGGCTGCGCCCGCCAAGGCCACCAGCGGCAAAGATTTGGAGCCTATTTCATCGAGCTGCCGCAACAGTTCGCGGCCTTCAAAGGGCCGTCGCACTGCGGCGCGCATCACCTGCCAGGCAAAAATGCCAAGCTCTCCGAACCATTCCAGGAAGCCATTGAACGGACTCCACAGGGAACTCAGTGTGGCTCGCATCAGCGAAGGAGCTTGTGGTACGTCCTGGCTGATCAAGCGATGAGGAATACTGGCGTTGTGGCTCACGGTTTTGTTCAGTGCCCTTAATGGTTCGAGCTGCTCTCGGTCTTGTCCGCTCCCGGAGAGCCAGGGCGATCCAGCTGGCTAAAAAGCGTGTGCGGACCTCCGTAGATGAATTCTCGTGCGATATTTGCGCCCACGAAAGCCAGGAGAGCGTAATTGCCCATGCGCAATCCATCTTTGACATCATAGCGGCCTGGATACCATCCATAGATTGCTGTAGTTGTGCCGGCGTAAGGCGCTATGAGGGCGGGGAATGACAAGCGGCGATGGCCGTCAGCGCCGTGGCGCGCTGTCACTGTCGAAATCACCGCATGCTCCATCCGCCGAGCGATCCCTCTGCACTCGCAGCGGTAATACAGCGTGTCTTCGCGAAACGCTTCCGCCAAAGCATAGCGCGTCGTCGTGGTGGCCAGGGCGATACCGAAATCCGATCCCACCCGCTCACCATAGGCCTTGAAACCCTGCCCCCATTCCGGAGGCGTTTTCTCTGCCTGATTGATGGCTCCGAGGATCACCGACCCGGCGATCGGATAGGGTCCAAACGCATCGAATAAGTAATTTCTAATCTTGATCTTCTCCGTCGGGCGGACGTAAGCCAGGTCCACGTGTGTATGCGTTGTGCTGGAGAAGGGCGCAGCGACATTCCTCGAGGAAGATCCTTCGCCGGCGGCGGATTGTGCGATTCCCACAGGCGCGAGGGCTCCCAGAAACGAAATTGCCATCAGGAAAGGGACAATTCGAACTCTCTTCATCTCAATTTCTCCTTGCCTTAAATGTTCGACTTGCATTCGTGGCTGGCTGAAGCAATGAGCCAGGAGGGAGGGAAAACACACAGGTAATAAATATCATTCCTGGGATTCGGGTGTCTGTTCCGAAGAGCACACCGGCCACTTGACCTTCGCAGCCCGCAAGGGAGTACTCAGGAAGAGGTAGGAGTGTGGAGCGCTAGTGCGACAACTGGACTGTTCCTGGTCAGTAATAGTGGGGCACGGCCGAATCGAATCCCAGGGGATTGAGCTTGGAACTCTGTGCGCCTGGGCACAGTTCGATGTCTCTGAGGCTCTCCCGATAGGTCAGCTGTAGGAACGCCATGCACAGGAACTGATCGGGGCACGAAAAAAAGCTCGCTCTGAACTCACTGGATAACGGGCAACGCGGCAGCGGAAGGTGCCCGGCGGAAGATGTGGCATCAACTGCCCAAACACCAACTTGCTTCAGTTCACCCTGCCAGCGTAGGTTTCAAAGGCTCACAAAACCGCCGTTCCGAGTCCAGATCGAGACCGGGAAAGTTCCTCCTTTCTGCCTTCCCACATCCATTACTGGCAATGCCCGGAAAGCAAATCGCTGGGACTGTCTTCCATAAATCCGACGTACCGGGGGGAAATGGCCCAGCGGGTCACAGGGTTCCAGTAAGCTTTTTATTATGAAAGACTTAGAAGGGTATTTACCGATTCGGGGAGTACTTTTTTCTATGGGGATTCCCGCCTTTTTTCTAATCCTTATAATTATCTCATGCGCGGCTCACTGAACCTTTGGCTGCCCCGAAACAGCTCGAACATTTCCTCGGACGCCGGTACTGGAAACGGCGGGGGCGAGCGCGTTTGAACTTCCCGTGGGTTTCCAGGATTTGAAAACTGACGCTCGACAAAGTCAATCAAGGGAGGATTTTGCAATGCCCAAGCAAACACTCATTCGAGTACTTCTTTTTGCTCTATGCCTGCCAGTAGGTCTTCTGTTGCTGGTATCTCCTGCCTCCGCGCAAATCGCGGTGGGCATCGCCATTCATGTTGCACCCCCGGCGATTCCTGTTTACGTGCAACCCCCTTGCCCGACCGAGGGCTATCTCTGGACACCCGGTTATTGGGCTTATGGCGAGTCTGACTACTATTGGGTGCCTGGCGTATGGGTGGCCCCGCCGAGCGCGGGCTTGCTGTGGACTCCCGGATACTGGGGCTTCGCCGGAGGAGTTTACGGATTTCATGCCGGCTACTGGGGACCTCACGTCGGATTCTACGGCGGTGTAAATTACGGATTCGGTTATGGGGGAGCAGGATTTGCGGGCGGCGAATGGCGCGGAGGACACTTCGCGTATAACACAGCCGTGCTCAATGTGAACACCACGGTAATCCACAACACCTTCGTCGACAGGACGGTTGTCGTCAATGCCAACGTGGGTGTCCGCGCGAGCTTCAACGGGCCTGGTGGAACGGTCGCGGCAGCAACGGCAGAGGAGCGCGCCGCTGCGGCAGAGCCGCACGTGCAACCGACGGGCGAACAGATGTCCCATGAACACACAGCCAGTCTGGATAGGTCCAATTTCGCTTCCGCAAACCACGGTCGGCCTGCGAATCCCGCGATGAGCAGAGTCGGAGAACGCGCGCACAACCAGCAGGAGCGCATCGCCAACGGAGTCGCCAGCGGAAAAATGACGCCGGGCGAAACGGCCAAAGTCGAAAAACAGGAGCAGCACATCAATCAGCAAGTCAAGGACGATCGCGAAGCCAACGGTGGCAAGCTGACTGCTTCTGAGAAGAAACAAGTGAATAAGGAGCAGAACAAGACCAGCAAAGAAATTCACAAAGACAAGACTAAAGACAAAGATAAGAAATAGTCCTTCTGCCAATTCGTAACAGAATCTGGGAAGCCAGCAGTTAAGCAAAGCCGGGAGGTGAACTTGCCTCCCGGCTTTTTCTTGCCCGATTTTTCGCTCTGTGCTCTTGGATTCCGCTTGAACTTGGATCTGATGAGGAGCCATCCAGCCAATGAAGGCCAGAGTCGCTTGAGGATCGTCCTTCGGATTACGTACATGTTTCGAGGCCGCGCGATGAAAATCGGTCCGTCAAAAGAGATTTCAACGAAGACGGATCCTCGTGACCAAGCCGCCGTTTTGAAAACTCGGACTTGGGCATCCTCTCGGGACTACCTGCGGTGGTCCGTACTTAGTATTTCTTGTGGTCCCGCGTCTCAAATTCTGCCCGCAGCACAATCCGAGCGCCGGCACCCCGACCGCCCCGCGTGCTGCGGCGCGATTGTGTCGCAGAGCCGCATCTCCCCGGGTTCTCGGGCACGGATTAAATTGCAGCAGAAGCGTCTTGGGACTCCTCGAGAAGAACAAAGATGAAACGTCTCTCAGAGCCCCAGACCGCGGAATTTACTGCATTGCCTTACGGAACTGCTTGCGCCGCTCAGGGAGCGACATGGACGCTGATGGCTACGTTGGCGCCGTTGTCCTGGCGGTAGGTCACGTCCGCAGCGGAACCGACCTTCAACTTGCCTTCCACCGTCGTGTTTTTGTCAATGACGAAGGACATCGTAGTCGCTGAAGTTGGCTGCTGGGCTTCTGAAACCGAAGACCCGGCGGCAACCGTGAGTGTGAAAGAATTCTGGTCAACGGAGGCAATCTTTCCAGACACGGATTGCGTCTGAGCGGCAGCCTGCTGACCGTCCTGAGTTTGATGCGTATTGGCCGGCGGCAATGCCAGTGCTCCTGCTACGAGAACCGTGCCAGCCAACGTAGAAAAACCAAATCGCCATGCATTCTTCATTACTAGTGCCTCCTTGGAGATTTGGGCCGAGCACGGATCAGGGAGCAGAAAGCGTGCCAGAGTGGTAGAGAATGTTCAGAAATCTTTGAACTTCCATGGCCTTAACAGCTTACGGAGAGGGTCGCGGATCTAGACCGGAACTCACCGGAGTACCAGGACTGGAATTCTCTTCACTGCGCGAGAACAAACTAGTTAGGGAGTTGTTGTTGCGGAGAGCTTGGTGGCAATTTTGTGTCGCTGGATGCGTCGGACTTGACCACTCCTCTGATTTCTACTTTTGAAGCGGTGCCGGGAGCTGAGGAGACCGGAGTCGCGGGGGCCGGTTGAGCACTGGAATCGAAGAAGGAAGGATTGAGAGAAGCGGTGAGCGGGTAGGATTTTTCGCCGTCCGTAATCTGCGTAAGCAAAAGTTCATACCGGAACCCATCCGGATGATTTTTGCTTCGGAGAAGAACCAAGAGGCCTCGCACTTCCGCATCGGAGTGTATGACTACGCCGTCTCCGATGGATATATCCGAGACGATGGAGCCACGAAACTCGCTGCCATCGCGATCCGCGGCTGAGTCTATGGCATTGAAAATTTTTACATGCAAGACGGTTCCCGGAGGGAGGACCCCAAGAGGGTCGGCGTCCGAATGGCGAAGACGAGTCTGCAAGTGAAAGGCGAGAATTGTTCCCGCGGGAAAGCGGAGAGGTTCGATAACGGAACTGGAAACCTGAGCCGGAGTGGAGACTGCAAATACACCTAGAGCACACAGAACTACGGCAAGCAGACGTGACATCAGGGCTGGACCTTTCCGCGGCCGAGAGCTAACTGTCAAATCCAATTTTAAAATCGCGGTAAAGAACAGTCAATTCAAAAGCAAAGGTCAGGTGCTGAATCGCATATTGGCATATGCAGATTAATGAATTTGTGGAAATTTTAATACGATTGCCGGCGGTTGTATTCGGTTCGAGTTTCTTGCCTGTTCCCGGTGTCCTGACACGCGGCCGCGCGAAATTCAATAAGAGCCCAGATGCGCCCGTGAATGGATGGGAAAATGTCCAGCAGGGAGCGTCACGGCTCGAAACCGGCGCTCTTCTAGTCCACCTCCTTGATTTTTTAGGATGGTGGCCTGGAAAACCTGGCTTCGTCGACCGGAACGTTGTCCTCTACCTCGTAAATCTGGATCGTAGAACTGCTCGTTGGACCGGAAACGGTGATTCGGAAAGGCAGTCGAACGCCGTCGACATCTCGATAATCCGAATAATCGATTTGCTCCGGATTAACGCCAAGTGCGGACTCTTTGTAGCGCACGACCCGCACCAGCAGGCGTGACTGCGCGTCGAAATAGAGCTTTGCAGCTGGCGCGGTCCCTTCAGCGCACAAGAGCACGTAGCTTTCGCGTTCGCCGATCTTTTCAGGATATTCGACATGCAGCCCGGAGTAATACTGCGGGATGTGCAATGGAAACTGCAGATCCGCATCCAGCCTGGCAGCGTCGAGATCGGCGCCGTGCAGATCGCGTGCTTGGCGCCCCGGAGTGCGGAACCAGGCTGCGTCGCCGTCAAAAACAGTGACGCTGTCACCCTTTACATAGTGTCGGACAACCGCCTGCTTGTTTGGGGCTTTTGAGAAGATTTCGAGGGCCGTGGACTGGCCGCGGAAGTTCTCCCTGCCCTTTACGATCCGGCTCGTCCTGCTCGCGATCGCCCTGGCGCCGCCGACGGCACCGACGTACTTTTCAAGTAATTCGGATGCTGTGGGCAAATCCGTAGGAAGCTTCTGCGCTTCGGTGCTCCCGGCGCCGGCGTTTGCGCCTATTTCTCCGTCGACTATCGGCGTGTCCACCGGGCTCCGCGCACCGCGATGGCAGGAGTAGCAGGTCACTTCGCGCTGGCCTTCGAAACTACTCTTGTTGATGGCGATCATCATTTGCATCATTTCGCGTGCAGCTTGTTTCGGCTTTTTGTCGTCTTTCTCGAAATGGTCCTCGACATGGCAGAAGTTGCAATCCACTCCGAGCGACGACGACATAAATTCCATCGAAGGCACCAACTGTTCGGCCGGAATACCTTTAAGCATTCGGATGTTCTTGAAGACCTCTTCCGCCTTTTTTTGTGGGGTCTCTGCCGAAGGCTTCTGAGCGCCTTGGCGCCCATCGGCCGTTTCGTTCATGGCCGCTTTGATTCTGGCGGAGAGTTCAACGGCCTCGGCGGTCTTGCCCTGACTTCGATACAGTTCAATCAGCGTGCTGGCCGCTGGCAGATATAGCGGATCGAGCGTGACGGCGCGCTCCAAATGGGTGATCGCGCGGTCCGCGTCTCCTTCCTCTATGTAAGGCGAAGCAGCTCCCGCTTCCGTGACCGGCGAATCGGGATCCAGCTGGAGCGCGCGTTCGAGGGCCAATTTCGCATCGGCTGTTTGTTTTCCGACAAGCAGGGCCTCGCCAATCCATTTGAAAAAGTCGCTGTCATTGGTGAACTGCCGCTGCACCTCCGTCAAGGTGCGGTAACCCTGGATGATGAAGGCCGAAGAGTGACGCTGCATGCCGACGTCGATGTAAGCGATACCGAGATTCCTTTTCTCCAGCTCGGGCGGCGGTTCCCGCCACGCGGCGATTCCGGCATCCGCCGAAAGATCGGCCTGGCCTGTCTCGGGGCGGCGCTGAATCCGGTGATCTGTAAAAACTGTATGCCCCCCGTCTTCGGCATTCCGGCGGGGCATATGGCAGCTCAGGCAATCGGTGTCCCGGCCAGGATGTGCAGCAGGGAAGTTCGACGTGTGGCAAGTGAGGCATCGTGCGCGGTAATACTGCACGGTCTGAAGGGGCTTGTCGTGTGGGTTGTGGCAGGTGCCGCACCACAAGCGGCCGCCGCTGTTGCGGGCGCAGGCGCTCAGCGCAAGTTGCTCGACATGACTGATGACTTTGAAACTCCCGGCCGGCGCGCCTGGCGGCAGGGCATTGCGGTAAATCGTGAATGTGTCTTCCAATCGCTGCCCGGGGATAAAGTCGCTCAGCTTCTTGCCGGGGTTGGGGACGCGTGCAACTCCGAACAAATGACATTGCTCGCAGACGCTGTCGCGCGCGGCCGGCTCGAGCTTCGCCGGATTCACGATCGTGCCCGCTCGTGGATCCGTGAGGTGCCGTTCGACAGGGCCATGGCAAAGCTCGCACGTGATCGCCTCAGCGGCGAAAATCGGCGGCCGATATTGATTCAGAGTGCCCGCGATGTGAAGTGCGGTTCCCGAATGGCAGAGAACACATTCCTCGCTGACGGGGCGCGTGAAGTCCGGATCGGACACATTTTCGTAACCGGGGGCTAGGTCATAGGATTTGCGGCTGGTATAGAAAGCCACGGGCGACTGGAACAGGTGCCCCCCGATGTCGACAAGGTACCCGCTGGCATGGTTTCCGGAGCCAACGACAAAGTCGACGCGATAGTCGCTGCTGTCGCCGCCATTTTCCCAATGCTGCCAATACCCGGCCGGCGAAGAACGCATGGTGATCCTCGAGCCATGGGCGCTCACAGTGCCATCGGGCTCCTGACCGGCGCGCCGCAGTGAATGGGCCATGGCCGAGCGGGCATAGCCCTCAACCTCCCCGGGGTGGCAGAACATGCAGCGACTCGCGCCCGTCGGCGCGCGCCGCAGCGGTTCGGCGAGAACCGCCTTGTCTTGTGTGGGCGCCGCGCTGCTTGCGGATTGGCCTCGGCTGAAGGTTACGCCGCAGAGAAGAACCAGAAAAACAGACAGGCTTAAAGCGAGAATTTGCGCCGCCCCTGTGAGCTGTGATCGCCGGACCATTCGGCGGGCCTTATCGCGGGGAGAAAGAGCTTTTCACTCTTTGCCTTCCGGCGCGAGCTGGGAGAGGCGCTTGGGCGTCGAACGCGTTCTAACCTGGTTGTTGTTTGGAGGAAACGTTGTCGAGTTGCGAAGAATCAACTGTGTCTTGAGGACAAATTCCGTTCCGTTTGGCGTGGGGGCTTCTCGCTTCACTTCCTTGAGCAGAGCGTTGAACGCCAGTGTCGCCAATTCCGCCTGCGACATCTGAATCGTGGTCAACGGCGGAATCATGAACTCTGCCAGCCGCGTGTCGTCGAATCCAATGACAGATAATTCCTGAGGCACGCTAATTCCCAGATCGAACGCTTGCCTCATCACGCCGATGGCGGTCATGTCATTCGAGCACATCAGAGCCGTGGGCTGCTCCCGGAGTTTGGAGAGATTCTGCAGTGCGAGTTTTCCACCCTCCAGCCGGTGATCGCCCTCGACGATAAGCTCCGGCCTCACTTGCAGGCCAATTTCCCGCATCGAAGCTTCGAAGGCGTCTCTCCGTGCGACTGCCGAGCGCAGCCGGAGGGGGCCCGTTACAAAACCGATGCGTTCATGCCGCATCGCGGCGAGGTGTTGCACCGCCTGGCGGATTCCATGCGCATAATCGACGCGGATATTGCTGACGCGCGGCGCCTTGGGACCCACGTCCACGAAAACGAGCGGCAAATTCCGAAATCGCAGATGTTCGAGGAGTTCGTCTTCCATTCCGAACGTAAGGATTGCGACGCCATCCACGCGCCCCTCAATCATCCTGCGGACAGCGAGTTCCATTCGCTTCGGATCGTGAATCGTCGAGGTCAGAAGAATTTCGTAGTTTTGTTCGACGGCCAGCGTCTCGAAGGTCTGCACGATCTCGGGGAAGAAGGGGTTGGTGATTTCAGAAACGATTAACCCGAACACACGGCTCCGTCCGGAGACCAGTGCCCGGGCTTGGCGGTTGGGGTAGTATCCGAGCTCGGCGATAGCCTTCCAGACGCGTTTTGCCAATTGTGCATCGACTGTCGCGACTTGGTTGACCGTACGTGATACAGTGGCAGTTGATACTCTGGCTCGTCTGGCGACATCCCGAATGTCCACGGGTCCTCTTTTGCCCTCAGCAAAGGTTGTCAGTTACAGTATACGCTATCCCAAACATGTGACAACCGATGTCCCAGCGCGGGAGCCTGCGGTGCGAATTCCTAACCAAGAATCCAGCCTTGTTCCCACAGTGCCATCGAAGCAAAGGAGGAGTTTCAAGATGGCGGCGGAACGCGGAACAAAAGGGCAAAGGCCCTTGCAAAGCCAGCACCGCCATGGTAAACGTTTACTTAACTTGCCCGGTAATCTCGGTGCTCTCAGGTGCTTCTAGGGGACGACTCATGAGCAGACTTCCTGTGATTCTTTCCGTCTTTTGCCATTGGGCATTGTTTACGATCCCTTTCTACGCCACGGCAGCAGAGCACAAGATCGAGGTTTCAGATTTTGGGAAAACCAGTGACGGCGCCTCTGTCTCCCGGTACGTTCTGATCAATCGGCAAGGCGTCGAGGCGGTCGTCATCACGTACGGAGCCACTCTGGTTTCGCTGAAGGTTCCCGATCGTGCTGGCAAATCGGCCGATGTAGTTCTCGGATACGATACCCTCGAAGGGTACGAGCAGGGCAAATCCTATTTTGGAGGCACCATCGGTCGGTACGGGAACCGGATCGCACACGGTGAGTTTACGCTGGACGGAACGACCTTTCATCTTCCTAAAAACGATGGGCCCAACAGTTTGCATGGTGGCACGGTCGGATTTAACAAAAGAATTTGGGCGGGCGTGGATCGTTCGCGTGCGGATGCCGAAGTCCTTGAGTTGAGCTACACTAGCGCCGCTGGCGAAGAAGGCTACCCCGGTACACTAAAGGTGAAAGTCACCTACACGCTGCCTGCGGAAGCCAATGAATTGCGCATCGATTACACGGCGACGACTGACAAAGACACGGTCATCAATCTAACGAATCACAGTTATTTCAATTTATCCGGCGACGCCAGCAGGGAGATTGTGGATCATCAGTTGCTCCTTCGGGCGCAGCAATTTACGCCAGTGGATGCGACTCTGATACCGACCGGAGAATTGCGTGCGGTTCGCGGCACGCCATTCGATTTTACAAAACCGGCAGCTATCGGGGAGCGCATCCATCAGGACGATGAACAACTGAAGTTCGGGAAGGGTTACGACCATAACTGGGCGCTCGAAAGAACGAAGAAAGTCGGGCTCGAACTTGCCGCTGAGGTATTAGAACCCACCAGCGGGCGAGTCCTGGAAGTACTCACAACGGAACCGGGGATTCAGTTTTACAGCGGTAATTTCTTGGACGGCACGGCAAAGGGCAAGGGCGGCCAATTGTATGCCCATCGAACCGGACTTTGCCTGGAGACGCAGCATTTCCCGGATTCGCCGAACCATCCGGGTTTTCCGTCCACGGTCTTGAAACCGGGAGAAACCTATCGGTCGTCGACAGTTTTGCGATTTTCCACGCGGAAATAACGTGACGGTATAGAGTCGAGGGCGAATGCGGTTAGCGAAACTACGAGAACAGGTCCTGGAAGCCAATCTGGACTTGGTCCGCAGAGGTTTGGTCCTTTCCACCTTCGGCAATGCCAGCGGCATTGCGCGCAAAGAAGGTTTGATCGTCATCAAGCCCAGCGGCGTTCCCTACGACCGGATGAAATCGAAGGATCTCGTCGTTACGGATCTGCAAGGCCAGGTGGTCGAGGGGAAGTTGCGGCCTTCTTCGGATCTTCCCACGCATGCTGCCCTGTACCGGGCCCTCCCCGCCATCGGCGGAATCGCGCATACGCATTCCGAGTACGCCACGGCCTGGGCGCAGGCTCAGAAACCAATTCCGTGCCTGGGTACCACGCACGCCGACTATTTTCACGGCGCGATTCCACTGACCGAAGTGATGTCAGACACCGAAATCGGCGGCGAGTACGAGGCAAATACGGGGGCAGTGATCCTCCGCGCATTCCAAGGGCTGGATCCACTGGCGATTCCGGCAGTGCTCGTCAGAAACCATGGGCCCTTCGCTTGGGGCGCTGACCCGCGAGAAGCGGCGGAGAATGCATGGATGCTGGAGGCCGCCGCGCGCATGGCGTATTTGACCATGGCCGTAAACGCGGATGCGACCGCGCTCGGCAAAACGCTTCATGACCGGCATTTTCTGAGGAAGCACGGCAAGAAAGCCTATTATGGGCAGAAGAAAAGTAAACACTGATTTGCTTTTTCGCTGAGACATAACGAGTGATTTGAACACGTTTGAGAAAGCGACCTAAGGGACCATGGCCAACAAGAGAAAAATGACGATGGGAGTGATCGTGGGAAACCGGGGATTCTTCCCGGCTCATCTTGCGAAGACCGGGCGGGAAGAGATGACCCGGGTCCTCGAACGAGCGGGCATCGATGTGGTGGTACTCGGTCCCGAGCAGAGCAAACATGGAGCGGTGGAAACCTATGAAGAGGCAAAGCGCTGCGCGGAGTTGTTCAAATCGAAAGGCGATGCGATCGACGGCGTGATTGTGACGCTGCCGAATTTCGGAGATGAGCGCGCGATCGCGGATACGTTGCGATTGGCCCGCCTCAATGTTCCTGTTTTGGTTCAGGCAACGCCGGACACGCAGTCAAAAATGACCATCACGGACCGGCGCGACAGCTTTTGCGGCAAGATGTCCGCCTGCAACAATTTGACGCAGTACGGCATCCCTTATTCGCTCACCACGCTGCACACCGAAACACCGGATTCCGAGGAGTTTCAGAAAGATCTCGAATGGTTCGCGGGAGTTTGCCGCGTTGTGAAAGGGCTGCGCAACCTGCGTATCGGCGCATTGGGGGCGCGGCCGACGGCGTTCAACACCGTGCGCTACAGCGAGAAGCTGCTGGAGAACAGCGGCATTTCGGTCGAGACGCTCGATCTTTCCGAAGTACTCGGCCGCATTGAGCGGATGCAGGATACAAACGAAGCGGCAGTGCAAAAGCTCGAATCCATCCAGAAATATGTGACGACTACGGATATTCCGCGGGCTGCGCTGCTGAAGATGGCCAAGTTAGGCGTGGTGATCGATCAGTGGATGAAAGCCACCGACGTGCAGATCAGCGCGGTGCAATGTTGGACTTCGCTCGAAGAAAACCTCGGAGTCGTGCCCTGTACGGTGATGAGCATGATGAGCGACTCGCTGCTTTCGAGCGCTTGCGAAGTGGATGTGTGCGGCGTACTGGGCATGCACGCTTTGCAGCTGGCTTCGGAATCGCCAAGCGCACTGCTCGATTGGAACAACAATTACGGAAACGATCCGAATAAGGCGGTGTGCTTCCATTGCAGCAATCTGCCGAAGCATTTCTTCAAAGACGTCAAAATGGACTACCAGGCAATCATCGCAGGGACGGTTGGAAAAGAGAATACGTTTGGAACATGCGTAGGACAGGTAAAGCCGGGAGCAATGTGCTTCGCGCGTTTTTCGACGGACGACTTCGCCGGCAGAATCCGCGGTTATACCGGCAGCGGCCGGTTCACGGACGATCCCCTGGAAACGTTTGGCGGCGCTGGAGTCGTCGAAATTCCAGGCCTGCAGAAACTGCTGCGCTACATCTGCGAAAACGGTTTCGAGCATCACGTGGCTGCTAACTTTTCTTCCGTCGCTCCCGCCGTGCATGAAGCCGCCAAGCGTTACCTCGGCTGGGATATGTACGCCCACGCGGGTTAATGGTTTATTTGAACCGGTTCTTTGTACGGAGCGAGTCGAAATCCCATGGCCATCGTGGCTGGCGTTGATTTTGGAACCCTGAGCGTTCGCGTTTCCATTGTGGACAGCGAACGAGGTTTGCTCGCAACCGCGCTTGCCGAGTATCCGCTGCACCGCAAACGTGAGGATCCGGAATACGCCACGCAATCGCACGACGAGCAGATGCGTGCTTTGGCTAGCGCGACCCGTGAGGCGGTACGAAAAGCGGGCGTTGCCCGGGATCAGGTGCAAGCGCTGGCAATCGACACGACCGGTTCTTCCGTCATTCCCGTTGGCAAAGACCTGGAACCGCTCGACGAATATTATCTTTGGTGCGATCACCGTGCCAAAAGGGAAGCCGCGGAGATCACCGAAGCGGCGCACCGCGAAAACCTTGCGGCTATCCAGTGGTCGGGCGGAGTGTATTCGTCGGAGTGGGGCTTCTCGAAACTGCTGCATTGGCTGCGCCACAATCCAGAAAAGCGCGCACACTTTGTTTCCGCCTTCGAGCATTGCGACATGGCGGCGGCCACGCTTTCCGGAATCACCGATGCGCGCAAGGTAAAGCGCAGCGTCTGCGCCATGGGTCACAAGTGGCTGTGGAATCCGGATTTAGGCGGCCTGCCTCCGGAAGAGTTTCTCGTCAAAGTCGATCCATTGTTTGCGGGCGTTCGGGAAAAACTTCAGGGTGAGTATCTTACCTCCGACCATATCGCCGGGCGACTCTCCGCTCCCTGGGCGGAAAAGCTCGGACTGAGAGCCGGCATCCCGATTCCGGTCGGCGCATTCGACGCGCATTGGGATGCGATCGGGGCGGGTTGCCGGACCGAGGACATGGTAAATGTCGTCGGGACTTCGACCTGCATCATTGGCATCACGCCGTCGGTGAACCTGGTTCCGGGTGTTTGCGGAGTTGTACAGGGCAGTGTGCATCCGCTGCGAACCGGAATTGAAGCCGGCCTTTCGGCGGTCGGAGACATTTTCAGCGCCATTGCCACTCGCGCCGGAACCGATGTGGCGACGCTGAGCCAGGGGCTTGAGAAGTACCGGCCCGGGCAGACCGGCCTTTTGCGCATGACCTGGGATAACGGCGACCGGACCGTTTTGGTGAACCCGAATCTGCGCGGAATGACGCTCGGTTGGAACTTGCAGAACACCGCTCAGGACGAACTCTTCGCGGCGATCGAAGGCACTGCATTCCATACGCGAATCATTCTCGACCGCATGGCGGAACATGGCGTGAACATCAAGCGCGTGATCAATGCGGGCGGCATTCCGCAGAAAAACAGCGTGCTCAATCAGATTTATGCGAACGTGCTGGGGCGGCCGGTGCTGGTGCCGAGCAAAAGCGTCACGAGTCTGGGGTCCGCGATATTTGCCTTTCTCGCCGCCGGGACATTCAAGACGGTGGAAGAGGCGCAGGATAAAATATGTCCAGGGCATACCGTGTTTACGGCCGAGCCTGCGGCGCAGAAGGTCTACAATTCGCTGTACGCGCTGTATCACCGCCTCTACTTTGCGTTTGGTCAGCCGGGTATCGGGAAATTCGGCGACGTCCTGCCCACGTTGATCACCGTGGCCGAGAAGGCGAACGCCTAAGGTTGAGGTTTGTCTCTGGGCCTGCGGCACTCGGGCCAGTCCCGATCCCTGGCAATCCATCCCTCCACTCCAATGTGAGTTCAGACGCCGGATCGTCTTGCTGGCCTTCTAACCCCCGCCCGGGACATCCAGAGAATCAAACGCCGCTTTTTGTCGAGGAGAAAAGGTCAGTCGTGAGGGACTGGAAACACTGGCGGCCTCGAGTTCATCCATCGACGGGAGCGGCGAAGCGCCAGTAAACACAGTAGCGCTGGTTGAACAGGCGATAAAAGGGGCTAAGAGTGACGTCCACGGGACGGCCCGCGCCCACGGTATGAAAAGTGAGCGGTTTATCTTTGGAGCTGACCGGTTGAATCCATTTCTCCAGGGCATTCCGGTCGCCGGCGAGTTGGGGTACGGCGATGCGAGAAAAACCGCCGTGCAGAAATTTGTCGTCGGAATAGATACGCCGGGGGTCGAGATCTTCCGTGCCGAGTTCACCGGCGAGCACCAGCGGGCCGTACAGGATAGCCGCTAGTTTCGGGTCGCCGGGAATGGTCTCTGAATCGAGGCGCATCGGCAGCTTCATTTCCACGTAGTCACCGTTCTTCCAGGTGCGGTCGATTTTCGCGTAGCTGGAGGGTGTCAGCTTTTCGTTTTGCCGGAAGGGCTTGCCGTTGACGGCCAGGCTGGCGTTTTCGGCCCAATACGGTATACGCAGGTTCAAGCGAAAGTCCGAGGGCGATTGGGTCTGGATAATCAAGCGGGTCCCGGCTTCCTCGGGGAAACGCGTTTCCTGGCGGATGGTGACGCCCTTCTCCCGCCAGTTGACTTCGGAGGCGAAGAAAAGGTTCACCCAGAGAGACCGGGTATCGTGAAAATAGAAGCCCTCGCCGAGCTTCGAGAAATTTTCCAAGCCCGTACCGCAGCAACAGAAGAAGCCCTCGTGGGGCACGAAGTGAACTTTCCACTGACCGGGTTGCATTCCGAGGTAGTAAAGGGGCGAGCCCTCCGCCGGGTTGGGCGTGGCGAGGATGTGGTTCAGGAAAGCGCGCTCGTAATAGTCTCCGTATTGTGGCGCGGCCTGCCAGGTGAAGAGATGGTGGGTCAGCTTGAGCATGTTATAGGTGTTGCAGGTTTCCTGCGTGAGGTCCGTGAGTTCGGAGGCGAGTGCGTCCGGAGCCGTGCGGAAATGTTCGCTGACGCTGTTGCCGCCGGTGACGTAGCTGCGGTGCAGCGCAACCTGTTGCCAGAAGAATTGTGCGGCGTCGCGGTAGAACGGTTCGCCGGTCAGCTCGAATTCGCGGGCGGCTCCGATAAACTTGGGTATTTGGGTGTTGGCGTGGAGGCCGGTGAGTGTATCACGCCCTTCGGCGGCGGGGTCCATCACCGCGTGATGGTCGAAGCGTTTGGCGACCACCAGATAATGGGGATTCTGGGTGGCGGCGGAGAGGTTGGCCAGGACTTCGCTCATGCCGCCGAATTCGGTTTCTAAGGTGCGCTGCATTTGTTCCTCGGGGAGCCGGCCCGTGCGCCAGTCCACCCAGCCGGCCATGCCCTCGAGCACCTGAAGCGCCTGGGGATTCAGGCAGTGCTCGTGGACGTCGAGCAAGCCAGCCATGATTTTATGGAGGGCATACCAGAGGACTGCGGAGGGACGACCCTGCTCAAGGTCGTCGAAGTTCGACTCGGGAAACGCAGAAAGATAGCCCCTGTCGCCTAGCTGCGTCTGGCATTTTCTGAGTTCGGCCACCATGGCGTCGGCCTTTGACCTGATGCGGGCGTCGCCGGTCGAGGCATACATCTGGCCGCACGCGGAAAGAAAATGGCCGACGTAATGACCGCGCCAGCCGTTGCTGGGAGACTCGCGGTTCGAGAGCGGCTCGGCAGAGGACGGCAGACTGGCATTGACGCGGAAGTTGTGCAGCAGGCGGTCGGAATCGAGAGCGAGCAGATAATTGAGCGTTTGGTCGCGCATGCGGACCAGTTGCGGATCGAGAATCCTGACATCCTTGAGCGGGAACGGAATGGCGGTCAGGGCGGGAAGCGGGTGCCCGCTCTTCGGGGCAGCGGCCGTCCGATTCGGCGGGTCACCCGGAAAGGGCGGGGCAGCATCCAAAGGAGACTCAATCACTTTTCCGGCCGCTCTACCGGCGGCAAGCGCCGTGCCGGCCGAGAGTATGCGGCGGAGAAAGTCGCGTCTGATCATAGAAGCATCCTTTCCGGGAAGCACAAGGAGCCCAGGCGCTTCCGACCCCTGCGGAGTATACCTCTCTCGGAGCGACTGTGGCCGGACCGTCAGCTCTAGCATGGTTTGCGGCAGAGGCGCGTAAGCCGACAGCTGGAAAAGTAATTGCATGCATCGCGAGTTATGATTTATCGTCGAGGGCGTGTAAACGTTTGCTCCTGACGGAGCTCGAAACACAGCGTTCCCGGGAGGCGAGTATGACGAAGAAAACGAAATTGACGAGGCGGGAATTTGTGGGTCGGGCGGTATCCGCGGCCGCGGTGAGCGCGGTGCCTGCTCGCAGCTTGTTTGGCGCATCCTGGCGCGGCGGCGCGGGTTCGCCCGGTGCGGACTGGAAAGAGGAAGGTGTGCTCTTTCTGGATAAGTCGCCATACGCGAAACTGCACAACATTCCGGTGCATGCGGTGACGATTGCGGCGGGATTTTGGGGAGCGCGGCGCGAGACAAACGTCGAAAAGAGCATTCCGTCCATGGAAAAGTTGCTCGAAGCAAACGGGCGGATGAACAATTTTCTGCGCCTGGCTGGAAAGAGCGACGCGGCGCAGCACGGGCCGGTTTATTCGGACTCGGACGTGTACAAATGGACGGAGGCGGTGGGGTTCGCCTTACAGTCGGGCGACCGTCCTGAATTGCGCGCCGAGACCGACGCGATTATCAAGGAAGTTGTCGCGGTGCAGGAGCCGAGCGGATATTTAAATACGTACTATGTCGGGGACAAGGCGAAGGATCGCATGTTGCCTGACGTGCAGCGATGGGGGCACGAGCTCTACAACATCGGGCACATGATTCAGGGGGCCGTTGCGTATTATCGCGCGACAGGTGACAGGACGTTGCTGGACGCGGGGATCCGATTTGTGGACGGCTTTTTGTTGCCCAATTTTGGGCCGGGAGCCGATAAGAAGCCCATTCTTTCGGGGCATCCTGAAATCGAAATGGCTTTGATCGAACTTTACCGCACCACCGGAGACAAGCGGCACCTGGATCTTGCGGGCTATATCCTTCAGGGCGATGAGCGGATCAAGCTGCCGCCGCACGGCTACGTTTATCATTTCTGCGGAATTCCGTTTACGACGCGCACGCATCTTGAGGGGCACGCGGTGCGTGCGATGTATGCCTGCTGCGGTGCAACCGACTATTACCTGGAAACCGGCGATCAAACGTATTTGAAGGCGCTTAATGTACTTTGGGGGGACCTGGTCGCGGCCCAGATGTATGTAACGGGCGGAGTCGGTGCACGAAGTTCGGGCGAGGCATTTGGCGATTCCTACGAGTTGCCGAATTTTACGGCCTATGGAGAGAGTTGCGCGGCGATCGGGAACATGATGTGGAACTGGCGGCTGCTGGCCGCGAGTGGCGACGCGAAATATGCGGATGTGATCGAGCGAGCTTTGTACAACGGGATTAATTCCGGGATGTCGCTGGACGGGACGATGTATTGCTACCGCAATCCGCTGGGATTTGATCCATCGGGCGGCGACCAGATTCGGAATCCGTGGTACGACACGACCTGCTGCCCGCCGAATCTGGAGCGCACGTTTGCTTCCTTACCTGGATATTTTTACAGCACGAGCAAAGACGGGCTTTACGTTCACCTGTATGACAATTCGCAATTGGATTGGCATTTGGAAGACGGGACCGGTTTGAAGGTGGCGCAAAAGACGAATTATCCGTGGGATGGCGCGACGGAGATTACGGTGACGCCAGCCAAGCCGGCGGAGTTCACTTTTTATCTTCGCGTGCCGGGATGGTCGGACGGGACGCAGGTTTCCCTGAATGGCAAAGCGGTTTCTGGAGCGACACCGGGACAGTATCTGGCTTTGCGGCGGCAGTGGGCGGCGGGCGACGTCATCCGTGTGAAGTTTGGCATGACGCCCGAAGTGATTGAGGCGAACCCGCGCGTTGTGGATGACTACGGGCGCGTGGCGGTTCAGCGTGGGCCGCTGGTTTATTGTCTCGAGCAGCTGGATCAGCCGGATGGAGTGCAGCTATTCGATGTTTCTTTGGATTTGCGGCAGAAAGGCAGTTCGGCGTTCCACGAGGAATTTCACAAGGATCTGCTTGGAGGAATCGTGGTGCTGAAGCATACCGGAGCGGTCGGCGAGAAATCTAATTCGCTCGGCGCGCTTTACCGCCCCTATGGTGCAGAGGCTTCCAAAGGGCGGCAAGTGGAACTGAACTTCATCCCCTACTATGCGTGGGCGAACCGGGCCGGCACGCCAATGCAGGTCTGGACGCCGGTTCTGAAGGCGTAGGAAAGTTCTGCCGAGCTCGTCCACTGATCCGAAGCTGACGCCGCGTTTCGAATCGCTAGGTTTTTACGGTGTGATAGAGGCGGTAAGGCTCATCGCCGATGGCGGCAAACGGACGGAATGTGATTTTTCCGGCTTCGCCCTGGACTTGCCAGTTTTCTGAAGACGCAGAAGCGGCGGTAGCGGCTAAGAGTTGCGCGCGCGAAAAGCTTGCGGGCAGATTTCCCACGCCAAAGAGTGCGAGCGGGCCGCGGCGGAGCGCCACGATCTGTGGATTTTCTGGATCAACGGGTTGGAGGCTGAGCGGCATCCCGATTTCATACTCCACGCGGTCGCCGTTCTTCCATGTTCGCGATAATGCAAAGAATTTTCCTGCGAGAACGTCGCCCTCGACACGCTTGCCGTTTACTGAGACCCGTGTCTTGGCGTCCGCCCAGGCCGGAACGCGCAGGTACACCGTGAACTTTTCAGGGCGCGCCATCTCGAGCTCGAGCTGGGTGGCATTCGATGCGGGATAACTGGTTTTTTGCGTCAGGGTGCATTTCGTGCCGCCTTCGATCCAGCTGAGGCGAGAGGGCAGGAAGAGATTCACGTAAAGGCCGTCTTTGGACGGGTAGTAGGAGCTGATTCCGTAATCGGCGGCAAGCTGGGGGAAAGTGCCGGAACAGCAAGGCCACTTGTCCTTGTAATAGACCTTTTTGGCGGCGTCCGAGTTGTAGTCGGAGTAGTAGAAGCTGGTACCGTCGGGAAGAATGGGCTTGGCGCCGGCGATGGTGTTGTAGAGGACCTGCTCCATGCTGTCGCCGTAACGTGAGTCGCGCGTCACGCGAAGTAGGTAGCGTGTAATTTTGAACTGGCCATAGGCCCCGCAGGGAGTTTCAAAGCTGGAGCGGGTTTTTCCCAGGCTTTCCGCAAGTAGTCCTTTGCCGGGCACGACAAAGGCTTCGTCCGGTCCCCATCCGCCTGTTGCATAGCTCTGTTCCTGCACCATGCGCAGACCGTTCGTTGCGGCGCGAAGATATTTTTCATCGCCAAGGACCAGGTAGGCCTGCATGGCCGAGCTGAATGTATTCACGTGACTGTAGGCGTGCTTGCCGGGAAGGGCATTGTGATTTTCGGCGAGCGCGTCGTAATACTCGTGGTAGATGAAACGCTCGCCCAGTTCTTTGTAGCGCTCGTCACCGCTGCGTTGATAGGCGAGGAAGAAATTTTCGGGCAAGGTATAGGTTTCGTCCCATGTGAAGGCGATGGATTTGTGCGGACGGGCTTCTTGTTCGGACCGGCTTAGAGCTTTTTCGGGGAGATGCGGCAGGACGGCTTCGGTGGCACGCTTGAGAATAGCGAGGGCGTCGGGATCGGCGGCGAATTCGTGGGCATCGATCAGGCCGCAACAGGTTTTGTCGAAGGTGTAGCCGGGGAGGCGATAGTCGACATAGAACTTCCCGGTGGGCTCGACGGTCTCGCCAAACCTCCGTACGAGGCGGTGTACTTTTGCCTCGGTTTCTTTCGAGCCCGTCACGGCATACGCGCGAGCCAATCCGGAAACGTATTGACCGAAGGTATGTCCGGCAATGAACGCGTGAAAATTGTCCTTTTCATTGAAGTCGTCGCCATCGTCGTACCAGCCGCCCATGTCGGGGCCGGGAGCCGGCATTCCCTGGCGCTTGCGGAACGGCTTCAGAAGACCATCTTCGTCGAGATGAAGGAATAGTTGGTGGTTCTGGTCGAACTGAGTGCGGAAGGGGCCCTCAAGCAGTTGGATTTGCGAATAGCCGAAGATCGAGAGTTCGGGAGTGATGGCCACGGTTGCCGAAGAGCGCGGCCACGCCGGAAGAGAGCGCGCCGCGAGCAGGCCGGCGGTGGAAACGGCAGCGGTTTTGAGGAACTGGCGCCTGGTCTTTGTGGTCATCGGGAAACCTCCGGAGATCGCTTTACGTACGGCCTCCGCGGATTGCGGGAGGCGCGCTGGGAAGAGACGGCCGAGCGCAAGAATCGAAGTAAGCGTTATCTCGAACGACCTATGTATAGCGCGGCAGAGGCTCGGCGTCAAACAGTAGCTGTCCTCGATTTCCCGAATGCAGTATCCTTTGCTTCGAGCCCATGAAACGTTTTCCTGAACTCTCGATGATGATCCGCAGGATTCTGGCGCTAGCAGGGCTCCTGCTCGCCTGCCGTTCCTCGGTTTTCCCAGAGGCCACGCAGAGTCCGACGGAGCCGGTCACTTCGGCGCTCCGCGCCCGGGACTATGACAAAGCGGTGGAGTTGAGCCGGGCGGCGCTGGAAACATCGCCTGAAAATGCGCAATTGTGGACGCTGCAGGGCATCGCTTTCGCGAGCAAAGGCGACAACAAAGACGCGCTGGCGGCCTTTCAGCGAGCGCTTAAAATCTCTCCAAATACCATTGCCGCGTTGGCCGGGGCAGCGCAGATTGAGTACCAGGCCAACAGCACAGCGGCGGTTCCGCTGCTGAATCATTTGCTGCAATTGCGCCCGGAAGAGCCGACGGCCCACGCCATGCTGGCCGTGATGGAGTATCGGAGAGGAAACTGCGCTGCAGCGACTTCACATTTTGCGAAAGCTGGCGAACTGCTTGATTCCCAGGTCGACGCTCTGCATGCCTACGCCACATGCCTCGTGAAGCTCAAGCGAATGGATGAGGCGGTGACAACTTTCCAGAGAGCTCTGGCGCTTCGGCCACAGGATCCGCGCGAACATCTCGTTCTTGCGTCTATTCAGCTTATGGCCAAGCGGCCGCAAGATGCGCTTGCCACGCTCGAACCGTTGTTGCAGGTGAAGGATGTGGATGCGGATACGCTGCAGCTTGCTTCGACGGCTTACGAAGATGCGGGGGACACCCCCCAGGCGGTCAGCACGCTACGGCAGGCTCTCTTGCTGGCGCCGCGGAACATCAGTCTTTATTTGGACTTTGCCAACATTTGTTTTACGCACGAATCGTTTCAAGTGGGAATTGATGTGATCACGGAGGGCCTGTCGCTCGAGCCAAAAGCGGACGACCTTTACGTCGCCCGAGGGGTTCTGTACGTGCAGCTGGCGCAGTATGACAAGGCCGAGGCGGACTTTGAGAGGGCCTATGAATTGAACCCGAACCAATCCTTGAGTACGGCAGCGCAAGGTCTGGCGGCTGTCCAGGCGAATGATCTTGATCATGCTTTGGAGTCGGTTCAGACAAAACTAGCCCGGAAGCCCAACGACCCTCTGCTGCTTTACTTGCAGGCGGACGTGCTTTCGCAAAAGGGTGCGGAGCCGGGGTCGCCGGAGTTTAGGCTGGCGATGCAGTCGGCGAAGAGAGCGGTCGCGTTGCAGCCTACCCTTCCTGCGGCCCGCTCCGTTCTGGCAAAACTGTACATGCAAACCGGACAATACCAGGAAGCCATTGAGCAATGCCGAAAGGCGCTGGCCATCGATCCTAAGGATCAAACCGCGGTGTACCGCCTGATTCAAGCGCTGCGCAAAACCGGCGACAAAAAGGAGCTCCCCGAGCTGCTTCAGCGTCTGGCGCAGCTGCGGGAACAGGCGACCAAAGAAGAAAAAGAGCACTACCGATACAAACTATTTGAAGAGGACACACCCACGAAACAACCCTAAGCAGAGCGCTACTCGTTGTGTTGCGATTGCGTTTGCGTTTGCTTGGGCTAGAAGACGTTGCTGGCCGAGGCTCAGAACGGTTAACGGTTCGAAGCCGGCAGCGAACTCCGTGAGAAGGAATTTCGACGGAATGATCTACACGCGCCGCGCGTTTATGGGATTCTCCCTCGGATCGGCGGTGGCCATGACCGCCGAGCGTATGTTCGGACAAGGCGTTGTGGCGCACCAGGCTAAACCGCTCGCCAGGCCAGCTCCGTCCGGGCGGCCGTTCCATGCGCATTTTGTCGATGTAGGAAAAGCTGCCGGGCTGCGCGCCCCAACGATCTATGGCGGCCTAGAGAGCAAGAGATACATTCTAGAATCCACCGGATGCGGCTGCGCGTTCATTGATTATGACAACGATGGATGGATGGATATTTTTTTGTTGTGTGGTACGCGGCTCGAAGGCGCTCCGGCCGAGGCCACGAACCGGCTGTACAAGAACAATCGTGATGGGACGTTCACGGACGTTACAGAAAAGGCGGGCCTGCGTGCCGTCGGCTGGGCTTCTGGCGTTTGCATCGGGGACTACAATAACGACGGGTTTGAAGATATTTTTTGCACCTACTTCGGACAAAACATCCTTTACCGCAACAATGGCGACGGCACGTTTACGGACGTAACGAAGGCCGCCGGGCTTTTGAACGAACAGACGCGGTGGGGCGCTGGATGCAGTTTTTTCGATTACAACCGTGACGGGCATCTGGACTTATTTGTCTCGAACTATATTCGTTTTTCGATTGAACATGCGCCGGTCCCCGGAGCGAACACGAACTGCAACTGGAAGGGCGTTCCCGTAGAGTGCGGGCCGCGCGGGCTGCCGACAGGAAGGCATTCACTCTACAAGAACAATGGGGACGGGACGTTCACCGACGTCAGCCAGCAGGCGGGTATCGCGCAAGCGACGACCTGCTACGGGATGACGGTGGTGGCAGCGGATTTGGACGAAGATGGCTGGCCGGATATTTATGTGGCTTGCGATTCGACTCCCAGCTTGCTTTTCATGAACAACCACGACGGAACGTTTCGAGAAGAGGGGGTATTGCGGGGGGTAGCCCTCAGCGACGATGGGGAAGAACAGGCGGGAATGGGCATTGGTGTAGGCGACTATGACCTCGACGGGCACCTAGATCTCTTCAAAACGCATTTCGCGGACGACGCCAACGTGCTCTACCACAACGACGGAAAAGGGAATTTCGACGATGTGACCCGCACGTCTCGCGTCGGGGTGGAGACCCGGTATATATGCTGGGGCGCGGGAATGGTGGACCTGGACAACGATGGACACCCGGATTTGTTTATGGTTACAGGTAACGTTTACCCGGAAGTCGAACGAACGCTTCCGCAGTATGCGAACAAAACCCCCCGGGCGGTATTTCGGAATTTGGGAAATAACACCTTTGAGGAACTGGTGGAGGCGGCCGGCCCGGGGGTTGCCGAGGCGCATTGCAGCCGCGGATGCGCCTTTGGGGACTTCGACAATGACGGCGACGTGGACATGCTCATTATCAATCTGAACGAAACGCCGTCGCTTTTGCGCAACGATATCCAAGGGAAACAGAATTGGATCAAGGTGAAACTCGAAGGAGTGAAGTCCAATCGAAGCGCGATTGGAGCCAGAGTTCTGGCCCATTATGGCGGGAAAACACAGGTTCAGAGCGTGCTGAGTCAATCGAGCTTCTATTCCTCTAACGATCCTCGTCTCCATTTCGGCCTCGGGGCGAACACGCTTGTGAGCGTGGACGTGCATTGGCCAAGCGGGCTTGTCGAGTCCTTTAAACATCTCCCGATCAATCAACTGGTGACCCTGCGTGAGGGCGTGGGTGTCGTCAAAAACCGCGGCTGGTCGAATACCTAGCCGGTGGCAGCAAAACGCAGGAATAGGTTTCCTGGCCCGGCCTAATACAAAACTACTAGAAAAGGCTTGACACCCGATTTCAAGTGGCATATATCTTTGAACAATCGAGAAAACGTTTACAACGAAGTTGTTCTGTAAATGTTTTGCTTTCTATCTTGGGGGGGTGTAGCGCATGCGAGCAAGAGCGTTCGTTGGATGGTCGTTCCGGATGCTGGTTGCGGTTCTGCTGACGGCAGGCGCGACGCGCGCCCAGTACACGGCAAACATACAAGGTAACGTGTCCGACCCGAGCGGCGCAGCGGTCACGCAAGCCAAGGTGGTCCTGGAAAACCTGGCGAATCATGTCACCGCAACGACCACTACGGACGCCGACGGCGGGTACCGTTTTCTGAGTTTGGCTCCTGGTTCCTATCAAATTTCCGTGGAGGCAGCGGGTTTTTCCACGGCGCGCACGACCATCACCCTCGAGACGAACCAAAACCTGAGCGTACCCCTTACCGTAAAGGTTGGCGCAACGACGGAATCCGTGACGGTCACTGCTGAAAATCCGCTTGTCAATGTGAGCGAGACTCGGAATCAACAGACGCTGCAATCCCAGGAGCTTTCGACTTTACCGCTCGCTGGTCGCAATATGCTCTCCCTGTCTACTATCGCCCCCGGCGTCACTGGACTGGGACTCGCTGGCGGGCCAGGCGTTGCTTCGGGCACTCCGGGAGCCAACGCGGGCAATTTTTCGACCGAAGAAGCGGTTGACGTCAGCGCGAACGGTCAAGGAACCGTTGCGAATATGTGGATCGTTGACGGGTTGGACGTAACGAGCAGCGTGCGACAAGGCGTATTGAATCTCACTCCCAACCCGGATGTCATCCAAGAATCAAACAACCAGGTAAATACCTATTCAAGCGAATACGGGCGCGGCAGCGGCCTGCAGGTGGCCATGACCACGAAATCCGGTGCGGATCAATTCCACGGCCTGGCCAGCGATTATTTCAACTACCAGTCCATGTTTGCGAAGTATTCTCTGCCTGGTTCCGACCATCCCTACAACCCCTTCCATAGCAACAATCTTTCCGGAACGATCGGTGGCCCCATTATTCCGCATCACCAATTTTTCTTCTATTTCGGTATAGAAGCATTGCGTTCCTCGGCTTCGACGGGCAACCAGGTGATCACTTTCCCGGACCCCGCCTTCGCGGCTTTCGCACAAACGAATAACCCAGGGACCTTCGGGACCAAGATTCTGACTACCTACATTCCGACTCACGTGGTGGGCGTTGCGGTGTCGAAAACTGCAAATGACATTTTCCCGGGAACTTGTGGAACTGCGGCGACGGAGAACTTGCCCTGCGCCACTCCGATGATCGACAGCGGAATATTCAATTCCGCAAACGTCATCAACGGTACGCAGTATTTCATTCGCGTGGACAAGTATTTCAGCAAGGATCGCGTCTACGGCAGTTTCTTTCGCACGCTGCAGGCTAACCCGGCGCCGAACGTCATCCCGCAATTCTCCACCACGAATAACTATTGGCAGCGTGCCTTGCAGGTGAATTGGACACACGATTTCAGTCCGACGACCTTAAATGAAGTCATCTTTGCTCAGAATCGCATCGAAGGCAAGAATGGCGAAACCGGCGACTTCAGCATTCCTGGAATCGGCGTCACCGGGCAAAGCGTTGGATACGGCGTAGGTTTCGCGCAAGGCGATTTCATTCAGCACAACTATCACTGGCGCGACGTGCTGACCCACGTCCGTGGCGCTCACGTCATAAAGGTGGGCTATGAAGGTCTATACGGCGATGACGTTGAGCCGTTCCAGGGGCCGTGGTCGCACCCAGGATTCAGTTTCAATAGCTTGTTGGCCCTCGCTCAAGATTCGCCGCTCACAGAGAGCGGGGTCATGTATAACCCGCTCACAGGGACACAGCAGCTTTGGAGTTGGGACGCGGCTTCGAAGACCTGGGGAATTTTTGCCGAGGATACATGGAAAGTGCGGCGAAATCTGACGGTAACGCTTGGCTTCCGCTTCGACGACCAGGGAAACCCGTATTCCAAATCGCCCACAACGGTTTTTGGCAACTTCTACCTTGGTTCGGGATCAACCTTTCAAGACCAAGTGGCCGGTGGCTTTGCCAAACCGACGCACAACGCGCTGGCTAGCACACCCAAAGCCTATACGCCGCGGGTCGGCGCGGCTTGGGATGTCAATGGCAAAGGGGACTGGCTCGTGCGCGGCGGCTTCGGAATGTTTTCCAATTGGCTCACTCCCGCCAATATTCAGGAGGAATTTCGAGGCAACCCACCCGGCCTAATCAATCCTACCTTCTTTGCAGCCAACGCGCCGGGGAACCAGCCGGTGTTCGTCCAAGGTACGAGTAACAAGCCGCCATTCGGGTTCGTATTCCCGCAACTTGCCGGGACAACCTTGTGTCCTGCCGCTCCCTGTCTTGACGCTGCTGGAGGAATTGTCGGAGCAGGCTTGGGCATCGGTGGAATCGACCCCAACATTGTTTCGCCTACTGCCTATATTTGGTCGGGTACTCTCGAACATAGGTTGGGTAGCCACTTTGTTGCTTCAGCGCTCTACAGCGGGTCCCACACCGCTAACCTCGTCGGAAACGGCAATGCGGGAGGATTGGTCTCCTATGGCGTCGACATCAATGAACTACCGGGAGCTCTGATTGGGTTACCTCTCGGATCTTCGCCACCGCGGCCCAATCCAAGTTTTGGCCAAATTGCCTATACCCAGAACAATCGTTACGCCAATTATGAAGCCGTGACGTTTGACCTTCGGGCCAGAGCGACCCGGGGATACTTTGATGTTTCCTATACGCGCTCTGCCTCGAAGGATGACAGTAGCAGATACCCGACGCCGGAGAACCCTTCTGCGTTTTATGGACCCTCACCCTGGGATGCGCCCAATCGCATCTCCGCGAGCTTTAATTATGAGCAACCGGGATGGAACGGTGGCGCGGGGTTTGTGGGGCACGCGACCAGCGGGTGGGGCGTGAGCGGCACCAGCATTTATCAGACTGGCTATCCGTTCACGGTGTTTACCTCCGCGGCATACAACGGTGCAAACTACGTCGCGGGCGCAAATGCGCAAACAACCCAGACCGGCGACTACCTTGCCAATGGCGACAACTTCAGCTTCCCGAACGTCACCAGCTATCAGCAAGGAACGTCGGTGAGCGCTTACACTACCGGCGTCTTCACGGCCGGGCAATTTACTGTGCCCACCGCAGGCACGAACGGCAACGAGAGATTTAATGCGTTCCGAAATCCCGCCTTCATACAGACGGATATGACCGTTTACAAGAACACGCACATAAACGAGCGCTTGGTTTTTCAACTCCGGTTTGAGTTTTATAACCTGTTCAATCATGCCAATTTCCAGAATATCCAGGGAGACATATCCCAGGGCAACTTTGGCGAAGTAACCGCCCAAACTCTGCCGAGATGGTGGCAATTGGGTGGCAAGCTCTACTTCTAATCGGACTTAGTGGTTGCGACATCTGGGACCGCTGCTCCACACCCCGAGCGGCGGTCCCTTGGGCGCCAGGTTCAGGCCCGGCTGTCCGGGGCGCCTCAAAAACTTCACAAGTTACCCATGTAGCTTGCAGAGTTTGCAGGTCAGAGGCGATGGTGTGAAGTCCCGGTTTTTCGCGCTCGTTTGCTGCTCCACGCTGGTCCTGCTACAGAACCTCGCGGCTGGAAGAATCCTTTCGGCCGGCTTTCCCCAAGAAAATGAAAAGAAGCGAGACGCGCTGCGATGGGATCCTCCTCAGGTGGGCGCTCCCATTCGCTCGCTCTCCGCGACGCCTCCGTGCTCGCTTCCCGATGTACTCGAAATGGCGGGGCAACGCGCCGAAGAGCTAGTCGACCATCTCCAAAACTTCATCGCTCACGAGCAGATTCGTTACGGGCAAATGGCCAGCCTGAACATGGCGGGTCCGACCGGCATCACCGGCATTGGGCCGATTCCCGGACAACCGGAAGAGGTGTCGTTCACCGGAAAGTTTGATTACATCGTGGACTTCGGAAAAAGGTCCGAGCCGCTCCACGTTCAGGAGCATCGAACACCGCTTAAAGGGACCGTCGACGCGAATCTCGACGCCATTGTCGGCAAAGGGCTGCCAGTTCTCGCTCTGATTTTTCACCCCTCGATGCAGGGCGACTACGAGATGAGTTGCGAGGGCTTCCGCCTGTGGAAGAAGGAGCCTGCCAGGGTTGTTTATTTCAGCCAGAGGAAAGGAAAGCGCCCCCGCACGGTGACGATGGAGACGGCTTCCGAGCTTGCGCTGCACGACCCGAACAGACGGGAGATCCGCCCGCTGAGGCTCAAAGGGCGCGCTTGGATCGGCGCGAACTCCGGGCAGGTGTTGCATCTTGAAACGAATTTACTGGAAAAGGTTCCCTTGATTGAACTCGAGGAGAGTGCGTTTTCGGTGGACTACGCTCCCGTGAAATTTCAAGCACAGAATGTGGAGGTTTGGTTGCCCGAGTTTGCCATCGGGTATACCGATTACGCCGGACGCCGGATGATCGTCGAGCACACCTTTTCTGATTTCCAGCTGTTTTCCGTCCAAACGCAGGATGTCATCGAGAAACCAAAAGAACCTTGATCGCTGGCGTAGCCTAGCTCAGCTGAATGTTCAGCGCCACGACAGATGCGGGCGGAAACTCAACCAGGAAAGTTCCTCCGCTCATGGTCAATGATTTTGTCTGAGGAACAACCGCTTCCTGCTGCTCGAATGTATTGTGAGCGTGGATATCAGTGTGGCTCAAAAAACGCATGCTGGCCTCCTTGACGGTTGCACCGCGCAACGCCAGTTCCACGAGGCGAGGTTCGCTGGGGCTGGGATTGACGGCGGTGACGGTCAGGTTCTTGTCGCGCACGGATGCCGAACCTTTTAGTCCCCAGTACGACGCCGATTGTCCGTCGCGGTCATAGTGCACGTTGGGTGCTGAGAATACCGTGCGCAATGCTTCTCCGCCTTGATGGCTCGAGTACAAATCGAAAACATGGCCGACCGGCGTGATGACGAATTTATCTTCATGCGCGAGATAGAGGCTGTTCAGGCAGTTGATGAGCTGCGCGCAGTTCGCCATCGCTACCTTTTCCGGATGGCGGTTGAAGATGTCCAGCGTCATGCCGCTAAACACGGCGTCCCGCAACGTGGGCATTTGCTCGAGCTGATTGCCGGGCGTGGCCTCGCTTCCGGGCCGGTACCACGGGCCCCATTCATCTACGATCAGCTTCACGCGGTGCTGATGGTCAAATTCGCCGAGCACTTGCCAGTGGCCAGTAACGAGGCCCTCCATTCGCTCGCCCTCGCGAAGCAGTTCGTACCAATCCACGGTGTCGAACTTTACCGCTTCGCCCTTGCCGGCTACCCAGTCCTGCGTTTTTCCACGGCTTAGGTTCCAGGCATAATGGTGCAAAGCCATTCCGTAGATGCGGCGCAATTCGCCGGGGCCTTTGCGCAACGCTTCCGCTAGAAATTCGCGCGTCCAGCTCCAATCATCCGTATTCGGCCCCGAGGCGATCAGATTCAGGTTGTCGCCGTAGGTTGGCAGCCATGTGGAATAGCGCCGGAACTCCACGGCGTACTCCTGAGGAGTGAACTCGCCGCCGCAACCCCACGACTCGTTGCCGACACCCCAATACTTCACACGAAAGGGATCGGGATAGCCGGCAGCGGCGCGTGCGTCCGCAAGCGTAGTGCTTCCGTTTGGCGAATTGCAGTATTCCACCCACTGCTGGAAGGCCGAAGCGGGCAGGCTTCTGACGTTAGCGGCTAGATAGGGCTCCGCGCCGATGAGTTTGCAGAAGTGCACGAACTCATTGGTACCGACAGCGTTTGGATCGTACCGGTGGCTTGCCGGCGCTTTCTCGGATTCGCCCATGGCCCAGAAGTTTGTGCGACGGGGACGCTTCTCGGCGGGACCAATTCCATCGCGCCAGTCGTAGCTGTCTGCAAAACAGCCGCCCGGAAAGCGGATCACCGTGGCCTTGATCTTGCGCATATGCTCGATGAGACTCTTCCGAAGGCCATCGATATTCGCCACCGGGGACTTCTCGCCAACCCAAATGCCGTCGTACAGCACGCCGCTGAGATTTTCGACAAAGTGGCCATAAATATTGGGAGAAATCGTGCCTAGCGGCTCATCGAAGAGAACTTCTATACGCGAGTCCGCCGCGCGTGAGCCGGGAGGGAACTCCCAGCCGGTTTTTGGCGCCAGCAGGAGCCCGGCTGCTCCCCGCGCTCCCTGTTGCAAGAAATCACGCCGATTGATCATCGCGGTCTCCTCTGTGGCTTGGGTCTTCTGTCTCTATCGAGATTCTCATCCAGAAAATTATGCGGTTGCCAGCGTTCGAGGACACAACGTTCACCTACCGTTTCTCATCCGTCCTATCGCCATCCAAGGCAGCGTGTGGCCAGCCGCCTGTCCATGTGAGTGTCGAGATTTGTAGAGAGGGAACCCCGGTCTTCGCGTCGTAAGCGTGGTAGACGATAATGTCCCCATCTTTCTGGAGCAAGATGGATTCGCCTCCGGGACCGAGCCATTTCTGATTTGCGCTGAGCAGCGGATTTGCGCCCCCATCGCTCATCTTCTCTCCCTGTGCGTCCAGATAGGGCCCCGTGACGTCGCGCGAGCGTCCCACCATGGTTCGGTAGGTGCTCTTTGTCCCGCGGCAGCAGAGGTCGAAAGACACAAAGAGATAGTAGTAGTCGCCGTGATGAACAATAAAGGGGGCTTCGATGGCCTGATAGTCGGGCGGCAACCCCGGTTTCGATGGATCGAAATGCTCGGGTTTGCGGCGCGTGGCCAGCGAGTAGACCTTCGTATCCTCAGCCGAAAGTTTGCCCGTCTTCCGGTCAAGCTTCCGCATTTTGATCCCGCTCCAGAAGCTGCCGAAAGACAGCCAAGCTTGCCCTTTTTCGTCGAGGATCAGATTTGGATCGATCGCATTGAAGTCGTCTTCGGAGTGCGATTGCAGCACCAGGCCTTCATCCGTCCAATGAAAGTCAGGACTCTCCGGATTGAGCGTCTTGTTCGTGAGGAGCGCGATTCCGGATGTATTTACGCCGAAAGCGGAATATGCGTAGTAGAGATGAAATTTTCCATCAAAAAAAGAAATGTCCGGCGCCCAAAGCTCTTTTGTCTTGGGGCTGAGCTGTTTGATCCATGGGGGAGTCTCAGAAAAGACATATCCGCACGCCTTCCAGTGGAGCAGGTCTTTCGAACAGCGAACAGGGAATTGATCGGGCGTTTTCTCACCCGGCGGAGTGGTTGTGAACAGGTACCAGGTGCCCCCCTCCTTGATAATGGAGGGGTCGTGTGCCCCGACAATGTCGCCCTCGAGATGCAAGGCACGGGGCTCGTCGGCCGCCCTCGGCCCCCCTAAGAAGAGGGACAGGAGAACTAGAGCAATGGACGCGCGCAGATGGGGAATCCTGGAATGAAAAGGAATCATGAAGTAGTTTTCCTCGAGGGCTATAGATATACACTGAGCAAACGTTTACTTCAACATCGGAGTTAGCTTCCGTGCGAGTCTTCTCTTGCCGGTCGGCTCGTTAAAAGGACACCCGAAGCGGTCTTCCCTCGAAGACGACAGAACGGGTTTCTTGCACCAACTTTACTTCCAACTTCCTGGGTGTTGGAGACAGCATCCGCGATCCGGCCGCGAGACGCAGAGTCAGCGTACGGTTCGCGTCCTGCCAATCCATTTGGATCCCCATCCACTCGCCCTTGCGATAGTTGAAGGAGCTGCCGTCATCTTCGTAAAGTAGGAAGGAAGCGTTGCCGCCCGGATAGATCGAGATGGAAAGAGGCTGATCCACCTTTTCGCTCGTGAACTGTTTCACGGGTCCAAGAGGAAGTATGGCTCCGGCGCGGACATAGAGTGGCATCGTTTGAAGGTCTACGGTGCGGCGGATTTCGCGGCCGCCTTCGATATGTTCTTCGGTCCAGAAATCGTACCAGCCTCCAGCCGGGAGATAGACCTTGCGCGTATCCGCGCCTTTTTCTACTACCGGCGCCACAAGCACATTCTTCCCCCACAAGTATTCATCGCCACAAGCGACGGCTTTCGGGTCATCCGCATACGCCAGCCAAAGCGCGCGCATGATGGGCATCCCGGTGGTGGCGCATTCGTGCACCGCGCTGTACAGATAGGGAAGCATGCGGTACCGCAGCTCGAGATATTTGCGGCAAATGATCTCGACCTGTTCATTGTGCAACTGGCTGGAATCTGGAATGGCGGCTCCGTTGTAATTGTTGATTTCGGTTGGGCCGGGGTCTCCCGTGTTCCACCCCCACGGGAGCCGAAGCTTCCAGGCGCGTCCGTGACTGCGGAACAGCGGGCAAAAAGCTCCGAATTGAAACCAACGCAAATAGAGTTCGGCGGTAAATTCTTTTGTAGGCACGAAGCCGCCAATGTCCGTTCCCCAATAGGGAATTCCGGTGAGCGCGGTGTTGATGGCGATAGGGATATGAACCTTGAGCGTTTCCCAAGTGGAGGAGACGTCTCCCGACCACAGGAAAGAGCCGTAGCGTTGCATGCCGGCATAGCCGTTGCGGTGCAGCGCGTAGGGACGCTCGTTGGGCCTGTCGAGTTGCGGGCCTTCCCAGTACATGCGGTTGCGAACCAGTCGAGAAGCGATGTCCAGCGGATCGCCCTCATCGGGCCACCAGCCATCGACTCCAAGCGCGAAATCCTTGCGATGCGCGTCCCAATGGCAGCTGGCCAGTTCTTCATCGAAGCGCGGCAATTCGCATGCGTCACGGACGGTGCCGCGCAGCTTGTCGGACAGAATCACGGCGTGAAGCGCCACACGGAAATTGTCCTTGTGGAGTTCATCGAGGATTTCCTTCGGCTCAGGAAATACGCGCGAATTCCAGACGAAGGATCCGTTTTCGGTGTTCCAGCCGGAGGGACAGAATCCGGTTCCCAAATAAATCAGCGTGTCGCAAGGGAGCTTCTTGTCGCGAAATGTCTTGGCTTCCGCCAACACTTCTTCACGGCTGGCCAGCGTGCGATGCGATTGTTGATAGCCGAAGCTCCATAGCGGAGGCTTCTCGGCATGTCCCGTGAGCCGGGCATACTCGGCCATGATCGTCGCGGGATTTGGAGAGGCGACGAAGAAAATGTCGAGAGGCACAGCGGTTTGCGGACTCGCTGGCAGAAATTTGCTCAGCGCTCCCGTGAAGTCAAAGGTGCCGAATGGCTGATGGAAAAACATCGCCCAGCCGCTCGTTCCAATCAGCCACGGAATGGGCACGCGTCCACCGTGCGTGCCCAGTTGGTAGCCGCCTTGACCACTCTTCATGCGGTCGCTCGAGCCGCGGCGGTCGAACTGCGGACCGCCTTCTCCGAGGCCGAGGATCGGCGAATCTCCTGTCAAAAACGAAACGACGCCGGTTTCTTCGTCGATCGAGAGTTGCTGGAGGGTTTGTCCTTCGAGGGTTGTGATCGCGAACGTGAGCGGCCTCGAGGAAAACAACACCTTCATATTCCCGCATTCGATCGTTTTTGTTTGGACTTCGCCGCGAATCTCGGCGGCAGGAAGTCCCCAGGATGTCTTTACGAGCGAGCCATCCGAGGCGACGCCGGTTGTGACGCTACGCTTGACGGGAAGGATGCTGAGGCGAAGGGTGTGTCCACTTACGGACGTGAGTTGAACTTCGCAGTCTTCTCCACCAAATGGGAGATAAGTGACGGCCAAACCGGCAGCAGGCGCCAGCAGCACCCCCACAGAAACTCCAGCCAGCTCGGTCAGCAATTCGCGGCGATTCCGTTTCCTGGTCATCTCGGTTCCCACCTCCGGGTGCCACCTCACGCGCAAAAACCGGCCTTTCGCATTCGAGCTTACCCGAGTCCCAGAGCATTCGTAGCCCGGACGAGCGAGCAAACGTTTACAATGGAAATTTGACAATAAGACTTTCCGCGCTCATTCCGCAAGCTTTCTCTAGGGGTTGACTCTTGCTGACAAGTTTCAGCAGCGCAGCTTGACCCGACAAACCGGCCGCGGATAGGATTGAAAAACACGGGGAAGCAACCCGGAGAAACCATGCTCCGAATTGCTCCGCACCTAAAAAATGATGGCGCAGCCAGGGCAAAACAAAAGGGACCTGGCCGAGCCATTCTGGCGGTACTTGGACTTACCCTGATAGATGCGTCTCTCTACAACAAGCGGGGTTAAAGATGAAGAGTATCGTTGCAGGTGTTCTGTGGGCATTGGCTGCGCAAACGCTCCTGGGCCAGTCCGCCCCGCATGTTCCGCTTGGAATCGTCTCGGATTGGACGCACCATCATGTCCTCTACCCTCATTCGAAAGACGATTCCGTGATGGCCCGGCTCCAGAGAGATCCTCGCTGGGTCCAGAATTGGTATCTCCGCCATCGTGAGGTTTGGTGGTCAGAGCACCATCGCGGACATCGCAGCAGTGACCACAGAGACTGGAGCGTGCCCTTGTCGGCGTCTCCTTCGACGTCCAGTTTTGAGCCGCTATTCGACTTCGCATTCACTATTGGTCCCAACACCGGGTACGGAAACTTCAACACTACAGACATTGGCAATGGTCAGTTCTTTGCCACCGCCGGCAACCTGACCGTGACGGGCGGCCCGGACATTGGCACATACCCGCTCTTTCCAGGGGGACCAGGCGTAACAACGAGCCCAAGCGGGTTCTTCATCTTCGATAATATCCTCTACCCCTCGATCGACCCCTCGGTTGATAACGACGGGCTTCTCTTTATCGGCAACGGCTTGGAAATCAACATCTTCAGCAATCCCGGCAATTATCAATTCTACGATAATACTGGCTATAACGACATGGGAGCGTCTTTCGGGCTGAGCATCGCTCCTGGCGGGGGCCAGACCTTCCCGGCCAAATTTGTGTTTGATGTGACAGCCACTCCGAGTTGCACGAACGACTTTGTGGTAATGGGTATCCCAGCGAATCCCGCGTCAGGCGGTCAAGCCAACATCGTTGGATTCAACAATCTCTATAGCTTCCAGGGCACACCAACGCCCACCCCAGCACCGTACTGCCCCACGAACGGACCGACGGTGATGTTCGCCTACGCTTCAGGCAGCGGACATGTGCCGGCTTCGGTAACCATCTCGCAGAGTGGGAACCAGATTGCCTACGTTGAGAATCTTTCTACCGGCAGCTCCTATTTCCACGTGCTGACCATAGGGACCACGGGGACCAATGGGGCCAGCGCGACAGCGGCAGTCGTGCCGGGTAGTGCCGGCGGGAACAACGCTTTGGACCAGAGAGTCCTGCTTTCGCCGGACGGCGGCATCACAAACCAAAGCTCTACGAATTCCGTTTTCATCGTTTACACACCTAACGATGCCAATGATGTCGCCTACGCCACCACGTATAGTTCGGCCGGGAATGGCTCCGGATACCTGTACAAGATCAGCAACGTATTCAGCGGCAGCGCAACCCCTACGCTCGTCTGGAGCGTTCCCATCAACGCAGTTCCGTCCACTCCGGTATACGATTCGATATCCAATAAGATCTTTTTTACGGATGGTAACGGTCGCATCGATTATGTGACGGACACTGGCACGTCGCCGTCGGTTGTTTATAGCGCGGTCTTGGCTAGCGGCGACACGGCGGAAAATACTGTAACCCTCGACAGCACCAATCAGATGGTCTATGCCTCCTTCAACTCCAACGGGACCAATGCCATAGTCGTGCAAGCCCCCACAACAATGGCGAGTACCGTCTCCGTACCTGTGGGCGTGGAAACCACCATCTACACTGGACCGTATGCGCCGGACTTTAACAACGCCTGGTATACCGGATCGGGGACACCCCTGATGTATGTCGCCGGAACGGGAACCGGGGCGCTTCCGACTCTCTATAGCGTAGGATTCAACGGCAGTGGCGTGATGAACAGCATCGCTGACGCTACAACCGCAGCTCTGGCTACCGGCACAGCGGACTCGTCTCCGGTTACGGAGTTTTACAACACTGCGCTCCAGAAGGACTTCATTTTCGTGGGGGTCACGGACAATTGTGTGGCGACTACCGGTGGCGGAACTGCCGGCTGCGTCATGAGCTTGGACATCACGGGTGGCTTTCCAACGGTCAATGCCAGCAGCACAGCGCTCGCCGCCCCTGGAGGCACAAGCGGCATCATAGTGGATAACGACAGCACTCTTATCCAAGCTTCGAGCATTTACTACGCCACAAAGACTGGTGTCACGCTGGTCAAAGCCACGCAGGTCGGCCTGAACTGAAGCGAGTGTCGAGGCATGACCTCGGAATAAATTACACCTCGGCCAACGCCGGCAGTGGCCCCGGGCACTCAGGGAGATGGGTTGCGGGATCCCCGGTCGAAGGTCGTCTGCTGATCGCGGGCAACCGAGAAATAATTCCAAATGTCTGATTCGTTCGTCATCGTGGAGTCCTAAGAATTCTTGGGAGCTTGGGCCTCGCGGAAGCCCAACTGCGAGCGGAGGCGCCAGAAGTAGCGCGCAGGGAAATAGATCAGTACCGCCCACAAAACGAAGAGCGGGCAGTGGCCTGCCAGGAACAATAGGATGGAGGAGAGGCTGTCGAGAGCATCGTTCAAGCCGCCGAGCGCGGTGCTGCGAAGCTTCGCTCCCACCGTCTCGGCAGTCGAGTTGCGTTCCTCCCGCAGAGAGAAGTAAACGTTGGCGAAAGAAACGCGGCTACTGGATAGAGAGCGTTCCGCCTCGATGCGCTCGATTTCGCTGCGCAATATCGCCACCTGGCGTTCGAGGGAGCCAAAATCGACGAATTTGTCGTTGCGGTTCTCGAGAATTCGCTGGATGCGCTGCTCTTCGTTCTGCGCGTTCACCAGGCGCGCTTCGAGTTCGCTGTGCTGCTGGGTGATTTCGTCGGCAGCTTCTTCCTCATGTTCCACCACGCCGACCCCCTTCAGTTCGGTGAGTGCGGAGCGATATTCCGACGAAGGGACGCGCATCGTCGCGGAAAGGACGCTCCCCGTCGGCTCCCCCACCATGCGCAGTTTGGCAACGTAGCCATGGTGGCGCTCTAGAATCTCTTCCAGGCTGGCGCGCGAATGCGCGAACTCCCGCGTCGCCACAGTTAGCTCCGCAGAATAGGCGACCTGCGGCTCGCGGTACGCGCTTGCGGAATCTGGCGGTAGCGACGAATAGAGTTTGGATGGCACTCCCAGGGGCATAGTCGCGCTGAGTTCCTTTGTGTCATCAATCAGCGATCGAATTCCGTCTGCCGGGGGCAATCCGCTGCTTGTGGTCGCGCGAACCGGCGCGAAAGTAGCGCTACTCTGGCGCGCGGGCGCATCATTCTGCTTTCGCAGGGACAAGAACAGGAGAAGGACTCCGGCGGCGACGCAAGCCGGCAGCATCCATCGGTGACGGCCCGAAAAAGTTTCACGGATTCGAACGACAATGGACCTCAGGCGGTCTTCCATGACAATGCCTCCTGCTGCTTCACAGTTGGAACGCGGCGGCCCGGATTTCTTGCAGCACACCTGGGAGAAACTTTGGCGACAGGGAAAAGATAACGGAAAGATGGAGGGCTTGCGGATTCCCATAGCTCCGTATTTATGGAAGTCTCTTTGAACGAGGCTCTGAACCATGTCCTCGAGATTAACTTCGCTTGGCCGACCATCCGACGGGTTGCCTCGTACAAGGTCGATGGTGTAAGACGCTAGGCTATACTCTCTTCCGAGGAGTACATGAGCCTGCAGCCAATCATCCGGACCATATGCCAACCGCTATTTCTGATCCTTCTCTGCCTGCCAGCCCTGGCCCAACAGCCCTCTCCTCCTATTCCTTCGACTGGTTTCCCTGAGCTGGATCAATACCGAGCGTCGCGGGTTTCCATCTACACCGACGATTTTGGCCAACTGGCACGCTATCGCGATGCCAACGCTGCGCTCGCGCCGCCGGCAGCGGGCGAAAGCCGAGTCGTGTTTCTTGGCGACTCCATCACCGACTACTGGAAGTTGCCAGACTATTTTCCCGGCAAGCCTTACATCAATCGCGGCATCGATGGGCAGACCACGCCCGAGATGCTGGTGCGTTTCCGCCAGGATGTGATTGCTCTGCACCCCAAAGTGTTGGTCGTGCTCGCGGGAACCAACGACATCGCGGGCGTCACCGGACGCACGTCTAACGAGGAAATCGAGGCCAACTACGCTTCCATGGCCGAACTGGCACGCGCGCATCACATCCGGGTTGTGTTTGCCTCCGTGCTTCCCGTGCACAATTACACGCATGATGCGGAGGAGTCTTTTGCGCTGCGCCCGCGCGATAGAATCCTGGCGCTGAACAGGTGGCTTCAGAACTATTGCGCCAAAAACCGTCTGCAGTATCTCGACTACTTCAGCGCCCTGGTGGACGAGCAAGGGATGCTGAAGCGCGCTCTGGCTGACGATGGGCTGCACCCGACGGATGCTGGGTATAAGATCATGGCGCCTCTCGCGGAGAAAGCGATTCGGAGGGCACTAGCAGAAACCAGAGCACGGTAATCTGCATGCAGCTGTATTGGGCTGGTCCCCCCGTACGAAGCCCTTTAAATCAACGGGGAGAGTCGGCCATCGCAACCGGCACGCCGCTCGTCTGGCCTTTTTTCCTCGATTCCCATTTACTCAGCAATTCCGCGCGATTTTTTCGCAGGTCGAGACCGCTTCGAACCGTCGGATAGGGCACGTCGCCCATGATGCCCTCCCAAAGGATGCGATTAAAGGCCACGGTATCCAGGCGATCGGCGTCATGGAAGTTAAAGCTCTTCATTTTCTCGGCCCACCATGTTGCATCATGCAGCTCTGGCTGTAGAGGCGCGAGCTTTGCGCGGGGGCTGTTGCAAGCGGGAACCAGGCTGGAGTCGACCGGCGGGGCGCAGAGGCTGCCTGGGATAATCGCGGAATAGGGTGTGAAATTCGGGATGGGCGTGAAGACATCGGACATGGGAGCGGCATTGGCGTCGCTCTGGTTGAGATGGTCGATACCCAGCAGGTCTTCCATGGTACGCAGGACGTTGACCGTGTTGTAGTTGGTGGAGATGGTCACGCCACGCTTGCTGTAGGGGGAGATTACGTAGCCCATCGAGCGGTGCGCATCCACATGATCACCGCCGTCCTGAGCGTCGTCTTCGAGAATGAAGATGGCCGTGCTCCGCCAGTAAGCGGAATGGCTGATAAAGTCTGCGACCTTGCCGATGGCGTAGTCGTTGTCGGCAATTTCCAGAGAAGGAGTATTCAGGTGTGCGACGGCTGTGGCGAAGTCGCCAAAGTGATCGTGCGGCAGCCGCAGCAACGTGAGGTTGGGAAGACCGTTGACGCTGACGTCGCGCTGCCACTCGTTGAAGAGATAGGTATCGGCGTTGTTTTGGTCAAACCCGCGGAAGAACAGATCGGTTTTGTCGCGCAGTTCTGGCTCGACGGGCACGGCTTGAGGCAGGTTTGCGGCAAAGGGCGTGGGAGAGATTGGCAAATAGACTTTAAGAACCGGGTCAGGCTTGGTGGGATCGCTTTGCGTGGTGACGTAATAGGCTCCATCGATGAAGAATCCGTAGTTGCGCACGCTCTTGTTCGAGCGCAGTGCCGAATCCCACAAATGGCCACCGACCGCTTCGGCGCTGAGCTGATCATCCCCGTCATGATCTCCGTCGCTGGCCGGATTCGGCGCGAATGAGTTGCTGCCGAAGGGCGCGTTAACGTCCTTCGTGCCGGGAAGGATGGAGGAGCTGCCAGTGGGATCAAGCAGGGTGGTGAGACGCACGGTGAACTGACTGGGATCAGCCGCGAGATCTGGCAGGCCCTCGCCGATGAGGCGAGTGGTGCCTTCGGCATCGTAAGTGACGCCGTTGCCGCCATTGCCGTAATTGACGGCGATGGTTTTTTCATTGTAGTCGGTGGTCTGCGCGTAGGTCGACCACCCCCAGCCGTCGCCGCTGACCATGCCGCTGTCGTAGAAATTGTCCAGCAGGCCAAACGTCAGCGCCAAATTATGATGATTGGGTGTGATGGGCTGAGGAAATTCGGTGAGAGAGGGATCGCCGTTGCCGCGCGGCAGATCACCCAGGACCTGATCGTAGGTCTTGTTTTCTTTGATGATGTAGATCACATGATCGATCTTTTGGTGCAAGAAAGACATGAGTGGATCGGGTTGCCGGTTGAACAGGCCATCGTTTTGGTCGGCTTGCTGGGAAAGGGCGTCGAGCACGGCCCCATGCGGCACGGGGATGATGTTCAATTGGGCCTTGGACAAGGGCCAGGTCCGGGCCTGGAGGGACGTGGGGTTAGGAGCAGGGCCGTTGGTGGGATTGGGTCCGTCGTTGCTCTTGAAGGTGCAAACGTACAGACGTTCGCGTCGTTCCTCGCTAACCGAGACGGACGTCGGGTACCAGCCCGTAGGAATGCGTCCCTTCACATAGCCGTCATCCAGGTCCACCACCGCGATCGCATTTTCAAAGCCTAGCGTTACGAACAGGGTCTCGCCATCGCGGCTCAGCGCCGCCGAATTGGGATTCGAGCCCTTATATTTGTCTCCCGGCCGCGAAAGAGAGATGGTTTTGACGACGCTCTGCTTCGCGGTATCGATCACGGAGACGGTGTCGCTATTGCCGTTGACCACGTACAACTTTTTCTGGTCTCTCGACAGCGTCATGCGGTTCGGCTGGTCACCTACGGGAATCGCAGTGAAGCTGCCGCTGGCGATGTCTACGACCATGACCTGGTCATCGCGCTGGCTGGTGACAAACGCGGTCTTTGCCGAGCCATCGGGGTTGCTCAGCACCGCGACGTCGTAGGGAAACTCGCCTTCGGCAACCGTACCGCCGGGCACAAAGAAATGCACTTCGTTGGTTACAGCGCGGCTGGCTGTATCCACGATCGAAATGGAATCGTTCTCGAAATTGGCGGCTACCAGCGTTTTGCCGTCCCGGCTGACGCCTAAACCGGCGACGACGGCTCCTCCGACAATCAGCGAACTACCGCCGAAGGTCACCGTCTGCGCAGCCTTGGTGCCCTTCAGGATCGAGCCGTCGTAGTTCGGGAAAGGCGCATTGGCGCCGGAATTGTGCCCCAGCAAAATGAATGGAGTATCCGGCACAAACTGCGAACCGTCGGATTTGTAAACATAGATGCGGTCGTCTTCGCCACCGGAGACGTAGAAGCGCGCGCCATCCGGAGACCACACCAAACCGCTGTAGGTGCTCGGGATATTGATTTGCTGCTGCTTGGTGACCGTTCCATCGGGATTGATAGCAAAGACAAAAACCCATTCGGAGAGCGTGGTCGTGCCGACGGCGGCTCCGGTGTTGGGATCCAGCGTCGTAAAGGTGATCGAGGTGCCATCGGGAAGGTGGTTGTCGCGGTTCCAGCCGCTGGTAAGAACCAGAAGCGTATGCCCATCGGGACTCAGAGCCGTGGTGACCGCTTCCGCAGCGTCGGCATTTCCGTCGGAGCGAAGACCGGTGGAAAGAACCTGAATTGTAGATCCCGGAGCAGCCGTGGGAGTGATCACCTGTCCGGTGGGAAGAATGGATCCGTCCGTGTAGTTGCCCACGGGCTGCGTCGTGTGGCCGCTACCCTGTAGCCGCTGTGCCATGGCCAAGCTCGGCAGCAACGCGAGCGGCAATGCGATGAAAGAAATGGCAAATGTCTTTTTCAAGATACCCTCCCTCTTAGAGCCCGCGAAACAGAACGGCCGAATAGCTCTTCTCGGTAGCGCGGACAAAAGCGCCCCATGGTGAAATCTTCGCGATGAACTCGAAATGAAAGCCGTGCAAATATCTTGTTGTGAGGGCCCCGGACCACCGCAACCGTTTTTCACCCAGAGCCACAGACGACGCGAAGGAGGGTCGCCCAAGCGAACGCTCTCTGACCCAGAAAGGGCCTTCCATACCTCGCGGCCTGGCGTATCGAGATCCGGAAGCGTGCGCGCGGTGTGCCAGAGACTTTCCTGCGTGCAAGAAAAATGCACGAAGAAACCAAAATCAATTTGAAAGTTCACAATAGGAAACCGGACGGCCCGCACGAGGGGCGAACTAGATTTTCATCATTTTGGTCGTGAAACCGGCAGGCGGAGAGTGACTCGAGTGCCGTGGCCCAACTGACTGGCTATCTCTGCATTGCCGCCGTGAAGCACCATGATGCTCTGGACAATCGGCAGCCCCAATCCGGTGCCGCCAGAGACCTGCGAACGCGACTTATCCACCCGGAAGAAACGATCAAAGACTCTCGGAAGCGCCTCGGGTGGAATGCCGGCGCCGGTGTCGATAACCGCGATGCGAATCGAGTCTCCTTCGGATTCGGCGCCCAGAACCACGGAACCTCCGGACGGCGTATGCGCAACGGCGTTCGCCACCAAATTGCCAACCGCCCGTTGCACCAGTGTACGGTCCATTTCGGCTATCACCGGTTCTTGGCCGTCCTCTGTAGCGAGCGAAATTCCGCCTTCTGCGGCGGCTCCTTCATAGTAATCCCGCACGCTCCCGAGCAGTTCGCGAACGTCCACACACGCCCAGTGCAAATGTGCGAGGGGGCTCTCGGCGCGGGCCAGAAATAATAAATCGCTGATCAGGTTGGAAAGGCGCACGGCTTCTTCCAGGCAGGATCCGAGCACGTCGCGGTATTCGTCCACGGTTCGCGCCCGCGCCAAAGCTACTTCCGCTTCGCCGCGGATGTTATTCACGGGCGTGCGCAGGTCGTGAGCGATGTCTGCGGAGAATCTGGAAATTCGTTCGAAGGATTCTTCCAAGCGGTCGAGCATCTGATTGAAGGTTCCGGCGAGAGACTCGAGTTCCGATGGATAACCTTCGGGGAGGATGCGCTCGCGCAAATTGCTGGAACTGATCTGGCGAGCGGTGTTGGCAATTTCTTCGACGGGACGGATTCCTTGGCGTGCGATGTGATACCCGACCAGAGGAAAAATGACGAGCGACCCAAGAAGGATGACCCCAAACCAATACCGATACCGTGCCAACAACTCTTCTTTCCCTGAGACGTCGATCGCCACTTGAATCGTTGCCGTCTCCCCGGAACCTGACCCGACCTGGGCCACTGCGCTCGTGACACGAAAGGGCCGACCGTTTTTGCCCATCATGGACAGCGCTCGACCCGGCGAAGTCTGTGCTTGGCTGGGAAAATGCTGCAAATCCAATTGCTCCATCATTCCCGGCGTGGACATGAGGGGATTATTTCGTTCATCCAGCAAGCGAATGTAAAACTGTTCGTACCGGCGCGCCGCGGACTCCAGCTCAACTTCTTCCCGCAGGGCGTCGAGGTCATCAGGGCGGTCCCGCAACATCGTGCGGATCACGTTCAATTTATCAGCGAGGAATAAGCCAGTGCTTCGTTCCAGCTCGGTGACAAGCACAAAATAAAGGCTAGCCGTGGAGACAAGGACCATAAGCAGGCCTGCCAGGGCATAAACCGCCGTCAACCGCAGGGCCAGGGTGCCCCATCCGGTAGCGAGCCGAGTGAAGCTACTGCTCACATTCCATGACATATCCGGCGCCCCGGACGGTGTGGATCAGTTTGAGGTGAAAAGGCTCGTCGACTTTGGCGCGAAGCCTGCGCACATTTACGTCCACCACATTTGTGTCGCTGTCGAAATTCATGTCCCAGACGGCTTCGGCGATCAGGGTCCGGGACAATACTTCGCCCGCGCGCCTGGCCAGCAGTGTCAGCAGGGAGAACTCTTTGGACGTCAGATCGAGTCGCTGGCCGGCGCGGGCCGCCCTCTGGCGCAACAGATCGATTTCGAGGTCTGCCATTCGAAGGGTTTCCGGTTGGCGAGCCGGTCCTCGGCGCAAGAGCGATCGCACCCGAGCTAACAATTCTGAAAAGGCGAACGGCTTCACGAGATAGTCATCGGCACCGAGTTCGAACCCGCGTACGCGTTCGTGTATGGCATCACGCGCAGTCAGTAAGAGTACGAGGGAGCGCCGGCCCGCCTGACGCAGGCGGGTGAGAACCTGCCAGCCATCCAGGCCGGGAAGCATGACGTCGAGGATGATCAGGTCAAAATCCACTTCGCGGGCCAGGTGAAGACCGTCAAAACCATCGTCCGCCACATCGACGACAAAGCCTGCCTCTTCAAATCCCTTTTTTAGGAATTTGGCTGTCTTGGCCTCGTCCTCGACGATCAGAATTTTCATACGGTGTTTCCCGAACCGCGGCCGAGCTTTCGCTCAGGGCACGCGGGTAAAGTGATTTAGCAGTGCGAATCAGCAAGATGTGCGCTCGGCCGAAAGTGAATTTGAGGAGCAACTGGGCCAATCACTGATTTCCCCAAACCAACCGACGGCGCATAGGTCCGAGCACGGATCCGCACCTAGGAAGTAAATAGTCCGGTGCTGTTAATGCCGCGTCACAGGCATATGAATGCTTCAAGGCCAGACCGCCAGAACATGGGCGCAGCGAAATCCTATGCCCGGTCGTTTACGGCGTTCTATTCTCCGAGAATTTAACAAAGAAAAATATCGGTGTAGCCCAGCAATCATGTCAGTTTTGTAATGACTCATGCTCCGCGGCAGTCTAAGCCCGGATTCCTAAACAGAACCTGTGTCGGGTAATTTAACGCCAAAGCAACCGAGAGGTCTTATGGAGTGCCAAACTAAGAGTCAAAGGTCGATTGCTTCTCTATTTTTTGCGGTTTCTGGCGGGGTCGCCGCACGAATTCATTCCGGCCGCCGCGCAGAAGGGAGGTCGCTGAGGAGACTCCTGTCCGGCTTTCGTCTCCTAGTCATCGGTGTCCTATGCATGTTCGGCAGCGTCCCCGGTTGGGCACAACTGGACGGCACGGGACTCACCGGTACCGTGACGGATGCCACCGGACGCGTGATTCCAGAGGTGCAAGTCGTGGCCGTACAGGATGCTACGGGACTTCGGCGCGAGACTATCTCTTCTGGCCAGGGAACCTATGAAATTAGCGAACTGCCAGTTGGGATCTATACGGTGAGCTTTGTCAGGAAGGGCTTTGAATCTTTGCGTTTTGAGAGCGTGGTTCAAAGCCTCGGACGAACCCGAACCCTGAATGCGACCCTCAAGGTAGCCGGAGCGAAAGAGGAGCTCGAGGTTTTGGCCAGCCCGCCTTCGCTCGATCAGACTGCCGACACCTGGGGCACGGGTATCGAACGCAAGCAGGCTGAGCAACTCCCCCTCAACGGACAGAATTGGGCTACATTGACGACCCTGGTTCCAGGTGCGGTTGACGCCGCTGGCGGACCCGGAGCCGGCAACCAGCGTTCGATTCGTTACGCCGGCAGAGGCCGGGACGATAACGATTATACCTACGACGGTATCGACGCCACGTACGTCATTAATCAGTCTCAGCTCTATTTTGTGCGTGCCGCGGTTCCGCTCGATACCATCAGCGAAATCCGCGTTGATCCTATGCTGGCAACAGCCCAGACCGGCGCAACCGCAGGGGCCCAGTTGAACATGGCCTCGCCTTCTGGCACGAACCAGTTCCACGGGGACGCCTATGACTTCTTGCGTAACGACATTTTCGACGCCACCGATCCGATTGACGCCCTGAATCCGAAGCGCCAGCCGCCTTTCCACCTGAATCAGTTCGGGGGTTCCTTTGCCGGGCCCATCCAGCAAGACAGGACCTTTTTCCTTGTCGCCTACGAAGGCTACCGGCAAGACCTGGGTCAGACTCTTATCGGTTATGTACCCAGCCCCGCCTTTGCCGCTGAAGTCTTGGCACAATCGCCGGCGCTTGCTCCCGTGATCAATGCCTATCCCCAAGGACAGAACGCCACCAGTAATCCGGATATTCTCCAATTCGTGGGGGAAGGGAAACAGGTGGGCCGCGAAGACTCGGGGATGTTCCGGCTGGATCATCGCTTCTCCGACGCGACGAGTCTTTTTGTGCGGGCCAACATCGACAGAGCCGATTACGTCGTCCCGTATTCCCCAAGCTCTGGGCAATATCTCAATGAACAGGAGGATCTTAACTCCTCTCCGGTCAACAGTGTGATCGCTCTGTCGCACGTTTTTTCTCCGACCCTGCTGAATGAAACCAAGTTCGGCTTTAACCGCGGCACGACCGACGCCACCTACCTCAATGAGACCGGATCGCTCTATGCGATTTCCGTAGCGGGCTTGACTTCCCTGAACAACGGGCGAACAAGCGTTGGCTATGGCAATACGTTTGGCGGAATCGACGATTTGACATGGGTCAAGGGAAGACACGCAGTCAAGGCCGGAGTCGAGGTCCGCCGCGTGCAGATGAACCAGGGGGGCAGTGCCTATGGCACGGTCAGTTTTAACTCCCTCACCAGCTTTTCGGCCGACGAGTCCTATAAGGCCAGTATCACGGGCGTGTACCCCGTCAACGGCCTGCGCAAGACGGATTATTTCGGTTATATCCAGGACGAGTTCAAGTGGCGGCCGAATTTTACGCTGAATTTGGGCCTGCGCTATAACGTCTTCGGCATCTTCAGTGAGGTCGAGAGCCGGGGGAATCCTTTTGATTTTGCCACCTGCGGTCCAGGGGGCTATTGTGGCGTGGGCGCGAGCTTCGGCCCAGGGAATTATGGCGACGTCGATCCGCGCATTGCCTTGGCCTGGGCGCCGGCCGTGTTCAGGGGGAAGACCGTCATCCGCAGCGGCTTTGGCATCTATCACGAGGACGGCCAGTTGGACGATCAGAACATCCCCGATAAGAACGAAGTGTTAAGCTATGCGCTGACGCCGACGAACTGCCCAGGCCTTAGCTATCCCATCGTTTTAGACGCGGCCGGCGATCCCCTCTGCTCGAACGGCACAAATTCACCGAACGCCGAAGAACGAGACCGCAAGGATACCTCTGCAACCCAGTGGGGCCTGTCGGTTCAGCAGGCGCTGCCCAGCGATTTCCTCGGTACGCTGTCTTATGTGGGCAGCAAAGGCACGCATCTGCTCCAGGAATCCTATGTTAACGTCGAAAACCCGCTTACCGGGCTGCGTCCTTACCCTGCCTTCTCCCAGATTCCTTGGCGAGGCACCACCGGTAACAGCGAATTTCAGGCGCTATCGGTCTCGCTGAAGCGGCCTTTCTCTCGTGGCTTGTTGGCCTCGGCCAACTACACGTGGTCGCACGAGATCGACGACGATTCAAACGGCAGCGGCGACGGCGACTCCATTACCCCGCAGAGTGTTTCCTGCTACCCCAAGGGAGCGCCGCAATGCGGGGAGCGTGCCAGTGGCGCCTTCGACGCGCGCCACGTGTTCAATGCCAATGTCGTGTATGAGCTTCCTTTCGGTGCCGGCAAATCGTTCCTGACGGAGGCTGGAGCGTTGCGCAGTTTGTTTGGATCGTGGTCGCTCAGCTCGATCTTCACCGCTCGTACGGGCTTCCCCGTGAACCTCACGACCAGCGCCACTGGCCCGGACGGAAACACCAACGACCAGCGTCCCAACCTGGTTCCCAGCCAGCCGTTGTATTTGGCGGGCGGGGATTTCAACCCGGCGGCTTTCTGCACTCCCGGCACTCAGGCCCCGCTCTACCCAGGCGGTAGCTGCCCGTCAGGATTCGGCGATGTCCCGCGCAATTTCCTGCGAGGCCCCGGCGTCTGGCAGCTGGATCTGTCGCTTGCCAAGCGCATTCCTATCACCGAACAGTTTCAACTTGATTTCAGGGCCGAAGTGTTCAACGTCTTCAACCGGGCGATGTATGCTAACCCGGATGGCCTGATTTCGGCTTCCGACTTCGGCAGGATATATTTGCCTCTTAACACAACTCCGGTGGGTTTAGGCACACCACGTCAAATGCAATTCATGTTGAAGCTCAGATTCTAGAATCCGAGTCTCGGACGGGAAGGAGTCTTCGTCACATCCCTGTGCCGGGTGAGGACGGATCTGTTCGGGCGGCTGTCCCCCCGGCAGATGCAGTTCATTTTGAAGCTGGATTTTAAGAGAGAGGACCATGACCATGCGAGCTTTCAGCTTCATTGTTATTTTGTTTTTTGCCATTTCGGTCAGCGGGCAGACCCCGCCTGATTTCACTGGACATTGGCGACAGCAAACAAACTCGAAAACGCAACGCGAGCTCGAAGTGGAACAGAAGGGCCAGAACTTGCTCGTGAAAACGGCGGTTACCGATTCCGAGGGGACCCGGAACCTCGAAGTAAAGTATGTGATCGGAGGACCGACAACAACGTATCGAGGCTTGGACGGCGATGAATTTCGTTCCTCTGTCCGCTGGGACGCAAGCAGCCTCGTTTTCGACACCATTGAGCAGGAGGGCTCGAGCGAGATCTCTCAGAAAGCGGTTTGGACTCTTTCGGCGGATGGCAATACTCTGCAAGTGGACAGACAACTTACGAAGTCAGAAAAAAAAACGAATTCGTTGACCTCCTATATTCGCCAACCTTAAGACACACGCCCAGCCATCATTCTCGCGTCTTTCGCGAGAATCGCATGTTACGCGTGTCTCTTCCCGAGGCACTTGATGAGGCGGATTACAAAATTGTCATTTTCACGTAATGCAAGCGTCCTTTTCGCGGTTCTAGGCTAGGGCCGTGACGCGGTTCTCGCGGTGCGGAATCTCAAGCAATCGAGGAGAAAGCGTGCACCTGTTTATTGTTTCTCGTGCTGCGTGGCCGATTCGGGTCGCGTGATGAAAAAAATCCAAGGAGGAGAACCGTTTATGTTGCGAAAATTCCCTCGAATCGATTCGGGGATCAGGCTTCTGCGTCCGCTCGCCGGGCTGCTGGTGGCGGGGCTGAGTCTTGCGGCACTCGCCGCTGCTCAGTCCGTACCGTTCCCGACCTACGAAGTGGGCCCGAACCCGAACGGCCCGTGGGTCGTCAGTAACGGCGCCATTATCACCCCGGCCGGCACCCAGGTCGACCTCGGCACGACGACCCGCGCCAAGGCCATCGCGCTCAACCCCACCGGCAATCACACCGCCGCCGTACTTCAAATGGGCGCTCCACAGGCCGTCACGATCTTCAACACCCAGACCGGCGCTGTCCTCGAGACCTACAAACCGTTCGGCACCAAGAGCGGCAGCTCCACCGGCATTTCCTACACACCAGATGGCAAGTTCCTGTTGTTCAGCCAGGACAGCAGCTTCGTTGCCATCGCTAGCGTCAGTCCGGTGACGGGCTTGCTGACTGACTATGCCCACGTCAGCGTTCCGATGGACGTCGACGCCGCTGGCGTTCTGACCACCGTCACCTGCTTCCCGAACAGCCCGGGGGGAACCACGGGCAGCATTGATATCCCGTGCGGCCAGACCGTCTCGATTGTGTCCGATGGCACGCACACTTCCTATCCGACCGGCATCGCGATCTCGGCGGATGCCAAGACGGCTTATGTCGTGTTGGACAACAACGATACGCTGACCAGGATTGACCTGACCCAGACAACGCCGGTCGAGGGCCCTGAGATCCGCGTCGGAAACGTCCCGCACAGCGTCGTTATTTCGCCCGACGGCAAAACCGCCTACGTCTCTAACGAAGCCGGCCGGATTGCTACCGAGAAAGACTTCCAGGGATACTCCAATGGCACTCCTGTCGTGGCCCACTATCCGACTGGCTCCACTTCGACAGGCACGGTTTCCGTGGTAGACCTGGCCTCGTTTAAGGTCACGGGCAGCATCGAAACCGGTCTGCACCCGACCGGTATGGCCTTCTGGGGCAAGTACCTGTTGGTTGCCAACGCCTATAGCGACAGCATTTCTGTGATCGACACGGCCATCAACCAAGAAGTACGCAAGATCGACCTTAGGCTGCCGATCGGCGTAGCCGGAGAACCCGGGCCGGCCTATGGCGCCGGGCCGAACTCGATTGCCGTCGATCCCAAGGGTGATGTTGCCTACGTCGCGCTGTATAACGCCAACGCGATCGCGGTGGTCGACCTTAACAGCTGGTCGTGGAGCCGCGTCATCGGCATGATCCCTGTCGGCTATGCCCCAAGTTCGGTTGTGCTGGACACGGTCGACAACTCGCTCCTCGTTGCCAACGACAAAGGCATCGGCGCCAAGGGTATCCCTCCGCAAAATTCGCTTCAGACCAGCCACGGCGTGACCGACTACGGCACCCATCAGGACCTTGGCACCGTCAGCATCGTCCCCGTGCCGAAAATCGACGCGTTGTGGGGAATGACGAAGCAGGTTTTCCAGAACAACCACTGGGATCTGCTGGAAAATATCTGGTCGGCCGCAGGCGGCCACCGGTCCGCCAGGCCAGCCGCTATCCCTGAAAAGGTTGGCGACCCGTCGAAGATCAAGCACGTGTTCGTGATCATCCGTGAAAACCGCACGTACGATCAGATCCTGGGCGACGTGGCCGGCGGCAATGGCGACCCCTCCCTGGCAGTCTTCGGCGACGCGGCGAGTTTCGGCTTTGTCGGCGGCGTTACTCCCAACGCGCACACGCTGGTGCAGCGCTTCCCGCTCCTAGACAACTTCTACGACCCGAGCCGCCAATCGGCCGACGGGCACAACTGGATCACGCAAGCCATGGCGCCCTACTCTGACGACATCCAGTCGCCTGACTGGCTCCGCGACTATCCTTCGAACGGCGGCGAAGCACTTGCCTATCAGAAGAAGGGCCACCTGTGGGACCAGGCCGCAAAGGCTGGCGTATCGTTCAAGAACTTCGGCGAGTACATCGAGTACAACTCGTTCAACCCGCCGCAGGGTTGCACGCCGCCGGCCGGAGCATCCTCGAACTATTGCGAGCCACTATGGATCGACTTCTACAACGACATACTGGCCTATGAGTCTGGCGCCGAGAAACAGCTCTACAACTACAATACGGTCGCCTCGCACTCCCCGCTTCCGAACCTGATCAACAACACCGTCCAGAACTACCCGCAGTTCGATCTGGGCATCCCCGACCAGTTCCGCTTCGATATCTGGAATGAGGTTTTCCAGAATGACGTCAAGCACGGTAGCGTGCCTCAGCTCGAATTCATGTGGATCAGTTCTGACCACACCGGCGGCCCGCCGACTGCGCAAGCCATGGAGGCCGATAACGACCTGGCCCTTGGCCGCTTTGTCGACGCCATCAGCCACAGCTCCATCTGGTCCTCTTCGGCCATCTTCGTTGAAGAAGACGATGCCCAGGACGGCGTCGACCACGTCGATGGTCACCGCAGCCCGGGCTACATCATCAGCCCCTACGTGAGCCAGAAGGTGAACCCCGACGGCACCGGGGCTGGCGTAACCGAAAACAGCACCTTCTACACGCAGGTCAACATGACCCGCACCATCGAGCAGATTCTTGGACTGACGCCTATGAACCAGTTCGACCTGGTGGCCTCGCCGATGAGGGATGTCTTCGTCGACAATCCGCCCAAGGACAACTTCCTGCCCTGGACGCATGTGCCGAACGTGATCCCGCTGAATCAAAACGTTACCCAGACTCCCACTCAGCCGATCCCGGCGGTGAGCGCTGCGGTCAAGGCCCACGCCAAAGCCACCGAAAGCCCTGCGGTTAAGGCTCTGCGGGCCGGCTGGATGAAGAAGAAGGCGGAGATCTTCGCCGGCAAACAGCACACGCCCGACTCCGAAGACCCGGACACCGTCAACCACCTCGACTGGTACGAAGCTACCAACTTCATGCGCCCCTATCCCGGCGAGAAAAAGGTTCGTCCGGCGAGCGACTTCAATCGCAAGGCGCCGACCACCACGGATGATGACGACGACGACGGCATTTAATATTTGTCCCAACTACAACGGCCCTCTCCTCGGTAACCGGGGGGAGGGCTTTTTGTTCAGTCCCCAAAGTGTTCTACATGGATTCTGGCGGGGGCCTCGCAATTATCGGCATGGGCGTGCCGTCTGAAGGGAATGCCGCGCAGCACTCGCAATCGACGCTCGGCTTCCCCTCGGCGTGCGTGCCTCTCGGTGGGTCGTTCCTGTTCACTCGAAACGAAAAAGCGCTCTCGGGCGTCTGCCTGTCATTGGTCACCTCCAGGCAAGACACCCAGTGGGTCGTTCAGGGTGATGACGATGCGTTTCTCCGGATCGCAGTACAGGGCCAACTCCAGATCGTCAGAGTTCTTGATCTCGCCGTGAAACTCGCCGAATTCGTTTGTCAACTGGTGAACAGAATTCCCGGACCGATTAGAGATCGTGACGTGCAAGCCCCCGGCGAAAATGTCCGAGCGGCCGAGATCCAACACTTGCCCGGTCACGACCATGCCGTCGTGGCCTGGCTTCGCTTCAATCTGCAGATCAATCTGGAACGGATCAGCGCGGTAAAGCATGTGTCTGATCCTTGTGTAGGCTGTACGCGCGCCTGAAAAGAGTGGTTGCAAGAAGCTATCGAACAGTAACTCGATGACACTGCTTTTCCTATTTTGACTGCCAGCCCACCTTGCCGCACCACACATGGCGGCAGCTTCCTGAACAGCTCGGTCTGGTGGCTGATAGAGAAGCTCTCGAGTGGTAAGGTTTCGTGCTGTCCGCCATAGCGCCGCATGCTTCGCGCACTTTTCGCGGCCGTTCACCAGGTGCTTCCGAATCGCCCCCATTTGCTCTACAGAAGTTGCACGATTGACAAAATCAGCCCATTGCTCTGCCTTGAAATGCTTCATCGCCATCCCCCCTGCAATTCTTTTCTACTTCCGCTCCCCCGCGGATGGGTGCACCTTTCGCCACCCGGGGAAAAAAGGGGCGGCCGTGTCGCGGAAAATATAGGGAACCGGAGAATTAACTAAGTACTTGCGTTTCAGGCAGTTTGCCAACGAGGACGAATGGAGCCCAAAAGTAGGGATGAGGAACTTCTTCGCGCAATTGATTCATAGCTGCTTGCAACGATCCGGCCATGTCCATGGTTTCCATATAGCGCTTGTAAAACGAACGCATGAGTTTCGCAGTACTTTGATCATGAACGTCCCACAAGGAAAGAAGTAGGGAAGTTGCGCCCGCACAGAATAGGCCACGCTGCAGCCCTAGCAGCTCATCACCCTGTGAGACAAAGTTCATCCCTGTGGCGCATCCGCTGAGAGTCACAAGCTTTGCGGGGAGGCGCATCTGGTAAAGATCGTGAAGATTCAAGTATCCATCTCCCAGGCGAATGCCCGAAAACATCGGGTTGTCCTGGCGGTAGCTGCCATGTGTGGCGATATGCAGGAGACCGCTTTCCGTGCCCTTTTCCTTGAGCTTGGCCGAGGTGGCCTCGTCTCCGACGAGCAGTTCAGGATGCGGAAGCAAGTGGGCGACAGACTCGACCTCGCCCAGAATGTGCGCAGCTCCCTTGTCGGGGATCCCCATGACCAGCGAGATGGGTTGTTCGCTTTGGGCTTTTTCCTGGCAGAGCGTGAATACGGTTGCGCTTGGAGCGTACGAGATTGTGTGGGCCTCGCACAGATACCGATCTTCGTTTCGCAAAGCGTGGAAGGGCAGGAAGTGCAGGCTGCCGTGTGGCACGAAAATCACGTGTTTGGTGTCGATGTTTTCGCGCAGTGGAGCAAACAGCTCGTCAGAGAGAGATTTCAAATGGGCCTGTGTGGCCTCAAGCATAGGTCGTTCGAAACGCTGTGTATATCCGACTCCCATTCGAAATTTTGAAATCTGAAACCGCAAAAGCTGCAAAGAATGCGTTATTCGAGACACCGCGCTGACTGGAAAAATCTCTGTTTTGTTTCGCTTGACTACCGCCGCGATCAGCTGGTCCCCAGTCGAATAGTATTCAATCAGCGTCGCGTCTACTGGCAGATTGCGCTGCAATCGTTGCAACGAAAAATCCGCCGGGGCTTCCAGGGCAGCGTTCTCACGCTCGTGTGCTGGCAATTCGCGCACGGTTCGCAGCAATTCGTTTTCGTGGGATAGCGCTTTTTCCCGCAATCCCCGAATCCGTTTGTGGAAGTTTTCCCCAGGGCGCAATTGCTCGAGTTCAATCCGGTGGTAGTACCAGTTCAACTCTTTCCGCAAATCCCGAATCCGCCGCACAAGCTTGCTCTGGCCTTCTTCGCCCAAGGGTAAGCTCTTGCCGCTTTGAAAGATCGTCTCCTTCATGCTTCGTGATTTTGCCGCTTCGATCCAGCCAAAAACCTCCGCCGTTGAGGCCGCGCCTTCCCCCCCTGTCAAATGCAATTCCACCAGCGCCTCGTATGCTTGCAGCCGGTTTTTCACAAATGAAATCTTCAACTCTTCGGAATGCAAGCGGCTCCACACCATCTCGAGGGATTTGCAGGCTTCGCGGTAAGTATCGGCGGCAGTCTTCCGTTCGCCCCGGATGTGGGCAATTTGGCCGCGCAGTAAATGTGCTTGGTAGGAGAATACTGGTGCCTGGAGGAGGTCGAGCTTCGAGATAGCCACTTCCGTTTCTGTTTCTGCGGTGGCAAGCTCACCGACCTGCAACGCAATGCGGCCCAGCAAGAGGTGTGCGAGAGCCGCTTTGCCCGGAAGCACATTCTCGTCGAAAAAGACCGCGGCCGCAGTGCAGAGCTTCCTCGCCTCGAAATACCGCCCTTCGTGGAACAGAAGAAGTCCCTGATACAAATCGAGGAGCCGCGGCCAGACAAGATTCTTCTCCTTCTGAAACATTTCGCGAGCCCTCGCAAACCGCTCGAGGGATTGCACCGTCTTTCCCTGTTGCCCGCAGGCGATGGCTTCGTTTGCCAGACTTTTGGCTGCCTCATAGGACATGCCGAGCTTCTCGAAGCGCAGAAAGGCTTCGCGGGCCATTTCCCGGGCTTCCTCACTCAAGGTCAACTCGAGATAAACCTCCGAAAGGTCCATGTAACAGAGTGCCACGTGATACGCATCGCCGTTGACTTCGCAAGCCCGGCGGGTGGCCAAGAGCATCTCAATAGCCCGGCTGTACTCGCCTCGGAAGTAGTACAGGTAAGCAATGTTGTAATCAGCTTGGTCGCGCAGGAGGGGCATGCCGTATCGCTCGCTCAGATTTCGCGCCTTCTGATAACAATCCAGCGATCGGGGGAAATCATTCAAGCCGATGAGGCACATCGCCATGTTGTGGAGGCTAATGGCGACTCTTTCCCATTGCCCATGTTCGGAAAGTGTCTGGTAGGCCCGTTCGTAGTGCGCGAGAGCTTCCTCGAGGCGGTCTTGGCGATGAAATATGTTGCCCACGTTGTTTTCCAAGCTCGCCATTCGCAGGGTTTGCCCTAGATCCCTGAAGATCTCTCTGGCCTGGTCGGCTGCCTTAAATGCGCGCTCGTATTCGCCAAGCAGAATCAGCGGTTGGATAGAGCTGCTCTGTGTGCGACCTGCCTGCAACCGCTCCCCTAACTCTTCGAATAGTCGGAAGGCTCTTTCGTGGTGTACAACTGCAGCGCGGTTTTCCCCGCAGGCGTAAAGGGCATTCGCTTTGGCCCTCAAGGCAAGAGCCAAGTCTTCCTTGCGCCGCAATTTCTGTGCAATCAAGAGAGCCGCTTCAGCCACGCGCATTGCATCTGTCGTGTTTACGCGTATTTTTTCGACTACCAGTTCAGCGAGTTGCTTGACGAACTCTGAACGAAGCAGAGCCTTGTGCCGAGAAAGAAAGTTTTGCCGCACGGCACCGCTCCCAAGGCTGCTCAATTTAGACAGCAGTTCACTGTGGGGCTTCTCTTTGTTACCAGTTCGCATAATCGAAATCCCAATTCGGCCAGTCGCCACACAGGCCCCTCTGCCATAGAAAACCAATGGATACCGGCCCCTGCCCTGAAACCGCCGCGGCTTCCGTGTAGGGCCGAGGCAGGGTCTCAAGAAATAGGTCTTTCCGGTCCGGGCAATCGGTTCGGCCTCGCGGTTTCGCGTCCCAATTTGTATTGCAGGCGCAGGGTGCTGAGTCTGCCTCGCGAAACCTGGGGATCCCATCCCATTTCATCGAATTAAATTCCGGGGGGCGGTGCAAGGAAAACAAACTTGAGAAAGGAAACCCGGCCGGGAGGAATATAGTTTGCATGAGCCGTTCCGTCAGGTAGCCCATCACGATGCCTCGGGCGGCCGCGGACTAACACCTATTCCCATGGAGGCATTCACCATTTGGCGCGTAATGAAATGCTTTGGGTTGTGAAACACGCTTTCCGCCTTGCCAAACTCTACAATTTGGCCTTGTTCCATCACCGCGATCTCATCTGCCAGATGCACGGCCATCCTGAAGTCGTGTGTGATGAACAAGTAGGTGAATCCTAGAGAAGCCTGTAGCTCAAGCAGCAGATTTGCGATCTGCGCCTGTATGGAACAATCCAGTGCCGAGAGTGCTTCATCCAGAATCAGCAATTTCGGATTTAGCACCAGAGCACGCGCAATCGCCACTCTCTGTTTTTGCCCGACACTCAGTTCATGCGGTCTTCGCAACATCTTTTCCAGCGGCAAGCCTACGCGGTCGAACAGTTCACGCGCCTTCTCCCCCTTTTCTCGCTCACTAAGGAGACCTTGAACATCCAGCGGTTCGGTCACTATGTCCAGAACGGTCAGTCTCGGATTCAAGGAACTCGCCGGGTTCTGAAACACCAATTGGGTCTGCGGGCGAACCGATCGCAATTCTTTTTCCTCGAGGCCTGTGATCTCCTTGCTTTCTAAGTAGATGCTCCCCGATGTTGGACTCTCCAGGCATGCAATACAAAGTGCCAGCGTACTTTTTCCTGAACCCGACCCACCTACCAGAGCCAATGTAGTTTTCGGATAAATCACCAAGGAAACTCCAGCCAGCGCAGTCACGGTACTACTTTTGCGGGCGAGAAAGAGACCTCCCCTTTCATAGCGCTTCTCTAAGTTCTGTACTCTGAGAAGTGGCTCCACATTTTCTCGCACAATGTCGACTCTACCACCGTACTCGGCGCATGCAACCTTGTGGGCATTCTTGAGGGCGGTGTCGAGCATGGTCAACAGCCTCGGAGGTGTTTCCAGTCGCCTACTCGTAGCAAGCGCCCGGAAATGCAGAAACGCTAATTGGAACAATGTCCTGCGGGCGCCTTCCTACTTCGCCGCCACCTGTGGCGGGCGCCGCTAGGCATTATTACGCAATACGTCGAGCAACAAAAGACCCCGCTCGAGAGGGCCTTATATCCCCGGCCTGAAGGTCCGGGGCTCTATGGCCATAAGGGTACTGGGGGGTTTACTCGACCCGTAATTCAGGTTTTTCATCGATTGGCCGCGAACCGCGTCAATGGTATCTCACTCCGGACCCGACAACCGGCTCGTGCTGCACAGCTGCAGCAAGTGGCCCCCAGCCCCGAGCGTCAGGAATTTAGGATCGTCGAACGCAGCGCCGTATGGCCCTCACCCCCGGACTCAACGGAAGAATGGAGAAGCGTCTCCATGTCATTGTTGTTGTGCATCTTGGCGACGTCCAGCATCATCCTGTCAATGCGACGGAGTTGACCTACACCGAAAACGTCAGTGCCCATGGTGCTTGCGTCATCTCTAAGCGCGCTTGGCAACCTGGCGAACCGGCCGAAGTCACGTCCTTCAAAGAAAGGTTGGGCCTTCGCGGGAAAGTCGTGCACTGCCGCAAATGCAACAGCGACCGATATGTCGTCGGATTAACCTTCGAAGGATCTGAAGTCACCTGGGCGATGTATCGCGAGTACGCTTCGAGTTGAATCCAGCCTGCCATCGCAGCTCGCTGTTCCACCTCGGTAGGCGACCTCAGCCGAATGTAGGGAACTCCTTCTGTGGTCGTAAGTCCGCTACGCAGGCCAGACCCGATTGTGGAGGGACAGGGGATGATGCTTCTCGGGTCGTCACTGCTTTCGGTGGAGTCCGGTATCGGGCCTTTACCCTATTCCATTATCCGAGGCTTACCCGATATCTTTTTTGCTGTCACTGTCATTAATCAGAGGCGAGAACGGCACTGGCTTCCGCAAGGCTTGATTCCGCTCGACATTCCTACCAGGTGACCTACCGGGAGCCGGTTTGCGGAGCAGTGCTAACGGATAAGCAACCTGCAGGTGTCGGCGGGCTGGGGCAAACGTAAATGGGGGAGTTCCATGCGTTGCGAAAGCTTAGGAGCGGAATTTTGAATCGGGGGGACCAAACAAGGCGGGAAGTGGCGCCAGAAAGTCACCGCAACAGAAAGAGGAGTGACGCAAGGCGTCGCCGAGCTTGGCTTGCCGGTATGTTGCTGGCTCTACTGTGGGCCGCCCCCGCCAGGGCGCAGAATGGAGTTATTGTACGCACCACGCTTGGGCTGCCAGCGCTCCAGTCATTGTGTCTGCTGCAAAACTGCACGGTTGTTGGCGCCCTCGACGGAGCACTCAACCAGGTCTTTTTATTAACCACGCCGTTAAATCCTCAAACTCTTGTAAATACCCTGATTCTGCTTCCAGGCATCGCGAACGCCGAGTTGGATCAGGTGCTCAGCCTGATTGGAGCGGCGAATCTGGTTCCCTCGCCCATCCCTACCACCCTGCTGTCAGACAGAACGCTGGTCCCCTATCCCCCCAGTTCCGGGACTATGGTGTGGAACAGTTACGCCGCGCAACCAGCGGCCGGGGTTGTGGAGGTCCAGAACGCGCAAAATCAGTTCCTCGTAACAGGGACCGGCATTGTTGCAGACATTGATACCGGAGTCGATCCGAATCACCAAGCCCTTCAGGGCGTTTTGTTGCCGGGTTACGATTTTACGCGAAATCAAGCGGGCGGTTCCGAGATGACCGATCTGCCCCCCACCTTCACACCGCCGACCCCTTGCAACTCTACAACATGCCCTAGCCCTGTCCAGGTCAACCAATCGAGCGCCGCGATCTTGGACCAATCCTCAGCGGCCATTCTGGACACCAATTCCCAATATGCAGCCTTCGGCCACGGGACGATGGTCATGGGCGTGATTCACCTAGTGGCACCGACCGCGCAATTATTGCCGCTTAAGGCCTTCAAATCGGACGGTACCGCTGATCTCTCCAACATCCTTCGCGCCATTTACTACGGCGTGCAAAACAACGCCAACGTAATCAACATGAGTTTTGACACCAAGACGGCCTCCACAGAACTCAAGAATGCCCTTGACTACGCCAACCAGCTCGGCCTGATTTCAGTGGCGTCCGCGGGAAATGACGGAATCGAGGAAACGGTTTACCCCGCGGCGTTGCAGAATGATGTAATGGGAGTCGCTTCGGTAGGGTCGACCACCGCCAGCGATGGCACCCGGTCGACGTTCTCTAATTTTGGCGACGCAATCGTTTGGGTAGCCGCTCCGGGGGAAGAGATTGTAACTACGTATCCTTTCAGCACTTATGCTGCGGGATGGGGAACTTCGTTCAGTGCGCCTTTTGTCTCCGGCGCTGCAGCGCTCGCGCGAAGCTTGCAGACCGCGATTACTGAGTCTGAGGCGGCGGCCGCGGTGGCGCAGGCGGCTCCGCTGAGTGGCCCAGGCATGGGCCACGGACGGCTTGATCTAGTACCTGCACTGCAGTCCCTGTCTGGTGTGGCCGCATCGCCTGACTTTGCAGTTGCGGCCGCGCCAGCGACCGCCACAGTTTCAGCGGGAGGCTCGGCAATCTTCACCGCCACTGCGGCTCCGGAGAATGGCTTCTCGCAGACCGTAACTTGGAATTGCACGGGTGCTCCGATGGGAGCGGCATGTTCGGTCTCACCTGCGACAGTCACCCTCGATGGCACTCACGCGGCGACGGCCACAGTCACATTGCTGACCATGGCAAGAGCGTGGTCGGCGCCTCTGCCCTCGCCACAATTGCCGCCGCCCATTTTGCCTTGGCTATGCGTAGTGGCGTGTTTCGCATTTCTTGCCTCGTTTTTCATCAGTTCCGCACTGCACCATGCTCTCCGGCAACAGTACGACTTTGCCGCGACAGCCGTCCCGCTAGTCGTTTCCCTCTGCGCCTACGCCTGCGGCGGCGGATACGGCGGGGAACCGATGTCCATCACGCTGGCTTCCCTAATACTCAACCCTGCCAATATGATCGGTGGAACTTCTTCGACAGGCACGGTGACTCTCAGCGCGGCAGCCCCCAGCGGCGGTGCAATTGTTAATCTCTCCAGTAGCGCATCCGCGGCTGCGGTCCCAGCGAGTGTTGCGGTAGCTGCAGGAGCGACCAGCGCGACGTTTACTGTGAACACCAGCGCCGTGACAGCATCGACTTCTGTAACTGTCACGGCGTCTTATGCTGGATCAAGCAAGACGGCTGCCCTCAACGTCACCCCTTCAGGAACACCCGCAGGTAGGTACACGCTCACGATCACTGGTAGTTCGGGCAATCTCAGTCGCTTCGCCACGGTCCAAGTCACTGTGAACTAGGAAGACTGCGGATGCCGGAATAAAATTGCGATTAGCAACGCAAGTTACGCTTGCTAGTCTCGGTCCCCCGGCCCATTTAGGATTTTGATCGCATGGTGCTACACAGTTCGACTTGCCAGCGGCGCATGTATAGTCGCCGAAGGGTGAGCCTCGGAAGGGAAAATTGTTGGTGAGAAAAATGAGATGGTGATCGGTCTGCTGGTCGCAGTAGCGGATGCAGCCGAAAGTCCAAACTCAGGCTGCCTATCAGTAAGTCCGTCGGAAGCCACGAACAAATAACGGCGGGCACGTGGGGGCGTGTGCATTACTTCGTAGTGGGCACATCCCGGCGCGGCGAGCATAGAAATTAGCTGTCATTGTCGAAGAAGGCGGAGCGCACTCAGATAGCGACCCTGAATGGGTGCGCGCTCACTTTCCATGCGCCAGCGATCTTGCCAATGTCGGTGAGAAGAACAGATGAACTCGAAGGCCTACCACTCGAAACGCCAGAAATTTGTGCTGGCATAAAACTCGAGTCCCAGGTGCACAGTGGAACCATCAAGACGTTCACGCCACCTCACGATGGCCTCAACTTGCTCACCTGTATCCATTCGCTCCAGTTTCACCAGTTCTCCGACGTTGATCGGAATCTTGCACCTGAGTGAAGTTCCGTGTTGGCTCACTTCGCGTACCAACGTTTCTTCCGCGCAAGTCTGACTGGACGATTCAAGATACAGCCGCACGGGGATCGACACCCGTTTGCGCGGACCGCGACGTACCTGTCGGATTAGATCTCCGGCCCATCGGACTAGGTCCAGCAACTGAACTCGTTCCAGATTGCTTAGATCGCCGTGAGTTAGGCTCGTCGTCGTTGATTGATCCACAATTTCATGCAGAGAGCGTCTGCGTGAATCAGAAGCTAGTTCATCTGCCTGGTCACGTTCGTTAAATTTTTGCTGATATTCTTCGAGATGTTGATAGCTGGTCTGGATGAAGTGCTCGCGGCAGTAATCTTGTTTCCCCAAGGTAACCACGCTTGGCCCGCTACAACCGGAAGCAGCGCATGAGGTATTCATGTTAGGCAACCTTGTATCTCCTTACCAGGCTGGTTTCGACGCCGTCTGCCCGGCTTTCCCATTTCGCTCCCGGAAATAGGGGCGGGCTTTGCCGAACAGTTGAGCCACTATGCGTAGTAGGAGGCCAGCATCGTTCGTCCCCTCACAGGGAAGAATTTACGTTCTCTGCAGATCTGCGAGAACTTCAACACCACGGACGCGTCGAGCCAGCCGTTCTCGGCCTCGGTGACGAGAGTCTGCAGTGCCTCCTCGGGAGGGAGTGCTCCCCGGTAAGGACGATTGGTAGTCAGCGCATCGTAGATATCCGCGACCTGCAGAATTCTCGCTTTCAGCGGAATGGCCTCTCCGCAAAGGCCGTCCGGGTATCCGCTGCCGTCCATTTTTTCATGATGATGCCGTATCACGGGGAGGAGGCGGCGAAGTGACTTGAGAGGCTTGCAGATATTTTCTCCAGTGACGGGATGCTCCTGCACGATTCTTCTTTCTTCCGCATCCAGTGGCCCGGGTCTAAGAAGGATGCTTTCTGGAACAGAGATTTTTCCAACGTCATGAAGCCAGCAGGCAATGCGGAGTTCGTGCAGGTCTTCGTCTCCAAGACCGAGGCTTTCTCCCAATTGCTCGGCGTATGCCATAAGACGGTCCGAGTGGCCATTCCGCAAATTTTGTTTCGAGTCGATGCTGCGCGCCAGTGCAAACACTGCGGATTTGGCCTGCTCATCCATGTACTTCTTAAGACGCAGGACCGTTTCGATGCGCCCCAGCGAGTCCCAATGCGATACAGGGTTAGCCCAGACATCCATTGCGCCGGCGTCCCGCCCGCGCTGTATGTCCCAGAGATCAGGGGAAGGTCTCAGCAGAACGACCGGCGTGAGTTGATTGAGGGGATCTTTCTTGATCTGACGGCAGATTTCGAAACTGCCGATGTCCGGCAAGCTATCGAAGAGGAGAACCAAATCTGGCTGCATTTCCGAGCAGCATCTGACTGCAGATTCGCCATCGGCCACCGTATCCACATGGCACTTTTGATTCTGCAGGAAAGATTTCAGTCCTTCGCGATTCGCCGAAGCAACATCCGCTAGCAAGATGGCCGGGTTCATGCTCGCCTCGCTATTTGTCCGCGCGAGAAGCGGAAACGCACCACTCCCTACGCGAGACGTCAAGTTTTTGATGGATTGGTCTTGCCTGCGGTCTCCAATCCCTGTATTCGGAGGACCCCTGCCTCCGCTTCCCGGGGACGAGAAAGGATGAGGTAGCTTTGCACACTTGGTTTATGCTCATGAAATACCAAAACGAGAATCGCTATAAGTAGCTGGTAATTCAAGCCTTGCGCGGCGCCTGACAGAGTAGGGAGGGTACTGGCACGAGGAAAAATGTTCATGGCCACTGTAGTGTTTACCCGATGCCGGGGATCGGGCTATTACTGGATGAACCATGAAGGTTATTTTCGGTTCTTCTTGGCCATCTCCCAACAAATCGAAAGAGAAACGGAAGGAACGTGAAGAACACCCTGCCAAGCCCGAGATGCAGTGGCGCGCGTAATGCTGCGGCACTGGAAACCCTGAAACGAATAACTCTCCCGGCCGCGCCGCTAATCGACTCGGCCCAGATACTTGTCCAGCCACGCGAGGACATTTTGAATAAGTTCGGCTCGCCGCTCGGTGACATCGTGCGGAGTGTCAAATTCCACGTGGCGTTTGTCGGCTGGTGGAGTGCCGAGCATTTTGAACAGAGGATCCTGAGCCGTTTCCACGGAGAAGACGTAATCAAAACGGCCATTCACCATCATCACCGGCTTTTTGAGGCGCGGGGCGAAATCGGCCTGATCGCCACCGGCGGGCGGTGTGTAAAGGAAGAAGCCGCCGTCGAGCAAGACCACCGCTTTTAGCCGATCTTGCGCAAGCGCTGTAAAAATGACTCCTTCGGCCGAGCCCATGCTGACGCCCAAATAACCGAGCTTGTTCCTGTCGATGTCGCTCCGGGTTTCCAGATAATCGATCGAACGGGCGAGATCTTTATAACGCTCGGTAATGTATTCCAAATTCTGGGAAGTTCCTGGGGGCACATCCTTCACGCGCCGTTCGTACGTACCCTGGTAGATCGGGTAGAGCACGGCGCGGCCGCTCTGGACGATATAGTCGAAAAACTTTAGGTCTCCCAGTGTCTGACTGTTCGCCAAGTCCAGAACTCTGGCGCTCGGAAAGAAAACCACAGTTTGAAAAGGTGGCGAGACTTTCTTCGGCAGGAAAAGATACGCCGCCATTCGTTCGTTGTTGTAGGCGGCATCGAAGGTAATTTTTTCCTCGCGCCAGTCCGCGGTATCTTGCACCACGCCTTCCACCTTGGCGTTCAAGGGTGTCTTGTCGTACGCGTAAAGCGTTTCGTAGGCGCGAAAAACGTCGTCGGTTGCGGCCTTAAACTTGGAGAAGTCGCGCTCGTAGGTCTTGATGGGAGTCGTCAAATTCTCAGGGAGTGGCGTTATGTTCCGGACGCACCGGACACCATTTGTGGGGGAGCGATCCCAGGCGGAGAGCGCCTCCGGGTTGTAGTAAAGATAGGTCGGAGACTTCCAGGTTCCGCCGAGTATGAAATAAGTGCCTCGAGTGGTGGCGTTCAGGACCCACTCGCGCACGTTCCCGGCCATGTCGGAAGTGCCGAACGGTCCCAGGCCTTTATAGGTGCCAACCGGCGCCAGACCGGATTGGGAAATGTTGCTTTCTTTGACGATATAGCTGGCCATGTCGGGTGGAGCTGCAACATACCATTGCACAAAGGTGGGCAAGCTCTTGCCCGCAAACGTCGCGTAGGCCGCGGCCTCGTACCAGCTAACTCCCGACACCGGATAATCCCCCTGTCCTTCCGGATAATGACCGCCGGCCCAGGTTGAAGGACCGGTGCGTCCGGTAGTGTCCCGGAACTGGGACCTGGCGTCTTGCCATGTCACCTCGCGACCGTCTCGCAAAAATTGTTTTGGCCAGTACGCCTGTTTTTCGTATCCACCCTTGTCGACGAATTCCTGATACTGGCGATTGGTAACCTCCAAGCGATCGATGTAATAAGGCGGCACGTTGTAGGGGCCGACCCAGCCAACGAAGGCGATCATCTCTGTCCACGAGCCTCCACCGACCCAAGACATTCCTTCTGGAGCCGCCACGGTCGAGTCCAGGGCGAACTGCATATTCTTCTCTGTCGATGGAGCTGCGACAGATTCGCCAATCCCCGCTTTCGAGACTCTCCAGCGGAAGTAGCCGGTTGGAATCTGAACGCCGGTGAGTGGCGTTGCGCCCAAGCGATACCAGGCGCCATCCGGAGATAGATAATCCTGGATCTCAACCGTCGCGCTTGCGGGCGAGGACGTGACGGAGATGTGCGTGGTGTTTTGTTCGGCAAGCCGGGCGAGCTCGGGGTCGCCGGGCAAGTATTGCTGTGCTTTCTTCAGTAAGAGAAACGCCGCAAGCGATTTGTCTTCTGATTTGAGTTTGGCGATCGCCGGAATGGCTTCCTCGCGCGCCCAATGTCGCCGCTCAGAGCGCTGATAGAGCCACATCACGGAACCCGCGAGCAGGAGCAACACCATCGAGGTGAGCAGAATTCTCGGCGATAACCTTGATGCACGGTCCACGGGCGGGAGTGACGGAGCGGTCAGTTGCAGCAAAACGTCGGAAAGATCTCGAGAGATTTCAGAGGCACTCTGGTAGCGCCTGGACAGATCCTTCTCGAGTGCGTGCGAGACGATCTGATCCGCGCCCGCGGGAGTTTCTGGGCGAATGTCCCGCAGCGACTTGGGATTCTCTGTGCTGACCGCACGGAGAATCGCGAGCGCACTCGCTCCCTGAAACGGAGGCTTTCCGGCGAGCGCTTCGTAAAGCACCACGCCAAAACTCCAGAGATCGGTGCGACTGTCGACAAGTCTGCCCTCGGCCTGCTCGGGAGACATGTAGAGGGCCGTGCCAACCGGGCCGTGGGTGTCAGCTAAGGACTGAGTAAGTTCGGGAGTGCCGACCGGTTCGAAAAGCTTCGCCAATCCGAAATCCAGAACCTTGGCGTGGCCCTTGGGCGTGACCATGATGTTGGACGGCTTCAGGTCACGGTGCACGACTCCTTGCTCATGCGCTTCTTCAAGTGCGCCCGCTACCTGAACGCCAAGGGACAGGATTTCTTTGGCGGGAAGCTCTTGCGATCGCATTTTTTCGGAGAGGGTCTGCCCGGGCACGCACTCCATCACGAGGTAGTCCATGCCGTCCTGCTCGCCCACATCGAAAACGGCGGCGATGTTTGGATGGCTGAGCCTCGCTAAGGCCAGGGCTTCTTTGCGGAAACGGCTTTTCGCTGGTTCGTCGGAAAGGAGGCCGGGCGGGAGAACCTTGATGGCGACATCGCGGTGCAATCGCCCGTCATGCGCGCGATAGACTACACCCATTCCCCCCTGACCGAGAAGGGCAACGATGGTATACGGGCCTAACTGCGTGCCTTGCGGCAGAGGCATAAACGCCGAGAGTATAACCCGAAACCGTTCTGGTTTCACGATGGCTCCGCCACCCGATGCGGCCGCACTCGCCGGGGCCTCGCACAGCGCCGGGAGCCTTTTGGATGCTGACCGCATGGGGCCAAATGGGCTATATTTCTCGAACACCATGTCAATAAAATCCGTGCCAACCGCAAAGACCCAGGCGAGGAGCCAATACGCCCAAAGAATTGATCGGGTCATTGACCACCTTCGCCGGAATCTGGATCGTCCGGTGAAGCTGGGGGAGCTTGCTCATGTGGCTTGCTTTTCCGAATTTCACTTCCATCGGGTTTTCAGAGCGGTTTCGGGCGAAACCCTGAATAACTTTACGAATCGGCTTCGGCTGGAAAAGGCCGCTCGTCTTCTTCGTTATTCCGTCCAAAGCCTGACCGACATCGCCTTGGATTGCGGTTTTTCCTCATCGGCGACGTTTTCACGTGCCTTCCGATCCGGCTACGACACCTCGCCAAGTCAGTTTCGAAAAAGCGGCGAGATCAAAAACAGCAAGATTTGCAAAGAACTCTTCCCGGAAGAGGAATATGGTCTCCCCATGAGCGCGGAAGAAAAGCGGGCCGCGTTTCCAGTGAGGTTGATCGACATTCCCGAAAGGCAAGTTGCCTATATTCGGGTTAGAAATGCCTTCGAACTGGATCGAGTACTTGTCGCCCTCAAGACACTGATCGAATGGGCCAAATCCCAGGATATTTTTTCAGAAGGAACTCTTTTCGGAATGTCGGTAGACGACCCGCACATGACCCCAAAGCATCTTTATCGATATGAGGTCTGTCTTGCATCGTCTTTTCCCTTCGAGTGCATGGAAGGGATGTCGAGACTGAAAATGCCGGCCATGCGATACGCTGCCATAAGGGTCTCCGGCGACATCCATAAGGTGGCTACGGCTTGGGACTACCTTTACAGAGATTGGCTTGTCCATAGCGTCCACGAGCCCGAGCATGCGCCGGCACTTGAGGTTTTCCTGGACAAAGAAAGCGCGACGGATTGGTCGCATTTTGAATTGGAACTATGCCTGCCGGTTCGGAAACTGGAAATGTCGAAGAGTTTGAAGTCCGGGATCCGAAAGCCCGGGACGATCGGAACAAAGAAGAATAAACGAGCCACTGCTTAAGGGAGGAACTTATGGTTGACGGAATCGGCGGCGCATTTCTGTTTACTAACGATACGAAGAGACTGGCGGCTTGGTATCGCGAGTGCCTCGGGATAGTTCCTCAGGGCGAAGACGCTGAATGCAATTCCATCTATGCAACGTTCGAATATAGGGATATTGCAGACCCGGAGATCAAGCGAACAATAGCGTGGGCGATCATGCCCGCTGATCAAGACATCAAAGATAGGCCTCGAACGGGCAAGATCAATTACACAGTGAAGAACATGGGAGAAATCCTAAGCCATCTAAAGAGTAAAGGCGTGATAATCGAAAAGACCGAGGAATATCCCTCCATGGGAACCTTTGCGTGGCTGAAAGATCCAGATGGCAATCCGATCGAGCTTTGGGAACCATCCAAGGAGTGAATAGATATCCCTGATTTGTGAAATCCCCATGGCCGTCCTAGAGGCCCGTTTGCAGAAATGCATGAAAGGCGCGATTTTTGAATCGTCGATGCCTGGCAGGAAAACCCCAATCGCCTCGCCTTAGAGCCTTTCCTAAAACTCGGGCCCGGACCGTTTGAAACCCCGTTTGTGCATAGCTTCCGGTTTGCCAACGATTTCACCCAGAAGCTTCCGGAGAGTTCCCATATACTCGGGTGCCGTTCCGCGCAGCTTTGTCGGTGCGCACCCTGCCTGAGCCGATCGGTTCAGCAGTTGCTTTTTACTTTGCCCTGAATCTGCCAATCGCGAAGGAAACAAAACGGAGGTTCGACGGCGACGCGGCGCCGGCCTTCTCTCTTCAGGTACGAAAGGGAATGACGGCCAATTTCCTTGACATTAAATGGCCATTTTCATAATGTCGCGGCCTGTCCTCGGGAACCCCAGGCCGGCGCGAACAAAGGCATCCTTAGCGCGGGACGAAACCAGCCAGCGTCTTCGGGAGAACGACCCATGAAATTCCTGAATAAAACACCCGACCTGCTATGCAGGGCTGGATTCTACGTTGGCATGCTTCTGCTGTGCATTCTTGCATCAAGCCAAACCTCGGCCGTGGCCGATCCCGCCATTCCATCGGGAGACGTGCGCATCCACTACCACCGGGCGGATGGTAATTATAGCGGGTGGACGGTCTACGCGTTTGACAACACCACAGAAGACACCGGCAATTATGGTGGTGGTCCGGTGCAGGCGACCGGCACGGACAGCTTTGGAGTGTATTTTGACGTTGGAGTGACCACCGGCGCGCAAGAAGTTGGGATCATTATTCATAACCCGACGGCGCCGGGCGGGGACCAGAAGGACACTCCCAACAATTTGTTTGTCGACCCCGCGACAGAGGGAAATGAATATTGGGCGTACTCCGGGATAGCCAAGCTGTATACAACCGCGCCAAGTTTGACGAATCCGACCGCGCTGCTGCCAGGATACGTACGCGTTCATTATCACCGGGTGGACGGTAACTATGGAGGCTGGACGATCTATGCCTTCTACGACACGTCGGAGTACTCGGGCGACTATAACAGCGGGCTCGTGCCTCCGACGAACACGGATGCCTTTGGAGTTTATTTTGATGTGGCTGTGGTTGCCAATGCACAGAATCTTGGGCTGATTATTCACAACCCTTCGGCGACAGGAGGCGATCAGAAAGACCCGGGACCAAACGAGTTCGTCGATCCGTCCACAGAAGGTTTTGAGTATTGGGGCTACACAGGGATCGGCAAGCTGTACAAGAGCCAGCCAAGCCTGGCGAATCCGGCGGCGCTGTTGCCCGGGTACGCGCGCATTCACTACTACCGGCCGGATGGAAACTACGCGAACTGGACCGTTTATGCGTTTGATGACACCGCGGAATATACCGGAGACTACAACGATGGACTGACCGGAGTGACCAGTACGGACTCCTATGGCGCGTACTTCGACATCAGTCTGATTCCCAATGCGCAGAACCTTGGATTTATCATCCATAACATCTCGACGGGTGTAAAAGATCCCGGGCCAAACATGTTTTTGAACGTCGGATCGTTCACGCAGGCATGGGCGATCTCAGGGAACGCCACGGTCTTTACGGCGACACCGAGTCCTACGCAAATTCTGGATAGCCTTTTGAATGTGCAGCAGGCGTACTGGCTCGATCGCCAGCGAGTGGCTATACAACCGCAGTTTGCTCAGAGCGGTGATAGTTACGCGATTAGCTCGAGTCTGACCGGCGGGCTGTCTGTGACCACCGCGGGAATTACTGGAGGCACCGACATTCCTCTGATTCCGGGCGGAAGCCTGACTCCGGAGGAATTGCTGCGATATCCGCAATTGAGCGGGTACGCCGTACTTCAACTGCCGGCGAAAACTCAGGTATCGACATTGCAAACGCTTCTTAAGGGCCAGCTGGCGCTTTCGGTGATCGGCTCGACGGGAGCATTGCAGTACGCCACAGGGATGCAGATCGCAGGCGTTCTGGATGATCTTTACTACTATCCAGGCAAGCTCGGCGTTGTTTTTCACCACGGAGAGAACGATTGGAGCGACTGGCCGGACGACGAAAGCTTCGGAGTGAAGCTGAAGCTATGGGCACCAACCGCGCAAGGCGTCTCGTTGCAGGTTTTCGATCACGAACTCGATTTAACGCCTTCGGCAGTGATACCCATGCACGAACACAATGGCGTATGGGTAGCGGATGGCGTGCCCAGCTGGAAAGGCAAGTACTACCTCTATAGCGTAAGAGTCTGGGTACCCGCGGACGCCGCGGTGGACACGAATGTAACCAGCGATCCCTATTCCATCGATATCGCCTTGAACGGGGCCAAGAGCAGAATCACCGACCTCGACTCCGAGGAGAGCAAGCCGGCGGGCTGGGACGAGGATAGTTCACCTGCGCTGAAAAGCTTAAGCGACATGAGTTTGTATGAGCTGCATATTCGCGACTTCAGCGTGAACGACCTCACGGTTCCCGTGGCTCATCGCGGATTATACGAGGCTTTTGGCGACCAGAACTCCAACGGCATGAAGCATCTGCGCTCCCTGGCCGCAAGTGGGCTCAAGGCCGTGCATATCCTGCCATCCTTTCACTTCGCCAGTGTGAATGAAGACAAATCCACGTGGATCATTCCGGCGGGACTGGCGCAATATCCGCCGGATGGCCAGCAGCAGCAGACCGCTGTTACCGCCAGCCAGACGAGTCCTGCGTATAACTGGGGTTATGACCCGGTGCACTATATGGCCCCGGAGGGCAGCTACGCGATCAATCCCGACAACCGCGTGCGAGAATACCGGGTAATGGTGGATGGACTGCACAAGGCGGGCCTGCGCGTGGTACAGGATGTGGTCTTCAACCACACGAATGCCAGCGGCGAAGGTCCCAACTCTAATCTCGACGAGGTGGTGCCGAATTACTATCACCGCCTGGATGCAAATGGAGCCTTGGAGTCAGCCTCGTGCTGCCCGGATACGGCAAGCGAACACAAGATGATGGAAAAGCTGATCATCGACACCCTGTTGCTGAATGCGCGGCAATATAAGATCGATGGATTCCGCTTCGACATCATGAGCTTTATGTTTACCTACAACATGCAAGACATTCAGCAGGCGCTCCAGGCGCTTACCATGGAGAAAGACGGCGTGGACGGAGCCAAGATCTATTTGTACGGAGAAGGCTTCAACTTCGGAGACACGGCGAGCAATCAGATCGGGCCAAATGCCTCGCAAATCAATCTGTACGGTTTTGGTGTCGGGACCTTCAACGATCGAATCCGAGATGGTGTGCGCGGCGGGAGCCCGTTTGCCGATGAGCGGGTGCAGGGGTTTGCCACGGGACTTTTCACCGACTCCAGCGACTTTACCAACGGCAGTCTTCTGGCGAGCCAACAACAAGCCCAATTGCTAGAATACTCCGACTGGATCGATATAGGACTGACGGGAAACCTCCGGGACTATTCGTTTACGGACAGCGACGGGGCGACGGTAACCGGGGCCCAGGTGAGCTACAACGGGCAGCCCACCGGATATACAAAGAGTCCCATCGAGGCGGTTAACTACGCTTCCGTCCACGACAACCAGGATCTCTTCGACGCGGTGCAGCTGAAATCGAGCTTTAGCGACAGCATTGCCGCGCGCGCCCGGAGGCAAGTGATGGGCATGAGTCTGATCACGCTGGGGCAGGGAATTCCCTTCTTCCAAGCCGGCGATGATCTGCTGCGCTCAAAGGACATGGACCAGAACAGCTACGACTCCGGGGATTGGTTTAACAAGATTGACTGGAGCGGCCAGACGGCAAACTGGGGGATCGGACTGCCTATTGCGAGCCAGAACCAGAGCCAGTGGCCGATCATGGCACCCCTTCTCAGCAATCCCGCCTACACGCCGCTTCCGGCAAATATCGCATACAGCGAAGCAGCGTTCAGCGAGTTACTGAGTATTCGCTACAGTTCGGAATTGTTTCGCATGGCGACATTTGAGGAAGTGCAGCGGAATCTCAGCTTCCTGAACACGGGGCAAAACCAGACGCCGGGGTTGATCGTCATGAAACTGGATGCTAATGGCGGGAGCTACGGACTCTACAAACATATCGTGGTCATCTTCAACGCAACGAATGCGGCGGTGACTTTCACCGACAGCCGGTTGCAGGGCTTGGCGTTGCATTTGCACCCAGTGCAACGAAAATCGAGCGATCCCACATCGAGACAGTCGACGTTTAACTCCAAAGCGGGAGCGGCTACAGTTCCCGCCCTCACCACTGCCGTCTTTGTGGCGGAAACCGAGTAGGCAAATGTTAGACCATGAATGAACCAAGAATGAACTCTCCCGCAGCCGCGGCAGAGCCTCGACCTTTGAGTGACAGCGAGCCCGGGCCAATGAACGCGGCCGGCAACCCGGTGACACCCAGCACGAGTCTGTACTCGTAACCCTCGATTGTGATGAGGAAGAAGGGCGCACGCCACTGGTTCACGGCTGGCGTTCCTCGCTTCCTTGCAGTGGTTGTCAGCCATCGGGGTAGGGGGACCAGAGAATTCGCCGCCGGTAAGCGGGTCAAGGCATTCTCTGGCTTTGAGCGTCCACGCGCCTGAAGCTTGACCGTATGGCGCCGCCAACCAAGACTTACCTGGAGACTGCTAGTCAGCCTCTTCATTTACAAAGGCGTTTGTGGCGATGGTGCTCCACATTCTTCATGGCGCTTGCCGAAGTCACGTTGGAAGTGCCAGCGGACGTCCAACTACCTCTCTTGGAATTCGACAACTCTGAGATGCATCGTATCTGCAACGGGCACGCTCAATAGCCTCGCTGGCTGAAACTTCCATTTCTGCACAGTGTCGAGAACGCTTTGCGCAACGTCCGGGCCTGGCCGGTTTTCCAACGATGCTTTTGCCACGCTTCCGTCTGGATTAATCAGGACCTCGACCGCGACCGGCTGGGGCTTTGGTGTGTTATGCGGGAGCTGTGGCTCGGGCGCGAAGATTGCCTTCGGAAAGGACATGCCGGTGGCGATCGGTGCTCCGCCC
>JABCYZ010000033.1 GCA_013289955.1 Acidobacteriota bacterium
CGAAACGAGATTAAGTAAGAGGTAAGAGGCAGCGATGGGACTGAAGAGCTTTAATCCATATACGGCTTCGCGGCGGTTTATCACCGTCGTGGACAAGAGCCACATCACCAAGCAAGAGCCGGAAAAGTCTCTGCTCGAGCCGAAGAAGCGCTCTGGCGGAAGAAACAACCACGGCGAAATCGTGGTCTGGCATCGCGGCGGTGGCCACAAAAAGCAGTACCGCAAAGTGGATTTTCGCCGCGACAAGCTCGGCATTCCGGCGAAAGTGGCGGCCATCGAGTACGACCCGAACCGCAGCGCGAATCTTGCGCTTTTGCACTACGCCGACGGCGACAAGCGCTACATCTTGCACCCGGTGGGGCTCGAGGTGGGCGCAACCGTTTCAACCGGCGAAGGCGCGGACATTCTTCCGGGCAATGCGCTGCAGATCAAGCACATTCCTCCCGGCACGATGGTTCATAACCTTGAGCTGAATCCGGGCCGCGGCGGACAGGTGGTTCGCTCGGCGGGCGGCTCGGCGCAGCTTTTGAGCAAGGAAGGCGAAATCGCTCTGGTAAAGCTGCCTTCCGGTGAAGTCCGCAAGTTTTCGCTGGATTGCATGGCGACGGTTGGGCAAGTTGGCAATCTCGACCATGAGAATGAGACTTTCGGCAAGGCGGGCCGCACGCGCTGGCGCGGTATCAAGCCAACGGTTCGCGGCGTAGCGATGAACCCCGTGGATCATCCGCACGGTGGTGGTGAAGGCAAGGTGAAGGGCAACCACCCGCAAACGCCGTGGGCTTTCCCGACGCTGGGCAAGAAGACGCGCAACAACAAGCGTACCGACCGCAACATCGTCGAGAGAAGGAAGTAAGGGACAGATTCGAACAAGCGTGACGCAGCAAACGCTGGAAGCTGGGCCCTGATGGCAGAGCGGCCTGGTGAGAGCAAACGCGATGAGAGCAACACGAACGACACGATCGGCGGGACGGCGGACATCGTTAGGAAGAGCGGCGGCAAAGCGCTCGGCCCGGCCCGCCAAGCCAGCCACGAAGCGCGCAGCGGCGAAGAGCACGAAGCCGGTGCGGCCAACCGGGAAAGTGGTGGTACCGCCGCCGGAGCCGGTGCTGTACAAGCTGTGCAAGCCGGGCTGGGCGGTGATTGTAGAGCGGATTCCGAACGCGCAAGGCACGCGGTTTGTGTGCCCGTTTTGCCCGAAGTCGCACCGCGTTCCGGGGCCTGTGAGGGGATTCAAGAAGATGCGGCGCGCGCCGTGGGGCCGCCTGCGCCGGGTGGAGGAATAGGGAATCAATGGCACGCTCACTGAAAAAAGGGCCGTTTGTAGACGGCCACCTGCGTGAAAAGGTCGAAGGACTCAACACGCGGAATGAAAAGAAAGTGGTAAAGACCTGGTCGCGGCGCTCGACGATTGTGCCGGAAATGATCGGGCACACCATTGCCGTGCACAACGGAAAGAAATTCATCCCCGTATATGTGACCGAGCAGATGATCGGGCACAAGCTGGGCGAATTTTCGCCGACGCGCACCTTCAAAGGTCACGCCGTCAAGGCCGCGCTCGAGCGGGCTGCAGGCGCGGCTCCGGCAGGTGGCGCAGCGCCAGCAGGAGCACCAGCGGGAGGCGGCGCGGCTCCCGCGCCGAAGGCATAAGTTATGGCTGACCTACAGACACAAACCGCCGGTACGATTGAAGCGCACGCGCTCGCAAGGCATGTGCGGATGTCGCCGCAGAAGGCGCGTCTCGTGATGGACTTGATTCGCGGCGCAAGGGCGCAAGACGCTTTGCAGACTCTTCGCTACACGCCGAAACGCGCAGGAAAGCATATCGAAAAAGTGTTGCGCAGCGCGATCGCCAACGCCGAGCGTAAGGCCGAGGATTCCGGCTCGCCGCTCGATGTCGATCAACTGTATGTTTCCACCTGCTTTGTGAACGAAGGCGCTCGCTGGAAGAGGATACGCCCGGCGCCGATGGGCCGCGCGTTCCGTTATCAGAAGCGCACCGCACATCTGTGGGTCGGCGTTGCCGAGCATCACGTTGCCGCTGCCGAACGCGTGGCGTCCAACCTGGCCGAAGCGGAATCGCAGAAGGGCGCACGCGGAACGATTCGGCGCGTGAGGAAAGCCTTGACCGGAAAGCGCACGCCTTCGAAAAAGGGGAAGAAGTAATGGGACAGAAGACACACCCTTACGGGTTTCGCCTGGGCTACAACAAGCCGTGGAAATCGCGCTGGTATGCCGACCGCGACTACGCCGATCTCCTTCACGAAGATGTGAAGCTGCGTCGCGAGCTGAAAGACAAGCTCAAAAGCGCCGGCATCAGCTCGATCGATATCGAACGCGCCGCCAACAAGCTCGTTGTGCGCATCTACACGGCGCGGCCGGGCATCATCATCGGCCGCAAGGGCGCGGAAATCGACAAGCTCAAGCAGGAAGTGCAGAAGCGCACCAAGCGCGAAGTACATATCGATATCCAGGAAGTGCATCGCCCGGAACTCGACGCGCAGCTGGTTGCCGAATCAATTGCCTTGCAGCTTGAAAAGCGCGTGGCCTTTCGCCGCGCGATGCGCAAGGCGGTGGACTCTGCTCTCCGGTTTGGCTGCAAGGGTATCAAAGTTCGCGTTGCAGGCCGTTTAAACGGCGCGGAAATCGCCCGCAAGGAATGGTATTTGCAGGGCCGTCTGCCGCTGCAAACGCTGCGCGCGGACATCGACTACGGCACCGCCGAAGCGCAAACCACATACGGCGTGATTGGCGTGAAGTGCTGGGTCTATCAAGGCGAAAACGTGCCGAAGCGCGCTTCAAAGATTCAGAAAGAGCGCGACGCAGTCGCGGCAGCGTGAAAACTCAAACCAGCCGCCCAGCGGCTTCTGAGATTAGGGAAGCGAGAACACAGCGATGTTGATGCCGAAGAAAGTGAAGTACAGAAAGCAGATGCGCGGCAGGCGCACAGGAAAAGCCTGGCGCGGCGGCGATCTCGCTTTCGGCGATTACGGACTGAAAGCCATGGAAGCGGCGTGGATCACCGACCGCCAGATCGAAGCTTCGCGTGTCGCCATCACGCGCTTTATCAAGCGCGGCGGCAAACTCTGGATCCGGATTTTTCCGGATAAGCCTTTCACCAAGAAGCCGGCGGAAACCCGCATGGGCAAGGGCAAAGGCGCACCGGAAAAGTGGGTGGCAGTCGTGAAGCCGGGACGCATCATGTTTGAAATGTCCGGCGTGGACGAAGCCACCGCCAAGGAAGCCATGGGACTAGCGGCGCACAAGCTGCCGATTCCCACGAAATTTATTACTCGCGCAGGGAGCTTGTAATTATGCCAAAGCGCATTGAAAAAATTCGCGAAGCGGGCGTCAACGAGCTCGAAGCGCAGCAAAAAGAGCTTACCGAGCAGATTTTCCGGCTGAAGTTCCAGCTTTCGACCGGCCAGGCGGAAGCGCTGAAACGCCTCCGGGAATCGAAAAAAGACTTGGCGCGCGTGAAGACCCTTCTTCGCGCCCAGGAAATCGCGGCGGAAGCGAAGTCCGAAGCAGCAGGGAAGGCGTAATGACAACCGAAACACCAGCGGCAGCAGCACCGAAGACCGAGACACGCGGCGAGCGCACCATCCTCACCGGCAAAGTCACCAGCGCAAAGATGGAAAAGACCATCGTCGTGGAAGTCACGCGCCTGGTGCAGCACCCCAAGTATCACCGCGTGGTGCGCATCTCGAAGAAATTTTACGCCCACGATGAACTGCGTGCGGCGAAACAGGGCGACACGGTGAGGATTGTGGCTTCGCGGCCGCTTTCCCGCCTGAAGCGCTGGCGGCTGAAGGAAGTGCTGACGCGGAACGCGTCGGCCCAGTAGCGGGACAGGGGAGCACACCGATGATTCAGATGCGAACCTGGCTGACGGTAGCCGACAATTCCGGCGCGCGGAAGCTGATGTGCATTATGCCTGTAGGTGGCGACGCCGGACTCCAAGCCGGACTCGGCGATGTCATCACCGCGTCGGTAAAGGAAGCGACACCCGAGAGCCAGGTAAAAAAGGGCACGGTCGTCAAAGCCGTGATTGTTCGGATGCGGAAAGAGCGGCGCCGCAAGGATGGCACGTACATCCGGTTTGACGATAATGCCGCGGTTTTGATCAATGATGCGGGCGAACCCGTGGGAACGCGCGTGTTTGGCCCGGTAGCAAGAGAGCTGCGCGATAAAAAATTCTCCAAGATTGTTTCGCTGGCTCCGGAGGTTTGGTAAGCAATGACACTGCGACATGAAAGAATCGAGCGGCACACCATCGGTATCCGCAAGGGCGACCAGGTGAAAATTATCGCCGGACGCGATGCGGGCAAGACCGGCCGGGTGCTCTCGATCAACGCGAAGAAGAATACCTTGGTGGTCGAGCATGCTTCGATCATCAAGCGCCACACGCGGCCGAACCCGGGCAAGAACATCAAGGGCGGCATCGTCGAAAAGGAAGGCCCGGTCAACGTTTCAAATGTGATGATTGTTTGCTCCAGTTGCGGCAAGCATGCGCGCATGGGGCACAACATCCTTCCGGATGGAACGAAGGTGCGTGCCTGCCGCCGTTGCGGCACGACCCTGGATAAGTAGTTTTTTTAGTAAAGGACAAGGCAGAAGAGAGAAATGAAGACGCGACTACACGAAAAATACAGCAGCGAAACGGTGCCGGCCCTGATGAAGCGCTTTGGCTGGGAAAACAAGATGGCCGTTCCGAGACTGCAGAAGATCACGGTGAATATCGGCCTTGGCGAAGCCAGCCAGAACGCCAAGTTGCTGGATACTGCCGCGGTCGAGCTCGGCCAGATCACCGGACAAAAGGCCATCATCACGCGCGCCAAGAAATCGATCGCCAACTTCAAAATCCGCAAAGGCATGCCCATCGGCTGCGCCGTGACCCTGCGCGGAGAAAAGATGTACGAATTTCTGGACCGGCTCTGCAATGTAGTTCTGCCGCGCGTCCGCGATTTCCGCGGGCTGCCTTCGCACGCTTTCGATGGCCGCGGCAACTATACTCTGGGCCTGAAAGATCAGCTCGTGTTTCCCGAAATCGATTACACGCGCGTGGACAAGATCAAGGGCATGAACGTCACGCTGACAACGACCGCAAAGAACGACGAGGAAGGCCGCGAGCTTCTCAAAGGTCTCGGAGTTCCCCTGCGCGTTCCTGGAGGAGCGCAATAAATGGCACGCCTGGCAAAAATCGCAAAGACACATAAGAAACCGAAATTCAAAGTGCGCGTTCGCAACCGCTGCCGCGTCTGCGGCCGCGCTCGCGCCTACATTCGCAAGTTCCAGATGTGCAGAATCTGTTTCCGCGGTATGGCGCTCAAGGGAGAAATTCCCGGCGTCGTGAAGGCAAGCTGGTAGTCGCCGCGGCCAGCGGCGCATTACAGGAGAAACGATGCAAACGGATCCCATCGCCGATTTTTTGACGCGCATTCGCAACGCCGCGGCTGCCAAGCACCAGCGCGTGGACGTGCCGGCGTCGAAGCTCAAAGCGGAAATCGCCCGCATTCTGAAGGAAGAAGGCTATATCTCGACCTTTAAAATGGTCGACGAGAACAAGACGCGCAAAATGCTCCGCGTGTTCCTGAAATATACTCCGGACCGGCGCAGCGTCATCTCCGGCGTGAAGCGCATTTCGCGCCCCGGCTCGCGCCGCTACCTCGGAGCTACCGATATCCGCCCTGTCGTTGGCGGCCTGGGCATCAACATTTTAACGACGCCAAAAGGCCTGATGAGCGGACGCAGCGCTCGCAAGGCCAAAGTAGGCGGCGAAATTCTTTGCGAGGTCTGGTAATCGTTGTGCAGGGGCGGGCTTGCCCCGCCCGGTTAGAGGCAAGCTGGAAACGATTCGAGTTTTCGGAGCTAAGGACGAACAGATGTCACGTATCGGACGCAAACCAATTCCCGTTCCCGCAGGCGTGAAGATCGCTTTGCAGAGCGGACAAGTCGATGTGCAGGGCCCCAAGGGCAAGCTCACCGTCCCGCTGCCGCACGGCATCACGTTTGAACAAAAAGACGGCGTGCTCACGGCTCTTCGCGACACCGAAGAGCACCGCGCGCTTCACGGTCTCGCGCGCGCTCTTGTGGCCAACGCGGTTCATGGCGTCACGCAGGGTTTCAAGAAGGATTTGGACATCGTTGGCGTAGGGTACCGCGCCGAGCTCAAGGGCAAAATCGTGGCCTTCGCTCTCGGCAAGTCGCACCCCATCGAGTTTCCGGTTCCGGAAGGAATCCAGATCACGGTGGACAAGCAGACGCACATTGTCGTCAGTGGCGCGGACAAAGGCAAGGTCGGGCAAGTCGCCGCCGATATGCGCGCCCTCCGTCCGCCCGATCCGTACAAACAGAAGGGTGTGCGCATTACCGGCGAACGTTTGAAGAAGAAGGCCGGCAAAGCTGGCGCAAAGGCCGGCGGAACCGCCTAGTTTTTTGGCCGCCTGGCGGCCAGAGGTATCGAGGAGAAGAAACAGTGGCATCGGCAAGAGTTCGCAAGCTATCGAAAAATCTCCACCGCCTGCGCGTTCACGAACGCGTTCGTCAGCGCGTCGAAGGCACCACCGAGCGCCCGCGTCTGTGCGTCTACCGTTCGCTGGGACACATTTACGCGCAGGTCATCGACGACCGCACCGGAAAAACCCTGGTCTCGGCCAGTTCCGTGGACGGCGAAACGAAGAAGAATCTGAAGGGTGGCGGAAACATCGCGGCAGCCAAAGTGATTGGCAAGACCATCGCCGATCGCGCCAAGGCTGCCGGAGTGGCTAAAGTAGTGTTCGACCGCGGCGGGTACAAGTATCACGGCCGCGTCAAGGCGCTCGCCGACGCGGCGCGGGAAGCGGGGTTACAGTTCTAAGCCTATGTCGAAGCAAATTTTGCGAGACAGTTTAGCGGTACGCAGGCTGCTGGAGGTGAATCCGTCTGATTTGAAGGACGACGTCATCGCCATCAACCGCGTCACCAAAGTCGTAAAGGGCGGCAAGAATCTGAGCTTTTCGGCGCTCGTGGTTGTCGGCGACAGCCACGGCCACGCCGGCTTTGGCATGGGGAAAGCGCGCGAAGTTCCCATGGCCATCAAGAAAGCCATCGAGCAGGCGAAAAAGAACCTGATCAAGCTGAACTTGAAGGGCACAACGATTCCGCACCAGGTGCTCGGACGCTACGGCTCGGCGCAGGTGTTGCTGAAGCCCGCACCGGATGGGACCGGCGTGATCGCCGGGGGCCCCGTGCGCAAGGTGATGCAAGTGGCGGGAATTAGCAATGTGCTCACAAAGTCCTTGGGCACTTCGAATCCGCACAACGTGGTAAAGGCGACGTTTGCCGCGCTGCTTGGTCTGAAGGACGCAGCGCAAGTCGCCGAGACGCGTTCCAAAACAATCGACGAAATCAGTGGCCGGTATCAAAAAGCGGCCGCAGGTGAGAACAGCTAATGGCTGCTAAGAAAACATCAAGCGAAGAAAGAATTGGCAAAGGCAAGGGCGGCAAGGTCAAGGTGAAGTGGGTCGTCAGCTTCATCAGCTGCACCGATGACATGCGCCAGACCATTCGCGGCCTCGGGCTGCGCAGAATGCATCAGGTTGTTGAGCGCGAGGACACGCCGGCGGTGCGCGGCATGATCCACAAAGTGCGTCACCTAGTGGAAGTGGTGGAGTAGAGCGATGGCGAAAAAGGTTTCCCGCGGCCAGAAAGCCGCCAAGAAAACGGGGCACGCGAAACAGGCGTACAGCCTGTCCAATTTGAAGCCGCCAAAGGGTTCGCGGCACCGCAAGGTGCGCGTCGGCCGCGGCATGGGCTCGAAACTGGGGAAAACCTCCGGTTCCGGCGACAAGGGACAGAAATCCCGCCGCGGCTATTCGCGCCGGCGCGGATTTGAGGGCGGCCAGATGCCGCTGCATCGCCGCATGCCGAAACGGGGATTTCACAATCTGTTTGGCGTGACGTATTCGGTCGTGAATCTGGAGGAACTGAACGTTTTTCCGGAAAATGAAACCGTCACGCCCGATTTGCTTCGCGCGCACGGTTTTGTGCGCCGCGCCACGGACCCCATCAAGGTTCTGGGCGACGGCGAACTGAAGACCAAGCTGGCCATTCATGCGCATGCCTTCAGCGCATCGGCCAAGGACAAGATCACCAAGGCCGGCGGCACATTCGAGGTTGTAGCGTAGGTTGGTAGCGCAGCGTAAAGTCGTCTTGTAACGGGGAATCGCAAGGTAAACGTATGAAACGATTCGTCGAAGCTCTCCAGAACATGTTCCGCATTCCGGATTTGCGGAACCGCGTCTTGTTCACGCTGGCGCTGCTCACCGTGTACCGCATCGGCGCGCACATTCCGACGCCTGGCATCAACGCAGACGTACTCGCGGAGATGTTCAAGCAGGCGCAGGGTTCAGTTCTGGGCATTTTCGATCTTTTCAGCGGCGGCAGTTTCCGCAAGCTCACGATTTTCGCCCTGGGCATCATGCCGTACATCACCGCCTCCATCATTCTGCAGTTGATGCAGGTGGTTTTTCCGTATCTCGAGCGGCTGCAAAAAGAAGGCGAACTGGGACGCCGCAAGATCACGCAGTACACGCGCTATCTGACCATCGTCCTCAGCATCATCCAGTCCCTGACGATCGCCGAGACGCTCGAAGCCACGAATATGAGCGGTCAGTCGCTTGTGTATCACCCGGGTCTGGGCTTCATCTTGATGACCATCCTGACGCTCACGACCGGTTCGGCGTTCATCATGTGGCTCGGTGAGCAGATTAGCGAGCGCGGCATTGGCAACGGGATGTCGCTCATCATTTTCGTCGGCATTGTAGTGGGCTTGCCGCACGCCGTCGATGACCTGTACATCAAGGCCAAGACGGCGGCCTGGGGGCCGTTCACCGGGCTGGCGCTGATCTTCCTGGTTGCTCTGATGGTCGCCATCGTGGCGTTTATTGTGTTTGTGGAGGGCGGTCAGCGCCGAATCCCCGTGCAGTACGCCAAGCGCGTCATTGGCCGCCGCGTCATGGGCGGGCAATCTTCCTACTTGCCGCTGCGCGTCAATTCCGGCGGCGTGATTCCGCCGATTTTCGCGAGTTCGCTGCTGGCGTTTCCGGCGACCGCGGCGCTCATGCTCGGCACCCGGTGGGCGTTTCTGAATACCATCAAGGAACGTCTGGCCTGGGGCGAGCCACTGTACACCGTCGTGTACATCACCATGATCTTGTTGTTCTCGTTCTTCTACGTTGGGATTGTTTTCAATCCCACAGAGCTTGCCGACAACATGCGCAAGAACGGCGGGTTCATTCCGGGCATCCGGCCGGGCCGCAACACCTCCGAACATGTCAGCAAGATTCTGAAGCGCCTGACGTTCATCGGCGCGGTGTATCTGGCCATCGTTTGTTTGCTTCCGGAATGGATGATTGCGGGCATTCACCTCGACCATCTCGGATGGGGCATCGGTTCGTGGTTCGATCGCCACTTCCCCGTTTGGTTCCTGAAGGGTTTGGGCGTGCAGTTTTATTTCGGCGGCACGTCCCTCTTGATCGTCGTCGGCGTGGCCATGGATACCGTGCAGCAGCTCGAAGCGCAGCTGGTCATGCGCAACTACGAAGGATTTGCTAGAAAGGGCCGGTTGCGCGGCCGGCGGTAAATCATGGCGGCGAGCCCAGCGGTGCCGGAAAATCGGCCCCCGGAAGAGCTCAATCGCGCCGTGATTTTACTCGGGCCTCCGGGCGCGGGGAAAGGCACGCAGGCGAAAAAGCTTGCGGCCAAGTACTCTGTGCCGCACCTTTCAACGGGCGACATGCTCCGGGAGCACGTGGCCCAAGGCACGCCGCTCGGGGTTAAGGCCAAGCCGATTATGGAGCGCGGCGAGCTTGTGCCGGATTCGCTGGTGCTCAAGATCGTGGCGGCTCGCATCGAACGGCCCGATTGCGCGCACGGTTTTGTGTTCGACGGGTTTCCGCGAACCGTCGCTCAGGCGCAGTACCTGGGCGAGTTGTTGAAGCAGCATGGATTTCGGCGGCCGTTTGTGATTCACCTGGTTGTAGATACGGCCCTGATTCTCCGGCGCATCACCGGCCGGCGGACATGTAAGACGGGGGGCGAGATTTATAATCTCTTCGAGCGCCCGCCGAAGGTCGAAGGGCGCTGCGACAACGACGGCGGGGAATTGTTCCAGCGGCCGGACGACCGGGAAGAAATTGTAGCGCCGCGGCTGCACGCGTATCACAAGCAGACCGAGCCGCTGGTTGCGTACTACCGGAGGCTGGGCTTGCTTCACGAGGTGGACGCCTCGAAAAGCGTGGAAGAAGTCGAGCAGCAGGTTTGCAAGACTCTGCACCACGCGCGCAGCAAGCATTAGTCAGCCCGGGAAGGGCCGCTAGTAGAAACGATGGCGATTCATCTGCGCAGTGCCGAAGAGCTGGAAAAGATGCACCGCGCCGGGCTTGTCGTGCATGAGACTTTGACGGCGCTCCGCGACATGGTGCGGCCGGGGCTGACGACGATGGACCTCGAGAGGTTTGCCGAGGAAAAAATCGCCGGGAAGCCCGGTAAAGCGGCGTTCAAGGGGTACCGCGGTTATCCTTGTTCGCTGTGCACTTCGGTGAACAGCGAGATCGTTCACGGGATTCCGTCGCCGAAACGCAAATTGCGCGAAGGCGATATCGTCTCGATCGACTTCGGGATGGAAGTGGACGGGTATTTCGCGGATTCGGCGGTCACCGTTCCGGTCGGGCAGATTCGGCCGGAAGTGAAGAAGCTGCTGGATGTAACCCGCGAATCGCTGGACCGCGCGATCGACAAGATGCGGGCCGGCAACCGGCTCGGCGATGTCGGCCACGCGGTGCAAAGCTGGGTCGAGCAGCACGGGTATTCGGTGGTGCGAGAGTTTGTCGGGCATGGCATCGGAACGAAGATGCACGACGAACCCAACCTGCCGAACTACGGCGAAGAAGGACGAGGCGCCAGGCTGCAGGAAGGCATGGTCATCGCCGTCGAGCCGATGGTCAACGCAGGGCGCCCGGAAGTTCGCATGCGCGACGAGTGGGTGGCAGAAACAGCTGACGGCAGCCCGTCAGCCCACTTTGAGCACACGGTAGCGGTCACGGCGAACGGCCCCTGGATCCTGACGCGCCCGAAAGATGCGACCGGCCCGTCCTGGTGAGGAGCGGCGCCCTCAAAAAGGGTTGTAGTGGCGCAGTGTGCTGCGCCGAAAGCGGCAAGGTAGGACACAGCGACTGGGTTTTAACCCAACGCTGGTAACGCAGGAGACTATGGCGAGACCCATTCGCGAGAAGAAAGAAAAGGGCGACTCCGGCAATCCCAAAGAGGACGCCATCGAAGTCATGGCCACGGTGATAGAGCCGCTGCCCAACGCAATGTTTCGCGTGGAGCTCGAAAACAAGCATCAAGTGCTGGCGCACGTTTCCGGCAAGATGCGCAAGAACTTTATCCGCATCCTCGCCGGAGACAAGGTAGCGGTTGAACTTTCGCCCTACGATCTAACGAGAGGCCGGATCGTCTACCGCTACAAGTAGTGGCGGGTCTCTAAACCCGCGGTTTGGGGTCTGCGACTTTAGAAGGGGCTGCTTCATCTAATGCCCCTGGTTTCCAGGGCACGCCTTCCGAGGCGGGCCGCTGGCCGCCAAGAACGGCCGGAATGAGGAAAAGAGAATGAAAGTAAGGGCATCGGTAAAAAAGATTTGTGACAAATGCAAAGTGATTCACCGGCGTGGCGTGGTGCGGGTCATCTGCACCAATCCGAAGCACAAGCAGCGCCAGGGTTAAGGAGACAGAATGGCACGCATCGCAGGTGTAGACCTTCCGCCGCAGAAGCGCCTTTGGGTCGGACTGACTTCGATCTATGGCATCGGGCAGGAGCGCGCGAAAAAGCTCGCCGCCAAGGCCGGCGTCGATCACACGAAGAAGATCCGCGACTTGACGGAAGACGAAGTGAATCATCTCCGCCAGGAAATTGAAAAAGAAGGCCGCGTGGAAGGCGATCTCCGCAAGGAGATCCAGATGAACATCCGCAGGCTGATCGAAATTCAGGCATACCGCGGAATTCGTCATCGCCGGAATCTTCCGGTGCGCGGACAACGCACGCACACAAACGCACGCACGAGAAAAGGTCCGCGTCGCGGCGCAGTGGCGGCAAAGAAGAAGGTCACCGGCAAGAAGGGCTAACGGTTTTGCTTCTCGTGGCGCAGCATGCTGCGCCACGAGAAAGGCAAGATTTCAGATTCAGGGAAATACGAAACGGAGTGAACAGTGGCAAAAGAACAAAAAGGCGCGGTGCCGGACGCAACAGCAGCACCGGGGAAACCGGCGGCGGCAACAAAGCGCAAGAAAGAATTCAAGAAGAAGCGCGAACGGCGCGTCGTGCCCCACGGCATCGTTTATGTGGCGGCGACGTTTAACAACACGCAGATCACCATCTCGGATACGGACGGTCGGGTGATGTGCTGGTCCTCGGCGGGAGCCATCGGTTTCAAGGGTTCGCGCAAGGGCACGCCGTACGCCGCGCAGCAGGCTTCGCTCGCTGCCGCCGGCGTGGCGCGCGACCAGTACGGGATGAAGAGCGTGGAAGTGCGCGTGAAAGGGCCCGGCTCGGGACGCGAGTCGGCCGTGCGCGCTCTGGCTGCAGCCGGATTGCACATCGTGCTGATTCGCGACGTGACGCCGATTCCCCACAACGGCTGCCGTCCTCCGAAAAGGCGCCGCGTTTGAGGAACAATTTTATGACGCAAGAGATTCGACGAGACACGCAAGCAGTTTTGTCTCACCAGAGTTTTGGGAAGGGAGAATAGAAGTTGGCAAGACACCGAGATGCAGTCTGCCGCCTGTGCCGCCGGGAAGGGCAGAAACTATTTTTGAAGGGGCTGCGGTGCTTTACCGAGAAGTGCGCGATTGAGAAGCGCAACTTCGTTCCGGGACAGCACGGACAGTCGCGGCGCCCCAAGGTCGCAGGTTACGGCCTGCAGTTACGCGAGAAGCAGAAGGTCAAGCGAACCTACGGATTGCTCGAGAGGCAGTTCCGTTCGTATTTCGAGAAGGCTGTACGGGCCAAGGGTCCCACGGGCGAAAACTTGATCATCACGCTCGAGCGGCGTCTGGACAACGTGGTATGGCGCGCGGGATTGGCGTCGTCGCGTTCGCAGGCGCGCCAGCTCGTCCTGCATGGGCATGTCCGCGTGAACGGGAAGAAGGTCAATATTCCCTCCTATCTCGTCACGATTGGCGAAGAAGTGGCCATCAAGGAAAAGATGCACCAGAACGCCATGGTCCTCGAAGCGCGCAACGTGGCGCAGAGCCAGAGCGCGGTGCCGTGGCTCGAGCAGGACCGCGAGCAGTTCAAGGCGAAAGTCGTGGCATTGCCGAAGCGCGAAGACGTGCAGACGCCGCCGATCAATGAACAGTTGATCGTCGAACTCTACTCGAAGTAAGCCGCGGGCGGTCTCCGTAGACCGCCCTTAAAAGGCTCCGCGCCCGGCGGTACCGGGCAAGCAGTCCGGTTTTAGGCGGCCGATCGTTCGGCGGCCAGAAGGAAGGAACACGATGTGGAAGGGTTTTCAAAAGCCAAAGCGACTTGCATCCGAGCTGGAATCACTGACCGAGAAGTACGGACGGTTTTCCGCGCAGCCGTTTGAGCGCGGCTGGGGCACGACCGTCGGAAACGGGCTGCGGCGCGCGTTGTTGAGCTCGATTGAAGGCGCTGCGATCACCGCCGTGAAAATCGAAGGAGTGCTGCACGAATTTTCCTCGATTCCCGGCGTGGTGGAAGATGCCACCGATATCATCCTGAACTTGAAGCAGGTGCCGATCAAGCTGAACACCGATCTGCCGAAGACGATTTTCTTCAACGTCGATCACCCTGGCCCGGTGACGTCGGCGCAAATCGAAGAAGACGCGGATTTCGCGGTGCTTGACAAGAGCGTGTACATCGCGACGGTCAGCGAAGGCGGCAAGTTGCAGATCGAGATGCGCGTCAAGAATGGCCGCGGCTACGTGGCGGCGGACCGCAACTACGATGAAGACCTGCCGATCGGCTACATCCCGGTCGACTCCGTCCACTCCCCGGTTCGCAAGGTCAACTACGCCGTCGAAGCGGCGCGTCTCGGCCAAATGACGGACTACGAGAAGCTGATGATTGAGGTCTGGACCAACGGCGCGATCACGCCGCAAGATTCCATCGGATTGGCTGCGAAGCTGGTGAAGGATCACATGAGCATCTTCATCAACTTCGAGGAACCGACGGATATGCCGGACGTGCCGCAGGAAATCGCCAACGATCCGCGCCTCGAGCATTTGGACCGCTCTGTCGAAGAGCTGGAACTTTCCGTGCGTTCCTACAACTGCTTGAAAAACGCCAACATCCAGACCATCCGCGAACTCGTGCAAAAGAGCGAAAATGAAATGCTGAAGACCAAAAACTTCGGCCGGAAGTCGCTCAACGAGATCAAGGATATACTGACCAAGATGGGCCTCAGCCTGGGCATGAAGTTCGACGAGCACGGCCGCATCATCTGGCCGCCGCTGCCGAGCCAGACGGCTCCGCCGCCCAGCGAAGACACCGTCGGACTGTAAGACGGTCGAGTTTTCGGCACCGAGACGCGTGAGCTGTTAGCTCACAGTTGACAGCCCACAGCCGACAGTTCCGTTGATAGGGAGTCGGCTGTGAGCTTCAACAAAAATTTTTCACGGGCTGCTTGCGAGAGTGGACCGTCTTCAGATAGCAGAAGCTAAAGGGATGGACGATGCGGCATCGTAATTCTGGATCAAAACTTGGACGCAATCCGTCGCACCGTCGCGCGACGCTGCGGAATCTCGTCACCAATCTATTCGAGCACGGTCGGATCACCACCACGCTGACGCGCGCGAAAGCCACGCGGCCCGTAGCGGAAAAGATCATCACGCTCGGCAAGCGCGACACGCTACAATCGCGGCGTCAGGCTGCGGCGTATCTCATGACGCCGGCAGTGACGGCGAAGCTATTCAGCGAGATTGCTCCGAAATTCGCGGACCGGGCCGGCGGCTACACGCGCATCATCCATGCCGGCATCCGGGTCGGCGATGGCGCCAAGGTCGCGATCCTCGAGATCGTCGGCTACGAGCTGAAGAAAAAAGAAAAGAAAGAAAAAACCAAGAAGGAAGAACCCGCCGAAGCGGCCAGTTAAGAGGAACTTCCACTCGACCGGTCTCAACCCGTCATCTGCTCTAAGCCCGTCGCGGCCTGCCGCGGCGGGCGTTGTTTTTTTGGTTTCAGCCCCGAGGTGTGGCTGGCAATCCCCCGTCTCTTCCAAGTGTTTTTCGAGTGGAACGCGCGGTGCCCACTACCCCGACGAGGCTACCTGAGCGCTGTTTCTAAACGAGTTATCCCCCATTCTTGGCCCCGCCGAATCAGAGAGGATCGGCCGACCCCGGGAGTTTCCTCGAATGGGCTCTCGGTCCGTGCCGCGGGAACTCTTTGGATTCCGGGCTTTCCTCTATCGAAGATGTGGTTGTGCGGTTTCACACAGGTGGTTATTGAGTATGTGAGCACACCCCTTGCCGCGCGAATTGATTTGCACAGAAGCCCGACCGTATCCTGAGTGTGTCTAGTAGTTCTAATACTAGGGACGCTTGAGAGCGCGGCTCCCATTCTCAGATGGATGTGAGAGCAGACAGACCGCGCGCAACGTCAGATGCAATGCAGAGAAGTGCGAACGGGGCCCCCACTTGGTGGAAACCCCAATTGGCGTGGAACGCAAGGAGATTATACGGTCATGAAAGCCGCCCTAAAGTTTTTCTCTCTGATGTACTTAATGGCGATTTTGCTGCTTGCCGGCGCTTGCAGCTCGCTGCATACGGGAACGGGTACGGGCACAGGCACAGGTTCGGGCGGGCCATTTACGATCGGCGGAACCATGAGCGGACTCGCTACGGGCGAATCCGCCGTTCTGCAAGATAATGGCGCAAATAACCTCACGGTCAGTGCGAACGGTCCCTTCACGTTCTCGACCTCCATCGCCAGCGGGGGCAACTATGCTGTGACCGTTTTTTCAGCACCGAGTAACCCGTCACAAACCTGCGTCGTGGGTGCTGGCAGTGGCATTGCCACCGCGAATGTCACCGGAGTCACCGTCACCTGCACCACAAACCCCGTCACCGCCACCATCGGTGGCACAGTAGCCGGTCTTGTCGCCAATTCGAGTGTAATCCTGCAGGATAATGGCGGCGACAGCCTGACGATCACCGCGAATGGGTCCTTCACCTTCAAGACCCCCGTCTCCGGCGCAGATGTCTACGCCGTGACGGTGCTTACGCAACCGATCAACCCCAACCAGATTTGCACGGTGACTGGTGGAAGCGGAACGGCCAGCGCGAACGTCACCACCGTCGCGGTAAACTGCGTATTGAGCTTCAGCATTGGCGGCAACGTCAGCGGTGTTGTCGGCACGGGCCTGATCCTTGAAAACAGCAGCGATTCCGAACAGCTCCCCATTAGCCCCGCCAACGGGAATCAGTCATTCACGTTCACAAAGCTAGTTCCCACTGGCACGGCCTATACGGTATCCATCTTTGCGCAGCCCACCGGGCCGACACAGAATTGCGTTGTCACACCTGGCACAGGGAGCGGCACGGCGACCTCTAATGTCACCTCGGTTGCGATTACCTGCCCCGCAGTAACCTATAGCGTCGGCGGAACGGTGGTTGGCCTCGCTGCGCCCAGTGGCACCACCAATGGCCCGCTTACCGACAACAGCTTCGCCTTGCAGAACAACTTGGGTAACACTCTGAACGTAAGCGCCAACGGGGCATTTACGTTTGCCACTCCGGTGGCCCTCAACGACCAGTATCAGGTATCGATATTCACGCCTCCCAGCACCCAGTTCGAGGGCTGCACGACTTGGGACTACAAGGGAGTGGTGACGGCAAACGTCACGAACATTGTGGTCGATTGCGCCCATGACGACTGGACATGGATCGACGGCACAAAAACATCCGGAACAGTCGCCTCGCCTCTGTACGGCACGGTGGCAACATCGACGCCTACTACGCTTCCGAACCCCTATACCAATACTCCTGGAGGGCGATACGGCGCTGCCGGTTGGAGCGACCTCCGTGGAAATCTCTGGATGTTTGGCGGGGAAGGGTGGGAATTGTCAGGGAGCCCCTCGCCATCCACGCTGGATGCGCCAATGAACGACCTTTGGGTATGCCCCGTGTCTGGCGATGTATGCCAGTGGCAGCTGGTCGGCGCGTACGATCCGACGGTCGTCACGCCCGTCCCACCCTGCACAGGTACCACAATTGGCGGGGAGGTTATATGCAACGCGCAAACCGAGAACGAAGGCGGCATATATGGCACTCCAGGTATTCCAGGAGGACGCTACGGCGCGGCCACTTGGACCGATGCGGCAGGCAATCTATGGATGTTCGGTGGCAATGGTAATGCCTCGAGCAGGGGACTGCTCAACGATCTCTGGGAGTTTAATGCCAGTACATACACTGGTGCCTACAATGACATGACGGGCGCACCCTTTACTACCACTCCTGGCCAATGGAGTTGGGTCGGCGGATCCAGCTCCATCAACCAAAAGGGCACTTACACGGGAGCTGCGGGCACACTGCTCCCGGGCGCTCGCGTAAACGCCGTTACCTGGAAGGATAGCTCCGGAAACTTCTGGCTCTTCGGCGGATATGGCTTCGATGGAAGCTCGAACGAAGGATTCCTGAGCGACCTCTGGGAATACACCGGCGGCAACTGGGTCTTTGTGTCCGGCAACCAAACAACCAATGTGAAAGGGGTCTATGGCACAGTGGGAACAGCAGCAACAACCAATTTGCCAGGTGGACGTCAGGAAGCCGTAGGCTGGGCCGATGCCAGTGGAAACCTCTGGCTCTTTGGCGGAGAGGGGCTAGACAACCTTGGAACGCCAAACGGTATTCTCAACGATCTCTGGGTCTACAAAATCAGCACCAATGAGTGGACCTGGGTATCGGGGTCCAACACGGCAAACCAGACCGGGGATTATGGAACCCAGACGTTCGTGGGTCCGCCAACCACTGTGGGTGCAGCCGGAACTGTGGGTTTGGCGACCAGCGCACCAGGAACCTTCCCGGGATCGCGTTGGGGCGCCTCCGGCTGGGTGGACCTGGGTGGAAATTTCTGGCTCTTTGGCGGATGGGGTCTTAATTCGACCGCAACGAATGGCAACGGTGCCCTCAATGACCTATGGGTCTATACTCCGAGTTCGACCTTTGGCCAGGCCGGCACGTGGACCTGGATCAAGGGCTCGAACACAGGTAGCCAGAACGGCAGTTACGGCAATCTGACGCGCCCCTACGAGACTTATGTCATCTGGACACCCGGAGGCCGCAGCAATGCGACGTCCTTTATTGACACCCTTGGCCAGCTCTGGCTCTTCGGCGGCGAAGGTTATGATTCGACCAGTACCACCGGGAACGGTTATCTGAACGACATGTGGAGATACCTGCCGTACAAAAATTAGCCGAGAATCCTGGGCCCCTCGGCCCGGCTCTGGCTTTGACGATAGATGCCCGGACCTGGGCTAGTTCGAAGCAATTGTTCGCGCTGCTCTTTCTAAGCCAACGCGCGCTGCGGCCAGTTCGTAGCGCGCGTTGGCTTTTCGCCATCAGTAGTCACATGTCTCCGCTGCGACGTAAGCCAAACTAAACAGTCAGGATTTGTGTCAGAAAAGGTTGGCGGTCTTTTTCGCATCATCATACTTGAAACGATCGTTTCAAGTATGATAGTGTCCCACGCATGACGCGAACAGTTGACCTCGAACGACCGGCCGAGCTGATGGATGCGGTCGTGAAGCATATGACAGAGCACGGGGTGGCGGAATTGTCGCTGAGGCCATTGGCCAAGGCCGTGGGGTCGAGTCCAAGGGTTCTGCTTTACTACTTTGGGTCCAAAGAGGAACTGGTGGTGAGAGCGCTGGCCCGAATGAGGGAGAAGCAACGCGTAACCTACGAGCGGATGAAGGAGTTTCCCTATAAAACGCCAGGGGAGGCGTGCCGGGCGATCTGGCAGCACATGAGTGCCCCGGAGAACGAGCGGCTTTTCCGGATGTCTCTGGAGATTTACGTCATGGCGCTGCGGCAGCCGAAAACGTTCGCTGAATACTTGAGAACGACACTAGAAGACTGGCTGGGATTCCTGGCCCTGCCCTTGGTGCGAAAGGGCTATACGGAGGCGGATGCGCGGGCGCGCGCGACCGTGGTTCTGGCCGGTTTTCGTGGGTTCCTGCTGGACTATTGTGCTTCGCGAGACCGCCTGCGCGTAGATCGGGCGGTAGAACTTTGGCTGAACGCCTTGGATGCCATTCCGCCGCGCAAGGAGAATTCCGATGAAGAGTAAACGACACGCTGCGCTTGGATTTGTTTTTGTCACCGTCCTCCTGGACATGCTGGCGTTCGGGATCATCGTTCCGATTCTGCCGAAACTGATTTCGGAGTTTGTGGGCGGCAACATGGCGCGCTCGTCGGAGTACATGGGCCTCTTCGTCACGACCTGGGCGCTGATGCAGTTCTTCTGTTCGCCGATTCTGGGGATGCTGTCGGACCGCTACGGGCGGCGGCCGGTGATTCTGCTCTCGAATTTCGGGTTGGGGCTGGATTATGTGGTAATGGCGCTGGCGCCGACGATCGGCTGGCTTTTTCTCGGGCGCGTACTTTCAGGGATTTGTTCCTCCAGCATGCCGACAGCGACGGCGTACTTCAGCGATGTGACTCCTCCGGAAAGGCGGGCAAAAGCATTCGGAATGTTTGGGGCGGCATTTGGAGTGGGGTTTGTGCTGGGCCCGGCGATCGGAGGATGGCTCGGGGCCATGAGCCCGCGGCTGCCGTTTTGGGTAGCCGCGGCGATGAGTCTGTTGAACGCGATGTACGGGCTGTTCCTACTGCCGGAATCGCTGGCAAAAGAGAACCGGCTGAAAGAGTTCCTGTGGAAGAAGGCGAATCCGGTGGGAGCGCTGAAACTGCTTCGCTCGCATCGCGAGTTGTTTGGGCTGGCGGCTGTGAATTTTCTGGCATATCTGGCGCATGAAATCTATGCAACGGTGTATGTGCTGTATGTGATGTTCCGCTACGGCTGGAATGAAAAAGCAATCGGGAATTCGCTGGCGGTGGTGGGGATCGGGTCCGTGATCACGATGGCGGTCCTGGTCGGTCCGGTGGTGAAGCGTTTGGGGGAGCGGAAGACCCTCTTTGTGGGATTATTTTGCGGGGCGCTGGGGTTTGCGCTGTTTGGATGGGCGCCGGTGGGATGGATGTTTCTGGCCGCGATCCCGGTAAATGCCTTGTGGGGACTGGCAACGCCGCCGTCACAGTCCATGATGACGCAGCGCGTTTCGGCATCGGAGCAGGGACAGTTGCAGGGAGCACTGAGTTCACTGCGCGGGCTGGCGATGATATTTGGTCCGGGAGTTTTTTCGGGCACGTTTGCGGCGTGCATCGCCGGGGGCCGGTCCTTTCCGGCAGGGCCGTGGTATCTCGCGGCGTTCATTTTGCTCGTGGCGCTGGGGCTTGCGGTGAAAGTGACGGGCGCTTCGGCCTTGGAGTTAAGGGAGGGGCAAGCTCCTCCCCTAGAAACGGCGGGATGAGGAAGCTCGGCAGTAGGAAGTGGGAGGACGGTGGAGGGCGGCAAGGATCGGCGCATCGCAGAAAGTGGTGAGTGTTGACATACTAAACTAAACCGTTTAGTCTACAAGTTCCCTTACAAGAGGTGTGGAGGCGGACGTGGGCGCAATGATTCGCGTGGAAAACCTGGTGAAGAAGTTCGGAGATTTTACGGCGGTCGACAATATTTCTTTTGAGGTGCCGAAAGGCGAGATTTTCGCGTTTCTTGGACCGAACGGTGCGGGGAAAACGACGACCATCAAGATACTTACGACGCTGCTGAGGGCCACGAGCGGAACGGTCGAAGTGGACGGCCTGAACCCGAAAACGCACGAGAACGAAGTGCGGCAGAGCTTCGGAATCGTGTTTCAGGATCCGAGCCTCGACCAGGATTTGACCGCCTCGGAGAACATGGATCTGCACGGCGTGCTCTATCACGTTCCGGGCAAAGTGCGGCGCGAGCGCGCGGAAACGCTGCTGAAACTCTTCGAGTTGTGGGAGCGGAAAGACGCGCTGGTGAAGACGTTTTCGGGCGGAATGAGGCGGCGGCTGGAAATTGCGCGCGGCTTTTTGCACACACCGAAGATTCTGTTTCTGGACGAGCCGACACTGGGGCTCGATCCACAGAGCCGCAATCAATTGTGGACGCACGTGAAGCGGCAGAACGAAGCGGACCACGTGACGGTGTTCCTTACGACGCACTACATGGATGAGGCGGAGCGCGTAGCCGACCGGATTGCGGTGATCGACCACGGAAAAATCGTGGCGATCGGAACAGCCGACGAACTGAAACAAAAAACAAATGCGCAGTCACTAGAAGACGCATTTCTGGCGCTGACCGGATCCACGATTCGCGATGAGTCGGCGAGTTCGACGGACCAGTTGCGGCAGGTCGCGCAGATGTTTCGCGGAGGCCGGCGATGAACGCGATCTATATTTTGTGGCTGCGCGAAGTGAAAAAATACAGCCGGTCGAGAGTGCAGATTATTGCATCCCTCGGCCAGCCGCTTTTGTATTTGCTGGTGCTCGGCTTCGGACTGGGGCCGGTATTCCAGAGGGCCGGCGGCGGAAGCTATCTGCAATTTATGGCGCCGGGGATTGTCGGAATGGCGGTGCTGTTTACGTCGGTATTTTCAGGAATCGCGCTGCTCTGGGACCGGCAGTTTGGATTCTTGAAAGAGACGCTGGTTGCGCCGGTGCCGCGGATAAACGTGATGATCGGGCGAACGCTCGGCGGCGCGACGGTGGCGATGCTGCAAGGAACGTTGATCATGGTGGTCTGCTTGATCGCGGGGTTCCGGCCTGTAAGCCTGATCGGTATACCACTGGGATTCGTGTTCATGGCCATGATCGCGATCGTCTTCGCGGCGCTCGGAACTTCGATCGGATCGAGCTTGCAGGACATGCAAGGATTCCAGCTGATCATGAATTTTCTGGTGCTGCCGATTTTCTTCTTGTCTGGTGCGCTTTTCCCGCTGAACAATTTGCCGAAGGCGCTGTCGTTTGTGACGAAGCTCGATCCGCTGTCGTACGGAGTCGACGGACTGCGGGCGGCTTTGACCGGGTCCGCGCACTTTGGGGCGCTGCTTGACGCCGTGGTGCTTGCCGGTGTGGCGGTGGCCTTGCTGTGTCTCGGCGCATGGCGGTTCTCGAAGATCGAGATTTAGAAGATGTCCCGAGGATTGAGCGCGCGGGCCCACAGCAAAGTGTTGGAGTCGGCGACGGAGCTGTTTGCGGATAGGGGCATTGACGCGACGAGCGTGGACGCGATTGCGGTGGCGTCCGGCGTAAGCAAAGCAACGATCTACAAGCACTGGGCGGACAAAGACGCGCTGTGCCTCGAAGTGATGCAGTACGTTCACGAGATCGATGGCGGCGCGCCGGAAGTGGATTCCGGAGATTTAAGAGCCGACCTTGTCGCCTTCCTGAAGTACGAACCATCGCGTAGGAAAGCAGCGATCATCAAAAAGCTTACGCCGCACCTGATTGCCTATTCAGCGCGCAATGAAGCGTTCGGCAGAGCCTGGAAGACGCGGGTGATGGACCGCGCGCGCGCAAGCCTGAAGCTGCTGCTGAGGCGCGGAGTGAATCGCGGGATCTTCCCGGCAGTGCTCGACGAGGACCTGGGCGTGGCGCTGCTGCTGGGGCCGATGCTGTACCGGCATATTTTTGGCTCGAGCGTGAGCCTGGATTGGCTGGCCGAGGGTGCGGTGGATTCGTTTTGGAAGGCGCACGCGCGACCAACCGTGAACAGAAGAGAACCTCGCCAGCTGAGAAAAGAGTCGCCGAAGTAACAAGAAATGTTTTCATGGCCGCATGGTCTAGCAGAATCACACGTCTGCACTCCGGCTAGGGCATCCAGGTGGGGATAGGGTTGCGGTTGGCGAAGGTCAGGCGCTGGTGCCAGTAAGGGTAGATGGGTTGCGTGTTGCTGGCGGCGTCGAGCTTGGCGATTTGGTCTTTGGTGAGATTCCAGCCGACGGCGCCGAGATTCTGGCGGAGTTGCTCTTCGTTGCGAGCACCCATGATGACGTTGGCTACCGTGGGGCGCTCTAGGAGCCAGTTGAGTGCGATTTGCGGGACCGTTTTTCCCGTTTCTTTGGCGACTTCGTCGATGGCTTCCACCACATTATAGAGATACTCCTTGTCGACCTGCGGGCCAGCTTCGGCGGTTTGGTGCAGGCGCGAAACTTCGGGCAGCGGATGGCTGCGGCGAATCTTTCCGGTGAGACGCGCCCAGCCGAGCGGGCTCCAGATGAGGGCGCCGACTTTTTGGTCGAGGGCGAGAGGCATCAGCTCCCATTCGTATTCGCGGCCGATGAGGGAGTAGTAGACCTGATGGCCGACGTAACGCGACCAGCCGTAGCGCTCGGAGATGGAGAGCGACTTCATGAGTTGCCAGCCGGAAAAATTGGAGCAGGCGATGTAGCGGACCTTGCCGCTTTTGACGAGCGTGTCGAGCGTTTGAAGAGTTTCTTCGATGGGCGTAAGAGCGTCGAAGGCGTGCATGTGGTAGATGTCAATGTGATCGATCGCGAGACGGCGGAGACTGTCTTCACAGGATTGGATCAGGTGTTGGCGCGAAGAGCCCACGTCGTTGGGGCCTTTGCCCATCGCGAAGGTGGCTTTTGTCGAGATAAGGAGACGGTTGCGTTTGCCGGCGATAGCTTTGCCGAGGATTTCTTCGGAGAGACCGCGCGAGTAGACGTCGGCCGTGTCGAAGAGATTGACGCCGGCGTCGAGGCAGATGTCGACAAGGCGCGTGGCTTCGGCGACATCGCTGGCGCCCCATGCTTTGAAGAATTCGGTGCCGCCGCCGAAGGTGCCGGCGCCGAAGCTGAGAACGGGTACTTGCAGGCCGGAATGGCCGAGTTGTCTGAATTCCATGGACGATAAGATGCAGCAAAGAAAGGCGCAGGTACACGATGGAAATGCCAAGTCCGACCCGGGTAAAGCAGGTGAATACGAACGAGGGCCGCCCGAAGCCAGGACTGAAGTGCTTTATTTGACCCGGACGATGACGAGGGTCATGTCGTCGCTCTGGGGAGCGCCGGAGGCGAAGGCGTCGGCGGCTCTCATAATTTTGGCTATGGAATCCTTTGCCGGAAGCCCATTGCAATTTGAGATGGCGTCGAGGAGGCGCTGGTCTCCCCATTCTTCGAGGGTGGGGTTCATGGCTTCGCTGAAGCCGTCGGTATAGATCACCAGCAAGTCGCCGGGGGCCAAGGTAACTTCCGCTTGCTGGTAAGCACACTCCGGCAACAATCCGACGACCGTTCCGCCGGCTTGATCGAGGCGTTCAGCGGCGCCGTTCTTTGCGTGGGCGCGCAACAAAATCGGGGGACAGTGGCCGGCGTTCACGTAGCTTAGGCGGTGATTGGCGGGATCGAATTGAGCGTAGAAAAGCGTGGCGTAACGGTCTTCCGTGGAGGCGTCGTAGAGCATAGCGTTGACGCGGGTGATCAGGCTGCCGATGTCGTTGCCGGCGCGCATGGCGTCGGCGCGGAGAGAGGCTTGGAGGCTCGCCATGGTGAGGGCGGCGGCGATGCCTTTGCCGGAAACGTCGCCTAGAGCGAGGCCGAGCTTACCGTCGGGGAGAGCGAGAAAATCATAATAATCACCGCCGACGCCGAGAGCAGTGCGGCAGAAGCCGAAATAATCGAGTCCGGCGATCTCGGGGAGGCGCTGGGGGAAAAGGCGTTCTTGCACTTCGCGCGCGATTTCGATTTCGCGGTTCAATTTTTCGCGGCGACCAATTTCAACAGCGATGGCCGAGGTCAGCTCGGCGTTTGAGAGGGCCAGGGCGGTTTGCGTCGCGACGGATTTCAGGAGCCGAATATCCGTGCTGGAGTAGGGGGCTTCCGAACGCTTCTCGCCGAGGCTGATGATACCGAGAAGATTTTGTTTTGCCATGAGAGGCAGCAGCAGTTGCGGATGGAGGGAAGCGAGATTCTGGCGTTCGTCTTCTGGCATCTCCGAAGTGTTCACCCAGGATTTTTCATCGTCGAAGTAAACGCGCTCAGGACCGGCTTCTCTCTTAAGGAGCCTGACGGTGGCGCCGGAATCGGGCAGATTCGCCTCCAGCGCATCGGTGAAGCCAAGAGCAAACGCGGGACGGTAACTGCCGCCTGCTTCGAGGAGCACCGCAACCCGGGGGATATGGAGGGATTCGGCGATTTTTGTCGCCACTCGTTCAAGAAGCGGGCGTTTTTCGACGATGGAGCGGACCTCTTCGCTCAGGGCTTCGAGGATTTGCTCGGCGTCGTAAGCGTCACGGAAGAATCGACGGTCGGTCCACTTGCGGAGGAGGATCGCGCCCTTGCGGAGCCATAGAACCGCCAGAATCAGAACCGCGATGGTGGTGATCTCGTTCGCGAGGCTCAAGTGACTGTTGCGCGCGAAGCTCACGCCAGTGATTAAGATGACGCCTGTCAGGAGCACTTGCAATACTTGGATCCCACGGCTGGCCAGCGCATATTGCAGGCCCTGACGGATGACGACGCGGACATCCATTGCGCGGTGGACAACGATCACGTACGCAAGCGTAATGGGAAAGAGCAGCATCAGGGACAGCGCGGACAGCACAAACCATTCCGGAAAGATCTGCTCGAGCTCGCCGCCCTTGATGTTTTGCGTAACAAAGAGCAGGCACGCAGGGGCCAGGGCAATGGTGGAGCCGGTAGAAAGCAAGCGCAGGCGCCGCTTCGCATCGGGCGTGGCGGCCTGGCCCACCTTGACGGAAATGCAGGCAAAGAATGCGCCGATCGCCGCGAAGCTGAGCAGGAAGTCAAGGAAGTTCAGGTGATCCAGAGCCGCGGATAAGGAAGCGACCGCGGCGAAGTTTTCGATTTGACCGATGCCCACGATGACATTTATTGCACCGGAAATAATCAGGAGCGTGATGACAATGTGCTTGGACCAGTTCCACCAGGATGGGTCCTTCTCGCGGAAAGGCTCAGGAAAGAACACGCCGAAAAGCAGCATGAAAATTGGCCAGGTGTCGCCCACGGCTATGCGATATCCTTCTGCAACATCGCGAACGAGGGGTCCCCAACTCTCGGTTCCCGCGACGTAGAACACATTGAAAAACAGCATGATGAAGCAGAGGCACCAAGCCGAAGGATCTCGTGGACGTACGGCCGCGACCCAAAATCCGAGCAGGAGGCAAAACGTCGGCACGACGAGTTTCATTGCCAGAAGGGAAGCGGCAGACCAACTGATGGGAGGAGCGGTGGACTGCTCGAGCTGAACGGCGGCCGAGCGTGGAGATGTTTCTCCCGGACGGAGGAACTGAACCGTCAGGGTATCACTCGGATTCGCTTTACGGATCGCTTCGCCGAAAACAGCCAGCCCGGTCACGCTCCGGCCATTCACCGAGAGCAGGATGTCGTCGTTTAGGACACCGGCTTCTCGGGCGGACTTATTCACGAACCGAAGGACAGGGCGGCCTTTGTCGTAAATCGGCACGAATGGGTATGCAACGGCTTTGAAATGGAAATAGTTCGGAAAGGCGTATAGGGCCGAGCGAATCTGATACGCCGAAGCAAGCGCGAAAAGAAGCGCGAGACAGACGTATTGGAGAGTGGGAGGATTCTTTCTGCGCATGTCCCGCGGCTCACGAAGCCGCAATTCGTGTTAAGCAAGGTAACACTCCCGGCCGTTGACTTGGAAGTGGGCGGACCCTAAAATCACGCCACCATGACGGACGCGTCCTCCCTGGCGGGCCGGACGATCGCTCACTATCGTGTTTTGGAAAAATTGGGCGGCGGTGGGATGGGTGTGGTCTATCGGGCGCACGACGAAAAGCTCGACCGCGACATCGCCCTGAAGGTGCTTCCGCCGGGACTCCTTTCTGATGAGGCCGCTCGAAAGCGGTTCCGCAACGAAGCCCTCGCGCTGGCCAAGCTGAATCATCCTTGCATCGGAACGGTCCATGACTTCGGCAGCGAAGATGGCCTGGATTTTCTGGTGATGGAGCTGGTCCAGGGAGTCCCCCTAAGCCGAAAGCTGCAAGACGGACCGCTCGACGAGGCGCAAACGCGCGGACTGGGCGCACAACTGGCCGAGGGGCTGGCGGCGGCTCATGCCCATGGCGTCATCCATCGCGACCTGAAGCCCGACAATTTGCACATCACGCCAGACGGCAGGTTGAAGATTCTGGATTTCGGTCTGGCGAAGCTTTTCCGCCCGCAAACGGAAATGGATCAGACGCAAAGCATGGACGATACCCATTCCGTTTCGGGAACACTGCCGTACATGTCACCGGAACAACTACGGGCGGAAGCGGTGGACTCCCGCGCTGATATTTATGGAGCGGGAGCGGTGCTTTACGAGATGGCGACGGCGCAGCGGCCGTTTCCGGAAAACCAACCGGCTCGTTTGATTGACGCAATTCTCCATAGCTCGCCAAAACCGTTGAGTTCCAGAGGATCATCCGCTTCCGCGGGGCTGGAATCGATCATTTTCAAGGCGCTCGAAAAGGAACCGGCACAGCGCTACCAGTCCGCGCGCGAGCTTATGGTGGCACTGGAATCGGGAGGCGTTGTCGCCCGACCTGCTCCTCACCGAAATTGGCCACTCGCAGCGGTCAGTGCGCTGGCGTTCGTGCTGATCGTCGGAGCGGCGATCGGGCTGAATCTCGGGAAACTCCGCGACCGGCTGACGGGATGGAACACTTCAGGAAAGGCCGGGGAGCCCAAGGTTTCGAGGATACCGGTGCGCCGATCTGTCGCGGTGCTGGGTTTCAAGAACAGTTCGGGACGCACGGAGGCGGCTTGGCTGTCCACGGGCCTGTCCGAGATGCTGACGACGGAGTTAGGTACGGGCGAGAAAATTCGCACGGTGGCCGAAGAAAACGTCGCCCGGGCAAAGTTGGACTTGTCGCTGTCCGACGCCGATAGTTTGGCGAAAGATACTCTGAAGCGTGTGCGAGATAATCTGGGGACGGACTATGTGGTTCTTGGATCCTTCGTGGATCTCGGCAAGGAAGCAGGCGGGCAAGTTCGCGTGGATATGCGGCTGCAGGACGCGCGTACCGGTGAGACGATCGGGATCGTTTCTGAAACTGGAAAAGAGAGTGAACTGTTCGACCTTGTGACGCGCGCGGGGAGCGATCTGAGAAGCAAGCTTGGCATTGGGAACATCTCGGATACCGAAGCAGGCAGCGTGCGTGCGGCCATTTCGACGAATCCGGAGGCTTCGCGCCTCTACGCCGAAGGACTTGAGAAACTCCGCGTTTTCGATGCTGCCGGAGCGCGGGATCTCCTCGAAAAGTCCACTGCTGCCGATCCCAACTACGCACTGGCTCATTCAGCGCTATCTGCGGCTTGGTCAGCCCTGGGGTATGACGCCAAAGCTGCGGATGAAGCCAAGAAGGCCTTTGATTTGTCGGGCAGTTTGCTGCGCGAGGAGCATCTCGCGATCGAGGGACGATACTACGAGGCTGCAAGAAACTGGCCCAAAGCAATCGAAGTCTACAAGACGCTTTGGACCTTTGAGCCGGACAATCTTGATTATGGATTGCGCCTCGCGCAGGTGCAGACGTCAGGGAGCCAGGCCAAGGACGCTCTGGCAACGGTCGACGCTCTGCGCAATCTGCCAGCGCCCACGTCGGACGATCCGCGCATCGATCTCGCAGAGGAAAATGCCGCCCGCGGCCAATCCGATTTCAAGCGCGAGCTCGCTGCTGCGGTGCGGGCCACGGAGAAGGGCCAAAAGCTGGGTGCGCGGGGTCTCGTCGCGCGCGCCGAACTCGCGCAGGGCCGGGCTTATTACAGTCTGGGTGACTACCCGCATTTCGAGGCTGCCGCGGAAGCTGCGCGGCAGATTTACGCGGACACAGGCGACCACAGCGGCGAAGCAAACGCGCTGCACAATCTGGGGACCGGGATCTACGATCATGGAGACCGCGCCAACGCCCGAAAGCTCCAGGAAGAAAGCCTCGATACCTGCCGGAAGATCGGCAACAAGCGCTGCATGGCGGATGCGTTGAACAGCATCGGAATCGCTTTGAAGGATCAGGCGGACTTTGATGGTGCAAGAAAAACCTATGAAGAAGCGATTGCTCTTCGTCAGGAAACTGGGGACAGGATTGGTGAAGCTGTCGGAGTAAACAACGTCGCCGTACTGTTCTATGAACAGGGGAAGTTTGCCGAGGCGAAGAAAAAATACGAACAGTCCCTGGCGATCACGCGCGAAATCGGAGAAAAGCGAGGAATCGCCCGTGCGATGACGAACTTGGCGATCCTGCTTCACGAGCAGGGACAGCTCGTCGAATCACGCAAATTGCACGAACAATCCTTGGCCATGCGCCGGGAGATCGGGGATAAATCGGGGATCGCTCTCGCTCTGAATAACCTGGCAGTGGTTCTTTTCGACCAAGGAGATCTCGTAGCCGCACAGAAGGCCATCGACGAGCAAATGCCTATCTTTCAGCAGGCGGGGATTCAGCGAGGAGTGGCGTACGCCATGTTCCTGCAGGCCGAAGTCTGGAGAGAGGAGGGGAAACTCGACGAGGCGCGCAAGGAGCACGAGCAAGCGCTGGCCACGCGAACTAAAGTTGGAGAAACGACCACTGCCGAGGACAGCCTTCTGGCGCTGGCCAGGCTTTCGATTGAGCAAGGCCACCCGGCCGACGCGGAGCAACCCGCGAGACAAGTGTTGCGTCAGGCACAAACGGAAAAAGCAACCGGAAACGAAATAAGCGCCCGAGTGGTTCTTGCGCGTTCGCTGCTCGATCAAGGAAAACCAGCCGAGGCTGAAAAAGAAATTCGTGCAGCCGAGCTCAGCGTGGCAACAGCCGAGGCGCGTTTGTTGGTGATGGATGTGGCGATAACAGCGGGTCGCATTCATGCCGCGAACGGAAAGGCGGGAGAGGCTTTCAGGACTTTAGAGGGCGCTCGCATGGAAGCCACCCGGCTGGACTGCGGCAGGTGCCTGTTCGAAGCGCGATTGGCCCTCGGGGAAACGGAAATGAAAGAAGGGAAGAAGGCGGCGGCGCGAGAGCACCTGGCAACTCTTGAGAGAGATGCAAAGGCAAAGAGTTTCTTGCTGATCGCGCGCAAAGCGCATGCCGCCGGCGCGGGCAAGTAGAGTCACCCTCTGACGGGCGAAGATGATCGAGCGGCGAGAATCGATCTCGATCTGGCGGTTTGGGTGTTAGGCCTGGCTATCGGCGGTTTTGCCGTTGTTGCGGCGGAAGCGGAACCAGAGCCATAGGGCGGCGAAAGCGAAGAAGGCGCCGATGGAGTCGAGCAGGGAATCGTAAGGCGAGGCGGTGCGGCTGGCGACGAAGGCTTGGTGTATTTCGTCCATGATGGAATAGCCGGCAGCGACGGAGAGTGCGGAAATTCCCCAGGTCCAGCGCCAGCCCTTGCGATCGCCGCGGACGCCACGGTAGATCAGGACGCAGAAAATGAAATATTCAGTGAAGTGCGCGCTTTTGCGGATGATGTGATGGATAAAATCGAATTGGTCCTCCGAGAGGTGCGGAAAGAGCCAGTGCACGAGGGGAGAGAAAAGGCTGGCGGTGTGCTCGGAAGAGAAAGAGTCGGTCGAGAGTGTGAAGATAACGCAGGCCCACGCCAAGGCGGGCCACCACGAGCGGAGCCAAGCAGGGATCAGGAGCCGGTGGAGGCGAGGCTGCATCTCGGGGAGCTGCGGAGCGGGGCGGGGATTGCGCCAGGGTTGCGGGTCAGACAATTCTAGGGTCTCCGGTTACATTTTTAGTTTAGCTTATCGGCTGTAAGTTTCCCTTGGCGAGTCGGTCGCGGAGGGAAAAAGAGTCAACCGCCGGAAAGGCGGGAGCCGGGCTCCCGCACTCCACGGTCATTCCATGCGATAGTTCGGCGCCTCGCGAGTGATGATGACGTCATGGACGTGGCTCTCTCGCAGTCCTGCGGCGGTGATGCGGACGAAGCGGGCTTTCTCGGCGAGTTCTCTCAGCGTAGGAGCGCCAACGTAGCCCATGCCGCTTTTTAGGCCGCCGACCAGTTGGTCGGTCAGCGCGCCGAGAGGCCCTTTGTACGGAACGCGGCCTTCGACGCCCTCGGGCACGGATTTGCCGCGTTCGTCGGTGTCCTGGACGGTTGCATAACGGTCGGAGCCTGCGTCCATCGCTCCCATCGAGCCCATGCCGCGATAGGACTTGAAGGTGCGTCCCTGAAAAAGAATAGTTTCGCCGGGAGATTCTTCCGTGCCGGCGAAGAGGCTGCCGATCATCACGCAGGAGGCGCCTGCGGCGATGGCCTTGGTTATGTCGCCGGAATACTTAATGCCTCCGTCGGCGATGATGGGGATGCCGGTACCTTGCGCGGCGCGCGCGGCTTCCATGACGGCCGTGAGCTGAGGCACGCCGGCGCCGGTAACGACGCGCGTGGTGCAGATGGAGCCGGGGCCGATGCCGACTTTCAGACCGTCGATGCCGAGTGCGATCAGATCTTTCGCGGCTTCAAAAGTGGCAACATTCCCGGCGATGAGCTGCGCTTCGGGAAGGCGAGTGCGAATGGCTTTGATGGCGTCCATCACACGAGAGGTGTGGCCGTGCGCCGTGTCGATGGCCAGGACGTCGGCTTTGGATTTAAACATTTCGACGGCACGCTCGAGATAGTCGCCTGTAGCGCCAACGGCGGCCCCAACGCGGAGTCGGCCTTGTTCATCCTTTGCGGCGCGCGGATATTCGCGTTTTTTCTGGATGTCTTTGACAGTGATGAGGCCCTTGAGATTAAAGTCTTGATCGACGACGAGCAGTTTTTCGATGCGGTGCTTTTGCAGGATGCGCTCGGCTTCCTCGAGCGTGGTGCCGACGGCTACGGTGACGAGATTTTCCTTGGTCATCACGGAACCGACGAGCTGGGAATGATTTTTTTCAAAGCGCAGGTCACGGTTCGTGAGGATCCCGGTTAAGCGCGACCCGCGCGTTACGGGCAGGCCGGAGATGCGGTACTTGGTCATGATCTCGAGGGCCTGGCGGAGGGTGATGTCCGGGGAGATCGTGACGGGGTCGACGATCATGCCGCTTTCCGAGCGTTTTACGCGGTCCACCTCTTCGCCCTGGCGGTCGATGGGCATGTTGCGGTGCACGAGCCCGATGCCGCCTTGTCGGGCGATAGCGATGGCGAGGCGAGATTCGGTTACGGTGTCCATGGCGGCGGAGGCCAGGGGGATGTCCAGTGACAATTTGCGCGTGAAGCAGGTGCGCGTGTCGACTTCGGACGGGAGCACGGAGGATTTGCCGGGCAGAAGCAGCACGTCGTCGAAAGTAAGACCTTCAGGAATCGGACCGTCAATCATTCCAACCTCGTCTCTGAAGATTAGCGCCCTAAAACAGCGCAGCCCAGCGGGTGCCCGCTGGGCCGGAAGATGAATGCATCAGATTGCAAAAATCAATCACTGTGAAACTTCTATTCTAGGGGGCAATGAGATTGCGGTCAAGTTGGTGGAGAGGCCGGGGCGTGGCGCGACTGGACAGCGACGAGCTCGCCTCTACCCCCTTCCTCAGGTCCGCTGGATTCCCACGTTTCCGTCCAACTGCCGGCTTTTTGATGCAGCATGGTGCACACCCAGATGCGAAAACGAAGGACGGAGAGCCGGCAGCTGGCCAACGCCTGGTCCTGTTGCTATCGGAAATTGGCGCACCACCGAGCGGCTCAGGAAACGTCTTACTTCAGCGTGTTTTCGGTGATCTGCCGATTGTCGGCGTCGTTCAGATACTCCGAGAGCTGCGCTTTTTTGGCGGGATTTTTCTCGTTGGCAATCATTGTCTCGAGAATGGGAACGAGGAATCGGTCATAACGGGCAAGAGTCGCATGGTCGTGAGTGGCGAAGGCTTGCTCGACGGCACGTTGCGTGGCGGGCGTCACTAGTTCCATACGGCCGACAAAGACGCGCACGATTTCGGCGGGCGAAGGATTGATCGAGAGCGGCAGGACACTGTCGACGAACTCGCGCGGGACGACGTAGAGAAGACGGCTGCCTTCTTCAAACCAGGAATCGCGCCAGGTTTCAAACATGGCCTGCGCTTCATCCTGGTAAAGGCCCTGAGCGATGAGCATGTCTTCCACGGCTTGCTTGAGTGAATCCATAGTGGCGTTAAGCTCGGGAGGATCGAGAGCCGGCGCGGCCTGAGACGCGTCCGCGATGCGGAATCCCATCTTTTCGCCGCGGCGTTCAAAGACCAGCATCGCCGGAATTTCCTGCGACGTGTGATTTTCCGCCAGGATTTTACCGTCCCCAGCCAGGTTTACGGAAACCGGCACGGTAAAACTGGCCACCCCGCGATAGAAAAGGAATTTCTCGGTCTGCTCACCAGATTGCGTCTTGATGCGCAGCGGTGTCGAAGAGGTCTGCCGCGCCGCGTAGTAGTGGTTCGTGCGGTCCCCGCCCGGCAGACTGGCGGAGTCATTGGGTTGGAGGGAAACGGAGTCCCAGGAAATGCTGCTGTCGGGCTGCTTCTGGCGGCGGCTCCAATCCTTGAGATAGGAGACCATGTGCGCTTGCGTCTGAAGACCGGCAGGTTCGACGCGGCTGGCGTGCGGATACCATTCGGTGATGAGGCCTTCTGAGAAGGAGACGTGCACGGAGATCGTGGTGGCGTGATTGGTATAGAAATAGAGAACTGGCGTTTCCATGCGCACGGTGCCGCGCACGCCGCCCTTGAAGTTCGGGGTTTGGAAATGTTCGACAAACGCGGGAAGATCGGTTGAGCCCGTCAGCGGCAGCCAATCCGCGGCTCGGCCGTCCTTGCCGGCAATCGAAGTGAATGTGCCCCATTCGTGTGCAGTGAGGCCTGGGTCGGAGGCGGGTGTTTGTGCTCGGAATAGCGCCGGCAAAGCGGCTACAGAAAGCGCGAGGACTGCTGAAGCAAGCAGGCGGGATTTCATGGTATCGGCTCCTTCTTTTCCCATCGGCTAGATTGACGCAAAAAGACAGGTGGGTGTTAACAGCTCCCGTAGGGGAAGACGGGCTGAGGAAAGCACCGCCGCAAAATGCTGTGGGGCGGGCAGCTTGCCTGGCGTCTGGCGCTCCACTAGAGTGAATTCATGGCTTCCGACTTCGAGAAGTTTCAGCCGCATGGGCTGCTGAAAAACGGGCACGCGATGACGATTGCGTCGGCGTTCGTGCGCCGGCGGTTTGATTTGCCCGCCGCGGAAGACCGGTTGTTTCAAGTAGATCCCGAGTCGCGGATTCTTGGGCGTTGTCATTGGCAGCCGGGAAAGAAGCGCACCGCTCCGGTGATCGCGATATTGCACGGGCTGGAGGGGTCGAGCGAATCGAATTATGTCTGCGGCATTGCGGAGAAGGCATTTCGGCGGGGTTTTCACGCCGTGCGACTGAACCAGCGAAATTGCGGTGGTACGGAGTTGCTCACACCGACGCTATACAACTCCGGGATGAGCGGGGATTACCGCGCGGTGCTGGAAGAATTGGCAAACGGAGACGGATTCGAACGCGTCTTCTTCGCCGGATACTCGATGGGCGGCAACCTGGTAACGAAGATGGCGGGCGAGTTTGGAGACGCCTTGCCAGAGGCGTTAGGCGGGGTGTGCGTGGTTTGCCCGGCTATGGATCTTGGGGCCTGCGCTGATGCCCTCGAGCGGCGCGACAATTTCTTCTACCAGCGGCATTTTGTGAAAGGCTTGATGGGGCGCTACGCACGAAAAGCGGAGCTTTTCCCGAAGCGCTATCCCAGGAATGGATTCGGCGTGGTACGGTCGGTGCGGGAATTCGACAACAAAATTACAGCGCCGCAGTTCGGCTATCGGGACGCGCAGGATTATTACGACGCAGTGGGAGCGAAGAAGGTCGTCGCGCAAGTGCGCGTGCCGATGCTGATGATTACGGCGCAGGATGATCCGTTCGTGCCGTACGAATTATTCTTGCGAGCCAACCCCGGGCAGAATCCGGCAATACGGTTCCTCACACCGGAGCACGGCGGACATTGCGGCTTCATTTCGAACCATAGCGGAGCCGAGCGCTTCTGGGCGGAGCAAAGAATCGTCGAGTTTTGCGATGCGCTTCGCTCGGCGTGAAATCAGCCCATCGGTTTTTCGAGCGACACCTGGAAGTTTTGTGTCAGGAGCTGCGCGGGACCGTCGGGCATGATCACCATGTCGTCCTCGCAGCGAATCCCAAACTCGCCGACAACGTAGATGCCCGGTTCATTGGAAAAGGTCATACCCGGTTCGAGGCTGGTTTTGCTGCCGCGAACGAGATAAGGGTGTTCGTGGCCGTCAAGACCGATGCCATGGCCGAGGCGATGCGTGAAGAATTTGTAATCGGGACCGTAACCGCCGCCGGTAATGACGGCGCGTGCTGCATCGTCGACAGTGCCGGATAGCCTGCCGGCGCGCGCCGCGTCCAGTGCGGCATCCTGGGCTTTTCGCGTAAGTTCAAAGGCTTTCGCAATTTTCTCAGAAGGTTTGCCCATGATCCCCATACGAGTGACGTCCGAGGCATAGCCATCGACGGCGCAGCCGCCGTCAATCAATACAACATCGCCTTCCTTCAGCTTTTGCGGCTGCTTGGTGCCATGAGGAAGAGCGGCGGAGGGGCCAAGAAGCACCAGCGCGCCCCCGCGCAGACCCATTTTCGAAAAGCCCGCTTCGACCAGATGAGCGATGTCCTCCTGCGACATGCCCTCGCGCAACGCAGCAAAGACGGGGCGATAGACATCGAACGTGGCCTCGCAAGCCAGGCGCATCAATTCGAGTTCATGCGCAGATTTGCGGCCCCGGCACGCGATGGTGACAGGATCGGCGGGCACGTATTCAAATGCCGGAGCCGCCGTGCGAAGGTGATCGGAATAGGTGAAGTAAGCGGTTTCTTCGACGCCAAGGCGGCCTGTGCGAACGCCTTGATCAGCGAGCGCGCCCGCGGCGAGCTTCGTGGGACTCTCGTCTTCCTGCCAAACGCGGATCTCGATCGGAAATCGCAATTGTTCCCGCAACCGCCCTTCTTCAAACCCCGGGCAGACGAGAACAGGTTTGCCTTCGCGTGGCAGAACGAGCCCGACAAGGCGTTCGCTCAAGCCCCAACGAATGCCCGTGAAATAATAGAGCGAAGTGCCGGGAGCGAAAAATAACGCGTCAAAGTTTGGTTTCAGGTCGGACATCAACTGCTGCGCGCGGGTCAAACGGGCGCGGAATTCCTCCGCGGTAACAGGTCTGAGGCGATCTCCAAGAGGTTTCAAATTTGAAAAGTCCGCCTTGGGAGCATCCTGCGAGGTGGTCGCGGCGGCTCGAGAGCCGGGCAAAAGCGCAAGAGAAGAAGCCGCGGCGGCGCTCTCTAGGAATCGCCGGCGGGTGGTGCCAAAAGATATGGGCATCGATGTTTTCTCCAATGTGGAGAAGACGTTTACTTGGCCAAGGCATGGCTTGTCAAGCAGGATGAAAGAAAAGCCGAACGACGAAAAATGCCAGGGGCAGCAATCAGGAGAAAATCAGTGAAAAACTACTCCATCCGAACGGCGTTAATATTTTTCCCCTGAACTTTAAGTTCGATGCCGAGCGGTGGCCGCAGGTCCGAACCCTGCGCGATAGCGCCACGTACCCAGACATTGCCGGGGAGGTTCGACAATTTGAGGGGATCGTAAAGCGTCCGGCTGCAGGGGTTGCCAACCATGGGATGCTTCGCGGCGCTGAAGTCATAATCGCTCTTTAGTTTGGCGAGATCCTTGATGTACTCAAGCTGGCAATTCCCGTAAGGCGCATTCATCGAGAACGCCCAATACCCGTTCTCCTGCGAGGCAGAGCTCGCCGGCAAACGAATCAAGAGACCAGGAACGTTTTCTCCCGTTAGCCCATTGCGGATAAAAAACTGCTTGGAGGTCCATGGCTGGGCCATTTCCGCAATGCTGGCGATGCCGGGATCCTGTTGGGTAGCATGCGGGAGCGCTGCATTTGGATCCGGCGCCGGTGACGGCACCTCGATCTGAGGCGGCGGTTCGGCCGGAGGAAGCTCGGTATGCCTGGGGCGGAGCATCCAACGCCCGCCAAAAAAGACCACCAACAAGACCGTGAGAAGCACTCCGACCATCCGCACGGTGGGATTGTTTAACGGGCTACGGCTCGAGCTCGGCCCCGAAACTCCGGGGATCTGCGGCATCTCTGCCTTGTAGCGGTCAGGTGGGGACTGGTCCGACATAATGGATGTGTCGTGATCTTAACTCTCGCCGAATGCGCACCCAGCACGAGAGCGCCTGTCGCCATAGTCGGGCGAAGGATCTGTATCCCGGATATTGTAGAGCGAGACCGGCTGCCAGGCAACACAGGGTAGTCTGGAAAGGGGGTGGGACGCAACGGTACTGGCCTCGGAGACCGCCCAAGTTCGTGCCCTTTTTGACAACAGTCTGTTATTGAGAAGGTTACAATAAATGCCGGGAGGCTTGTCTAGAGCGCGTGAGCCTTCTAGTGTAGTAGGAAGCATGGGGAGGACCGGCTTCCTCGCCGACTAGAATGAGTCCCGATTCTCGTGGGGGCGCGCGGGCATTTGTCCGCAGCCTGAACATTTTATTGAAGTTCGCACGGCTCTATGAATTTGGCCATGTGCGAACGGCGGCGCAGTTCGAAACTGCGTGGAAAGAGCTCCGAGGTGCGCTCGATGAGAGCGCTGGCAGCGGACTCTTGCTTGGAGCTTCTGGAAACCAGATCCTGCTGGATGGTGTGCCGCTTGGCGCCTCTGCTGGCGAAAAAAGTTTCGCGCAACTGCTGACGGGCTCGGGAATTGCCAGCATCCACTTCTCTCCCAACCTCACGCAACCGCAATTTGCCCGGTTCGTGCGGGGCTTTCCCAGCGGAAATGCAAAACCTTCCTCTCTTGCTGAGCAATTGAAATCGGCGCTCGCCGGTGAAACCAGCATTAAGGTCAACGAGATTCGCTATGTTGCCGAAGATTCGTCGGTAGCCGGGATCAAGATGGCCGCGCAACTCACCGCCAAGGCTCTGGGCGCGCAAGGCGATAAGTTCAAGGATTTCTTCGAAGACCCCAACAAGCTCCTGCAGATGATTCTTGCGGCGGAAAGTTCGCGCAGTGGGGGCGGTGGCGGCGGAGGAGGCGGAACGGGCCCAGGGTTCGGTCCTGGAGGCGGTGGCTCGAGCGGAGTGCCCGGTGGTGGCGGCACGGGTGCGGGCGGATTTGGCTCGGGCGGCGGAGGGGCAGCAGGAACGGCGAGTCAAATCGGTAGTCTTTGGGAAAGCGGCGGCGGTTCAGGGAGTTCCGGAGGCGGACTAGGAACAGGTAGCGGCACAGGCAATGGCCCTGGCGGAGGCCCTGGCTCTGGCGGCGGTGCTGGCGGCAGCGGGGGCTCTGGTGGCAGCGGGGGCGCGGGCGGCAGCGGAGGCTCGGGCGGTGGAGGCGGCGGTACTGGTGGAGGGACAGGATTTGGTGGCGGCCCGGGCGGTGGTGGTGGAGTCGGGATCAGCGGCGCCGGTGGCGGAATAGGGACAGGCGCCGGCGGCGGCGGCGTAGGTGGCGGAGCGGGTGGCGGCGGAGAAGCGACTCCTGGAAAGTGGCTCACCGCATCGGCGCTCCTGAGGGGCACCACTCTAAGCGGCGGCGGCCCAAACCCAGGCACACCGGGTACGGGGACTGGAGGCGGCGGCGCCGGTTTCACCGTGGCGGAGGAAGATGTTCGCTCGATGCTGGGGCTCTTCGCACAGCTCGGGAAGTCTCGCAAAGATCCTGAAGCAAAAATGGACGTTCCCACCTTTCAGTCGCGCTTGAGCGCGATGCCGGTGCGCGCGCAATTCACATTGCAACAAGCCCTGGCAGGGCTGGCAGCGCAGGCGCCTTCGGAAAAAGCCGACAAGCCGATGTTGCTGAAGCTCGCCGAACACGTGGCGATTCGATTTGCGCTGGATAGCTATGAACGCGGCGAGCTGCGCGTAAACGCCGTGAAGCAGCTTCTGGACCGCATGAACTCGGAGATTGAGGCGCTGCGCAAGATTCTCGGTTCGCAGGAAGAAATGATGGCCCAGGCCGGGCTGTCGGTGCAGACCTATACGGAGCTGCTCGACCAGGAGTTCTGGGAACAGGTCCCGGAAGAAAACAAAAAGGAAGTGCTGACCTCGGACGAGGCCTGGTGCGTTCCGCCGCGCAATGTGCGCGCGTTCCTGGAAGATATGCTGCGCCGCGGCGAATTGAAAACTGTGAATGAGATTTTGATGAAGTACGCCGCGTGTATCGCCCTCGAAGCTCCAGAAGCACGCCGCACCACGGCGATTGGGCTTTCCGATCTGGCCGAGTTGTATGGCAGCGGCGACGGCAGCGCGCTGATGGAGTCGATCCGCCGCCTGGGAAATCAGCTGGCCATCGAGCGCGAGCCGGAGTTGCAAACGCTGATCAGCGCGGCCTTTGTGCGCATGAGTCAGGAAGCGGCTTCGAAGCGCTGCTACCCGGCCATGCAGCAGGCGTTGTCATCTCTGGACAATATTGAACAACAGCGGCCGGGATCGACGCAGAGCCTTCGCCCGCGCATCGGCGCTGAGGAACGCTTGCCGGAATTCATTGAAGAGGCGCTGCGCGGCGGCCACATTGCCGACGGCATGACCGAAATCCTGGGATTGATGCCGAAAGCGACTTTGCACTATGTGACGAGCCGTTTCGGCCACTGCGGATTCCGCGAAGATTGCGAAGTGCTTGGCAATATTGTGCGAGGCCTTGGCGAGGATTCCACGCAACGCCTTTTGGAAATTCTACAAACCGCGCCCGCCAATGAAGCCGCGGAAACTATCGGCTTGCTGAGCCATTTCGCCCCCGATGCTGTCGACAAAATTCTTCCTGTGCGGCTCAGCCAATGGCCACGCTCTTCGCATGATCGCGCCGTCCGCCAGCTTTCTTCTGCTCCGCCGGAACAGCGTGCCAGACTGCTCGTCTCGCTTTACGATTCGCTCGACGCGCTCATACGGCCGCTGGCCATCGATGAGATGGGCATGAGTGGACAGCCGGATTGCATTCCCAAGCTGGTGGAATTGGCGCACAACGATCACACACCTCCCTTTCACCGGCTGAAAGCCCTGGAGGCACTGGGCCGCTTGCGTGCCTCTGCCGCGAGCCCCACGCTGCAGCACATCATGGATGCGCGCCAGGTGTGGCGCTGGGTCTACCCTACGGAATTGCGCATCGCTGCCGCGCAGGCGTTGATGCGGATTGATCCCACGATGGCCCTGGAAAAACTTAACTCCAGCGGACTCGAGCGCAAGGATTTGACACTTGAGCCCACCGATCCCGAACCCCACTCCTCGGTGATGCGCCAGCGTCGTTACGCGCGCCTGAAGCTGTCTAGAAACCTGATCGCGGTGACCACCAACCTGCGCGAGAATTTCCGGCTATCGATCCCGGAGCTGAACCTGGGTGGCGGAATCGGTTCAGGCGAACGGCACCTTGCGCCGGGTTCGCTTCTGTCGCTGAAACTGGCACAGGGCGTGAGAAACATCAAAGCCCAGGCAATCGTTCGCGGGGCGCGTCCGCAAGCGATGGCCTTCGAATTTGTGGATATGGACCTCGAGGACCGAGCCCGGCTGCGCAAAGTGCTGCTGGAGCTGGGCGGAATTCCACAGGTAGCGGCAGTGACCAATCGCAGCAAGCGGCGCGGCCGCGTGGCGCTCAACAAGTAGTCCGCGCAGGAATTTGACGGCGTGCGAAAGCGCGCAACCCCACCCTTCCCACCTGTCCTCGCAGGGAGCGAACCCGTACCGGCGAGCAGGTCTCGCACCCGTCCTCTTGGCGGCTTGACATCGCAGACACATAGGACCTCTGTACCATTGCCGCTAACGGGCCATAACCCTACGGTACTAGCTAGATAGTCCTATTGAGGAACGGGCATAAAGGCGAATGATAGCGGATTCTAAGTCGACTTCGGGACGGGCCTTCGTAAGAAGCCTTAACATTCTCCTGAAGTTTGCCCGTTTGTACGGTTTCGAGCACAGCCGTACCATAGAACAGCTGGATATCGCCTGGCGCGAGCTGCGAGCGGCGATTCCTACCGGGACCGACGCCGGCTTGATGCTCGGCGCGACGGGTGCTCAGCTTCTGCTGGACGGCGTACCCCTCGAAGGCGCTCCAGCCGAAAAACAATTCGCTCAGCTGCTTTCCGCTGCCGGACTGGCCAGCATTCAATTTTTCCCCGCCGTCACTCAGGAAGAAATCGGCAGGTTTGCCCGCGCATTCCCGACAGGGAAAGCAAAGCCCACCGAACTCGCCATTCAACTCAAAGCCGCACTCGCTGGCGCTCAGGGCATTCGCCTTAACGAGATCTGCTTTGTCGCTACGGACTCACGCTTGAAAGATGCTAGCGTCGCCGCTCAACTCGCGGCCGCTTCCCTCGGCGGAGATCAGGACGAATTCAGAAAATGGCTCAATGACCCGCAAAAATTGTTGGAATTGATTGCCGCGGCACAAGGCTCAAAAGGCGGCGGAGCGGTTGGCACAGGCGCGGGCCCTGGTGGTACCGGTTCCGGTGGCGGCGAGGCTGGCACCGGCAGCGGCGGAACTGGCGGGGGTGGCGGAATTGGCGGAGATGCGCTCGGCGCCGGCGGGTCGGGAGTCGGGGGCTCAGGAGTAGGGGGCTCAGGAGTTGCCGGATCGGGCGTCGGCGGATCAGGAGTTGGGGGATCAGCGGGTGGGGGTTCGGGTGCCGGAGGAGCATCGTCTGGTGGACCTTATGTGCCCGGGTCAGGCATCACCGGAGGCCTCGGCCAAGGCGCGGGCGTTGGGGGACCTGGTCTTGGGCCAGGGCCGGGCGGCGGCAGCAGTGGGCCGTGGCACGGGACCGGCAAAAGCGCAGGACCGAGTGAAGATGAAATCTATGGAATTTTGGGCGCGCTGACCAGCTTCGGCAACGTCGGCGCAGGCCAGGGCGGCGCTGCTGCGGCTGGAGAGTTCCAGCAGCAGATGAATCAATTGCCGGGCACCGCGCAGGACACTCTGAAGCGGGCGATTGCCGGGCTTGCGGCGCAAGCACCAGAGGGCCAGCCCGACGAATCGGTCCTTGTAAAACTCGCCGAGCATCTGGCGATTCGTTTTGCGCTCGAGCGTTTCGAGAGCGGCGAAGTCAAAGTAAACGCCGTGCGACAGATGCTCGACCGCATGAATCAGGAGATCGAAAATCTCCGCAAGATTCTCGGCGCGCACGAAGACAAGATGAGCGATGCGGGAATCATGGTCGAGTCCCACCGCGAGATTCTCGACCGTCAGTTTTGGGCCGCCGTTCCAGATAGCGGCAAACAGGCCGTACTGCTGTCAACCGACGCATGGTGCATCCCGCCGAAGAACGTGCAGTCCTACGTGGCCCACCTGATCGAGACCGGAGATGTCGCACAAGCCATCAGCATCCTGCAGAATTACGCTTCGTGCGCCGACAGCGAAGAGCTCGACGCGCGTAAGAAAACCGCGATGGGCTTGTCCGAGATGGCCGAGCTTTACGCGAAGGCCGATCCCAAACTCCTCGGCGAGGCCCTCCGGCATCTGGGTGTGCGCTTGAGCGTCGAGCAGGACGCTGATTTGCAGACCCTTGTGAGTGCCGCCTTCGTGAGGCTCAGCCAGGAGGCCGCCACCAGCCGGTGCTTCCCGGTGATGGAGCAGGCTCTTGACCTAATTTCCGGCGTTGAAGCGCAGCGGCCCGGCATCGGCCGCAGCTTGCGCCCGAAGATGGGCATCGAAGAACGCGTTCCTGAATTTGTCGACGAGGCCTTGCGCGCCCGGCAAGCAGTCGCGGGTCTGACAAACGTTTTGAAAATGCTTCCGCAGACGGCGATGGAGCAGCTTTCCATGCGGTTTAACCGTTGCAGTCTGCGGGAAGACGCCGAGCATATCTCGAACCTGGCCGCCGACCTTGGCGAAGAAGGATTGCAATATTTGCGCAGCACCGTGCGCGGCGGGCCGGTCAGCGAAGCCGTTGAAATGGCCGGGCTTTTGAGCAAGCTGGATCCCGAAGCGGTAGAAGTCTTCTTGCCGGCGCGGATGACGGATTTTCCGAGGACGTCGCAGGATCGCATCGTGCGCCAAATTTCTGCCAGCGGCGCTCCGGGACGTTGCCGAATTCTTCTCGAAATGCTCGATCACGTCGATCCTCTGATTATGCCCTTGGTGATCGATGAGATTGGCGTGACCTCCGACCGCGAAGCCCTGGGCCGTTTACTCACAATCGTTGACGGCGACCTGCCAACCGGCGGCGGACCTTATTTGCAGGTGAAAGCCATCGAAGCGCTGGGCCGCATTCACGCCCCGGAATCGACGAACACGCTCAAACGCATCGTCGAGGTGAAGAAGATGTTCGGCTGGCTTCATCCTCAGGAACTGCGCATCGCCGCTCTGCAAGCTCTCATGGCGCTGGAGCCGGAATGGGTGCGCGATTGCGTGGCAAAAAGCGGAATCGACAGGGAGGACCTGGCCCTGGCGCCGCTCGAAGTCAGGCCGAACTCCAAATTCGTCCGCCAGCGGCGCCACACGCGGGTGCGCCTGCACAAGCCGGTGACCGCCGTTAGCACGAACCTCAAGGAAAACTGCCGCCTCGAAATCAAGACGGCCAGCCTTTCGGGCGGCTTTGCCAGCATCAGCAGGCATCTCGCCCCCGGCACTCATGTACAGCTCAAGATGCAACTGGGGCTCCGGAACGTCCATGCCACAGCGCTCATGAGGGACTATCGTGCCCAGGACATGGCTTTCGAGATTGTCGACATGAGTCTCGACGAGCGCAGCAAGTACCGCCGCCTGCTGGCCGACAATCAATCGGGTTCTTCTTCCGCCTCGGACGCCAAGAACCAGAGCGCACCGGTCGAGGCCTCCCCAGCGCGGTAGACGGTTCCCCGCCGTGTCGCCGTTCTTGGCGCTGGCGCATCCAAACAGTTAGAATAGAATGTTTGCACTGGTCGCGGGTGAGCGGCTGGTGCGTTTACTCTCGCGGAGCACCGCCAGGAGACGGCGAAACCCTTCATGGATGTTGCCAAGGCAGTTGACACAGTTGTAGCTCGGTTTATCGGCACCAAGCACGAGCGCGACATCAAAAAATTGCAACCTCTCGTCGTGGCCATCAACGCACGCGAAGCGGAAGTGCGCGCGCTTAGCGACGATGACCTGAAGCTTCGCTTTGCCGCACTCAAAGCCGAAGTGCAAGAGCAGCTCAAGGACGCGGATCCTACCGACGCCGCTTATAAAGAGCTTCTGAGGAAAATCTTTGAGCCGGCCATTGTTCCCGCCTTTGCCCTGGTCCGCGAAGCTGGTCGACGTTATCTGAACATGCGCCACTTCGATGTTCAGCTCATCGGCGGAATGGTTCTGCACGACGGCAAAATCGCCGAAATGAAAACGGGCGAGGGTAAGACTCTCGTCGCCACATTGCCAGCGGCGCTAAACGCGCTGGCGGGGCGCGGCGTGCACGTCGTCACCGTAAACGACTACCTGGCGCGACGTGACGCCGAGTGGATGAGCCCGCTCTATCGCGGCTTGGGGCTTTCCGTCGGCGTGATCGTCCACGATTTGGACGACGAGCAACGCAAAGCCGCTTACGGCGCTGATCTCACTTACGGCACGAACAACGAATTTGGCTTCGACTACCTGCGCGACAATATGAAGTACGATCTCGCGCAATGCGTCCAGCGCGGCCACCAGTTCTGCATCGTCGACGAAGTGGACTCCATCCTCATCGACGAGGCCCGCACGCCGCTGATCATTTCGGGTCCTTCCGAAGAATCCACGGACAAATACGCCAAGATCGACAAGATTATTCCCAAGCTCATTCAGGATATCGACTACACGCTCGACGAAAAGCACCGCACTGCCACGCTGACCGAAGAAGGGTTCAGCAAGTGCGAGCGCCTGCTCAACCTCAGCAACATGTCCGATCCCGCGAACATCGAAATCATGCACCACGTGTACCAGGCGTTGCGCGCCCACGCCCTTTACAAGATTGACGTCGACTACGTGAATAAAAACGGCGAGATCATCATCGTCGACGAATTCACCGGCCGCCAGATGCCGGGCCGCCGCTGGTCCGATGGCTTGCACCAGGCCGTCGAAGCCAAGGAAGGCGTCAAAATCGAGCGTGAAAATCAGACGCTCGCCACCATCACCTTCCAGAATTACTTCCGCATGTACAAAAAGCTCTCCGGCATGACCGGCACGGCGGAAACGGAAGCCGCCGAATTCGGCAAAATTTACAATCTTGATGTTGTCGTCATCCCCACCAATCGCACGCTGATTCGCGAAGAGCATCGCGACGTCGTCTACCGCACGGAAAAAGAAAAATTCGAAGCGGTGGTCAATGGAATTCTCCAGGAAGATAATTCGCTCGACAACGGCATCCGCCACTATCACGAACGCGGCCAGCCTGTGCTGGTAGGAACGATCTCTATTGAAAAATCGGAAGCCATCGCCGCCATCTTGAAAAAGGCCGGCGTCCCGCATCAGGTGCTGAACGCCAAGCAGCACGAGCGCGAATCCGGCATCGTCGCGCAAGCTGGACGCAAAGGCGCCGTCACCGTGGCCACCAACATGGCTGGCCGGGGCACGGACATTCTTCTCGGCGGCAATCCCGAGCAGATGACCCGCGATTATTTTCTGAAAAACAAGATGGCCATGCCCTACGCTGCCGCGCCGGCTGTAATTCCTGCCGAGGGCGGCAAGGACGCCCTCCCCGCCGTGCCCATGGTTCTGTTTCAGCACGAAGGCAAAATCTTCCAGGTGCCCGCGGACCAGTGGAAGCCCATCTACGAGCAGTTCGCCCAGCAATGCAAGGCCGAGCACGACGAAGTCGTCGCTCTTGGCGGTTTGCATATTCTCGGCACCGAACGCCACGAAGCGCGCCGCATCGATAACCAGCTCCGTGGACGCGCCGGCCGGCAGGGCGACCCTGGCTCCTCGCGATTCTTCCTTTCCCTCGAAGACGATCTCATGCGCATCTTCGGCGGCGAACGCATGAAAGCCCTCATGTTCCGCCTCGGTATGACCGAAGGCGTACCCATCGAGTCCGGCCTCATCTCCCGGCGCATCGAAAACGCGCAGAAATCTGTCGAAGCGCAAAACTTCGACGCGCGCAAACACCTCCTCGAATACGACGACGTGATGAACAAGCAGCGCGAGACGATTTACGCTATTCGCCGCTCCGCGCTCGAAGGAAAAGATCAGCGCGATTACGTCCTTGGCGTTGCGGAAGACGTCGCGCGCGAACTGGTCGACACCTTCTGCCCCCGGGACCAGCATCCCGACCAGTGGAACACCACCCAGTTCCTCGCGGAAATGAACGCTCAGTTCGGCATCGACGCTAAAGCCGCCGGCGCCGATCCCGCCACGCTCAGCCACGTAGAGCTCGCCGAAGCCACCGTCAAAGCCGTCACGACGCGCTATGAGGAAAAAGAAAAGCAGTTCGGCGCCGACCTTGTCCGCTGGCTCGAACGCCGCATCATTCTCGACGTCGTCGATTCCCAGTGGAAGGACCACCTTCTCTCCCTCGACCACCTGAAAGAAGGCATCGGCCTCCGCGGCTACGGCCAAAAAGATCCGCTCGTCGAATTCAAGAAAGAGGCCTTTGTCCTGTTTGAAGACATGATGACGCGCATCGACAACGAAACGATCCGCTATCTCTTCCACATTCAGGTCCAGCAAAACGAACAGCCCCCGCAGGGCGGACCCGGCGCGCCGAACCAGCCGCCCCCGCCGCAACCGATACGCCCGCGTGCCGGTGCTGCCGTCGCCAGCGCCGCAGCCCGCGCCAGCGAACCGCCTCCGCAGCGCCTCCCCGCGTTCGCCCGCGAAATGGAGCGCAAGCAGGAGCGTCAACAAAAAGAGCTGCAGTATCAAACCGGCCCCGCGCAAGCTGAAGCGCCAAAACCTGTCCGGGCCGGCGCAAAAGTAGGCCGCAACGACCCCTGCCCCTGCGGCTCCGGCAAGAAATACAAAAAATGCCATGGCGCCAACGCTTGAGTGGACGTTCTCCACTTCGTGGCCTTAGCTTGAAACCGCCGGCCGACGCTTTTTCCCCCGCTCCGCTCCCGGGGAGCGTCAGCTGGCGAAAAGAGAAATCTCTCTTTGATCTTAGAATCGAGAAAGCCTAACTCCATGCCCCCAGCACCCATGCCGCAACCCGAACGCCACCCGATCCCCGGCGTAAGAAATCTAGTTGCCGTAGCCAGCGGAAAAGGCGGCGTGGGGAAAACCACAATCGCCGTCAATCTCGCTCTCGCTCTCGTCAAACTTGGCCACAAAGTTGGGTTAATGGATGCCGACGTCTACGGTCCGAATGTCCCCATCATGCTCGGCACGCTCGAAGAGCCCCAGGCCACCGCCGATAAACGCATCATCCCCGTCCAAGTCGCCGGCATGAAAATGATCTCCATGGGCCTGCTCAACCCCGGCGACAAGCCGATGGTCTGGCGCGGCCCCATGCTTCACAGCGTCATCACGCAATTCCTGCGCAGCGTTGCGTGGGGCGAACTCGATTACCTCATCATCGACCTCCCGCCCGGCACCGGCGACGTTCAGCTCACCCTCATCCAAACGGTCGCTGTCACTGGCGCGGTCGTGGTCACGACGCCTTCCACCGTCGCCCTTGCCGACGTCCGCAAAGCCATTGAAATGTTTCGCCAGGTCAACGTCGAAGTCCTTGGCGTCGTCGAAAACATGAGCACCTTCCGCTGCCCGCATTGCGACAAGCCCATCGACATCTTCGGCCACGGCGAAGGCGCAAAAACCGCCGTCGCCTATGGCGTCCCCGTCCTCGGCGAAATCGAAATCGACCCCCGTATCCGCATCGGCGGCGACACCGGCAAACCGGTCGCCGGCCTCGGCGAATCCGCCCCCGCCACCCAAAGCCTCTACGCCATGGCCCGCGCCGTAACCGCCCGCCTAGCCGAAGTCAGCGCCACCTCCTCCGGACCCACCGTCTCGATCGACTGAGCGATCGCCGTCTCGCACGAACCTTTCGACGCATCTCAATCGACAGGCCTCTGAACCGCGCCAGTCGCCCGGCCTCTATTCAGCCGGATTCTGCTATTATCTATGGGCTCAGTCCCCCGCTTCCTTTGGCTAAGACAAGCGGACTTCCAAAATGATTTTTCGGGTTTCGCTGGAACCATCGGAGGGCGGTTGGATCGTTGCGCTGTCTGCCATGCTACTGGGTTGTGCAAGGCGAGCGGGGATGAAAAAGAAGCGCGGGAAAACATCAAGGAAGCAAATTACCGCTTGGCTGGGGGCCGAGAAGCAGAAAGCGGATGACCCTAGTATCTGAACTAAAGTCCTTCAGAGGGGTTCCTCTCGTATCTGTTGTATTTAAAGGGCTTACAGGAAAGCTGAGTTGCTCGGATGCGATCTTTAGAAAAAGGACGGGGGAGGTCAAAGCACAATGTCTGGTAAAAATCACAGCACAAACCCCGCGCGTGGCTCGCTAGAGCTCGGCCGCCAGCCCGACATTCGCCCTTATCGCGGCAAGCACCCGCAAATCGCCGCCTCCGCCTATATTGACCCCGCGGCCGTCATCATCGGCGACGTGGTCATTGGCGAAGACTCCAGCGTCTGGCCCTGCACGGTGATTCGCGGCGACGTGCACCACATCCGCATCGGGGCGCGCACCAACATCCAGGACGGCTGCGTCCTCCACGTCATGCGCGACGAGCACGCTCTCGTCCTCGGGGACGACGTTACCATCGGCCACTCCGTCACCCTCCACGGCTGCAGCATTGAGTCGCGCTGCCTGGTCGGCATGGGTGCCGTCATTTTAAACGGCGTCCACATCGGCTCCGGCTGCATCATAGCCGCCGGCACGCTCCTGCTGGAAGGGGCCAAAATCCCCCCCGGCAGCCTGGTCGTAGGCCACCCCGGCAAAGTCAAACGCCTGCTAACCGGCATCGACCAGGCCAGCATCGACGCCTACGCCGAGCGTTACGTCGAGTACAAAAACATCTATCGCAAGGAACCCATCGAGTGAGCGAAGGCGCCGCAAAAAAAGAAGTGAAGCCGCGAAAGTTTCAGGCGATTCGTGGAACGCGTGACTTGCTTCCACCAGAGACCGCGCTGTGGAACCGCGTCGAACAGACCGCCCACGAAGTGTTCCGCGCTTTTGGTTTTGACGAAATCCGTGTGTCGATACTGCAAATGACGGACCTGTTCGCCAGATCAATCGGGGCCGAAACAGACGTAGTTGCCAAAGAGATGTATACATTTGTCGATCCGTTGCAGGGACTGCCCGATCCCGCGGACTTCGCCGTATCCCCGGATCGGTACGTGGAGGCTGTAGAAGAGGCAATGAAAGCTGGTGAGATCCAAGTTACCGATTCCAATCTCCGCGCCCTCGTCCGTCTGAAATCACAACTCGAGATATTCCAGGTGCGGGCTGGCACTCAGTCGGCAGAGGAAGCTCAACTAAAATTCAGAGTTGCGGCAAGCCAAATTCAGTTCGGAGATTCGATCAGCTTAGGGCCCGAAGCGACGGCCAGCGTATGCCGCGCGTATATCGAGCACAACATGCAGCAGTTGCCGCAGCCCGTGAAGCTCTACTACCTGGGACCCATGTTCCGTCGAGAGCGGCCGCAGAAGGGCCGCTACCGTCAGTTCTATCAGATTGGCGCCGAGATCTTGGGCGGTCCTGACGCTCCCGCTATCGATGCAGAACTCATCGAAATGTTGATGACCTTCTTTCATAAATGCGGGCTTATAGGTACGGAACTCACCATCAATTCGATCGGCCACGCAGCCGACAATTGCCGGCGCGGGTATGTCAGGAAGCTGCGTGAAGAACTTCTCAAAGTGAAAGACAAACTCGGCGCGGATTCCCAGCGCCGCATCGAAACCAATCCGCTGCGCGTCCTCGACTCGAAACTGGAGCACGAGCAGCCCGTCATTCTGACGCTGCCCCACATCGCCGACCATCTTTGCGACGACTGCAAGGCACATTACGCGGCTGTGAAGCGCGATCTCGATCTTCGCGGCGTCGCGTATCGCGAAAACTGGCGCCTCGTCCGCGGCCTCGACTACTACATGCGCACCACGTTTGAAATCACCGCAAAAGGTCTCGGCTCGCAAAATGCCGTCTGCGGCGGCGGCCGGTACGACGGTCTCGTCGAACTCCTCGGCGGGCCGCCCACCAAGGGCATCGGCTTCGCCATCGGCGAAGACCGCCTTATCTTATCTCTCGAAGAGAGCGGCAAAGCGCCCGCCGCACAGGGCCGCGACGTCTTTATCGCCTGGATGGGCCAAAACGCATATGCTACCGCGATCCGCGCCGCCAAGGCTCTGCGCAGCGCCGGCTTCCGCGTCGAGGTGCCTGCCACCGAACTGAAATTCGGCAAAGCGCTCGAACGCGCCAGCAAGCTTGGTTCGCGCTTCGCGCTTATTCTCGGCGACGACGAAGTGCAGAGCGGCGAGTGGACCCTCAAAAACCTTGCAAACGCCGAGCAGCAGAAACTCACCGAACAAGCTCTGCTAGAATATCTGCGTAGGTAGCACAGGCGCTCCTGCCTGCCGGGTTTCCGCGCCCGCCGGCACGGCCCGCGATGCGTGCCGCTGAATAGGAATCATCTGGAAGAAGAGCACAGGCAAGATTGCCTTTGCTACTGGAGAAGACAAACCCTTGCTCGATTTTCTCGGGAATCTCGAACGCACACACTACTGCGGCGCTCTGCGCGCTTCCGACGAGGCCCGCGACGCCATCGTCATGGGCTGGGTTTCCGGCCGCCGCGATCTCGGCAACTTGCTCTTTCTCGACATTCGCGATCGTACCGGCATCGTGCAGGCGGTTTTCAACAAGGAGTCGCAGCCCGCGGCGCACGCCAAAGCCGAGCAGGCCCGCGGTGAATTTGTGGTCGCGGTCGAAGGCAAGGTCATCAAGCGGCAAAAAGCGAATCCGGAGATCGCCACCGGCGAAGTCGAGCTGATCGCCACAAAGCTGCACATTCTGAATAACGCCAAAACGCCGCCATTCCCCATCGAAGAGGAAATCAACGCCGCCGAAGAAACGCGCCTGCGCTACCGCTATCTCGACCTGCGCCGCCCCAAGTCGCACGGCAACCTCGCGCTGCGCCACAAAATTGTCCTCGAAATTCGCAAGACCATGGACGAACTGGGCTTCCTCGAAATTGAAACGCCCATGCTCACGCGCTCGACGCCCGAAGGCGCGCGCGATTATCTCGTCCCCAGCCGCGTGCATCACGGCCAGTTCTACGCGCTGCCGCAGTCGCCGCAAATCTTCAAGCAAATACTGATGATTGGCGGGCTCGACCGCTACTTCCAGATCGTGAAATGTTTTCGCGATGAGGATTTGCGCGCCGACCGCCAGCCCGAATTCACGCAGCTCGACGTGGAGATGTCTTTCCCGCGCCAGGAAGATATTTTTCACGTCATCGAAACGGTGATGGTGCGTGCGTGCGCGGTTGCGGGCGTCAAAACGCAAGGCTCGTTTCCGCACATGCTTTACAAGGACGCTATTCGCAAATACGGCAGCGACAAGCCGGACCTGCGCTTTGGGATGGAGTTGCACGAAGTGACGGACTGCTTCCCGGAAGAGGCGAAGGCCAAGCTGGGGATTGAAGGGGGCTTGTTTGCTCTCGCCGCTCCTGGCGCGGCAGGATATTCGCGTAAACAGCTCGATGAGCTGACCGAAAAAGCCAAATCCAACGGCGCGCGGGGCGCGTATTTCGTGAAGCTGTCCCCCGAAGGAACGACCTCGACCGTTGAAAAGCTAATCGGTGCGGAAAACGTAAAGAAACTGGCAGATGCGTGCGGAGCAAAGACCGGCGATTTGGTTGTCGCCGCGAGCGCGAAGCAGCAAATCAAAGGCACGGAAGCCGCGGCGCTCGTCGCCGGGCAATTACGTTTGCAACTAGGCGAAGCACTTGGCCTCATCGACCGCAAGCAATGGAAATTTCTCTGGATCACCGGCTTCCCGCTCTTTGAATGGAGCGAGAACGACAAAACATGGGTCAGCGCGCAGCATCCTTTCACCGGCATCGTGGATGAAGATCTGGAAAAGCTCGAATCCAAGCCGTGGGAGGTGCGCTCCAAGGGCTACGACCTCGTCCTCAACGGCAACGAGCTCGGTTCCGGCAGCATCCGTATTCACCGCCAGGACATTCAGGAGCGCCTCTTCCGCGCACTCGGCCTCAGCGAAGAGCAGCTCCGTCGCCGGTTCGGCTTCTTTCTCGACGCCCTGACCTACGGCACGCCGCCGCACGGCGGCATCGCCCTCGGCATCGACCGCATCGCCATGCTCCTCGCCGGCGAAAAATCCCTGCGCGAAGTCATCGCCTTCCCTAAGACCGCCAAAGCCCAGGATTTGATGGCAGAGTCTCCGAGCGAGGTCGACAAAGACCAACTCGACCAGCTCGGCATCGCTATTAGAGAAGTGGCCAAAGAAAAAGATTCAACCTGAACGGTACATTGTCTATGTCTTGGCTGCCGGCAATCCTTGAATCCACTTTTGGCGCACTCTTTGACTCTGCACGCGAGGCAAGGGTGCGCGATAGGCGTAGACCGGGATGGCTCTCGGGTCCGCTTGTAATTAGCTACTATGTGTTGCCAATACTGTTCCTGGTTTCTTTCTTTTTTTCGTGGAAACTTTCTGCAATCATCTCCGCCATGTTCATCGCTTCATATTAGTGGGAGCCATGACGGAAGAGGACGATCCGGGGTTTTGGTAAGGAGTGAATGAGCCGAATTCGGATACTGCCGGAAGCTGTCGCAAATAAAATCGCCGCGGGCGAGGTTGTCGAACGTCCCGCTTCGGTGGTGAAAGAGCTGTTGGAAAACGCGCTGGACGCGGGTGCGAAGACGATTCGCGTCGAGACCGAAGCCGGCGGCAAGCGGATGATCCGCGTGATCGACGACGGCCACGGCATGATCCACGACGACGCGCTGCTGGCCTTCGAGCGCCACGCTACGAGCAAACTGCGCTCCGCCGACGATTTGCTTTCCATCTCGACTCTCGGCTTTCGTGGCGAAGCGCTTCCAACAATCGCCGCGGTCTCGCGGCTGCTCCTTGAAACGCGAGACGAATCCGAAGCCGAAGGCACGCGCCTCGAATTTGCGGGCGGAAAACTCGTTAGCGTGAAGCCCGCGGGCCTGCCTGCGGGAACGACGATCAGCGTCGCCGATCTTTTCTACTGTGTTCCGGCGCGCAAGAAATTTCTAAAGTCGGACACCACCGAACTCGGTCACATCGCCTCGCTTGTCACGCACTATGCGCTTGCCAATCCCGACAAACAGTTCGTCCTGACCACGCCCACGCAGGAAATCGTGAACGCGCCTCCTGCGGAAAACCTTGCCGGTCGCATCTACCAAATCTTCGGCCGCCAAGCGATGGAGGAGCTGGTCGAAATTCCGCCAGCATCGGCGGCGTTTCGCGCTGCCATTACCGAGCCGGAACTCGAAACTGGCGAAGAAAGCGCCACGCTTACGGTTCGGGGTTTCACGTCGCGTCCTGACGTTCAGCGCCCCAACCGCAACGGGATCTACATTTTCGTGAATCGCCGCCTCGTGCGCGACCGCCTGATTCTTCACGCCATTCACGAAGCCTATCGCAACATCCTCCCTCCCGCCGTTTTTCCCGCCACGCTGCTGTTCCTGGAAATGCCGTACGACGAAGTCGATGTCAACGTGCATCCTGCAAAAATCGAAGTGCGCTTCCGCCGCTCGCAATTCGTTCACGATTTTGCGCGCGACTCGATTCGCCAGGCGCTCATGAGCGTTCGCCCCGTTCCGAGCTTCGCCACCGCAGCGGCAAGCGCCTCGTCACAAGGGCTGTCGGCCCCCCATCGAAACGCGCTCGATGGTGGCTCGGCCGCTGCATCGTCTTTCGGCGCGGCTGCTGCCGGCGGCGTTCCGCGCGCGATCATTCCCGGAATGGAAGAAATCGGCGTTGGCTCTGGCGTTGGTTCGGAGGGCGGCTTCGATTCAACGCCCGACGCGCTTCGGCCCGTTGCGCACCGCTTCGCGTTTCCCGCTCGCCTCGAATCTCCCATTGAGTCTGGTATGGCTTCCGCTGCGGCCGCTGCTGCGGAGTCGCTTACTACATCGAGCTGGGCGGGAAATCTCGCGCCGCCTAGCGCCAGCGCGCCGGCTATGCTTCCTCGGCCCGAGCAAATTGCGGATCTGAAACCCCTTGGCCAGGTGAGTTCGAGTTTTATCGTTGCGGTGAACGGCGAGGGTCTTTGGCTTGTCGATCAGCATGTTGCGCACGAGCGCGTACTCTTCGAGCAGCACCTCGACGCGCGGCGCGCGGGAAAAGTGGAAGCGCAGCGCATGCTCATGCCGATGGTGATCGAGCTTTCGCCGCGCCAGATTGTGATCTACGAAAAAATCGCAGAAGAACTGGCTGCGAATGGATTCGAAGTCGAGCCAATGGGGCCGCGCAACGTTGCGATTCAAGCTGTGCCGGCGGGAATTGCGCCGGGCGATGCGGAGAAGCTTTTGACGGAAATTCTGGACGGCATCGAACGGGAGAGTGCGGCGATTTCTATTGATACGCTGCAAGCGAAAATCGCTGCTTCTACCGCGTGCCACGCGGCGATCAAAGTGAATATGCCGCTCGATCAAACGAAAATGGAATGGCTTCTCGGCGCGCTCGCGAAAACGAATTTTCCAATGAGCTGTCCGCATGGGCGGCCCGTCGTGCTGCGGTATTCGGTGAAGGAGATCGAGAAAGCGTTTCATCGGATTTGAAGCGGCGAAAAGAAAGAGTTTCGACAGAGGACAGAGAGTTCACAGAAGACACAGAAAAGCACAGGACACGTAGCTGAGTTGGTGCCGGATACTCCAGGAGAGGAATCGAATGACGGAAGGGCAGAAGACGGCGGTTATTTTTGGGTTGGCAAACAAACGCAGCATCGCTTGGGCGATCGCCCAGAAGCTTTCGGCGGCGGGCTGGCGATTGGGCATCGCGTATATGAACGAGAGGCTTGGGCTGGAGGCGAAGGATCTGATCGCGGAGCTGCCGGGCGCGGATGGATTCATGTGTGACCTTACGCAGGATGATCAGGTCGCGCGCGTGTTCGAAGAATTCAAGGAGAAGTACGGAGTCATTCACGGATTGGTGCACAGTGTGGGGTTTGCTCCGCCTGACGAATTGAAGAAGCCGTTTGTGGAGACTTCGCGCGAGGGATTTCGCATTGCGCATGACATCAGCGTGTATTCGCTGATTGCGGTGTCACGAGGCGCCATGCCGTTAATGGCCTCCGGCGGAGGAATCGTTACACTGACGTACTTCGGCTCTGAAAAAGTCGTGCCGAATTACAACGTGATGGGCGTGGCCAAGGCGGCGCTCGAAGCGACGGTGCGGTATCTGGCTTTCGATCTGGGGCCGAAAGCGATCCGCGTCAATGCTATTTCCGCGGGTCCGATCAAGTCGCTTGCGGCGCGGGGCATCGCGAATTTTAGCGACATGCTTCGGGCGCAGGCAGAACGGGCGCCCCTGAAACGCACCGTTGATCCCGGAGAAGTCGGCTCGACCGCGGCGTTTTTGCTTTCGGACGCCGCCTCGGGAATTACCGGCGAAACGATTTACGTCGATTGCGGCTATAACATCATGGGATTTTGAGTGGCACAGGCGCTCCTGCCTGTGCGGTTTTGTCTTGCGCTCGTCGCGAAAATGCAATGGAAAAGTACCTGGAGAAAAAAGCGCACAGCCAGGAGTGACCGCGCTACGCAAATGCTGAAACTCACGATCGCCATTGACGGACCGGCCGGCTCGGGGAAGAGCAGCCTGGCCAAGCGTGTTGCGCTCCTTCTGGGATATTTGTATCTCGACAGCGGGGCGATGTACCGCGCGCTTGCGCTGAAAGCTCTGCGGAAGCAAATTTCATTCGACGATTTTGTGGCGCTCGACAAATTGGCTCGTGCGACGCACATCGAATTGCAACCTCCAACTTCGGCTCAGGAAGCCGCGGGCTCGAAAAACTGCGTTTTTCTGGATGGCGAGGAGGTGACGCAGGCGATTCGGACCCCCGAAGTGGCGCAAGGGGCATCACGGCTGGCCACGATCGCCGGAGTACGCGAGATTCTTGTCGCCGAGCAGCAGCGTGCCGGCGCTGGCGGAGGCGTAGTGATGGAAGGGCGCGACATCGGCACGGTCGTTTTTCCGCTCGCCGACCTGAAGATTTTTCTCGAAGCCTCGCCGGAAGTGCGCGCGGACCGGCGCTGGAAAGAACATCAGGAAAAAGGCGAAACCATGACGCTGGCGCAGGTGGTAGAGGAAGTTCACGAGCGTGATCGGCGGGACCGCGAACGGAAAGTGTCGCCGCTGGTGCGCGCTTCCGATGCCGTGCTGGTGGATAACACCGCGATGGATGTCGAGCAGACCGCGCGGCTTGTCGTAATGCTCGCGCGCGAGCGCGAAAGGGAATTGTCAAAAGCCGCGGCCCGGGAAGCGTAATCAGGTTTTTCGTTGAATCTTTGAGCAGAGACTTTTCCGCTGACCTCCTTGGCCTCTTCAAGACCAGCATCACCAGCTGGTTCGCCCCGCCGTCGTACCCGCAACAGTTTATGGCTTGGCACAAAACTCCCGAGCCCGGTGTCTATTGCACAGTAGCAGCCGGATCGATGCGAGGGACGCATGGGCGAATGGAACATGCTGGAACTGTGGCGTTCCATGGGAACGCTGTGTCACGGAGTGGTGATTGTGCTGGCGATCATGTTTGTGCGCTCGCTGGGTGTGAGCGCAAGCCGCGCTTTGCGCTATCGGCTTGCACGCGAACAATCGAAAGCTTACATCTTCGAGACGATAGATTCCTTTCGTGAAGGGAAGTTGGAACACGCGATTGTCGTCGCGGAACGCAACAAGCGGAGTCATATAGCGAGCATTGTCACCGCAGGTTTGCTGGATTTTCAGGCGGCGCCAGACGGCATGCCGGAACAACAGGTGATCGAAGGCGTGCAGAGGAGTCTCGAACGTTCGAGCGCGGAAACCACCGAAGAAATGAAGCGCGGGCTGAGCGGACTGGCAACCATAGCGGCGACGGCGCCGTTTGTCGGGTTGTTTGGCACGGTCATCGGGATTTTAAACGCTTTTCGCAGCATTGATGTGATGCATGCGACGGCAATCAAGGTCATCGCCGGGTCGATTTCAGAAGCGCTGCTGACAACCGCGATCGGATTGTCGGTGGCGGTACCGGCGGTGTGGTGTTACAACCTGCTGACCAGCCAGATGGACGCGTTTGGCGTAGAGATGCAGAACTGCGCGCTGGAGCTAGTGACGTATCTGCGCGCGCGTCAGGTCGGTTTGCACAAGGACATGCGAGCGCCGGTTATTTCTGGGTGAGAAATAACTTGGCTTCGCGAAGCTCGGGAAGGTCGGCGGTGGGCCGGGGGCAATTGGCGAGCAGCTTCGAGTAGTAAGCGGATGCATTCTGGCGATCGCCAGCGAGCTGAGCGGCGCGAGCAGCGCCGTAGAGGGAATTGAAGCGCTCGGGAGTCAGTTTCAGAGAGGCTTCGAAGGCTTCGAGAGCGGAAGCGGATTGTTTTGCTTCGAGAAACATTTCTCCAAGAAGTTCGCGAGCGGGCACGATGGCTCCCGGTGTTACAGGGAGCTTTTCCGTGGAATCTTCGTGGTCCGCTGCTGAACGCATCTGTCGAAGAGCGTCGTCCTTCTTTCCCTCCGCGAAAGAAATCCAGGCGGTGACGATTTCGCGCTGGATATCCACCTGTTCCGCGGAGTAGTTGTTCTGTTCGGCGAGAAGCGTGTCGCGCAACGAGACCATCTGTTGCACGGCATCGCGTGCGCCGTCGGTCTTGCCGCCGCGGGCGAGTCCCAGGGCTCGCGCGAAATAGAGGTCGCACTCGGTCCACGCGTAACGGCCGCCGGGAAAAGTATCCGGCGGCAAAGCAAGGGCGGCAGCGTCGGACCAGCGATGGCGTTCTACGGCCAAACGTGAAGGAATAGCAGCGGTGGCATAGAGCGCGGTGAAATAGGCAGGGTCACCTTTCGCCACTTTTGGCAAGGAAGCAAGAACGTTGAGAGCTTGGAGGTCTTCCCCTGTCTGAAGATAAGCGTAGGCCAGGTAGTCCATAGCGTGAAGTTCGTCGCCGGCCAAGCCATTTTTCCTCGCCGCCGCGGCCGAAGCTATATTGGAATCGATCGATTCTTGCCACAGGCCGAGGCGCGTGAAAATGTGCGAGGGCATGTGGAGAGCGTGAGGAGCGTCGGGAGCGATTTTAGCGTAACGGCGGGCGGCATCGAGTGCAAGTGGGGCCAGGGCAGGGTAGTCATCACAGTGGATGATGTAGTGGGCCAAGCCGGGATGATCGGGGTATTCGGCAAAAAGTTTTTCGAGAATGGCGCTGGCTCTTTTCTGGTTCGCGTAAGTTTTGTCGCTAATAGGCGCATCGGCGCGGACCGCCAGCGCGTAGAAGATGGCGGCTTCGATGTCTTCCGGGTAACGCCCGTAGATCTGCTGCATCGATTTTTCGTAGTCGAGTGCGCGGACGGTGTGGCTACGCGTATCGGAATCTTTGTAGAAAAGTTCCATGGCGGCGATGTAATCGCGTTCGCGCTGCGTTTTCGGGCTTGCGGCCTTCGCTTTTTTGACGGCGGCTTCGCCTGCTTGCAGATCGAGTTGAGTAGGAGGATCCCACAGCTGACGATAGTGGGACATGGCGACGCCCCACTCCGCCATGCCGCAGGAGGGATCCGCTTTTGCGACGGCCTGGAAAGTCTCTTCGGATTTTTTGTACCAGAAGGAATGGAGCAACGCGACGGCGCGATTGAAATCGGGCTGGACCGTTGGCGTGCATGAGGTAGGGAAGTTGACGCTACCGAGAATCGCGGCGTCCGGAGAGCCGTGCTCGTGTTGAGCGACGGCAGCCGGGGCGAAGGCCGCGCCGGCGCAGAATAAAAATGCGAGCAAGAGCCGGTAAAATTGCATGAGCTGTCTTGTGTCTCCTCCGTCGAAACTAGAAGCAGTAAAAACCATTGCGCCGAAGTATATCTTGAATTGGGTGCTGTTTTTTGAGAGAAGCCGCCAGCCGAGCGAAGGGATCGGGAAAAAGCGGGGCCGAGGGCTAAGTACTTGAAAATTAACAAGTAATGCAAAAAATGGGCCAAAAACGGAGATTTCTGAAAGAAAGTGCTTGACAGAATTCTGAGGTGCGTTTACTTTCGGATTACCTCAGATGTACCCTGCTGCAAATTAGGGCAGGTCCTCACTGAGCGTGAAAAGCAAATATGAGACACGAAGATAAAAGCCAATTCGAAACCGCACCAAGGCGATTGAGTCTCGTGGATTGCTTTCTCACGCGACCGTAGTCAATTCTTTTCATTGACCGCCTAAGTCGTTTCGATCCAATACGATTCGTCGCTGAAGCTTTTTGCTTTGCGGTGAAACTGTAGCCAAGGTCGAGAAATTTCGAGCTACAGGGCCGGCGTAAATCATTGTGACGCAGAGGTTTCGCTAAAAAAGAGAAGTCCGGGATGGTGAAGTTCACGGTTACTTCTGTGGCAAGGCCGAAAGGCTCGGGTTCGAATCCTGAAAGACCGTGAGCGCTGATTCCTCCCGGAAATGGCAGACGCGCTGGGTGCAGAAGAAATGTTGCTACGCAGCGTGACGCTATGGGTGTGCCTCGAAGACGAGTAATGAGGCAACGAAGTGAAGTAAGGAGGGAAGAAAAAGGATGGAAGAGTTTGCGGCGTGGTGAAGGCTCGGGTTACATCGGGCTCCGGTGGTTGTGGGTTCGATTCCCACCAGTGACGAAAGTTGCTGTAGCTCAGTGGCAGAGCAACGGACAAAAAGCCTGGGCCGCTGATTCCCGCCGCAGAAGGAAAGAGCACAGCCGCTTCGAAGCTCGGCCGAGGCAAAAGTGGCTGTGCTACCGAGACGCCGGGATGGCGCGGGGAAGAGTTACTTCGTCTGTAACACGATGTGGGGCTGAGGCTCCGCAACTCTGCTCGACTATTCCTCCCGGCTTGATTTGCCGGCGCGAATCGCGGATGGGTGGCGATTCGCGCCGTGGCTCCGGAGCGGTGCCCTAGAGAGGAGAAAGAATTTACACAGAGGGCACAGAGTTCAGAGAGTCCGCGGAGAGGAAAAAACAAAGAGGCCGGGGCAGAAGAGGCCGAGGATTTGCGACGAGGTTGGACGTGCTGTAGGACAGGGTTACTTCGCCTGACACGCGGGAGGTTGTGGGTTTGAATCCCACCTGGCTGATGCGAGCCAGTAGCTCAATGGACAGAGCGCCTAATGTCCCTGGCCGGATGTTCCCGTCCAGCAATTTTTGGATGGAAGAAAGGAAAGGAGGTGCAACGTGGAAAACGTAATGTCGCTGGAAGGTCCGGTGTTAAAGGTCAAGGACGAATTGATGTTGCTGATCCCCCTGGCGGATGGAGGATCTCAGCTGGTGGAGTGTTCCCGCGGCATCTCCGAGGTTCAGGGCGAGTTTTTGAAGATTGTGATTCCTGAATGGCTGGCCGGAATGCTGCGGATTGAGGAAGGGGACTTGGTTTGTGTGCACAACACTGGCGGCAGGTTCCACATCAATGCGACGAGTCCGCGGCCGGTGCATTGAATTCGTCGAGAGGGAAGAGGCTTTTACAACGCTAACAGTTTTGTTTTGAATGCAGATTTGAATCCGCGGAAAGAGGCCATAAATGGAAACGAACCATCAAGGAACGAGTTCTCCGCTGGTTGCGGGTCAAAACGCGGCGGCGGAGCAATGCTCCGCACCGTAAACACATTCCGACTGCCGGAGGCAGTCTTAGAAAGGAAAAAAACAGTGGGCAGTGATTTGAGTCGTTACTTTTCCCGGATGGGCGCGCGAGTGAAGGTGCTGGAAGGCGAGCCTATTTTGCGCCGCCGGAACTTGAACCGATCTCGCGAGGAAACTCCGCGAATTGTTCTCGACATCCGTCGAGACAACCGAGGTGAATACTTCGAGATCCGGACAGGACCAGGGGCCAGACAGGAGATCGTCGTTCTGAACGTCCAGCCTCGGGAAAAGCATTTGCTTCTGCTTAGCCGGCAGTTCGGCGAGCAGGGGCAATTTCTGGCCAAGCAGAAGTTTTTGTGCGGCCACGACGAGCGGCATTGGTTCGTAGCAGCCATTCCGGAAAACGAACCGGTGAGCACCGTCGCGGGCGCAAAGTTCGCGCTGAAGCCAGAAGAAGTGCGAGCGCGGGAAGCCCTGCTTGGAATTTCGCGTAAGGCGAGTTTCCAGCGCAGGAATTCAGCTTTCCTTCGCCAAGGAGAATGGTTTTTTGTTCCCGCGGCGCTGAAAACTGATCCTTTACGCGTTCTCAAGAACGAGCCGCTTTCACGCGGAAATGGCAGCAAGCCGCATTGGGCCGAGGAGTGCTATCGGTCCGGCGGGGAAACTGTGTACGTCTCGGCGCAATATCCGAAGGGATTGACCGCCGCGGAATACCAGAGGCTGCCGGCGAACGAGCGGAATTCGGGCTTCAAGATCATGAAGCGCGATGCAGCGGTTTACGTGCGCGGGAAGATGTCGCATCCCGACCACGAAACCGTAACGCTGAAAGGTTGGCATCGCGTGTTGATGAACACCGAGAATCGCTCGATTGCCATGCGCTCTCTGGCGTTTCTCGATTAATGGCCGGGGATTTGTGCCTCGGAGAGGGATTCCGGGGCACAAAGCCTTTGGAGAAAGGAGGGAGGTAGAGATGGCGAAGATGAATGTGTGGAAGCGAATGTTCCCGGTGCGGACGCACGAAGGAGCGGTGGCGCAGCGCCTGGATGTGAAGACCGAGCTGCGGCGCACCGTGCTGACGTGCCTGCTCTGGGAAGATGCGTTCTACGAAAGAGGGAACGACATTGCGAAGCGGATCGCAGAGCTTGTGGCGCGAAGCAAGCCGGAAGATGTGGCGGCTCTTGCGCGCGAAGCCCGCGACAAGATGCAGCTTCGCCATGCGCCGCTCTTTGTGACGCGCGAACTTGCGCGGTGCAAAGGTGCGGGGCCGCTCGTGGCGGAAACGCTCGAGCACGTAATCCAGCGGGCGGACGAACTCGGCGAGTTCGTGGCGCTCTACTGGAAGGAGATGAAGCAGCCCCTGTCCGCGGGAGTTAAGCGCGGGCTGGCGCAGGCGTTCACGAAGTTCGACGCCTACCAGCTTGCGAAGTACAACCGCGATTCGGTGGTAACCCTGCGCGACGTGCTGTTTCTCTGCCACGCAAAGCCGAAGGATGCCGAGCAAGAAGCTGTTTGGAAGAAGCTCGTTGAGAACACGCTCGAGCCTCCCGACACTTGGGAGGTTGCCTTGTCCGCAGGGAAGGACAAGCGCGAGAATTTCGAACGGCTCCTGCGCGAGGGGAAGCTGGGCGGCCTGGCCGTTCTGCGAAACCTGCGCCTGATGCTTGCATCGGGTGTGGATCCGAAGCTGGTTCGCGAGCGGCTCGAGAAGGGAGTTGCGCGGGCGCTGCCGTTTCGATTCGTGACGGCGGCACGGCACGCTCCGAAGCTCGAGGAAAGCATCGAGGTCGCCATGCTCAAGGGAATCGCCGGACTCGAAAAGCTGCCGGGATCGACTGGACTCGTCCTGGACGTGTCTGGCTCGATGGATGGCGTGCTTTCGAAGAAAGGCGAGACCACGCGCATGGACGCTGCGGCGGGACTTGCCATTCTGCTTCGCGAGAAGGCCGATGAGTTTTCGATCGCAACCTTCTCCGATGCTTGCGTGGAGATTCCTCCGCGACGTGGATTCGTGCTGCGGGATGCGATAAGGGCGTCGCAGGCGCACTCGGGCACGTATCTCAAGCGCGCGCTGGTTCAGCTCCATGAGAAGCCGGAGTGGCGTGAGCTTGATCGGGTGATCGTGATTACCGACGAGCAGACGCACGACGGAATCCTGCCGGCGTGGACTCCGCGCGCGTACGTGGTGAACGTGGCCCCGTACAAGCACGGCGTGAGCTACGGCAATGGATGGACGCACGTGGAAGGATGGTCTGAGCGGATCGTGGACTATATCGCGGCTGCGGAGTCGGAAGACGGGGCTGCGAATTGACTGCGACAACTTAAAACAAAGTCCTCAGGCCTGAAGGCCTGAGCTTCAAAAAAACGGCGCAGCGGAGAAACCCGGTGCGCCGTTTTTTCCTGTAAGCGTGCAAGAAAATGATCGGGGTTGGTTGTTTACGTAGGTGCGGACATCGACCCGAGAAATTCCGCGTTGGACTTGGACTTCGTGAGGCGGCTGAGCAAAAGCTCCATTGCTTCGACGGTCGAGAGAGGGCTCAAGACTTTGCGCAGGACCCAAACGCGGCTCAGTTCGTCCGGCGGAAGGAGCAATTCGTCCTTGCGCGTGCCGGAGCGCTGGATGTCGATGGCCGGGAAAACGCGCTTATCGGCCAGGCGGCGGTCGAGATAAATTTCCATGTTGCCGGTGCCCTTGAACTCTTCGAAGATGACGTCGTCCATGCGGCTGCCGGTGTCGATCAGCGCGGTGGCGATGATGGTGAGCGAGCCGCCTTCTTCGACGTTGCGTGCGGCCGCAAAGAAGCGGCGCGGGCGCTGGAGGGCGTTGGCGTCAATGCCGCCGGAGAGGACTTTACCGGAAGGCGGTGTGACCGCGTTATAAGCGCGGGCGAGACGTGTGACGGAATCGAGCAGCACGACGACGTCGCGCTTGTGCTCGACGAGGCGCTTGGCCTTTTCGAGAACCATTTCGGCGACTTGAATATGGCGCTGGGGCGGCTCGTCGAAGGTCGAGCTGATGACTTCCCCCTTGACGGTGCGCTGCATGTCGGTGACTTCTTCAGGGCGCTCGTCGATGAGCAGCACGATAAGCGCGACTTCCGGATGATTGGTCGTGATGGAATTGGCCATGGACTGCAGAATCATGGTTTTGCCGGTTCGCGGCGGGGCGTTGACCAGACCGCGCTGGCCTTTGCCAACGGGGCAGAGAAGGTCGAGCACGCGGCCCGTCATGTTCTCTTTGGTGGTTTCCATCTTGAGGCGGCCCTGGGGGTAGAGCGGCGTCAGGTTATCGAAGAAGATTTTGTTACGCGCGACTTCTGGATCTTCGAAATTGACGGCTTCGACTTTGATGAGCGCGAAATAGCGCTCGCCGTCTTTCGGCGGGCGCACCTGGCCGGAGACAGTGTCCCCGGTGCGGAGATCGAATTTGCGGATTTGCGACGGAGAAACGTAGATGTCGTCAGGGCCCGGGAGATAGTTGTATTCCGGCGCGCGGAGAAAACCGAATCCGTCGGGGAGACATTCGAGGACGCCTTCGGAAAAGATCAATCCATTTTTCTCCGTTTGGGCGCGGAGAATCTGGAAGATCAATTCCTGTTTGCGCATGCCGCTGGCGCCAGGAATATTCAATTCCTTGGCGATCTTGGCGAGGTCGGTGATGTTTTTTTCTTTTAACTCGGCGAGGCTAATGCTCATCTGATTGCTTCCTTCAACGCTTGTTTCTTTCATATGTCCTTAACTTTGATTGTGTAAATTGACCTTCTTTTTGCGTGGCCGCGGTGCGGTCAACAAAATCCCGGATTTTTAGTGAGGTGGCGCACCACACTGGCTGACAAACTAAAACATGCCAGGATGGGCAAGCCAGACTTTCTGAAACCGGCGGCAGCGCCGGACCACGACATGCCTGGAAAAACTCGCAAGGCGGGCCCAAAATTACGCTGCTTAGTTGGTCAAACTCTTGTCTTTCTCGGCGCTGGCGACGAATGGTTCCGCGACGGGCGCAACCTCGGGATGTGCGAGCGGCACGATCAGCCGTTCGAGCGCAAGCTGCAGCACTTCATCCATGGTTTCTACAAAATGAACCTTGAGACAGGAGAGGATCTCCTGCGGGATATCCGCCAGATCCTTCTCATTGTCCTTCGGAAGCACTACTGTGTGCAAGCCCATTCGATGGGCGGCCAGCAGCTTTTCCTTGACGCCGCCGATGGGCAGGACTTTGCCGCGCAAGGTGATTTCGCCGGTCATGGTGATGTCGCGGCGCACGGGGATTTTGGTCAAGGCACTCACGATCGAAGTGCAGATCGTGATTCCGGCAGAAGGGCCGTCCTTGGGGATGGCGCCTTCGGGCACGTGCACGTGGATGTCGACATTGCGATAAAAATCTCTCGCCAGGCCGAGTTGCGCGGAGCGTGAGCGTACGTAGCTCATGGCGGCTTGCGCGGATTCCTGCATCACATCGCCGAGTTTCCCGGTGAGTGTGAGGCGGCCCTTGCCTTCCATCAGAGTCGCTTCGGTGGCCAGCACGCAGCCGCCGACTTCTGTCCACGCGAGGCCAGTGGTCAAGCCGATTTCGTTGTGCTTCTCGAGCCAGTATTCGCGGTACTTCAGGATGCCCAGAAAGTCGTTCGTGTTTGCGGGATTGATTTCGACGCCGACGGAAGCGCCTTCGGTCACGACCTTGCGCGCCATCTTGCGGGCGATGTTCTGGATTTCGCGTTCGAGGCTGCGCACGCCGGCTTCATGCGTATAGTGGCGGATGACATGCAGCAAGCCCTCGTCGGTGAACTTGAGATTATTCTCGTTGAGGCCGGTGGCTTCGCGCGCGCGCTTTACCAGGAAGCGCTTGGCGATTTCCAGCTTTTCCTGCTCCGTGTAACCCGGCAGCCGCAGAATTTCCATGCGGTCCTGCAACGGCTGAGGGATGGTGTGCAGCACGTTGGCGGTGCAGACGAACATCACTTTCGAAAGATCGTATTCCACGTCGAGATAGTGGTCCGTGAAACTGTGATTCAATTCGGGGTCGAGCACTTCCATCAGCGCCGCGGACGGGTCGCCGCGGAAGTCCGTGGACATTTTATCGACTTCGTCGAGGACAAAGATCGGATTGACTGTGCCGGCCTTCTTCATCATTTGGATGATCTGGCCAGGCAGAGCGCCGATATAGGTGCGGCGATGGCCGCGAATTTCGGCTTCATCGCGCACGCCGCCAAGCGACACGCGGACAAATTTGCGGCCGGTGGCGTGGCCGATGGACATCGCGAGCGAGGTCTTGCCGACGCCTGGAGGGCCGACGAAACAAAGTATCGAACCCTTGGGGTTTTTCACCAGCTGGCGGACTGCTAGAAATTCCAGGATGCGCTCTTTGATTTTTTCGAGGCCGTAGTGTTCTTCGTTGAGAATTTTTTCCGCGGCCAGGATATCGCGGATTTCTTTGGACTTCTTTTTCCAGGGTACCGCAAGGAGCCAATCGAGGTAATTCCGGCTGACGGTCGACTCCGCCGACATAGGCGGCATCAGCTCCAGCCGCTTAAGTTCCTGGATCGCTTTTTCGTGAACTTCCTTGCTCATTCCCGCCGAGTCGATTTTCTTTTTGAGCTCGTCGATCTCGCTCTTTTCGCCGCGACCCAGTTCCTTCTGAATGGCTTTGAGCTTTTCGTTGAGGTAGTACTCTTTTTGAGCGCGTTCCATCTGGCGCTTGACGCGCGTGTTGATGTTACGGTCGACGTTCAGCTTTTCGAGTTCAATTTCGAGTATGTCGCCGATGCGGTTAAGGCGCTCGATGGGATCGACCGTTTCCAGAAGGTCCTGCTTTTCATCGACAGGGAGCTGCAAGTTTGCGGCAATGGTGTCCGAAAGCCGCGCCGGGTCATCGCCGCGTGCCGCCGCGATCATCGTGTCGTAATTCAGGCTTTGCGAGAGCTTGATGAACTGTTCGTACAGGCCGGTGATTTTCTGCACAGTCTGGTCGACCGCCGGAGACGGCTCGACGCGGGCGTTCAGCAGGCGGACCGTTGCCCGGAAAAAACCTTCCTCAGAAGCTATCGAAAGTGCGCGAGCCCGCTCGACGCCCTCCACCAGGACCTTGATGTTGCCATCGGGCAGCTTGACACTCTGCACGATGTTGGCGAGCGTACCAACGGCGTAAATCTCTTCCGGCTTCGGGTCATCGACGGAAGCGTCGTGCTGCGTGGACAGGAATATTTTCTTGTCGCCGGCGAGCGCCTCTTCGAGCGCGCGCACGCTGGCTTCGCGGCCGACGATGAAGGGAGTCATCTGCTGAGGGAAGATGACCATATCGCGCACCGGCATCATTGGTACGCGCTTTAGATCCTGTTTTTCGCGAGTGAACATTGGGGCCCCTGAAAAGCTTACGACAGCCCGAAGCGGCCTATCCGGCCTTTTCGAGCAAACTCCAATTGATTTCCCGTCCGCGGACCATTTCCGCGGTAACCACAAAGTCGCGCACCTTGCGCTGCATCGGGAGGTGGTACATGAGTTCGAGCATGAGGTCTTCAAGAATCATGCGCAAGCCACGAGCGCCGACTTTGCGCTGCATGGCAAGCTCGGCGACAGTGTCGAGAGCGTCGTCGGTGAAACGCAGACGAACATTCTCGAATTCGAAGAGGCGCTGGTATTGCTTGAGCAGCGCGTTCTTGGGCTCTGTCAGAATACGGACAAGCACGCTCTTGTCCAGGTCGTTCATCACGCCTGCGACAGGCAAGCGGCCGACAAATTCGGGAATCAGGCCATAGCGGATCAAATCGCCGGGCTGTACCTGCTCGAGCAATTCGGTGTTGCGGCGACTCGGCGTCGAAGGCGCGGCGTCGGTGTGAAAACCGAGCGAATGGCGGCCAGCGCGCTTTTCGATAATTTTCTCGAGGCCGACGAAAGCGCCTCCGCAGACAAACAAGATGTTCGTGGTGTCGACCGGAGTAAATTCCTGGTGCGGGTGCTTGCGGCCGCCCTGAGGCGGCACGTTGGCGATGGTGCCCTCCAGGATTTTCAGCAGCGCTTGTTGGACGCCTTCGCCGCTTACGTCGCGCGTGATCGAAGGGTTCTCGTCCTTCTTGGCAATCTTGTCGATCTCGTCGATATAGATGATGCCTTGCTGGGCTTTCTGGACGTCGCCATCGGCGGCCTGCAGCAGCTTGAGAATAATGTTTTCAACGTCTTCGCCGACGTAGCCGGCTTCGGTAAGTGTGGTGGCGTCCACGATGGCGAACGGAACGTCCAGCATGCGCGAGAGAGTTTGCGCGAGAAGCGTCTTCCCCGTGCCCGTGGGCCCAATCAGTAGGATGTTGGACTTGCTCAGTTCGACGTCGCCCGGCTGCTTGTTCAAAAAGATGCGCTTGTAATGATTGTAGACGGCCACCGCGAGCTTCTTTTTCGTGCGGTCCTGTCCAATGACGTAGCCATCGAGAAATTGTTTGATCTCCGGCGGGCGCGGAAGCCTGCGCGCGGGCGCGGCGGCTTGCTCACGCTTTTCATCCTCGAGAATGGTCTGGCAAACGCCGACGCATTCGTTGCAGATGTAAGCGCGCGGATAGTCCGAGGGGGAGCTGATCAACTTTTCGACCTGTTCCTGAGTCTTGTGGCAAAAGGAACAGCGCAGCGGCTCGTCTGGGTTGAATTTTTTCACTGGTATGAGGGCCTCGTCTCCGCTGGGCTTCGACGGAGTCTCTAATCCCTATTCTAGGCCGATTTGTCCCTGGAGCAAAAGAGAAACTCGAAACGCTACTAACTTTTAAGAACCACTCGCGATCTCAGGTCGCCCCCGCGGCACGAGACCACTAGCGGTGCTTGTAAATAATCTCGTCGATCATGCCATATTCCTTGGCTTGTTCGGGATTCATGATGAAATCCCGCTCGACGTCTTTCTCGATTTTGTCGACCGTCTGGCCGCTGTGCTGCGAAAGCAACTGGTTGATGACCGTGCGCATACGCAGAATTTCTTTTGCGTGCAGATCAATGTCAGTGGCCTGGCCCCCGAGGCCAGACATCCACGGCTGGTGAATCAGGATACGTGCGTGAGGCAGCGCGAAACGCTTTTTGGGCGTTCCGCCCGCAAGAAGAACGGCCGCGATCGAAGCCGCTTGGCCGACGCAAGTCGTCACGACATCGGGCTTCACAAATTGCATCGTGTCATAGATGGCAAAGCCCGCGGTGATCGAGCCGCCAGGCGAATTGATGTAGAGCTGTATGTCTTTTTCCGGGTCTTCGGCTTGCAAGAAGAGCATCTGTGCGGTGGCCAGATTGGCGACGTGATCGTCAATCGGCGTGCCGATAAAAATGATGTGTTCCTTCAGCAGCCGGGAATAAATGTCGTAAGCGCGTTCGCCGCGGCTGGTCTGTTCGACCACCATGGGTACAAGCGTTGTGCCGCGATATTCGGGTTCTTCGAACTTTTTCATGGAGATTGTTGAACCGCCGGAATGTTTCACTTTGCATCTGCCGTTGCGACGCTTGCTGCAGCAACGGTTTTGACCTGAGCGTTCTGTGCGAGCCAGTCGAGAGTTTTATCGCTTCTCAACTTAGCTTTCATCCTATCGAGCGCACCTTGCTTTGTCAAACGAGCGCGTGTCGCTTCGGCGGATTCGCCACTATGGCCGGCCATGTGCTCGATCTCGTGATCGACTTCTTCGTCGGTAACGTCTATGTTCTCCGCGGTCGCGATGCGGTCGATGATGAGTTCAGCTTTCACGTCATCCGTCGCGCGTTCTTGCTGCCGCTTGCGCAGCGTGACCCAGTCCAGATTTACTGCGCGAGGATCGACGCCTTGCGCGGCCAGCGAGCGAACCACGCGTTCCAGCCGCACATCCATTTGATGCTCGACGAGCGCTTCGGGTACAGGAAAGTCGTGCAGCTTCACAAGCTCGGTGATGACTTTCTCCCTTTGCAATTCCTTCTGCCGGTGATCGCGCTGGTGCTCCAGGCTCTCTGAAACCTTCTTTTTCAGCTCGTCCAGCGTGGCAGCGTCGCTCACATCTTTCGCAAACTCGTCATTCAGCTCCGGCAGCTTTTTGTTCTTGATGCCGAGAACCTCCACGGCGTAGTTGTAGGTCTTCCCGGCAAGTTTGGCGTCGGGATAATCGGCGGGGTATGCGACTTCAAAATTCTTGTGGTCGCCTATATTCGCGCCGCGCAGGTTTTCGTTGAAGGGCTCCATCGTCTCTTCGGCGCCGATGTGGCACAGAACGCTATCCGCTTGCAGCGGTTCACCGCCGCCCGAGGGCGTTCCCATCAACTTCAATTGGACATAGTCGCCGTTTTCGACAGGGCGGGCTTCGACCGGAGCGAACGCCGCGGCCCGCTCGCGCATTTCCTCGAGAGTTTTCAGGACGTCCGCTTCGGTGATGTCCATCGCGGGCATCTCGATGGCGAGACCTTTGTAATTCGTCAGCTCGAACTCCGGAAGAACCTCGAAGACGGCGCGGAACTTCAGCGGCTGGCCTTCGGCAAAATCCAGCTTCTCGACTTGCGGCTGCGAAACGGGCGTCAGCTTTTGTTCGAAGACGGCTTTTTCGACGCGTTCCGGGACGAGCGATTGCAGGACTTCACCCTTAATGTCTTCGGCAAAGCGGCGGCGGATGAGCGAAACGGGTGCTTTGCCCGGCCGGAATCCCGGCACGCGTGCGACGCGGGCAAATTCCTTGGCCACACTTTCAATTTTTTTCGTTACTTCTTCCGCGGGAATCTCGAGATCCAGCTCGCGGCGGCAAGTTGCTTCAGCCATGGAACAATCCTCTCCTAGATAAATGATCCGGCAGCGTTTGGGTCTTCGCGAAAAGACTCACTGATCTCGACGGCATGCGTCCTGGTATCTAGCGGAAAGCTAAGCTTGACGGCCACGTTGCGGCCGCATCTGCACTCAGATGAGGCCAGACAGGTAAGAACTCTGCCTGCAACGCAAACTAAGAGTATAGGCGACGCTGCCGAGAGCGTCAATTGAAACGGCTGTCCGGTAGTGGGCCAGTTTTCGACCGCCGTGTTGACCAGGCACTATCGGAACCTGGGGTGCACGAAGGAAATGAGGATTATCGAAGCAGAGCGGCGCGAGTCTCGGCCAATTTTTTCTATTACTGTTTCAAGTAATGAAGCGCAACACATCCTGACTTAAAAATCCTGGACTCAACAAGTTTTAATTGTAATTTCTCCTGCAGGCTAATGCCTTCCAGCAGCCGTCTCCCTTCTCCTGCAACGACTGGCTGAATGACAAAACGATATTCATCAACCAGGCCAAGCTCTATCAGTTGCGAAGGAATGCTCACACCGCCGACTAAAATGTTTTTGCCTTGCTCGCGTTTCAGTCTAACTATTTCGTCTTGAAGGTTCGTACGAACAATTTTCGTATTTTTGTCTTCAGCGCTCTCCAATGATTGTGAAAAAACAATTTTGTTTGTGGAGACAAATGCTTTCGCAAATTCGTGCGATGCTTTTGTCTCAGAACGATCTTTTGCGACATCCGGCCAATAAGGAACCATCAATTGATAGGTTTTGCGCCCAAAGACCTGGAGGTCCACATCTCGCAAAAGGTGCGTAAAAAATCCGAGTAATTCTTCATCAGCAATTGTTTTGGTGTGGTCGCAGCAGCCATCTAAGGTAATGTTGATTGCGAAGATTACCTTTCTCATTTTCACC
>JABCYZ010000034.1 GCA_013289955.1 Acidobacteriota bacterium
CCATAGGGCCCGCGTCCGCCGCAAACTGGGCGGCCACGTTCAAACGGCTTAATCGAACGCGCGCAGAACACCCTGCCTGTCTTCACGTATTCGCGAAAACGCGCGTCCGATTAAGCGCTAGCGTTTACCAGGAGTTGAAACTCAGCGAAGGACCAGACCCACTGGTCGAGCCGGTCATTCGAGCCACGGAATTACGCTGCTTCTTCAACAGCCGTCAGAAATTGGACGGGGGGCAGATAGCCATGCTCTTCAATGTAATGGACAATCAGCACGGGGGCAGCGAATGTAACTCCTGCGCTGGAAACTCTAATCTCGCCATTGCTTATACGGGACGCGAGCCAATTTCCATTGGGGCTATTCAAATCCAAAACAAGATGGTGAGGAGCGAGGGTTTCCTTAGGGAGAGCGGGTTCAGCACATTAATCCTAGATGTGAGAGCCCCGATAAATTTCCACAGGTTTGGCGGCAAGCAATTTCAACCTTTGGATTAGATAAGCGTCGACAGTTCCTTGAGTGAACGGATGAGTATTATCCAGCCAGCCCACGTTAAGTACCCACGGCTGCGAAAGGCCTCCGTATTCATAATGGGAAAGGTCGGGGAAATAAGTCATCGCCCTGGTTTACTCCGCTTTTCGATTCTACTAAGGTCGGAGAAACTTTGTAAGCCGTGTGTAAGGCGGAATTTTCGCTCGTGGCACATTGGATTCGGAGTAGGCGTGTCGATACCGGAGTTTCCGCTTGATAAGTGCGGGAAAACTCCGCGAAAAACGATGCGTCCTAAGCGGGTCCGTGGGCATCGTCGCACGCCTAATCGGAGAAGTGGATTTCGGCGGATCGGCTACAGATGGCAGCACAACTCTGGAACGGGTAATCCTCTCAGCGCACGCGTTACCGGAGTTGGCCTGTTCCACTTGGATCGATAACGCGTTAAGGCAACAGCCCAAGACCTATCAGTTCGGTCCGAAGCGCGGCTGCGTCTGTAAATAGGATGCCATGCATACCAAAGGCCATCGCTGCCTCCACGTTGGGTTCGCGGTCATCGATGTAAACAGTCAAGGCAGGGTCGATCGCAAAAGTCTCCAGGAAAAGTTTGAAAATGCGCGGATCAGGTTTCAGCAGTTTCACCTCCCCAGAAAGCATTACTCCGCTGAACCACTTCAAAAACTCGAACCGCTTCAGAGCGGCAGGGAAGGTCTCAACAGACCAGTTGCTCAGTGCATATAAGGGAACTCTGTGAGAATTTAGCCCCGTGAGGATGTCAACAGTGCCAGAGATTGGCCCGGCTAGCATCTCGTCATACCGTCGGACCCAGGCATCAATCAACGGTGCCTTATGCGGATGAACTAGCTTCAGTGAAGAGCAGGCATCGGCAAACGGGCGACCAGCGTCCTGTTGTTCGTTCCAGGATTGTGTACACACCTTGGCGAGAAACTCCTCCATCGCTTCCATGTCGCCATCAAAAAGCTTGCGATACAAATACCGTGGGTTCCAATCAATCAGAACCCCGCCGAGATCGAACACGGCGATGGAGCATTGAGCCATGAGGAAAAAATTCTAACTGAGAGAACGACTCCGGTCGAGGTGTTCAGTATTCAGCGAACCTGTCTTTGAGATCACGCGTAAAGCCCAAGAGGGAGACTCAGGTTGCCAGGGGTTAGCCATTCTCTCGACGCGGGAGTGATCGAACACCGGTGGGGCAGGCGACTGGAAGGAACGTGGCGCGCTCTATTGCGTTGTACGATGTGGAGTCACCATATCTCCAAATGGCTCCATATGGAGTTGGCTTCACTCCGACCTAAACATCTTCTCGATCAAAACTTCGACGAAGATTACTTCTCCAAGCTCCCTTTCGAGGGAGCAATGCCTCATCAAGTGCACGGTGTTCTACCTCGCGCCACGTTTCGAGGAGCCTCTGTGGATGGCGGCTTCATTTGCCTTCTCTCAATCGATGGCTGTCGGAGGCGCGCAGCGTCAAGCCATAGATCTTCCTGATCTGCGCGATTTCTTTCAGGGTCTGCGGAGAAAACGGAGGCCTACCTTCGAAAGCATGAAGGACAACGCCCTCAAGCAAGTCGCCGAAACTCATATCTTTCAGCTCAGCCACCGCTTTCAGCACTTTGAGCAACCGCTTTTCCAAGCGAACGCCTGTTTGTACCCGGACGACTTCGATGCCTTCGTTCCTCATGGGTACCAATGTACGATGGTAGGTCATAGGAGGCAAGGGCGAATCCGCAACGGAATAGTTCCGGAAGCTGCTCGGCCAAACCAGTTTCGTCAAAGCAAGGAGATTCGCATCGACCCTCGGGAGCGGTTCAAGTACGGGAAACAGCACTGGTCCCTATCGAAGCGGGGGACTTCGCCCAACTCCCCTTCGACCGTCCCTTTCGGGACAGCGAGCGGAGTCCGTCTGATTTGCTTCGCCGCAGTGACATGGGTTCTTACTCGAAACGAAGTGCGACCATCGGATCGACTCGCATGGCCCGCCGGGCTGGAATCAAAGTTGCAACCAGCGCCGCAACGAGAAGCAACAGTGAGACACCGGCCAGCGTCATCGGGTCATTTGGTTTCACCCCATAAAGCAGCCCAGCCAGAAACCGGCTGAGAAACAACGCTAAGGTTGCTCCCAAACCTATCCCTAAACTCACCAGTAGAATCCCTTCTCCTGCAATCATCGTCAGGATACTGCCGGCATCCGCTCCAAGGGCCATACGAAGCCCTATTTCGTTAGTACGCTGCGTTACTAGCTGGGAAAGGACACCGTACAATCCAATGACCGCCAACAGCAAAGCGAATCCGGCGAAAGAACCCACGACCAAAGCGCGAAAACGGGGGTAGGCCAGATGCTCTTTCAAGAGAAGGTGTTCCGCCGTTTGTATATTGCTGACAGGTATGCTTGGATCGAGCGCTGAGACCTGACGCTGCACGATGTTGGCCAAGCCCATCGGATCAACGTTGCTTCGTACTAGAAGCGTGACTCTGCTGGGCGGCATCTGCGAAACGGGGAGGAACATTGCAGGAGTGTCCAGCCAACTCATCTCTTGAAAAGGATTTCCTCTCTTTTCGTTTGTGACAACTCCGACGATTCTCCGCCAGGGGTTGCGTTCAGGCGGAGCGCCAAAAGTCCGAATGTGCTGGCCCACAGGATCGTCAGCGGGGAAATACTTTGCTGCAAGAGCTTCATTCACGATGGCGACAGGTTCGGTTTGCAACTGATCGTCCGCTTTGAAGCTTCGTCCTTTCAGCAGCGGGATTCCGAGAGCTGAAAAATACTTGGGAGAAATTGATAGTACTCCGGAATCGTAGTGAGCGGTTTCCGGTGTGGACGGCTGGCGTCTTTCGACCTCAAGCGCGTCGAAGCCTTGAATGGGCCGAAAAGGGAGCAGGGAAGAAACCGCCGTTGTCTGTACCCCGGGAAGCGCATCCAATCCGCGGAAAATCTGGTCGTATATTCTTACTCGGTCCAGATCTAGGCTGTATGTTTTGGGCGGCAGGCTGATTGTCATCGTTGCTATGCGATCCGGTGCAAATCCGAATGGGATGGATGCAAAGCGGGCGGCGCTCTCCATGAGGAGGCCAGCACCTGCTAGGAGCACCAGGGACAGCATCACTTCAGCCACAATAAGCATCCTGGCCATCCGGCGTTTCCCGATCCCTTGTGTCGTGCCTTGACTGTTTGCTCGGAGGACTTCCACCAGGTTAATCTTTGACGCCTTCCAGGCTGGTACCAGGCCAAAAAAAAGGGTCGTGAGCACCGACAGGCTTGCCGTAAAGAGCAGGACCGGGGCGTTGATGCGAACCACAGCAGCCGATGGCAACTCCACTGGTTTCGTGATGTTAAATAGATGAATAACGGCCGCGGCGAGACAAGCACCAAGCCCAGCAGCGAATAGCGACAGCAACAAACCTTCGGTCAACAGCTGTCGGAGCAAGCGAATCATTCCTGATCCAATCGCAGAGCGAATCGCCAGCTCCCTGTGTCGCGACAGAGATCGTGTTAGCAAGAGATTCGCCACATTCCCGCAGCCAACGAGCAGCAGTGCGCTTACCGCGCCGAACAGTACAATAAGGCTCAAACGGAGGTTGGGGCCGGCCAGCCATGTGAGTTCTTCGTGTAACGGGAGAACCAGAGGTCGAGTCTCGGTGGCGTGTCGGTCATGTTCGTTCGCGCGGTCATGCAGTAGAACGAGCTCCGATGTTGCCGCAGAGATGGAAACACCAGCCTTCAGGTGCGCGTAGATAGCCAGGCCAGAATGACGTGGATCTCGCTCTAGGTTGTTATTGGGGCATATAAGGGTCCAGATTTGCGTGTCTTCCGGGAAAAACGTAAATGTGTCAGGCATTACCCCAATGACATCGCAAGCCTGATCGTCGAGCCTAATCGTGTTTCCAATGATGCGTTTCTGTCCACCGAGAATGTTTTTCCAAAAGGGATAAGCCAGAACAACTGTGCATCCGCGCGACAAGTCCTCCGCGGCGAAGGTTCGGCCGAGTGCCGGCGGTACTCCCAAAAGCGAAAAGAAGCCGAGCGTGGCCTGCACCTCGTGAATCTCCTTGGAAGTTCCGAAGCCAGTCAATGTTGGGTTTCCGGCTATCCACGTCATCCCGGCAAGACGATCGAAGCTCCGGCTCTCGTCTCGATACGCCTCAAAATCCTGATAGAGATCCATCAGCTTCGACAGCCCGGTGGCACGTGCTTCGCGGTCGTAGATGACAACCATGCGGCTCGAATCACGATAAGGCAGGGGTGTGAGAAGAACAGCGTGAAAAATGCTAAAGATGATTGTGCTTGCGCCAATGCCGAGTGCTAGCGTGAGCACGGCGACCGCAGTGAAGCCGGGAGACTTGCGGAGCATGCGGGTGGCGAAGCGCAAATCCTGCCACAATGTCTCCATAAAAGATTCCCAGCCGGCAGAGCGCACAACTTCCTTCGTAACTTCGAGACTTCCCCGCTCCAAGCGCACGGCGCGAAGCGCTTCGCTGCGGCTCATCCCCTCTTTTATCTTTTCCTCGGCTGCCATCTCCAAGAAACCGTTCAGTTCCTCTTCGAGCTCCCCTTCGACCCGTCCCTTTCGGAACAGCGATCGGAGTCCGTCTGACAGGCTTCGCAGCAGCGGCATATATTCTTACTCGTAACGCAAAGCAACTATGGGGTCGACACACATGGCCCTGCGCGCGGGGATGTAGCTAGCGACCAAGGCTACAACGAACAGCAGCAAAGGAACGCAAATGAATGCCAGAGGGTCGTGCGCACTGAGACCGAAAAGCATGCTGGAAAGCACATGGGACACAACAGCACACGCGCCCACACCCGCAAGCCCGCCGACTAGGACCGGCCGCATGGCCTGCCTAAGGACCAGCTTCATAACTTCGCTGCGATCGGCTCCAAGAGCCATGCGGATGCCGATCTCGTGCACACACTGGCTTACGCTGTAGGACGCCATCCCATATACACCGATCGAAGCAAGCAGCACTGCTAGAGCGCCCAGCGCCCCCGAGAGCGCGGCTAGTATACGCGAGGGTGAGCGCCAGACTTCGAGGTAGTCTGCGAGCCTGACCACATCGACGGGCATATCGGGATCGAGAGACCGCACGGCTTCGCGAATGCCTTTGGCGACCGGCGTGAAGCTTCCGTCGAAGCGCAGCAGCACATAAGTGCGCACGTTATCTTGTGGCCCGGCCGGAAAATAGAGGTATGGCGCCTTGACGTCGCCCAGATGCGAAACTTGTGCGTCCCTGGCCACGCCAATAACCGAGTATTCGCGCCCTGTATCTTGTCGCAGTGTTTTGCCGAGAGGGTCTTCGCCGGGCCAAATGCGTTGTGCTGTAGATTCGGTGACGATAATTCCCGGCGCGTCCTCTGTCTCGTCTGGTGTAAAGTCGCGCCCGCGTACGATGGGGATGCCGACCACAGAAAAATAGTCTGGCGTGATGTGATTGTATTCGATCAGGATTTTGTCGGGTCGGCCAGGAATGGTCATATAGTCGGCGCTGAAGTCGTGGCTCAGCGGCGCGCACTCCGCTTGCGCAATTTCGCTCACGCCAGGAAGCCCCGCAAGTCGCTCTCGCAACCGGCCAATAAATCCCGTCGCCCTGTTTTCATCGTAACCCTGTGCTTTGGGATAAAGGAACGCTGCCGCAACTTCGTTCATCTCAAATCCGGGATCGACTGTCTGCGCGTAATAAAGCCCGCGCAGCAGCAATCCCGCCGCCAACAACAGAATCATGCACACGGCGATCTGAGCGCCGACCAGAGTGTTGCGCAAGAACCGCCCGCTCTTCTTGCCGTGGCCAGCCTGTGCGCCGTTTTCTTTCAATGCGGTGTTGAGGTCGACTCGCGAGCTTTGCAAAGCCGGGGTGAGGCCAAACACGATTCCAGTAAGAATGGTCAGCGCCAGCGCGTAGGCGAGCACGCGAAAGTCCGGCGCAACATTCACGACAAGAGTAGAAAATTGATGCGGCAGGCGAGAGGTGAGAAACCGCGTAATGCTTGCAAACGACCAAAACGCGAGCAGCGATCCCAGTACTCCTCCGAACACGGAAAGCAGGAGACTCTCTGTCAAGAATTGCCGCACCAGGCGCGACCGGCTCGCGCCGATGGATAGCCGCAGCGCGATTTCCTTGTGGCGCGCAGAAGCGCGTGCAAGCAGAAGATTGGCAACGTTTGCGCACGCAATCAGCAGCACGAGTCCGAAAGCGGCGAGAATTAGGAAAGCCACGGGGACGAGGCTTTCCCGCTCCTCTGGCCTGCCGAAAAAGGTTGCCGTCGAGATCGCCAAGGAAGTGGAGCGGCCTGGTTGCAGCTGATCGATGCGTCCGGCGATAACACCAAGGTCCGCCCGCACTTCCTCCATCGTAACGCCTGGCCGTACGCGGCCGAGCAGGGCCAGCCAACTCATATTGTCATCCGCCAAGCGATCGCGCCCTGCGTCCAGAACCTTTTGAATGGTTATGGGAACCCAGAATGCGCTCGGAATCGGCTCTGTGCCCGTGAATCGCGGAGGAGCGACGCCAATTACCGTGAATGCCATGCGGTTCAGAGTAATTCTCTTGCCTACAAGTGCTCGGTCGCCTCCAAACGTGCCCTTCCACAATTGGTCGCTAACGACGACGACGGCGTTCCCGCCCGAAACGGCGCAATCGGAATCGACAAAGCCACGACCCTGTGCCGGATGCTCGTTCAAAACTTCGAAGTAGTTGCATGAGGTTGCCGTCCCCAAGAATTGCTGCATCTTACCGCCAGCAGGAAAGGTTCCTTCGAGGAAGGGCTCATAGGTCAGAAGTCCCGAGAAGACATGATTGTGATCGCGATAGTCGAGATATTCCGAGTACGAGAACATGCTGGTCTCGCCGTGAGTGTTGCGAATGGCGCGCTGATGAAAGATCTGGCTTACGCTGACCAACTGTTCCGCACGAGGGACCGGAAGCAACCGCAACGCCGCGCCATTTAGCACCGAAAAGATTCCAACGTTTATTCCGACGCCTAGAGCAATCGCCAGAACAGCGGCCGCCGTGAAGCCAGGATTCTTGCGTAACATGCGGGCGGAGAACCGCAGATCTTGCCAAGAGCTCTCCACAAAAGATTCCCAGCCCGCGGTGCGGATGACTTCTCTCGTCACTTCGAGGCTCCCCCGCTCCAGGCGCACGGCGCGAAGCGCTTCGCTGCGGCTCATCCCCTCTTTTATCTTTTCCTCGGCCGCCATCTCCAAGAAAACGTTTAGTTCCTCGTCCAGCTCCTGGCCGATCCGTTCCTTGCGGAACAGCGACCGGAGTCCGCTCGCTATGTTTCGCAGTACCGACATGACCGTTTACGAGGCCTCCAAGATTCGGGCGATCGCCGCCACTTGCCTGCCCCATTCTCGTGTTTCGCTGTTGAGCCTCTTTCGCCCCTGCTCTGTCAAGACGTAGTATTTGGCGCGCCTGCTGTTCTGGGTGGCTTTCCATTCGCTTCTGATGAGCCCGGCTCGTTGCAGCCGCTGAAAGGCGACAAAGAGCGAACCGGCATTAAGGTGGAAAACGCCCTTGCTCGTCTGTTCGAGCCGGACGGCGATCCCATATCCATGCATGGGTTCGAGCGCCAGCGTTTTCAGAATGAGCATGTCCAGAGTGCCCTGGACGAGATCACTCGGCTTGTCTGCCATTTGACGCATTCCTCCTGAGAATCAGGAGGAAGAATACTCTTCTCCTACTGATTGTCAAGAGGAGAACCGCGGCGGGTGATCGTGCAATGAGGTGACTCGAATCGCGTGCTTCTGGTCGGTGCGGTACTCTAGTCGGCGCGGCTCGAAGTGCACGGAATGGAAAGAGGGTTCATGCGCAAGATTCTGATTCTGGGATTCCTCCTTGCCTCAGCAGGTTTGCGGATTGGGGCCGAGAATGCGGAGCAAGCATTCGACTACGACCAGAAGGCGCCGCTGGATGTCGAGGTGAAAGGCATAACGAAGCGTCGTGACGTCTCGGTGCTGGACATTTCCTACGCCAGCCCAAAAGGCGGTCGAGTGCCCGCTTACCTGGTGGTGCCGAGAGGCAAAGGTCTGTTTGCAGCCGTTATCTGGGGCCACTGGTATTGGGCCAATTCGCCGGCGCGGAATCGCAGCGAGTTTCTGGACGAAGCGGTAGCATTGGCGCCCACGGGAGTCGTTTCGCTCCTGACAGACGGGCCCGTGGCGCGGCCCGGGCATGTGGACGACAAAGATCCATTGAGCGAAAGGCAGGCCGCCGAGCTCATCCAACAGATCACCGATATGCGCAGGGGCGCCGACCTGTTGCTGCTACGTAAGGACGTCGATCCGCAACGCATCGCCTACGTAGGGCACAGCTATGACGCAACGGTCGGAGCGTTTCTTCGCGGCGTTGACAAGAGGTTCAAAGCATTTGTTCTGATGGCTGGGGGGTTGTCCGACGAAGTGGACATGAAGTCCAAGGAATATCAAGAGTTTCGGCAAAAGTATGGCCCGGAAAAGTTCGATGCGTTCAAGGCCAAGTATCAGTGGCTGGATCCGGGGAAATTCGTGTCCCGCGCTTCGCCGGCCTTCGTTTTTTTGCAGTATGGAACGAAAGACCTGCCTTTCCTCACTGAGGAACGGGCCCGCGAATATGCGAGGGTAGTCAGCGAGCCCAAGAGGTTTCAGCTCTACGATGCGCCGCACGCGCTGAATGCCGGGGCGCGCCGCGACCGCCTGTCGTTTTTAGCTGAACAACTCAAGTTGAAGCCGCTTTCTCCATCCATCGTGGCCTCCATCCCAGATCTTTATCAGCCGCCGGATCAGGGGCAATAACTCAAACGTAGAAAATCGGCACTCGGGAATCGAAGCCTCGCTGGGGATTCCCTCCGCCTCTTGCTGTGCCTGCCGCTTCTGAACCTAGACAGACTCAAGATCCGCAAGCGCTCGGGTTATTTGTGTAAGTTTTAGGACACAGTGTTTCTTCGTGAACACGTCGGCCTGCCTGAGATTCAAGCAAGATGTAGTTAAACTTCGAAGAAAGCAAACGGAACTCCTCCTGCAAGATTCTTTTGGAACCGGAATTCTAGTGCTGACAATTCGAAGAGGAATCATGGTCCCTTTTGGCGCGCGGCGGTGGTGGAGGATAGCTGGATCAATGATGGTGGCCGCTGGAGTTGCAGGCGGCGTTGTCATGTGGCAGGCATCACAGGCTCTCAAGCTTTCTAAGCGGGAGTTCCAAGCAGAACGCGAGTTCGGATTCACGGTGCGGCCGTTTTCACCGAACCAAGATCTCCATTTTGAAACCCTGCGCTCACCGGAAGTTTTCTCGCAGGTCGTCCGTTTCCAGGACAGTCTGTATGTCGCGGGGCCAGCCGGGCTATTCCAGTACGATTTGCGCGGCAATCTTCTTCGTGAATTCTCGGTCGGCCGGGACCTGCCCGGCTCACCTTTGGTTTCTATGGCGGTCGGACAACTTTCAGGGGCGACGCAGCCTGAACTGATCCTGGCCACCGCCAACCAGGGCATTTTGCTCTTCGATGGACAGAAGCTCCGGCAAATCTATCCCGCTGACCCGGATGTGCGCACTCTGACCGCTATCCTGCCGGTTGCAAGCGGACACCTGCTTATCGGCACGAAGAAACGCGGCGTGCTGGTTTATGACGGAAAGACGATCGAGGAACTGCATCCCACGCTGGGCAATATATATGTCCAGGCGCTGGCGGGTTCAGACCTCGACTTGTGGGTTGGGACCCTCGATCAGGGTGTCCGGCACTGGCATGCAGGTACGACAGAAGTGTTTCGAGAGGAACAGGGACTGCCAGATCACCAGGTCCAAGCCATTACGTTGGTTGGAGATAAGGCTTATGTCGGAACGCCGCTGGGGGTAGCGGAGTTTGACCAAAGCCGCTTCGCGCGCGTGTTGGCGAGGGGTGTCCTGGTGACCTGCCTCCATGTCGAGGGCGACGAGTTGTGGATTGGTTCGGAGGATCAAGGCGTCCTTCGCGTGCCGCTTGCCTCAAATCTTCGGTCTGCCGCGTTGCGGAACAGCGCGGGCATCGGCCCAGAAGAGGTGCGGCAAATTCAGGGGACCGAGCAAGGGGTGATGGTCCTCACCCGCAATGGCATTTTTCAGGTCAAAGCGAGTGGCTTTGGGTGGCAGGAAGTGCTCAAGCCGCGGCCCGCCGTTCTAAGTGATCGAAACATATCCGCCCTGGCGCGCGACACCCTTGGGCAACTGTGGGTGGGCTATTTCGACCACGGCCTCGACATTCTCCCGGACGGGCCGGCGCGCCCAGCGCACGTCGAGAATGAACACGTTTTTTGCGTCAATCGCATTTGGCCTGATGCGAAAAGCAGCACGGTGGAAGTGGCGACAGCCAATGGCTTGGTGCGTTTCGGAGCGAGCGGGAAGCCCGAGCAGGTCCTAGGCAAAGCGGACGGTTTGATAGCCGAGCATGTCACCGACGTGGCGCCTTACCGTGATGGACTGGCTATTGCGACTCCTGCCGGTATCACGTTTCTGGACGCGGAAGGCGCGCGCAGCATGTACAGCTTTCACGGCCTTGTTAACAACCATGTCTATGCGCTGGGAGTTTCCGATGACGACCTGATGGTGGGGACACTGGGAGGCCTTTCCGCCGTCGAAAAGGGATTCGTGAGAGCAAATTTCACGGCAGGGAATTCCGGATTGAAGCAGAACTGGGTTACCGCTGTGGCTCGTGTCGGCAGCGCACGGATGATCGGGACTTATGGAAGCGGCGTCCTGGCGCTCGACAGCCGGGGAAAGTTCCACACCTTTCAAACCGCGACCACCTCGACCGAGATCAATCCGAACGCGATGCTGGTAACCAAGGACCATGTGTTTGCCGGAAGCCTGGATCGGGGACTCTATGTTTACGACCGCGAGAAGGAACGATGGACGGTCGTTACCGACGGTTTGCCCTCCATGAATGTGACCGCGCTCGCCGAAGGCAACGGGTACATCTACGTCGGCACGGACAACGGCCTCGTGCGCATCGAGGAGAGCAAACTTTAGCCATGAATCGAACATGGGGAATTCTTTTGCTTTTGTTTTTGGCGCCGTTGCCTGCCTTTTCGGACGGCGGCGTGCTGATTCCGCGGGACAAGTCCCAGCCCGATCCCACAATTCTTTCTCTCGAGGAAATGGAGATTACCGTCGAGATTGACAATGGCGATGCCCGCGTTTTTGTGCGCCAAATCTTCGCCAACCACACCGCTGGCATTCAGGAGGGCAATTACGTTTTCGCTTTGCCCAGCCGCGCCACGGTCTCCGACTTTGCCGTATGGGACGGACCAGTGCGCATTCCTGCCGTCATTCTGGAACGCAAACGGGCGGGCGAGATTTACAACGAACTGAAGCAACAATCCATTGACCCTGGATTGCTGCAGATGGGAGAACGCGGCGCCGAAGAGGCCAAGCGCAGCGCCATCTTCAGCGCGCGGATTGTTCCAATTCCGGCGTATGGCACGAAGCGTCTCGAATTCGAATACCACGAAACAATCACGGTTGAGAATCTCAAATCATACTTCGCGATTCCTCTGCGTCCCGATGCCTACCATGCGCAAATTGCGCGCCACCTCAGAATCGATTTTGAATTGCGGTCCGCTCACGGTCTGACCAACTTCGAGGCACCCGCGAAGAGTTACACGCTGCAGCTCGCGCAGAATACGCCTCAGATTGTCCGCGGGCAATTTGAAGGGGAGAACGTCAACCTGGCTGAAGATTTCGTGGCCACGTTTGATCTGGATAAAGCGGGAAGCGACGCGCTGGCAGTCATCACGCACAGGAATCCTTCAAGCGGAACGCCTTCGCCAGCCGAGACTGCGCCGGTTCGACGCACCAACGAACCGGGATTTTTTGCGGTTGACGCGCTTTTAGGTTTTGGGCCGAACAGTGGCGCAACCAAAGATTCGTCAGCGGGTGCGGCGCCGGCCAAGACGGTTCTGATTTTGTTCGATACCTCGCTGTCCATGCAGTGGGAAAAGCTCGAACGTAGTTACCAGGCGCTGGAGACTTTGCTCCACGCGTTAAAGGCCGAGGACAAGTTCAATCTGATTCTCTTCAATAGCCGGGTTCAGCTCCTTCAACAGGCGCCGGTCGCTGCCAGCAGCGACAACGTGCAGCATGCCCTCGATTTCGTGCGCGCCAGCCGTTTGCGTGGCGGCACCGATCTCCAGAAAGTCCTAGAAGAAGCGTTGCGCGAATCCGCCGCTTCCGGAAGCAACCCTTATCTCGTCCTGCTGAGCGACGGCGGCGCCACCGAGGGCCTGATTAAAAACGCCAAACTGGCTGCTTCGTACGAAGCAGATTGGAAACGACTGCCTGAGGCGAGCCGGCCCAAGACCTACATCTTTGGCGTGGGCGACGACGCGAACTTCCCGTTATTCAAGCTGCTGGCGCGCGAAGATGGGGTTCTGGAAAGCGTTCTTTCGACAGAGCCGATCGAATTCAAGCTGAATTCCTTCCTTTCGAAAATTGGCCGCAGCCCGGTTGGTCAACTGGCACTAGCGGTTTCGCCGGACTCCGCCGTCGGATTTGTTTATCCGTTGCAAGACGCGGCCTTCGCTGGTTCGCGGGCAGCCTGGGTCGGCCGTTATGAAAATGCAGCGAACGATGTGAGCTTTAGCGTTCGCGGGGTGAGAGACGGGACGCCTCTCGCCATGTCGTCCAAGGCGAATTTGCCCAGTGAATCCGCCGACCATCCACAATTACCCAGACTTTGGGCGCGCGCGCGTGTGGATGCATTGCTGGAGAAAATCGAGCGCGAAGGCGAGGACGCGGCTTCCATCGACGAAATTATCCGGCTGTCGCGCCAATACAAATTTGTGACGCCCTACACTTCGTTCCTGGCTGTGCCGCGGGCGCTGCTACGCCCGCGCGTGATCCGCCCAGGAGATCCGGTTATTCGGGTGAAGACCGACCCGGCTATTGTTTCGGTTGTGGCGTTGTTTCCGTTTGGGCTTGTGAAGCCACTGAGGTTTTTGCCCGCCGAAGATACTTGGCAAACGCGCTTCCTGGTCCCTACGGACCTGGCGGATGGAACGTATCCGGTGCGCCTGGTGATGCGTGATCGTTCCGGACAAACCTACTGTGAATCGAAAACCTTCGTAATCGCCAGCAAGTCGCCGACGGTAGAAATCAAGCTGCCAAAAACGCGCTATCGGCGCGGCGAAACGCTGGACTTGAAGGTTTCTGCGTCGCAAAACACGCGGACAATCGTTGCGCGGATCGAAGGCGCTCTACCCGTGAGTTTGCATTGGGATTCGAAAGCCAACACGAACACCGGGGAACTGTTCATTCCCGAGCAGATGATTCCTGGAACCTACCATCTGACGGTCACGGCAGAAGACGTCGCGCACAACATGGGTTCTCAGGGGGTGGACATTGAAATCGTTCCGTGATTTCGCGCCCGGTGGCGGCTGGAGCATCGGCGCAGCCGTCCTTCTTGTCAGCGTTGCTGCGTTCGCGCTGACCGCCAGAGGCGAGCTGCCGGCCTGGATCCACAACATCGAGGCAAAGACGGAAACCGAGCGCGCCTTCTTTCGCGCGATGGAATTGCCGTACGGGCCCGTCCTTTTCCGGCGGCCGCCGGCCGAAACCCGTTCCGCACTGGGAGATTTGATCCAACAACAGCCCGCGAACGCAGACTTGTATTCGTTGCGCGCGCTCGAGGATGAACGGCAGCTCGATTTCGCCGCGGCGGAGCGTGACTGGAAGTTGTACGCCGAAAAAGCGGCAAACAAAGCGGCTGCGCGAGGAGATCTAGCTGACTTTTACCACCGCCGCCTGCGCCCGCAAGACGAGATTTCCACTCTGCGAACCATTGGCGACTCGCCCACACTCTCCGGCGAAAAGCACACTCCTTCCAATCAACAGAGTTCCTGGAACGCCTTCGAGCGCATTCTTGGCGTCATTCAGGCGCAAGGGCTCCCCAAAGAGTCCACCCTCACGGCTTATCGCGCGTGGATTTCCCGTTATCCGACGGAGGAGCAGCTTTACGTCCGGTTCCTCGACTATCTTGTGACGCAGAAGGAGTTCGACGCTGCCAACAAGCTGATTGCTGCTTTTCAAAGACAATTTCCCGCCGACGAGATCTTTCCGGTTAAAGCCAGAGCCTTGGTGGAGTACAGGCAGAGCTCCCTTCAGCAGGGCCTCGCAGTCTACGAGAGGAGTTTTCAGCCGCTCTGGCAGCCGGAGCTTGTGAAGGGTTATTTCGACCTGCTGGGTGAAACGCAAGGCTTGCGCAAGTTCCTGGATGCGGCGGACGCTGCCCTTGCCAGGAATCCCGAAGACCTCAATGCGGCCACCCGCGTTTTCTATTACTACCAACAACAAGGCAAGCTGGACGCCGCGGAGAGGGCCATCACCAACCTGCGGATGCACAAAGAGGCGGCAAACTCCGCCTGGACGCCCGAGGAACTGTACATTTGCGGACGCCTGCTCGAAGACATTCATTCGTATCCAGAAGCCGCACGATTTTATTTCGCGCTTTATAACAGCAAGGGAGCGGCTGATTCCCGGGAGCGCGCTCTCACGCGGCTGACCGACATGCTCCTGACTTCCCCGGAAGCTCCCATCCGGCTAGGCAGCGGGGAATTGTCCATGTACAAGGACATCGCGACGCTGGATCAGGGTCCCGGGTATTTCAACGGCATTCTCTCGCTCGTTCTGAATACCACTTCTCCTGACAGGGAGTACTCCGAGGAAGAGCAGCGAGCGTCTTCCTATTTCCACCGTTCCCGCGGAGCTGAGTTGCTGGCACTCCTGGACAAGGGTTTTCCGAACGCCAGAGGCCGCGCGGAATTGCACGTCAAGCTGCTCGAATTTTATTCGAGTGCCGCCCAGAGCGAAGCCGTATTGCACGGCGGGAAGGAGTTTCTCGCGTCGTTTCCAAAATCGGCCGACCGCACCCGCGTTGCACTGTTGATGGCAGACGCGGATGCTCGGCTGGAAAAAGCGCAAGACGAATTCGCGATTTATGACGCCATTCTGCAGGAACTTGCCGCCCAAGCCGACAAAATGCCGCTGGGCAGCCGCGTGGTGGATACCGGAAGCTTCGGGGGCCCGCAAGGTTCCCGGCGCTTTCAGCAGCCCGCGAACGAAGACGCGGAAGGAGAGGCTGGGGCTGAACTACAGGCAGGAGTGTCGGCCCGTTCTCAAGTGCCGAGCGCGGCGTTTCAGGTCGGACAGAATCCCGAGACCCAGGACACTGGCCCGCGTTCACCTGAGTATTCCCGGGTGCTCGAGCGCTATCTCGCGCGGCTTGTGGAATTGAAGGAGGTTCCCCAGGCGCTCGGTATTTTGCGCCGTGAAATTGACCATAACCCCGACGATCCGGGCCTGTACGAACGCCTCGCGACTTTCGTCGAGCAAAACAATCTGAGCCAGGAAGAGGAGGAAGTGTACCGGCGTGCCTTCGCGCGCTTCTCCGATCCCTCCTGGTACAGCAAGTTGGCGCGCTTCTATCTGCGTTATCGGAAATATTCTGCGCTCGAGCAATTGACAGAAGATGCCGTGAAGCAATTCGATGGCAGCGTGCTTCAAACCTACTTCAGGTCGGTCGGCGGAAGTACGCCCGCGATGTACGTGCGATTGAATCAGTTTGCCAACGCGCGATTCCCGCACAATCTCTATTTCGTGCGCAATTTGCTGCAGGCGTATCACTCGAAACCGACGTACGACCAAGCCGCATGGGTGGCGCTCCTGCGGCAGCACTGGTTTGAAGATGCCGGACTGCGAAGCCAGTACTTTGAGTATCTTTCCTCGAACCATCTGTTGGAACAGGAGTTGAGCGCTCTGCGGCAGTCCGCGCCATCTACCGGCGCCCAGGGCTGGTCTGAATTTGGGAAGAAAAACCCCGCGGCAGCGACGGAACTGGCCGATGCGGAAATCTGGCGCTCCCATTTCGAAGAGGGCGCCCCGGTTTTGAGGGCTCTCGCCGAAGTGTATCCTGCCGAACAGGAGCTGGACCGCACGGCCTCGTCGGTTTTCCGCTCGCTCGCCTATTTCGATCCGGCAAATACAGCGGTGGCCGCGCACATTGAAGAAAATCTTCTCGCCGCGAATCCCGGCAACACGGGGATTCTCGGCGGCATCGGTGACATCTACGCCGACCGCGATCTCATCGAACAAGCTGCGCCGTACTGGGAACGCATTCCGAAAGTGGCTCCGGGGCAAGCGGATGGCTACCTGGAGGCGGCCACGATTTACTGGGACTATTTCGATTTCAGCAATGCGCTGCGGCTGATGGATGAGGGCCGAAAGAAATTGGGCAACCCGACCCTTTACGGATACGAAGAAGGCGCGATTTTCGAGACGCAAAAGGACTATGCAAGAGCTGTCCCGGAGTACGCTGACGCGGCGTTGGACAGCGTTTTGCCTTCTGTCGCAGCGAATTGGACAAATGGAAACTCGCCCGCATTGAGCCGCCTTGTCGAACTGGCGCGTCGTCCGAAGCTCCGCGACCTCGTGAACGACACCACCGAAAAGCTGGCCGTGGACTCGCACTATGCGATGCCGGCCGTCCAACTACGCTTGCGTGTCCTCGAAGCGGCGAACCAGGCACCCCAAATGGCCGCATTTCTTGCCGCGGCGCTGGATCACGCTGAAACCATTGAGCAGGCTTCGGAAATCGAATCGATCGCCCAACAGCGGTCCCTCGAGTCCGTGCGCCAGAAAGCGCTCGAGAAGCAGGCGGCACTGGCCACCGACCCGGTGACGCGGATCCAGCTGCTCTACGCGCTGGCGCGCTTCTATGAGAGCAAAAAGGATTTTGCCGCGGCGCAGCGAAACATTGAGGCGTTGTATCAGGCCAATCCCAGGATTCTGGGAGTGGTGCGCTCGACCGTGGACTTCTACTGGCGCGTGAAACTCTACCCGCAGGCCATCGCGGTGTTGCGGCAGGCTGCGAAGGATGCCTACCCGCAGCTCAGCACCCAATTCACGTTTGAAGCAGCCCGCAAATGCACGGATGCAAAAGATTTTCAGCAGGCGCGCACCTTGATGGATGGCCTTTTGAAGGATTCGCCTTATGACAGCCAGTATCTCGCAGCAATGGCGGATACCTACGCCCGGGCGGGTGACGCGGGAGGCTTGAAGCAATTCTATCTGGACAAGATTGCACTGTTCCGCGCTGCGCCGCTCGGTGCCGACGACCGCAAAAACCGGATCGCGACCTTGCGCCGTGGGCTGATACCTGCGCTTACCCAGCTCCAGGATTATCCCGGCGCCGTCGATCAATACGTGGAGTTGATCAACAACTATCCCGAGGACGAGGGACTGACAACGGAAGCCGCTCTCTACGCGCAGAGGCATCAGCGCGAGAAACAGCTGCTGGATTTTTATTCTAAGACCATCCAGCAATCGCCCCGCGACTACCGCTGGTCCATGGCGCTGGCGCGTATACAAAGCAGTCTTGAGGACTATCCGGCGGCAATCGATTCCTACAGCAAATCGATTGCGATCCGCCCGGATCGCACCGACTTGCACATTGCACGCGCCACGCTCGAAGAGCGTTTGCTGCGATTCGACGATGCAGCGAGCGATTACGTGCATCTGTACCAGCTGGCGTACAAAGACCCGAAGTGGATGGAGAAGGTCGCGGAAGTACGCGCCCGCCAGGGCCGGAGCGCGGACGCCGTCGCCGCGTTAAAGACCGCACTCATTGATGTGGGTCCGGAGCGGGCGGGGAACTACTTCGAGGTTGCCCGCCGGCTGGAGGACTGGGGTTTTCTCGGGCCTTCCAGAACCTTCGCCGATCAGGGCATCAGCGCGGCAGGCGACGAATTGCTCGCCTCGCCGGAAAATCATGAAGGCGTAAAAACCTATGTGCGCCTCATGACCCGTCTCCGTGAGCAGGACAAGGCCTACGCGGCTCTGCAAAACGCCATGAACGCAGCGTCGAATTCGCTTCCGGTCCTGAAAGAGCAGGTTGCCAAGCAGGGAATTGCTGGTGTTTCCGACAAAGAATGGCGCGAGCATGTCCTGGCCACGCGCAAGCAAAACGCCCGCAACGGCATGCGCAGCGCGCTGACGGAAATGGGCTCGACCGTATCGCGCTACTTTACCCCCGAACAAAAGGTAACGTTTGCGGCGTTTGCCCAGGCACTACGTCTGCCCATGTCCGACACGGATGCTAGAGAGTTTGCCATTCCACTGGCACGGGCGGCTGGGTTGGCAGAACAGGAAGCCGCTTGGCGCTATGAGCTGCTGCTGAAGGCTCCGATGGATCCGGCCGACTCCGGACAGCTCCACGAGTTCGAGCAGCTTCAGCGGCAGCGGCTGAAATTTACCGAGCTCGCCCAGCAACTGGAGAACTTCTCTCCTCGGGTTCGACCGGAGGTCCGTACGGCGGTCCTCTCAGACGCGGCTGAGGCCTACCGCGCCGCCGGCGATACCGACAACGAATTTCGCCTACTCTCCGGCATGGGAGCCAACAACCTCGGTGGCGCAAACCAAACGCGCTGGTTCGCTCTTCTCCTGAAAAAGGACCCGCAGAAACTCGTCGAAGTCGCAGCAGCCTGGTCGCCCGCGGGGCAGGCGGCCGCGGGTTTTGTTCTGGCAAATGGAGACGCGGAGCTGGCCAACACCGTCGTCACTGCGCGCAGCACTTCACGCCCGCCGGTTTGGGGGAAGTCGTATAGCGCTCTTGTCGGCTTGTACTTTACAGAGACGCAGTCTGCCATCAACGCCGCGTTTGTGAACGCCCTCGGGGATCAAACCATCGCCGAGCGGATCGGCAAGCAAGTTGACCGCAACAATCAGCTAGCGGGAGACATCTGGTTCTACTATGCGTCGCGTTACGGGGAATATCTGGCTGACACGCGTCAGGGCACGCCCGAGGATTTTCTTCCTGCTCAATTGGAGCACAGCCCCGCCTCCGCGGACCCCTATTCTTCCCTCGGTGACTACTACATGGACCTCCTGGACACTCGGAAGGCCATCGAGCAATACAAATACACGCTGGAACTTTCCCCAGGACGCGGGGACATTCACGACAAACTGGCGCTTGCCTATTTTAAGTCCAAGAACCGCGCCGAAGCCGTCAGACAATGGAAGCTGTTCTTTGCGGCGGAACTCAATCAGGTGAACAATGCCCGTTTGCCTGAAACTTTCTGGGCAGATTTCGGCCGCACCTCTGATCACGTGCGTACGCGCGGCTTGTTCAGCGAGTTGAAGCCCGAAATCGAGCAACTCGTTCGTGCCTACCTCCATCGCAACGGAAACTATCGTTCGAACGCGGTGTTGCACAGTGTTTATGTGCTGCAAAGTGATCCCGCGGCTGCCACAACCTGGTTGCTCGATCTTTCCACCTCGGCGCCCGATCCCACGATCGTTCTGCAGGACCTGGTGGACATATCATGGATTCCGCTGGCGAACCGCGGGCCACTCTACCAGCGCATCCTCGAGGCCGTCGAGGCAGGGACTCGGAAGGCGGCGGCCGGACTGGAGCAGGAAAACGCCAAGGCTACGTTGTGGAGCTGGCAGCTTCGTTGGATCAAATATCTGGTGGCAACGAAGCAATACAACCAGGCTGCTGACCTGATCTCGGCACTGCGAAGGGACCCCTCCGTTTCCGATTCTGCCGCTCTCGTTCCTTATGAAATGCAATGCGCCGCGAAACTCGGAACGCTCGACACGATTATTTCTGGCTATAAGGCAGACCCGCAAACGGCGCCTTCCGCGGAGAGCCTGCGTGCCGGGGCTCGTCAGCTTTTTGATGGCGGCGACAAGCAATCGGCGCGAAAGATTCTTGAATTCGTGTTCGCACGCGAGCTCGAAGAGCATCAGCTCGTTGCCGCGAATTTCCTGGGCTTGGCCGAAATTCGCATCGCCGATGGCGATACCGCAGGGGCGGTCACTCTGCTGAAGCGGCTGGTACTTGTGGTAGGCGATGCATATCAGAATATGGACTCGTCCGCCATGCTGTTTGAAAAAACCGGCCATCCCGCGGAGGCGGTAATGTTCCTCGAGCCGCTTGCCAAGGCTACTCCATGGGAGCCCTCCTTCCAGTTGAGGCTCGCCAAGGCGCAACTCGCGGCCGCGCAAGACAACACAGCGCCGGCAGAAAGCCTCGCGAAGCTCGGCGCCGGGTCCGAAAATCCTTACGCCCTGCGTGTTCAGGCAGCCACGGCGTTGGCTGGTTTGCCCCAGCCTAATGATTTCGGGAGCGCCGAGCTGAAGCTTCTGGCGGCAGGCTCGAAAGAAATCACTCCGGCTGCATCGGACCATCCTTATTTCTATGATTCACGCCTGGCCGCGGGGCAAAACTGTGCCGATGCTCGCAGCAAAATGGAAGTGCTTGCGAAAGCGCTGGCGGACTCGCCATCGAGAGAGGATGCGCGCGTGCCTTTCTTCCGCGCTGCTGTTTCCATTCCAGAGGACGAGCGCGCTCTGGCTTCGATCGAGCAACTGCTGCAAAAGAGACTAGGCGAGGTCGCGCGTGCCAATCCAAACGACGAAGAGATTCTCGTCTCCGATGAAAATGAGGCCAGCCAAGCTGAGGCGGGATCTTCGCCGGGTCTCGCGCTGCAGCCCGCTCAGCTGGCTCAATTCGCGCACGAAGTAGCTTTGGCGCTGCTGCGCCTCGATCGTTGGGACGAGGCGGCATCCTACCTGCAAACTGCGCATAGGCTCGAGAAATCTCCGACGGAGCTGAAACGCATCTCCTCGCAGCTTCTGGATGTCAGAGCGCGCCTAAGGCGCCAACGCGCAAACGCGGCGCGCGTGCCAATTCTGCACCCCGAGTTGGAGCAGGACCGCCTCGTTCGCCCGCGCCTTGTCGCCGAGGCCGCCCCTGCAAAATCGCCTGCGAAACCAGGAGGAAAGCCATGAAACGCGCTATCTTGGTTGCCCTGCTGTCTGTCGGATCTTTGGGCCTAACCTGGGGCGCTTACCGCGTCGCCACCCCTACCGAGCCCGAACTCCCCCGCTTTGTGCCTTCGGGAGCCCTCATTTATCTCGAAGCCAATGATTTTTCGTCTCTCCTGGGGGATTGGGACAAGTCCCAGGAAAAAGGGAATTGGCTCCAGAGCAAGAGTTACGAAGTCTTCGCACAATCGCGCCTGCTCCTCAGACTCGAGGCCGCCAGCGGCGAGTTTTCCAAGGCTGCCGGTGTGCCCATCGGCACGGATTTGCTCCATCAGGTGGCCGGAAAGCAGACCGCCTTTGCCCTATACGACATCGGGAAGCTGCAGTTTCTCTATATCACACGGCTTGCTTCGGCCGATTCCATGCAGTCCGCGCTCTGGCAGACGCGTTCGCAATTCGAAACGCGCACCGCGGGCGGAGTCAATTTCTTCTATCGCAAGGACCCCGAATCCGACCGCGAAGTTGCGTTTGCCGTTACGGGTGGTCATCTTTTGTTGGCGACACGTGAAGACTTGATGGCGGGTGCCCTGCAACTGCTGGCCGGTGAAAAGGCTGAGAGCGTCGCGCAGGAGCCGTGGTGGTCGCGCCTGGTTGCGGCGGCCGGTGCGCGCGGCGATCTGCGTATGGTCCTGAACCTCGAGAAAATCGTTCCAAGCCCTTACTTCCGGTCCTACTGGATTCAGCAAAACATCACCGACATGAAGCAGTACAGTGCCGCCATTTCCGATCTCACGCGCTCCGGAAAGGAATATCGCGAGGAGCGCATCTTATTGCGGAAAGATGGCACTCACGAGACTCCGGAAGGGAAGGGGCCGGCGGCTGTCGCCGAAATTATCAATATTGTTCCGGCGAATGTCGGCTTCTACGAAGCAAAGGCTGCTCCGGATGCCAAAGAATGCCTGGAGTTGCTCACGGTGAAAATCCTCGCGCCGCATTTGGGGCCCGCCGCGCCTGACAAACTCGCTCCTCAGGTACAACTTGGTGGCGGTGAAACGGGTTCCGCTTCGGACCTGGAGACGCGGATCGACCAACCGCCCGCGCAAAATTCGGTTAAAGGGGATAGCACTGCTCCTCTTCAGGCCGTATTTGCCAAAAATCGCATCCTCGCGCAACTGCAGCTTCAGACCACGGAGCGCGATCAAGCCGGCGTATTCGTTCGCATCCATTCTGTGGTCGCGTTTCGCGGGGAATCGGATTGGGACGAACCGGCAGTGCGTGCGGCGCTGGTCGAGTTCGTTCGCCCGGGATTCACGACCGGCCAGTTGGGCGTGGGATGGAATACTGTCTCCGGCTACAGTGTTCTTGACGGTCTTTGGCCTCTCGCTGTCGCCGTTCGCGGGAAATATCTGATCGTGTCGGACAACGTTCCGCTTCTATCCAGTGCTCTCGAAGGTGTGGGCAAAAAACCGTCCGCCCCAGCCGCAGTGTTTGCTGCCGCATTCGATCATCAACAGGAGAGGGAGAACTTCGTCACGCTCACCAAATTGCTGGACCTCGGCTCCGGCGCTCCTCCGAACGCCGGCAGCCCGGAGTTCTTCTCTGAGAACATCGCGAGCCTGAATTTTGCGTTAAAAGCCGTTTCTTCTGAGAAGATTGTCATTCACGATGCCGCCGACCGCCAGACGCAAACGGTCGTTTACACATGGGCGCAATAGCCGATCGAAAAAAAACGTGGCGTTTTCTTCTGTTTTTTTTCCTTACGGCTCCCGCCTTCTGCCAGCAATCTAAACCCTTGAGCAGCGCCACGCGCTCGCTGTTCTTGCAATCCGCTGTCGAGATTCTCAGGCGTGACTACTCGACCGGCGAGACTTCGTATCTCTTGCTGGATGCGCGATCCGGTGCTCTCCTTGCAAGCCACTGGGAAAATTCCGGAAAGCCCATTCCGCTGGGTTCTCTGGTGAAGCCGTTTACCGCGCTAGCCTACGCCGAAGCTCATGATTTCCGCTATCCCGAGTACGAGTGCAAAGGCAAAGCCAGCGGCTGCTGGCAGCCCCAGCCGCACGGCAAACTGGACGTTACTTCCGCCGTCGCCGTCTCCTGTAATACCTACTTTCGCCTTCTGGCCGAGGGCGTCGCGCCAGAGCAGCTTGCTTCGCTCGTCCAGTCCTTCGGGCTGGAATCGCCGGGCGCCGGCTCCACGGCTGCTAATCTCATGGGCCTGGGAGAACAGTGGCGTATCTCCCCGCTACACATGGCAAAGGCCTATCTCGAACTGTACCGCCGCAAGGATCAGCCCGGCGTTTCTCCACTGGTCGAAGGAATGCGGCAGGCAGCTCTTCGCGGCACGGGCGCCGCGATTGGACGACAACTCAAACAAGACACGGCTCTGGTGAAAACCGGCACCGCGCCTTGCACCCACACTTCCTGGGCTCCTGCGGATGGATTTGTCGTTGCGCTTGTTCCGGCGGAGCAGCCCGAGATTCTGCTCTTCCTCCGCATGCACAGCGTCACTGGCGCAAAGACCGCGGAAACCGCTGGGCGCATACTCCAGCAAATGGAGGAATGACGCCAATGCGTTGGCTCTCTCTGTTGCTACTCTCGCTCGGGCTTCCCTTCCTCGTGCCGGCGCAGAACCCCACGGTCCGCATCGGTGTTCTCGGAATTTTTCATACGCAACAGCTCACGCTCGCGGCCGATCAGACAGGAGAGTTGCTTGTCTCGGCCGCCGATCAACGCATCTTTGTGCGTTCGGGATCCGCCTGCAGCCTCCTTCAAATTCGATCCTCGGGCGCCAGCTTGCTGCTCAGTTGCGGCGGCAAGGAAATCCGCGCGCCACAAATGCGCGCCTCTGGCCGCAATCAGCAAGCCGCCGGGCTCGTTATCGGCGTCCCGGGCAAAGTCACTCGTCGCTACGTGGGTGTGCTCGACCTGAACGTCACGGATGGCGAGCTGGTTCCGGTCGTAGCCATCGGCCTCGAAACCGCGGTAGCGTCTGTTGTCGAGGCGGAATCCGCTCCGGGTACCCCGCCCGAGGCTCTAAAAGCTCAGGCCGTCGTCAGCCGCTCCTATTTTGCTGCCGGCCGCGGGCGGCACTCGAACTTCGATTTCTGCGACCTGACCCATTGCCAGTCTCTTCGCGAACCACCCGCCGCCGATAGCCCTGCAGCTTCGGCTACAGCCGCGACGCGCGATCTCGTGCTTAGTTTCGATGAGAAACCTGTCACCGCCATGTTCACCAGAAGCTGCGGCGGGCACACACGCACCCTCGCGGAAATCGGCTTGGTTCCATCCGCTTATCCCTATTTTTCCGTGCTGTGCGATGTCTGCTACAAGAATCCAGTCCGCTGGACCCGCAAGGTCTCGCGCGAGGATGCTCTGCTGCTGCTCCGCGGAGAAATCGGACGCCTTGCGATTGATCGCGTGCTCGGCTGGAACGCTGTTCCGAGCAACAACTTCATAACGCACGAACAGGATGGGGAAGTGATTCTGGAAGGTACCGGGCAGGGGCACGGTCTCGGTCTCTGCCAGCGCGGGGCGCGCAGCATGGCACAGGACGGCTCTGGTTTTCGCGCGATTATCGAGCACTACTTTCCGAACACCCAACTGAAAGTTCTCTCCTCGGTTCCTGACAGCTAGTTCCACCAGTCCGGCCGCTTCCCGCCATCAAGTCATCACCGCCGAGCTTCCCAATCCCTTAGCCCGCGGGGATAGGTGGTTCCTCAAATAACCGCTTGACTCGCGGAGCGGCGCCGTCGTTCAATATGTTGCGGTGCCATATATGGACCAGACAACCCCACAAGTAGCATGGAAAAAGGGCAACGCGGAGTTGCTCATCCTTTCGCTCGTAGAAGCCCGACCGCGCCACGGTTACGAAATCAGCAAGCTCATCGAGCAGCGTTCGGGAGGAACGGTACGTTTTCACGTGGCTTCGCTTTACCCGCTGCTCTACCGTCTGGAACGCCGCGGCTGGTTGCAGGGACGCTGGGTCGAAAAAAGCGGGCAGCGCCGCCGCCGTTACTATCGCCTGACGCGTCAAGGCCGTCGAGTCCTCGCTTCGCAGCTTCGCGGTTGGCGCGAATTTGTGGTCGGTATCAATCGCATCACCGAGGCAGAAAATGCCTGAATGGAAGCCGGAAATTCTCCGCCGCCTTGCTCCGCTAAAACTCTCCTCCGTGCGCGAAACGGAAATTGCCGACGAACTCGCGCAGCATCTTGAAGATCGCTACCACGAACTCCTTGCCAGCGGCCAGTCTGAGGCCGCAGCTTTCCGCATCTCCATCGACGAACTGGAGGGCGAAGACCTGCTCGCGCGAGGGCTGCGGCCTGTCGAGAGCGATTGGCATCGCGAACCTATTGCGATGGGCAAAGACGGCGACGATTTTTTCTCCGGCATTCTTCAGGACCTTCGCTACGGCATGCGCATGCTGCGGAGATCGCCGGGATTCACCACCGTCGCCATTCTCACTCTCGCGCTCGGCATCGGCGCCAACACCGCCATCTTTACCTATATTGACGCAGTGCTCTTGCGCCCCATACCGGTAAAAGACCCGCGGCAACTGGTCGTCTTCAATTGGTCGGCGCATGGCCACCCCGATCTTCACGGCCATAGCGACTACGGCGATTGCGCGAACCAAGCCGACATCGGCGATTGCTCGTTCTCCGTACCTTTCTTCAAGACCGTGCGCTCGCAAGCTCAAGCATTTTCCGGCATGGCTGCATTCGCTGGTCCATTCCCCGTCGATCTCAGTGGAAACGGCGCCGCCAGCATGGTTCGCGGCCTCTACGTCTCCGGCGATTTTTTCTCCACTCTCGGCGTCAACACTTTCATCGGTCGCCCGCTCGCGCTCTCCGATGATTCGTCCTCCGCGCCCCCCGTCATCGTTTTGAGTTATGCCTATTGGGTCCGCGCCTTCGGTGAGGCTCCATCCGCCGTTGGCCGGACCGTTCGCCTCGATAGCACTACTGCCACGATTGTCGGCGTCGCCGATCCGAACTTCACCAATCTCACGCCCGGCAAGCCGCTCGATTTCTTCATGCCGTTCTCCCTCGCCGATACTGTTCGCGGAAAATGGTACCGCAACCAGGACCGCCTCTCCGACCCGGCCAACTGGTGGGTCGTCATGCTCGGCCGCCTCAAGCCCGGGGTTTCCACCGTCCAAGCGCAAGTCGCCGCCGCCACAATTTTCCGCAACGAAATGCTTCACGGCGCGCCGCCTTTCTTCAAATCCGAAGACGCTCCCGCCCTCACTCTTCTTCCCGCGCAAGCTGGCCTCATCGGCGAAACCAGACAGATTGCGCCCGCCCTTTATATCGCCATGATCATCGTCGCTTTCATTTTGCTCATCGCCTGCGCCAACGTCGCCGGGCTCACACTGGCTCGCTCCGCCGCGCGCCAGAAGGAAATAGCCGTTCGCCTCGCGCTAGGAGCTGCCCGCGAGCGCCTCGTGCGGCAATTGCTGACGGAAAGCGTTCTTCTCTCTCTCGTTGGTGGCGCGCTCGGAGTTCTCCTTGCTGTCTGGGGCGTCGACGCCATTTCCAAATTGCTTTCCAACAGCCCCGGTACGCCCCTGCAGACCATCGTCGCGCCGGATTGGCGCGTCCTCGCCTTTACCATCGCCATCACGTTCGCGACCGGAATTCTTTTTGGCCTCGCGCCCGCCCTGCGTGGCTCGCGCGTCGACCTGACGCCATCGCTCAAAGAAAATGCCTCTTCTCTCCCCGCCACGGCAGCGCACGCGGGCCGCCGCTTCCGTCTCGGCGACGCCCTTGTCGTCGCGCAAGTCGCTCTTTCCGTCGTCGTCCTCATCGGCGCGGGACTCCTCGTGCGAACGCTCCACAATCTCCACAGCATCAATCCTGGTTTCGACCCGCAAAATATCCTGCTCTTCGGCATAGATCCCCACCTCGCTGGCTACACTGACCAGCAAACGCAGCAGCTTTACAGCAATTTACAGCAGCGTTTTGCAGCCCTCCCCGGCGTGATTTCCGTCAGCTATTCCGAAGACGCTCTTCTGAGTGGAGGCTGGTCAGCCGGCAGCGTCCATATCGACAGTGCTCCGGAAAAGGAGTACGCCAATACCGGCAAGCTTGCCGTCGGGCTGAATTTCTTTTCCACCATGCGCATTCCCATGCTCGCGGGCCGCAACTTCACGTCCGCAGATTTCGCCTCCGCCGCCGCGACCAACGCCGCAGGGAAAGCCCGCGACGCAGCAGCAGAAAAAGCAAAAGCCTCGCCTTCGGCCTCCACACCTGGTTCACCCACAGCGCTCGATGAGGCCTACCGCCGCTCCGCGCCGGTGCCCCTCATCGTCAACGAGGCATTCGCGCGTACATATCTCGTGAAACGAAATCCCATCGGCTTGCACATGAGCGACGCGCCGCGCGGCGATGCTGAGGTTCCAGATCCCGGCCCTGGCTACACCATCATCGGCGTTTTCGGCGATACGAAGTTCGCACAATTGCGCAGAAAGACTGCGCCGATCATATTTCTTCCGCTCGTGAGCAACGGAACGCACTTCGAACTGCGCGCCGCCAGTCCCCGAGCCCTCGTGAATAACGTCCGCGAAATCGTTTCAGAAGCTGGAGACAATTTGCCGCTTACCGATGTCCGCACCCAGACGGAGCAGATCGACCAAATCCTCTTTCAGGAGCGCCTCATGGCGCGCCTCTCCAGCTTTTTCGGCGCGCTCGCTCTGGTGCTCGCGTGCATCGGACTGTACGGCCTGCTTTCCTACGAAGTCGCGCGTCGCACCCGTGAACTCGGCATTCGCATGGCGTTGGGCGCGCAGCGTCGCGCTCTGTTGCGCCTCGTCGTCGGCCATGGGATTTTGCTTGTCCTCATCGGCGCAGCCATCGGAATCGCTGCGGGGCTCGGCGTTACGCGTTTCATTTCCAGCATGCTGTATGGCCTCGACGCGAATGACCCTGTTACATTTGCGGCCGTCGCCATTCTGCTCACGCTGGTCGCGCTCGGCGCCTGCTATATCCCAGCGCGCCGCGCCATGCGCACTGATCCTATTGTTGCTCTGCACTACGAGTAAGCGCTAGGAGGCTGAAAATTCACAATGCGGGCTACGGTCACGCTATCGACGAATCCGCTTTCCGGTGGGGCGCTTCCGGGCAGGCAAACGATTCAAGGGATCAGCCGGGCGGTCTTGCCGATCTGCACTGCCTGGGTGCGCCGTTTGGCGCCCAGCTTGTCAAACAGCCGGCTTGAATGGGTCTTCACGGTGTTTTCGCTGACGAATAGCCGCCCGGCGATCTCCCGGTTGCTCAACCCGCTAGCGATGAGCCCGAGAATCTCCAGCTCGCGGCGCGTGATGCCCAGGCCCTCTCGTTTTCTCTCGTCCGGGACGAACGGTTCCGCGGCCGGGACAGGGACTTCCTTCACAACAATCCTCTGCCGCGTTCCCGTTAGCTTGAGGCCCAGCCAGATACCAAGAACGGCGAAGGTCGCCGCGGTCAGTCCTCCGTAGATTTCGATCGAATGTTCGATTACCAGGAATCGATACTCAGTCCACTTCAGTACGGCAATCAAGATGCCGCCGATTAATCCGTAGATGAGCACGTGCCGTTTCATAAGTTCCGGAGGAAAGGATTCAGGCCAAGATCATCGCGCCCGTGGTGCTGTCGATCCTACTACTTAAGGGAATTTCAAGCCTTGACCAATTTTGCCTGAGTTAGAGGCTGTCCGGTAGTTTTTCCGGGCCGGAAATCCGCTTTCTGGGTCATGACCACCGCTTTTCCAGAGCTTGATGGCGTGACTTCCTCCCGCTCATCCAGTGTTGTACTCTATTTTTTGAGGTGATGAAATGCCCAGAAAGTACACTCTGTTGATTAATGGGCAGTCTTTCTCTGTCGATGTGGAACCGGACGAAAAGCTGCTCTCGGTTCTCAGAGATGAACTCGACTTGACCGGTACGAAATATGGCTGTGGCGAAGGCCAATGCGGGGCCTGCACTGTTCTGATCGACGGCCGCGCCCAACGTTCGTGCATCACGCCCATCTCGGCCGCCTCTGGCAAGTCCATCACCACAGTGGAGGGACTCGCAAAAGAAGATCGGCTTCATCCTGTTCAACAGGCCTTCCTGGACGAAGAAGCCATGCAGTGCGCGTACTGCACTTCCGGCATGATCATGTCCGCCGTGTCGTTGCTCAATCAAAAACAGGATCCGTCGAACGCCGAAATTCTTCAATTCATGCAGGGGAATATCTGCCGTTGTGGAACCTACCCACGAATTGTGGCGGCGATCCGCAGAGCTAGCGGCGCAATGAAGGAGTCTCGCCCATGAGCCCCGATAGGCAATCCACCACCGCCGTAGAACCTGAACGGTATGAGCTGCGCTCTCCTTCTTACGTCCGTTTTGAATCCAATCGGCGCGGTTTTCTCAAGTTCCTTGGCTCCGGCGTCGTCGTGGTGTGCGCTGCGCCGCGAACGGCTGGCTCGCAGGAATCCGGCAGAAGCCGGCGAGACAGCGAAGACGATCTTCCCCGGGAACTGGATGCGTGGCTGCACATAGATCCAAGCGGAGGAATCACGGCCTTCACCGGGAAAGTGGAAGTCGGCCAAAACATCCGCACTTCACTCTCTCAGGCCATCTCCGAAGAACTGCATGTGCCGCCCGCGTCTATTCAACTGGTCATGGGCGACACGCGGCTCGTGCCTTTCGACATGGGCACATTTGGCAGCCGCACGACGCCGACCATGAACCTGCAACTGCGCCGCGTTTCCGCGGCCGCTCGCGACGCGCTCATCGCCATCGCTGCAAAGAAATGGAACGTTGATCCGGCGAGTTTGACTGCCGAAAACGGCAGGATTGTTGACACCTCCTCGACCCGCTCGGCAACCTATTCTGAGCTCGTCAAAGGCCAGCAAATCACCGAACTCCTCCCTTCGGAAGATCCGCTTATACCCGCAACGCAGTGGAAAATTGCGGGGCGCACGCTCCCAAAGGTAGATGGCCGCGACTTTGTCACGGGGAAGCACCGCTATCCCTCCGACTACAAATTGCCCGGTATGCTTTTTGGCAAGATCGTACGTCCGAAATCCTTCAATGCGACCTTGATCTCCGCCGACATCCGGGAAGCGGAGTCTCTGCCAGGCGTCACCGTCGTTCGCGACGGGAATTTCCTGGGTGTTGCGGCCGAGACGTCCGTGCTAGCAGCAAGAGCTGCGGCTTCGGTCCGCGCTGAATGGAAGTCCGACCCCCAACCCTCAAATGGAGAGCTTTTCGACTATCTCAAGAAGAACCGGGTTCCTAAAGACCGGGATGACGGTTCGGTCCACGAAATTGGCAACGTCAAGGAGGCTTTCTCGTCGACCGAGCATCGCCTGAATTCCACCTATCAGATCCAATACATTGCGCACGCTCCGCTGGAGCCGCGCGCCGCCGTTGCACAGTGGGATGAGGATCATCTTACTGTCTGGACCGGCACACAGCGCCCCTTCGGCGTCCGCAGCGAACTGGCCACGGCTTTCCATCTTCCGGAGGAAAAGATCCGCGTCCAGATGCCCGATATGGGATCCGGTTATGGCGGCAAGCACACCGGCGACGCCGCACTGGAAGCTGCGCGTCTCGCACGTGCCGCCAAGCGTCCCGTGAAGGTGGTTTGGACACGCGAAGAGGAGTTCACCTGGGCTTACTTTCGGCCGGCCGGGGTAATTGAGGTTTCCTGTGCGGCAAACGGGGATGGAAAAATCACGGCATGGGAATTCCGCAACTACAATTCCGGAACCGCAGGTATCCGCACCTATTACGACATTCCGAATCAGCGGATCGAGTTCGTTCCCGTCGATTCGCCGCTTCGCCAGGGTTCCTACCGGGGACTCGCCGCGACCGCCAATCATTTTGCACGTGAAGTGCAGATGGATGAGATGGCTGCATTTCTCAAAATGGATCCGCTGGAGTTTCGGCTAAAGAATTTGAAGGATGATCGGCTGCGGGCGGTTTTTCAGGAGGGAGCGAAAAAGTTTGGCTGGGAAAAGAAAAAACCATCGAACGGCGTCGGATTCGGCATGGGCGGCGGTTATGAGAAGCTCGGCTACGTCGCTACGTTTGCCGAAGTATTTGTGGACAGTGGCACGGGCACCGTAACTGTCCAGCGTATAGTGACGGCATTTGAGTGTGGCGCGATCGTCAATCCAGACGGACTGCGTAGCCAGGTGGAGGGCGCGAATATTATGGGAATTGGTGGTGCGTTGTTTGAAGCCATCCAGTTTCAGGATGGGCGCATTCTCAATCCCCATTTCGCTCAATACCGCGTGCCGAGATTCAAGGACGTCCCGAAGATCGAGACGGTGCTTCTTGACCGGAAGGATCTTCCCTCCGTAGGAGCCGGTGAAGCGCCAATCGTGGGAATTGCGCCGGCAATTGGGAATGCAATCTTTCAGGCAACCGGCCAGCGTTTGCGTAGCCTGCCTCTCGCACCCGATGGATTGAAGGCGACCGTGAAATCGTAGGCGATTCACGGATTCGGACCATGGACACCCCGGCCTCCCGCAGTCTTGGCCGGTCGAAGCGTAATTTTTGACCGGAGGCTCAGGGCTGGACGATGCCATTACGAACGGCATAGAGCACAAGGCTCGCTGTCTCGTGAATATCCAGCTTCTGCATAAGTCTCGTGCGATGAGATTCAGCTGTTTTCACCCGGATGCCAAGCAAAGAGGCGACATCTTTGGTGGATTTCCCCTCAGCGATCAGTTGGAGTACTTGTCTCTCCCGTAGCGTCAGCGGGTTCTTCGATTTCTCCGACTTGGTCTGGTACGCCTCCACAACGGCACCAGACACACCGGGGCTCAGATAGACCTGGCCGCGCGAAACCTTCCGGATGGCCAGCAGTAAATCGCTGGCAACCTGGTTTTTCAGCACGTACCCCTTCACGCCTGCCTCCAGTGCCTCGCGGATATACTGACCTTCGTCATGTTGTGTGAGCAGAATGACCTTGGTCTTTGGAGAAGAACGGTTCAGTTCGTAAGCGGCATTCAATCCGTTTAGGGTGGGCATGCTGATATCCATCACGGCGATATCGGGTTCGAGTGACTGCACATGACGAACAGCTTCTTGCCCATCGGACGCTTCCGCAACCACTTGAAATCCTTCGCGCTCGAGCAAGGACTTCAGCCCCTGGCGCACGAGGACATGGTCGTCAGCTAACACGATGCGAATTGGCATTTTGAGTCTCCGCTGGCAGCTGAATCAGGAGTCTGGTTCCCCTTCCTCGCGCCGATTCAATCGACAGTGTTCCTCCAATTCCGTTCAGGCGTTCCTGCATGGCAATCAATCCCAGGCCTCTTCGCTTCCCATCCGATTGTACCGCCTGTACGTCAAAGCCTACGCCATCGTCTTCTATCGAGCAGCAAAATATTCGATTCTTTCGGCCGATCCGAATCCAGACGCGGCTCGCTTTGGAATGTCTCGCCGCGTTGGTCAGCGCTTCCTGAACGATGCGATAGAGGGCTATTTCAACGGGACCGGGCAGCCTTCCCGCAACCGTCGTTTTGATCTGAATCCTGAGATTGGCGCGTTTTGAAACTCCTTCCGCCAGGAAGCGAATCGCCGGAATCCAGCCAAGGTCGTCCAAGACCGTGGGGCGAAGTTCATGCGAGTAACGCCGCAACTGTTTTTCAACCTGGTTCAGCAATTCTTCGATCCGTCCGACCTTTTCTTTTTGCGGTTTCGGCAATTCGCGCGCGACATCTGCCAGCGCAAGATGGACCGCCACGAGAATTTGCCCGGCCTCGTCGTGCACAGCATAGGCGATGCGCTTGATCTCCTCTTCCAGCGTCTCGTTGAGCTGCCGCAGAGCCGCGATGGCATCCTGAACTCCGCGGTGTGCCATTTCATAGGGAGAGAGGGTTTCGGCAAGAAATTCGGCAGCCGCTGCCAGTAATTTCTGGTGGCGCGCCCCTCCCTTCAGACCAGCAAGCCTTCCGTGGAGAGCCCGATGATGCAGGGAAGCGATCTCCATGAGGCTCTTTTTCTCGTTTATGGCGCGACGCCCCAGCCCGTACGCGCGACCCAACGCGGCTTCGCCGCCACGCTGTGTGTATTCAGCAAACGCCGCACCATGTTCTTCTTCAAAAGGCGCCTGCCGCTTCGTCTTCCGTTTGGTTGCTGTTTTCACGCACGAACCCCGGTTAATCGCGCGACCAAAACCAGCGCGTCGTCGTTCCCTCGGCCATGCTGTTTGAGAATCTTGTCAGCGGCCCGTTGCGGGGACTCCAGGGCGGAAAGACCTTCGACAAATTCCCCTCGAATCCCGTCGGTGACGAATACCAGAGTATCTCCCTTCGCAATCGGAAGCACGGCGGCTTGCAGGGCAGGCAATTGCGAACCGACAACGCCGCCACGCAAGAGCAGCACCTCCGCGACGCTTCCTTTCTGAGCCCCGGCGCGCATCAAAACTCCTTGAACATTTCCGACACCAAGCCAGGTCATCATGCCATGTTCCGGATCGATCGAAGCAAGGCTCAGCACCACGCCGCGCGTCGAGCGCAGACCTTCGTGGCAACGCTCTACTAGCGAAATCACCGGTTCTTCCGCATTCCCTTTGAGAATGGCAACGGCAGCCTCTGCGGCGTTGGCGGCTTCCGCTCCATGCCCGATTCCATCCATCGCCGCGATCAGAATTCCTTTTCCCCCGCAACAAATCACATGGCGATCGCCGGATTCACCCTGGCCAGGGAGAATAAAGTTCGCGACCCCGTACTCCACCAACGGCACGTCTATTGTTTCCATTTTTTCACCGTCACGATCGTCCCGTGGCCTGGTTCGGAGGCAATTTCAAACTCGTCCATCAGCCGGCGTACCCCAGGCAGGCCAAGTCCAAGGCTTCCCGAGGTCGAGAAACCGTCTCGCATGGCCTGACGAATATCCCGGATTCCAGGACCGCTATCGGAAGCGATGATTGAGATGCCCTGGCGGTTCGAGGCATGGACCATTTTCAGGCTGATTTTGCCCCTTCGGGCATAGGACAGGATATTTCTGGCCAGTTCCGAGATTGCTGTGGCGATGAGGGTAGCATCGCCTGACGAAAACCCAAGTTCTACCGCCATAGCCCGACCCTTTTGGCGGGCCAACACGATATCTTGGTCGGAGCTGATGGCCACCTCGACTTCTTCTGCCGGCACTGTGGCTCACCTTCAGTTCGTGGTCTTGAATTTCTCGTTCAAGTACGCGAGACCTTCTTCGAGGTCCAGGGCTGTGGCGACTCCTTCTAGTGTTAGACCGAGTTGCACCATGGCAAAGGCCACCTCCGGCTGAATTCCCACAATGACCGTTTCCGCGCCTCGCAGCCGGATCATGTGCGCAATCTCCCGGAGCGTTCGTGACGCGAACGAGTCCATCACGTCCATCGCCGTAACGTCCACGATAACGGCACGAGACCGAAATTTGACAACTTGCCGGACCAGGCCCATGCGCAAGTGGTTGAGATCTGCGTCCGAGAGGGCCGCCTGGAAGGTGGCAATCAGCACCTCTCCCTGTTTCAGAATGGGGACTTCCACGTAGCCTATCCTCCCGATCCTTTAGCGCGATTCCGCGAGCGTCACGACTTTGTACCCCAATAATCTTTCGGCCTGTTCGATGCCACCTTGCAGGTCGCCGACCGTGTTCATCTTGCCGAGATCGACTCCGATCGTTACCAAGGTCTGCGCAATCTCCGGCGAAAGGCCCGTGACGATCACCGTCGCGCCAAGCAGCCGTGAAGCCTCCACGGTTTGCACCAGGTGGTTCGCAACCGTCACGTCCATCGCCGCTACACCGGTGATATCGATCACCACGACTTTCGCACGATTGGTGCGGATTCCTCGCAGGAGCTGTTCCGTCAATTGCCGGGCGCGCTGCGGATCGATCACGCCAATGATCGGCAGAATCAGCAATCGTTCGCGCACCTGCAAAACCGGAGTTGAGAGTTCCCGGATTGCTTCCTGCTGCTGGCGGATGACGCGCTCGCGCTCTTGCACGAAACCTACGGCCACGGTGTTCGCGATGCGATTGGCGGCGGGTTCATAAGCATCCAGGATGCGATTCAGTTTTTTGAAATCCGTCTGGTACTTGGCGAACAGGGAGCGGGCCAAGACGTCTCGAAGCAGGAGAACGATGCCGACGACTTCATGGGTCTCGACTCCTCGCGGAATAATGCGTTCCGACAGGTTGCGCGCATAAGCTTGCAGCGCTTCGAATGCTTCGGTTTCAAGAGCCTCCACGTAGCTGTCGTACACCGAAGTTGCTTCCGCGAAGATCTCCTCCTTGGTCATCGCGGTAAGCAGGCGCGTCTCGGTGATGCGCACCACCCATTCCTCGCGCAACTGCGTGCGGTTCTGACGGAGGTGCGCCACGAGTTCACGAAGAAGCTCTGACGGGGCTTCACTCGGCACCAGTTCGACCCTTGAATTGCTCCGTGTCCCAGACTCTTTCGTAATACTCTCTCGTTTGGACATGAATCGATTCTCCTTGCCCCGAACGGCATGGACCTTTACCGCCTAACGATCTGGGTCCCTGTAGGTTTCAAACAAATACCATGACATACCCCCTAGCTCAAGCAAGGGAACCTCTGCGATTGGCCTCAGGTAAACACCTTAGTTGAAAGCTAAGTGCTTGCCGGTGAGGATAGACCGGTCTCTTCGCTCCGGATTCAAATCACCTCCGCCGGAAGTACTAGTGGAATCACCTGCGCCAAAGCTACGGGCCTTACCCGCTTGTCGTCTTTCTGGATCAATGGAATTATGCGTTTGTCAGTGAGGAAGTTCTTTGAAGTTGGTCCTAGGAGGGGTGATGCCCATGCCAGAATTGCACGCCGATAAGAGTTCAGTGGCCAGTCGCTTGAAGATGGAATTGCCCAAGCAGATTTCCAATCGCAAGGTTCTCACCATGGACCGGAAGAACGGCCCTCTGGAAAACGGCCTAGCGGAAAATCTCTCTTCCGCTTTGCAAGCTTCGGATTCCGAGTTTGGTCAAATATTGCAGGAAGTGGACGAGATTTCTAAGCTTCTGAAGTCAGACCACCCCGACACACAGACTATGAGGGTCGCAACTCACCCGGCAGTCTGGGGCGCCGTTAAGCAGGCCCTTCTCGACAGGGAACTGCGCTATCTGGCTCTCACCGACGATCTAACCTGTCTCTTCAACCGGCGCGGTTTTTTTGCCGCGGCGACCCAGCAACTCAAGCTGGCCCAGCGCAATGGCCAGAGTCTCTTGCTACTGTTTTGCGACGTCGACAATCTGAAGAAGATAAATGACTCCTTCGGCCACCACGAAGGGGACCTGGCGCTCATTCGCACAGCGGACGCCCTCGAACAATCCTTCCGTGGTTCCGACACACTTTCTCGCCTCGGCGGCGATGAGTTTGTCGTACTTGCCTCGGAGACTTCGAATCAAACTCAGGAAATCATTCTCCGCCGTTTAGAGAAGAATCTCAGAAAGTCGGGTGCAGCGGAACCGCGTTACGCATTGTCCCTCTGCGTCGGAGTGGCGCGGTTTGATCCCAAGCGCGCAATAACGCTTGGCGAGCTCATGGTGCAAGCCGACAAAGCCATGTACGAGAAAAAACGGAGGACACAGAAGGCCGTGTGAGGACAATCTGTGAACAATTCTGACCGTATCATGCCACCGGCAATGGCGGTCTTGGAGGAATCCCGGTCAAATGCGCTTGGAAGGAAGAAATGAAAGGCGCGTCACCATGGCAATCCCAGTATGCCTGGTAATCGCGGAAAAGCTGCTCTTTGCCGATCAGGCGATGACGGTGAACGTGAGTTCCCGCGGAGCACGCATCCTAACGAGAAGGCGGTGGCAGCTCGAAGAGCAGCCCCGACTCGCTTCGAGCTCAGGAGAGCTTCGAACGCAAGCGAAAGTAGTTTACTGTGAACCCGCAACCGACGGACTTTTCTGCGTAGGATTGCAATTCCCCTCGGCCGTCATGGACTGGAAACCGACATGAAATTCCAGGCGTATTGTACCGAGGCCTTAAATTCCTAGCGCTGATCCGGCGAAAGGGACAGTCCGGCATCCCCGAGTTGTGCGAGCAGGCCCGTGTGCCCGAGTACTCCATTCCTGTACGATACGAATACAATTACAATGAGGAACTTCGCTCATCTCTGTGGTAAGCGGTTCCCTGTAGGGACTTCCCCGTATAGCAATTTTCTGCTGTAGGTGTCGAATTTCCACGCCGTCGCCCGTCAAAGGTTTTTCCCTTTCTTTCATAACGTGCTGAACAGCCACAACTTCCGTTTTTCTGAAGGCGCTTGGCACGGCCATTGCATCTCTCCGCGTGGGTGACACATTCACCCGGGAGAGCTGTATGAAAAAAAGACCATACCGTAACGCCGGGCTAGCGCTCCTGGCACTGACCGCCTGCTTCTACCCGTGCAAGCCCGCGGCCGGACAGTCGACTCCGCCCCAGGATACGAGGCCGGTTCAAGATCGCGACGCCAACCGCGAAGAACTGGCAAATTTCGATCGGTTTTTGGACAGCCACCGCGAAATCGCCGAACAGGTTAGGAAGAACCCCTCGCTTGTCGATGATCGCGAATTCGTGACCAACCACCCGGCGCTTGAAACCTATCTGCGGGACCATCCCGCAGTTCGTGAGCAATTGCGGCAAAACCCGAATGCCTTCATGCAGGAGGAAAATCGCCTCGACCGCCGTGAAGACGGTCGCGACCGCGACGCCAACCGCGCGGAACTGGCAAATTTCGATCGCTTCCTCGACAACCATCGGGAAATTTCCGAGCAGATCCGGAAAGATCCCTCTCTCGTGGATAATCGGGAGTTTGTAAAGAATCATCCGGATCTGGAAACTTATCTTCAGGACCATCCCGCAGTTCGTGAGCAATTGCGGCAAAACCCGAATGCCTTCATGCAGGAGGAAAATCGCCTCGACCGCCGTGAAGACGATCACGGCCGCGACGCCAACCGCGCGGAACTGGCAAATTTCGATCGCTTCCTCGACAGCCATCGGGAAATTTCCGAGCAGATCCGGAAAGATCCCTCTCTCGTGGATAATCGGGAGTTTGTAAAGAACCATCCGTCTCTGGAATCTTATCTACAGGACCATCCAGGGGTTCGCGAGGCAATCAAGCAGGATCCGAACCGCTTTATGCAGGAGGAAGCCCGCTACGATCGCCGCGAAGATGGTATGGACCGCGATCGTGACGGCCGCCGCACGGACTTCAATCGCGACACCGCTCACCGGCAGTTTGGAGAGTTCCTCGGTGGCCACGCTGACATCGCGGAACAGCTCTCCAGAAACCCTTCTTTGGTTAAGGACCAGAACTTCATGGACGGCCATCCCGAACTCAAGGCATACCTGAATTCGAATCCCGACGTTCGCGGAAACTTGATGTCCGACCCGGACGGCTTCGTCAAAGCATCCCAGCAATTCAGCACAACCAATGGCCAATCCGTGAAGCCTCCGGCGGCCAAGCCCAAACCGAATCAGTGACACGCAAGAGCACTCCAGGTTGGAAGGCCGCGAACCGGCCTTCCAATCCTTCGAGTGTCGGCGTTCTTGGGAGCGGCCAGTCGTTCGGTTCCGGCCAGGAATTCGGTTGCAAGTTCAGTTAGGCCCAGATACTTGCCAGGAGGTTTTATGAGATTCAAAAGTCTTTTCGTTTTCGCTGCCGTCATGGCCATTGCGGTTCCCAGCAGGGCTGACAAGGATAAAAAGAAAAAAGAGCCCGATCGGGCCATGCTCGAAAAAATGGACGCCGTCCCATGCGGTGCCAAGCAGAAAGGCGTGACCGGCTTGGGTAGCATCTGGGCGTCCGTTGGTATTACGCATATGAACTCCGATGAGAAGCTCTGTCCGCGCTATTTGCTGCGTACAGACGAGATGGAGTACGAAATCCAGCCCAAAGATAAGAAGCATGCGGCGGTTTTGCCGGTTGGGCAGGAAGTTGTGTTTAAAATCAAGAACGACCACATGACTGTCAGGTGCCCGGACGGGGATAAGAAATCGCGGGACTATGAAGTGGTGGCAATGAAGCCGACAAACCCGGAACCGGATAGCGGCGCGCAGAGCTCGTCCGCCAAGATCGACAGACCTTAGCGACGCGCACCTGGCCACGCAGCCTGTCTCTCCCTCGCATGGAACACTTAGCAAAAGCGGGGGCGGGGAAGGCCCGATTAAAGCGCATCCTGCGGTTCGATCTTCGGCACCGGGGTTAGTGCCGGCGGGCAGTGATTTGGCCGTTGGGCCCACCATTGTGCCTGGTAATTCGTACTCGGAAACTTGAAAATCCGCTCGAACGATAACCGCTTTTATCGGGACGTGTCAGTTCTCGCTGCCTGTACACTCGGGACACGAAAAAAGGGCGGGAGGAAAAAATTTGCCCCTATGGGTACTGGTCCTCCATTGAGCGCCGCCGATCGGGCGAAAGGCATCCTATGTCCTTTGTTATCAATGCAGACCGCCTAGGTCTATGTCGCGCGGTTTGGCGCTGAGAGTGCTTTTGTAATACGCGAAAGCACGCAAACAAGGGTCGCCGGGAGTCGGGATGAGCCGAAGTAGTGCCTTAGTGACTGACGATGCGTTTTGGTCAAAAGCGGCAGGGGAACGGCAAATGGAGCCGGATTCCGGCCAAACCATCCGCGTGCTCGATTTTATGGAGGCGACATGGGTGGGGGGGCCAGCCAAGAATCTGATTGAATTTGCCCGGCGAACCGACCAAACGGACACGTCCTGTCCCCGCGTGTCGGTTCAGGTCGCAACTTTTGAGAGAGGCGCGTCAGAAACCAATGAATTTGTTTGTTCCTGCCGCAATGCAGGAATACCGGTGCACGTGATTCGAGAGAGATTCGCGTTCGATCCTGCAGTCGTTCGCGCCGTATCCCGGCTGATAGAAACGTACGATCCCGACATTGTGCAGACCCACAGTGTGAAGTCGCATTTTCTCTTGCGCCTCAGTGGTGCATATCGACGTTATCCATGGATAGCATTTCATCATGGATACACCCTGGAAAACTTGAAGATGCGTTTGTATAACCAGCTCGACAGGTGGTCGCTGCCTGCTGCGAGGAGGGTAGTCACGGTATGTCAGCCGTTCGCCGCCGACCTGCGACGAGTTGGTATTCCAGGCGAGCGAATTAGCACGCAACACAATGCTGTTCGCCCGTTTCATCCGGCGCAACAAGAACAAATAGCCACCCTACGGGCGGCTCTTGGCGTTCCGGATCACGCACAAATTCTGCTTAGCGTTGGGCGTCTCTCGCGCGAAAAAGGGCAAGCGGACCTCATCCAGGCCGCCGGACTGCTGAGAGATCAGCAGCCCGAACGCGTATTCCGATTGATCCTTGTCGGCGACGGTCCAGATCGCAGCAGGCTGGAGGCGATGGCACGCCGTTGCGGTGTATACGACTGGATCCATTTCGCAGGGCACCGGGCAGACGTCGCTCCGTATTACGGTTTAGCCGACGTCGTGGTCTTGCCTTCTTGGACCGAGGGATCGCCAAACGTCCTGCTGGAAGCCATGGCCGCCGGACTCCCAATTGTGGCTACGGCCGTTGGAGGCGTCGCTGAAATTGTGTCCTCTTCGAGGGCGGCCCTACTGGTCGGAAGAAAGCAACCCGCATCCCTGGCGCGTGGCATCGCGGAAGTGTTGTGCGACGAAAATCTCAGATGCGAGCTGCGCGTCGCCGCTTACAGAACGGCATCAGCATATTCTCCCGAGCGCCGTTACGGTTCGCTGCTCAAGGTCTATCGCAGCTGCATGACAGAACCAAAGACTTCGCCGAAACCGCCGCTTTCGGCGCGTCACGAGTGGGTCCGAGCGCAGCAAAATTCGGGTTAGAGTTCTGCGCAAGAGAAATAAAGACCCCGTGCTCACTTCTGAGCGGTTTCTCGAAGACTGAACCACCATCTGACGTGCAACGATGAGTCGCTCTGACTCCCGCTTAGTCGGGAAAGCCGACAAGTCCCCGGTCCGCTTTTTCCCCCGGATTCCATTTCGACGATTACCTCGGTTTATTGGTTGTGGCCCGAAGCTCGTGGTTGTTGCGGGCAGGCAGGTGAGTTAAGTTGGAGCTACGTTTGAGGCTCCTTTGTCCACTCGGCTCGGTTCCTGGAAACTGGCAGTCAAACCGCTTCTCCTTGAGGTAGTTCGGGCGGAGCAGCGGATCGTTTTCGGAGGCGTAATGATCTCCGCGCTGTTCGCGGTGGTCATACCGGACACGCCTCTTCTTTTCATGGGTGTTTGTATTCTGGTAGTTGGGAACGCCTTGTACGCGTTGCTGCTTTTCGGCGGCCGGATTTATAACCACCGACCGTTCCCGTGGAATTGGATCCTCTATATACCCCTGCTGGCGTTTGGCGCATTTTTGAGCGCGTTCGCGACGGTGGCACTGCTTCGCTGGATGCACCCGTCCGTGGGACCCTACTGGCAAGTATTTCGCGCGAGTTGGAAGAACGTCGTGTCGGCGTGCATGGTGGGCGGTATTGCCGGATACGCGGTTTTAAAGATTCAGGCGAGATTGCAGGTCAAGAACAAACTTTTGGAGCAAGCCGTAGAGCGCGGAACGCTGCAACTGCAGCTGCAGGAACAGGAGTTGAAGCAAGCGCTGGAGATCCAGAAGAACTTGCTGCCGAAGGAATTGCCGCAACTTCCGGGGATCGAGTTGGCGGGCGCCTGGCAGCCGGCGAGGACCGTGGGAGGGGACTATTTTGATGTGCTGCGCCTGGATGACAATCGCATTGGGATCTGTGTGGGCGACGTTTCGGGAAAAGGGCTGACCGCTTCTCTGCTGATGGCGAATCTGCAAGCGGCTTTCCGGGCCTATGCCATGCCGGACGCCTCGCCCGCAATGGTATGCGGAAAGCTGAATGCGTTCGTTTGCGGGAATGTGGCGCCCGGAAAATTCATCACGTTTTTTTATGGGATTCTGGACGGACAGAAGAAAACTTTTACGTACGAAAACGCGGGGCACTGTCCCGGGGTACTGGTGCACGCTGGAGGGCAAACGGAGCTGCTGTCAGGGCAAGGTGGAGTTCTTGGGGTGCAGCCGGAGTGGACGTATCAGGATTTCACGACTCGACTGGCTTCGGGCGACCGGTTGTTGCTTTACACAGATGGAGTGAGCGAGGCGGCGAACAAAGAAGCGGAGGAATTCGGGTGCCAGCGAATCGCCGCAGCGGCTGCGTCGGCGCGGGCCTCAGCGGCGGATTGCCAGCGGCGGGTGATGGAAGACGTGATGAAATTCTGCGGCGGTGAGTTCGGCGACGATGTGACGTTGATTGCCGCGGCGGTTCACTGACTTGAATGAGTCCGCAATCGTTCCAGCTCCGGCTTGTCGCGCGGGCCCGAATGGCCGTCGCAACACTTGCTCGAGGTTTACTGGCAGGAGTCGGGGTTTTTTCAACCGTCTCGCCTTGGCCGCTGGTATCAGCGTGATCGTCTCAAAGTCTGACGGACTATCCCCTCCTCAGGGTTTTAGAATCTTCGCCGAATTGAGCACTCCCCTCGTAAACCTGTCACCCGTTTTCTTGCGGGCTGGCGGACGCCTCTCTGCCAGCTAGGAATTTCATGCTAACCCGCGACTCTGACATAACCCGACGATAGTCGGAATAAGGGTATTAGCGAGGTTCGTTTTATCCAGCAGCCTCACCGCCCCAAAGCGGTCAGCTAATTTTGCCGTTTCTTCATCGTTGAAAAAGGAGATTGCTAGTATCTGTGACCTGCGGTTCAAATGCGATCTGACTTCTTGCGGAGGGTGGCTCCTCTCATCGGGCATGTGCAAATCGAGCACGACAACCTCTGGGTGTAAATCGCACACCAACTGGATTGTTTGCGCATAACTAGCAGCCTCGCCGACGATCTCAATTTCGGTGCGGGCAGACAACAGCTGGCGAATCCCCCGGCGGACGATGTCCGAATCATCAGACACGAGTATCTTGACCGGAGAATTCTTGTTCATGGCTGCATCTTGACCCAAAGAGGCTTCAGGCATTCTGCACCTCGAATCTTAAAATGCCGGGCTATCGGATATCTGGCACGATTCCCGCCAAAAATAAAAACCTAACTCATTTATTCTGAGAAACTTGCGATAGACCACGGCCCAAAATGATTGCGGGATACGCAGAAAGTACAGTTCTCGCAGTACCCCGGGTAATTTTGACATTGTCTAGGCTCTACCGGTCAATCAGGGAATCCCCCTACGAACGTAAATCGTAAGTCAGCACATCGATTAGAGGCCGGTTTGAGGGGTGACTCCTCCCGGCCCCGGACCATCCCCCACCAGTCTCGCCCCGTGGGTGTGGTCATGAGAAAAAGGGCAGTCCGCCGTGAGTTTGATATACCCCTGTTTCTGCAGTTTTCGAGCCAGAATCTTTATATATACGGACAGAGGATGGTCGCCGAGGCGCTCCCGGACTATTCATCGCGAAGCGCGTCCAATGGAGACACGCGAGTGGCACGGAGCGCAGGGATGAATATGGCCGCCAGCGAAACGGCGATCAGTCCGATCGAAACCGCGCCGAAGATCAGGGGGTCCGTTGCGCTGACTTCATAGAGGAGACTCTTCAGCAGACGCGTCAATCCCAGCGCGCCCGCAATCCCTGCGATCAGCCCGGCGGCCACGGGGACCAAACCCTGCCGGAAGACCAATGCGAGCACGCCGGCGGAACGGGCGCCGAGAGCGATACGAATTCCGAATTCGCGCCGGCGCTGATCAACCAAATAGGCCAGCACGCCATAGATGCCGATGGCCGCGAGGAGTCCTGCGAGCGCGGCGAATACAGTCATCAACTGAATCGAGAATCGTTGGCGGGCGAGCGAATCAGCGAGGATCTGATCCATGGTAAGCAGGTCCACCGGCAGATTGGAATCGAGTGCCGCGACTTCGTGACGGACTGCGGAGACCAGCGCGCGCGGATCACGCGCGGCCTTCGTTACGATTGCCAACGAGCCGAATGGGACCTGAGGGCCGAAATAGTAGACGCGCGGCTCGGGGGGCGCAGACAGGCTGCGAGATTTCGTGGCGGCAACTACGCCGACGACAGTGAATGTGCTTCCGGCAAGCGGTACAGTAATTTGCATGCCGACAGGGTCGGCGTTTGGGAACAATTTCTGGGCGGTAATCTCGTCGACGACGGCGGCGCCGGGCGAGCACTGCTCGTCGGAAGAGGCGATGTCGCGGCCGCGCAAGAGGGGAATTCCGAGAGTCTCGAAGAAACCGGGTGAAGCGCGCGTTTGCCAGATGATCTGCTGTGGTTCATTCGGATTTCGCGGATGGCCTGCGATCTCGACCCCGCCGCTTCCCGGGCCGCCGACGAAAGGAAGGAAATCGACTGTTGCGGCGGAACGCACACCCGGAATTGCGCGAACGCGTTCGAGAACCGATCGCGCAAAGGCGGCCCTCTGCGAGGGTTCCCGATATTGTGCAACCGGCAAGGATACAAACGCGGTCAGCACTTTCTCGGATTGGAATCCGGGATTCGTATGCTCCAAGCGGACGAAGCTTCTCACCAAGAGACCGGCGCCGATCAAAAGCACCAGAGAAGCACAGACTTCAAAGGCGACCATCGACTCGCGCAAGAGCCTGCGTCCCGTGGTCGAGCCGCGCGAGCCTTCTTTGAGCGCATCCGTAAGATCGATGCGCGAAGTTTCGAGAGCAGGCGCGATGCCGAAAAGCATGCTGGCTGCGATCGAGACGAAAAGGGAAAAGCCCATAACCCAGCCGTTGATGGAAGGGCGCGCTCCGTGAATCAAATCAGGCGGGCCGAACCGCGCATAAAGACGAAGTCCGTATAGCGCGAGCAGCGTTCCCGCACCGCCGGCGATGGAGGCCAGCAGCAGATTTTCGGTCAACAGCTGCCGGATAAGCCGGAGGCGAGACGCGCCCAGCGCCGAGCGGATGGCGATCTCCCTCTGCCGCTTCATCGCACGGGCAAGTAGAAGGTTGGAAACGTTGGTGCAGGCGATCAGCATCAGCGCGCCCACTGCCACGATCAGTACCAGCAACGGCGTCTTCAAATCGCCCGCCTGCTTTTCCGCGAGCGGCTCCAGGTCGAGAGAAAATCCGCGATCCATCGAAGCCTGATTGGGATACTGTTCGACAATGAAAGCAGCGATGCGGCGAAATTCATCGCGCGCTTCCTGGATACTCCGGCCGGGCTTGAGCCGCCCGATCACGTCGATATTGTGCGGGCTGCGCGTACCCGCCGCAGTTTCGGAGGGAGTGAAGGCGAGCGGCATCCACAGACCCGCGGCAACGCGATAATCCAAAATCGGCCGGATTACGCCGGCCACCCGGTAGCTCTCGAGATTGATTAGAATCTTCTTCCCGACAATCGATGGATCGCGGCCGTAGCGGCGCGTCCACAATCCTTCCGAGAGAATGGCGACATGATCTCGGCCGGGCTGATCGTTGTCCGAGGTGAACAGGCCGCCGAGAACCGGGACGACGCCGAGCATCGGAAACGCGCTGGCGGTGACCCGCAACGCCGGGACGTCCTCGGGCTGCCCGTCGCCCGTCAGAGTCGCAACCGCGCCAGTTACCGCTGCGACCTGGCTGAAACAAGTGGCTTGGCGCCGGAATTCCGCGTAATCCGGGGCCGTGGGCGCAATACCGTGCAACGCGTAGCGAGGCAGCGTCTCCTGCACGAGGACGAGCCGGTCGGGATCCGGATAGGGCAAGGGATGCAGCAGCACCGCGTCAATCGCAGAAAAAATCGCGGTGTTCGCGCCGATCGCGAGTCCGAGCGTTAGGATCGCAACGAGGCTGAAGCCGGGACTCTTCCGAAGCTGACGGAACGCAAACTGAAGATCGTGCAACATGGTTTACCGACGTGGGGACATGAGAAACCCGGCGACCTTCGTGCTTCCTTCGGCAACGTTGTCTATTCTAATCGAAATCCCCTCTAGCGTTTTGCCAGATGCCATCCGGCAGAGTCGGCTCCCCCGACCTGGTGCCCAGGATTTTCCCGGCTGATCGGCACTCGCGGCAGCTTTTCTGTTCCGCGCCTACACCTTCGCTAGAAGGGCTTTCATGATCTGTCTGATCCTGACCTCGTCGCGTTTGTAGAAAATCCATTTTTTGATTCGCTTGGGGCGGGTCAGCCCGGCTTGACACAGAATCCTCATGTGTTCGCTGGTTGTGGGCTGACTCACGCGAAGCTTGCGGGCAATCAGGCAGCCACAAACCCCATCCTTAACCAAATCGCCGTCGACTTGCGGAGGGAAATGCCTCGTCGGGTTCTTAAGCCACTCGAGAATCTGCAGCCTGCGCTCGTTCGCAATAGCCCGGATTGCCAGGGTCGATGTCATAAATACGATTAGCAACCTCCCTAAGTATGATAACACTGCCATAGAGATCCGCGGCTGCTCAATGCATCCATCGCGCGCAACTCTTCCCTGCTGACGGTGTTTACTCCATTAACCAGCCGGGCCGTCAAGCAGAGTAGCAGCACAGCGAAAGCACGTGTCTTTGAGCCGTTCCGTATGTCGGCGGGTGGTGATGCGGCTCGAGCCACTCGCATCTGCCGCTTTTCGTGACGGGTTCGCCCTGTACCTTGCGCCAGTTAACCGTGAAGCGTCATTTCGCATTGGCGGCGTTGTTCGGATAAGGGGCGCACGGTACGTTCAATCAAACACGGCCGCACGCCGTGAGCTCGCAGTCTTTCCGTCGCACGCGGTTTGGCTGATTACCTCGGCCGGACCGGTCTTGTAAGTTTATTTCATTCGAATAGGAGCCTGACGCACGATGAAAACCCTTAGCAAGCTGCTGTTCGCTGTTTCCGCGTTTTTGCTCGTCGTTCCTGCGGTCATCTTCACTTCCGCACAGCCGCAACCTCCGAGAGAGCATCCAGCGTATCTTCACGCACTGACGGATCTCCGTCACGCCCGCGCTCATTTGCAGCGCCCCGGCGGCGGTGAATTGCGTGACCAGGAAAAGCATGCCATTCACGAGATCGACGAGGCCATCAGCGAAATCAAGAAAGCCAGCATCGACGACGGCAAGGACATCAACGATCACCCTCCCGTTGACGCAGGTCTCGACTGGCGCGGCCGTCTCCACCGGGCTCTTGAACTCGTGAACAAAGCCCACGACGATGTCGCGCAGGAAGAGGACAACGCGTTCGCCCAGGGTCTCCAGCAGCGCGCTCTCGAACACATCGACAAGGCGCACCACCACATCGAGGAAGCCATTCACATCGTCGAGTAATCTCCCGAAGTCTGTTTTGCTTCACTGGGCGCCGCGGTGCTATGAGCCGCGGCGTTCTTCCTCTCCCGGTACTGCTGTCTTAGAATGCGCTATTGAAGTTTCTCGTAGATCGATTTCGCTTCCGCGAGGCGCTTCAGCACGTAGTCTTTCTCGGCGGGAGAATTCCAGTCCGGATAGCGGGATGTCACATCGATCGTCCGGTCAATCCAGGCAGCAAAATACTTAGCGTCCGCAGGGGAACGCGGCGTTTTGCCACCGATCGTCACGTAAATTGGACTCGTCGTCGCATATACGTAATTGTCCAACACCGGATACTCCGCGGTGTCGCTCGAAGCTCGCAGCACACACCATCCGCTCTTTTCGAGCGGCAAAGTGCCCGCGGCGTCCGTGGAATCGCGTGCGCCGGAAAGTTTAACTGTTGCCGCTATTCGCCCGTTGCAAACTACCTCGAAATGATCCACCGGTACGATCGACCGGAGCCTCGCCGTAAACGCCACCGCCGCCTGCGCGTCATCGAACTTCAATTCGTCTCCGGCGCGTTGTCCTCCCAGCGTAAATTCAATCAGCGGCCCGTTGGTCGCAAATGTCCGCCCCTTCTTCAACGCATCAAACCACAGCTCAATTTTCAGCGGCCACTCCGGGACCCACGCGTACACTCGATCCATTCCGACTTGACCGCGAATCGGCGCGGCATAGTTTGTTGTCGCATCCGTCCCCGCACCCGCCGGCAACCGAAACCCGAGATTCAGAAGCCGGTACCACACCGCCGCCGTGGACCGATGATCGCTGAAGCCCACGATCTCCATATAATCCAATTTCCCAAGCGCCACATCCGCGGGCAGCTCGTCCGTAACTTTCTCCGGCGGGCTGGCAAACGGATTTGGCTCCGCATCAAACGGATGCACCGCTCCGACCAGCGCTCCCTGCGCATGCGCCATGTCGTACACATCGGCGTTCATCGGATACAAACTCGCCGCCGCCGTGTTCGGATACCCGGCATAGCCGGGAAGCAAAATGTGATCCTTGATCCCCAGGACACCTCGATGCCCCCAGTAACTCGTGTGAAACTCCTGGCCGTGATACACCAGAACCTCATCGTCGGGCCGCGGGTCCAAACCGTGCCCGTTGTATTTGATGTCAGGGATGCGCTGTTCCTTATTCACAATCAGATTGTTGACGATGTCCAGGCCTTCACTCGCTGCCAGGGCCCGCAGACCGTCGGTATCGTTTAGGTAGGCTCCGCCATAGTTCATATGCACATGCAGGTCTCCGCCGACCCACTTTCCGGCCGTTGGCGTGTGCCAGTCGCCCAACGGATCGAGCTTCACTGCCAAATTGCCCGACTTTTCTTCGCGCGTATCGAAAGTGCGGTGAAAGACGCGGTGATCGAAGCCCCTCATAATGTCGACGGTCACAACGCCTTCCGGGACCTCGACCCCCGTTGCATGAGGCGGCGCGAACCGCGGAGCCTTGCCGGCTTCTCCAGCGTCGAACCGAAGCCGGTTCCCTTCGAGCGAATAGAAGTAGTGGGCTTCAAAGCGCCTTTCCGTTCGATCGAATCCATCGTCTGCGTAAATCAGCGCTTCGCGAGGAGCGCAAAATTTCCCGGCGGCATCCATCACAGAAATTCGGGAGAGTATCTCTCGCCCATTCTCATCAACGACGGTGATGTTGATTAACGTATGCGGATGCAAATGCCTGCGCTCGTCGGCAGTAACGGATCTCTCTCCGCCGGTGACCGCATTTTGCAACCACAGTTGCGTATTCCCGTGAGCATTCGAGATATAGGCGATCCACCTTCCGTCCGGCGACCAGCGAACGTTCGTGTCGTCCCAATCGCCGTAGGAAACGGGAAACGCGTCGCCGCCATTTGCGGGCATCAGCCATAACTGATGCCATTGACGCCCCAGGTAGGAGCTATAAACGATGCGCGAGCCGTCCGGCGAAAAATCCGGGCGCGCTTTCCAGTTTGTTTCTTCGTAGTGAATTTCCATGGCTTCGGCGCCCGGCTCCGCTTGCATCCGCCAGAAGCCGCCGCTTCCATGAATGTGCCCGCGATTCGAGACAAAAAGAATCTCCCTGCCGTCGCGCGTCCACACCGGGCTGATCTCCGTGTCAAACGGGCTGTAGTAGTAGCGCGGCAACTCGCTCTTCGTCTCTCCCGTCAGCCGCACCACATTTTCGAGTTTTCCCCTGCCGACATCCGCGCGGAAAATATGAAAACGTTTGTTGTATGAGGTGGAAACGAAGGCGATCCGTTTTCCGTCCGGCGACCACCGCGGTTCGACGTTTACCGCCCCGCCGCTCGTCAGTTGCTGAGTTTTTCCGGAAGCCAGATCCAGTAGCCACAATTCCATGGCATCTCTTTGATACGAAACGTAAACGACGCTTTTCCCATCCGGAGACCAGTCCGGCTGATAGTCATATCCCGCGCCATCGGTGATTTGCTGTGCTTGCTGGGAGTCAATTTTCTGGCGCCACAGCGATCCCGCCATCGAGTACGCCACTTCCGTCGAGTCCGGCGACCACGCCACGCTGCTCGGGCCGCTTGTCAGCTGCGGCAGATACATTTCGCGGAAATAATAAGGATGCGGAAGATCAATCTGCGGAAGGACGGGTTTGCGCTGCGCCGAGACGGGCAGAACAACTGCCACAAGCGCAGCAACGAGAAGCAAACCTCGTTTGAGCACGTTAAGCCAGGCCAGCTTTCGAGAGCGGCAGTTCGCGAATGCGTTTGCCGGTCACGGTGAAAATCGCGTTGCAGAGAGCGGGAGCAAACGCGGGCAAGCCCGGCTCTCCGACGCCGCCCGGAGGCGCTTCGCTCGGAACAATGTGCACGCGCACTTCACGCGGGGCGGTGTTCATCCGCGCCATCGGATAATCGTCGAAGTTGGATTGGTCGATCACGCCGTTTGTAGCCGTGATCGCTCCATAGAATGCGATGCTGGTGCCCATCACGGCCGCCCCTTCAAACTGATTCGTGACCATCGCGGGGTTCACGACAGTTCCGGCATCGAGCGCGGAGTCCACCCGATCAACGTGAACGCGGCCTGCGTCGTCAATGTGCATTTCGACAACCGTTGCAACATACGTCAGAAAACTGCGGTGCAACGCGATTCCGATTCCTGCCCCATTGCCAGGTTTGACTTTCCCCCACCGCGATTTTTCAGCGGCCGTCTCCACCACGCGCTTGAATCTGGCTGTGTCAATCGGATACTGCTCGTAGCTTCCGCCGTAGTTGGAATAGTCTTTCGGCAACTCGCTCTTGGGAATGATGCGATCGGGACCCAGAAGCTGGAGCGCATACTCGACGGGATCTTTCGCAGCCGCGCGCGCGCATTCGTCCGCGAAGCATTGCAGCCCAAACGCATGATAGATGTTCGCGACGGAACGGAACCATCCAATTCGTACGTGGGCAGCCGCCGGCCCGTTTTCGGAGCGCTGATTCGGAATGGCATAGGGGAGGTCGCTGAATCCCAGCCCAAGTTCATCGCCATCCGAATATGTTTCGCCTGCTTTGAACGTCGAGCCAATCGGCGGAAACACGGTGCGCTGCAACCATGCGGCTGGTTTCCCGTCGCTGCCGAGCGCCGCCTTCATATACATCGCGCAGACCGAGTGATAGGAATCAAACTTGATGTCGTCTTCGCGGCTCCAGACCACCTTCACCGGCTTACCCGTTTTTTTCGAGAGCACTGCTGCCTCGACCGCAAAGTCCGGAAACGATTTCCGTCCAAACGCGCCGCCCAAAAGCGTTACGTTCACCGTCACGTCTTCTTTTTTCGCTCCGACGGCAGCCGCAATAGCGTCACGCGCACCGACCGGACTTTGCGATGGCGCCCACACTTCGACTTTTCCGTCTTTGTAAACGGCGAGCGCTGCGGGCGGCTCCATCGAAGCGTGGGCGAGCAGCGGCGCGTAATACTCGGCCTCGATAATTTGTCCGCCCTTGGCGAACGCCGCGTCCACGTCACCGATTTCGCGCACCACTTTCCCGGGTTTCCGCGCGGTTTCCTGCAACTCCTTCTTGTACGGGTCCGAAGTAAATGTGCCGTTAGAACTTGTCTCCCACTCGATCTTGAGTTTTTTCTTGCCCTGAAACGCGGCCCAGGTATTATCCGCGAGCACAGCCACACCACCGAGCGCTTGATAGAGCACCGGCGGCTTGAACGTATCGATGGTGGCGGTCTGCTTCACGCCGGCGACGGCCAGCGTCGCGGAATCATCCAGCGATTTCAAGGTGCTGCCCATGACGGGCGGATGCACGACGCTCGCATAGAGCATTCCCGCCATGTGCGTGTCCTGCCCGTACTTGGCTTTGCCGGTGCACAAATCTTTCAGGTCGTAGCTCGCCGCGGGCTTGCCGATGTAGCGCCATTCGCTGCGCGGCTTCAGTTTCAGTTCTTCTTTCTTTGGCACCTCCCGTTTCGAGGCGGCCGTGGCCAGCTCGCCGTAGCCAAGTTTCTTTCCCGATGCTTTGTGAATGACGTGATGGAGTTCCGTCGAACATTCCGTTTCCGGCACGCCCCACTCCTCGGCCGCCGCGCGCACCAACATCAACCGCGCCGTTGCTCCCGCTTCGCGCAGCGGGAGGAAAAAGCTGACCACGGAGTGCGAGCCGTCCGTATCCTGGTCGCCGTATTTTTCCGCGCCGATAGCTTGTACGACTTTTACGCGCGCCCAGTCCGCATCCAATTCTTCGGCTACGATGCGCGGCAGCGAGGTGCGCACTCCGTTTCCCATCTCCGAGCGGTGCGCCACGACGTACGCCGTCCCGTCCGTGCCGATCGCCAGGTAGACGCCGGGTTGCAGCGGAGCTTTCGCCGAAGGAGGAAATGGATCGCCTGCTTCGCCGGCAGTGGCGGCCGCGAAAATCCTGTCCGGCACGAGAGAAACGCCTAGTACAAACGCGCCAGCTCCCAGCAGTCCTTTCAAAAAATCCCGCCGGTCACTTGCCGCTTCCGATTGGTTTTTCGACATATTTTCGACTCGAATCATGTTCTCTCCGCTCTCTATCCGTATACTCCGCCGGCCACTCTCTGGAAGCATCCTACCGCCAATGCGGATACTTGCAAGCACCCGTCACGGCTCGATTCGCTCCCGCCGCAGGCGAAGCGCTAGTTCTCTGGCCAGGCGCCCAGAGCGCGGCGCAAGTCCACGAGTTGGCCGAGGTGATACGCATTGTGGTCTGCCAGTACCAGCGCTTCCCGCAAAATAGACTGGCCCTGGCCATGCGGTATTTTTCTGAAGAGATCGGTCTTCGGGTCTTGCACCAGGCGGACCATATCTTGCAGATCCCGCTGGAATGCCGCGACGCTTTCCTGCCAGGCTTTCTCGTCGGCGGGGATCGGCGTTTTGGGCCAGTATCCCGCTGGAAAAGGCGGGGAGACGTGCTTGGGATTTCTGCTGAACTCGAGGATGTCCCACTGCGCGAGCCTCGTATGTTCGAGCAATTGCCAGCCCGTGTGAGGAAGAGAGTTCGCGAAGGTTCCATATTTCCCCGAAGGGAAATCGTCGAGAGCATCCATGAAATGGACATGCGCGCCTCCGCCCTTGAGCAGGTACACGACCTGCTCGCGCAGTTCGTGATCCGCGTGGCCTCGGGACTTCGACGCAGTTTTTCTTGTTTTTGGTTTTGCAGTTTTTTTGGGTGTCTTTTTCTTTTTCATTCGGGCTTCCCGGTAATAAGAACTTGTTGAGGCATTCCCGGCACTGGATGCAAGGTGGTCTTCAGAAAACCTGCACTGGCGAACATTTTGCCATACTCAGAAAAAGTATAGGCGTCGCCGGCGTCGGTTCCAACCAGCATATTTAAGCTGAAAGCGGCCGCCGCTGGCGGAGTCACACGATCTTCATTGGGCACAAACTCGAGAGTAACGGCCTTGCCGCCGGGCTTCAGAGCAGCAAAAACGCGACGCATCAGTTTTTCGCAGGTAGGGATGTCGAAATGGTGGAAAATATTCGTGAGCAGAACAAAGTCGTATCCGCTGCCAAGATCGGTGTCAAAGGCGCTTCCCGGGCGCGCCGTGTAGCGGCCGGAAACGCCGGCGGCCTCGGCGTTCTCCTCGGCGACGGCCAGGACGGAAGGCCAATCCACGGCGACGATTTTCGCGTTGGGGTTTTTATTCGCGATGGTGATGCCGTAAGTCCCGTGCCCGGCGGCGATATCCAGCACACGGGAGGGTTTGCCTTCGGCCGCGCCGATCAGTTCGGCAATGAAGTTTGCCGCCGGGACGGCCAGCTTGGCCATGGATCGCGCGAATGCGACCCACACTGCATCCTGCGGCTTCGAATTATCGCCTTCCGCTCCAACCGTTCCCCCGCGGCGGACGGCTGCGGTAAGCGCCTCGATATTCCTTTTGTGCCACGGGCTGGCCAGAAAACCGGTCACGGCGTGGAGAGAGGCAGGCGAGCGCTTGTCGAGAAAAAGTGCGGACTCCTCCGTGAGCGCGTAACACCCGTTTTCCTTGGCGAGGAGGCCCATAATCGTCAAGTAATCGCAGAGAATTCGCAATCCTCGCTCGGATGCGCCGATCTTTCGGGCGAGGAGTTCTGAAGTATTCGCCCCCTCGCCGATGGAAGTGAAGACATCCAGCTCAATTCCAGTTTTGAGCGCTTCGGTATTCTGGAACGCGTTCATCAGAGTGAAGATGCGTTCCGGGGTCGGGCGGTTCGCTGTAGAAGGTGTAGCCATAGAAGCTGTCTCCGGCGGCTGAGCTTTCCCAGGTCAAATATACACCTAGCCTGGTGTCCGGCTTGCAGTTCAATTCGGTTGCCCGGTCCGGTTTGGGCTGGCATACTCTCTCTCCCTGCGCGGCGTTGCGAAGGACACATTATGAAACGCGAATATCACCGCTGGTATTCTCCGCGGCTGGGCATGGATATGGGCGTGATTGTGCACGGCCATTGGGGACAGCCCATTCTCGGCTTTCCGACCAGCGCGGGCGATGAGACAGAGCTCGAAGGGCAGAGCATGATCGGCGCGCTGGCCGATTTTATCGATGGCGGAAAGATAAAGGTTTTCAGCGTCAATTCCATCAACGGGCTGAGCTTTTATAACAAGGGAGCGCATCCCTTTCACCGCAGTTACGTGCAGGCCATGTTTGATTCCTACCTTCAGCAAGAGGTCGTCCCCTTCATTTGGAACAACTGTCAAAGCCCGGGCATCGCGATTTCCACAATGGGAGCTTCGTTTGGCGCTTATCACGCGGCGAACAGCTTGTTCAAACATCCCGACATGATCAAACGATGCTTTGCGATGTCGGGTGTCTACGACGTTAGGAACTTCATGGACGGGATGTACGACGACAATTTTTACTTCAACAACCCGGTCGACTATCTCGCCAACTTGAACGATCCATGGGTCTTCGGACAGCTTGCCTCCTCTGACATTCACCTCACGACTGGTACAGGGCCGTGGGAGAACAGCGGGCCCACCTACCGCTTGTCCGAGATCCTTTCAAGCAAAGGGATTCGCCACTCGCTCGACAATTGGGGCCCGGAAGGCGGACACGATTGGCCTTACTGGAAGCATCAGATGCGTGAGTATGTCGCGCGGCTGTTCTAGAGAAGGGGCGTTCGGGCGGCAGGGGACCCTGACGCCTCGACTACTCCCCGAACCGTTTCACAAATATATGGAAATAATGGGTTTCTAGGGTTCCGTGGGCGCGCCGAGAGAGTACGTGCCGAAAAAGAGAGCAGGAGCCGGGTTGCGATCGGGCCAGGGAAGTGGAAGAAAAGAAAGAAGTGAGGGCAGAAAAAGTGGTACGGGCAGGTTCCGGGGAATCGCGAGAAACGTTATGGAGATATTTCGCACGATAGGTGTAGGGAGGGAAGGCGCCGATGGAAAGGAATCGGCGGTTTCCGTCTTATGGATGTGGCGGGAGGACCTAGGAGGCGTGTCCTCGTTTCGCCTCGATTGGGCCGCGGGTTCGCCAGAACGCGGGGCCATTTGGCGTTGAAATAGAATAAAGACCGGCCAGGGTATCCCAGCCATGGCTGAATCTGCTGAAATGCTCCCAGGGCGGCGCCGCCGGAGCTCGTCCGATCAGAAACGTAAGAAAAGGAAATGAGCGCTAAGCCGCAGGATGCTGCGCGTGCGGGGCGGCTCAGCGCGTTGACTTGACTGGGGGCCCTGCCTAAGATGAATGGCAACGACGGACCGCAGAATATGATTGGCAAGAGCCTCGGGCACTATCTCATTATCGAAGAGATTGGAGCGGGTGGCATGGGGGTGGTATATCGCGCGCGCGATAGCCGCCTCGAGCGAGACGTAGCAATCAAGGTCTTGCCTGCTGGAATGTTCGCCCATCCCGAGGCGCGCAGGCGCTTTCGCAATGAAGCGCTGGCTCTCGCGCGGCTGAATCATCCCAATATATGTTCGGTATACGATTTCGACAGTGAGGACGGCGCCGATTTCCTGGTAATGGAGTATGTTCCGGGGCTGTCGCTGGACAAGCGGCTGGGGGAAGGGAGCCTGGGGCTCGACGAGGTGCAGCGGTTAGGCGTGCAGCTTGCGGCGGGCTTGGCGGCGGCCCACGAGCAGAGAATTGTTCATCGCGACCTGAAACCCGGGAATCTGCGGCTTACCTCGGACGGACGTCTGAAGATATTGGATTTTGGGCTGGCCAGGCTTTTTCACCCGGATGAGGGTGGCGACCTGACGGTAAGCCTGGCGGAAACGAGCAGTTTTTCCGGCACGGTTCCCTACATGGCTCCCGAGCAGCTGCGAGGGGAAGCGCTCGATACCCGCACGGACATTTACTCCGCGGGGGCGGTACTTTACGAGATGACGACCGGGAGGCGGCCCTTCCCGGAACCGCAACTGGCGAAACTGATCGAAGCAATTCTGCAGAAAGACCCGCTGAAACCAAGCCAGATCAACCGGAGAGTGTCCTCCGCGCTCGAGACCATCTTGCTAAAGGCGATGGATCGGCAGCCGGAGCGGCGGTACCAGTCGGCGAGGGAACTGGAGATCGATCTGGAGAGGCTCGGAGCGGGACAGCCCCTCGGTGCGACGCGCGGTGGACTATTGCCCTCGCGCGTAGTGGCCGCGGCTCTGGGTCTGGTATTGATCGCGGGTGTTGGGATGGGGTGGTACCTCCAGCATCGCGGTCGAACGAGGCAAACGCTGACGCAGGATTCCGGGGCGCGCGCCGGGCATGGCGTGCGGGTTGTGCAACGGCGTTCGGTGGCCGTCTTGGGATTCAAGAACTTAACGGGCAACCCGGATGCGGCGTGGCTTAGCACGGCGCTCTCAGAAATGCTGAGCACGGAGCTGGCGGCGGGAGAGCGGTTGCGAACGGTTTCCGGAGAGAATGTGTCGCGCATGAAGCGCGACCTCGCGCTGACGGACGCGGACAGCTACGCGAAAGACACGCTCGCGCGCATACGTCTGAATCTATCGAGCGACGTGGTGGTTTTCGGGACGTACCTGCTGGTACCGGACCGTGCGGGCGCCAAGATCCGTGTGGATCTTCGCGTTCAGGAGACGGCCACAGGGGAAACGCTGGCAGCGGTCCAGGAAACGGGTCCCGAGTCTGACTTGCTCGAAGTGGTTGCGCGAGCGGGCGCAAAGCTGCGTACGGCGCTGGGAGCGCCGCAACTTTCTACAGAGGATACGACCCACGTGAAGGCGGCGCTGCCGCAATCCGGGGAAGCCGCGCGATTCTACGCAGAAGGCTTGGACAAGCTGCGAAAGTCTGAAAGCGTGGCGGCGCGAGACCTGTTGCAAAAAGCCGTGGCCGCCGATCCGGCAAGCGCCGAAGCGCACGTGGCACTGGCAACGGCCTGGGGCCAGCTGGGATATGACGCGAAGGCGCTCGAGGAAGCGAAGATGGCGGTGGAGCTCTCGACCCATCTTTCGCGAGAAGAGAGTTTGTCGATCGAAGGGCGCTATTGGCAAGCGGCACACAATTGGCCCAAAGCGGTCGAGACTTACAAATCGCTCAACACCTTCTTTCCGGACAACCCGGAGTATGCGCTGCAGCTGGCGACCGCACAGGGTTTCGCAGGGCATCCCGACCAGTCGCTCGCGACGCTCGAACAATTGCGGCAGACGATACCGGAGATGAAGGACGACGCGCGGGTCGATCTGGTAGAGGCCAGCACCGCCGACCACTTGTCCGATTTCAAGCGCGAGCAGGCGGCCTCGGAGCGGGCGGTCGAGAAAGCCAAGGCGCGTGGAGAGCAGCTGACGGCGGCGCGGGCGCTGCTGCTGGAAGGCTGGGCCTGGCACAATCTCGGCGATTCGGCGAAAGCGGTGGCTACCTCGGAAGAGGCCAAGGCAAGTTACGAGGCGGCGGGGGATCGCCTGGGAGTCGCGCGGGCGCTGCACAATCTGGGGATCGATTCCATCCAGCACGGCAATCTGGATGTAGCAGAAAAGCAGTTCAACGAAGCGCTCGCGATACGCCGGGCCATCGAGGACAACCAGGGAATAAACCGCGCGGTCGGGAATCTCGGAAGAATACGCGAGCAAAGAGGGGATCTCGAAGGAGCGAGGAAGTTTTATGAAGAGAGCCTCGCGATCGCGCGCAAGATCTCGGACCGGGGATCGATCGGTAATGCTCTGGGAAACATTGCCAATATATACGTCGCAGAAGGGCATCCCGCGGAGGCGCGCCGGTACTATGAGCAATCGCTGGCCCTGCACCGCGAGACCGGCGACAAAGTAGGCATCGGGGCCGCTCTCGCGAATCTGGGAAACCTGGCTTCGGATGCGGGAGACATGGCGTCGGCACGCAAGCTATATGAAGAATCGGCGGCAAAGTTCGAGGAAGCAGGCCAGAAATCGGGCGTGGCCCAGTTAAGAGTGCTGCTGGGGAATTTTTCCTACGATCAGGGAGAATATGCTCTGGCGAAGACGAACTTTGAGCAAGCCCTCGCTTCGGCCAAAGAGATTGGCGATCCGGCGACGGCAAGCGATGCGGAAACGGGGTTGTGCAATGTAGCGCGCATGGAAGGGGATTGGGTGACGGCCCGCGTTCACGCGGAGAATGCGGTGACTGCGGCACGAAGTGGGGGCGAGAAGAAATTGGTGGCCATGGCCTTGCTGGGTTTCTCGGGCGCATTGCTGGGCCAGGGGGATCTCAAAGGAGCCGAGAAAGCGGCGAACGACGGCCTTCTGGCGGCACGCGAGAGTGGCGACAAAGAAATGATTGCCATGGGGATCTATGAAACGGCGGAGACGCCGTTCTATCAGGGAGATTTTCCGGCGGCCCAGAATGCTTACGAGCAGGCGCTGGCGCTGCACCAGGAGACCAAGAATTCCGTTTCCATTGCCGAGACACAGCTGGCGCTGGCGGAAGTGGCGCTCCAGGAGCAACAATCGGCTCGCGCGTCTTCGCTTCTGCAGCAAGCCGCTCCCGTGCTGCATCGGGGGAAGAACGCACATCTCGAGGCAAGGGCGTATCTCTTGTTGGGGCGCACGGCTCTGGAGCAGAAGCGCGTCCCGCAAGCGCAGAAGTTTTTCGCCGAGGCGACAAGCATGGCATCGAAGAATGTGGACCCCGATCAGCGACTGGAGTTTGCGGCGTGGTCCGCGCGAGCCGATGCGGCGGCAGGGTCCGGGGCGAAGGCACTTAAAACGCTGCAGGAATCGATTTCTGAGTTCGGATCGAAGGCAGGTGCGAGTGCGCAATTTGAAGGGCGGCTCGCGCTTGCGGAGTTGACGCTCAGGTTCGGCGATGCTTCACAGGCACGGGCCCAGCTGGAAGCGATCGAGAAGGATGCCGGCGGAAAGAGTTTCTCCGTGTTCGCACGCAGGGCAGCGGCGCTGCGGAATCCCACCTAAAGACAAACTTTAGGAGTTCCGAAGAATTCAGGCGAGGCCAAGGTGGTCTAGCTGGTAGTGTCCTCGAGAGATGACTTGATCGTCGTCGATCCAGACGTCGCAGTTGCGCGTGAGGACGTCGACATGGGTTTTGGATTTCCAGTCGGCGTGGGTTTGACTGCCGTAGGGATCGCCGAAGGCGATGTGCACGCCGGGAAATTTTTCGTCCTGCAGAAGGATGCCGATCATCGAGGAGAGACCGAGGTTGGTGCCAAAGGCCAGTTCGCCCACGCGGTCGCTGTTTTCGTCGGTGTGGCAGTACTGCCAGAATTCAGATTCGAGGTCCTTGCGGGCGCAATCCACGCAGGTTAGGCGGGCGCCTTCGATCGTGAGTACGAGTGGCGTAGTTTGCAGGTCGCCGTATTTTCCATTGAAATGATCGCCAGCGGTGGCATCGCAGACGAAGGTGCCATCGACAGTGGCGGGTGTGGTGAAGACTTCGCCGGCGGGAAGATTGGACCAGTAGCGCGGGCTGATGAGGCCGCTGGTTTTGACCCAATCGAGGCCGCGATCAAAATGCGCTGCGAAGCTCGTGCCAGCTTCGGTTTTTACCGTAAGCGTTTGGGCGCGGAGCATACGTTCCCTGAGCTTATCGCTCAGGCGATCGACCATCTGATAGTCGGCGCGCATGCCTTGCTGCATGATTTCAGGTGTTACGCCCACCATGTGGGCGTAGCGGATTTGTCGGCGCTCGACGACGCGGACGATGGCCATGCGCGCGCCGAGTTCGCCGGGCTGCGGTGTCATGCACATGATGCCAACGTCGGCGGTTTCGAGAGCTTCGAGGACGTCAGCCGGAGCAGCAGTCATGGGCCGCGGACCAAAATCCTCAAGGAGCAAGCCAGTGTACTGGGCGCTGCGATCTTCGATCGCGGCGGCGAGGCTGGCGGCTACAGAGCGGCTTGCCTGGTCGGCGATGAGCGCGACCTGCTCGCCGGGGCGGACACCGAGGCAGGTTTCTACGGCATTTTTGGCGCCGGGCATTAACAATGGGTCTGGGTGGCCGAAGTACATGTCTCAATTTTACAAGAATTGGCGGAAATTTGAAGAGTTGTTCATCCAATGGGCTGGATTTATGGAAACAGACAAATCACGGCCGCACAAAACTTCTGGGAGCTGCGGAGAAAAGCGGAAGCAGGGCTGCCGCACTCCGGATCTCAAGAGGGGACCGGGCGCCGGGAGACGCAGAAGGCGGGAACTTGGCCCCCGCCGCTGGTGACATTGGCGAGGCCGGTGGCGCTGAGGCGAGTGAGGAAACCGGCGAGTTTTCCGCGGAAAAGATAGGGGGCGAAATCGACGAGCATGTCGCGGTAGTCGACTTTGCCGACGTTGGCGATGTAGGGAAAAACTTCGCGGCGGATTGGGATCCGTTCCTGGACAATCCAGGTGCCGTTTTTGGTGGAAAGCGCGCGGCCGATGGCGGCGTCCCATGCCGATTCGTCCGTTTCCCAGCCGAGAGTCACGCCGGTGCCGCCGTACTCGTCGCTGGGTTTGAGGACGAGGTTTTCGCGTTCTTTGCCGATGAAGGCGAGGAGTTCGACGGGCTGGCCGTAGTGCGAGGTCCTTACGTCGGAAACAACTCGCGTCCAGGGGATGTGCCGGCGGATGAGTTCGCGCTCGTCGTGGGAAAACAGGGCGCCGTTTTGCTCGTCGGTGAGGACGGCGAAAAAGGCTTTCACGTGGGGAATCTTGCAGCGGAAGGTGTTGGCGACGCAGACGGCGTTGGCGGTATAGGCTTTTACGAGGGCGGAGCACTCGGCGGGCTTGGCGACGATGTCGTTGATGAGGACGCGGCGGTATACGAGGTCGATTTTGGTGTCGTGGGCGATGAGCTTGTTGCCGTCGAATTCCAGGTCGCGTGGATCGGCGATAACGGTGGGGACGCCCATTTTTTCGAAACGAGATCGCAGAATTTCGAACTCGCTGTAGGTGGGGACGTCCTCCCAATCGACGATGGCGATTTGCGGAGGACTGGCGGAGCCACCCCAATCGACGTAGCTCATGATCAGAGCATCGAGAAGCTTGGCGCTCAGCGGGTAACTCTGGATCGAATAATTCTGACTGAATTTGGCCATGACGGGCAGCTCGCGAAAAATCTCCGCCAGGGTTTCCGCGTAGCCGGCACCGGCCGGAGACTCGCCGTTGTATTCTGCGAATTTCAGGGAGTCGGGAAGAAGAAAAGCATCCAGGCGGGAAGCGGTGCTGGCCCGGCCGTAGGCGGCCGGGAGACGAGCCAGGCGTTCTTCCTCCGGGCGCAGATGAAGCTGGGCGAAAAGGTGTTTGTCTGCCAGCGCGGCGATGACGACACGTTCGCCGAGATCCGCGATGGTCTCGGCGACCGAGCGTACGCGCTCTTCATCTTCGGGCGATAGAAAAAAAGGGCGGAGAAAAGGGCAATGGACGCGGTCGCCGAAGGTGAGTTTTGATTGGCGCAGGCGTTTGAACAGATCTTCGGGGAGAGCAGGGACGCGGAGGAGCGTGGCCTTCAGGATGTCGTTCCACTCCTGGGCGGGATCGTGAGGAGAGAAGGAATGTGTGGGGGCGGTGGTCATTTTGTTTTGAGCCCCGGTGATCCCGCAGAAGAGCTGGCTGGCGCGCTCGGCGCCGAGGATTGACTTGCGGCGGCGCTTTTGGGCGCCCCGGTGAAGCCGGAGGCCGCGCCGACGCTGAGCATCTCTTCCCATCGTGGCCAGGGGAAAGAGGCTACGCCGTGGAGCGCACGGTCAATCACGAGCCGTGCCATTTTGTCGACTACGTGCTCGAAATAAAATTCGGTGATGCGGTCGCGCTCCATATCGGGCGCGGGATTGAGGAAATCGATCGCATAGGGGACGCCGTCCTGCACGGCAAATTCGATGGTGTTCATTTCGTAGCCGAGGGCTTCATTAATGGTCTGTGCATCTTTGACGATGCGGGCGCCAAGCTCGGACGACAAATAATTGTGATCGACAAGGTATTTGCGGTCTTTCGGATCGTAATGAACGGGAGTGATATCGGACTTTCCGAAGGTGAAGCAGCGGATGTACTTGTCGAAATGTATGAATTCCTGGAGGGTCATGCAGTAGGGCGAGGTTTTGTCGTAGGCGGCGAGGAGCTCCTCTTTGTTGTGAACTTTGTAGACGAGCTTCCAGCCGCCACCCGAAAAAGGTTTGAGGATGGCAGGGCGGCCGACGTAGTCGAGCAGAGCGTCCCAGTCGACCGGATAGGTGAGGTTGTGGAGCGATTCGGAAGTGATGTCGACGTCGCTCGGATATCCCTTTTGCGGCAGGAGAATTGTTTTGGGGATGGCGATGCCGAGTTTCGAGGCGACGGCGTAGTTGAAAAACTTGTCGTCGGCCGTCCACCAGAAGGGATTGTTGATGACGTAGGCGCCCTGTAGGACAGCGTGTTTTAGATAGCCACGGTAGTATTCGACTTCATGCGAGATGCGGTCGACGATGACGCGGTAACCGGAGGGCTCGCCCATACGCGTGCCGCCGAGCTTTAGGAATTCGGCAGCAACGCCGTCTTTTTTTCCGAGTTCATTGACGCGCACGATGAAGGCTGGGGGAAAGCTGTATTCACGCCCGCAGAGAAGGCCAACCTTTTTCATGTTTTTGCTCCTGACAGGTGAACCCAAGACCTTACGCCTTGCAGATGGTTTTAGTTGATTGCGTGCGCCGAAGAAACCCGAGGCTCGGTGATGCCGCGTGTTTCCGAGACGAGATGTCTTACTACCGCTTTCAGGTCGCCGGTTTGTTGATAGATGCGCAATTGGCGCTCTGCGCTAGTGCCGTCTTTCAGGATCGTATGGATGTATTCGACGGCGCTGCGGCTGCCGAGATCGTCCACGACGTCATCGACGAATTCAAGCAGCTCGAGCGCGAGCTCGCGCATGGGCACTTCGGCCTCCTTGCCGAAATCGATGAGCTTGCCTTCGATGCCATAGCGGGCGGCGCGCCATTTGTTTTCTTCGATGAGGGCGCGGCGATAGAGGCGGTAGCTTTGATTGCGCTCGTAGAGGCGGTGGAGTTTTACCACGATGGCTTGCGTGAGGGCCGCGATCGAGACAGCCTCTTCGACTTTGGTGGTTACGTCAAACATGCGGAATTCGAGAGTGCCGAACATGGGGTGAGGACGCACATCCCACCAGATTTTTTTTCCATTGTCGATGCAGTTCAGCTTCATCAGAAGGTTGACGAAATTCTCGTAGGCGCTCCAGGATTCGAACTGTTCCGGGATGCCCGTGCGCGGGAAGCGGCGGAAGACGGTGGTGCGGAAGGATTTCAGGCCGGTGTTGCGGCCCATCCAGAAGGGCGAACTGGTCGAGAGCGCGAGCAGGTGCGGGAGAAAATAGCGGACCATGTTCATCATGTCGATGGTGGTCTGCTTGTCGGGCATGGCTACGTGGACATGCATGCCGAAGATCAAAAGAGACCGGGCCAGCTGCTGGAGTTCCTCGACGATGTGTTCGTACCGTTCGCCGGGAGATATGACCTGGTCGATCCAACTGGAAAAGGGATGAGTACCGGCGGCGGCGACTTGCAATCCGGCGCGCTCGGCAGCGGCCACGAGCTCGCCGCGGGTGCGGTGCATTTCAATGCGCAGCTCGCCGACGTTTTCGCAGATCTTCGTGCCCGTCTCGACGATGGACTGGTGCATCTCGTGTTTCACTTGTTCCACGATATCCGGCGAAGCAGCGGAAACAAGTTGCATGACGTGAGAACGCAACGCACAGGTCGCGGGGTCAATGATCTGAAACTCTTCTTCAACACCGATAGTGAAGCGGTGAGCCATGGGGTGGCCCTCCGGATGGCCTTGGTCTCGCTGGGGACTTCTCGAGCGGTATCATACTCCGCAGGCGGGAAAAATGCATGCGTACTTGAGGAGGCCAGGAGACGGGAGTGGAGAAATAGAGCGCGAAAAAAGAGTGGGGCAGACAAGGTCCGCCCCACCTTGCCGAAGTTAGAGTGAACGCAGGAAGTTGAGGAGGTCCTGCTGCTGTTGAGGGCTGAGCTGTTTGAAATTGCTGATCACGGCGTTGGCTTCGGAGCCGGAACTGGCGTGTTCCTTGATGGCGTCGAGAAGATCGGTAGTACGGCCATCGTGCAGGAAGAAGATGCGCTGACCGAGACCCCAGAGAGGCGCGGAGCGGAATTGGTCGGGGCCAGCGCCGCCCTGGGAGACGCCATCGGCGAGATTTGTGCCCATGTGGTGGACGAGCAAGTCAGAGTACAGGTTGGCGTTGACCTGGCTAAGGCCCGGCGTGAGAGCCGAAGGCGCGGTCGCGAGCGTTGGCGTGTGGCACATGGCGCAGCCGATCGCATTGAAGTTGTGGCTGCCATTGGCAATCGATTGCGGGCCGCCGGGACTGGTGGTGGATGGCGTGGGGGGCGCGAGCAGACGCATGAACATGGCGAATGCCACGACGTCGCTCGGGACCGCCGTGTATTGCCCGGGGTTCATAACCGTGGCGTCCTCGGGAGTCGGGTTTACCCTGCAGTTCAGAGGAAGTCCGCCGGCCAGGGCTTCATCGGGGCTGGCACGCTCGTTCTCGAACAATTCATTCGTGACGCCCATTTCCACGTTGTAGGCTTCGCCGGCAAATACTTCGAGGGATTTGTTCTGGGCTTTCCAGCCGAAGCGAGTGATCATGCCATCGTTTCCGTCGCGGTTGACCTGGCCGGAGATGCCGAGAGACTGTTTTTGCCGCGAGTTCGCCTGCATGTTGCTGTAGATGGTTTCCTCGGAAATGTTCTCGATCAAGCCGGCGCCAAAGGTTGGAGTCGGAATGCGGAAGATGACGTTGTTCAAAGCCAGGTGCTGGGCGAAATTCGGCTGTTTAATGTTGCAATGGCCGGCGTCGCTTCGGCCGGAGATGACGAAGAGATCGTGGACACCGCCATCGGGCGTGCTGCTAAGGCTGGTGGCGTTCGCATTCAGAAAGAATTTGAAGCGCGCTTCGCGTACAGGGCCGTTGGGAGTGATGAAGGACGGGAGAGTGTTCTCGGCGCCATCCAGGCTGTAAACCAGTGTCTCGGGGTTAGGACCGACGAAAGGAAAGACCGTAGCGCTCGGGCTGGTTCCGCCGATGGCGGGTTGTGAGTGGCAGCTGGAACATTGGTTGCTGTTGAAGCGCGGCCCGAGTCCGTTGTTTGTACCGCCCTGAACGGATTCGACCTCCTGAAAACGGAGGAGACCGTTGGCAAAAAAGTCGGGAGCGCCTGGAGTTTGTGAGATGGAGGCTAACGGCAGACCGGAGTTGACGGTTCCCCCGCGAACACCTGGATCTTGCGGGGAGTGCTGGCCGAGCGTGACGGTGGCGAAAGAAACCGCGAGCAAGAAGGACATGGCGATACCCAGCTCGCGGATGGGAACAGACTTCGTTTTCTCGATAAGACCTCTAATTGCACCTGAGGACATAGCTTCTCCTTAAGGCACACCCGTAGTGCGATGTTTTGCCTGACTGAAAGCCCCCTGGGGCTTACAGAGGATGGACACCAAACTGCGCGCCGTGCCAGTGATCAGGACGCTCGGAGAGAAACCTGGTTCGAAGAGGGCTGAGTGGGAAGCCCAAGCGTAAGGCTGGGTTGCTGTGTCGGAGAAACTACGTCGTTTCAGGAGGCGCGTCACCTGACCTGAGGTACAGTTTTAGTACAAGTGAGAAAACGGTTGTGAAAGAAGTGCGAATCGGGCGTTGAGAATCGTGGCTATTTTTCTGGACGCGGAGCGCGGCGGGACAACCTGGAACAAAAATGGGACAGACACAATTGTCTGTCCCACCGGATGCTGTCACTGATTAGCCGTTCTATGCTGATGGCTAGTTTCCGATCTGTAGATGCCGCGTCACGCGGCGCCGAGCGCCCGGCGCTGCTGGAAGCACTCGCGGCAAAAGACCGGACGTCCTTGTGTGGGCCGGAAGGGGACAGTGGTTTCCTTACCGCACTGGGAGCAGGTGGTCTTTGTTTCCGAGCGCATCTGTGAAGCGCCGCCCCCTCCACCGCCTTCTGCGCGTTTGGCTTTGCAACCCTTGCAACGTTTCGGCTCGTTCTTGAAACCCTTGTCGGCGAAGAACATCTGCTCGCCGGCTGTAAAAACAAACTCAGCGCCGCATTCCGAACACTTCAGGACCCTGTCGTGGTATTCCATGAGCCGCTCTCCCCTTGCCCGAGTCAGGTAGGGGGATGGGCCGTTTCGCAACGAGGGCCAAGTAGGGTGATGAAACCTGAAGTCCGGGGGTACCGGGCTGGGGTCCCTTGGGCCTGCAAAAGCGAAGCTGCAACAGAAACCCAACGTCTCTGCCTAACCGGGGTCTAAATCACGGAAGTGCGGCGCTGAGAGGCAGCGAGGCGGAGGTTAGTCCGCTTCTCGCCGCTGCTTCTTGCGCAGTCGCTTCCGCGAAAGGGCTTCTTTGGCCCGGCGTTTTTCGCCTGGCTTCATGTAGAAGCTGTGCTTCTTGATTTCCTTGATGATATCTTCCTGTTGCACCTTGCGCTTGAAACGGCGCAGTGCATTTTCCAGAGATTCGCTTTCCTGGATAATGACTTCAGCCACTTTTACATTCACCCCCAATCCGGTTCGGATTGGCTACGTGCGGTGTCACTGCTAGGTTCGAACACCGCCCCGGTCATTATCGCATGGCAGCAGCCACGCGGTCACGCACACCGCTAGAGGCATCCCGCTTCGAGTTGCCATGGAGCGTCAAACCAAGACCTGCTCCACGGACTACATTTCCACTTGCGCACCATTTATCGTTGTGGACTCACCCTGATGAGGTAGCTGGCATCTTCTAATCAATTGCAGGTATGGAAGTCAAGGAATCTTTACAGGGAGCTAAAAGAAGGCAAGGTTTAGTACCCCTGTAATTACGGGGGTAATTTCGAAGTATACAGAAGGCTTTTCAGCATTTAGGGCTGCGCTCTCTGCCAAGTGGCCGGGAGCTTCTCTTGCCCTCTCGCTCGCTGGTGCTGGTAGAATGGGCCGCTTCTTAGAAGCGCGTCCGGAGGCCGGCCATGTCTGCGATGAGCGATGCCATCGGAGTACTCCTCGCTGGAGGCCAGGGCGAACGCTTGTGGCCCCTGACGCGCGACCGCGCGAAACCGGCCGTTCCATTCGGTGCCCTGTACCGCATCATTGACATTACCCTTTCGAATTGCATCAACTCCGATCTACGGCGCGTGTTCGTCCTCACGCAATACAAGGCACTGAGTCTCAACCGGCACGTGCGCGCGGGTTGGTCGCCGCTCGCAGGGCTCGGCGACTACATCGAAGTGCTTACGCCGCAGATGCGCGTTTCAAAGGAGTGGTACCAGGGAACGGCCGATGCCGTTTATCAGAACATCTATTCGATAGGAAGCGAGCGGTCGAAGTACGTGTTTATTCTTTCCGGCGACCACATCTACAAAATGAATTACGCCAAAATGCTGAAGCAGCATCTGGATTCTGCGGCCGATGTGACCGTGGCGACCATCCAGATTCCTGTCGCACAGGCGGTAAAGCAATTCGGCGTGATTGAAGTGGATAAAGACTGGCGCATTATCGGCTTCGAAGAGAAACCCGCCGATCCAAAACAGTCCCCGCATCACCCGGGGAATTGCAACGCTTCGATGGGGATCTACATTTTCAATACGCAGCTGATGATCCCGGTCCTTTTGGCGGATTCCGAGGACCCGAAGTCGAGCCACGATTTTGGCAAAGATATTCTGCCGCGGATTATTTCTAAGCACAGGGTGTTTGCGTATAACTTCGTCGACGAGAACCAGAAAGACGCCTTGTACTGGCGCGACGTGGGCACCCTGGATGCCTACTATGAAGCAAACATGGACCTGGTCAGCGTGTCGCCGGTATTCAATTTGTATGATAACAACTGGCCGCTGCGCACGTGGCAGCACCAGTATCCGCCGGCGAAATTCGTGTTTGCTGATCCGGAGCGCATGGGCGTGGCGCTTGATTCCATCGTTGCGGGAGGTTCGGTGATCTCCGGAGGCCGCGTGCAAAGGTGCGTCATCGGGAACAACGTTCGCGTGAATAGCTACTCGGAAGTGAGCGATTCGATCATCTACAATCACGTGAACATTGGCCGGCACTCGCGCATTCGCCGCGCCATCATCGACCGCCACGTCAGCCTTCCCGAACGCACGGAGATCGGCTACGACACGGAAACCGACCGGCGGCGGTTCCATGTGACAGATTCGGGGATCGTTGTGGTTGTCCGGCAGGAATCCCTCATCGAAGAACCAGAAACCGCGTAAGGATGGCCGGTCTCCCGGAAATCCCTGGGTCCCGGGCAATGACCGGCAGAGGCGCGGAAATAGACTTCCGGGCGTCTGATACAATCTCAAGTTCAATCCAACCAGGAGATTGCTCGGACATGTCCACGAACATCACTCGCGTCAACGCCCGCCAGGTCATCGATTCGCGCGGGAATCCCACTGTCGAAGCCGACGTATATGTCGGAACTGGAGCGAAGGGCCGCGCTGCGGTTCCCTCCGGCGCCTCGACCGGCGAACACGAAGCGCTGGAGCTGCGCGATGGAGACAAGTCGCGGTATCTCGGGAAGGGCGTGCAGAAGGCGGTGGCTAACGTAAACGGCGAAATTGCCAAGGCCGTTGTGGGGTTTGACGCTGCCGACCAGCGCGGGCTCGACAGGCGCATGATCGAGCTGGATGGCACGCCTACCAAGTCGCGCCTCGGTGCCAACGCGATCCTTGCCGTTTCCATGGCGGCAGCGCGCGGTTCCGCGGCGGCGCAGAATCTTCCGCTCTACAAATATCTAGCGCGCTACTCGACGGACACGAGCGCGAATCTTCTCCCTGTACCGATGATGAACATCCTGAATGGCGGCGCTCATGCCGATAGCTCCGTGGACTTCCAGGAATTCATGGTTATGCCGGTCGGCGCGCCAAGTTTTTCGGAGGCGCTGCGGTGGGGCGTGGAAATCTTTCATTCCCTGAAATCCGCTCTGAAAAAGCATGGATATTCGACGGCCGTGGGAGATGAAGGGGGCTTTGCGCCGAGTTGCAAATCCAACGAGGAAGCCATCCAAATCGTGCTCGAGGCGATTGGCGCGGCGGGATACAAGCCGGGCGAGCAGGTCAGCATTGCGCTCGACCCGGCGTCCAGCGAGTTCTATGACAAGGCCAGCGGCAATTACGTTTTCAAGAAGTCAGACAAGTCCCGGCACTCTTCGGACGAGATGGCTGCGTATTGGACGAGCTGGGTCGAGAAATATCCAATCGTATCGATCGAAGACGGGATGGCCGAGGACGATTGGTCCGGTTGGAAAACGCTGACGCAACTGGTTGGCACGAAGTCTTCCAGGAGAAAAATCCAGCTTGTTGGTGACGACCTCTTTGTGACGAACACGGCGCGGCTCTCGCGGGGAATCAAAGAGGGAATTGCCAACGCCATTCTGATCAAGCTGAATCAGATTGGCAGCGTAACCGAAACCATCGATGCCATCGAAATGGCGCGTAAGGCCGGCTACAACTCCATTATTTCTCATCGCTCCGGCGAGACCGAAGACACGTTCATCGCCGATCTGGCCGTTGCCACCGGTGCAGGGCAGATCAAGACTGGCTCTGCTTCGCGCACCGACCGAATAGCAAAATACAATCAGCTATTGCGCATCGAGGAAGAACTCGGCTCCGCGGCGCGGTTCAATGGAAAGGCTGCTCTCGGCTAGGCGAAGGCCTCGTTCCGCCTGCACAGCACTCCTGCGCCAGCTTCCCACGAAGGAGGTGTCCTGTATGAGACGCAGCCGGTCCTTTCTAGGGACTATTTTTCTGTTGCTGGCGCAGGTTTCAATCGTGCCCCGACAGACCGAAAAACCGGCCGACCCGGCCACCGCTCCGCCGAAAATACTTCTCCTCGTCCACCAGCAATTCAAATTTGGAAGCGAAAGCGCGCGGCAAAAGCTGGCGGTCTCGATAGTGCATGCCTCTGACCGGCTGGATGTCCCCAACTCTTGGATCGATCTCCAGTCGATCACCGGACCGCCGGAAGCACTCTCTTTCGATCCCTTCGACTCCTTTGAGCAGGTGGACAGGGCCTATGTTGTCTGGGGGCAGTTGTTTGCCGCGCATCCCCAGCTTCTGAACCTCCAGCAACAGATCAGGGCACTTCTAACGAGCGAGGACACGATCATCGCTGTTCGCCGCGATGACCTCGGCTACCGCGTGAACCGTATTGATCTCTCAAAGGCTCGCTACATGCGCATTCTCGAAGTTCGTCTTCGCCCGGGCCATGAAAGCGATTTCGCCGAGTCGTTCAAATTGCTTGGCGCCGCCTACGAAAAAATCAATGCGGACATGCCGTGGGTCATTTATCAAGCAAACGTTGGAACTCGCTCGCCCTTCTTCCTCGTCTTTGTGGCCATGCGCGCGCTCAAGGAAAATGACGCTTATCTTGCCCGCGCTCCGGAACTTCGCGAAGCCGAAGGTGATCGAGGCTTCGAGCGCATGCAACAGATCGCGCGAGAAGCGTATCGGAGCACAAAGAGCAATCTCTATGCGGTCAGCCCGGAGACCTCTCACGTCCCCAAGGAGATCATCGACGGGGATCCTGATTTCTGGCTGTCGAAACCGTCCGCTAAGGCGAAGCCTTCGCCGGCCACCGGAACCGAAGAGGAGTCCCGGCAAAAGGCCGCGGAAGCAAACCCAAAGTTGTAGCAGGAGAGCTTCTGTCCGGGTTCTTTCATGACGCAAGCCTCAAAATCTTCTCCCGGGGATGAAAGCGCTCCCATCCGCGCCGCGGTCAAAGGCGATATTCCCGCGCTCGTCCGGCTGATCAACGCGGCATTTATCGTGGAGCAGTTTGTTTTTGATGGCGATCGCATCAGCGCCGAAGAGGCCCGGGCATGCTTGGAAACCGGAAAGTTTCTGGTCACGCACGACTCTGCTGCCTTCGCCGCGTGCGTTTATGTGGAATTGCGAAAAGACCGCGGCTATCTGGGTCTGCTAGCCGTGGATCCGCAGCGTCAGGGTGAAGGACTGGGCCGCAAACTCGTTGCCG
>JABCYZ010000035.1 GCA_013289955.1 Acidobacteriota bacterium
CGAAAAATTCTGCCGCCGCGGCACGTAAAAAAACGGCTTCGCTGCCTCCCGCACGCTCTCGTACTTCGAGTCCTTCGCCACGCCGACCACCTCAAGCCACCGTCCTTTCACCTGCACCCGCTCGCCAATCGGATTTTTTCCGCGCCAATACCGCTCCGCCATCGTCTCGTTCAGCACCAGAACCGGCGCCGCGCGTTCATCGTCCGCTCGCCTAAACTCCCGCCCGGACACGAGCGGTATCCCCATCGTCGCGAAATAGTCTTCGCCCACTTCGTTGTACTCGACCGTAGGCTCCTCCTCCGGAGGCGCCACATACCCATCCACGGCAATCGGCGAGGAAGAATAAGTCCCGTAACCGAGCGGCGTCATTCTCGCAAAGGTCGCCGACTCCACGCCCGGCAGCGCCTTCACGCGCTCGATCAGCTCATCCTGAAAACTCCGCGCCCGCTCCGCGTCATATCCCGCCGACACCAAATCCACGGCCGTAAACATCACTCCATGCGTCGAAAATCCCGGACTCGAGGTCCGGATCTTCTCTAGACTCTCGAGCAGCAATCCCGCTCCCACCAGCAATAGAAAACTCAGCGACACCTGCACCACCACCAATCCCGAGCGTACCCAAGCTCGGCCGCGGCTCCCCACCACTCCCGCCGAATCCGCTTTCAATGCCGCCGCAAGATCAATCTTCCCGCTCTGCATCGCTGGCACGAGCCCGACGAGAAGCGTCGCAATCAGGCAAACCCCTGCGCTCACCGCGAGCACGCGCCAATCAATTTCTCCCGGCAGATGCATGGCCACGCCCGCCCGCGCCGGGAATAGCAGCACCAACGCATGCCGGCACCAATGCGCAACAAGCAGCCCTCCCACCGTGCCAAACGCCGATAGAATCACGCCCTCCGTCAAGAGCTGCCTGACCAACCGTCCGCGTCCCGCCCCGATCGCCAGCCGCACCGTCATTTCGTGCCGCCGCGCGAACGATCTCACCAGCAGCAAATTCCCCACATTCGCACAGGCAATCAGCAAAACAAAAAACACCACACCCAGCATGATTTCCAGAGTCGGCAAAAGCGTTCCCGCATTGTTGAACGGCGTTTGCCACAGCGGCCAAAGTTGCGCGCTCCGCCCTCGATTCGTGTCCGGGTAATCGCTCTCGAGCCGTTTCGCCACGGCGGAAATTTCCGCCTGCCCCTGTTCCCGAGTCACGCCAGGCTTCAGCCGCGCGTACGACTCGATCCACCGGGCTCCGCGGTCCTCGAGCTTGTAGCCGCCAGCTTCAAAGATCTCCTCCATCGAAGCTGGCACCCAGAACTGCATGGCCCAACCGACGAAGGTTCCGTAAAATCCTTCGGGCGCCACCCCCACGATCGTATGCACCACTCCATTCAGCCGCTGCGTTTTTCCGATAATCTGCGGATCGCCCTTGAATCGCTCTTGCCACAACTGATAACTGATGACCGTCACGGGATGTGCGTTCCTCCCGGAATCCTCGCCCGGCTCAAATCCGCGCCCGAGCATCGGATGAACCCCAATCGCATCGAAATAATTCGCGGATACGATGCTGCCTATAGTCCGCTCCGCACGGTCGCCGATACTCAGCGTCGTCCCGGTGATCTTGCTCACAAAAAAAGTGTCAAAGAGCTTGCAGTTCCTCTCTAAATCCAAAAAATCCGGCCAGGAGAGCGGAGTACCCCCCGTCTCTCCCCGCGCCGTTCCCCCCAGCGCGAGCAATCGTTCCTGGTGCGCCACCGCGGGGTACGGACGAAACAGAATCCCCTCGACCCAGCTGAACACCGCCGCGTTCGCCCCGATCCCCAAAGTCAGGCACACAATCGCCAGCACGGAAAAGCCGGGGCTCCGTCGCAGCATGCGCAACCCAAATCGCAGGTCTTGCAGCGTGGTTTCAATCATGGGCAATCCTCTCTGCTCGCGATACCGTTCCTTGGTCTGCTCGACGCCGCCAAAGCTGCGAAGCGCTTCGCGGCGCGCTTCTTCCTCGCTCATCCCCGCGCGTCGATTCATTTCCGCGGACATCTCCAGGTGCGCGCGCACTTCCGCGTGCAGCTCCTCTTCGAGGCGGCGCCTCCGGAAAAGTGCCGCCACACGCCGCATCGCGGCTTTGCCAAATTCACCCATAGCCCGTTCCGTCGCCGCCGATGGCGGAATCGCTCTTCCGGCAAGGCGTCCCTTGCAAGATGGCAGCGCTCCTTTAGACGGTCAACAGGAGAAAACGCGAGCCTATCATACTTCCGTTGTGCCTCTAAAGGAGCTTCCCCGGCGCAGGGAAACAGCCGGACTCAGGTCCCGTGGGCCCTACCCTGGCAATCGGCTGGTTGGTACCCGCAAGAAGCTGGGGGGACGAGAGGAGGACGGTTCAGGAAGGAACGCCGCTCTTTCGGAAGGAAGCTTCCCAATTTCTAAATCGGCTGATCTCCGTCAGGTTCATGCGCACAACAGCCGTAATCACCGCGGCATCGTCCAGCAATCCCAGCACCGGGACCGGGTCCGGTATCAGGTCGAACGGCTCGACGAGGTACACCAAAGCTGCAATGCCTCCCAGCACCGTCAGAATCGGCGGCGAGTAGCGCCCGCCAAGCCACGCCCGAATCATGCGCAACAGAATCTGCAGACTCTCCCACGGCGCCAGCAGGAGCTCGTAATTCTGCCTGGCTTTGTTCAGGGCCAGGGACAGAAGCTGCTTCAGCTTGTCCTTCGAGTTCACGAATTCTTGGGCCTTTTCCTGCGCCTCTTGAAGTGTTTTCATGCCGCTCCGTAACGTGGGTGCCGTGCTCCCACAACTGCCTTGGTCAGAATCGTGGTGTGGAGCAAGTATATGTCCCCCGCAGGAGAGCCACAACCTCTGCGTTTTCAAAAAAATTCTTGACCTCGGAAGCAGCGGCGCCAAACCACGCAAAGCCCGGCACCTGTCACTGTCGGGGGTCTACCACTGCTTTTACTGTGGCCGCGAATAGCGCTGAATTCGATCGGGCACAGGAATCTCCCGTTTGCCGCGCGGATCGCGGATCGGCTCCGCTGGCGTCCATTGGAACGGAAGTACACCGGTCCAGGCTGTCCCGGAATATTCCTCATCGGCGTCCACTGCGAAACCCGTACGCACCTTTGCGGACGCCTCCACCAGCGGCACAGCCAGAACCGCTGTTCCTTTCAGTTCCTGCTCGCTTGGCGGACGAACGGTGGCCCACCGTCCCCGTAACACGTACTCGACGAAGTCGCGCATCGCCGCCAGCTTCGCCGGCGGATCCTCGATGGGTTCGGCTTTGCCCATCACCACGACGGAGCGGTAGTTCACGGAATGCCCGGTGGCCGTCGGCGAAAACACAATCCCATCCAGCAGCGTCACGCTAAGACAAAACGGCGCGCCACTTCCAAGCGTTTTCATCAGCCGGCTAGCCGTCGAACCATGCAAAAAAAGCTTGTCGCCTACGCGCACATAATTCGTCGGCACAACAAACGGCGTCCCGTCCACGACAAACCCAACGTGGCAAACAAACGCCTGGTCAAGAATGTTGTAAACAGTCTCCCGGTCGTAGGTCCCGCGGTCCGGCTTCCGCCGCACTTTCGTTCTATCCGTAGGTGTAAATTCGCTCATGCACCGAGGCTAGCTCGAGCAAGCCGAAGCTGCAAGCGCCAATCTGGCCCGCGCAAATCTTGCCAGATTCTGCTTCTGGAGGCGCAGCGTGCCGCGCCCGGCCGCCGGGGACGTGGCCATTCGGGTTTATTTAGCCGGCGGCGCTGGTTTGGCCGCGCCACGCACCACGCGGAACCCGACATATTCCGGCGCAGGTGTACAACTTGATTTTGGATCGGCGGGGCAGTCCGCGCTGCCGCCCATCACTTTGCCCTTACCGTCGCGCGTCAAGACCCACTCGGCGACGTTTCCGCCAAGGTCGTAGATCGGCTCTTCGTCATCTTTGCCTTGGGGGTGAAAACTGCCGACTTCTTTCAGCAAGGGAGCCGTGCCACCAAGCTCCTTGGCTTTTTCGCGCAGCCGTGCGGCGTCCTCAGGATTGGCCGCATAATCGGCCCAGTAATCCAGTGTGTTTTCGCCGTCGCGGTTTTCGTAGAGATCTTTCACTTCGTCATCAAACGGGATTCGCCACGTTTGGCCCGTGCTTTTGCTGAGCCATTCGGCATAGGCTTTGGCATCCTCCAGAGTGACTCCTCCTATCGGATGGTTCTGATGGAAGGTGTCCTCGCTCGTTGCTTTTCGGAAGTCGCCGTATTGGGCGACAGTCACTTCAAATCGTCCAATCTCGAGCTGAGGCCGCTTTACAACTTCCGGGATGAGGATCGCCGCTGAGCCGTTTCCCGAGCCTGGCTTGACCCATGAAACGCCAAATCGGGAACCGCCGTGCAGAATGCTCTTTCGTTTCAGGGAATCGGCAAGCGGAGAATCCTTCTTGAATGCTTCATTTTCGGGCAAAGCCGTCTTGAAGAAATATTTGTCAAACCAGGCCACTTCGTCTTCCACTTTGCGCATCTGATGCGACAGCTTTTGCGGGCCGTGCGGCTCGCCGGGGAACACCACAAATTTCACGGGCACCTTGCCGTAATACTCCAGCGCGCGGAAAAACGACCAGCTTTGCGCCGGAGGAACATTGCGGTCGGCCGAGCCGTGGAAAATCAAAACGGCCGCCTGCACCTTGTCCATCTTGAAAAAAGGCGACTTCTTGATGTAAAGCTGCGGATCTTCCATCGGCGACTTGCCGAAGTAATACGAATCAAACGAATCGCCGAAATCCACGTTGCCCCAGTCGCTGATCCATTCGACGTCGCCCGCGCCCACGCTCGCCGCTTTGTACCGCGCGGGATACGTGGTGATCAAGCTGATGGAAAGAATCGAGCCGTTCGACCAGCCGAGCGTCGCAACTTTGTCTGGATCCGCCATCCCCTTGGAAATTAGATAGTCCACGCCCATGTTGATGTCCGGCGTTTCGAGGTCGTAGTATTTTCCGCAGCAAATCGATTCGACCCACTTGAGTCCGTAGTTGGCGCTGCCATGATAGTTCGGCCGCAGCACGAATGCGCCGCGCTGTGTCATCAGATTGACGGGATACGCCCAGTTATCGTCCCACAGGTCGGAGTCCCATCCAGTGGGCCCGCCATGAATCATGGTGATCACCGGATATTTCTTTCCGGCTTCGTAATTCGTCGGATAGTAGAGAATGCCTTCGACCTCTTCGTCGAGCGAGCCTTTCCAGCGGATGACTTCGGACTTCGCAAACATTCTGCCGTTCGCGAGCCCTTCATTGAGTTTCGTGACCTGTACCGGCGAGACTATCTTGTTCCCGTCGAGCTGCGCGCGGTAGATCTGCGGCAGTTTGCTGGCCGTAGAATATTCATAGACGATCGTTTTTCCGTCTTCGCCCAGCGCGAAACCGCGAATATTCCTCGCGTGTTCGCCCGCAAGCGATTGACGATGCCAGGTCCATCCCGAGGCCGACCTCTCGGCGCTGAAGCGGGCGAGCTCGGAATGGCTGCCCGCCGCGAGATCGGCCACGAACCCGCCGGGCGCGTGCTCCAAGCCAAACCCGAATCCGTTCTCCCAATCCGAAGCAATCTCCGCCGATTTGCCGGACGCCAGATCGTAGAAATAGGCTTTCAAAATCGTGGCGGTCAAAAACTTCGGATCGGTCGAATAAGGAGCCAGCGCGAAAAACCCGGATCCGTCCGCCACCCATTCGAACCCCTCAGGCCGCACGCGCCCATCCGTAAAAATGCGTTTCTCCGTGCCATCGCTCAAATTGTGGAGCACGGCGATCGGCGGAACTTTCTGGTCGAATTCGTAGTGCAAGCTTTTCGCATGGGAGGCGGCGACGTATTTTCCGTCTTTCGACACGCTCCAGCTCTCGATCCAATCGGTGTTGGTCGACAACCGCGTGATTTTCCTGTCTTTCACGCCGATTTTGTAGAGCCGCACCGGCGCTGCATGGTCGGCGTCATCCACGATCTCAGAATCATCCTTCTTTTTCTTCAACTCCTGCTCATAGAGCGCCGGCTCTTCTTCAGCGCTGAAGATAATGGTGTCCTTGTCGAGCCAGTCGATCTGCTGGGGCGCGCGCGCCAGCTCCGTGAGCGCCCACGGCTCGCCGCCATGCGGGTTGATCAGCCAGATCTGCACGGGAGCGGTCTCGGGCTTTGCGCCCGGGCGCGCGCGAGAGCTCACAAACGCAAGGAACTCGCCGTCCGGTGACCACCGCGGGTTTCCATTGCGGTCGCTGCCGCGCGTGAGCTGAATCTCCCTGCTGTCGGTGAGGCTCGACAAAACTAGGTTTGAGACTCGCGCGTCTTTTTCCTTGTCGGCCGTCGACTTCACCCAGACGAGCCACTTCGCGTCCGGCGAAATCCGCAACTGCGCGGCGTATTCCTGAAAAATCTCGTCCTCCGCTTTCCAGGACTCCGTTTTCGCCGCGGGCTGCGCCTCGTCCGCTTTCACAACCGCTGCCGGCGGCAGGAAAGCCACGGCCGCCGAAGCGCCAGCCAGCAAAATTCCCCCCACAAGCCATTTCCGTCGATTCATCTCGTCCTCGCTTCGTAGCAAACCCCAATAGCGCAACTCCGTCACGCTTCGCGGAGAGCGGCACAGCATAGTTCAATTGACGCCGATTGGGAATCGTGTACTCTGGTCCCCACAAACCGCACCGAGGACCACCCATGGGAAAACCAGTGCCGATTTTCACGCGCGCCACGTTTCAGTTTTTTCGAGATTTGGCGCGCAACAATAAAAAGGTGTGGATGGACGCGAACCGCGAACGCTATCAGGAATTTGTAGTGAGACCGTTCCGCCGCCTGCTTGAAGAAGTAAGCCCCGCCGTCCTGCAACTCGATTCACGCTTCGACACCACCGGGCGTACGGGCTCGAATTTCTCGCGCATCAACCGCGACATCCGCTTCGCAAAAGACAAGACGCCGTATCGCGCGCACATGTATTTGAAATTCTCCGCGCCATTTCCGGGCGAGGGCGAAACGGGCCAGCTCTACACGGGAATCTCCGCCGAAACGGTTACGGCGGGCTTTCGCATTTATTGCGGATCGAAACGCAAGGAGTCCGCGCTCGGACTGGTCGCGGATCGGCGCATACTGGCGCGACCGAGATGGATGGGGCAACAGAAGAAGCGTCTCGGCAGGCGCTATGAGAGTTATTGGTATTGCCTCGAGAAAAAAGAGTGGAAGGAGCAGCGCGGCTGGCCGTCCGGGCCTGACGATTGGAAAAAACTGCAAGCCTGGATCGTGCGGCGCAAGCTGAAATCCGCGGATGCCCGGCGCGCCGCATTTCCGCGCGAAATTGCGGGAATATTTCATGATCTTTATCCGTTGCTGCAATTTACTTCCCTGGACGATTGAGAGTCACAACAGATTGGAGAAACGATGAAACGAAGGCGAGCGCATCTTCTAGACGAGAGCAGGCTTCAGAGAAGGGCCCTGGCCATGGCGCTCGTTCTATGCCTATTCTCGGTTTCCTCGGTCGCGCAGGAGGCCGGGGCTATTAAAGATTGGCCGAAAGCAACTCCGAAAGCGCTTGGCATCGATCCGCAAAAGCTCGCCGCGTTTGACGCCGACATTGCCAGCGGGAAATACGGGCTTGTGGACAGCATGCTCGTGCTGCGCTGCGGTACCGCCGTCTACGACAAAACCTACGCGCACGATTACGGCCAGATTTACGGCGAACGCGCCAAAAAAGAAGGACCGCTGAATCACGACCTGCACGGCCCCTACAACTATTTCAGCACGGAATTTCATCCGTTCTATCAGGGCTCCAGCATGCACACGATGCAATCGGTTTCTAAAACCATTACCTCGATCACCATCGGAATAGCGAGGACCCGGAATGAATTCACGGCTAGCCTCGAAGCGCCCATTGTGCCGCTTCTCGGACTCCGCAAAATCGCGAACCTCGACGACCGGAAAAAGCGCATTACGGTGCGCGACCTGCTGACGATGACGGCCGGCCTCGATTGGCACGAAGATTTGCCCTACGATGATCCCAAAAACTCGGCCGACATGATGGAAGCGAGCCACGACTGGGGGCAGTACGTCATCGACCTGCCCATGGCCAGCGATCCCGGGAAAGTGTTCCTGTACAACAGCGGCGCGACCATTCTGCTGGCGCAAATCTTCAAGAAAGTCACCGGCAAGAATATCGACGAGTACGCCGCCGAACATCTCTTCAAGCCGCTGGGTATCCGCTACTACTGGAAACATTCGCCAACCGGCCTGCCGGACACGGAAGGCGGGTTGTACCTCTCTGCGCACGATCTCGCCAAAATCGGCCAGCTCTTCCTGAAAGGCGGCATGTGGGAAGGAAGAGAAGTGGTTTCCGCGGGGTGGATCAAGGATTCCGTCGCGCCGCACGTTGCTGTCTCCGGAGGCGAATGGAAATACGGCTATCAATGGTGGCTGCAGCCGACCGGCGGTTCGCCTGAAGACGTCGCCTGGTTTGCGCGCGGGTTCGGTGGCCAGCAACTGATTGTCTTGCCGGAGTATGACCTTGTTGCGGTTTTCACCGGCTGGGATATTTTGCCCTCCGACGAGAAACATGCGCACGATCAGCTCGGGCGTCTTCTCGACGCAGCAAACAGATTTTACGGTTGTACGGAGTAGCGTTGGCTCCGTGGATCAGGCGGTCACGGCGCCCAAATGCGGAGACCGATGAAGTGCCATGAGGCGACGAAGGCACTGACCACGCAGCAGGCCAGGGCGACGAGCAGGGAGTGAATGCGCGTGGCGGCGTTGATCTCGTTTTTCTTGACGCGCACCGCCAGAAGCAGCCCGATGAGGGAAAGCAGCGGGAATAGCAGGCTCAGTACGAAGAACCCCGCATTCCCCAGAGTGAATTTTCCCGTGTCCCAGCTCAGCTTTGTGAAAGACAGGGCCAGCGCACAGAAGGACATGGTTGCGAGCAACGGAATCGTTCTGACGGCCAGATGCGGAACGTCTTTCATTCCACCAAAAAGTTTCCGCAAAACCCAGACGACCGCGAACAGTACGGACGTCGCCATCACTAGAAGGGCGAGGAGAAGCGTCGCGAGTCGAGCGTACGTCCACAGGATGCTGGTACGCTCACCATAGGAAAAACCCTCCGTCTCCTGGCTGGAGAACACCATTTGGCCGGTGCTGTCTGTGATGAAAACAGTGGTTGCTTCAGGATCTTTTTCACCGCGGAAGAAATTCTTGCCAACGGGGATCAGTACTTCCGGTTTGCCAAAGAGACTGGCGTGTGTGAGCTGTCCATTGATGACACGGACGCGCTGACCGCCAGTCAGACCATCCAGGAATGCAAAAAGCTGCGAGCGTGGCGCCCGGGGAGCGTAGTAGCCGGCAAACTTTTCCAGTTCGGCCGCGGGAAGGGAAACAGCCGGGTGCTGGGTCTTCGGGAAGTCCTTGGAAAGGAAATCGATGGCTAGCGCGTTCAGGTCGAGCAGGGCCTCGAACGACTGCGTGCTGTTGAGCAGAACGACGTAGCCCCAATTTTGTTCCGGCATGTAGCGATATGTGGAAATGAACCCGTCGATGCCGCCGTCATGGCCGTGGGTAACCACTCCGCCGACGACTTCGGTGTAATTCGCGGGGCCGTAGCCGAGGCGCAGCCCATTTTTCGCGGCGAGAGTGGACTCGACCGTCTCCATGCGAATGATGGACTCCGGCTTCACAATCTGCGCATCGCCCGCCTTTCCACGCCTGAGGAAAAATTGCACCAGCTTGGCCAGCTCGCCAGGCGAAGCTTTCAGATCGCCCGCAGGGCGCAAATAGATGTTTGGATATCCTTGAAGGGCGTGCGGCGGATTGCCATCGTAGGGGGTGGCGAGAAGAGGCTTGTTCAGATCGGTGAACGGGAAATCGGCGTTGGCCATGCCGAGCGGACGAAGAATGGTTTCGCGGATATATTGGTCGAAGGGTTTGCCGCTGACTTTCTCGATCAAGTATCCGGCGATGCCGAAGCCCGGATTGGAGTAGGACATGCGCGTGCCCGGAGGCCAGCGGACGTCCTGCGGTTCCTCGAACCGCTTGAATACGTCGAGAAGCGGAAAATTGTAAGGATCCTTGAAGTTGTAGACTTCGGACGCTTCCATGTCGTCGAAACCCGCCGTGTGTTCGAGCAAATTCACGATACGCACGGGATTGGTGGACTCCCAGCGGTTCTTGAAGGGGACTTCGGGCGCGACGTCCTGCAAGCGCGCTTCGAGATTGATTTTTCCTTCTTCCTGCAGTTTCAGAAGCGCGAGCGCCACAAACGATTTGCTGATGGAGCCCACGCGAAATTCCGTATCGCAGCTGATATCGCGGCCCGAGGCAAGATCCGCTTTGCCGAATCCGCCGCACCAGAGCAGCTCGCCGTTCGAGACCAGGGCGACGCCCGCGCCGGGCAGATGAGCCTTGTCGACAACGTCCTTCATCGCCTTTTCCAGACCGGAAAGAGTTTTTGGATGAGGCAATTCTTCCTTTTGCTGCGCACCGGCAATCGGCGGCAGCAGCAGAGTTGCGGCAATGGCGAGATACACGGTTAACCCTAAGCGGGATGGGCGCATGGATGCTCCTGGAAACATATGTTTCAATCTCGTCCCTGCATTGTATAGCGGACGCGGAGGGGCACAAGCGAAATTGGAAAAGAGGCTTGGCGAGCGGCGAAGCGCGCGCCGATTGACGAAGCTACTCGACTCGCATACGATGCCGCGGGCTGTTCAGATCCTTCCGCCGCCATTGTACGAGGAGCGTATCGACGATGAAATTTCGCCATGTGGGATTGCGCTGCGCCGCATTGGTTCTGTTTGGCACGTCGTTCACATTCGCGCAGCAACCGGTGCCCGGCGCGCCACCGGCGCCAAAGCCGGGCGAGAAAGCAGCCGAAGCGCCGAAAGAGGCGGAGAAGAAAACGCCGCCCGAGCCAGAAGACAAAGTGGTGCAGACAAAACATTCGGCGCGCATCGGCGGGCAGGAGATCAAATACACGGCGACGGCAGGGATGCTGGTTATGAAAGACGAAGAAGGGAAGCCGAAGGCGAGCGTCTTCTACGTGGCCTACACGCGCGACGATGTGAGCGATTTGTCGGGGCGGCCGGTGATGTTCACATTCAACGGCGGGCCCGGGTCGGCTTCCGTGTGGCTGCATCTCGGAGCGTTCGGGCCGCGGCGAGTGGCCATGGGAGACGCGAGCGAGCTGCTGCCGCCGCCTTATAAATTGGTGGACAACGAGTCCTCGCTGCTGGACGTCACCGACCTTGTTTTTATCGACCCGGTTTCGACAGGCTACAGCCGTCCCGCGCCCGGTGAATCGCCGATTCAGTTTCATGGCATTCAAGAAGACGTGCAGTCGGTGGGCGATTTCATCCGGCTCTATGCGACGCGCAACAAACGTTGGTCTTCGCCGAAATTCCTTGCCGGTGAAAGTTATGGAACGACGCGGGCGGCGGGCCTTTCCGGATATTTGCAGCAGCGCTATGGAATGTACTTGAACGGAATCATTCTGGTTTCGACGATTTTGAATTTTGCGACCACGGAATTCGATAGCGGGAATGATTTGCCGTACATATTGATTCTGCCGACGTACACGGCGATTGCCTGGTACCACAAGCGCTTGCCCGCGGATTTGCAAACGGATCTGCACAAGGCCGTCGAGGAGTCGGAGAATTTTGCCGAAGGCGAGTATGCCAGCGCACTGATGGCGGGGGACGGGTTGTCGGGCGCCAAGCACGCGGAAGTGGTGCAGAAACTCGCGAGGTTGACGGGACTTTCGACCGACTATATCGAGCGCGCCAACATGCGCGTCGAAATCGAGCGCTTCACGAAAGAGCTAATGCGCAGGGAACGCCGCACCGTGGGGCGCATCGACGGCCGGTTTACAGGCATCGACAAAGACGCGGCCGGCGAAACGCCGGAATACGATCCCAGCATCGCGGCAATCATCGGGCCTTACACGGCGACGCTGAACGATTACGTGCGCGGCGATTTGAAGTTCGACAGCGATTTGCCGTATGAAGTGCTTACCGGGCGCGTCTATCCCTGGAGCTACAAGCCCTACGAAAACCGCTACGCGGATGTGGGCGAAACGCTGCGCAGCGCCATGACGCAGAATCCGTTTCTCCACGTTTTCGTGGCCAAGGGCTACTACGACCTGGCTACGCCGTTTTTCGCCGCCGAATATACGTTTGATCATCTGGGCCTCGATCCTTCTTTGCGGGGCCATTTGACAGGGGCGTACTACGAATCGGGTCACATGGTGTACGCGCATATGCCTTCGCTGGCAAAGCTGAAACAGGACACCGCGCAATTCATCCGCGCCAGTTCAGGATCGGGAACGAATTCAGGTAAATGAAGAACGCGCTCAAATTTGTTGTCTGGCTTTCTGTCGGGGTCGCGGGAGCCGGCGCTTTGGGCGGGATCGCGCTGCACCGCGGAGAGCCGCTCGACGCCACTTGGTTCGTCGTCGCCGCGGTGTGCTGTTACATGGTGGCTTATCGCCTGTACTCCGCATTCCTCGCGGCGCGCCTGCTGGCGCTGGATGACGCACGCGCGACGCCTGCGGAAATTCACGACGATGGGCGCGACTTCGTTCCTACCAACAAGTGGGTGCTCTTCGGCCACCACTTCGCGGCGATTGCCGGGCCGGGCCCGCTAGTCGGGCCAACGCTTGCGGCGCAATTCGGTTATTTACCGGGAACGCTCTGGCTGATCGGCGGGGCTGCCCTTGCTGGGTGCGTGCAGGATTTCATCATTTTGTTTTGCTCCATCCGGCGCGACGGGAAAACGCTCGGGCAAATGGTGCGCGACGAAGTGAGCGCGCGGGGCGGATTCATCGCGCAGATTGCTGTGCTGGCGATCATGGTAATTTTGCTGGCGGTGGTGGCTCTCGTCGTCGTGAACGCGCTGAAATCTTCGCCGTGGGGCACGTTCACGCTGGCGGCGACGATTCCTATCGCATTGCTACTGGGCGTGTATCTGAGATTTATCCGGCCGGGGCGCGTGCTCGAGGCATCTTTGTTCGGCGTCGCGCTCGTTCTTTTCGCGGTGGTCGCAGGGCAATGGGTGGCGGAATCGCCATCCTGGGCGCGGGCATTTACGTTCAGCGGTGTTTCGCTGGCGTTTGTAATCATCGCGTACGGTTTTGCGGCTGCAGTTCTGCCGGTGTGGCTGCTGCTCGCGCCGCGTGATTACCTGAGCGCGTTCATCAAGACGGGGGCGATTTTTTCTCTCGCAGCGGGAATTCTGTTTGTCAGGCCCCACATGATGATGCCGCCGCTGACGCGATTTATCGATGGAACCGGTCCGGTGTTTGCAGGGAAGATTTTTCCGTTTTGCTTTATCACTATTGCTTGCGGCGCGATCAGCGGATTCCATTCGCTGATTTCTTCGGGCACCACCCCCAAGATGATTTTGCGCGAGAGCCATGCTCGGTTGATTGGTTATGGCGCCATGCTGCTGGAGTCGTTTGTTGGCGTGATGGCCATGGTTGCGGCGTGCGCGATGCCGCCGGGCGTCTATTTCGCCATCAATAGTCCGCCGAGCATTGTTGGTGCGACGCCGGAAATCGCGGCGGGTACGATCAGTTCCTGGGGATATCATCTGGATGCGCAAACCATGGCGCAGCTCGCTCATTCGGTTGGCGAGCAGACTTTGTGGAATCGCGCGGGCGGCGCGCCTTCGCTTGCCGTGGGAATGGCACAGATTTTTTCCAGTACGATTGGTGGCGAGCGATTGCTGAGCATCTGGTATCACTTTGCGATCATGTTTGAAGCGTTGTTTATTCTCACCGTTCTGGATGCGGGAACGCGCGTGGGGCGCTTCATGGTGCAGGAGCTGGGCGGGCGCGTCTGGAAACCGCTCGGACGCACGGGGTGGATGCCCGGTATTCTGCTTTCGAGTGCGGTTATCGTGGGAATGTGGGGCTACTTTCTGTATCAGGGCGTCGTCGATCCCCTGGGTGGCATTAATTCGCTTTGGCCGCTGTTTGGGATTTCCAATCAGTTGCTGGCGTCGGTGGCGCTGGTGCTGGCCACGACGATTTTGCTGAAGATGAAGCGGCTCCGGTGGATTTGGGTAACGCTTGTGCCCATGGCCTGGCTGGTGGCGGTGACGATGACGGCGAGCTATCAGAAAATCTTTGATGCGAGTCCGAATCTCGGTTTTCTCTCGAAAGCGGACGCGCTCGCCGCTCAAATTGTCGCCGGGCAGATTCCGGCGGCAAAAATTGCCGAGACGTATCGGCTGATTTTCAATCAGCGGCTGGATGCCGCGGTTACGGGTGTGCTCGCGGTGATGATCCTCGTGCTGCTCCTCGAAGCGCTTCGGCAGTGGTACGCGATTTTGAGCGGGCGGCGCGAGGCGGTGCTGCAGGAAGCGCCGTATGTCAGAACACAGTGGGCCGAAGGATTCCCGGGCACTGTGCACGGAGACGATTGATGCCCTTCGAGCGCGCGGCCAAATTCGCGCAACGGCGGCTTCGCCGCTTCTGGCGCGGCTTGCGGGAGTGGTGTGGCGACTCGGCGTATGAACGCTATCTGCGCGCTCGAGGCAGGCAGGACGCGGGGCGCGGCGCGCTCAGTGCGGAAGAGTTTTACGTCGAGCAGATCAATCGGCGCTATTCACGCCCCAACCGCTGCTGCTGAGGGTTCTTGCTTTTCCTTTCTCGAGGAGTCTAGAATCCGGTTACTCTCCCGGCTCGCCTACTTTCTCTCTGACGGAGGAACTGATGGCTATCGATATGGATAAACTGCACGAATTTCTTGGCCGAGCGCTGGTGGATTTCGGCGCTACGTTTAACGCCGCGCTGGTCCGCATCGGCGACAAGCTCGGTTTGTACAAAGGACTCGCGGCAGGCGGCCCGCAAACGGCCGGGGAACTGGCCAAGCGCACGGGGACTGCCGAGCGTTACGTCCGCGAGTGGCTGAGCGCGCAAGCCGCGGGCGGCTACGTGACGTACGATGCCGCAGCGGGAAAATTTCACCTGACCGAGGAACAGGCGTTCGCGATGGCGGACGACGACAGTCCGGCCTTCATGCCGGGTGCGTTTCAAGTGGCGCTGGCGGCGATCAAAGCGGAGGACGCGCTGACCGAACGGTTTAAGACGGGCGAAGGAATGGGCTGGCATGAACACCATGCCGAACTTTTTGTCGGCACCGAGAGATTTTTCCGGCCGGGATACGCCGCGAATCTGATCACCGCGTGGATTCCATCGCTTGAGGGCGTCGATGCAAAACTGAAGGATGGCGCGCGCGTCGCAGATGTCGGCTGCGGTCTGGGCGCTTCCACAATCCTTATGGCGAAGTCGTATCCCAAGTCCGAATTTTCCGGATTTGATTACCATGACAAATCGATCGAGACCGCCAAACAGCGCGCGCACGATGCCGGGGTAGGCGGCCGCATCAAGTTTGAAGTGGCCAGCGCCAAATCGTTTCCCGGAAAAGACTATGACTTCGTGACGTTTTTCGATTGTCTGCACGACATGGGTGATCCTGCGGGCGCTTCGGCTCATGTGCACAGCCGGCTGAAGAAAGACGGGACGTGGATGATCGTCGAACCGTTTGCGGGCGACAAGCTCGAGGACAATCTCAATCCGATTGGCCGAGCGTTCTATGGCGCATCGACACTCTTATGCACGCCGGCGTCCTTGTCGCAGGAAGTGGGGCTGGCGCTCGGTGCGCAGGCGGGAGAAAAACGTCTGCGCGAAGTCGTCTCGAGCGGCGGCTTCACGCGATTCCGGCGCGCCACGCAGACGCCCTTCAATCTGGTGTTCGAAGCGCGGCCCTGATCGCCGCCGCGCGGCTTGCCGAAGCTTGTCGAGCCAATGGCGCGAGTCAGAAGTCTTCTTCGTCTTCGCCGTTTTGTCTGAGGATCGTTGTTTTGTGCGTGACCCTGACGCTGTGAGCACGAATCCCGGCGATGATCGCGCGCCGCGTTTCCACCGGCAGCATTTCGGGAGCAAAGACACCCGGCTCGTCCCGATGAAAATACTTGATGAAGAGCGCCGCGACGTGAGCGGTGGCGTACGCGACGGGCGTCGTAAAGCGGCCTTGCTGGCGGATTTGATAGAGCGTCGGAAACATCGCGCTGGTGCGAATCAGCAGGCGCTGATCTTCTTTTGGGCCACGTTTCACGCCGCGCACCAGCACCGAGGCGGAAAATCTCGCGTTTTGCAGCACCCCCTGGCGAATGAGCTTGGCAATCGCCCGCGGAGACGACGTCTGCGGAAAGCGTTGCCGGACGATCCCGCGCGACTTTGATAATTTCCCCTGCTTATACCAGCGCCGTAGCCGGTCGAATTCGTTTCCGCCGATCTTCACGTCCATGTTGCGCATGGGGATCGCGTAGGGCAGGGTCGCGACTTCATCCTGCGCCGCGAGAACCACGTTGGCGTATCCGATTGGGTCGGGAAACCGAAATTTCTCCAGTTCAGCGAAGCGCTTTCCCATGCTGAATTTGCCCTGCCGGTACACGAGAGGATGCGAGATGGCTTCGTCGAAGGAAACTTCCGGCGACCATTGTGAAATAGGGTCGTCGCTCTCCGTGCTTTCATAGAGGCGAATCTGCACGGAATGGACCTCGTCCAGCATTTCCGCAGCGCGCTTGACGAGCAGGTTCGTCAGGCCCGGAGCCGCTCCGGCATTGATCAGCGCCGTCCGGTTTTTTTCTTCAAAGCGTTTGGCGTAGGAGAATTGCTCGGCCTTGAAAGGATTGCGAGTGAGGTGGGAGCTCAGGTCCACGTAATGCGCGCGCAGGCGCAACGCGGCTCGCATCACAATCTGGTTAAAGACCGAAGCGGAGGCGTTGACGATGAGCTGGCAGCCGCGTGCCGCGCGCACGATGCCGCGAAGGTTTCTGGCGTTCACCTTGGTCACCGCAATCGTGCTTCGCTTGCCCAGAAAGAGCCGGGCGCGCGCGGTATCACGGTCGCCGCACCAGACAGTATGTCCTTGACGTTCGAGAAGCTCTGCCAGAAGGGAGCCGGTTGCACCGGCGCCGAGAACGAAGATCCGCATGGCGTGGCAAAAACTCTATCACACTCCCCGGGCGGGACTGACGGAAGGCCCTCGGATTGCGTGAATTGCACCCCACTGTTTTGCGGCGTAGACTAAAGAAGACGTGCTACCCCCGTTAGCCAAGGGAGACAAGACCCAGGGCAGGCGGGGCGACGCTTCCACGACCGTTTTTTCTAACCCCGCGGCTGAGGGTTCGGGTGGAAACGCCCGGGCCTCCCGAACCTCGAAAGGAGCGTACCGACGGAAAACTGCATATTTCCGTCGAGCGCTCGCCTCCGGGAAGCCGGATCGGGCGGTTTTTTTGTGGAACCGGAAAGCGGGACTGCACGGTCTCGCGTCCAGCTGGAAAAACCTGCCATGACTCTTCAAGACAAATTCGGACGGCAGATCACCGACCTGCGCATTTCGGTCACCGACCGCTGCAACTTCCGGTGCGTGTACTGTCGTTCGGCCGACCCCGAAAACTACTGCGGCCATGACGAAATTCTCTCCTGGCCGGAACTGGACCGGCTGGCGCGCATCTTTCTGAGCCTCGGCATTCAGAAGATTCGCATCACCGGCGGAGAGCCGCTGGTGCGCGCGGGGGTGGAGGACTACATAGCGCGGCTTCACGCGCTCGGCGTCAGAGATCTTTCCATGACCACCAACGGCCATTTGCTGGCGGAACGCTGCGAACGTCTGCTGGAAGCGGGACTCCGCCGCATCAACATCAGCCTCGATTCGCTCGACTCCGGCAAGTTCGAGCGCATCACGCGAACAAAATCCTTCTCTGCCGTGATGCGCGGCATCGACGTGGCGCAGAAATCGCGGCTGGCTCCCGCGAAAGTCAACGCCGTGCTGGTGCGCGGCCTCAATGATGACGAGGTGGAGTCGTTCGCCGAATTTGCCCGAGAGCGCGGCGTGATCATGCGCTTCATCGAGTTTATGCCGCTGGACGCCGACCGCACCTGGACGCGGAGTCACGTCGTGCCTGCGGCGGAAGTGTACCAGCGCATCCACGCGCGGTGGCCGCTGGTGCAAGTTCCCCACGAGCGCAGCGAGACGGCGAGGAAATACCGCTTCGCCGACGGCGCGCCTGGCGAGATTGGTCTGATCGCGCCCGTCACGCAGCCTTTTTGCGGCCATTGTTCGCGCATCCGCCTGACCGCTGACGGAAAACTGCGCTCTTGCCTCTTCAGCAAGGACGATCACGACCTGCGCGGGCTCCTTCGCGAAGGAGCCGCGGATGAGGACCTGGCGACCTACATTCGTTCCGTGGTTGATGAAAAGGAAGAAGGACACCGCATCAACGCCCCCGATTTCGTGCCTCCCTCGCGTACTATGGTGTTCATCGGCGGGTAGTGGAATGCTTCGACGTTGGCACTTTCCTCCCGAACGCATTGCGCTCGACCATGCAGTGCGTTTGCGCTAGCATCAAATCAAGCAGCGATCAGGCTTGGCACCGAGGAACGACAGAGAACGGACAGACCATGGCGGACGAAGACGACGAAGAGGGACAGGACGACTCGCCCGAACCGGAGCCGCGGCTCTTCACTCTCACCGAGGCGGAACGCGCGCGGCGAGAGCTCGAACCTTTTCTCGTGGAGGCCATGGATTGCCGCAAAAAACTGTCCGGCCTCGAAAACGACCTCTCCGCGGTTTCCGCGCGCATCATGATGATGGGCGGCGTCATCGTCCCCTACGAAAAATTGGCCGCGTTGCGGGTGGAGCACCAGCAGCTTGCCGAATCCCTGAAAACTTCGCTGAACCGGATTCTCGAAACCGGCTGCGTCATCAAGGACCTCGACGTGGGCTTGCTCGATTTTCCCGCTGTGATTGACAACGAAGATGTCTACCTTTGCTGGAAGCTTGGCGAAGACCGCATCCGTTTCTACCACAGGCAGGATGAAGGATTTGCCGGGCGCAAGCCGCTCGATCCACGCGACCTCGGCCCCGGAGACATCGTGCAGTAGTCTCGAGGGCATAGTGGTCTTTTCTGCTTTCCTGCACTCTCTTAGAGGAAAAGCGCCCGCCCGCGGCGCCACGCGTATCGAAAGGATTTTTCTTGTCGTCTCATCCTGAAAACCGTTTGAAGGATTCCGCCAGCCCGTATCTGCGTTCCGCCGCGCATCAACCCATCGATTGGCAAGAATGGGGCGACTCCGTGTTTGCGCGCGCGGAAGCCGAAGATAAACCCATTCTTCTCGATATTGGCGCAGTGTGGTGCCACTGGTGCCACGTCATCGACCGCGAGAGTTACGAGAATTCCGAGATCGCGAAAATCATTAACGAGAATTTTGTGGCTGTAAAGGTGGACCGCGACGAACGCCCGGATGTGGATGCGCGTTATCAATCCGCCGTCAGCGCGATTTCCGGCCAGGGCGGCTGGCCGCTGACGGGCTTTTTGCTGCCCAATGGAAAACCATTTTTCGGCGGCACGTATTTCCCGCCGGAGGATCAAATGGGGCGCCCCGGCTTTCGCCGCCTTCTCCTGGCCGTGGCGGATTCTTACCGGAACAAGAGAGCCGATCTTGTAAGAGCGGCAGACCATCTGGCCGATGCGGTCTCCCAGGCGGAAGTGTTCACGGGAGCGCGCGCGGAGTTCAATCCCGCTGTGGTCGACGCGCAAATCACCTCCGTTACCGAACAATTTGACATCAAGAATGGCGGGTTTGGCCGCGCGCCGAAATTTCCGCATGCCTCGGCTGTCGACCTCGTTCTGGAGCGTTACCGGCAGACAAAGGAAAAGCATCTGCTGGCGATGATCGAGACGACCCTTGAAAAGATGGCTCGCGGCGGAGTTTACGACCAGCTCGCGGGCGGTTTTCACCGCTATTCGGTGGATGAACGCTGGCTCGTGCCGCACTTCGAGAAAATGAGTTACGACAATTCGGAACTGCTGCGCAATTATCTGCACGGCTGGCAAATGACACAGAATCCGCTCCTCCGGGAGACCGCCGAAGGCATGATCGGCTGGGTCAACGAGGTTTTGTCCGATCAGGAAAAAGGGGGCTTCTACGCCAGCCAGGACGCGGACTTTTCGCTCGATGATGACGGCGATTATTTCACCTGGACGCTCGACGAGCTGCGCGCCGCGCTGCTGCCCGACGAAGCGCGCGTCATGGAGCTCTACTACGACGTCGAGCCCCATGGCGAGATGCACCACAATCCCGCGAAAAATGTCTTGTGGATTGCGCGCAGCGCCGCTGACATCGCCCGGCAACTCGGGCTCGACGAGACTTCCGTGCGCCTCCTCATTGCAAAAGGCAGAGGGAAGATGATGGCCGCGCGGTTGCCCCGTCCGACGCCCTTCGTCGATAAAACAATGTATGTTTCCTGGAACGCGATGTTCGTTTCGGCTTATCTGGAAGCGGGAAAAGTGCTTGACGGGTCAACGATTCAGGCCTGCCGCACCTTTGCCTTAAAGACCATGGATCGCATGCTAAGCGAAGTGTGGAGCGAATCCCGCGGTTTCGGTCATCGCCTGGGAGGCCCCGCGCTCGAGGGTTCGCTCGACGATCAGGTTTTCGGCGTGCTGGCTTTGCTGGATGCCTACGAAGTCACGCTCGACTCGCGGTATTTCGCCGCCGCGCAAAAAACCATGGACCTCGCCGTGGCCCGCTACGGCGACGCGGAAGGCGGAGGCTTTTTCGATCGGCCTTCGGATGCCGCGCCCATGGGCGGCCTCGATGTTCCTAGAAAACCATTCCAAGATTCGCCGACCCCGGGAGCCAATTCTGTCGCGGCGATCGCGCTGATTCGCATGCACGCCTCGACCGGCGACCAGCGTTATTACGATTTTGCCCAAAAGACTCTGGAGGCGTTCGCGGGGATCGCGCCGCAATACGGCATGTTTGCCGCGACCTACGGCCTCGCTGCCACGCTTCTCGCGCGGCACCCCTTGCAGGTAGTCATCACCGGGCGCGCGGATGATCCCCAGGCCCAAGCTCTTGAGGCCGCCGCGCACCGCGTCTACCGTTTGGGCAAGTCTGTCCTGCGGCTAATACCCGGCACCTCGCTGGCGAATTTCGCTGGCGCGCTCCAAGAAACGCTGCCGCATCTCCCCGCCGGCAAAGCCATGGCGGTTGTCTGCGCGGGACAAACCTGCCTGCCGCCGACCGGCGATCCCAGAGAGCTGGCTGCGCTCCTAGAGAGCGGCGCCCGAGAAGCAGCGGGCTCATAATCAACTCTCTATAAATTCTCGGGGGGGGCACAGCACACGGTGCCCTACGATCTGCCGCGCAGGTTTCGACACACGTTCCCCATCGGCAAAAGAAAACGGGCACGAGGTTCTGACCCCGTACCCGTTCGGGACTTGAGGCCATGCCTCTTACTTCTTAGGCCGCGATTCTGGCGGCACCAGGCCGTTGATGCGGTAATACACGACCAGCTGGCCGTAGTGTTCGCCAGAGTGCTCGATAAGCCCGTACGCCAGGTCGTAAAGACGAACTTTGCGCGGCCCGCCGTCCGCGACGCTTTCACCCATACCCTTGTCGCCCTTGGCCTTGATCAGGTCCGCGCCGTCATGGACGCACTGTTTCACGAAGGCCACGATCTGAGCCTTGGTTTTCAGCTCATCGCGTTTCGGATCATCGGGAAAATGCGGCTTCTTTCCCTGCGCGGTGTCCGTGAAGTAATACATCGAAGCGGAAGCGTGGATCAGCTGCGCGACAAACGTCCGCGAGTCCGGATTCGGTTTGTAGTCGTACTTGTCTTCCGGCAAATCCTCGGCAATGGCAATCAGCTTTCTGCCGATATCATTCCAGGATTCGAGCACCGCTTCGGACGGACTTCGTGCGGGTTTGGGCGGTTCCGCTTTCTTGGCTTCCTGGGCTAACGCCGGCATAGCCGCGAACACCAGCGCAACCAGCAGGGTTCCCCCGTTAGGAAAACTCTTCATCGTCTCTCTCCTCATCTTTGGCTGTTTCTGGATCTGTTTCCGGGCCCGTTTCTGGACCTGCTGTCGAGGCTGTTTTGGGCCAGTCCCGGCAGGCACACACTCTCTGACGGACCTCGCGGCCAAGTGTTTCTCTGCTTCGGCTCGGGATACCTGACCTTTTGGCCGGGTTCATCTTACGCAGGAGGTTCCTCTGCGTCATCGGAAATCGGCTGGGGCAGGCATGGTAAGCTTGTAGTTCGTCTTCTGGGGGACATTCCCATTGAATTGGACCTGGCTTTTGCTGCGCACCGTGATTGGCCTCGGCATTGTGGGGCTGCTGTTTTTCTCGCAGCGGTTCTGGTACCGCGCGATTTGGCGTGTGACCTCGAATTGGGGAAGCCAGGTGTTGCGCGTTGCCGCTCGCTTGATCTATGCCACTCTGTTGCTGCTCATTATTGGCGCGATTGCGGACGGCTTCCGCATGGGGCGCGGCGGTCACATCCTTTCGGGGGTCAACCTGATCACCATTTTTGCGGGGCTATGGTTTTTTAGCGCGCTGTTTGCCTATCTCGCGGTGAAGGTTGTCGGCGGCATCGATAAAGTCTGGGCCTGGCTGCGCGCTGCATATCACCTCAGAACCCATCCATCCGCTCGAGAGGCTGCTTCTTCTTCTCGAGCAGGGGCGCCCTACTCCAGCGCGCCAACCACCGCGGAACTGGTTTCCAATCCCTCGCGCCGTTATTTTTTCAAGACCGCCACCGCGCTAGCTGGAGCTGGCCCGTTTCTTACCGCGGTTTACGGTTTCGCCGCCGAGCGCCTGGACTACCAAGTCCGCCACGTGGATATCCCCATGCCCAATCTGCCGGCGGGTCTGGAAGGCATGAAAATTGTGCAGATCAGCGACATCCATCTGAGCAGTTACATGCCGCGCCTGGAGGTGCGCCGCGCCGTTCGCATGGCGAACGACCTCGGAGCGGACCTCGCTCTGGTGACGGGGGACTTCATTACCGGCGCTGGCGACCCGATCGCCGATTGCATCGACGAAGTGCGCGGCCTTCGCGCCCCGCTGGGAGTTTGGGGCTGCAACGGCAATCACGAGATCTATGCGCGCGCGGAAGATACGGCGCAACGCCTGTTTGCGCAGGCCGGGATGAAGCTCCTGCGCAGCGAAAACGCCCAACTCACATTCAACGGCTCCTCGTTTAATCTGATCGGGGTTGATTATCAACGCGAGCGCACAAACGGCGGGCGGCGGGTGCAATTGCTTCAGCAGCTCGAACCGCTGGTGCGCCGGGACATGCCCAACCTTCTCATGTCGCATAATCCCAATGCGTTCAACCGCGCCGCGGAGTTGGGCATCGAGCTGACGCTGGCCGGGCACACGCACGGCGGACAAATTCAGGTCGAGATTCTCGACCACCGCCTGAGCCCCGCTCGCTTTATTACGGACTACGTCGCCGGGCTGTATCACCGCCCGATGTTCGCACCCGCACCCAACGAGCGGGCCTACCCCGCAAACTCGGCGTTCGAGACAAGTCACGGTTCGCTGTTTCCCGGCCGCCCGTCGGCGTTGGCTTCCATTTACGTGAATCGCGGCCTCGGAACGGTGGGCGCCCCGGTGCGCCTTGGAGTACCCCCTGAAATCGCGCTTTTGACCCTCCGCCGAGCCTGACCGTTCCGATTCCCGAGGACTCCGCGCCCTTCGTTTATTTTCAAGAATTCACGGAATAAAACTCTACCAACTTCGGTATCCCGAGCGGTAGTTATCTACGGGAAATAGGAACGCCCTGGCAGTACTCCCCAACCCCGATCGACTAAGTTCCTTGTTCTCAACTACTGATTCAAATTTTCAACAGTAAACTGTAGTGGAATTCCAGTTGCAGTAAATCATAACTTACCCAGCCAATCAAAAGTGAATCCCATCGCGGTCAAACGCGATGTGTTTCTTTGCTTAAATCTCGATTTGGAGGGTAAAGCCATGGGGTACGTGTTTAAGTCGTGGAAATATTTCCTAGTACTTGCACTTGGGCTCTCTTTGCTTCCTGCTGTAACAAGAGCGCAACATTACACGCAAACGAATCTGGTTTCCGACCAGCCCGGAGTCGCTGCCGTTACCGACCCCAATCTAGTGAATCCCTGGGGGCTGTCGCGCAGCGCCACAAGTCCCTGGTGGGTCGCCAACAATAACTCAGGCACTTCCACGCTCTACACCGGCGCGGGCGCCATCATCCCCATCAACGGCAATGGAATCGTTACCATTCCCCCTCCGAAAGGTTCGCCCGCAGGCACTGTGTCTGCACCAACCGGTACTGTTTTTAACGGCGTCGCAACCGATTTCCTGGTCGGTCCAAGCGCGTCAGCTGCTTTCATCTTCGTCACCGAAGACGGAACCATTTCCGGATGGGCTGGCGGACCGGCGGCCATCCTGGTGGTGGACAATTCCGATGGAGGTTCGCCGCGAGGCGCGGTTTATAAGGGCGCTACAACAGCTCTTCTGAACGGAAAAGTCTTCCTGTATGTAACGAATTTCCGCTCGGGAAGAGTGGAAGTCTATGACAGCACCTTCAAGCGCGTACCGATCTCCGAAGAATTGTTCGATGACGACAGGATTCCGCGCGACTTCGCGCCGTATAACGTGCAGAACATCGGCGGAACGCTCTTCGTCACTTATGCCAAGCAGGACGCCGCCAAACACGACAGCGTGGCAGGCAACGGCCTTGGGTTTGTTGAAATGTACCAACCCGACGGAAGGCACATCGGCCATCTCCAGACGGGGCCGTGGCTGAACGCCCCCTGGGGTGTCGTTTGGACGCCTCGCGATTTCGGCACCTTCAGCAACTCCATACTTGTGGGCAACTTCGGCAGCGGCAAGATCGCTGCCTACAATGGGTTCACTCACGAATTCATCGGCTTTGTGGAGAATCCGGACAATTCGATTCTAACCATCGATGGACTCTGGTCGCTCACCTTTGGCAATGGAGCGAGCGCTGGTCCATCCACGACGATGTATTTCTCCGCCGGACCGGACGGAGAAACGCACGGCCTGTTTGGCACGCTGACTGCCGTCGCCGCAGACCAGACCGGGGCAGTCGAGTAAACTTACGGCGTTTTATTTGCTGGAGAATTGTGCAGCCGGCGGCAGCGATTCCTCATCCCTGCCGCCGGTTCTTTTTCCCGGGGCCTGACGCGCGCTCGAAAACCATCTCCCCCGGTCTTTCCTGCTGGACGAAAAAGCTTTGCTGAGTCAAACTTTTCCGGCAACCATTCCCTTGAGGTTCCTCATGGATGAAGAGCCGGAAATCAACCGCGTCGTCAATGACTTGAGCGAACTTCCGGAGGACGAAGGCGCGGAGCCTGTCAGCGCGGTTCAACTGGACGGCTGGCTCAAGACGCTGATCGCCCGTGGCGGAAGCGATTTGCTGCTCGTCGCAGGCGCTCCCGCCTGCATTCGGGCAAAAGGCGTCGTACAGAAAATCGATGCGCGGCCTCTTGATGGCCCCGAAATTGAAGCGGCCGTGCTCCCGGCCCTCACCTCACATGCCCTGGCACGCTACCGCCAGTCGCAAATTTCCGATTCCTCCTACCGCATCGCCGGGCTTGGCCGCTTCCGCATCAATCTGCATCGCGAACGCGGCCGGGCGGCCGCCGCGATTCGCGCCTTGCCACAAAAGGTTCCCGCGCTTCGCGAGCTGAATCTTCCGCCGAGCGTTGAAACTCTCGCACACCTCCCGCGGGGACTTGTGTTGATTGGCGGCCCTGCCGGTTCGGGGAAATCCACGACGCTGGCCGCGCTGATCGACGACATCAACCGCCGCGAAGCGCGCCACATCGTGACCATCGAAGACCCCATCGAGTACGAGCACACCCACATTCGCAGCGTGATCGAGCAAGTCGAGATCGGCACGGACGCGCCAGATTTTCCCACCGCTCTCCGCGCCGCCCTGCGGCAGGCACCGGATGTTCTTGTCGTAGGCGAGATGCGCGACCCGGAAACGATGCGCATTGCCGTCGCCGCTGCCGAAACCGGCCATCTTGTGCTCTCGACGCTGCACACCATCGACGTCGCCACGACCATCTCCCGCATCTCCGATTCCTTTTCCGACGAGCGGCAGAACACCATCCGCCAGGAACTGGCCATGGCTCTCACCGCCGTCCTGACGCAAATCCTCCTGCCCAGCAAAACCGGCGAACGTTTTCCCGCTGCCGAGCTGTTGATGATCGGCTACGGCGCGCGCCAACACATTCGCCGCAACGCCCTCCAGCATCTCCATCAGGAAATCACCATGACCAAAAAGAAAGGCTCTTTCGCGCTCGAAGAATCTCTCGTCCAGCTGATCAGCAAAGGGCACATCGACCGCGAAGACGCCCTCCTCTGCGCCATTCATCCCGACGACCTGGACATTCTCCTGAAAACCGGCAGCCGCGGTTAAGGATTCACCTGCAACAAACGTTTCCAAACGCCGCTCAGTTCAGGCAGAATACGTGCGCAAAACGAGGGGGTCTCATGAACCGCAGAGGTCTGGTCGCAATAATTGTCTTCCTTGGCATTTCCCTGGCGCCGGTCGGCACGCACGTTGCCGCCGACGAGCAGCCGCTCGCCGGCTTTTCCGCCGAATCATCGCGCGCCGAACGCCAGTGGGAAGAAAAGATGAGAGCCATTCCGGATCCGGACAGAGTGCGCGCCTATATGAAACAGCTTTCCGCGCGCCCGCACCACGTCGGCTCGAAATATGACAAGGAAAACGCCGACTGGCTGCTCGCAAAATTCAAGGAATTCGGTCTCGACGCTCATATCGAAACTTTCGATGTGCTCATGCCCACGCCGAAGGCGCGTGCCGTCGAACTCGTGGACGATTCAGGTGCGGTCAAATTTGCCGCCAAGCTCGAAGAGCCAGTCGTAAAGGAAGATCCCACTTCGGACCAGACGGCCGAGCAGCTTCCTACCTACAACTCCTATTCGATTGACGGCGACAAGACGGCTCCGCTGGTGTACGTCAATTTTGGCGTGCCCGCCGACTACGAGCAACTCGAGCGCATGGGCATCTCCGTAAAAGGCGCCATCGTTATCGCCCGTTATTACGGCTCCTGGCGCGGCATCAAGCCGAAGGTCGCCGCCGAACACGGCGCCATTGGATGCCTCATTTTTTCCGATCCTCATGAGGATGGATACACGCAGGGCGATGTTTTCCCCGCCGGGCCCTACCGTCCGAGGGATGGCGTGCAGCGCGGCAGCGTCGCCGATATGCCGCTCTACGCCGGCGATCCTCTGACCCCTGGTGTGGGCGCGACGAAAAACGCAAAGCGCCTCGCCATAAAAGACGCTCAGACGATCACCAAGATTCCCGTCCTCCCGATTTCTTACGGCGACGCGGAGCCGCTTCTCGCCTCGCTGAAAGGCCCCATTGCTCCGCAGGCGTGGCGCGGCGGCCTCGGTATCGGCTATCACATCGGCCCCGGCCCCGGAAGAGTGCATCTCAAGGTGATTTCGAACTGGGACATGGCGCCCGTCAACGACGTCATTGCAAAAATTCCCGGCTCGGTCTATCCCGACGAGTGGGTGATCCGCGGCAACCATCACGACGGCTGGGTAAACGGCGCCGAAGACCCGATTTCTGGCCAGTCCGCGATGCTTGAGGAAGCCCGCGCGCTCGGCCAACTCGTGCAGCAAGGGTGGAAGCCCAAGCGCACCCTCATCTTTTGCGCCTGGGATGGCGAGGAAGAAGGCTTGCTCGGCTCGACGGAATGGGTCGAGACGCACGCCGAGGAGCTGGACAAGCACGCCGTGGCCTACATCAATTCCGACGGCAATGGCCGCGGTTATCTGGGTCTCGGCGGTTCCCACACGCTCGAAAAGTTCGTGAACGATATCGCTCGGGACGTTCAGGATCCCGAGACGAAACTCTCTGCATGGAAACGCGAGCAATTGCGCGCCATCGAAGAAGCGCCCGGCGATAAAAAACAGGAAATCCGGCAGCGCGCGGATATGCATTTGGGCGCACTCGGTTCAGGCTCGGACTTCACGCCGTTCCTGCAGCATGTCGGGGTTGCTTCGCTCAATATCGGTTATGGCGGCGAAGATGGCGGCGGAATCTACCACTCGATTTACGACGACTTCTACTGGTACACCCATTTCGCGGATACCAACTTTGTCTATGGCCGCGCGCTCGCGCAAACCGGCGCCAGCATGATGATGCGCCTCGGCGATGCGGATCTCCTTCCTTTCGAATTCGGCGACTTCGCGGAAACGATGCAGACCTACGTCAAGGAGCTGAAAGAGCTCTCCAAGAAAATGCAGGATGAAATTCGCGAGCGCAACCGCGAAATTGACGAAGGTGTTTTCGCCGCGATTGCCGATCCAAAGAAAACGGAGGTTCCGCCCAAAAAGGAGGAAGTTCCTCCCTACCAGAACTTCGCGCCTCTCGAGAACGCTGCCGATGCGGTCTCGCACAGCGCCGCGGAATATCGCAAGGCTCTGGAGCACGCCAACGCCAACGGCGGTGCAGCGCTGGCGGCGGCTTCCATCGCCGAGGTGAACCGCCTGCTGATAGAAAGCGAACGCAAATTCATCACGCCCGAAGGCCTGCCGAGCCGCCCGTGGTATCGTCACCAACTTTACGCGCCGGGTTTTTACACCGGCTACGCGGCAAAGACCATGCCTTATGTGCGCGAGTCCATCGAACAGAAACAATGGAAACAAGCCGATGAAGGCGTTGTGGTCGTCGCGAAGTGCCTAGAGGACGAAGCCAAGTTGATCGCCGACGCTGCCGCGAAACTCGCCGCCGCACATTAATTCATCTCATCCGAGGGGCGCAGCATGCTACGCCCCCGGAATGCGGCGGCGGATATTCCGGTCAGTCTCGCCTGCTGGCTCCCGGAGGAGCGGCTCATGCCGTCCTACAATCTGGCTATCATCGGCATGGGCAACGTAGCCCGCGCGCTTCTCCGCCTTCTCATCTCCAAAGAGACGGACCTGAGGAGGCGTTACGACATTCGCTGGCGACTCACCGGGGTAGCCACGCGCCGCACCGGCTGGATCGCCGACCCGGATGGCCTTAATCCATTGGCGGCGCTCCACGGCCATTCCCTGATCCAACACGGCAACACGTCGCAGCCGCGCAATCTCCGCGAGTGGCTCGAAAAAACGCGCGCCGATGTTCTCTTCGAGGCCACCTCGCTCAATGTCAAAACCGGCCAGCCCGCCACCGAACATCTGAGGATGGCTCTCGAACTCGGGGCGCATGCCATCACCGCCAACAAAGGCCCCATCGTTCACGCCTACCACGAGCTCACGACGCTCGCAAAAGAGAAGAACCGCCAATTCCTCTACGAGTCCACGGTCATGGACGGGGTGCCGGTTTTCTCCATGTTTCCGTACGGCCTGCCCGCGGCGGATATTCGCGGTTTTTCCGGAGTTTTGAATTCCACAACAAACGTCGTGCTCACGGAAATCGAAAAAGGCCGCTCGATGGAAGAAGCCGTCAAGCGCGCGCAAGCCATGGGTATCGCGGAAACGGACCCTACGGCAGACCTGGACGGATGGGACGCAGCCGTGAAAGTGGTTGCGCTGGCGATTGTCTTGATGGGCGCGAGCGTGCGCCTCGATCAGGTGCAGCGCACCGGCATTCGCGAACTGAGCGAGGAAAAAATCCGCTCCGTGCGAGCCGCGGGGATGCGTTACAAACTGGTCTGCCGCGCTGAGCGCCGCGGCGATGGCGTGGAGTGCAGCGTGCGCCCGGAGATGTTGCTGGCCTCCGATCCGCTCGCCAATCTCGAAGGGAGCAGCTCGGCGATCCGCTTCGACCTCGACGTTTTCGGCTTATCGCTCGTCGAGCACAACCCCGGAGTCGAGGCCACCGGCTACGGCTTGCTTGCCGATTTCCTGCGCGCTGTGCGCCAGTGAGCCGCTAGCCGGCGCGAGCGCCGTTGGGAACCGGACGCTCCGGCAAGGCGAGCGCCGGAGCAACGCCATCGGCGTAGCCGATATCGAAAAGCATTCCTTCGGAAATTTCTCCGGCCATCTTGCGCGGCTCGAGATTCAACACAAAAAGGGCTTGGCGGGTTTCCAGTTCGCGCGGATTATCGCGCTCCTTCCTGATCCCGGCGAGAATCGTCCGCGTGTGATCGCCGAAATTCACCGTGAGCTTCATCAACTTTTCTGAACGCGCCACTTCCTCCACGCGTTCGATTGTGCCGACGCGGATGTCAAGCGCTTCGAGCGCCTCGATGGTCACCAGCGGTTTGACGGGCGCAGGCGTAAATTCATTCACAGCTCACCGCCGGTACTCTGCCGCGTACGCCGGAAGCGGAATTCCGAGATCGCAACGTTCATCGCGGACGGGCGCACCCGCCACGGTGCGCAGTGGAATGACGCCAGCCCAGACGGGAAGCGCATAGTCGGCGAGATCGTCCTCGGGCGGGCCGACCCGCACTTTTGCGGAGGCCTCGGTGAGCGGCAAACGCAGAATGCTCGTAGCCTTGAGCTCTTTTTCATTGGGCTGGCGCGCGTCGTCCCAGCGCTTCGGCAAGATCTTTTCCGTGAAGGCCCGCAGAGCTTCCAGTTTTTCCTGCGGGGCATCGACGAGCGCGGCTTTGCCGAGCGCCACGACGCTGCGATAATTCATCGAGTGATTGAACACCGAGCGGGCAAGCACAATGCCGTCGGTGAGCGTAACCGTCAAGCAAATATTCGCGCCTTCGCTGACCCCGCGCAGCATCCGGCTCGCGGCGGACCCGTGAAAATAAACAGCGTCGCCGATACGCGCGTAGAGCGTGGGAATGACAAACGGCTGGCCGTTTGCGGCAAATCCCACGTGGCACACAAGCCCTTCATCGAGAATCCTGTAAATCGTTTCGCGGTCATAGACGCCGCGCTGCGGCTCGCGCACGACACGCGTGCGCTCGTTCGGCGTGAAGGATTCGGACACTGTGCACCTCTTGGAGAAACGTGGCGCGGAGCCGGCCGGTTCGTGGCCGCTCATTTGATTTGTAGCCGGCGCCAAAGCGGCATGAGTGAGGAACAACCTTTTGAATGCTAACACGTCTCTCCCCGGCTTCATCCCCGGCCCGCCCTGTGAGAAACTAGCTGCCGGAGAAAAACCATGAGTACACCGGTGATGCACGGAGCAGAAGAGAAGCCGCTGGATGTCGCCTGGGTGCGTAAACAATTCCCGTCGCTGCAATTCGAGCGGAACGGCCACCCCGCCGCGTTTCTGGATGGCCCGGCGGGCACGCAAGTTCCCAGGCAGGTCATGGACGCGGTCCAGAATTATTATCTCAGGTCGAATGCCAACACCTGCGGAGCGTTCGCCACCAGCCGCAGCAACGATGCCATCATTGCCTCGGCACGCTCGGCCATGGCCGATTTTTTAAATTGCGACAAGGACGAAGTGATCTTCGGCCAGAACATGACGACCATCACCTTTGCGCTTGCGCGGGCGATTGGACGGACGCTCGAGCCGGGCGACGAGATTGTCGTGACCACTCTGGACCACGACGCAAACGTAGCGCCGTGGCGCGCGCTCGAGGACCTGGGCTTGGTGATTCGCCAGGTGGATATTCACGAATCGGACTGCACCCTCGACCTCGAGGATTTGAGACGCAAGATAAACCGCAACACGAAACTCGTGGCCGTCGGATACGCCTCGAACGCCGTCGGCACGATCAATCCCGTCGCCGAAATCACCAAACTGGCCCACGCCCGGGGCGCCCTGATGTTCATTGATGCGGTGCACTACGCGCCGCACGGCCCGATTGACGTTCGAGCCCTCGATTGCGATTTCCTCGTTTGTTCGCCGTACAAATTTTTCGGCCCGCATATGGGAACGCTCTACGGAAAGCGCGAGCATCTGCTGCGCTTCAGGCCCTACAAAGTTCGCCCCGCGCCCGATACGCTTCCCGACCGCTGGGAAACCGGCACGCAGGTGCAGGAGCTGATCGCCGGAATCGGCGCGGCGGTGGATTACCTCGCCGAGCTCGGCCGGCGCTGCCATCCTCAAGCGAGCGATCGCCGCAGCGCGCTGCTCGCCGCCTATCGGGCCATGCGCGAACATGAAATGACACTGTTCTTACGCTTGGCGGAAGGGTTGCTTGCGATTCCCGATTTGCAGTTTTTCGGCATCAGCGACCTGAAGCGGTTGCACGAACGTTGCTCGACGGTTTCGGTGCGCCTCGCGAATCACACGCCTCTGGAAGTGGCGGCGTTCCTCGGCGAGCGCGGCATCTTCACTTGGGACGGCAACTACTATGCGCTAAATCTGACCGAGCGCCTCGGCGTCGAATCCAGAGGCGGCCTCCTGCGCATTGGTCTGGTCCATTACAACACGGCCGAAGAAGTCGACCGCCTGCTCGCCGGGCTGAGAGAGATTCGAGCAAGCTAAGCATCGCCCAAACACCATGAGCAAACGACCAAAGCCAATCGTACTCACCGTTCTGGACGGCTGGGGCTACCGCGCCGAATCCAAAGGCAACGCCATCGCGCTCGCCCGCAAACCCGCCTATGACGCTCTTTTGCAAAAATATCCGAACACGCTCATTCACACCTCAGGCCCCTACGTCGGCCTGCCCGAGGGCCAGATGGGCAACAGCGAAGTCGGGCACATGAATATCGGCGCCGGACGAATCGTGCACATGGACATCACGCGCATCGATCTCCTCATCGCCAGGAAACAACTTCAGAACGTTCCGCTCTTCCAACAAGCCATGGAGCGCGGCCGGCAGCGCCAGCTGCACTTTATCGGTCTGCTGAGCGACGGCGGCGTGCACTCTCACATCCAGCATCTCTTCGCTCTGCTCGAAATGGCCAAGCAACAAAAGGTCGAGCGCGTCTTCGTCCACTGCTTCCTGGACGGCCGCGACACGCCTCCCAACAGCGGCCGCGACTATGTCCGCCGGCTCCAGCAAAAAATCCGCGAACTCGGGGTCGGGGGAATCGCCACCCTCACCGGCCGCTACTACGCGATGGACCGCGACAACCGCTGGGAGCGCGTCGAGCTCGCCTACGGCGCGCTGGTTCACGGCCAAGCGGAAGCCCGCTCGAACGATCCCATCGCCGCCCTCGAGAAAAGCTACCAGCAGGGAGTCACCGACGAGTTCATAAAGCCCATCGTCATCACAAAAGGAGACGGAGCCTCGGCCGCGCCGGTCGGAACGATCCACGATGACGACGCTGTGATCTTCTTCAACTTCCGCGCCGACCGCGCCCGCCAGATGACGCGCGCCTTGGCCGAACCCGGCTTCGACAAAATCGCCGACGCCAATCGCCCCAAAAATCTTTTCTACGTCGCCATGACGCAGTACGATCAAAACTGGCCCTGGCTCCAATACGTCATCGCCCCGGAAAAACTCGAGCACATCCTCGCGCAGGTCTTCGAAGAGCTCGAGTACAAGAATCTCCGCTGCGCCGAAACCGAAAAGTACGCACACGTCACCTACTTCTTCAACGGCGGCGTCGAGAAACCCTTCGGCGGCGAGGAGCGCATTCTCGTCCCGTCCCCCAAAGTCGCCACCTACGACCTGAAGCCTGAAATGTCCGCGCAAGGCATCACCGACACGGTCGTAAAAGCCATCGAAAAAGGCGATTTCGACGCCATCATCATGAACTACGCCAACGCCGACATGGTCGGCCATTCCGGCAACCTCGAAGCCACCATCAAAGCCGTGGAAGCCGTTGACGCCGGCCTCGCCCAAATTTATCAAACGCTCGAAGCGCGCGGCGGGGTCTGGCTCATCACCGCCGACCACGGCAACGCCGAAACCATGGTCGATCCCGCCAACGGCGGCCCGCACACCTATCACACCACAAATCCCGTCCCGCTCATCCTGGTCAGCGATAGGGATTCGCTCCGGCTGAAACCAGGCGGCTCCCTGCGCGACCTCGCGCCCACCATTCTCGCTGCGCTCGATCAGCCGCAGCCCGCCGACATGACCGGCCAGGATCTGCGCGTCAAGGCGGTGACATGACTCTCAGCTACGAACCCTCTAAGCAAAAGCCTCCCGAGCCCGGCCAGAATCGCCCGCGCAGTTTCGGCACCATCACGATCCCCGGCACGCCAGTAGGCGCCATCGTTTCCGCGGGCCTCGTCGTCATTTGCTGGTTCGCGCTTCCACTCTCGCACCTCTTCATCCTCGGCACCGGCGGCCTCGGCCTTGTCCTTGGCTTGCTCCTCTACTGGAAGCACCGCACGCCACGCGAATGAATCGCACTCGTCCAGCAGAAACAAAACTCGTCATCTGCGTCTGGCACCCCTTCACGTTCTGGCGCCCGCAGCCCGTCATGCCCCTAACCATCCGCGCCCGCTGGCCAGAAATGCGCGTCGTGCATTTGCCGGACTACGACCGCCTCCCGGAAGAACTCCCCGACACCGATATTTTCGTCGGCTATTCTCTCCGCGCCGGGCAGCTCCTTCACGCCAAGAAGCTGAAGTGGATTCATTCGACCGCCGCCGGCGTCTCGCAACTCATGTACCCGGAGCTCCGCGATTCCGGAATCGTCGTCACCAACCCCAGTGGCGTTTTTTCTCCTCCCATGGCCGAGCACACCATGGGTCTGCTCCTCGCGCTCGCCCGCAATTTTCCCGGCTCGACGCGCCATCAAGCCGAGGCGCACTGGGGCCAGCAAGCCATCTGGGACCAGCCGCAGCGCCTTACCGAACTCGGCGGCAAAGTCCTGCTCATCATTGGTTTCGGTTCGATCGGCCGAGAACTGGCCAAGCGCGCCACCGCTTTCGACATGCGCGTTTGGGGCGTAACCCGCTCCGGCAAAGGCGACGCCGCGCACGCCGAAAAACTCCTGCCCGCCGAGCAACTCGAAGAAGCACTTCCTCACGCGGACTACGTAGTCATGGCTGCGCCCGAAACCAGCGAAACCCGCCACCTCATCGGCGCCGCACAAATCGCCCGCATGAAACGCGGTGCGCGGCTCATTAACGTCGGCCGCGGCTCGCTCCTCGATGAATCCGCGCTCATCAACGCCCTCGAAACCGGCGCCCTCGGAGGAGCCGCGCTCGACGTAACGGACATCGAACCTCTTCCCGCCGAAAGCCCGCTCTGGAAAACGCCGAACCTTTTCATCACGCCGCACACCAGCGCCGTAAGCGACCGCCTATGGCAGCGCGAAACCGCACTCCTCGTGGATTTGTTAGAACGCTGGTTTGAGGGCCGCGAAATGTTCAATCAGGTAGATTTCGCCCGCGGCTACTAGCCGATCCAGGGAAAGGCATGGTGGAAAAGCGCAGCGGTAATTTCGGCCAAGCGCAAAAGCGCTCAGTCTCCCGTCCCTGTTTTCACCGCATCGTACCCTTCACGCGCATACACCACGTATTTCTGTTTCTTGCCCTTCTGGTCCAGCACTTCGAGCGGGCTGCCATCCGGCTTCACCAGCTCAATCTTGACTTTGTGAAACTTCCCGTCTTTTGCACCGGCCGTTGGCGTGTAGGAAAGGCTGTACTGGTGCCGCAAAAATGAAGTCACCGACTGAAAGACGCCCGGCATTTCCCCTTCAAATTGGGGGAACCATGCTTCTCCGCCCGTTTCGTGAGCAAATGTTTTCAGTTGATTCTGCGCTTGCAGATAGTTCATTCGCTGCATGTTGCCCATGCCGCCGATCCTGCTCGCGTCGGCTGCATTCTGAAACACCTGCCCCAGCCCCACGCAAAAAATCGTCACATCGCTCTGCCGCAGCAGTTTCATGGTCTGGTCGAGGGTGTGCTTTGAGAAGGTATCCACCCCGCTGGCCATCAGCACGATGGACTTCTTGCCTTTCACGTCTTTCAGCTGGTCTGTCGTCTCCAGCAGCGCATCGAACACATTCGATTCGCTGAACCCCGGAAAATACAGCCGCCGTATCCCCTCCATCACTTCTTCTTTGTTCTGCGTGAAGTCCACATCCACGCGCGTTTTCATGTCGAAAGTTTCCAGCGCCACCCAATCCTGCTGTTTCAGCTGGGGAAACAGGTATTGCGACCAATACTTCGCGTACCCCGCGAAAAATCCTCCCCATCCCCGGCTGCTGAATTCGAGCAGCAACACCATCGTGATCGGCGCATCGGTCGGCCCGAAGTTCGTAATGGTCTGCGGCACGCCATCATCGGTAAGCCGGAAATTTTCTTTTTTCAGCCCTGTCAGGATGTCTCCGCGTTGCGTTGCCGCAATCACGTCCAGCGTTACCACCGGTACTTCGACCGCGATGCTCACGCCGCCCTGGGATGGCGGTTGCTGCGGCGGCGTAGCCGGAGCCTGCGGCGCCGTTGCGCCGGCCGGCGGCGGGGACCCGGCCTGTGGCCCTGTGGGAGCCTGCGCCGTCGCATGCTGCTCTGCCAGCGGCAGAAGCACTGCCGTCAGAAGAATGATCGTTAAAACAGCCGAAACCATCGTCTTCATTTCACCCCTCGATTCGCCTTCCGGATAAACCCATTGGCCCGGCTTCTGCTTTATCCCTGACGGTTATGCTTGCGCGCCGTTTGAATATACGCAACGTCCTGCCAAGCCCTCGGATTTGCCCCCACGCCTGCATGTTAGTATGAAGCGCGTTAACTGAAAAGCGTTGCTGAGCCGGTCCCCGTGGGCCGCATCCAAGACGGAGGAAGTCTTTGTGAATTGGAACCGCAGATTGCACAGTCTTGTGCCGGCCGTCGCACTGCTGGCGTGGTTTTCACCCCTTGTGGAGCCGCCCGTAGCGGCGCAGGTGCCCTCCACGGCCATGCCCACGGTTGAAAACACGCGCTCCCCGGCCGGCGATACCACCGCCCTTGCCAAGGAGGCTGAAGGCTGGCTCGCCGATCTCATCCGCATTGACACCAGCAATCCTCCCGGCAACGAGCAAGCCGCCGCCAAATACATCGCCGCCATCCTGACGAAAGAAGGCTTTACTCCCGAATTTCTGGATCTTGCCCCCGGCCGCAGCGCGCTCGTCGCGCGCCTCCGCAGCGCCGCCATGCCCGATCCCTCGCGTGCCCTGCTTCTGGTCGCCCACATGGACGTCGTCGGCGTTGACAAGTCCAAATGGACCGTCGATCCCTTCTCCGCCACCATCAAAGACGGCTACATGTACGGCCGCGGCTCGGTGGATGACAAAGGCATGCTCGCCGCCAACCTCGCCGCTTTCATTTCCCTCAAGCGTTCCAACGCCCGCATCAACCGCGACATCATTTTTCTCGCCACCGCCGATGAGGAGCAGGGCGGCGAAGCCAGCATCCGCATGCTCATCGCCAAATACTGGGACAAATTTGCGGCCGGGTTTGCCATCAACGAAGGCGGCAGGGTCGTCCTGAACAACGGCAAGGTCCAGTACGTCGCCGTGCAAGCCAGCGAAAAGGTTCCCGTAGACGTGGCGGTCATAGCCCGCGGCCCGTCGGGTCACGCCTCGGTCCCGACCAAGGATAACGCCGTGGTCCATCTGGCCGCCGCTGTCGCCAAAATCGGCGGTTACACCGCGCCCGTCCGCTTCACCACCATCGTGCGCCGCTATTTCGAGCAGCTCGCTCCCCTCGAAGACGACGAGCTCGCCAAGTGGATTCGCTCTCTCGATACTCCGGATCGCGGCGAACATGCCCAGCGCTTCCTCTCCGATGCCAACCCGCTCTGGAACTCCATGTTGCGCGACACCATCGCCCCCACAATGCTTGCCGCCGGCGTTCGCGCCAACGTCATTCCGTCCGAAGCCCGCGCCATGATCAACGTCCGCCTCTTGCCGGGCGACACCATCGATGTGCTGATCTCCGAGCTCTCCAAACTGGTCAACGACCCCGCCATCCGTTTCGAAGTCCAGCCCGACGCCGGCCTGGCCGCTCCCCCGTCTTCGCTTGAGTCCGATTTCTATGCGACGATCACCAAGGCCGCTTCGCAGGAATTTTCCGGCGCCCCGGTTCTGCCGTTCCTGTCGGCTGGCGCGACGGATTCCGCTCAGTTGCGATTGCACAACGTGCAAGCCTACGGTGTCTCCCCGTTCCCCATGACCGACGAGGATTCCCGCCGCATGCACGCCGACGACGAGCGCCTCCCGCTCGCCTCGTTTGACAAGGGCGTTGATTTCCTCGCGCGCATAGTGACGGAATTTGCCGCCGCAAGATAACTAACCCGTTGGCTGCATCTCTTCTGCATTCTGGGGCGCAGAAGGTTGTAAACTCCCTTTCACGAGCGAGTATGGCTTTTCGACATTCAAAAATCGTCTGCACTATCGGGCCGGCCAGCTGCTCGCCCCGTATGATCCGCCGTTTATTGGAAGCCGGCATGGACGTAGCCCGACTGAATTTCTCTCATGGCACACACGCCGAACATGCCCAGAATATCGCCGTCCTCAGAGCCGCCGCCGTCCGACAGGAAAAACCGATCGCCATTCTCGCCGACCTTCAGGGCCCAAAGATCCGCACCGGCCCGCTCGCCGGAAGCCGTCCGGTCGTTCTGCGCACCGGACAGCGCTTCATCATTACCACTGCCAGGGTTTTGGGGGATTCGACGCGCGTCAGCACCGTCTTCCGCCCGCTCCCGCGGGAAGTTCATCGCGGAGACCGTATCCTGCTTTCCGATGGCCTGATCGAATTGCGTGTCGAGCAAGTGCGCGGCCCTGAAGTCATTTGCGAGGTTGTGAATGGCGGATCGCTCGGCGAGCACAAAGGCATCAACCTGCCCGGAATCAAATTGCGGGTCCCCGCTCTCACGCCGAAAGACCGCGAGGATCTTGCCTTTGCACTGAAGCACGGAGCCAACTACATTGCCGTAAGCTTCGTGAGGCGTCCCGAAGATGTGCTGCTTGCGAAATCGCTGGTCCGGCGCGCCGGCAAAAACATCCCCATCATTGCCAAGCTTGAAAAACCCGAAGCCATTGAAAATCTCGACGCCATTCTTCGCGCTGCCGATGGCGTGATGGTGGCTCGCGGCGATCTCGGCGTTGAAATGAATCCCGAGCGCGTGCCCGTCGTGCAGAAAACAATTATCGCTCGCGCCCGCCACTTTCGCCGTCCGGTTATCACCGCCACGCAAATGCTCGAATCTATGACCGAAAATCCCCGGCCGACACGCGCGGAAGCATCTGACGTCGCCAACGCCATTTTTGACGGCTCCGATGCGGTCATGCTCTCCGCCGAGACGGCTTCGGGGAAATATCCCGTCGAAGCCGTCAGCATGATGGCAAGAATCATTGCCGAGGCCGAAGCCAGCGACTGGAAAACGCCGCCGCGTGTCCCGCTCGAAAAATTAAAGGTTGCCGAGACCGTCGCCGAACTCGTCTGCCATGCCTCGCACGAACTCCACATGAAGCTCATCGCCGTCTTTACCCACAGCGGCTTCACCGCGCGCCTGGTCTCCTGCTACCGCCCCGCGGTCAGGATCATCGCCTTCTCGCCGGAAGCCGAAACTCGCCGCCGCATGGCTCTGATCTGGGGCGTCATGCCGCGCCATATCCCGAACGTCCGTAAAATCGATGGCCTCGCCGCCGTCGCCGAAAAGCGCCTTCTTGAAGAACGCCTGGTCCGCAAAGGCGACGTCATCGGCATCGTCGCAGGTACACCCATGGGCATCCGCGGCACCACCAACTTCATGAAGTTCCACGTCATCGGCGGCCCCGCGTAGTAGCCCAGGCAAGCAGGTGACGGGGTCGTTGAACGTGATGACTAAGTAGTGCGCTCGATAGAGGCTTATCCCGCGCAGCTTCAGTGGCTTGAGGCCAGGAGCGACCCGATTCCCGGCTTATAACCATAAAAATCCGCAATCTCGTGCAAGTGTTCGACGAGCTGCTCATCGTAGTGTTTCTTCAGCGCGTCCGTAAGGATGTCGTGCTGCCCGTTTGGATCCCGTGAAAGATCGTAGAGATAGCTCTGGGCGGGCGAATCATATGTGGCGTAGAAATATCGCCCGTTATCCGCAAGGAGACCGTAGGCGGCTCGCACGTCGGACGCCAAAAAAAGATCATCACGATGATAGCTGCGTAGTTCCTCGAGAGTTCCGGCGAATAGCGGATGCCCGAACAGCGGATTCGGTACGATGGGCCGGTGTCCGAGCAAATAATACAACGAGGGCGTTATGTCGATGAGTGCGGAAACGCGGTCATCGTCATGTACGAATTCTTTCTGCATGGACTTCGGCAAATGCACGATCAGCGGTACGCGCATCACTTCCGGGTAGATCACCACCGAATGGCTGCTGCGGCCAAATTCGCCCGTCGCATCGCCATGATCCGAAGTCACCACGATAATGCTCTGGTCATAGATCCCGCGGGCTTTCAGCCAGCCGATAAAGCCGCCCATGCAATCGTCCACCTGATGCAGTTCGAACGAGATCCGGTAGTTGAAACCCGGCTGGACCGGCCAGTTCGCCGCTTTCGCCTGCGGCAAGTCATTTCTTGCGAACTGGTGCACGTTTTTCGGCTGCGCATAGAAGAAGATCGGCCGCGCGGGGTCGGAACGATGATCGATCGCGGTCTCGGCCTGCTCGACTGTCGAACAAACCTCGAGCTGGTTCCAGAGTTTCTTGTCCGTATCGAGCTTGATGACGTCGTCGGAAGGCGAGAGTATCTCGCGCAGGATTTCGTCGTTGCTTACGATCATCTGATAGCCGTCGGTCTTCACCAGTTTTTCAAGACTGTTCACGCGTTCGAACGGCTGCATGAAATGCGCGTGCAAGAGCAATGCCCCGGCCCAGATCGCCGGTTCGGAAAGCGAGGTTCCCGCGTAAGGAGTCCAGACGTTTTGCACCACGACGCTGTCGCGGGCCAGTGCGTCCAGATTCGGCGTAAACGTTGCCTTGGGATTGTAGGCACCCAGATAATCCGGCCGCATCGAATCGATCACAAAAAGAAAAATGTCCGGATGCTCCCCGCGCGAACGGACGAGCGGGTCAACAAGTTTCAAATCTAAACGCGCCTGCGCCCCTCGAACCTCCGTGTATTCCCGCAAGATCCGGCAAAGCTCTCCGCAGGGCTCGCTCCGCCGCCCGTTCCCAAGCAGGCGATACGAGAGATTGAACGATGCGTCGCGCGCTGCGTAATTTTCCATCGCACGCTGAATGTCGTCGTCGGTTGACCCCAGCGGCCTGGCCCAGAAAATATCCGTAGCTGCCAGCGCCTTGTAGGAAAGAAGGCTCAGAACCAGAACAGCGAGAACAGTTTTGATCGGATAGGGATTCCCGGATGGCCACAAACGAAAAATGCAAAAGCCGAGCACGATCCAGAAGAGCAAGGTGAATGTTCCCTCTAGAATTCCATTCCAGTCTCCGCCTCCGACAACCGTAGGCAGCGCCAGCGCAAAGAGCGCGAGGAGCGTGGAAACGGCGATGTAAGGTATTTTCTGACCCGCGAGGCGGGCGCGCGGGTCAGAGCCCTCCGGGTCAAGAAACGGGCGGGCCACGGAAAATCCCAAAAGTGCAAGCGCCGCGGCAAGCGAAGCGGCGTAAAGATGCGCGGGCCCTCCTTCAAAACTGAGCGCGTTTCCGAGAAAACGAACCGAAAGCGCCCACAGCGATCCAAAAACGAGAATCCCCAGGAGGCTCCGTCTCACGATTCGCGGATGTGGCGATGTCGAAGCCGCGATTCTTACCAGATTTAAAATCGAAACGAGGACGATGGCGACAAGGACATGGGAAATCACGCTCCAAAATGTCAGATAAATATCGCTGACCGGAAACGAAACTGTTCGCGTGTCGGAATAGCTCCGAAGCTTTGCACCCGCGACATTTAGCAGAGCGACGCCTGTAGCCAGCAGTATTCCCGCGGTATAGGAAAGATGCGTACGCACCGGCGTTTCGTTTCTCTCGCCAGCCGCATCCTGAAACTCGCACGACAAGACGGCCAGAAGGATCACCCACAGCGCCGCGACGCTCCCGAAGTAGGCGGTTTCGTTACTTCCGAGGCTTAGAAGGAATGGCCGTACGGAAAGAAAGACACCAACGCAGGCAAGAACGCCGAAGCAAACAAAATAGGCGGCGCGCCTTCTCGGAGGACGGTACGCAACTGCCGCAGCCAGCCACGCCACCCAGAACAGCAGCGCATGGCGCCGCGCGAACCACGGCACCCAGGAATAGGCCGGCGACTTGATCATCGAATAGTAGGTGTAGGGAAGAAAGGCGAGCAGGCAATAGAGTGAGCTCAACGCGAAGAAGGCGCCAAAAAATATCTTCAAAATCACTTCGAGCCACTTCCGCAAAGAAATTCCTTCTCGTCAGCGATGACGCGAAATCAGGAGTCGAACGACTGAAGTGAGTTTAATTGACCCAGCGGTCCGGGCGGGAAGGAGGTTCGTTCTTGTGCTTGTTAATGTAAACATCGAAGCGCTTGCGGTTGCGCTTGTGCTGCCAGTCAGAGACGCTATTGCGCAAGCTGTACAAAAAGGATCCGCGCCGCAAATAAACATACCCAACCAGCATTCCCCCGAGATGGCAGAGGTGGCTCACCTTGTCGTCTCCCACACCGAGCGTGCCGAGAAACGTCAGGGCCGTCATGATCGCAACAACCGTGCGCATGCTCATAGCCACGGGGATCGGGAAAAGATAAACGCGCCGGTCCGGAAATAAAATCGCGCAGGCTATCAGAATCCCGAAAATCGCGCCGGAAGCTCCGATCGTCGGCACGTAAGAAAAGCCGTGGCCAAAAAGAGCAGGGACGGTTTTCACGGCTACGTTGATCAGCCCCGCGCCCACGCCGGTAAGAAAGTAATAGCGCAGGAAACGGTTTCTTCCCCACACCATTTCCAGTTCGCGGCCAAACATCCAGAGCATCAGCATGTTCATGACGATGTGCAGAATATAGTTGACGTCATGAAGGAACAGATAGGTGAACGGCTGCCAGATTCGCAAGCCCGGCAGTACTCCCGCAGGCACCAGGCCGAAGCGCGTGAGAAGCTGGCTGTAACCGGCGACCCCGGAGAAGTAATAGATAAGGGCTTCGAGGATGAAAACCCCGAAGTTTGCGAGCAGCAGTATCTTCACGCCTGGCGTGATGTAGAAATCGAAGCTGACGCGATAGCTCTTTACGCCCGATCCGGGTGCCATAACTTTTGAGTTTACGGCGTTGCCAAGCGCGCGTCAAAGCGGCGTTTTGTCCGATATTCGGGAATTTGCGTTCATTTCTGGATTTGTTCGACGAGCCGCTTAGTCGAGTTTTTTGCGTGCGAAGTGGAAGAGCGAGGCTGCCAGGAGTACGAACATCAGGACGCCGAAAAGCGACTGGATGTGGGTTGGCACCGGCAGCTGGTCGTTGGGCGCAAGCGAGGCCCAGAACCTCGGGCCAAGAGCGAAAAGATCCGGTCGCCACGGCAAATTCAGCAGGCGGCCGAACCAACCGGGGACGTGCGTGGCGATTTCCGGGTCCTGGAAAAGATTGATGACGATCCCGAGCAGGCCAAAAACGCCGCCGGCGGCGATCAGGCCGCTGGAATAGAGCGCGCCGGGGCTGGCTTCGCCTTCGTCTTTTTTTTCTTTGGAGGTTGCTTCGACAAGCCAGCGGACGAGTCCGCCCGCAAACATGGTCGCGGTGGTGGCGATCGAGAGATACGAGCCGACGGCAAAGGCTAGCGAGCGCACGCCAAGGATCTCGACGGCGATGACCAGCGCGACGCCCATCAGCACGAGCCGCCATGGGAGTTTCTGGTTGAGGATGCCGTTGATGACCGTGGCCATGAGGCGGGCTTGCGGGGCGGGAGCTTTGTCACTGCCGATGCCTTGCGCCCACTGGATTTCGATTTGCCTTGTGTCGCCGTCGTAGAGATATTCGCCGTCGGGAATGACGCCGGAGCTGAGCGCGTTGATCAACGTATAGTTTTTGCCGCGGTAGATGAAGCCCTCGCGTTCGATTTTTACTCCGGAGGGGAGCGCGGCGATGTTTACGGGGATCTGTGTGGGAATGTATTTCTCGAGGCCGACGTTCATCAAGTTGAGCGTGGCGCCGATCGCGACGGTGGAAACGGTGACGCCGATCAAAAGACCCAGCTGCTGGCGATAGGGAGTTGCGCCGACGAGGTAGCCGGTTTTGAGGTCCTGGGAAGTCGCGCCGGCGATGGCGGCGGCGATGCAAACGACGCCTCCAATCATGAGCGCGAGAACGGAATAGTTTGGCGCGGTCCAGCCAGCGAGGAAGAAGATCGCGCAGGTGGCCATGAGCGTAGCGATGCTCATTCCGCTGATGGGATTGGAAGAATTGCCGAGAAGGCCGCTGATGCGCGCCGCGACCGTGACAAATAGAAATCCGAACACGACGACGAAGATGGCGGCAAAAAGATTCTGCCACCAAAGCGTGCTCGCGCCCTTCATCGGATGAAAAGTCAGCAAAACCCAGAGCATCACGATGATGACGATCGAGCCCACGATCACGTTGCGCATGGGCATGTCCAGTTCGATGCGGCTCGCGGCGGAAGACTGGCCGCCGCCTTGCGCGCGCACGTCTTTTAGGCCCGAGCGAAGGGCGGAAATAATCGTCGGCAGCGTGCGGATCAGCGTAATGACGCCTGCGGCAGCGACAGCGCCTGCACCCATAGGCCGGATGTAGGTGCGCCAGAGCAGATCCGGAGACATTTGCGGTATAGGAATCGTGCCCGGGTAGATGGCGACATTTCCCGAGAGCTGGCCGAAAAACCTGATCGCAGGCATCACCACAAGCCAGGAGACGATGCCTCCCGCGAAAAGAATGCCGGCGACGCGCGGACCGATGATGTAGCCGACGCCGAGATATTCGGAAGTGATGTTGGCGCGGAACGAAGCGCCGGGAAACCATTTTGGCTGGCTCTCCGGCTGGGAGGTCCAGGACTGGAAAATATTCATGAAGACGGTGTAAACGCCCCCGAGGCCGAGGCCCCAGAAAACGCGGCCGGCGAAAGAGCCGCCCCGTTCGCCAGCCACGAGAACGTCGGCGCATGCGGTGCCTTCGGGAAAGGCTAGATTGCCATGCTCGCCGACGATGAGCTGGCGGCGCAGAGGAACCATGAGGAGGACGCCGAGCCATCCGCCAAGCAGGGCGAGCGGGAAAATGCGCCAGAAGGTGAACTCCGAGCCGAAGCCCAGAAAGATCAGCGCGGGAATCGTGAACATGACGCCTGCAGCAAGCGATTCGCCGGCGGAGCCGGTGGTTTGCACGATATTGTTTTCGAGAATCGTCGAGCGGCCGAAGGCGCGCAGGATGCTGATCGAGAGGACCGCGATGGGGATGGACGCAGAGACGGTCAGGCCAGCGCGCAAGCCGACGTAGACGCTGACAGCGCCGAAGAGCAATCCGAACAACGAGCCGAGGATGATGGCGCGAATCGTGAATTCCTTGGGACTCTCCTCCGCGGAGATGTAGGTCCGGAATTCTCCTGGAGGAGCCGTGGAACTCCATGGACGATCGGTCACTGAATCCTCCCCCGTTTCGGAATTGGGTTGCGGGCGCTGCCCCTGTGCGGCGGGATTATGCCGTAAATCCAGGGCGGGAGGGTAGAAGTTCTCGAGGAAGGAGAGGTCGACAGTCGGAGTGGAGATCCCCCTGATTGCTGTCCAGGTTCCATATTATGGCTGGGGAATACTGGAAATGTTCCAGCCGATAAATGGGACCGATTGACGGTACCTCTGAGCTCTGTTGATAGCCTAAGCATAGGGCCCGCGGTCCTCGTAGCCAGAACACTCCCGCACCGAAGCGGCAGTCAAGGGCAACCATCGGGAGCCCCGTCAGCGGGCCTGCCCCTTGATGGTGGCGAGAGCGAAGGGGGAGCGAAAACGCATGACAAACTGCCTCGCGTGCCGTAACTTGGAGCTAGGGAAACCGTGGATGTAAAATTGCCCTCGGAACTGCTGAAGGTCGCAAATTTGGAGGAGAGCATACTTTCCGAAGGGGCTGCTCGATTGCTGGCGCTCGAACTTTATCGCGAGGACAAGGTCTCGCTGGGGCGCGCTGCGGAACTATGTCAAACACCCGTGGCGGCTTTCATGGATTTCGTGGCGAAACACGGCGTCCCCCCACTACGGTACAGCTTCGAAGACCTGGAAGAGGAACGCCGGACTGCTGACCGTCTCAAAGCGTGACCGCTGTAGCAGACTCATCTCCGTTTGTTATTCTGACCAAGCTTGGCTGCTTCGATTTCCTCAACCGAGTCTTCCCACTTGTTTATATCTCCAATGAAGTTCATTACGAAGTTGTCGTCGCTGGTGCGGGCCTGCCCGGAGCGTCGGGGGTCTCTAAAGCAGAATGGATCGAGGTCAAGTCGATTTAGAATCCAGCCGGTCTGCGTTCGGCGCAGCGAAAATATGGCTTAGGTCCCGGTGAAACGAGCGCGACCTTTCTGGCGAAAGAGCTAGTCGCGAGTCCTGTGCTGCTCGATGATTACAGGGCGCGCAAACTGGCGAAGGCAGAGGGCCTTGAAATTCTTGGAAGCGTCGGCCTGCTTGAGACCTTTTACCTGCGTCGGTATTTGATCGATCTTCGGAGCGCTTTTCGGCAACTCTTGGTCCACAACGTTTATATCGATCAGCGATTGTTGGATCGTCGTCTGCGGTCCTTGGGACTTCCACCGCTTTAAGTCGCCTAACGGACAGACGGCATCAAAGCCTCGCTTCATCTGCCGCTTCATTTGGCAAGGGGTTTACGTTTCTTCTTGGCCTTTCCCCATCGCGCGCGCGCTGCTTTAGTGGCAAGCTCTTTCCTCTCCTGTGGAGTGAGAGCTGCCATGCGCGCCTTTACGCCCTTGCCTTTTGCTGCCTTGCCGCCCTTTCGGCCCATCTCACTCATTACTCTGGAAATTAGGTCGCGTCTCATGGTTTTATCTTATGACGAATGAATTCCACTCGCCAGTTGTGGAGGTTGACAAGCACACCCAGGTCTGCGATACTTCTATGCACACGGCGCTATGTGCATCTGCTTTTGCGACTTGTAGTGCCGTTGTTGATTAAGTGAAAGAGCGGGACGCACGCGTGCAATGAACACGAATGCGCCCCTAACCAAAGTCGCCTGGATTAGAGGCAACGATGGCTGGAATAGAAAGTAGCGGGTTTGCACCTTGTGTGCAAACCGCCCATCTCCGTTTCGTTTCCATCGCACGCTCCATCCCTCTGCGCGTCGCGCATCCTCCACCTCAACTAAATCCGGTTGTCCACGGACGTCGTTTCTCGACTGCGTCGAGGAAGTGTGCCTCGGCGCGACTAATTAACCCCCGAACTTGCGGACACTGTGCCGTCGAAAGGACATTTGGTCATGGAGAAAGCACATCTGTATGAAGCACCGTATCTGGAGAACCACGGTATTGACGAAGCGGTCCGGGGAGTTCAGCGCCTGAAGAAGATGTCAAGAGCACAGTGCCGGAGAGATGCGCATGCCTAAGAATGTAAGACCTAAGGGTGAGTCCGCGTCGGACACAGCCTCAACTTCGATTCCTGCGAAGGTGCGGACGAAAATCCGCAAGTCGATCAAGAAGAAGTATGACGGGTTTCGCAAGGTATACCCGGAGGTTCACGGCAAGGTCGTGGACTTTATCACCCATTCCGTCGAGGACGGGACGCTATATTTCAGCGTGCGTTTCGAGGACAAGACGAACTTCTCTCTCCGTTATGCCTGCGACATGTTCGTTGTTGGCGCTGACTTTTGCGACTTCAAGACCGGCGATTTCGAGATGATTCGCGAATACATGAGGCCGATTGCGAGGTAGAGACAACGAGTGTCGGTGAAACCGCTTTGAAGGCAGGCGACGCGAAGAGAAGCCGGCGATTCCACAAGGCCCTCGGGGGCTGCTCTACCAAGACTTGGGGCTCACCGCATCCTGAGTAGTCTGCGGGCGACGCCAATCGTGACAAACATTTTCTGGTATTGGATTGGCACGGGCTATTGACAGTACGGGCGCAGGCCTGTATTGTCCGCCGCAGCAAGTAACACAGGTCGGTAACACTGCTTATGCGCCCAGACCCTTCCCAGCGCGGCGGTGCAGGTCTCAGGTGTTTCCCTGCGCGTTCTGGACTTGCGCGAATTCCTCAAACTCAACCTCGGAGGTGGACTGTGTCACTGCGCCGATTGTCCGTGATGACGGCGGTGGTTTTGCTTGGGGCCGCGGCATATCGAGTGACGCCGGGCAGAGCGGCCGAGGAGTGGCTGCCTATCACGCCCGAAGAGCTGCAGATGACGAGCGTGCCGGAAGCTCCGGGAGCATCGGCGATTTATTTGTACCGGCAGGTGGACCGCAGCGATGAACAGGGCAGGGCGAACGAATACAACTACGTGAGGATCAAGATCTTGACGGAGGAAGGGCGGAAGTACGCGGACGTGGAGATCCCGTTCGTGAGAGAGCAGGGAAACATCACCAACCTGAGGGCCCGCACCGTGCACCCGGATGGCACGACCGCGAATTTCGAGGGCAAGCCCTTTGACAAGACAATCGTGAAAGCGCGGGGGCTGAAATATCTGGCAAAAACGTTCACGCTGCCAGACGTCGGAGTGGGGAGCATCATCGAATACCACTACACATACTATCCGCAGGCCGGCTACGTCTATGACTCGAGCTGGATCCTGAGCGAAGAGCTCTTCACGGTGCACGGGAAGTTTTCGCTGAAGCCGGACAACAATTTTACGCTGCGCTGGGGCACGCCCGTGGGGCTGCCGCCGGGTACGAGTCCTCCCAAAGACGAGCACGGAACCATCCGGATGGAGGCGCAGAAAGTCCCCGCATTTCAGATAGAAGATTTCATGCCGCCCGAAAACGAATTGAAGTATCGCGTGGAGTTTACCTACAGCGACAACTCGAATCAGGAGACCGACCCGACGAAATATTGGAAAAAGGAAGGGAAGAAACTCGATTCGACGGTGGAAGGCTTTGTTGGAAAGCATAAGTCGATGGAGCAGGCCGTGGCGCAGATTGTTTCGGAGGGGGACACGCCGGAGGTAAAGCTGCGGAAGATTTACGCGAAGGTGCAGACGCTGCGGAATACTTCCTATGAACTGGAAAAGACGGAGCAGGAGAAGAAGCGGGAGAAGGAAAGGGACTCGAACAGCGTCGAGGACGTGTGGAAGAGCGCGTCCGGGAACGGGGTGCAGCTTACCTGGCTGTTTCTGGCGCTGGCGCGAGCGGCAGGGTTAGAGGCGTATCCGGTGATGGCGTCGGCACGAAGCGTATATTTTTTCAATCCCGCGAGAACGAATGCGTCGCAGTTGGACACCAACCTGGTCCTGGTGAAGCTGAATGGCAAGGATGTTTATTGCGATCCGGGGACGGCGTTTGCGCCTTTTGGGTTGTTGCCATGGAGCGAGACGGCGGTGAAAGGGCTGAAGCTGGACAAGGACGGGGGAAGCTGGGTGATCACCGAGCTGCCCGAGAGCTCGGTGTCAAGAATCGAGCGAAAGGCGGATCTGAAGCTGGACGATAACGGGTCGCTCGAGGGGAAACTGACCATCACGTTTACAGGGCTCGAAGCGCTCTGGAGGCGCCAGGAAGAACGGAACGTGGACGAAACAGACCGCAAGAAATTTCTCGAGGACCAGGTGAAGGAATACATTCCGGTGGGGGTCGACGTGGAGTTGACCAACAAGCCGGACTGGGGGAGTTCGTCGGAAAAACTGGTGGCGGAATACGATTTGAAGGTTCCTGGCTGGGTGTCGGGAGCAGGAAAGCGCGCGCTTCTGCCAGTCGCCCTATTCGGAGCGACGGAAAAGCAGCTGTTCGAGCACGCAAACCGCGTACATCCCATTTATTTTGAATTTCCATTCAAAAAGATAGACGACGTGACGATTGAGCTGCCGCTGGGGTGGCAAGTGAGCAGCGTGCCTCCGGCCAAGAACCAGGACGCGAAATTAATTGTATATACGTTGAAAGTGGAGAATGACAAGGGCACATTGCACCTGAATCGAGAATTGAACGTCGACGTTCTTTTGCTCGAGCCGAAGGTGTACCCAACGCTGAGGGCTTTTTTCCAGATAGTGAGGGCGGGAGATGAACAGCAAGTGGTATTGCAACCCGGCGGCGCGGCGGCGCGGAATTAGGCTTCTGATTGCGACGCGGCTGCTCGGAGTCCTGGCATCCGGAATGGTGTGCCTTGTATCTAGCGCCAGAGCGGCTTCGGACGCGCCAGGATGGATGCACGCGCTGGTGAATGCGCCGCTGCCGGCGCACGACGAAAAGACGGACGCCGTGCTGCTTTATTCCGAAAAGACGGTGACGGTAGTGTCCGCGGACAAGATCAAGACGACGGTGCGCGAAGCGTACAAGATTTTGCGGCCAGCCGGGCGCGACTACGGGATCGTGGCGGTTTCCTTCAACGCCCACGAAAAAATAACGGGCATGCGGGGATGGTGCATTCCTGCGCAGGGAAAAGATTATGAAGTGAAGGACAAGGATGCCGTGGAGATATCGCTGCCGAAAGTGGAGGGGAGCGAACTGGTATCGGACGTGAAGGACAAACTGCTGCGCATCCCGGCTTCCGATCCGGGAAACATCATCGGGTACGAATACGAGGAGGAGGAGGCGCAGCCGTACGTTTTACAGGACGTATGGTCCTTTCAGGAGGCCAGCCCCGTGCGCGAAGCGCATTATTCGCTGCAGCTTCCGCAAGGATGGGAATACAAAGCGACGTGGCTAAACTATCCGGAAGCCAAGGCGTCACAAACGGGAAACCAGGCGCAATGGGTGGTGAGCGACGTAAAAGGAATCAGACACGAAGACTACATGCCGCCGTGGCCGGGAGTTGCAGGGCAAATGATCGTATCTTTCTTTCCGCCCGGCGGATCGGTACAGAACAAGGGATTCCAAAACTGGCAGCAAATGGGCGTCTGGTATCAGGGATTGATCAGTGGGCGTTCCGATGCTTCTCCGGAAGTGAAGCAAAAAGTAGCGGCGCTGACTGCATCGGCTGGGACGCCGCTTGAGAAAATGAAGGCTCTGGCAGGCTTCGCGCAGAAGGACATACGTTACGTGGCGATCGAGCTGGGAATAGGAGGGTGGCAGCCCCATGCGGCTTCGGAAGTGTTTACGCACCGCTACGGAGATTGCAAGGACAAGGTAACGCTGATGTCGGCAATGTTGCGGGAAATCGGCGTCGAAAACTATTACGTGGTGATCAATTCGGAGCGAGGCTCGGTGATGCCGGAGACGCCGGCGCACAAGGGCGGGTTCGATCACGTGATTATTGCGATTAAGCTGCCGGCGGAGGTGACGGATAGCTCGCTGATAGCCACGATGGTGCACCCAAAACTCGGAAAGATCTTGTTCTTTGACCCAACGGACGAAATGACCCCGTTCGGCCAGCTGTCCGGCGGTCTGCAGGCCAACTATGGATTGCTGGTGGCGCCGGATGGCGGAGAACTGATCGAGTTGCCGCAATTGCCCCCGGCGACAAACGGAATTTGGCGCACCGCGAAGTTAAGCCTGAGCGCGACAGGGACACTGAGCGGCGATGTGGACGAAGTGCGCGTGGGCGATCGGGCGGCGGCCCAGCGGTGGGCTCTGCGAACGGTGGCGAAAGACGCGGACAGGATAAAACCGATCGAGTCGCTACTCTCGCAGTCCCTGGCGACGTTTCAAATCACCAAGGCGACGATAGGGAATCTGCAACTGACGGACAAGGCGTTCTTGTACGACTACTCGCTGGTGGCGCAGAATTACGCGAAAACAGCGGGGAATTTGCTGCTGGTGCGGCCGCGCGTGCTCGGGAACAAATCGAGCGACCTGCTCGAGACAAAGGAGACGCGGAAATTCCCGGTGGAGTTCGACGGTCCCTCGCGGGACACGGATACATTTGAGATTACGCTGCCGCAGGGATATGAGGTGGATGATCTGCCGCCGCCGGTGAATGCGGACTACAGCTTTGCGAGCTACCATAGCAAGGCGGAAGTGAATGGTAACACGCTGAAATACACGCGGACCTTCGAAGTGAAGGAGCTGAGCGTGCCGCTCAGCAAGGTCGATGACCTGAAAAAGCTCTACCGGATCATCGCGAGCGACGAGCGGAATACGGCGGTTTTGAAGCCGGCGGGCAGTAAGTAACGGAAAGATCGGGCCCGAATCCCGGCCCAATCGGGCGGGGCCAACCGCCGTACCTGCTAGTGCTTATGGTGCTGCGCGCGCCATGCGGGGAGTGACCAGGTCTCCGAGCTGCGCCCTGCAAGAAAAACTACAAAACAGAGAGCGAAGACGGAGTGGCTCAGGCTGGCGCCGAAGTATTGCCATGCGGGTGCCGCTGCGCCCGGGTAGTCGGAGGAGAAGAGCATGGTCAGCATGAAGATAAGTCCCGAAGCGCTAGCCGCGCGGACCAGGATACCGAGAGTCAGCGAGAGCCCAATAGCAAACTCCCCGTAGGCGACGAGAAAAGCGATCGGTGTCGAATGCGATAGGACAAAACCGCGGAGGACGGGGACCATGAAAGGATAGGCGCCTCCTTCCTCGAGGAAGCGGTTGATCCAGAACTGAAAGCCGCCGTCGAGAGTGAATTTCGTCCCGAAGACCTTATACTCGCCAAAAATCAGAAAGAAAATGCCGACGCCGATCCGGAGAACGGCCAAGGCGCGGGTATTGATGTCAGTGTTTGAGCGTTCGGAGACGATGGCTTGGGGCATCGGCGTGCGACTTAACGAGACGAGTGATCAAGAAAGCTTGGCGCGGACGCGGTCGCTTAGCGCTTTGCCGTCGACAACTTTGCCTTCGAGGTGAGCCTTGGCGGCTTTGACGACGGCGCCCATTTGCTTGATGGAGTTTGCGCCGGTTTCTGAGATGGCTTTGGCGATGGCGGCATCCATTTCGGCGTCGCTGGCGCCGGCGGGCAGGTAAGATTCGAGGATGGCGAGTTCCTTGGTTTCTTTGTCGACGAGGTCCTGGCGGTTGCCTTTGCCGAATTGGTCGATGGACTCTTTGCGCTGCTTGACGAGGGTCTGCAGGATTTGGATCGTTTCCGCCTCGTCGAGCGTTTTCATTTTTTCGGTTTCCTTGTACTTGATGGCGGATTTGATGCCGCGCAGGACGCTCAGCCGGAGTTCTTCTTTCGCGCGCATGGCGTCGGTGAGGTCTTTTTGGATTTTTTCGGCGATTGTCATGTGTTCAATATAGCAGAAGAAACAGAAAGAATTTCCACAGCGGGCACCCGGAACACAGAGTTCAGAGTGGAGAGGGAACCAGGATTTGACAGCGCAACGGTGGCTCGCTACCGTTGATGTCTTACTCCTGGCGGGTTCTTGCCTGCCTGTACGACATGCAAATCAAAATATTTTGGATGAGGACCGATGAAAGTCATTGTTGCGGACAAGATTAGCGAGCGTGGTGTCGAGCTGTTGCGGCAGCAGCCGGGCTGGAACGTAGTTTTGACAACGAAGGATAATTTGAACGCGGAGATCGCGGATGCGGACGCCTTGATTGTGAGGAGCGCGACGAAGGTGACGGCGGAATTGCTGGATAAAGCGCCGCGATTGCGAGCGGTGGGGCGCGCGGGCGTAGGTGTGGACAACATTGACCTCGATGCGGCTACCACCCGCGGGGTTTTGGTGATGAGCACGCCGGGAGGAAATGCCGTCAGCGTGGCGGAGCATACCTTTGCGCTGCTTCTGGCGCTGGCGCGGCAGGTGCCGCGGCTGGATAAGGCGATGCACGAGGGGAAGTGGGAGAAATCGTCAGCGGCGGGAACCGAGGTGCGGGGCAAAACCCTTGGATTGATCGGGCTCGGGAGGATCGGGAGCGAAGTGGCGATTCGCGCGGACGCGTTTGACATGCGTGTGCTTGGGTATGACCCGTATATCAGCGAGGCGGCGGCGAAGGAAGTGCAAGTCGAGCTGGTACCGCTCGAAAAGCTGCTCGCGGAGAGCGATTTTATCTCCTTGCATACGGCACTAAGCCCGGCGACGCAGAATTTGATCAATAGGGCGACTTTGGCACAGATGAAGAAGGGCGCCCGGATTGTGAACGCGGCACGCGGGGAACTGATTGACGAGACTGCACTTGCGGATGCTTTGAAGAGCGGCCAGCTGGCCGGGGCGGCGCTGGACGTTTTTGTCCATGAGCCGCCGAAGGATTCGCCGCTGCTTGGTATGGCCAGCGTGATTGCGACGCCGCATGTGGCGGGGTCGACTGCCGAGGCGCAAGAAGAGGTGGGGACGCAAGTGGCCGTGCAGGTGAAGGATTATCTGGCGGAAGGTCTGATACGCAACGCCGTAAACCTGCCGGCGCTATCGGCGGACCAGTACCGGCGCGTGAGGCCGTATTTGGCGCTGGCCGAGCGGCTGGGGTCGCTCGTATCGCAGGCGGTGGCGGTAAGGCCGGCGCGGATCAGGATTCGCTATGCCGGCGAGGTGGCGGAGGTGGGAACGCACCTGTTGCGCAGCGCGGTGTTGGCGGGGATGCTCAATGCTGTGCTGGATGAAAAGGTGAACGTGGTGAACGCGCCTGCAGTGGCCGCGGCGCGGGGTCTGTCTGTCGAGGAAGAGACCCGGCGGCGAGAGCGAGGGTTCCCAAACACATTGGAAGTAGCGGCTTTACCGGAAAAGACGGGTTCCGCCAAGGGATTCTCCGCAGAGGGCACCGTTTTACACGACGGTTCGCCACGCGTCCTGCAGATTGACGACATACCCCTTGAGGCGGAACTGGCGGGCACGATGCTGTATCTGCGAAACCGCGATGAGCCTGGCGTCATCGGGCAGGTGGGAGCGACACTGGGTAATATGGGAGTGAATATCGCAACGTTCGCCTTGGGGCGCCGGGATGAGAAGCGTGGAGCGGAGGCAGTGTCTCTGGTACGGCTCGACGGAGAGGTTTCCGATTCGATCCTTGGAGCGATTCGCGGAATTCCGGCGATCACCGTGGCCAGACTGCTGAATCTTGGGTGAAGCCCTTTGCGGCGATCTGCCTCGATGTGAACTATCGTGTTGTTTGTGCCGACCACTTAGCTATAGCTGACATCGCTTGGCCGTAATTTGTTCGCAGCTTTTGCGGAACTATAAGCAATCCATGGGTCCGTGAAGTCGCGAATGCAATGGTCCGGATCCTCGGACCAGCAGAGAGAACTTGACTTAGTTTCTTTTATATCTTACAAATATATTCAGAGATTGTATTTAATCGAGCGGTGGGCACGGTTGCCCAGGTTTCAAACCTTCTGAAGCTGCGATCATCGCAGCACTTCAGTGTACCGTGTGTTTTGAACACACGGCCTCCCTCGCGGTGCACAGTAAATCCAGATTAGAGGTGTGCATACTCGAAAGGGGCTTTATGGTTTTCCCGTTAGTGAAACGCAGTTGGATGGCTTTCCTGATTATTGGGCTTTTTGTGTTCAGCACCGGGGGCCTTTTGCATGCGCAAGATCCCACCGGAAGAATCATCGGAACGGCGAGCGACGCGCAGGGTGCCGGAATCCCGGGTGTGGTGGTCACCGCTACAAACGTCACCACGCAGGTCAGCAAACGAGCGGAAACAAACAAGGACGGCTTTTATCAGATTTTGGATCTACCGATTGGCTCCTACAAGGTAACGATGGAGCATCAGGATTTTCGCGAGCTCGTCTTTGAAAATCAGGTTTTGCAGATCAATCAATCACTGCACATTGACGCCAAAATGGAATTGGGGGCGCGGTCTGAAATCGTAGAGGTAAAGGATCAAGTCAGCGTTGTGGAAACTGTGGATCCCACAATCGGCGGTTCGGTGACGGGCCGCACGCTTACGGACATGCCATTGAATGGCCGCAACACGCTGAACCTGGCGCTTCTCCAGCCCGGCGTTTCGAACTCGAATGATGGCGACACGGGTTCCGGCCAGGGGTACAACATTGCTGGCGGTCGCTCGGACTCGGTAACCTATCTCCTGGATGGAGGTCTGAACAACGAAAACCTCGGCAACGGAGTGGTGTATAACCCCAATCCGGACACTATCGCTGAATTTCGGATCCTCGAGAACAATTACACGGCGGAATATGGGCGCAACGGCGGCGGCATCATCACGGAAGTCGTGAAATCAGGCACCAACGAATGGCACGGCAGTGCTTTCGACTACATCCGCAATGGCGATTTCAATGCCAACTCCTTTTTCAACAAGAACGATCCCAACAATCTGCTGCCACGCGATACCTTGCGACGCAACCAGTACGGCGGTACCTTTGGCGGACCGATTACGATTCCGAAGGTCGTGAGCGGAAAGGACCGCTTCTTCTTTTTCGTGGGTTATCAGGGGCAGCGGCAGTCGGACAGCCAGTCTTCCACTGGGAATGCCGTACCGACCCCGGCTGAGCTAGGCGGAGATTTTTCGCATTCCTACCCGAACGGCTCGACTATTACAAATGGCAACGGCACGGTCCTATATGCATGCAATAGCGCCACCGGATGTCCCGACCCAAATGTGGCTTGCTTCTTGACGGGTTTTTATCCGAATGGGACCGGTTGCGCTACCGTTAACGGCGCTCAAGTACAAGGTCAGGCAAATACGTTTTTCCAACCGAACCCTGCCCTTGGCTTACAAGCGATGATAAATCCAACCTCGATCAATTCCGTTTCCGCAAAGTACATTGCCGCGGGGCTGATCCCCACTTCGCCTACTGGAGTTCTCAACGTCCAGGCGCCCGCCACAAACAACGACAATCAGCTGACGATGAAATTCGACTTCAACATGACGCAGAAAGACAAACTTTCCGTCACGCTGGGCGGAGATCTGAATCCCACGTTAGTACCGTTTAGCCCCTCGGGATCGAGCCTGCTGGGTTACGCATCCACCACTTCTGTGAAAAACTACTTCTCGAACTTTGCCTATACGCGCACTTTTTCTCCCAATGTGCTGAACGAATTCCGGGTTACCGTTCAGCGGCAGAACATTCTGCAATTCCAGCCTGCCGAAACGCTCCCGACGCACGCCGACCTGGGGCAAACCGGCATCACGCCCGATTTGGAATCGGGGGCTGCCGCGCTCAGTTTTGCCGATCAGGGCACTTTCCTGGGCTCGAGCATCGATGGGCCGAGCACTCTGATCAACAACACGTTTGCTTATACCGATGTTCTCTCCTGGACCCGCGGACGCCACACCTGGAAATTCGGCGGAAGCTTCACCGCGTATCAGTTCAATACCGCCTTTGATTTTATTGGCCCAGGGATATTTACCTTCGCGGGAGCCGGGGGCATTGGTTCCGGGAACGACTTTGCCGATTTCCTGTTCGGGATTCCCGAGAATTTCCAGCAGGGGCCGAACGCCCGCACCAATGCCCGGAGCAAGACGTACTCCGGATTCGCTCAGGACGAATGGCGCTTGAACAGAAGACTCGTGCTGACGCTCGGGGTGCGGTACGAGTATTCTACTCCGAAGCTGGATACGCACGGTGACACGTTTAACGTCATTCCCGGACACGCAGAGTCTACGGTCTTCCCCAACGCGCCGTCGGGGCTGGTCTTCCCGGGTGATGCCGATGCTCCGCGAGGCGTCAATTTTCCGGACAAGAACAACTGGGCGCCGCGCTTTGGTTTTGCCTGGGATCCGAAAGGCGATTCGAAGACGAGCATTCGCGGGGGCTTCGGGATGTTCTACGACATCCTGAAGGCCGAAGACAACTTCCAGGACAACGGCCAGCCGCCCTTCTTCTCCGCTGGTTTTGTCAACTTTTCACCCCTTGCGGCCAATCCGACGGGAGATGTTCCCTATCTGGCCAACCCCTACACCAGCACCGGCGCCGTAAATCCTTTTCCCTCAACGCCTCCCAATCACAATATAAATTTCTTCGACGCCGGGTTGACACCCTTTGGAAGCACATCCATTTTCCTGGACGACCCGCATCTGAAGACTCCCTACATTTACCAATACAGTCTAAGCGTCGAGCGGCAGATCGCGCTGAACACCTCTGTCGAATTCAGCTACCTCGGGAGCAGCTCTCACGGCCTAACTTCGCTGGTGGACATCAATCCGTTTATCCCTGGCACTACAAACCGCATCCTCAATCTCCTTCCCGGAAACAGTAGCTGCCCGGTAAGTGATGGAAACGATTCCTTTAATTGCACCTACAGCCAGTTGGCGGAGTTCCAGAACGTTGCGAACGCTTCCTATAACGGTTTTACCGCCAGCCTGACAAGGCAAGTGACCGATGCTCGATTTATCGGAAGAACCTACTTCATTTTGGGCTATACCTTTGCTCATTCGATTGACGACGCTTCCGGCTTCCGGAACAACAGCTCCGCCGTTCCCACGTTTGATCCTCAGTTGTATCGCGGATCATCGGACTTCGACGTGAAACACAGGATCACTTTCAGCGGCGGTTGGGACCTGCCCTTTGCAAACATGTGGGCATCCGGACCGAAACGTCTGACCAGCGGGTGGAGTCTTTATCCAATCTTCTCCTGGCGGACAGGCTTCCCGCTGACCGTTTTTAGCGATGTCGACAGTTCGGGCGGCTTCACTAACCCGGGGGTCACAGGGGCGGGCGATCTGGTAGCGGCTCGCGCCAACCTGACGGGGCAGCCGCTTACGACGTTCAACCCGCGCGGGGTTCAGACCTTGACCGGCGATCTCTCGGGAACAAATTCAGGTAACTATTACTTTAATCCCGCGGCGTTCACGACTGCGCAGGTCGGGTCTTTGTCGGACCCCTGTTCTGCGCCTTCGCCAACGTGCTTTCCTTCAACGGCCCAGGTCATAGCGAACCCGTCTTTGCTCACCTATGGAACAGCATCGCGTGGATTGCTGCGCGGCCCGGGAAGGACGAACCTCGACATGTCGCTCGTGAAGAACACGGCCATCACGGAAAAGCTCCATCTCGAAATCCGTGTGGACGCTTTTAACCTCTTCAACCACGCAGAATTCGCCGACCCGGTTACAAACATCGCCTCTCCTGAGTTTGGCCAAATCATAGCCACGGGGAGTCCCAGTACAAATCAGCCCTTGGCGCGAATACTGCAGCTCGCGGCTAAGTTCACCTTCTAACGCGGCCTTACCGCAGGGAAAATAGGCGGGAGCGAAAGCTCCCTAACACGTTGTGGCATTACCGAAAAGGGCCGGCCGTGCCAAGGCTTCTCCGCCGAGGCACGGCTTTTGCTTTGCGCAACGGTTCGCTCGATACACGGCTGGCCAGGGGCTATCCATCTTTTCGGGGGCCGAGACGAGCCCCGACTTCTCGACGGAGAGGTGTCTGGCTCAATCCTGGGAGCGATACGAGGGATTCCGCCGATCGCAATGGCCAGGCTTCTAACATTGGGACGGAATCATCTCTTTCGCGTACGGCGCACCTCCTTTCTGATTTGAACGCCAACGGACTTGGTTTGATGTTTTGTTTTTCAAAAATCTAAGATTCCCGTAAATCAAAAACCGAAAGCCAAATCCAAAGAACTCTTCTTGACATCGACAGGCCACTTGGCCTACAAGCTACGTCAACAGTCGCTTGCGTGGTGGGGAAAAGTGCCCGAAGCCGAATTTTTTCTCCAGGTTGAGACCCTGCAAAGTGCCGCATTGTTTTCTGTCGGGTTGGTGCCGCCCAACAGCGTGTATTTCAATTTCAGACAGCTGTGCGCGAAAGGGGCGATCTATGAAGTGGTCTTCCAAAAGTTTCATGCTTCTCGTTTGGTTAATTACATGCTCCGTTATGGCTGGCGCCGCTCGGGCACAAAACGTCGGTAGCTTGCAGGGGACGGTGACCGATGCGACGGGAGCCGCTATTGCCGGGGCGAAGGTGACGGCAACGGATGTCGGCAGCGGTGTGGTGCACTCAGAAGAATCGGACAAAACAGGTGAATTCGATTTTCCTCAATTGCCGCCCGGGGCATATAAAATTCAGGTTATCAAAGATGGCTTCAGGACTTTTGTGGCTGAGAGAGTAACCGTTCTCGTGGCCAGCCCGACGCGCTTCGACGTCAAACTCGAATTGGGAGCGATGTCGCAGAAGGTAGTCGTCGAAGGAGCCTCGGCGCCGGCGCTAAATACCGAGGACGCCACCGTAGGAAATGTGATTGGTGAGCAGGAAGTGAAAAGCCTGCCCTTCCTGGCGCGCAACGTAGTCAACTTGCTGACCATGCAGCCAGGCGTGATTTTTACGGGGATGACGGACACGGACCAGCTTTCGATGGGCTCTATTCAGACTCTCGACCCTCGAGAAGGTTCCGTGAACGGCATGCGCGGGAACCAGACCAGTGTGACGCTGGACGGAGTAGATTCGAACGACTGGCAGAATCAGTCGGCGTTTACAAGCGCGCTGCCTGTGACCCTCGACTCCGTCCAAGAGTTCCGCGTCACAACGACCAACGCCAACGCCACGAGCGGCCTGGTTGGCGGGGCCGAAGTTCAATTGGTAACCAAGAGCGGCACAAACGATTTCCACGGAAACGCGCGATGGTATTACCGCACGACGGGGACTTCCGCCAATTCGTTCTTCGACAATCAGAGTGATATTGCGCGGCCGAAACTCCAGCGCAACATTGGAGGCGGTTCGCTTGGCGGTCCGATCAAGAAGGATCGCGCCTATTTCTTTCTGGACAATGAGGAACGACGGGATGCAACGGCGGCCACTGAGATCAGGACGGTGCCGTCAAACTCCTTGCGAGACGGCATATTGCTCTACCAGTGCACAGCGGGTTCCACGTGCCCCGGGGGTTCAATCCAGGGCCTGACAGCTGCTCATCAGTTTCCCGCGGGTTATACCGGCCTAGGACCATCGGACCTCCAATCCCTGGATCCAGCAGGGTTGGGGATTAATCAGGCAATGATTAAATACATGTCGCTATTTCCACAAGGCAATGACCCATTCGTCGGGTTCGACGCGCCGGGGGATGGCACCGTTCTGAACTTTGAAGGGTTTCGCTTCAATGCACCTGAACTCACCTACAACAACACCTATATCGCACGCCTGGACTACAACATCACACAGGACGGCAAGCATTCCATTTTCTGGCGCGGCAATTTGGAGGGGTTGAATACGGACATCACCGGCGCGCAATTCCCGGGAGAGCCCGCGGCTTCGCAGCTCTTGAACAATAGCCGCGGCTATGCCGTTCAGTACCAGGGTCAGTTGAGTCCACATCTGATCAACACGGCGCGCTTTGGCTATACAAGGCAGGGAGTGGCGCAATCCGGGACGACCGGGCCATCGTTTGACGTGCGTTCCTTCGACGATATCCAAAACTACACAGCGCGGCCGGTTGACCGCGTTGTGCCGGTTTACGAGGTGAATGACGACTTAAGTTACATCAAGGGCAAGCACACTATCCAGTTCGGCGGCGTTGCCCGATTCATAACCAATCACCGCATCGATGAAGGGAATTCCTTCCCCGCATACTCTGCAAATAATGGGTTTTGCGTTTCGCTTTGCAACGATGTTGCCGATGAAGTGAACGCCGCCGGCAGCGGCTTTCCGGGATCAACGAACCCCACAGCGATCACGCGGTCCTTCATGATGCTGACCGGCTCGATTACACAGGTCAATGCAACGGTACTCGGCGACCCGAGTACGGGTGCCGTTGAGCCTTTGGGAACACCTGACAAAAGGGATTTTGCGGAACGCTCCTACGAGGGTTACGTCCAGGATAGTTGGCATTTGCGGCCAAATCTGACTCTCACCGCCGGCTTGCGATACAGCTACGAAACACCCGTTTGGGAAACCAATGGGTTCGAGGTCCGGCCGACCGTTGACATCATGCAGTGGTTTCACCAGCGCGAAATAAACATGAATGAGGGAATTCCCTCCAGCGCTTCACCCCTCCTGAGCTGGGCTCCGGCGGGCAAAGCCAATCACGGCGCCAACTCCTGGTATGACCCCTACTACAAGGACATCGGCCCGAGACTATCTCTCGCCTATGCCCCTGCATTTACCACTGGTCTCTTGGGATCCCTATTTGGCGGTCCGGGAAAGACTTCTATCCGCATGGGGGGCGGGATCTATTACGATAACATCGGCCAGGTTATCGCTCTTGACAGCGATTCTCAGGGCTCGCCTGGTACTTCCACCGCCCTGATTAATAATTCGACGCAATTTACGCTTGCGTCAGCCCCGCGCTTCTCAGGTTCTTGTTCCACTTCTGGTTGCACGGGCTTGCCAGCAGCCGGGCCCCCGTTCTTCGACCCTCCCACTTCCGCAACCTTTCCGTACACGCCACCGGCCACCGCTTCCTTCACAGGATTTGCGGTTGATCCTCATTTGCGCACTCCACAGTCCTTTCACTTCACGCTTTCCGTGCAACGCGAACTGTCGCACGGCGTAGTTCTGGACGTCGCCTATGTAGGCGTCCTTGGACGACGCTTGCTTGGTAAGACGGACTTCGGCGCTTACGAAGACATCCGCGATCCCAAGAGCGGCGTTGACCTTTGGTCAGCTTACAGGCAGCTTGTGAAAGCTGGAAACCTTACCCCCACGGGCGGACCCGTTATCGACCCGGGAAACTTCGGGCAGTTGTCAACGATTCAGTCCATACCGTTCTTCACCAATATGCTTCCGAATATGGCGGCCTTTGTGGCCGGCTTCGATTGCGCTCCGACCGATACCGCCTGCAAATCTTCGACGCTGGCTTTGAATCCGACGCAAGCGTTTTACTCTTACGTTTACAGCAACTATGCGCCCTCGTGGGGTTGCGCGCTCTATCCAATGGATACCGTTTCGATTCCGGGCACGCCTGGCTCTGGCCTCCCAAGCCCGTGGAACAAAACGGTTGATCCGAACGGTACCGGGCTCGTTCTCTTTCAGCCCCAGTTCCAAACATTGCCGGGCTGGACGAACTTTGGTAATTCCAACTACAACAGCCTGCAGGTTTCGGTCCGCAAGAACGTAGGTGTTGCCCTCATCGGTGCTAACTACGTTTTCTCCAAAAGCATAGATAACACGTCCACCGGCGAGAACGGTGACATCGCTTCCGGAGGCTCGACTTTGAGCGGAATCATCCAGAACCCCTTCGACCTGCGCGACGGCCGTGCGTTGTCCGACTTCAACCTGAGGCACAACTTCAACGCCTACTATGTCCTGGATCTTCCTTTTGGCCGGGGACGGAAATACCTGGGCAGTACCAATCGCTTTGCGGACGCGGTTGTCGGGGGCTGGGAATTCACCGGCGCCGTGCGGTGGCATTCCGGCTTCCCGGAGAGCCCGGGCGACGGCTTCAACTTTGCAACCAACTTCTTCCTGACGTCGTCCGGCACATGGACGGGGCCAACCGGTTCGAGTCTCACTCGCGACGCGCTTCGTAGCAACGGCTCCTTCTCGGGTCCAAACCTTTTTTCGAACCCGGATAGCACCTTTGCCAATGATATAGATTTCACCGGGCCAGGCCTCTCCGGTTCACGAAACGTCTTGACAGGGCCGGCTTATTTTGCGACGGACATGGGCTTGTACAAGACCTTCACGATGCCTTGGAGCGAGAAGCAGCATTTGCAGTTCCGCGTCTCGGCTTATAACGTATTCAACACCGTCAACTTTGATGACACCACGCTCTCCTTGGATCCTACCAGCCCCGGAACTTTCGGGAACATCACTGGAACGGCGGGACCCCGCGGCGGTGCGCGCGAAATGGAGTTTGCCGTCCGCTTTGAATTCTAGGCTCTTGTCAGTCTTCTTTACGAAAAGGCCTCCGGAGTACCGTACCCGGGGGCCTTTTCCGTTTCTGTAGTGCGGACTCCGCCGATGTATACTTCTCACCTGCAATTTTGCTCCATGACCATCGGCAAAAATACCGAGTTGGTGGAAGTGTGAACGGCGGAAAAAACCGAAAGATTCGCAGGAGGGACCTGCTTCGAGGATCGCTTCTTGGCGGAGGTGTGTTGCTCGCCGGGTTTGACAGGGTCCGCTGGCCAGGACCCATAGGATACCCATCCAAAGAGCTTTCTCCAGCCGGCAAGATGGTCGGAGTGGTGGAATTCACCGGGGAAGCACCGGTGCCGATGGACGAGGCATTTGGAGCGGAGCTCGATGGACGGCTTTATACGGATTTGTCCAGACTGACCGCCGAAAATAGCGTAATCCCAGTCGAACAGTTCTACATCCGGACGCGAGCATCGAATCTGCTAGATGTTCACAAGCAGTGGCTCGTGCATGTTGCCGGTGATGTGGTTAAACCATTCGATCTCACGATCGAGGAGTTGAGGCAGATGGAAAGACCCATGGGTCTCCACCTAATGGAATGCTCGGGCAATGTGCGCAGCTTGCACTTCGGAATGATCGGCGTGGCGGAATGGATAGGGGCGCCGTTGTCGAACATTCTTGAAAGGGCAAAGCCGAAACCGGACGCCAAGCGGGTGCTCATCTCCGGCTTTGATACCTATACGGCAAAGTCGGCCAGCTCGGTTCCTGGAGCCAGCTGGATCTTCACTCCGGACGAGCTGAAAAAGGCGGGGGCGTTTCTCGCGACCAAGATGAACGGCAGCCCGCTAACAAGGGACCATGGCGCACCCGTTCGTCTGGTTGTACCCGGTTGGTATGGATGCACTTGCATCAAATGGGTGGACGAAATCAGCTTCACGGATGACGCGATTCGGGCCACTTCTCAGATGCAGGAATACGCGTCAAGAACCATGCAAATCGGTATTCCACAGCTCGCGCGAGAGTACAAGCCAGCAACGATCGAGCAGGCCGCGATGCCCATCCGAATCGAGAAGTGGGCGGACGGCGAAAAAATCAGCTACAGGGTTGTGGGAATCCTCTGGGGAGGGACTGTCCCCGTCACTAAGCTCGAAATTCGCTTCAATCCGGAAGAAGAATATGTGGATGTGGACAACTTTCAACAGACAACGAACGACCCTTGGAGTCTTTGGACTCACACTTGGACGCCGAAGCAGCCTGGAACCTACTTGGTTCGATTGCGCGTTCCTCATCCGCAAGTCGTCGCGCGGAGGTTGGAGGCCGGATACTATATGAGAAGCGTAGAAATTTCGGAGATTTGAAAATGCTGCCATCGCGACTAGCCGGAAGCATCGGCGCCATCCTGGATCGGGACCGCGCGATGCGGAGAATACTGCTCCTGGCGCTGTGTTCCGGCCTCGTTTTGGGAATTGTTCCAGGGGCAGTGGCCCAGCACGAGGGACACGAGCCGAAAGAGGCTGTTGGATGGGTCCCGCGAGAACTGCTGGAACGTCCGCTTCCCCTGCGGCAGGGAATCGGAAAACTGCATGAAGAGGTAACGACGAGCTCGCCGGAGGCTCAGGCTTACTACGATCAGGGGCTGGCCTATCTCCATTCCTATGTATGGATCGAGGCGGCTCGATCCTTCCATCAGGCGTTGCGTCTAGACGCCTCGATAGCCATGGCTTATGTGGGATTGAGTGACGCTTACGTTGGATTGCTGGACGTTCCGTCCGCGCTGGCTGCTGAAGAGAAGGCAAAATCGCTCGCAGCCAAAGCGAGCGGCCACGAGCGCACGCGAATCTCGCTCCGCGCGCTGCAAATGGAATATATTCAGGATAGCAGCGACATCAAGAAGTACTTCGCCTACCGTCAGGCGCTGAATGATGCACTTTCCGCGACACCCAATGACCCATGGCTGTGGATCCTCCGTGGGTTTGCAGATGAAGGAACCCCAACGGCACACGGACAAGGCGGAGCCGTGGATACGATTGCGTTCTACCAAACTGCGCTCAGCCTATCTCCGGACAATTTTGCCGCGCACCATTACCTTGCTCATACGCTGGAAAACCACGGGCCGGCAAAGGAGGCCCTGGAGCAAAGCGAGATCTATGTCCGCATGGCTCCCGCAATTCCTCATGCACACCACATGCACGGACACAATCTGCGGAGAATGGGACAAACCGAGCAAGCCATCGAGGAGTTCCTGAAAGCCGAGGGACTCGAAGACGATTATTATCGTGCGGAAAATATCCCGCCGCAGTTTGACTGGCACCATGCACACAATCTGCAACTATTGGCGATGAGTTACGAGGCCCTGGGCCAGATCAAGGCAGCAGAAAGTGCATTTCAAAAGGCGTTTGCCCTGCCCGCCTACACGGATTTTGCTGACTACAATCGCAAAGCATGGCCGGAGTTCTTGCTGGACCACGGCCGGGCGCAAGAAGCGCTGGCGGCGTCACAAGAATTGGTAAACAGCCAGTGGGCGATGGCGCGATTTGCGGGGCACTCTCTGGCGGGGAGAGCGGAGCTTGCGATCCATCATCCCGAGGATGCGAGGGCCGACTTGGCGCTGGCGGAAAGGGAGACGGAGCAAATGCAGTCCGGAGTACTGAAATCCCTGTCCGATAGCGCATTGCTGCGCGCGGAAATCATGCTGCGCGAAGGAGAAATGGAGGAAGGCAACCGGTTGATGGAGAGAATTGTAAAGGACGTTGTCGCTGTGTCCGGGCCGGATGCTTGGAGCGAGGCGCTTTTCGAGCTCGAATATATTGCCCGCGTCGCGCGAGAGGCGAGCGATTGGACACTTGCCGAATCAGCGGCACAAGAAATGATTCGGCACGATCCGAGCTATGCTGGTGGGCATTTCGCACTCGGGTTAGCAGCTGAGCATCAAGGAAATGCCCCAACCGCCAAGGAGGAATTCGCCACAGCGCAAAAGCTTTGGAGCAAAGCTGATGCCAGCCTGCAGCCATCGCAGACGCAAAAGCCTTGAGCGCCCAGATACAGGGCAGTTCTGACTCGTCGCGTCATTTGAGAATGTAACCAGAACTATCCATATCGCGCCATTTGATATGTAACCCGGAGAGCGCTTGTTGTTGTGGCCCGGTCTTTTCCGTATCCCTTTCGCCGACCACCCTTGGCCTGGCTGATCTAGGAGTGCTCCAGCGCTTTCGGACTCAGCCGCCGGGTCGCCAGCTGGCAGATCCGCTAGTCTTTCTTGTAGATGGCTTTTGCCAACTGGAACGGATCGAGTGATCTCTCGAGTTCTCCCGGAAGGATCCAAAATTCAGATGATTCAAAGTCGCAAGCCGAATTAAAAGAACTTCCCTTGACACCGGCCCTGGATTTGGCCTAAAAGCTACGTCAAAGGTTGCTTGCGTGGTGGGGAAGGTTGCCCAAGGTCGAATTTTTCCAGGTTGAGACCCGGCAAAGCGCCGCAATGTTTTCGTGTCGGCTTGGCGCTGCCCACTTATATACAAATCAAATTTTGGGTGGGGTGCGCGAAAGGAGCGGTCCATGAGGTGCGATTTTGTGAAGCGCAGCTTTGCGGTTTGCTGCTTAACACTGATTTTTGGTTTTACATGCGCATGGGCGCAAAATGGCACTACATCGTTGCGGGGCACTGTCACCGACCAAAAGGGAGCATCTGTGCCCGGTGCGTTGGTCACGCTCGACAATTCGAGTCTTGGTATTTCTCTGAGCATGAAGACTGACAAGGACGGTGGATATCAATTCCTGGAGCTCAGGCCAACTACTTACACGGTCACCGTCACGTCCTCTGGTTTCGCTACTATTCGGCAGACCGGATTGCAATTGCTGGTCGCCACGCCTCGAACAGAAGACTTCAAGCTGGAACTTGCCAGCGTATCGACCACAATTGAAGTAACCGGCGCAGCGCAGACCATTAACACTACCGATGCCACTCTCGGCAATGCATTTGGATCGGCACAGATTGGGGCGCTGCCATTTGAAGGCCGCGATCCCGCCGGCATGCTGAGCCTTCAGCCAGGTGTTGTCAGCGTTGCTGATCCTCAGATCCAGAGAGACAATCAGAGTTTCGACAGCCGCAGCGGATCTGTTAACGGCGCGCGAAGCGATCAGACCAATATCACGCTGGACGGCGTGGACGACAACGACCAGCTATACGGATACGCCTTTCAAGGTGCGTTGCGGGCTACGTTGGACTCCATCGAGGAGTTTCGCGTGACCACTTCGAACTCGGGCGCCGATCAGGGGCGTTCGTCAGGTGGCCAGGTTTCATTGCAAACCAAAAGCGGTTCCAACCAGTTTCACGGAACGGCTTACGAATACAACAGGCCAACCGATCTGGTCGCCAATCAGTATTTCAACAAACTGGCGGAACTGCAGAATGATGAGCCCAACAAACCGCCCTTCCTGCTGCGAAACACCTTCGGAGCAACGTTTGGGGGACCGATCATCAAGGATCGCTTGTTCTTCTTCGTGGCCTACGAAGGGCAACGGTTGCGAGAAAATAGTCAGGTTACGCGAACCGTTCCGAGTGCGGCTTTGCGCGACGGCGTTATTCAATATGCTTGTGCAGCAACGGCGACGCAAACAGCTCAACAGGTCTGCCCCGGCGCAACAGTTCAGGGTTTGAGCGGAGCGTCCTATTCGGCACCGGCGGGATCTAATGTTCTTTCACCCACGCAAATTGCCAGCATGGATCCAAACTGCACCGGGTTGGGTACCTGCCCTCAAGGCGCGGGAGTCGACCCCAGCGTCATCAAGACGCTGAACGAATACCCCCTGCCGAACAGCAATCAGCAGGGCTACGGGTACAATTACCAGGCATTTACTTTCTCCTCTCCCGCACCGCAGAAGCAAGATACGTATATCGCACGGTTTGACTACAACATAACCTCGAGCGGCACGCAGCGATTGTTCGCCAGACTCGGCTTGCAAAACGACCACGCCGACGGCGTCGAGCAGTTTCCCGGGCAACCGGCTTCGACTGTGGACACAAACAACACAAAGGGAATCGTTGCTGGATATCTCTGGACCATCAGCCCAACCAAAATAAATAACTTTCACTACGGGTATATCCGTCAGGGAATCGGGCAAAACGGGATCTCCACCCAGCCGCTGGTATTTCTGCGCGGGCTAGACGATCCAACAGCGTATACGCGGACCACCAACGTTATTGTACCTGTGCACAATTTCACCGATGACTTCACCTGGACCATGGGCAAGCACGCTGTCACTTTCGGCGGGAACTACCGTCTCATAAACGACATTCGGAATTCCGACGCGGATTCCTTCAGCGATGCCTTGACCAATACAGGTTTCCTCGAACCCACAGGAATCTCAAACCAGGGTGGTAGTTTCGACCCGGCCGCATTTGGGTTTCCGGCTGTCGACACAAGCGCACAAAATGCGTACGACTACCCGATGATTGCTTTAGCGGGAATCCTCACAGAGGAGGACAACACCTACGTCCAAAACAAGAGCGGGCAATTTCTGCCGCCGGGATCGTTTGTTCCGCGCCACTTCCGCGACAACGAAGTGGAATTTTACGGCATGGATGCATGGCGCATTAAGTCCAATCTGACGATGACATATGGCCTGCGTTATTCGCTCCTGCAGCCGCCTTATGAGACAAAGGGCAACCAGGTCTGTCCCAGCATAAGTCTGGACCAGTTCTTCCAGACCCGCATGGCCGACATGGTGCAAGGGATTTCTTATTCTCCCAATTTCAGTTTCGATCTCTGCGGACCTGCCAATGGCAAGCCTGGGTATTGGAGCTGGGACCGCAAGGATTTCGCTCCCAGATGGTCTTTGGCGTATTCCCCAAGTTATAGCCAAGGATTGCTCGGAAGCCTATTTGGAGGTGCGGGAAAGAGCTCTATCCGGCTCGGAGCTGGAGTGTATTACGATCACTTCGGCGAAGGGATTGTGAACACGTTCGATCGCAATGGATCCTTCGGATTCGTGACCACCGGTGCTTTGCCGCCTGGAACTGTCGACCTGGACACGGCACCCCGTTACACGGGAATCAACGATCTACCGCCGTCCCTAGCGTATCCGGCGCCGGCGGCGGGATTCCCCGTAACGCCGGGCGGCAACTTCTTGATCTACTACGGTCTGGACGACAAGCTCAAGACTCCGTATTCCTACGGATTTGACGTTTCCTTTACACGCGAGCTTAAAGGAGGTTTCACGATCGAAGCCGCGTACGTGAACAGACTGGGACGCAGGTTACTGCAGGAGAGGGACCTCGCACAGCCGCTCAATCTCTACGATCCAAAATCGAAAGTTAGTTACTTCCAGGCGGTGACGGCCCTTGCAAAAATTGACCGTACGGGTGAGTCGGTTGAGAACTTTGCCGCGAATCCGAACCTGCCTGCCAATATCGTGCAGTATTGGACGGATATGATGCAGCCCCTTCAGGCTGGCGGGGCGTATAGCATCGGAGGCAGTTCCTGCGTCGATGGCGGTACACCCGGGAGCACCACGAGCCCTTTGGTTGCGGCCTACGCCCTATTTTGCAGTGGAATTTTTAATGAGACGACGCCGCTTTCCGCCTGGGACCTCGGCGGCATTCCCGACGCGAATCTACCTGGGGTGTCCTACTTCCCCATGAACGGGCCCAACTCTTTCTTTCAGAATCAATTTGCCTCGTTGTACGCGGAGAGTTCAATCGGCCGGAGCAATTACAACGCCGGGCAATTCATGATCCGCCATCGGATGACCCACGGCTTGAGTTGGGATTTCAACTACACCTATTCCAAGTCGATTGACGAAGGTTCCAACGCCGAGCGCATCAGCTTGCCAGAGGGGTTTGGCTATGCAAGCCAGCTCATCAACGCCTTCGACCCGGGCCAGAACCGTGCCGTCTCGGACTGGGACATGACCCACCAGATCAATTCCAATTGGGTGTATGAACTGCCTTTTGGACGGGGTCAGAAATGGGGCAACTCGTCAAATCGCTTTACAAATGCAGTGTTCGGCGGATGGACGATCTCCGGGCTTTATCGCTGGAGCAGCGGACTGCCATTTTCTGTCTCGAATGGATTCCAATTCCCCACGAACTGGGATCTCACCGGCCAGGCCGTCTTGGTTGGTCCAAAGCCCGCGACGGGAGTGGGAACGAATTGCTCCGGTGGCACCTGCAATCCCAACATCTTTGTAGGGGCGACGGGTGGGAACGGCAGCGCGATAAATTCCTTCGACTACCCGTTTCCGGGAGAGTCCGGATCCCGCAACAACTTTAGAGGTCCAGGTTACTTCGACATCGACGCCGCCGTCCGGAAGACCTGGAATTTCACTGAGAATGCAAAACTGGCGTTCGGCTTTGACGTTTTCAACTTGACGAACTCGGTGCGGTTCGACCCGGGCTCAGTCACCTTCAACGGCAACGCTGCGATAGACAGTGGCTCGGCGTTCGGCAACTACGAAAGCGTACTGACTGGATCCCGCCGCATCGAGATTTCGTTGCGGATTACTTTCTAGCAGCACGCTTCACGACATCTGCAGCCTCACCTTTGCCCGCCGGAGGGAAGCCTCTTCGGCGGGATTCTTTTTGATGAATGCAATGTGATGACATATTTGCGAGAATAGCTGCCTTCAAGAAACAACGCTGGCGTGATTTGTGCGAGCTCCAGAAATGGTTCCGCCGGCCGCTCTTGAAGTTGCAGAAAGCCGTCAAATCAGGGAGATTTGAGTTGTGGAAGCTTGGATGGAACGAGCATTTTACCTGTGCTATTCTTTAGTTCTACGCAATCGTATGATTTGTTGCGTATGTCTATTGTCGGGGCGTAGCGCAGCCTGGCTAGCGCGCCTGGTTCGGGACCAGGAGGTCGAAGGTTCAAATCCTTTCGCCCCGACCAATTTTTTCAGGTCCAGACCGGAGACATAGGTAACAGAACGTACCGGCTACATAGGTAACACTTTTGGGCCAAAAGGGTTGTCGAGAGGCTGCAAAGTTTTTTGCTCCAATCCGTGTTACCGGAAAT
>JABCYZ010000036.1 GCA_013289955.1 Acidobacteriota bacterium
CGGCACAAGAGAAGGGATTTAGTTCATGCGAGAAATCATTACGTTGCAGTGCGGCGATTGCAAGAACCGCAACTACACGACCACGAAGAATAAGAAGAAGCACTCCGAACGCGTAGAGACTCGGAAGTTCTGCAATACGTGCCGCAAGCACACCGGGCACAAGGAAGTTAAGTAGTTTCCGTTTTGGAGCGGGCATGGGGTGGAGCGGTTTTGGGTTTTTAGGGGAGTCGTCCAACGGTTAGGACTCCGGTCTCCAAAACCGGGTATGGGGGTTCGAGTCCCTCCTCCCCTGCCAGACATGAGCAACAGGCGGCGGCGCCTGTTTTCTAAAGAGGACGAATGGCCACGCAGGCGGTCAAAGTGAAGAACGACGAATTGCAAGGCGGCGGTATCGGCGGGGCGGCAAGTAACCTCGGCGGAAAAATCACCGGAACGGTTCAGGATACGCGCGAATTCCTGCACGACGTTCGTGTGGAGATGAAGCAGGTGACCTGGCCGAGCCGCGAGGACGTGATCTCGACGACCGGAGTGGTCATCGCGACAGTTTTTTTCTTCGGAGTATTTCTAGCGGCTGTGGATTGGCTTGTGCAGATGGGTATATCGCGCGTCTTCAAAATTTTCGGCGTCTGAAGGGGACTACAGCTTGACGGCAATGCAGTGGTACATCATCCATACGTACTCGGGCTTTGAAAAGAAAGTCAAGGAAAGCCTCGAGAGCCGCGTGTCCGCATTCAGTTTGCAGGACAAGATCGGCCGCGTGCTGATCCCGATGGAAGACGTCGTCGAAATGCGCGGCGGCAAGAAAGTGGTCTCTTCGCGGATGACCTATCCGGGCTACGTGCTGGTGGAGATGGACCTGGACGAAAACACCTGGCACATCGTGCGTTCGACGCCGCGCGTCACCGGCTTTGTCGGCTCGGCTACGGCGCCTTCGCCGCTTTCCGACACCGAAGTCGACGCCATTATCAACCGCGTCCACGTTCCGACGGACCGCCCGAAGCCGAAAGTGGTATTCGAACGCAACGAGCAGGTGCGCATCGTGGACGGCCCGTTTGCGAATTTTAACGGCACGGTCGAAGAGATAGACAATGACCACAGCCGGCTGAAGGTTTCCGTCACTATTTTTGGCCGTTCGACGCCGGTGGAACTGGACTTCGCAAGCGTTGAGAAGCTGGGCTGAGCCCGGGCGCCGCCCGAGGGCAGGTAAAAAGGGATTGAGGCAGGAACATGGCTAAGAAAATACAGACGACGATCAAATTGCAATTGCCCGCGGGCAAGGCTACGCCTGCGCCGCCAGTCGGTACGGCGCTTGGTCCGCACGGCTTGAACATCATGGATTTTTGCAAGCAGTTCAACGCCAAGACAGCCAAGGAACCGGACGGAATGATTTTCCCCGTGCTGGTGACGGTTTATACCGACCGCACCTTCACGTTCATTCTGAAGACGCCTCCGGCTTCGATCCTGCTGCTTCGCGCGGCGGGCATCGTCAAAGGCTCGGCCGAACCGAACCGCAACAAGGTCGGCAAAGTTACGAAAAAGCAGGTTCAAGAGATTGCGAAGATCAAGCTTGTCGATCTCAACACCACAAATCTGGACTCCGCGGTGCGCACGGTGATGGGCACGGCGCGCAACATGGGTCTGGAAGTCGTGGAAGCCTAGAAGTTCAGGCGCTACGGGGTCGAAGGGGCAGAAGCAATGAAGAAGTCCGGGAAACACATCGAGAACGCGCGCAAAAAGGTAGAAGCGCGCCCGTACAAGCTCGCCGAAGCAAGCGAGCTGATCAAGAAGACGCATCACACGAAGTTTAACGAGACGGTCGAACTGGCCATCAATCTGGGCGTCGACCCGAAGCATTCGGACCAGGTCGTTCGCGGCACCGTGGTTCTTCCGCACGGCCTCGGCAAGTCCGTGCGCGTGCTGGTAATCGCGAGCGGCGAAAAGGTTCGCGAAGCAACGGAAGCCGGCGCGGACTTCGTCGGCGGCGAGGACATGGTTACGAAGATCATGGGCGGCTGGACGGATTATGACGCCGTGATCGCCACACCGGACATGATGAAGTCCGCCGGCAAACTGGGCAAGGTGCTCGGCCCGCGTGGCCTGATGCCGAATCCGAAGACCGGCACGGTCACATTCGACGTTGCCAAGGCCATCAAGGAAACGAAAGCGGGCAAAGTGGAGTTCCGCGTCGACAAAGCCGGAATCGTCCATTGCGCCATCGGCAAAATTCAGTTTGACGCCGCGCATATTGCGGAAAACGCCCATGCCGTCATCGGCGCCGTGATCAAGGCCAAGCCGGCGGCGGCCAAGGGCAAGTACGTGCAGAAAATCACGCTGACCTCGACGATGGGTCCGGGCATTCCGATCGATTTGGCGGAATCCGAATTACTGGCAGCAGCGGCCTAAGGGAATTTAAGGAAACGGGATCATGAAAAAGCGCAGCGAAAAACAGCAGGATCTGGACAAGTTGAAACTGGAACTGGCCAAGGTCTCGACCGTGATTCTCACGACCTTCCAGGGCATCACGGTCGAAAACGACACCAAGCTCCGCCGCGCCGTTCAAGCCGCTGGCGGGAAGTACCAGGTCGTGAAAAACACGCTCGCAGAGCGCGCCGGAGCCGGCACGCCTGCGGAAAATCTGCTCAAGAACCTGAGCGGCACGAATTCCATCGCCTATACACAGACGGACGCAGTAGCGCTCGCCAAGGCGCTCACCAAGATTGCCAAAGACGTTCCGGCGTTTCAGTTCAAGTCCGGAGTCGTCGAAGGCCGCGTCATCTCCATCGCCGAGATTCAGCAGCTTGCGAATCTCCCTTCGAAGGAAGAGTTGCTCAGCAAGATCATGTTCCTGCTGAACGCTCCGGCGCAGCGCATCGCCATGACGCTGAACGCGTTGCCGCGCAACCTCGCGGTCACCGTCAGCGAAGCGATCAAAGCCAACAAGTTTGGGTCCGGCGGGGCCGGCAGTTCCGAGCCGGCTCCTTTAGCGGCACCAGGCCCCGAAGCGGCCCAGTAAGTTTATTTTTAATTTTGAGAGGAGAAGCAAAAGTCATGTCGAAAGTGGAAACGATCCTGGAAGAAATCAAGGGGCTGACGCTGCTCGAAGCGTCTGACCTCGTGAAAAAGATGGAAGAGACCTTCGGCGTCTCTGCGGCTGCGGCTACTGTCGTGGCGGGCGGCGGCGGAGGGGCGGCCGGCGCGGCACCGGCGGAAGAGAAGACCGAATTCACGGTCGTTCTCACCGATGTCGGCGGCAACAAAATCAACGTCATCAAGGCGGTCCGCGAAGTTACGAGCCTCGGCCTCAAGGAAGCCAAGGACCTCGTCGACGGCGCTCCCAAGACCGTTAAAGAGGGCGTGAACAAGGACGAAGCCGCGACCATCAAGAAGAAGTTCGAAGACGCGGGCGCCAAAGTCGAAATCAAGTAGTCAGTTGTTGTACGGGCTTCGAGAGGGGGCGCGGCTGCTTGCATTGGCCATTTTACCGGCTGGAGCAAGCGTGATCCGCTGCGCCAAAGGAACTCACGTACGCAAGTTGAGGCTGGTTATTTTCACAACTCCACTGGTCCTTTTTGGACCCCATGCAGCCGTGTGCTCGCTGACTTCGGGCAGGAAGCGCATCGCGCCGGCGGCATGAATTTCTCCGGAATCTCCGCTATTTGCCCGAATGGGATCAGCCCGAAAGGGAAGAGGTAGACCAAGCAATGTCAAACAGTCACCAGCACGTCAGGGAACGCGAGCGTCTCGATTTCGCGAAAATTCAGGGCACGATTCAGATTCCGAACCTGATCGAAGTCCAGATGAAGTCCTATCAGCGCTTTTTGCAGATGGACCTCCTGCCGAGCGAGCGCGACGACGGTGGACTGCAGTCCGTGTTCACCTCGGTGTTTCCGATCAAGGATTTCCGCGAAATGTCGCAGCTCGAATTCGTGGACTACTCGATCGGCAACTGGGAGTGCAAGTGCGGCAACTTGAAGGGCTTGCATCACCTGCGCGCCACTTGCCGCAATTGCGGCGCTTCGGTGGTCACCAATCCGTATCAGACCGGCGACGTGATCTGCCACAAGTGCGGCACGTTCAACAAGAACACGCCGACGTTCTGCAACAAGTGCGGCGATCCGGTCGCCATGCAGCTCAAGTACGACGTGAACGAGTGCCAGGAGCGCGGCATGACCTATTCCGCGCCTCTGAAAGTCACCATCCGTCTGACCATTTACGACAAGGACCCCGACACCGGCGCGAAGACCATTCGCGACATCAAGGAACAGGAAGTTTTCTACGGGGACATCCCGCTGATGACGGAGAACGGCACCTTCATCATCAACGGCACCGAGCGCGTCATCGTCAGCCAGTTGCACCGCTCTCCGGGCGTGTTCTTCGAGAGCGCCAACAACCGTTCCTACTTCCTCGGCAAAATCATTCCGTACCGCGGATCGTGGGTCGAGTTCGAATACGACACAAAGAACATTCTCTACGTGCGCATCGACCGCAAGCGCAAATTCCTCGGCTCGATTTTCCTTCGCGCGCTGGGAATGAAGTCCAACGAAGAAATCTTGCGCACCTTTTACCAGGTCGAGCGCATCTCGCTCCGCGACAAGGACCTTTTCTGGAACGTTTCGCCGGGCATCATGGACCGCAAGCTGGCCCACGAAATCCGCAACCCGCGCTCCGAGGAAGTCATCGTCGGCGCCCACAAGCGCATCACCGAGAATCTTTTCAAGGAACTCATCAAGGCGAAGATTTCGCAGGTGCGCGCCGCGTTGGCCGATCTCGAGGGTGCCTACAGCGTCGCCGACGTCGTCAACCGCCAAACCGGCGAAGTTTTGCTCGAAGCCAACAAGCCGTTGACGCCCGAACTCTGGCAAGCGTTCGCCGAGGGCGGCATCACCGAAGTCGACGTCTTCTTTCCGGAACGCGACGACATCGGCCTGGTGCTCTCGCGCACGCTCGACAAGGATGCCATCCGCTCTTCGAAAGAAGCGCTCATCGAAATCTACCGCAAGCTGCGTCCCGGCGATCCTCCGACGCTTGAAACGGCCACCAATCTCTTCCGCGGCATGTTCTTTGATCCGCGCAAGTACGATTTCAGCCGCGTCGGCCGCTTGAAGTTCAACATCAAGATGGGGCTCGATACTCCCCTTGATAACCGCACGCTCGATACGCCGGACTTCGTTTCGGCGATCAAGTATCTCTTCAAGCTGCGCAAGAGCATCGGCGTGGTCGACGACATCGACCATCTCGGCAACCGCCGCGTCCGCGCGGTCGGCGAACTGCTCGAAAACCAGTTCCGCATCGGCCTTGTCCGCATGGAGCGCGCCATCAAGGAAAAGATGAGCGTGTACCAGGAAATGTCCACGGCCATGCCGCACGATCTTGTCAACGCCAAGCCGGTTATGGCGGCGATCCGCGAATTCTTCGGATCCTCGCAGCTCAGCCAGTTCATGGACCAGACCAACCCGCTCAGCGAAATCACCCACAAGCGCCGTCTTTCGGCTCTTGGACCTGGCGGTCTTTCCCGCGAACGCGCAGGATTTGAAGTGCGCGACGTTCACCCCACGCATTACGGCCGCATCTGTCCGATTGAAACGCCGGAAGGTCCGAACATCGGCTTGATCAGCTCGCTCTCCTGTTTTGCGCGCATCAACGACTACGGCTTCATCGAGTCGCCATATCGCCGCGTGAAGGGCGGGCGCATCATCGACTACGTCCAGATCGTCAACGCGGGCGACAGCGAATTCAAGGCCGGCGAAATCGTCGAGAAGGATAAAGTCGAGGAGCTCAACGAGGAGCTCAAGCGCAGGAAAGTCGTCTACGAGCCGTACTGCTTCTACCTGTCCGCCTGGGAAGAGGACAAGTACGTGGTGGCGCAGGCCAACGTTTCGCTCGATGAACGCTTGAAGATCACGACCGAGCTCGTCAACTGCCGCCAAGCCGGCAACTTCGTGCTGAAGAGCCGCGACGAAGTCGATTACGTCGACGTTTCGCCGAAGCAGCTGGTTTCCGTGGCCGCCAGCTTGATTCCGTTCCTTGAGAACGACGACGCCAACCGTGCGCTCATGGGTTCGAACATGCAGCGCCAGGCCGTGCCTCTCATTCGCGGGGAAGCGCCGCTCGTCGGCACCGGCATGGAGCGCGTCACCGCGCGCGATTCCGGCGCAGTCGTGCTTTGCAAGCGCGAAGGCATCGTCGATCAGGTCGACTCCGAACGCATCATCGTGCGCGTCGAGTCCGATCACTCCGGCGTGCTCAGCCGCGAAGTGGGCGCGGACATCTATCAGCTGATCAAGTTCAAGCGCTCCAACCAGAACACTTGCATCAGCCAGAAGCCGTTTGTCCGCGTCGGCGACCGCGTAAAGAAGGGACAGGTCCTTGCCGACGGTCCCTGCACGGAACGCGGCGAACTCGCTCTTGGCCGCAACGTGCTCGTGGCTTTCGTGCCCTGGCGGGGCTACAACTTTGAAGACGCCATCCTCGTCAGCGAGAAACTGGTGAAGGACGATTACTACACTTCGATTCACATCGAGGAGTACGAAATCGAGGCGCGCGACACCAAGCTCGGTCCCGAGGAAGTTACTCGCGACATTCCGAACATCAGCGAATCGTTCCTTCGCAACCTGGATGAAAGCGGCGTCATCCGCATCGGCGCCGTTATCAAGCCAGGCGACATTCTGGTCGGCAAAGTCACGCCCAAGGGCGAGACCACGCTGACGCCGGAAGAAAAACTTCTTCGCGCCATCTTCGGCGAAAAGGCCGGCGACGTTCGCGATGCTTCTCTCTACTGCCCGCCGGGCATCGAGGGCACCATCGTCGACGTCAAGATCTTTACTCGCAAGGGCGGCGAAAAGGACGAGCGCCACAAGGCCATCGAAGCCACGCAGGTCTTCAAGCTCGAGAAGAACCTCGCCGACGAAATCCGCATCCTCACGGATGAGCGCCTCAAGCGCCTCTCGGATTTGCTTGGCGGGAAGATTCTCCAGGCCGACTTGCACGACGAAAAGACCAACAAGCGCCTGCTGACCAAGGGCACGGACTTGACGCGCGAGCTGATCGAAAAGATCTCGACCCGCAACCTCAAGCGCCTGAAGCTCAACGAAAAGGATCCTCTCCTGATCGAAAAGATCGAAGAGATCGAGGAGATGACCTCGCGCCAGATCGACGTCCTCCGCAAGATCACCGAGGAGCGCAAGGAAAAGCTCAAGAAGGGCGACGAGCTGCCCCCGGGCGTCATCAAGCTGGTCAAGGTCTATATCGCCATGAAGCGCAAGCTTTCGATCGGCGACAAAATGGCCGGACGCCACGGTAACAAGGGCGTGATCGCCCGCATCGTGCCGCAGGAAGACATGCCTAGCCTTCCCGATGGCACGCCCGTCGAAATCGTCCTCAATCCTCTCGGCGTTCCTTCGCGTATGAACGTCGGACAGGTTCTTGAGACGCACCTCGGCTGGGCGGCCAAGGAGCTGGGCAACAGCCTCAAGCGTTTGCTCAGCAAGGAAGTCAAGGCCGAGGCCTTGCGCCGCTGGTTCCGCGAAGTCTTCACGGAGACGACCGTTTGGAAGACGCTTTCCAAACTCAGCGACGACGAGTTGCTCGATTACGCCGAGGGCTTCAAGGAAGGCATTCCCTTCGCCACGCCGGTCTTTGACGGCGCGCGCGAACCGGAAATCCGCCACTTGCTCGAAGTTGCTGGTCTGCCGCATGCCGGCAAGATCAACCTCTTCGACGGCATGACCGGCGAACAGTTCGATCAACCGGTCACGGTCGGCTACATCTATATGCTCAAACTTTCGCATCTCGTCGACGACAAGATTCACGCGCGCTCGATCGGTCCGTACTCGCTCATCACCCAGCAGCCGCTGGGTGGCAAGGCGCAGTTCGGCGGCCAGCGCTTCGGCGAAATGGAAGTCTGGGCGCTGGAAGCCTACGGTGCGGCGCACATCCTGCAGGAGCTGCTCACGGCGAAGTCCGACGACGTGTATGGCCGCGCGAAAATCTACGAGGCCATCGTCAAGGGCGAGCCGGGTATCGAGCCAGGCGTTCCCGAATCGTTCAACGTCCTGGTTCGCGAGCTGCAGTCGCTCTGCCTGGATGTCGAGCTGATGAAGCGGCAGAAGCCGCCGACGGAAAAGGCCGCCGACTGAGTGGAAATCACGCTCGCCGGGGCGCCGCAGCCTGCGCCCCGGCAAGGTTTCGCAATTCTGTAGGTTTTGGTTTTTTGGGTTCTCAGCCGGTCCGGTGCAAAACATCGGATCGCGTCCCCGGTGAAAGCCGGGGAGGGAGGAAACAACCTTGTATCGCAGCAGCCCTTATGATCGCGCCAGTTTGATCGCCGATTTCGATTCGATTCGAATCAGCTTGGCGAGTCCCGAGAAAATCCGTTCGTGGTCCCACGGCGAAGTCACCAAGCCGGAGACCATCAACTACCGCACCTTTAAGCCCGAACGCGACGGCCTTTTCTGCGCCAAGATCTTTGGCCCCGTCACCGACTGGGAATGCCTGTGCGGCAAGTACAAGCGCATGAAGCATCGCGGCGTTATCTGCGATAAGTGCGGCGTCGAAGTCACGCTCAGCAAGGTCCGCCGCGAACGCCTCGGCCACATCGAGCTCGCTTCGCCCTGTTCGCACGTGTGGTTCTTCAAGGGCCTGCCGAGCCGCATCGGCTACCTCTTGGACATTTCCATGCGCGACCTCGAGCGCATTTTGTACTTCGAAGCCTTCGTGGTCGTCGATGCCGGCGAAGTCGCCGTCCTTCGCGAGCGCGAAGTTCTTCTCGAAGACAAATACCGCGAACTGCAAAAGGAATATCCCGGACAGTTCACCGCCAAGATGGGCGCCGAGGCCATCAAGGAACTCCTCCGCCGCGTCGAAGTGGACAAACTCTCCGAAGAACTTCGCGAGAAGATGAAGGCCGATCCTTCGCTTCAAAAGCGCATCAAGTTCGCCAAGCGCCTGAAAGTTCTCGAAGCCTTCCGCAAGAGCGGCAACAAACCGGAGTGGATGATTCTCGACGTGATCCCGGTTCTTCCGCCGGAGCTGCGCCCGCTTGTGCCTCTCGACGGCGGCCGCTTCGCCACGTCCGATCTCAACGATCTCTATCGCCGCGTCATCAACCGCAACAACCGCCTCAAGAAGCTCATGGAGCTTCGCGCGCCCGACGTTATCGTCCGCAACGAAAAGCGCATGCTCCAGGAAGCTGTTGACGCGCTCTTTGACAACGGCCGCCGCGGCCGTGTTCTGCGCGGCACCAACAACCGCCCGCTCAAGTCCCTGAGCGATACGCTCAAGGGCAAGCAGGGCCGCTTCCGCCAGAACCTTCTCGGCAAGCGCGTCGATTATTCGGGCCGCTCCGTGATCGTGGTCGGGCCGGAATTGAAACTCAACCAGTGCGGTCTGCCCAAGAAAATGGCGCTCGAGCTCTTCAAGCCCTTCATCTATCACAAGCTCGAAGCGCAGGGGCACTGCACCACCATCAAGCAAGCCAAGGAAATGGTCGAGCAGCAAGAGCCGGTCGTCTGGGACATTCTCGAAGACGTCATCCGCGAGCACCCGGTCCTTCTCAATCGCGCTCCGACGCTTCACCGCCTCGGCATCCAGGCGTTTGAACCGGTCCTTGTCGAAGGCAAAGCCATCCGCATTCACCCGCTGGTGTGCACCGCGTTCAACGCGGACTTCGACGGCGACCAGATGGCCGTGCACATTCCGCTTTCGCCGGAATCCCAGGTCGAAGCGTCGGTGCTCATGCTCAGCTCGCGCAACATCCTGTCTCCCGCGCACGGTCTGCCTCTCGCCGTTCCGTCGCAGGACATGGTTCTCGGCATCTATTACCTGACCAAGTCCAAGCCCGGCGCCAAGGGGGAAGGCCGCGTCTTCGGTCAATCCGATGAAGTCGTCCTTGCGCTCGAAGCCGGCGAGGTCGAGCTGCTCACTCCCATCCGCCTCCGTTACAGCGGCGAAGTGATTGATCTCACTACCGCCTACGACGATCAGGACGTGCCGCACACCGAGCCCGTCAAGATGGAGCGCCAGTTCATTCAGACCACCGTCGGCCGCGTCATTTTCAATTCGCACTTGCCGGCGAAGTTTCCCTACGTCAATGGTCTTCTCAAAAAGAAGGGCGTCCAGCAGCTCGTCTATTACGCCTACCTGCGCTATGGCCTGGCGGACACCGTCGTCCTGCTCGATCACCTGAAGGAACTGGGCTTCACCTACGCCACCAAGTCCGGCATCTCCATCGGCATCGACGACATGCTCATCCCCAGCGACAAGTACAAGCTGGTCGAAAACGCCGAGAAAGAAGTCGTCAAGGTGCAGCAGCAATACCTCGACGGCGCCATCACCAACGGCGAGCGCTACAACAAAGTCATCGCCATCTGGGGCGACGTCACCGAAAAAGTTGCCGACGAAATGTTCAAAGCCCTTGAGAACCAGGACAAAGAAGGCAACATCAACCCCGTCTACGTCATGGCGGACTCCGGAGCTCGCGGTTCGAAACAGCAGATTCGCCAGCTTTCCGGCATGCGCGGTTTGATGGCCAAGCCGAGCGGCGAAGTCATCGAAACGCCCATCACATCCAACTTCCGCGAAGGCTTGACCGTGTTGCAGTACTTCATCTCGACGCACGGCGCGCGCAAGGGCCTGGCCGATACGGCGCTCAAGACCGCCGATTCCGGCTACCTCACTCGCCGCCTCGTCGATGTCGCTCAGGACGTCATCATCAATGAGCGCGACTGCGGCACCACCGACGGCATCTTCGTCGAACCCATCATCGAAGCCGGCGTCGAAGTCGAGCCGCTGCGCGACCGCATCGTCGGCCGCGTCTCTCTCGACAAGATCAAGGACTTCGAGGGTTCGATCATCGTGGACGTCAACCAGGAAATCACCGAAGACCTCGCCAACCAGGTGCAGGCTGCCGGCATCGAGCGCGTGCGCATCCGTTCCGTGCTCACCTGCGAATCTCGCCGCGGAGTTTGTGCTCTCTGCTACGGCCGCAACCTCGCCTCCGGGCGCATGGTTGAGCTGGGCGAGGCTGTCGGCGTCATCGCCGCGCAGTCGATCGGCGAGCCTGGCACCCAGTTGACCATGCGTACGTTCCACATCGGGGGAACCGCTACCCGCGTTTCCGAGCGTTCTACGCTTGAAGCGCGCAACAACGGCGTCGTCAAATTCGTTGACCTCAAGTTTGTCGAGGGCCGCGGCGGCACTTCCATCGCCATGAACCGCGCTGGCCTCATCGCCATCGTGGACGAAAAGGACCGCGAGAAGGAGCGTTACCACGTCGTTTACGGCGCCCGCCTCCGCGTGGTCGACGGCGAACACGTCACCCACGGCCAGATTCTTGCCGAATGGGATCCGTTCACCTTCTCGATCCTTACGGAAACCGCCGGCTCCATCCGGTTTGACGACCTGAAGACCGGCGTCACCATCGAAGAGCAGGTGGACGAGGTGACCGGCCTCTCGCAGGACGTGGTTACTCTGCCCCCCGGCGATGAAAAGCATCAGCCCGCGATCCTTGTCCGCGATTCTTCGGGCAAGGTCCGCAAAAAGTACCTCATGCCTTCGCGCGCTCACTTGATGGTCAAGGACGGCGACGAAGTGCAAGCCGGAGACGTGCTCGCGAAAATCCCGCGTGAAACCACCAAGACAAAGGACATCACCGGTGGTCTCCCGCGCGTCGTCGAGCTCTTTGAAACCCGCAAGCCCAAGGATCCCGCGGTCATCAGCGAAGTCGACGGCGTGGTTCGTTACGGCGATATCGCCAAGGGCATGCGCAAGGTCTATGTCGAAAGCGAAGATGGCAAAACCACCAAGGAATATTCCATCCCGCGCGGCGTGCACATCAACGTTCAGGAAGGCGATCACGTAAAGGCTGGAGAAGCGCTCATCGATGGCCCGCTCAACTTGCACGATTTGCTCGCCGTCCTCGGCGAAAAGTTCACGCAAGCCTACTTGGTCAACGCCATTCAGGAGGTCTACCGCCTCCAGGGCGTCAACATCAATGACAAGCACATCGAGACGATCTCTCGCCAGATGATGCGCTGGGTCAAGGTCGAAGACGTTGGGGACACGACGTTTCTCCTCGAGGAACAGGTCGACAAGTTCCGCTTCCGCGAGGAAAACGATCGCATCATCGCCGACGGTGGCCGTCCTGCAACCGGGCGCCCGCTGCTCCTCGGCATCACCAAGGCGTCGCTCTCGACCGACTCATTCATCTCGGCCGCGAGCTTCCAGGAGACCACGCGTGTACTCACCGAAGCGGCCGTGGCCGGCAAGGTGGACTACCTCCGCGGCCTCAAGGAAAACGTCATCATGGGCCGTCTCATTCCCGCTGGCACGGGCCTCGAGCACTACCGCAGCATTCAGTTGCTGACGGAAATGCCGGCGCCTGCGCCCATCGAGGAAATTCCGGAAGCCGCCGAGCTCACCGCCGAAGAAGCGGCCGCTCTCGATTTCCTGCAAAAAGACAGCGAAGCCGACGCCGCCACAGAAGGCTAGCCGGTTTGAGTGGCGGGGTTTCCCGCCGGAAACACGCTGGAATCGACAAGGCGTCCTGGTTCATCCCGGGACGCTTTGTTTTTAGCCCGTCGGTAATCTGTACCGTTCAGGCACTTCGCGCGCCACGCGTCATTGCCGAGACGCGGCGCTATTCCTACAATGATTTGTGCAGCTACTGGACGGCTCGCTGGCCCTTTTGCCGGGCGCCGACCGCGTTCTAATGCCCAAAAACGACGACTCCCGAGATTCGGCGAACGATTCTCCCCCAGGCGGCCCTAACCAGCCCACGGTTTCCTCGCGGATCGAACAATTCGAAAAGAGCCAGAACGAGCTATGGCGACTGGCCTTTTTCCTGCTGTTCGTGCTCTCCCTTGGCTTTGCCATTGTCTCCTGGAGCACCATCAAATCTCTTGCGCTGCGCTACGAGCCTCTTCTGCCGCTTTTGCTTTTCGTCGTGGCCCTCTTCATGGCCTATGCCTGGAAACGCAACCGGGAAATCTCGGAACTTCGCGGCCTCGTTTCCGGCCTGGAGCAACGGGATTCCGCGCCTCCGAGCGAAAAGCAGATTGATCAGCTTTTTTCCGTCATCTCCCGCTCCCAGCAGGGCTATCGCGACCTCATCGATTCCTTCGACGACATTCTGATCGCGCTCTCCCTCGAGGGCGAAATCCGCGCCGTAAACCGCAGCTTCGCGGATCTTGTCGGCGCCAACTACCAGAATATTATCGGCCGCCAAGTTTCCGAATTCCTCGAAGAGGCTGGCGGCGACGGCCCGGAACTGATCCGCCGCGCCCTGCCGCGTTTCATCGAGCGCCGCCACTGGTCCGGTATCATCCAGGTCCGTCTGAAAAAACAAAACTCTGTCTGCTATTACGATTGCGTCGCGCACGCCATGACTCGCGACAACGAAGTCCACGGCCTCACTGTTCTCGGCCGCGACATCACCGCGCTCCGCAAGAATGAAGCGCGTTTCACCGAGCTTTTCGAGACGCTCCAGGAAGGCATCTATATTGCCGTTCCCGACGGCACGCTACTTGACGTCAATCCCGCGCTCGTCCGCATGCTGGGGTACGACTCCAAGGAAGAATTGCTCTCCAAGCGCGTCCCGGAAGTCTTCACCAGCCATGCCGAGCGAAAATCGCTTGTGGCGGAAGTCGAACGCCAGCCCGCGCCCCAGGGCCGCGAAATAACCCTGCTGCGCAAGGATGGCTCTTCGATCTTCTGTCTCAATACGACCAGCGCCGTGCGCGACACATCCGGCCGCGTGATCCGCTATCAGGGTTCCCTCATGGACATCACTGCCCGCCGCCAGATGGAGCGCCAGCTGCACAAGGAGCAGGAATTTGCGCGCCGGCTCATCGACAGCTTCCCGGATCTCATTCTGGTCGTGGATTCCAGTTCCCATTACACGTTCATCAGCCCGCGCTGCGAAGAAGTCCTCGGCTATAAGCTCTCGGAAGTGGAGAATGCGGAGTTTGGTGGACGCACCCACGCCGAGGACCTTCCGATCCTGCTGGCCGTGTTCAGAGACATCCTTGCCGGGCGCCAGACTTTCGGCTCTCTCGAAGCGCGCGTGCGCCACAAGTCCGGCGACTGGCGCCGCATCCGTTTCAACTTCAGCCCTCTGGCCGATGAAACCGGAAAAATCGAAGGCGTGGTCCTTTCCGGCCGCGACGTCACCGAACTCAAGCGTCTCGAAGAGCAGCTCATCCAGGCGGAAAAACTCGCTGCCATGGGCCAGATGCTCGCCGGTGTCGCGCACGAGTTAAACAATCCCCTCACCGCCATCCTGGGCGTCACGGAATTGCTTCGCGAGGGACCGACGGACCAGGAAGCCACCAAGCGCCAGCTCGAAATAACGCATCGCCAGGCCCGCCGCGCCGCGCGCATCGTTCAAAATCTTCTCGAGTTTTCCCGTCCTGCTTCACCGCAGAAGAAATCCGTCGATCTCAACAGCATCGTCGACCGCACCCTGCAGTTGCACGAACACTCGCTCCGCAGAAATAATGTCGAAGTCGATTTTCGTCCGCAGCCCGGTTTTCCCGGCGTCATCGCCGACGCCAATCAGCTCATTCAAGTCTTTCTCAATCTGGTCACCAACGCCGAGCAGGCCATTCGCGAAGTCCGCGAATCCGGCCGCATCCAGATTCGCTTCACCCGGCTCGGCTCTCGCATTGCCGTCACTTTCCAGGATGACGGCGTTGGTATCCGTCCGGAAACCGTCCCGCGCCTGTTCGATCCCTTCTACACCACCAAGCGTCCCGGCGGCGGCACCGGCCTGGGCCTCAGCATCTGCCTGTCCATCGTGCGAGAGCACGGCGGCACCATTGAAGCGGAAGCTCTTCCCGCAGGCGGCTCCGCGTTCACGGTGTATCTCCCCGTGGCCGCCGACGAGACCACCCGCCCCTCCACAACTATTTCGGGCGCCGTGGCGGTTGCCGCGCCCAATCTCAATTTGCTGAAAGGCCGCTCCGTTCTCGTCTTGGACGACGAAGAAAGCCTGCGCAGCTTGCTCTTTGAAGGGCTCACGGCCCGCGATCTCCATGTGGATTGCGCCGCTACCGTCGAGCAAGCCTTGTCGTTTGTCTCGCAGCGCTCTCCGGACGCTATCCTCTGCGATCTGAATCTTTCCGACGGCGGCGGCCATCTGAGCGGCAAGCTTGCTGCGGAGCGTCTCCTTGAAGCCGCCGGAAACCAGAAACCCACGCTGATCTACATGTCCGGCGATCTTTTGGACCCTGCGGATTCCCCTCCCAATTCGGGCGAGCCATTCCTCCTCCAAAAGCCGTTCCGGATCTCCGATGTTCTTGCCCTGCTCCAGGAAGTCTTCGCCTCCCTCCAGTCTCCGCCGCGCTCCTCCCATTAGCTGGGTGCCAGCAAAACGCTGACGGCTAGGCTCCTCGGCTCTCCCTATGGAAACATATAGATATAATATGATATATATATTGGCATGACCGAGATGGACCCGCAATCCTTCCTCCCACTCAAACCGCAGTGGTTTCACATCTTGCTTTCGCTTGCAAGCGGCGAGCAGCACGGCTACGCCATCATGCAGGACGTCCTCAATCGCACCACGGGCAAAATCCGGCTGTGGCCGGCCACTCTCTACGGGTCTATAAAGCGGCTCATCGAAGCCGGCCTTATCGAGGCCTCCGACGAGCGGCCCGCTCCCGAACTCGATGACGCTCGACGCCGCTATTATCGGTTGACGTCTCTCGGCAAACGAGTTCTCGACGCGGAATGCGATCGTCTCCAGGAACTGGTTCGCACCATACGCCTGAAGCAAACCATGGTGCCGGAATGAATTTTGCATGGCGCATCTACCGGCGTCTGGCCGAAGCGTTTCCGCACGAATTCAAGCTGGCATATGGCCGAGAGGTCCTGCAGCTCGGCGAAGACTCCATAAAAGAGATGGCCAGAAGACATGGAACCGCCGGGCTGATTCGCCTAATCGCGGACATCGCCATTCGCGTGCCTCTGGAATACCTCGGCGAAATGCGCGGTGACATGCGCTACGCGTTGCGCGCGCTGCTCAAGTCACCCGGCTTCGCGCTGGTCGGCATCCTTTCGATGGGGCTAAGTATTGGGCTCACCACAAACGTGTACAGCTCGAAATGGGCTTTGCTGTTCCGCGATCTTCCCGCTGCCGCCAACGCCCCAAACTTGGTGATGCCCGAAAAGCCCGTCTCCTACTACTACATCGAGCAATTCCGCGAACAAAAGAACCTCTTCGCCGGCGTAGCCGCCTTTCAGATCGGCGTTCCCTTCAACGTCACTTTCCCGGGAGCGGAAAATGCAAAGCCGCAGCGCATCTTCGGGCAGCTTGTTTCATCCGATTATTTTGCCGTGCTCGGCGTTCAGCCCGAGCGTGGAAGAGTCCTCAGCCCCGTACTGGACAAGCCCGGCGATGCGCCTGTCGTCGTGATCACCGACCGTTTCTGGCGCGCTCACCTCCACGCTTCTCCCGATGCCCTGGGCCAAATTCTTCGTCTCAATGGCCAGATCGCGACCATCGTCGGAATCACGCCCAGGGAATTTAATGGCGCCTTCTCCATAAATCCGGCTGAGCTCTTCGTTCCGACCACCGTGCCCGCTGCGCTCGCTCCAGAGCTTGCCAACGACGTCCTGCATCAACAGAACGCCAAAGAGTTCCTGGCCATGATGTGCCTCGCGCCAGGCGTCACGATTGATTCCGCGGAAGCAGCTCTCGATGCCATTACGCGCCGCCTCGACGAGCAGGATCCATCATTGCCGGCACGCACCGACAAGGGCCGGCGAGTCACCTTGCTTCCGGCTGGCACGCGTGTTCCCCTTCCTCGGCAATTGCGGCTGGTGTTGCTCGGCTTTTTTCTCCTGCTGACCGGCCTGGTCATGACGCTCGCCTGCACCAACCTGGCAAACATGCTGATCGCTCGCGGCGCCAATCGCCGAAAAGAATTGGCGATTCGGCTGGCGATCGGCGCCGGCCGTTTTCGGCTCATCCGGCAGATGATGGCCGAAGGCATTTTGCTCTCTCTCCTCGGTGGCATCGCAGGATTCGCTGTCGCTTATGGTCTTATGGTGCTGAACTCCAAGTTCAACTCGTCCACCGGTGTTCCATTTGAAACCGATTTCAGCCTGGATTGGCACGCAGCTCTTTTCGCCTTCAGCCTCGCGCTCCTCTGCGGCATCGGATTCAGTCTTGCTCCCGCGCTCCAGGCAACGAGAGCCGATCTGACTCCGGCCCTCAAAGAAGGCTCGGCGCTTCAGTTGCCCGGTTACAGGCGCTTCGGTCTCAGAAACGTGCTGATGGTGGCTCAGGTCGCCGCATCGCTCATGCTTATGCTGATCACAGGATTTCTGGTCCTGGGGATTAGCAAGGAAAGCAGCATCCAAACCAAATTCGATCCAAACACCATGTTTCTCTTGTCCATCGATCCGGTGCGCGATGGCTACACGTCCGAAAAAGCACAAGCTCTCTTCGAGAAGCTTCCCGAACGGCTCAAAGCTCGGGGCCCGGCACGCAACATCGCCTTCGCGGCGGAGGCTCCTTATACGATCGTCGACGAAGATGAAGCCGTGCAGCTCACCGCGGAAGATGCCGGGGAATCTTCACGGCTCGAGCAGCCCGTGATCGAGGAAACGGTAGGCGCGGGCTATTTTGCCGTGCTCAAGGAACCCCTGCTCTCCGGCCGGGAGTTCGAGGAGCGCGATCAACGGGGCCGCCGAGAGGGCTCGAAGACGTACTCTTTGCCCGCAGTGCTGAACGAGACGGCCGCACATGTATTTTTCGGGGGTGGGAACGCCCTCGGAAAGCGCCTTAAGGACGACAAACAGTCCTATGAAGTGGTCGGTGTGGTCCGCAACTTGAAAAACGGAATCGGTCTCAGCCAATCCGTAATGTATTTGCCGCTGAGGCCCCGCGACTTTGTGCGCACGCAGGCCGACGGCATCACCATCATGGTGCGTTCCGATGAGGGGCCGCTTCGGGAAAACGATACGCTCGCCGGCATTCAGAACGAAATCGCACTGATCGACCCCCATCTAAACCTCTTCCACGTCGAGACGCTCGGCGAATACCTGAACCGCAGCCGCGCCTCCACCCGCTTGGCCGTCCAAACCTACGGCGGCATCGGAGTCTTCGGCCTGGTGCTGGCCGCCATCGGCCTCGCCGGGATCACCGCCTACTCCGTCGCGCAAAGGCGCAAAGAGATCGCCATCCGTACGGCGCTGGGAGCCAGTCGCGCGCAAGTCTTGCGAATGGTGCTGCGCGAAGGCGCCGCGCTAGTCCTCTCCGGAACGGTATTGGGATTCTTAGGGGCCATCGCCATGGCAAGAATTCTTTCAGCCCTGACGGACATTGTTGTCCAGGCGTTCCGCGTTGGGACCGGGGATCTGCGCCTGCTCGTTGGTGCTCCCTTACTCCTGGCAGCCGTAACCATGCTCGCCTGTTACCTGCCCGCGCGAAGCTCCGTCAAAATCGATCCACTGAAAGCCTTGCGCCAGGAATAGCGCAGTCGGCCCCAGTTCAGAGGGGGGCCGGCTGGGATCTTTCGATCCGTTGCCCGGCAAAATGATCGGATAGGGGCACAGCTGACTACCGGCAGCAAGTCAATCCCGATTCAGCGGGGTTCGGCCTTGGATGTGGGAGCCGCGTCCACTCCAAAATCCCAGACGTACATGTTTATTCCATCCGGCAGGATTTCGGCCAGCACGTATTCGCCCGGGGGGAGCGGTGCGCTCATCGTAAACCTGTAAATCTCCGGCGCCACTTCCCAGCGCTGGATCGCAATTTCATTAACGTCTTCTGAGAGCTCTTGCCCAAACAAGCTCCGGATGGCCTCCAGCCGCCGCTTGCCGCCCTTCACTTGCGTGTGCACCAGGGCAATTTCCGGCCCGGCATCGCTTTGCCGTCTCGTTCTCAGCAGTGCGGAATCGCGTTCCGGGTCCGTCGCCACCTCGCGCAGATAGAATTCCGGCTGCGAGGACGTGAGCCGCATCGCCGCTTTGGGGCCAGGAAGCTCAATGTAGTGTTTGCTCGGGATAATCGGGATGGGCGAGAAAACCTGCTTCAGAACGGTCTTTCTGTCTGTTCTCACCTGCGAGCCGGCCTGCTCGATCTTTTTGATCGATTTACCTTCAAACGCGAACATGCCCTCCCCGTCAGGCAAGAACACGCCAGGCGCGACCGTCAAGCTGGCGTCTACATCTACGGGCGTTTCCGCCTTGGCTGCCGACTCCTGGATATGCACCTTTTCCAAAAGTGCGGAGCTTGTTTTCAGGTCGGCGGCTTCGGCCTTTTTGGTCGCGTCCCAATCTACCAGGGCTTCAGGAATCTCTTCCCAGGCGCCTCTTTCTACGCTGAAGTAGCGAACCCTGTCGCCCTTCTTTTCATAGCTTCGGACTAGCTGGAAATTTCCGTCCTTCAGCACCAGCTTTTTGCCCCGGGAAACATCTGTCGGAACCGCGGGTTTCGCAGGCGGCTGTGCGGGAGGCTTCTGGGCGCCGCTGGTAGCCTGATGCGCCGCCGCCCCGGCAGCAGCAGCGGTATCGTGCCAGGCCCATCCCGCCCAACTGACAAGCGCCATGGGCAGGAGGAAGGCGAAGCTGGAAGACGATCTCATGGCGGTTTCTGGCCTATCAGATGCCGGCCGCGGAAGCGGGTTTGCCTTTGTTTCCGCTGACCATGGTCGAGCATACCCCGCTAACCACGGCCCTGCAACCGTTCCAGGGGGCTGCCCCAAAAAACAAATGGCTCCTTCCGGTCTACCGGAAGGAGCCGATCAAGAGTCGGGTCGTTACACGCCTAGTGCGTGCAGCGCGGAAACAAAGTCACCAGCACCATCAAATCAGACAGCGTAAACAGCCACTGGTCCGCCTGCTTGCCTGCCGCTTCCGCGGCGCGCGCGATAAAGCCCAGGTGCCGGCTTTTCGCAAAATTGCGGATGTGATCCACGCAAATGCCAGTCAGGCTGGCAATTTCCGCGTCGGTGAAAATCTTCTGGCTTGATTTTACAGTAACCATGGCCTTGTCCCTCGAACTTACTGGTTACACTGCGCTCCCAATTGCTTGGATGCTTGATGCAGCGTATGCGATGCACCACTTCAAGAGCAATAGTAGTTCCGTTCTCTCCAGCTAAAACGAAACGGCTAGTACTTTTGTTCCAAACTCCTGTGTAAAAAGACATTATCTAAAACTCGAAGCTAAGAAGCTGTCTAGTACGGAACACAAGCAGTTGATCGCTCGAGGGAAAAAATGTCCCACTTTTGCAAACTCTATATGAGTTTCGGTAGGTTCGCGGCAATTTCGCGCATCTGTTTTGTGTGCCGGATCTCGTGAGCCGCGATGAATTTGAACCATTCGTAAATATTTAAAGTCCCAAGCGCCGGATGCGCCCAGCAATATTGGCCCAGGTCGCGCCCCCTTGTTTCTTCAAGAAAGGCCCGCGAACGCTCCCGGACGGTGCGCAATTCCGCGAGCATTATCTCCTTATCTCGCAGCATTTCCGGGTCTACCGGGACCGGCGCTTTCCGGCGAATCACGCGCGAAGCAACCAGGGCCATCGGCAGATGAATTTTCTTTAACAAGGAAATCCGCTTCGGCGATTTCTGCGACACCCTGTCCGCTTTTTCAATCACCGCCCGTTCCACCATCATCAAATGAGCAACCAGTTCCGCCGCCGACCATCTCCCTTCGCAAGGTCTCGTCTTCCAGTTTTCCGCGGGGACGGCGTCGGCCGCGCATAGAAGTCCTGTCTGCGTTTTGCTCAAATGGCGCAGGATGGAATCAAGCTTTGAAGGCATGGCTCTCTCCCATTTGGCCCGGAACGCGTTCTAAAGTGTCCCTCAGATTTGACCGGTTAGAATACTCGACGGATTTGTTATAGCGAGCCGCCGCCGGCTTGCTCGAAGGCGTGCGCCAGTTGTAAAACGGTTGCCTCGCCGAAGGCAGGCCCGAAGATCTGCAGCCCCACGGGCAGCTTTCCGCAGATTTTTCCGCAGGGTACGGAGATGCCCGGCACCCCCGCGAGAGATCCCGTAACTGTATATATATCAGCAAGATACATCTGGAGGGGGTCGTTCGTCCGCTCTCCTAACCGGAAGGGTGGAACAGGCGAGGTAGGCGTTACAAGGACATCCACTTTCCTGAACGCATCCCGAAAATCCTGGGCAATCAGCGCGCGAACCTTCTGGCCCTTCAGATAGTAGGCATTGTAGTAGCCCGCCGACAGTACATAGGTGCCCAGCACGATCCGTCGTTTGACTTCGGCTCCAAATCCCGCGCCGCGTGTTTTGCGGTACATCGCCAGCAGGGAGTCGTCCTCGACGCGCAGGCCATAGCGGACTCCATCGTAGCGCGCCAGATTTGAGCTCGCCTCGGCTGTCGCGATGATGTAATAGGTCGCAATGGCATAATCCGTGTGCGCCATCTGGATTTCGCGCAGCTCGCACCCCAGTTTTTTCAAAAGCTCAATCCCCGCCTCGATTTTCTTTCGGACGCCATCGTCCATTCCTTCGGCAAAATACTCCTTGGGTATGCCAACCACCAGGCCCTTGACTGGTTTTTCCATCGCAGCGCGATAATCAGGGACAGGCGCAGTTGTGGATGTCGAATCGTTCGAATCGCGGCCCGCAATCACGCCTAGAATGGCGGCCACGTCTCTGGTGTTCGTTGCAAACGGGCCTATGCGATCCAAAGAGGAGGCAAACGCGATCAGTCCATACCTTGAAACCCGTCCGTAGCTTCCCATCATCGCCGGGATTCCGCAGAACGATCCAGGCTGCCGGATGGAGCCGCCCGTATCCGTGCCCAAGGACGCGACCGCCAAACCCGCCGCTACGGCTGCAGCCGATCCGCCGCTCGAGCCGCCCGGGACGCGGTCTGTCGCTTCGGGGTTCCGCACTGCCCCATAGGCTGAGTTCTCGTTCGAACTGCCCATGGCAAATTCGTCGCAGTTGGTTTTGCCCAGGATTACTGCCCCGGCTGCTTCGAGCCGTTCGACGGCCGTTGCGTCGTAGGGAGGAACGTAATTCTCAAGAATCTTTGAGCCGCAAGTGGTCCGGACGCCGCGCGTGCTAATCACATCCTTGATCGCGATGGGCACGCCGGCGAGTGAAGGCAGCGGTTTTCCGGCGGCAACCAGCGCATCCATCCGAGCCGCCTGTCTGTAGGCGCGCTCCTCTGAGAGCGTCAGGTAAGCGTTTAGCTCAGAATTCCGTTCGCCGATCCGCTTGTAGAAATCGGCCGCCAGTTCCTGAGCCGAAACCTTCTTCGCCGCGAGCGATCCCCGTACAGCGTCAATGGTCCAGGCGGCGGTCATCGTTCTATGACCTTCGGCACCCTGAAGTACGGAGGTTCTGGATCCGGCGCTTGCTCGAGAATCTCAGCAGCTACGCCGCACGGAACCACAACGTCTTCGCGCAGTGTCGCGTCCGCGGTCTGGTCGTCGGCCAGCACCTGCGCCATCGGCTCAACGCTCGCCGTGTCCAGTTCGTTCAATTTGCCGATGTATTCGAGGATTTCGTCGATCTGCGCGCGGTACATCTCTAGTTCGGCCTCGCTCAAATCCAGATAGGCCAGCTCCGCCACTCTCTCCACATCTGCGCGGCTAATTTTCAAGGTGTTTACCCGCTTTCCTTCCCGCCGATTGGTCCCAAAAATTCTAGCATATCCCGGCAGCTGGCCCGGGCGCCTGCCGGATGAGCTCTGGGTCCTGGGGACGGGAGATGCGGGTAGCTCTCTGTGCTTAGGGCTTTTCCCTCGGGGCCGCGGCGGACTCCAGCTCCGCAATCGAATGGTGCATGCTGGCCATCCGCCAGCGTCCATCCGATCTCTTGCACATAGCCATGCCGCGGCCGTGCAGTTTGCCCTCGGCGGAATCAATCGTGAATTCGTATTCGTACCAAACGGCTTCGCCGATGGGATGAAACGCCCGCTCGAGGATTTCCAGCTTCGCGGGCGGCTGCTGGTGAAAATATTTCTTGTGGAAAAAGCCGACGACCTGTTCGCGTCCGTAGAGCTCCGTGTCTGCCGAAAACAGCACAATTTTCGGATCCAGGCAATCGCCGAACTTTTCTTCATCCGAGGCGTTGAAGGCACCCACGCACCGGAGCATCTCGTGCTGCATGGCCGCCACCATTTCCTCGCCGTGGGCTTCGTCGGACGTCGCGACATGCATGGTCTGATCCTTCAGGTTGATGCTGGCTCCGAGCTTTCCCAATAAATCGACGCCGAGAATGCCGTCGATTTTCCTGCCGCATGCTTTACCAATGGCCGAGAGATCGATGGCTGGCAATTTCACGTCGAGGAGGCTCGTTCTTCCCACGGTTAAGTCTGGCAGCGTTACTTCTTTTGCGCTGGTTGCGAGCGTGCCGCTCCATGAGGTAACGCGAATGTCCTTTGCCCGGCCGGCGGCAAACGATTCCAGATTCAGGATCGAGGTCGCGGCCGTGTCAACCAGGAACCACTGGTCGATTCCCGCAACTTCCACCTTGAGCATGGGAAGCACGTCGCAGCGCTCGAGCGGAAGTTCCTGCGCGGACGTTACGCACGGCGCGAGGGGGGCGGCGAAGATCAGGGCCATAAGCGCGGCACGGAGCGGCTTGGGGAAAAAAAGAAGGCGGAGGGACGTGGCGGCCATGGAGATAACCTCTGCCGGAGCATAACACAAGAAACGAACGTTCGTACTAATTTGTACGCCGTGTTACAGTATCTTCATGCCCCCAGCTGTTCGCCCGCGTTTTAGAGGAAAGCGGCCCCGAAAGGGCGCCAAGAAGCAGCCCACGAACCCCGTTCTGCGCCGCCAAGCCAAGGGCCTGCGCACCCGCGAAGCGATTCTGGCGCGCGCCGTGGACATCGCTTCCGCGCAGGGCCTTGAAGGGCTCACCGTCGGCTCTCTCGCCGAACAGCTTGGCATGAGCAAGAGCGGCCTTTTCGCTCACTTTGGCTCTAAGGAAGAATTGCAGCTAGCCACCGTCGAAATGGCGCGGCAGGTCTTTATCAGCAAGGTCACGCTGCCTGCTATCGCCGCGCCCATGGGCATGCCGCGATTGTGGTCTTTGATCGATCACTGGCTGGTTCTTGTCGAAAAACGGGTCTTCGAGGGAGGCTGCTTCTTTACCGCCGCTTCGTTCGAATTCGATGGCCGCCTCGGCGTCGTACGTGACCGCATCGCCGAAATCATGCACGAATGGATTCGGTGCATCACGACCGCCGTAGAAAAGGCGCAGCAAGCCGGACACCTGGATCGGAAAGTGGATGCCACGCGCCTGGCGTTTGAATTTCACGCCATCGCCATAGGAGCCCACTGGGCGCATCAGCTGCTCGAGGATCGCCAGGCTTATTCCCGCGCGCGGATGATGGCGCTTGAAAAGATACGCAGCGTGGCAACTCCGGAATCTCCGCGGCTTCCCTAGGCTGCCGTCTCGTTTATCCGCCGCGGCCGATGCGGCATCGTCAGCGGTCCTACCGGGTGGCCAATAGGAAACTTCCGGCCCCTTCGCGCCGAAGCTTTCTACGCCGCGCCCCGATCCCGGTATTGTTCGTCGCTGACCTGTTCGAGCCAGTCGACCACCTTCCCGTCCTTCTTTTCCTGGATGGCGATGTGCGTCATCGCTGTGGTCGCCTGGGCGCCATGCCAGTGCTTCTCGCCGGGCGAGAACCAGACGACGTCACCCGGCCGGATTTCCTCGATCGGGCCTTCCCAGCGCTGTGCCAGGCCGCAGCCGGCCGTGACGACGAGCGTCTGGCCAAGGGGATGCGTGTGCCACGCCGTTCGCGCGCCAGGCTCAAACGTCACGCTGGCTCCCTGAACAAACGCCGGATCGGGCGCCTGAAAAAGTGGATCGATCCGTACCGTACCGGTGAACCATTCGGACGGGCCTTTGGCGGAAGGCAGGGACCCGACTCTTTTGATCTCCATATCTCGTTTTCCTCACCTGGTGTCTTTCTCTCCGGTTACGCGATTCACTCCGATTTGAGAGAAGCCATGTCGATCGAGAAGCGGTACTTCACATCGGCCTTCAGCAGTCTTAGGTAGGCTTCATTCACCTTCTGAATCGGGATCACCTCAACATCCGAAGTGATGTTGTGCTTCCCGCAGAAATCCAGCATCTCCTGAGTTTCGGCGATGCCGCCGATGGGCGACCCTGAAAGGCTGCGACGAGCCATGAGCAGTCCGAACACCGAAATCGCGAGAGGTTTCTCGGGTGCGCCAACCATAACGATGTTGCCATCGCGCCGAAGCAGATTGATGTAGGCGCTTATGTCGTGATCGGCGGAGACAGCGTCGAGAATGAAGTCGAAACTGCGCTCGTGCTTTTGCATTTCGTCCGCATTTTTCGAGAGGATTACTTCATCTGCTCCGAGGCGCAGCGCATCGTCCTTCTTCTTCGGCGAAGTCGTAAACACGGCAACCTCAGCCCCGAGCGCGTGCGCGAACTTGACCGCCATGTGGCCGAGTCCCCCGAGACCAACCACGCCAACCTTTTTGCCTTTGCCAACGCCCCAGTGGCGCATCGGCGAATACGTTGTTATTCCCGCGCAAAGCAGCGGTGCGGCTCCAGCGAGATTCAGATTTGCCGGGACGTGCAGGACGAATTTTTGATCGACGACGATGCCCTCGGAGTAGCCGCCATAGGTGACGCCTCCCAGGTGCTTGTCGGGGAAGTTATACGTCAAGGTGAAATTGGGACAGAACTGCTCGAGACCCGCTTGGCACTCGGGACAGGTGCGGTCCGAATCGACCATGCAACCGACCCCGGCCAGGTCGCCGGGCTTGAACTTTCTGACCGCGGAGCCGACTCTCGTCACCCGGCCGACGATTTCGTGGCCCGGGACACAGGGATAGACGGTGGGCATCACGCCACTCCACTCGTTGCGGACCTGGTGGAGGTCCGAGTGGCAGATGCCGCAAAACAGAATTTCGATCTGCACGTCGTTTTCCGCCGGATCGCGCCGTGGGATTGTGGCGGGTCCAAGCGGCGATGTCGCACTTTCGGCCGAATACGCTTTTGCCTTGTACATGGATTCTCCTGATTTTCTGGGACTTGGTTCGGTTCGAGATTACCACTGGCGAAAAGCCACTCAGCGGCCAACCATTTTCTGCAGGTGCTCCGGATACCGCGCGCCCTCGATCTTGATTTTCGAAGCCGCACTGTCGATTTCGCGCAAATCGTCTGCCGTGAGTTCGGCGTTTACTGCTCCGAGGTTCTCCTCGAGCCGCGCTACCTTGGTTGTGCCCGGAATCGGAACCATCCATGGTTTCTGCGCGAGCAGCCAGGCCAGTGCAATCTGCGCCGGGGTGGCCTTCTTCTGCTGTGCAATTCTGCCCAGAAGATCCACTACCGCCTGGTTTGCTTTCCGCGACTCGGGCGAAAAACGCGGCACGATGTTGCGGAAATCGGAGCTGCTGAACGTGGTCTTCTCGTCGATCTTCCCGGTAAGGAAGCCTTTCCCGAGCGGACTGAAGGGCACGAACCCGATTCCGAGCTCTTCCAGCATGGGGATGACCTCGGCTTCAGGTTCTCTCCACCACAGCGAATACTCGCTTTGCAGCGCAGTCACCGGCTGAACCGCGTGCGCACGACGGATCGTTTGCACCCCGGCTTCCGAGAGTCCGAAGTGCTTCACCTTGCCTTGCTGAATCAGCTCTTTCACCGCTCCGGCCACCTCTTCGATCGGCACATCCGGGTCAACGCGGTGCTGATAAAACAAATCAATGACATCTGTCTTCAAACGCTTCAGCGAAGCCTCCGCAACTTCCTTGATGTGTTCTGGCCGGCTATCGAGCCCGGCCTGTTTGCCGGTGGCTGGGTCAAGTTTGAATCCGAATTTGGTGGCGATCACCACTTGTTGACGGAAGGGAGCGAGTGCCTCCCCGACGAGGTCTTCGTTTGTGAACGGGCCGTAGACTTCTGCAGTATCGAAGAAGGTGACGCCGCGCTCGACGGCTGCTCGAATCAGCGTGATTCCGTCCTTCTTGTCCACGGCGGGCCCGAAGCCGAAACTCAGCCCCATGCAGCCCAGTCCAAGAGTCGAAACTTCCAGGCTGCTTTTTCCAAGTTTGCGCTTTTGCATTGTTTCTCCTACCGAAGCCTTTCTCTCATCCCGAGATTAGGATTAAATGGCGTGAAAGCGGTAGCCCGATCCTTCCGATTTATTGCCCATTCCTCTTGCTCAGCGAGAATTTATTGGTGAATCCGGGGCCGAGCGGCTATCTTAAGGGGAGAGACAAGGTAACAAATACAATGAAAAACCAGAGCATAAGCCCCTCTTCGTCATCAAGCCGGGCGCGCGAATGGCGCGCCGAGCTGGCTCAGAAGATTGCCTCGTTCATGGGAGGAGAAGAGAATCGGGCAACGGGCATTCCCGGCCTGACCCTCCACCGGCGGATCGCCCCGACCGCTCCGTGCTCGATGACCTACGAGCCGTGCCTGACGGTGATTGCCCAGGGCCGAAAGCGGGTAGACCTCGGACGAAGAACTTTCATCTACGGCGAGGCGCAATACCTGCTGACGTCGCTCGATTTGCCGATTGTCAGCCAGATCGTCGAGGCCAGTCTGGAAGCACCCTGTCTTGCAATGTCGCTCAGACTCGAAATGCTCGTGATCCGCGAGCTACTCAGCCAGGAAGAGGTGCAGGTGGTGGAGGCGCCCGCTAACAGTCCGGCCATGGCCACCGGTGAAGCTACCGCGGAATTTCTCGGCGCATGCTGCCGGCTCATGGACCTGCTCGATACCCCGCAGGACATTCCTTTTCTGAGCGGCCTGATCCAGCGCGAGATCATTTACCGGATCCTTCGCGGGACAGAGGGGGCACGCCTTCGAGCGATTGCCACGCTGGGTGATCAGAGCCACAGGACGGCCAAAGCAATTGCGTGGATCAAGGCAAACTACGCGAAGCCCCTGCGGGTCGAAGATCTTGCAGAAATTGCAGGTATGGGCCTCTCCACGCTGCACCATCACTTTCGGGCGCTGACCGCTATGAGTCCTCTTCAGTATCAGAAGCAGCTTCGGTTGCAGGCAGCGCGGGGACGCATGCTTGTCGATGGGCTGGATGCCGCCAGCGCGGCTTTTGAGGTCGGCTACGAAAGCCCGAGCCAATTCAATCGCGAATACAGTCGTTTCTTCGGCCAGCCGCCGATGCGCGACATTCGAACTCTCCGGTCGCCGGGCGCGCCACCCCTCGAGTCCGTCGGCAATCGTCAGGATGCAATCTTATCGCACTAGAATTCGAGCTTCGGCTGCGGGCGGGAGTTTCCAGGCTCGCGCCCGGGAGAACTGCGTTGTAACAGGTTAGCGGCCGGCGGGAATTGCTTCGACGGCCTTGCGCGGATATTTTTTCGCGATGTAATTGTCGACGAGCGTCTGAAAGGCCACGGCCAGTTCGTCGTAGTTTCCTTCGAGCGTCACGTCTTTCTTGCCATCAATATAGATGGGGCAACGCGGAGCTTCGCCGGTTCCCGGCAGGCTGATGCCAATATTCGCGGCTTTCGATTCGCCGGGGCCGTTCACAATGCAGCCCATCACGGCCAGCGTCATCGTTTCCACGCCTTCGTATTGCGTTTTCCAGATCGGCATGCTGTCCCGGATGTAGCCTTGGATGCGTTCGGCTAACTCCTGGAAAGTGGTGCTGGTGGTGCGGCCGCAGCCTGGGCAAGCGGTGACGCTTGGAGAAAAGGAGCGCAAGCCGAGTGCTTGGAGGAGTTCGCAAGCGGCGTAGACTTCTTCGCGGCGGTCGCCGCCCGGTTTTGGAGTGAGCGAAATCCGAATGGTGTCGCCGATTCCCTCGTAGAGCAAAACGCCCAAAGACGCCGCGGACCATATCTGTCCCTTCATGCCCATCCCCGCTTCGGTGAGGCCGAGATGGAGCGGCTGCTCGGTCTTGCTGGACAAATCGCGATAGACGGTAATGAGATCCCGGGGGCGCGACGTTTTGCAGGAAATAATAATCTGATCGTGGCGCAGGCCGCATTCGAGCGCCAGCTCCGTAGACTGCAGCGCGGACAGCACCATGCAGTCGTTGATGATTTCTTCGGACTCTTTGCCCAGGTTTTTGTCGGTGTTCTCCTGCATCTTGTGCATGACGAGCTCTTGATTCAGCGAGCCGCCATTGACGCCGATGCGGACGGGCTTTCCGTTGTCGCGGGCAATTTTGCAAATCGTGGAGAATTGTTCGTCGCGCCGCTGTCCCGCGCCGACGTTGCCGGGGTTGATGCGGTACTTGTCGAGGGCTTTCGCGCAATCTGGATACTTGGTGAGCAGAACGTGGCCGTTGTAGTGAAAATCGCCGATGATGGGGGCGGCGCAGCCGGCATCGAGGAGGCGCTTTTTGATTTCGGGGACGGCGGCGGCTGCTTCAGGAACGTTTACAGTCCAGCGGACGATTTCCGAACCCGCTTCGGCAAGCTCGACGGTCTGCTTGAACGTGGTCGCCACATCGGCAGTATCCGTATTGGTCATCGACTGCACGACAATCGGCGCGGCGCCGCCGACCAGGACATGGCCCACGGGCACGCCGTAGGTCTTGCGCCGGGGGCGGCCCGCGGACGCGGCGTCCGTGCCTTTGATCTGGGTGAGCATTGCTCCTCTATTTTAGCCTGAGTTCGTTTCGAATACGAAATCCGATGACTCTTCTCTGCGTATTTCGAGTCATCTGGCCAACCTCCAGGTTGTGCAGGAAGCATTCCGCAGGGTGGGAGCGTTCCGAAATTGGGAGGAATTTGACGATGAATTCAGCCGGACGGGAATAACCGCCGGACAAGAACGGTTCTACTTTGAGACAACCATGAGTTTCTCCGGACAGGAACGCAGAGCAAATCCCAACGTTCCGCGGGAAGCAACGGACGTTCCGTTTTTTTGCTCCCGATGAATCAATCGTTGACACCCCCCAAGTTTATGGTGTAAGGATTGCTACATCTTTAGCGGTGGGGGAACCTGTGGGTGGTGAGCCTCGTTTTTCGTCTCCGGCGTGTTTCTGTTTTTTGTTTCAGTCCGAGCGCACTCTTTTCTATTTGAATAGAAGGGAATTGGTGTCGCTTGGCGGGAGCTATTTCCCGCAGTCGCCGTGAAGCGCTTAACGAACGTCACAAACAGCAGTTTCTCAACCAACTAAAGCGGGGGGGGGAATATGAAGCAGTTCGTGCGTTTGGCATTTGCCGTGGTGTTGGTTTTCGGTGTCTTATCTTTAGGAATCGCCGCTGAGGCGCAAACTTCGACAACAGGCATCGTGCTCGGCACGGTAACCGATTCGAGCGGTGCCTCGGTGGTCGACGCGACAGTAGTTCTCCGCAGTACCGCAACAAACAATTCCACAACGCAGACCACCAACGGAGCCGGCCAATATACTTTTGTGAACGTGGCCCCAGGCGGATACGAGGTCACGGTTAAGAAGGATGGCTTCCGGACGTCCACGGTCACGGCGCTAAGCGTGGATGTGGCGAAGAGCTACACGGTGGACGTGAAGCTGGAGATCGGCGCTGTCACCGAATCGATCACCGTTTCCACTGAAGCCAGGGTAGAACTGCAGACGACGGACGCCCAGGTTGGTGACGTAATCGGGGGAACCACTCTTTCGCGGCTGCCAACCCTGACGCGGGACGCTTCTGAGTTGCTGACGCTGCAGCCGGGAACTACGCCTTACGATACGCCGGCAAACGGCGGGTTTGGAAACAACGGCGGCACGGTGGCGGGGGCGCGCAGCGACCAAAACTCCATCACGATGGATGGCATCGACATTACGGACAATACCGTGGGTGGAGGCGCTACGGCGCAAAACTTCATTCCTACCGGCGTCGAGAGCCTCGAAGAATTCCGGGTCGGCGTTACCAATTCCAATAGCGATTTCGCGCGCTCGTCTGGCGGAGATATTACGCTGATTAGCAAGAGCGGCTCAAACTCCATACATGGAGACGGCTATTGGTTTCACCAGAGCGATGGCTACAACGCCAACTCGTGGGACTTGAATCACACTCCCGACGCAGCAACTGGGAAAACGTTCACGCCGAAAATCCCTTTCAAGGATAATCGGGAGGGCGTCAGCGTCGGCGGCCCGCTGATCAAGAATAAAACCTTCTTTTTCAGCAACTATGAACTCCGCCGTTTTCCATCCGCCTCCCAGGTAAGCCACATCGTGCCGACGCAGAGTTTGCGGGACGGGATTCTATCGTTTGCGGATGCGACAGGGGTAGTCAGGCAATATGACTTAGCTACTTCCACCGCGTGCGGTCTCACGGGAGGCCTTCCCTGCGATCCGCGCGGCATTGGGATCAGTCCTACCATCCAGACACTTTATAACCTCAACCCCGCCGGTAACGATCCCAGCCTGCCCAATGTGGACGGAAACAATACGACCGGATTTGTCGCCAATGCCGCGACACCCGTTAAGGACGACTACGTCACCTTCCGTCTCGATCATAATTTCTCGGACAAGGCGCATTTCTTCGGCCGGTATCTCTATTCCCGAGCGCTCAACGTAACCCCCCTTCAAATTAATACGCTGAATAACAACACCGTCGCAACGACCGGAAACGACACTCGCGGCGACGGGGCCATCGGCGCACTCGACTATGCCTTTAACTCGATGACCAGCAACGTTGTCCGCTTCGGTTGGATTCGCAGCCGCGTTTTCCTCCCTGGTCTGTCACCCAGTGCTTCCGCCACAACCCTCGCACTTGCGGGTACGGACACCTCGGCCGGCTTTATTGCCCTGGCTCCCGGCCTTGCTCAGACTGGTCTCATCGACGTTCCCATCGACGTTGACACGCAGCGCGCCCGCACGCAGGGTAACTTCCAACGTAACAAGCAACTTGTTGACACCTTCACGCGCCTCGAGGGCAAGCACACCTTCACCGCTGGGGGGGACGTCCGCTGGATGCCTCTGATTGCTCAGCGCAACGATAAGGTGGTTGGTTCCCTCGCTTCTCTCGTGGCTACGGAAGACGCTGATGTTCCGGGTACCACCCAATCCGTTTCACAAGCGGACATGCCTCCGCCATGCGGCGGCACCGTGACAACGTTTTGTCTGCTGCCGACCGACGTGTTACGCTGGCAGCGTCTGTATGCCGCAACCCTCGGTATCGTGGATAATGTGAACGTTCTTGGCGTCCGCGACGGCAACCTCAACCCGCAGCCATTCGGTACGCCCCTTATCGCTAATACAACCCAGCGAGCATACGATGGCTATTTTCAAGATTCTTGGCGCATAAAGCCAACCTTGACACTTACCTACGGCCTCGGGTACGGGTGGCAAACGCCGCCGTCTGAATTACACGGCCAGCAAACCTTTGAGACCGATGCCAGCACAGGGCAGATCCTTACGGCCGCTGGCTACATTCAGGCTAAGGATCAGGCTGCCGAAGCCGGTCAGATCTACAATCCCACTATCGGCTACCTGCCCATCAAGAGCTCGGGACGAAGCGCCATTTGGAATACGGACTATGGCGATGTCTCTCCGCGTCTCGCCGTAGCCTGGAATCCCTCCTACACCGACGGGATGCGCGGGAAACTCTTTGGCCAAGGAAAAACCGTCTTGCGCGCGGGGTTTGGCATCTACTACGACCGCATCAACAACGTCCAAAGTGTGGAAATCCCTCAACTTGGCGTTGGATTCGCCGAAACCTTGGTCCTTTCGCAGCCTCCGTGCGACCTGAATGGGGCCTCGGCCGGTCCCAATTGCAATGCCGCCGCAGGCCCGAGCAATATCGGAGCATCCGGTTTCCGCGTTGGAGTGGATGGCACCCTTCCTGTGCCGGCATTTCCAGCTGTCTCCTCACCGATCGTTCCCGCTCTTGGCGGAGAGAATCTTTCCTTTGCTGTCGATCCCAACTTCAAGGTGGGCCGCAGCTACAGCGTAGACTTCACCGTTCAACGCGAACTGCCAGGCAACATGTTGATGGAACTCGGCTACATTGGGCGCTTTGCTCGCGATCTTCCCAATAGCGTCGATTTTGATTCCTCTCCCTATATGTTCGTTGACAAGGCCTCCGGGCAAACCTTTGCTCAGGCCTACACTGCCGTCACGAATGAGCTCGCGGCGGGCCAGCCAGTCACTGATCAGCCCTGGTTCAACGATCAGTTGGCAGGTCTCAACTCGGCCATCGCCGGAACCGCTTGCGGTAGCCCGACGAGTTGCATCGCTGCCCAAGCCGCTTCGGGATTTCTTGGCCAGTCCGTCACCAGCGTCTTCGCGTTCATCGATGGCGACCGACAGTCTCTCGGAATGCCCACGTTCAACAACCATCAGATCAACTTTGCTCTCTTCATGCGCACACACAACGATCTTTCCAACTACCACGCCGCCACCGTCACGCTGCGCAAGCGGCCGTCGCATGGCTTGCAGTTTGACATGAATTACACCTTCTCGAAGTCGCTGGACCAGGTCGGGACCGTGCAGAACAATGCCGGCACCTACGCCACCAGCTTCGATCCCAACTTCCAGTACGGGCCCTCTCTCTTTGACCGGACCCATGTCTTCAACGCCATCTTCAACTATGACCTTCCCGGCGGGCATGGCCATAAATTCAGCTTTGGGAACAACATTGCCGATAAATTCATCAGCGGCTGGTACATGTCCGGCGTCTTCCGCGCCGCGAGCGGTCCGCCGCTTACCGTTGTCGACGGAGACCTCGGCGGCGGTTTCTTCGGCAATTCTCTCAACGCCATTCCGACCGCCTCCATCGGTTCGCTCGGTGCCGGCCTGCACGGCAACGTCTGCAGCACCAATGGTTTCGGATCTAACGGAGACGGACCCAACTGCACGGGCGCGCCGCAAGGCACCGGCCTCAACCTCTTTGCCAACCCCGGAGCCGTGGCTGCCGATTTCCGCCCCGTCGATATCGCTACGGACGGGCGGGATGGCACCGGCAACCCCCTTCGCGGCTTGGGATTCTGGAACCTGGACGCGCGCCTTGGAAAGTCAACTTCCTTCCACGAGCGCTTTAAGGTCGAATTCTCAGCCGATTTCTTTAACATCTTCAACCATGTGAATTTCTTCCAGCCGTCCATGAATCTTCAAAACCCGGCAACCTTCGGCGTCATCAGCCAGGAATTGATTCCTGCCGATCGCACGCAGGGCAGCCGCTGGATTCAGCTCGGCTTGCGCGTCAGCTTCTAAACAATCCTGCAAAAAACAGAAATGGGAGGGGCAGAAAACCTCTCCCATTTTTTTCTGGGCGGCGGTTTTCTATTCGGGCGGCGCGCGACAGGGCTCGAGAGAATGTGAGGGCAGCCAGCCTTACTTCCTGAGGCGCTGTACCTCGACGACGACGTTTTTCTTTTCGTTCCCCGAGAATTCGAGTGGCTGGCCCTTTTCGAGATAAGGCTGCAAAGCGCTCCCATTGGTTCGCTCGAGTTCCCAGCCATCCTCGATCGCCATCAACCTGTATTTTCCTGGTGGAATTTCCGCCAGCGAAAACGTTCCATCGCTGTCGCTCTGATCAAGATGCGAATTTCCCTCGAGACTCTCGCCGTTTTCGGGCACGAGCAGGACCATTACGCCGGGTGCGGGCTTTCCATCGAGCTTTGCTACCCCTGTCAGCTCTCCTTCCCCTTCCCGAGCGGTGATCAGCAGCTGCACGTCGCCTGCTCCGGCGATTGTCACTTCACGCCCATGCGCTGTGGCTCCCGTAGCGGAAAGTTTCTCGATGTATTCCTCGCCATCCGGAAAGCCCAGAAATACCTTGTAACTGTCTGACTGCACGGCTGGGAGCGAAAATGTTCCGTCCTTGTGCAAGGCCGTGGAAGCGCTCTGGTTATTTTCGCTGCGAAGAGACACCTGTCCCTGTTCCGGACTCTCATCCTGGTCCTGGAGGATCACGCGGCCCGTTACATTTGCCGTAGCCCCTCTGCCGGTGACGTCCAGCGAGTCGCTTCCGCGCAAATTCGTTTTGATGGTTCGAGAAGTCTTCGACTGGCTCCCGTTTTCCGTGACTTCAAGCACGATATCGCCAGGAGGCAGGCCGGCCACTTCGTATTCCCCCGGCGAGATCTGACCGGAGACGATATTCACCGGCTCGTCCAGCGATCCAAAGAGCGATTCACTCGCTGAAAAATTGATTGGGGCGTTTTCGTCAGCGGGCAGATTCGTCAGGCGCAGATGCACCGCCGAAACGGCTTGCACATGGATGTCCGCTTGTTTTGTTTCCCCTGCGGCCAGGATCAACTCCTCGGCGGTCCGCCCTTCCGTCGCGTTCGGGGAAAAAGTCACCGGGTAGACAACGTCGAAGACAGGATTCAGGTTGGACGCGTTGTTCGGTCCGCCAGGTCTAAAGCCGGATCCTGCGGCTGCGGACCCACCGTTCAATTCCGTTTGTGCGTACCAGGGGTGGGCCGACACCGCCACGTAATACTTGCCGGGCAGAAGGTGGGGAAACCGGTATGCGCCCAAATCGTCTGTCATTGCCCTAGCCTGATCGGTGGGAGTCGGCGAACCGGCCCCGTTTTCGAAGCAGAGGAGGATAATCTGCGCCTGGCGCAGGGGTTCGCCGTACTCATCGGTGACACTGCCAGTGATCACCGCTTGCCGGTGCAGACGAAAGATCAAGTGCTCGGAATCGAGCCCGTCACCGACAGCGATCCCCGTGGTGTACGCTCCGTGTTGCTGATAGCCCTCGCGCACATAGCCATGCGCCATGGCGGAGAGCGGATACTTCGCAGCCGCAAGCCCTTGAAAGACAAACCGGCCGTCGTCTCCTGCTACAGCTTTTGTATCTTCTCCGCGGAAGGGAATAAGCAGTTCGGCGTGCGGCACTGGCGCGCCTGTGCCCGCATCCACGACTACGCCAGCGATCCGGTAGGAACGCTGAGATTGCTGCGCCCGAGCGGAAGTCGCTCCGGCGAGGAGCGCGGCGAGGCACAGGGGCCCGAGAGGCAGAGTAAGGCGCATCCGGCGCGGCCTCATGGCTGCTGCCTCCCGGTTGCCTGAAGTTTCACCTGGACGCTGGTTTTGTCTCCCGGCCCTAAGGTCACTTCCGTCGCATCTCCCAGATACTTTTCTACCGCAAGCGGATTGCGGAATTCCAGGTCTTCGGCATCATCGACGGCGATCAGCGAGTAGGTTCCCGGCGCAAGATTCGCTTCAGAAGCGCTGCCTGTGTCGTCCACCCGCACGAGAAGCGACCGGCGCGGAATCTCTTCCGAATAAATCACGACGCTCGCGCTGCGCCGATGGTTCTCCTCTATTACGCTCACATTTAGCTGAGCCCCATCGTTCCGCAGCGTCACTTCGATCGGGGGCAGCGCGGCGCCGGCGGCCACGGTCAGGTCCTCTCTGAGCAGGTCGGTCCTGCCACATCGGAGCGAGGCAATGTAACCCGGTTCGTTCGGCGTGGCCTCGACCCTATACGTTCCGGGCGGGATATTATCGAGCCGCCCCGTCGTTACTCGTTCCCCCTCCAGGAAGGGCGTCTGGATTGCCGGCGAGTATTGAGTGCTTTCCAGCGAGACGAATCGCACCACCGCCTGGTGCAACACGTGCGATCCGTCCGGCGGAATCTCGTCCCGCACCTGAATTTCGACCGAGCTTGTGGGCTCTAACGAGAGTACCAACCCGGTCACATCGGAAGTCAGATGGATCAGTTGCGTGGCGCCGAGCGCAGGCTTCTTCTCTTCCGGCGCGGCTCCGCTCCGCGCAAATCCTCTGGCCAGAAGCGTATACGTTCCCTCGGGAATTCCGACGATTTGAAATTGCCCCCGCTTCTGGTCGATTTTCATGTCCTCCGGCACGTCTTCTCCCGAGTCGTCCCTGAGCATCAGATTAAATCCGCTCGCCAGATCACCGCCCCGAACCACGCCCGAAATTTCAAAGAGCCGCTGGGGCTTCAGAACCTGTGTGACTTCGGACTGCGTGCCGGCCTTCACTTCGATAGTCGCAGCGGACTCCACATTCCGCACCCCGGGATAAAATTCGGGCGCATACCCCTGCTGCGGTTCCCGCGCCCGATTCAAGCTGCCGACAAATCGGATGCTTCCCCGGTTGGCCTGCAGGAACGACACCCGGTAGTGTCCCGGCTGGAGGTTCGCAATACGAAACGCTCCCTCGTCATCCGTCAAGCTCTCGCCCTCGGGATCGATGACCTTATGGCCCTCGATGACCCGTAAGCGCATCACCCTCACGCGGACCCCCTCGATGGGTTCGCCATCTTCGTTTTTCACTTCCCCGTAAATCACCGCCTCCGGGACCAGTCGCAGAAGCAGGTCCCCGCTGGGTGGAATGTTCGCGACAGCGATCTTTGCCCCACGCTCGCGCCCCAGCTCTTCTTCGCTGAAAAAGCCTGGCTTCATCGCCGTCATCGCATACTGTCCCGGAGGAAGATTCGTGAAGTTAAACGTGCCATCCCGGCCTGAAAGCTGGGCCACGCCGCCGGGACCATTTAACTGCACGAGAGCGCGGCTGACGGGTTCCTTGGTGGCGGAATTGATAACCGTTCCGTGCAACTCGAAACGATCGCTCTCGGCCTGTTTTGCCGGAGCCGCCGCGGCAGAGGACAGCGAAAGCGCGAATATAAACAAAGTGGCAAGAGCTGGAAAGCTGCGAAGCATGAAGTGACCTGCATCGGAAAGCAAGCTTGTCTTAACCCGAGCAACGGCGAGGCGCTCCCTCAGCAATCCGTCGCGCCACGGTTTCCTGGATGCGGCGGATCGGGAGGGAAGTTGTATGGGCGGCGGAGGGCGCGCTTGGGTTGGCGCTTCCCCTTGCTTATTGACAGGAGAGCCTGCATAATTCCTGTCAGTTACTAAGGGGAGCTGCGTGAGCAAACCCACCGACCTCGTTCAAGGCACTCTCGATCTCTTGATCCTGAAAACCATTGCCCTCGAGCCCATGCACGGCTGGGCCATCGCCCAGCGCATTCGCCGGGTTTCGAACAACGTTTTGCAAGTGAATCAGGGCGCGCTCTACCCCGCGCTCCATCGGCTCGAACAGCAGGCATGGATCCAGGCAAAATGGGGCGAATCGGAAAACAACCGGCGCGCGAAATATTATTCGCTGACAAAGGCAGGCCAAAAATATCTCCGTGCCGAGGAAACGAATTGGGAACGGCTGTCGTCAGCGATCGGGCTCGTTTTGAAGACGGTTTGAGGAGGTACCCGCCATGCGCTGGCTTCAAAGCATCTCGAACCGGCTCCGCTCCTTGTTCCGGAGAGATACCGTCGAGCAGGAGATCGGTTCCGAGCTGCACTTCCACATCGAGCGGCAGGTCGAAGAGAACATTCTGGCGGGAATGAACCCGCAAGAAGCTCGGCGCGCAGCCTCGCGTGAATTCGGAGGCGTTGAACAAGTCAAGGAGGAATGCCGCGACACGCGCCGCGCGAATTACCTGGAAAACCTGCTGAAGGATGTTCGCTATGGCTTTCGCATGTTGCGCAAGAGCCCCAGTTTTACTTTTTTTGCGGTTGCCGTTCTCGCTTTGGGAATTGCGGCGAACTCCGCGATCTTCAGCATTGCTGATGCTATCCTCGTGCGTCCCCTCCCTTATCGCGATGCGAACCGGCTGGTGATGATCTGGGAGGATTCCTCGGCCTACGGCTTCCCCAAGGACACTCCCGCGCCAGGAAATTTCTCCGATTGGAAATCGCGAAATCAGGTTTTCGAAGATGTGGCCGCCATTTCCGATGGCTCCTTCAATCTCACCGGGAGCGGCAACCCCGAAAATCTTATCGGAAAATGGGCCACCGCCAATCTGTTTTCGGTTCTCGGCGTGAGTCCCGCGCTTGGCCGCGACTTTCGGCCGGAGGACGATGTTCCCGGCGCGCCAGCTGTTGCACTTCTGAGTCATGGGCTCTGGCTGCGAAGATTTGGCGGCGATCCGCGGATCGTTGGAAAAGAGATTTTACTCAACAACGAGAAATGCACCGTGATCGGCGTGATGAAACGCGGCGCCCAGTTTCCCGATCGCGAGACCGATCTATGGGTTCCCTCCCGCTTCACGACGGCACAACTGGCCAATCGCAGGAATCATTTCTTGGAGGTCGTTGCCAGACTCAAACCGCGGGTTTCGCTCGGGACCGCGAACGCCAATCTTGCCACCATCGCGTCACAACTGGAAAAGGAAAATCCCGATTCGAACGCCAAAGTCGGTGCGTTCGCCGTCCCGCTCCGCGAAGAACTCGCCGGTGACGTTCGCCCCGCCATCTTCATGCTCTTGGGCGCCGTATGTTTTGTTTTGCTGATTGCCTGCGCCAACGTCGCAAATCTTCTGCTCTCCCGCGCCACCGGCCGCCGCCGCGAGATGGCTATGCGCATCGCTCTGGGCGCCACCCGCGCCCGCGTCATCCAGCAGATGTTGACGGAAAGCATCCTGCTCTCCATATTCGCGGGCGTTGCGGGGCTGCTTTTCTCCATCTGGGGGACAAAATTTCTCGCAACTTTGATTCCCACGGGCATCGCGGCAATGACTGGCACCGGCGTCGACGGCCGCGTTCTTCTTTTCACGCTTGCCATTTCCCTCGCTACAGGAATCGTGTTCGGAATCATCCCCGCTTCCCGCGTGTCGCAGTTTCAGCTCGCTCACTCGCTGAAGCAAGGCGGCGGCCGGAGCGGCGTTGGCTCGGGAGGCCACCGCCTGCGCGATGCCCTGGTGATCAGCGAAGTCGCGCTCGCCATTGTCTTGCTTACGGGCGCGGCGCTCATGATTCGGAGCCTGGAGAATCTTTATCACCTCGACCCCGGTTTTCGCGCCGATCATGTTCTGGTGATGCGCACGCCTCTGCCGCGTCAAAAATATGAAGCCTTTGCAGCCAGAGCAGCTTTTTATGAGCAGGTCCTTGAGCGAGTCGAGGGCCTTCCTGGAGTTGTCGCGGCCGGTTACACCACCTGGGTTCCGCTCACGAATGCCGGCGGCGCGACGGGCATTACCATCGAAGGGAAACCCGAGCCCGCCCCGGCGGATGTGCTCGTTCCGAACATCCGCATCATCAGCCGGGATTACACGCGCGCGCTTCGGATGAAGCTGATGGAAGGCCGGCTCTTCGAATCCCGCGACGCGGCCGGAACTCTTCCCGTCGCCCTCATCAACCAAACCATGGCGAGAAACTACTGGACTGGCGAAGATCCCGCCGGCAAACGCTTCAAAGTCGGTGGCTACAGCGAAAAATCTCCGTGGCTCACGGTCATCGGGGTCGTCGGCGACGTTCATCAGGCCGGCCTCGCTGTTCCGGCGCGCGCGGAAATGTATCTGCCCTATCAACAAGAGGATCTCGGATTCGAACCCGAGTATCTCGCCGTTCGAACGGCCGGAGATCCCATGGCGCTTGGCGAAATCGTCCGGCAACAGATCTGGGCGGTCGACAAGGAGCAGCCTGTCGCAGGGATGATGCCGCTCGAGGATCTCGTCGACGAGAATCTTGCCTCGAGGAAAATGCAAGCGTCGTTGCTCAGCGGGTTTGCCGGGTTGGCGCTGCTGCTCGTCACGCTTGGAATTTACGCCGTGCTTTCCTTTGCCGTAACGCAACGCACGCAGGAAATCGGCGTTCGTGTAGCGCTTGGAGCGCAGCCGGGAGACGTGCTGCGGATGATTTTTTCGCAGGGTTTCAGATTATTTTTGATGGGCGCCGCGTTAGGTTTGGCCGCCGCGTTCGTTCTTTCACGCGCGCTCGTGCACTTGCTTTTCGGCGTGAGCGCGTATGATCCGGCATCCTTCGCCGGCGTGACCATCCTTTTGGCTGCGGTCGCGCTCCTGGCCTGCTACGTTCCGGCACGCCGCGCCACGCGAGTCGATCCGTTGATCGCCCTGCGCTACGAGTGATGAAAAAAGTGAGCCACCGCCAGGAGCACCGCCGGGACTATTCCCGACCGGCTTTTCTCGTCTTGGCTTATCGGGGATAACCGGGGCTGGCTTTGACTTCTTCGATTTGTTTCGCATGGCGCTCCGGGTGGTAGGCCATGATCAGCAGGTTTTGATAGACATCGATGCTGCCCGCCGCCGGATGCATCACCCGCAATCTTCGCAATTCGTCTTTCGATCGCTCGACGTAGACGATTGTTTTTTGAAGCGCTGCCCTGAACGCCCCTGCGGCCAGCGCGATGGTTTCGAAGCGGCCATACGGACAAACGCGCTCGGGAGCCACAAAGGTGCGCTGGCGGTCGGCAGCGCGGCGATGAATCCTTTCATCCACGAGCGGATCGCTTCCCTCACTCGAGGGAGTAGCGGCGGTAGCCAGCTCGTATATGAATTCTTCTGTTGTGGCGACGTGCTCGGCGATTTCGCCGATGGACCATCGGCCTGGTCCTGCCTTGAACCCTGCCTGCTCCGGCGAAACGCCATCGAGAGTCGCGAGATAGAGCGCTTCGGTCCGGCGGAAAAGCTGCAGTAGACTCTCGCGTTCGGAGTCGCGATTCGCGCCAGGCGAACTCATTTTCAGTCTCCCCCGGGTCAGCCAGCTTTTAACTTCCGGATTGCGCAGCTTGCGCGCCGATATTTCCCTGAAGACCGAGCGCCTCCGCTTCCTCGCGCATCGCGGAAATACAAAAGCCGATGTGCTCTTCAAGCGGGATGCCCAGCTCTTCCGCGCCTTTCCGGACGTCTTCGCGGCTGACGCCTTTGGCGAAAGCTTTGTCTTTCAGGCGGCGCTTCACCGAGTCGACTTCGAGATCGAGGATGCTCTTTGAAGGCCGCACGTACGAGCACGCGGTGAGAAATCCGGCGAGCTCGTCGCAGGCGAAGAGGGTGTGCTCGAGAGGGGACTGGCGCGCGACTCCGGAATAATCCGCGTGCGAGAGGATTGCGCGGACGATTTCTTCCGAGTAGCCGCGCTCGCGCAGAATTTTCGCGCCTTCGGCGGGATGCCCCGCGTCGGCGGCGTGTTCATTGTTGGGCCAGCGCTCGTAGTCGAAATCGTGAAGCAGAGCGGCGAGGCTCCAGGTTTGCTCATCGGCGCCTTGTTTGCGGGCGTAGGCGCGCACGCAGGCCTCGACGGCGAGCATGTGCTTGCGCAGGCTCTCCGATTCGGTGAATTCGCAGAGCAACTTCCAGGCATCCAGGCGTGAGGGCATTCGTCTCTCCAGGTTGGCGGAGACCATAGTGTAGCAAAGGAAGAAGTGGGGAGTGGGGTGACATGCTCCCCCGCCAGAAGGCAGGGGCTTCTCGTGCAACGCTTGTCCTTACCTCAGGCTTCGAGTCCGGCCCTAGAATTAGGAGTGCCGCAGCGTGGTCGCGATGCAGAGTTAGTCCGCCTACCAGCATTCTCGGGCTTTGTACGCAAGCATGTTGAGGAAGGATGACCAGCCGACATCGGGAACTGCCTTGGACAGCATCGCCTGGGCAAGACACTTTATGAGGCGAGGTCTCGCGACCCCACGGATAAAAGAGAAGAGGCGCCCGTCTTGAGACCGGCCAGTGCAAGTTATTTCGGCCTGGAGATGAGGAGATCGAGTTCGTCGAGCGAGCGAGGCCAGTCTTGCCGGAGGAGGCGGGAGAGGGCGCGGTCGGCGAGGAGTTTGCCGGCGGTCTGGCATGTGGGGCAGTAGTTGGTTTCATTGCTGGCGTAGCGGATGCGCTGAATTTTGGTGGCGCAGCGCGGGCAAGGAAGCTTGTAGCGGCCGTGAACGGCCATGCCTTCGCGGAAGGCGGTGACTTTTTCGGGAAATTTGCCCGCGGCTTCGGCGCGGAGGCGGTCCGTCCAGTGGGTGAGGCTCGAGCGGAGGGCTTCATAGAGCCGTTTTATTTCTGGAACCGAAAGCTTTTGGGTGAGCGCCAGGGGCGAAAGTTTTGCTTCCCAGAGAATTTCGTCGGAGTAGGCGTTGCCGATGCCGCTCAGCAGGTGCGGGTCGGTCAGGGCGCGCTTGAGTGTATGGTTGGCGGAGAGAAGTCTGGCTGCGAATTGTTCGGGGCTGGCGTCGAAGACTTCGAGACCGCCGGGATCGAGAGAGCTCAGGCCGGCTTCGCCGGAAACGACGTGCAAAGAGGCGCGCTTCTGGGAACCGGCTTCGGTCCAGACGAGAGACCCGCTCGGAAAATCGAAGCATGCAAGGCCGCGAGGCGGAGAAACTTTGGGGCGGCCGGGCTTCACCCCGAGCGGGTGCCAGTGAAGACGGCCGGCGATCATCAGATGAAGGACGAGCCAAAGATCGCCTTCGAGGCCGATGCAAATGCGTTTGCCGAGGCGGCGAAGCTGGATGACTTTTTTGCCTCGGGCACTGGCGAGAGGCGGATTTAGGGTGCGGAGTAGAAAAGGGCTGACCACGCGGATTTCTTCAAGAATCCGGCCGAGGATGCGGGATTCGAGCGCTTCGATGTAAATGGTGATGTCGGGAAGTTCCGGCATGCCGTCTCTCTGGGCGAAAGGCCACCCAGCGCGCATAGGATATCGTACAACGGCGGCGCGGCTCTCGCCGCGAAGGCGATACTATGGCAATGGTGGTTTCAAGGAAGGGCCACAACAGATTGTGGCCATCAGGAAAAAATGCGCGCAGGCTGGCCAAAGGGACAGCGAAGGTTTCTCGTAGAGAAGCGGCGCGGGAAATTGCATATGCAAAAATAGTTCAAAAATACTCTTGACAGAAAATGGCTGCTCGCACGATACTCCCCTCGCGCCAGTTTCTGTCTTCCCCAGAAGAACGTTCCGACGTTCCTTCCTACATCCGCACGCCGGGCAAAGTCAGCGAGGAGTACCGGTGTCTGTTCAAATAGAAAAAGAAACCATGCATTCGTTCGAAATGGATAGGGAAGTCATTCGCTGTAAGACATGTGGTCTCGTCCAATACCGGACGCGCACGGGAAACTGCCGCCGTTGTGTGCGCGCCTTGCCTCAGCGTTTGGAGTTCCTGATTCCTCCACCGGCACCTCCGGAGGAAGCAGCCGCTGAGCCCACGTCCGAGAAGTTCGCCAACCAGCAGACCGTCGAGAATATCGGCCAGCGCATTCGCCAGTTGCGCGAATCGCGCGCGATGACCCAGAGCCAGCTGCAGTCGCGCTCGAAGGTTTCGCGCTCCTACCTGTCACGCATCGAGAGCGGCCAGATGACGCCGAGCCTCGGCACGCTCGAGAAAATCTCCGAAGCGCTCAATGTTGGCCTGAACCGTTTCTTTATTCCGGAATCCGACGGCGAAGCGCTGCTCGAGGATCCGTTCATCCAGGGATTGCGGCCGTTCCTGCGCCAATTGGATTGGGAACAGTGGCAGTCCATTCTGAAGAGGCTGCAGGCGATCAGCGATCACGTCCATGCAGTACCGGTCACTCTCCGCCCTATCGGTAATCCGGCGCGGATGCCGCAACCCGCGTCGGCCAATGGCAACGGCAACGGACACAATGGACATATCGGTGCCGGCCATTCGAATGGGCATGCGATTTCGCATTCCCATGGGCAGCCGCAGGGTTATGTGTTGCGGCGACCTGGAGCTGGCCCGGTGTTTCAACGCCCGGTAGCGCGTTAAGTTTTTCGTTTCTAAACCTGAGCACAAATTGGCGCGGTGCGACTTTGAGAGGTCGCACCGCGCTTTCTTTATTTCTGGAGCGCTGCGGCTTCCCCGGCGTGTCTCACAAATTCCTGCCCATCGAACGGAGCCGGGCTAGTCGCGGACGACGGAGACTTTGGCGGAGGGGACTTCGAGACGCATCAGGCGATGCGCGGAGTCGAGGTAGAGGTCGACCTCGAGGTCGGTCGTCGTGACGCGAAAGCCTTCGTAGGATTTCCCGTCGACCGTCGCCGGGCCGGTGGATTCGGCAGTGATGGTGCCGGGCATCAATTCCTGCGGGATAAAGACGGGGAAAGTTTGCGGGCCGCGTTTCGACCAGTCGTAGAGGCGGGCGAGAACGGCGTACTGGTGATAGAGGTTGTTGTCGAGTACCGCGATGATGGGAGTCCCGAAGGTAAAGGTCTGGTCGTAGGGGTGAGCGCCCTGCATCTGCAGCGTCATTTTTGCGACGCCATCGGCGAAGACGATGTTCGCGGCATTGGTTTTATCAGCTTGCGAGGTCCACTCGTAGCTGATGGGCGCGCCATCCGGCTGAAGAGTGAGCGAGCCGGAAACCTTGCTGGCCGCGCTTTGTGCGGGCTTGATGTCGGCGTTGCCTTTGGCGAGCCAGCCGCCGGCGGAGGGCGTGATTTCGAACTCTTCATGGCCGACGGTCTGACCATCGAGCTTGATGGTGAGCTTGCCCTTGTCCTGGGCGAAAACGGAGCCGGCCGGCACGGCGGAGTTCTTTTTTTGAGCGGCCAGGCCAGCGGCGGTGCACGCAAGAATCAGCGCGACGCTGAGCGGAAGAGAAAATCTGGGCCAGGGCCCGGGATGTGTGTTCGCCATAAGACCTCCTTCGCAGCGGACTGCGAAGTGCAACACGAAAATTTGTGGAGAAGAATTCTCCGAAGACCATTCTAGCGAAGGCCGGCTAAGAATTTGGTTTTTCGACAACGAGGTGTGCTTCGCTGCCACCTGCCGCGACAATCCCGCGGCGGAGGATTTCCGTGACGACCTGCGTGGGATCGCCCGAGCTGTCGACACAAAAGTCAGCGAGCTGATAAGAGGGTAGACGCTGCGCATGGAGTGCGCGGAAGCTGGCTTCATCGCGAAAGAGCGGACGTCCGGTCATAGTCGTGCACCGGGAAAGCAGAAGCTCGATGGGCGAATCGAGCCAGAGAACGGGGGCCCCGGCGTTTCGCAAAAATTCCGGGCAGCCGGGCTGAGCGTAGGTGCCGCCGCCCAGTGCGAGAACGGTTGCTTCCTTGAGTTCGGCGGCGCGGCCGAGGGCGGCCCGCAATTGGTCCGCTTCGATCTGGCGAAAGGCAGGTTCGCCGAAACGCTCGAAGATTTGGGGGATGGCGAGGCCGGCGGATTGTTCGATGCGCTCATCCAAATCGACGAAGCGCCACGCCAGCTGGCGCGCGAGGAGTGTGCCAACGGTCGTTTTGCCGGAACCCATGAAGCCGGCGAGGCAAAGGACCTGGGCGCGTGCGGACGGGCCACGCAAAGGGGGAGGTTGGGTCACTGTTCTGTTTAGAGCGCGGCCGAAGATGGCACGCGACCGAGCGCGAACAATTAGTCGCGCTTCATGATGCGGATTGTACCACTGTAGGAGGAGAGTTCGACTTTTGCGAGGCCCATCCCGACAGTGCCGAAAAGGCTGTGCACGTACTTGGAAGCGATGTGCTTCACGCCGTGGGAATCGGGCTTGAGGAAAGTGGCCGCCTGGTTGTCGACGATGCCGGTGGCGGTCTGCGCCTTCAGGTCAAAAGAATCGGTGCTTGAAAAGCGCACCTCCACAAGGCCTTTGCCGCTCTTCATGGAATAGAGGCCCGTCCGTACAAAATCTCCATCGAAGAGAATGTTTCCCGTCGTGGTCATCAGGTTGACGTTGTTCAACTGGGGCTGAAGCATCTGCGCGTTGCCCCCGATAGAGCTGAAATCGAGCTTGCCGGCGCATTGCGTGCAAACCAGCGAGCCGCTGGTGGTCTTCACGATGATGTAGCCCGAAACTTCCTTCAGGTGGACGTCTCCCGCGTAGCTTTCCAGCTTCATGTCGCCGACGACCTGCTCGACGTAGATCAAGCCGGTCTCGGTCTTAAGCTGTAGCTCGGTCTCTTCCGGGACGGTCAGCTGCAAATCTGCTTCGAGTTCCAGAGGCTGCGCCGCGGCGTCCAGGACGTTTGCGGTCACGTCGATGCGGTCGCCCACCTGCTCGATGTCGAAACCGATCTTGTTGGAAGATTGCGTGCCAATGACATTGACTTCCGGATTCTTCCAGGACTTAACTTCGATGCGGCCATTGGCCACGTTGTGAATCACCACGACAGGGCGTCCGGTCACACTGAATTGCTTCTCAATGCGCTGTCCCGTACCTGCGGCACGGGCCGGCGCGACGCCCGATAGCATGAGTCCGGCGCCCAGAACGGGTAAAAAACCCCGCTTCACCCAAGATTCCAGCCTGGCCAGAGTGATCCCCATCATTCGAAGGCACATGTCAGTTTATGCTCCTTCCGCGCTCAATCATCGCGGACAGTAATTCTGCTTTTTGCTGGTAGGCGGCGGACAAATATTCGCGAGTCAGTTCGTCCTGCGGCTGTTCCTTAAGGTGCTTCTCACACTCAGCAATAAACTCGTTCACTTTTTTCAGATTATCCCGCAGCGACGCATCAATGGGGGAAGTGCTCGCCAGAAGCATGCCGGTGGCGACCGGTTCTTGATCGTTCAAGTCCCGCGCGGTGCGGTCAAACTCGCCCGACGGCTGGACAACGGTTGTCGCCGCGAGGGCGGGTTTGGCGATGGCTTTTTCCGCGGGCGAGACGGCGGGCTCGAGTGCAGCGGTTTTGGCCGGCGGCTCCACTCGCCTGGTTTTTTCACTGCGAATCTGAAATACAGCAGCGGCCGCGATGAGGATGCCAACCATGGCGGTAGCAAGCACGCGGTTGCTGAAAAATGCGCCGATCGATTGCCACATGGAAGCGGGCTCGGCGCGAAGGACGTCACTGGGAGTTCGGATGATTCCTTCTTCTTCCAGCTGCGCGCGAAGAGAAATCCAGACTCGATCGGGGGGAGCTATTTCGGGTGGCAACCTCTTCGCGGCGTCCACGAGACTGGTGAGGTCCGCGATGTAATTGCGGCATTCGCGGCATTCGGACAAATGCGCGCGCGCCTCATCCGGAAGCGGCTCCAGCCCTTCCTGCTCCAAAACTAGTTCTACGTCTTTGCACTGCATGGCACTTCGCTCCGCGGCTTGAGACCTGGTAGCCTTCCCGCTCGACTAAAGCATTACCTGATAAGACGCATCTTCAGGCCAGACAGTTGGCTGCATTCTACCTCAATCGCCGAGCCCAGCCTGTGTTTTTGCAGCGTGACGTTCCGATCGAGCCTGGTCGCGCAAATCTTCCTGAAGCAGCTCGCGCAGACGCGTCCTCGCTTTATGCAACTGCGACTTCGAATTGCCTACCGAACAGCCCATGATGCCGGCAATCTCGTTGTGCTCGAATCCCTGGACGTCGTGCAGGACAAATACGGTCCGATATCCCGGCGGAAGCTTCTCGATCGAGCGCTCCAAATTGACGCGGTCCACTGCCCCGCTGAGCCGCAAATCGGGGGCGCCGATGTCCTTCCTTGGGCCGCCAGTCTCTTCGTCGGGTTCCGTCGTTTCTTCCAGCGAAGCCGCAGGGAGCGTCTTCTTGCGCAACCGCATCAGGACCACGTTCACCGTCATCCGGTGCAGCCATGTCGAAAAGGCCGACTCTCCGCGGAATGTCCCGATCTTGCGGAAGAGTTGCAGGAAAGCTTCCTGCATCAGGTCTTCCGCATCGGACGGGTTGCCAACCATCCGCAAGCACAAGGCGTAAACCCGGCGGCTGTGGAGCTGGTACAGGTGCTCAAAAGCCGACGCGTCCCCTGCCTGGGCCAGACGTATGGCTTCCGCTTCAGTCGCCGATCGGGGTGACTGCGTGACATTCACCCGATTAGGCGACGGTTGAGCAGTCGTCACACTGGGCTCGCTTGGTCGGTTCCGGGCCAACGGTCCAATTGCGGCGCATCCAACGTTTCGGATGCACCGAATCCCTCCTAGAGTTGTCCTCCGAAAAACGTGCTGTTCTCAATCAAACACGCGGGGACGCTGGATTATGCCGAGGCTCTTTGAGTCTGGCGGCCAGCCATTACCAAGCTGGATAACTCATTCTCCCCCAATGGGGACGACACGTCTATGGCGGAGCAGACGCTGGCTGAGCGTCAGCTTTTTGGGCTTCGAAACACCCATTTGGGTATGTACGGTGGCTTGGAAGGTCGCTAACTCGTCCTGGGGCAGGGCCATGAGAAAGGATTTCAGAAGAACGATGGTCTCTCGAAGGCAGGTATTCAAGTCGTAATGGGCCGCGTCGACAGCTTGCCATTCGGCGACCGAGTCACGCGGGGCGCCGTTGGCGATGTCCGAGGCGGCGGCACAAAAATCGCGGCTGAGATCATCCACCATTTCACCCAGGCTGCTGATCTTATGGAGAAACTGGGAACGCTCGGAGAGCAGCACGCGGCAATACAAGCTGTGGAAAAATGCCACTCGCTGGCCCCTGACACCCTGGAAATTGGCGGGGTCGAGCGGAGCGGTGTTCGGAACAGTGCCGTGATGCTTAGCGTGTTCACTGAGCGCCCACAGCAGGGCTACCAGCGGGTGGGCAAACCGGTGACAAAGATCCGGCGTGACGCAGACCGCCTGGCTGGCCTTCACCACGCGCCCTCCCTGTCGCAGCGAAAGGGCTTCATCCAAAGAAACACTCAACATGTTGTAGGAGATTTCTAGTTGACGGACACAGGAGCGAAACACTTGCTCCTTTGCTTCTGGTAACCACGCGCGCCAGTCGTCTTTGACGGTCGTGCCGCGGGCTGAGGGGGCGCACACACGATCTCTCAAAAGGGGTCTCCCAAGGGTCAGGACCCGAAGTATAACAAATTCCTATTCCTAGAGAGCGATTTTCTCGCAGGTGCGATTCTACGTGAACGGGGGCCAAAGGGAAGGAACAAAAGGCCGGAGTCTCGAGATGGTTGCTCCCTGGAGGTCCGGACCGCTATACTCCGGTGATTCGAGCTGGAAAGGATTTCCGATTGCAATTTGAGCCCCGCGAGCAGTTTGAGCAGCGCCGGAAGAAACTCGAGCAGATAGAAGCACTCGGATTTGAGCCGTTTCCCCGGGAGTTTCGCTGGACGGACACGCCCGCGGCCCTTGTGGATAAGTATGGAGAAAAATCCGCCGCCGAACTGGAAGCCGATAAGCACGAACTGCGCGTGGCGGGTCGCCTTGTCTCCCTGCGCTTGATGGGCAAGGCCGCCTTCGCTCATCTTCAGGGCTCCGGCAAACGCATTCAAATCTATGTAAAGAAAGACGTTGTCGGCGAACGCGGCTTCGAGCTCTTCCAGTTGCTGGATCTCGGCGATTTCATCGGCGTGCGCGGGCACCTGTTCCGCACGAAAACCAATGAGCTCTCGATCTGGGTGGAGGAACTGAGCTTTCTTGCCAAGGCCCTGCTCCCGCTTCCTGAGAAGTGGCACGGACTCACAGACGTCGAGCTGCGCTACCGCCAGCGCTACCTGGATCTGATCGCCAACGACAAATCCCGGGAGGTGTTTGTTGCCCGGGCGCGGATTATTCAGGAGCTGCGGCGTTTCTTCGACGCGAGAGGATATATAGAGGTTGAAACGCCGATGATGCACCCTATTCCGGGGGGAGCGGCGGCACGGCCTTTCATCACACACCACAATACTCTGGATATCGATCTATATCTGCGCATCGCCCCGGAGCTCTATCTCAAGCGACTGACCGTCGGCGGATTTGACCGGGTCTACGAGATTAACCGCAACTTCCGCAACGAAGGAATCTCGACAGAGCACAACCCGGAATTCACGATGCTCGAATTCTACGAAGCGTACAGCAACTATCGGGACTTGATGGAATTGAACCAAGAGCTGTTCTCGCTGCTGGCCATGACCATCACCGGGTCGACCTTGGTGAAGTTCGGCGAGAGGGAGCTGGATTTTTCCAGAATGCGGCGGCTCACAATGCGCGAAGCGATCCTCGAGTACTGGCCGGCCGGGGCGGGAGCCGCGCCAACGGAGACGGAACTTCGGGCGGCTGGCGGACCGCGCGCGGCGGTCGAACGCTATAACGCCTGGGCCAAGGCTGCGGGCGCGCCTTACGCCGCTTCAAAAGGCGTTTTGAAAGACGGCGAGTGGACAGGCTTGCTCTTTGAAACCATGGCGGAAGACAAGCTCATTCAGCCCACGATTTTGTACGATTTTCCTACAGATATTTCGCCGCTCTCGAAGCAGAAGCCGGAGGATCCCTCTCTGACGGAGCGATTCGAAATCTACGTGGCCGGAATGGAGGTGGCCAACGGTTTCTCGGAACTGAATGATCCCGCGGAACAGGAGCGCCGCTTCCTCGCGCAAATCGCCAAAGGAGGCGAAGAGGTTCCGAAGCAGCTCGACGCCGATTACATCCGCGCGCTTTGTCACGCCATGCCGCCCACTGCCGGCGAAGGCATCGGGATCGACCGCCTCACCATGCTGCTCACCGATTCGCAGTCCATTCGCGACGTGATTCTTTTCCCGCTCTTGCGCCCCGAGCCACGCCAGGAGCCGCGGCAAGACTCCGCTACCGAAGCAGGCGGCGCGTAAAGTATCCTGTCTCTCGTGCGATTCACCCATGCGATTTGAATGGTTCGTGGCGAAGAGGTATTTGCGTTCGCCTTACCGGCCGGCGGTGCTGCGGCTGGTGACCTTATTTTCGATTCTTGGCGTCGCGGCAGGCGTGGCAACGCTGGTGATTGCGCTGGCCATGAACACGGGATTCCGCGAGACGCTGCAGGATCGATTGCTGGGCGTGACCGCGCATGTTTCGCTGACGCATCCGGGCTCTGTGATCCACGACTACGATGCGCTGGCCGCAAAACTCGGGGCGCTCCCCGGTGTGCGCTCGGTAACGCCCGCTTCCTATGAGACCGTGTTGCTGTCGTTCGGGGGCGAGGCGCGCGGCGTGGTGGCGAAGGGCGTCGAACCGGATCGCGAGCGGCGCGGAGACGAAGCGCTGCAGAAGATTGTTGCCGGGAGTCTTGATTTCACGCCGGATGCCGACGGCATTGATGCGCTGATCGTCGGCAAGCAACTGGCCGACGAATGGAAGATGGCGCCCGGCGACTACGTGACGATCATGAGTCCACAGGGGCGGCTGACTCCGTTCGGCTTGATGCCGCATACGCGCCGTTTCCGCGTGGCCGGAGTTTTCGATTCTGGCTTCTACGATTACGACGAGAACTGGTGCTTCTTGACTCTCAAAGCGGCGCAGTCTCTGGCTGGCACGACCGACGTCGTCAACGTGCTTGAATTCCGGTTGGACAGTCCGGAGCGGGCGGGAGGAATTGCCCGGCAGGCGGAACAGAGGGCCGGACAGGATTTCCTGGCGACCACCTGGATGGAGCAGAACTTCGCCCTGTTTCGCGCCCTGCGCCTCGAAAAACTGGTCACCGCCATTTTCATCGGGTTGATTACATTTGTTGCGGGATTAAATATTCTCGTGGTGCTCTCGATGATGGTAACGGACAAAGCGCGCGACATCGCGGTCCTGATGTCCATGGGAACGCGCCGCGAACAGATCCGGAGGATTTTTCTGTGGCAGGGAATCGCCATCGGGTTTACCGGGACGCTCATCGGGCTCTCGGCGGGTTACGCGTTCGCGCTGATCGCCGGAACCTATCACTTGATTCCGCTCGATCCGCAGATTTACGCGGTTTCTTATGTGCCGTTTCATCCCAGCGCGCTCGACGGCGTGTGGATCACGCTGGCGGCCATGGGCATTTCGATTGGAGCGACGATTCTTCCGGCACGCGCAGCGGCCGGGCTCCTGCCGGTAGAGATTCTGCGCTATGAATGACCCGGGCCTGGTTCGCGGGGCTTTAGGCGGCAGGTTTTGGCGCATGGTTTGCTTGGATAAGTGTAGAGAGGCAAGCGGGCAGAACCGGGGTGTCACCCTCGCCACCCCAATGAGGCAAAGCCCGCTACAAGTGATTGAAAAAAGGAAGCTTAAGAGTGTTCCAAAGTTGACCCTTTGCGGGCCGTCTCGCGGCAGGCAGGCGTTTGGCGGAAATGGGAAACTCTTGGGCAATCTTGCCGGACCGCTGGCTTCGGCCGTGAAGACCCCGGTGCCGAAGGTAGCATCTAAGTAAAGAGAAGAACTACGGCAACACGAGGCAGCAAGGGATCAGCAGCGAGAAAGAAATGGACCAGCCCGAAAACAACCCGAGCCAGGCCGTTCTGACCAGCGAGCCGAACGCGCCAGGCGCAGCTTCGACGGTGATGGAAGCGCGAAGCCTCAAGAAAATCTACGGGAGCGGCGAGAAAAGCCTGGCGGTTTTATCCGATGCGAATCTAAGTTTGCGGCAAGGCGAAATGGTCGCTATCGTCGCACCCTCGGGCGCCGGGAAGAGCACTCTCCTGCATTTGCTGGCCGCGCTAGACACGCCAACGAGCGGTACAGTATACTTCGCGAATAAAGCCATTGAAACGAATGATGATGACGCGGCGCTTGCGGAGTTTCGAAACCGCGCGGTGGGTTTTCTCTGGCAGCGTCATCAGTTATTGCCAGATTTTACGGCTGCGGAAAATGTAGCCATGCCGTTATTGTTGCGCGGCGAAGATTTCACTTCTGCGCTGGGGATGGCGCGGAAGTGGCTAGCGGAGGTTGGCCTGGAAAATCGGGCCGATCACCGTGCAGGGGAACTCTCCGGAGGGGAACAGCAGCGCGTCGCTATAGCCCGGGCGCTCGTCACTGGGCCAACCGTGCTGCTGGCAGATGAACCTACTGGAGATTTGGACGAGCAGAATGCTTGGGCCGTGTTCGAGCTACTGGAACGGCTGCACCGCACGTTGGGGTTGACGTCGCTCATCGCGACACACAACCTGGCTCTCGCTGCGCGGTGCGACCGGATACTCGGACTTGAACATGGCGTTCTGCAAACTCGCGGGGCTGCGGCCTCAGCGAGCAAGGCCCCCGGGGGAGAAGCGAGCTAACGTGTTCGAACGCTACACAGAAAAAGCGCGACGAGTCATTTTTTTCGCACGATACGAAGCCAGCCAGTACGGCAGCCCGTACATCGAGACCGAGCATTTGCTGCTCGGCTTGATGCGCGAGGATAAAGCGCTGGCAAACCGTTTCTTGCGGCAGCAAGGATCGATCGAATCGATCCGCAAAGAGATCGAGGCGCGCATCACAATTCGCGAGCGCATCTCGACCTCCGTGGAAGTCCCGCTCAGCGCCGAGTGCAAGCGCATCCTTAATATGTCGGCGGAAGAAGCCGAACGCCTCGGGCACAAGCACGTGGGCACCGAGCACCTGCTGCTCGGAATCCTGCGTGAAGAAAAGTGCTTTGGCGCGGAGATTTTGATGGAGCGCGGGCTTCGTCTCTCCACGTTGCGCGAGGAATTGGCGCGCACGTCGGGGGAAAAGACGACCGCGGCGCGCCCCAAGGAAACTTCTCTGCTGGCGGAATTCAGCCGCGACCTCACCCAGGCTGCCGGCGAGGGCTCTCTCGATCCGCTCGTCGGCCGGGAAGGTGAAGTCGAGCGCGTGATCCAGATCCTTTGCCGCCGCACAAAAAACAATCCCGTGCTGATCGGCGAGCCTGGCGTTGGCAAAACCGCCATCGTCGAAGGCTTGGCGCAGCGAATTTCCGATGGCGACGTGCCGCCCTTCCTCGCCGACAAGCGCATCCTCTCACTGGATCTTTCCTTAATCGTCGCTGGCACCAAATACCGCGGACAATTCGAAGAGCGGCTCAAGACCATCATGAAGGAACTGATGGAGAGCCAGAACTCCATCGTCTTTATCGATGAATTGCACACGCTCGTAGGCGCCGGTTCGGCGGAAGGCTCGCTGGACGCCGCAAACATCCTGAAGCCGGCTCTTTCGCGCGGCGAAATTCAGTGCATTGGTGCGACGACGCCCGGCGAGTACCGCAAGTCCGTCGAAAAAGACCGTTCGCTCGAGCGCCGCTTCCAGTCCGTAAAGGTTCCCGCTCCCAACGAAGAAGAAGCCATCCAGGTAATCCAAGGCGTGCGCGAACGTTACGAAAAGTTTCACGCCGTCAGCTACACGGATGAAGCGCTGCGCTACTCCGTTTATCTTTCAAACCGTTATATTCCCGATCGTTTTCTTCCAGACAAGGCCATTGACCTGATCGATGAAGCCGGTGCCCGCGTCAAGCTCCGCCAAGCCACCGTTCCCGAAGAAGTCGGCGAAGTCCAAAAGCGCGTCAAGTTCATTACGCACCGCATGGAAACGGCCATCGCCAATCACGAATTCGAAAAGGCGCGTTTCTATTCCGAAGAAGAGCGCAAGGAAAAAGAAAACCTGCGCACGCTTCGCGAACGCTACAAGCTGGATGATGCTTCGACCGGCATCGTTTCCCGCGAAGATATCGAGGAAGTAGTCTCGCGCTGGACCGGCATCGGCGTCACCTCCATTAAAGAAGACGAACAGCAGAAGCTGCTGCGCATTGAGCCGGAGCTGCACAAGCGCGTTATCAGCCAGGACAAAGCTATTACCGCGCTGGCGCGCGCCATTCGCCGCAGCCGGGCCGGCTTGAAGTCTCCTTTGCGCCCGGTAGGCTGCTTCTTCTTCCTTGGGCCTACGGGCGTCGGGAAGACGGAAGTCGCGCGGCGCCTCGCGGAATTTTTGTTCGGTTCGGAGAAGTCGTTGGTACGCTTCGATATGTCGGAGTTCATGGAAAAACACTCCGTTTCGAAGCTCATCGGCGCGCCTCCGGGGTATGTGGGCTACGAAGAAGGCGGGCAGTTGACGGAGCGTGTCCGCCGGACGCCCTACTCGGTCATTCTTCTGGATGAAATCGAGAAGGCGCATCCGGACGTGTTCAACATATTGCTGCAAGTGTTCGAAGACGGGCAATTGACGGATGGTCTCGGCAACACCGTGGATTTCCGTAACACCATCATCATCATGACTTCCAATCTGGGCGCGCGGCACTTGCAGAGGCGCACTTCCATCGGATTCCAGTCGGGCGCCGATGAAGCCAGCCAGAAGTCCATCGAAGAAATGGTGATGAACGAAGTAAAACGGGCGTTCAATCCGGAGTTTCTCAACCGGCTGGACGAAGTCATTATATTCAACGCGCTCGGCGACGAAGATTTGCTCCGCATCATCGACTTGCTCGTGGGCCAGCTGAACGACACGCTGATCCATCGGCAGGTACAGATAGTGCTGTCGCCGGAAGCACGCCAGTGGATCCTCGAGAAAACGTGTGCGGACCGCAATTATGGGGCGCGGCCGCTGCGCAGGGCTCTTCAGAAATATGTCGAAGACCCGCTCTCGGAGGCTCTCATCCAGGGGGGCATCCAAAGGCCGGCGACGCTGCAAATCTATGTCGCGGGAGAAGCTTTGGCGTTCCGTCCAGTGGTTGAGGCAACCCCGGTTATCCACTAGCGAATCTGACACAACGCACGGGTGATCTCGATCAGGTCGGGGTCAACTATCGACCGGCCCGCACCGGGTCCGGCGGGAGAAAAACAAATTGTGTTTCGGGGGCGCGGCCTTGAAGACCTCATCGGCCGCTTATAGGAGAGTCTGTTTGCCGTTTGGAGTTTTGGCGTTTCGGGTCACCTGGATCGCGGCGTTCTTTCTGTCTCTCGCGGCCAGCTCACCGGCAACAACGCAAAAAAATCTCCTCGCAGGGCCGTCTGCATCTGCGGACCCGGCATCCTTGTCCCGAGCCTCTTCTTCTGATTCCCCGAAAGCCGATTCCGTTGCAGTCCCCGAGCCCGTCGCTGGCCAACAAGCGACACCCCAGGCCGCGCAGCAACCCCCCAATGGCCAGACGCAGGCTGTCGTAGAGCGCATCGAATTCCTGGGCAACCGCAGAATTCGCACCGACACCCTGAAAGCCCGCATCTTCAGCCGCGAAGGCGATGCCTACAATGAAGAGACCCTCCGCAGGGATTTTCAGGCGCTCTGGAACACGCAGTTTTTCGAGGACGTAAAACTGCGCGTCGAAGATTCCCCCGACCGCCCGGACGGCAAGATCATCATTTTCGATGTGAGGGAACGCCCGCAAATCCGCCGCATCCGGTACGAAGGCAATAAATCGATTTCGGAATCGGATATTCTCGACCGCTTCAAGGAACGCAAAGTCGGCCTCTCGGTCGAAAGCCCGTTTGACCCCACCAAAATCAAGAAAGCCGAAGTGGTGCTCAAGGAGCTAGAGGGTGAGCACGGCCGTCAATTCGCCAAGGTGACTCCGCAGTACGAACGCATCGCCTCGAGCAATGCCGTCATCCTCGTCTTCAAGATTGATGAAGGCCCCAAAGTCAAAGTCGGCACCATCAAATTTACGGGCAACCACGCTTTCAGCGACCGCAAGCTCCTGCGGGCCATGAAACACGACCGGCCCTACGGAATTCCCCTGTATTTCTGGGACATTCCCGTTTTGAGCAAGACCTACGATCGCGAAAAGCTCAACGAAGACCTGGAAGTCGGCTGCCGCGGCCTGTACCAGAACAACGGCTACTTCCGCGCCGTTTGCCGGGATCCGATATTGACCAACGTTGACGTTCCTCATCGCGGCGTGGGTGTGCCGGGGCTGCGCGCGCACGTCGGCAAGGCCGTCAACATCACCATTCCGATCGAAGAAGGCGAACAGTACCGGATGGGAACTCTGAAGATCGTCAGCTCAGATCCGGACAAAGCTCTTTCGCTCAAGGTGGACCCCCTCAAGACTCTTTTCCCGATGAAAGAGGGCGACATCCTGAACGTCGACAAGCTCCGTAAAGCTCTCAAGAACTACACCGATGCTTACGGCCAGTACGGCTTCATCGATTTCACCGCCGAACCGGATTTTGATATTGACGACGCCGCCAAAAAAATCAACCTGACTCTCCGCTTTGACGAACAAAAGCAGTATTACGTCCGCCGCATCAACTTCAGCGGCAACACCACGACGCGCGACAAAGTCATTCGCCGCGAGTTGCTGATCGACGAAGGCCAGCTCTTCAACAAGCGCTATTGGGATATCAGCATTCTGCGCCTCAACCAGCTCAATTATTTCGACAAGATTGAAGCCGACAAGGCCGTCGAGCTCCAGAAAAACTCGAAGGATGGCACCGTCGACATTAATCTCAAGCTGAAAGAGAAGGGCAAACAGTCCATCGGTCTTCAAGGCGGCGTCAGCGGGCTGGCTGGCGGCTTTATCGGCCTCACCTATCAGACCAACAACTTCCTGGGCCTGGGCGAAACGCTCACGCTCTCTGCCCAATTCGGCGAGTATCAGCGCATCTTCCAGTTCGGATTCACAGAGCCCTACCTCTTCGACCGGCCCATCTCGACGGGATTCACCGTCTTCTCGAGCAAGTACAACTTCAACCAGGCCGAACAGGAAGCCCAGCTTACCGGCCAGCAGGTTAGCGTCAACCCGCAGTACATCCAGAACTACAATCAGAACAGCACCGGCATTACGCTCTCCGCCAGCTACCCGGTCAAGCGGTTCTCCTTCGCCAGGGTCGGCATCAGCTACGGGCTCACTCACACCGACATCACTTCCTTTAATGCCGCCTCCACTCTCTTATTCGAGCAGTTGCAATACCGCGCAATCTCGGGCCCCAGCGCTCTGAACGGCATTATCTCGAGCGCGATTACGCCTTCGATCAGCTACAACACCATCGATAATCCCATCAACGCGACAAAGGGCAAAAGCTTCTTCTATTCCGCCTCGCTGATCGGCGGGCCACTGGGCGGCAACGTCAAGACTATCTCGAATGTCTTCGACATCAAGTACTTTCACCCCGTCTACCATCGCCGCAATGCCATCGGTTTGCATTTCTCGACCGCCTATATCACCGGTTACGGCGGCGGCGAAGTGCCCCCTTTCAACCGATACTATATGGGCGGCGAAAACGATATCCGTGGTTTTGATATTCGCTCCATCTCGCCGGTGGTTTTCATTCCCACGGTCACGTCGCAAACGCTCTTCTACCACGATCCGACGGCTGGAGGGGCGCAGAGATCGTTCGGTCTTCCGGTCCTGGTCTACACCGCGACTTTGCCCGGCGGCGACAGCCAGACTTCGGGCAACATCGAATATCGCATCCCCATTGCCGGCCCCGTTACGATGTCTCTCTTTGGCGATGTCGGTACGGATGGAATCTTTAAAACCAGCGCCTTGCATCTGGATCCCACCGGTATCGCGAACATTACCAGCACATTTCCTGATGCCCCGCTGACGAAGACTCTCGGCATTTATCCCGGAACCAACTTCCGTATCCGGGACTCGGTGGGCATCGAATTTGGCGTCAATCTCCCCATCATCCAGGCGCCCTTCCGCATTTATTACGCCTACAACTTGAACAGGTTGCATTCGCAAATCGCCGCTCCGGATCCCTTCCTCAACCAGTCCACGCTCGACAACTGGAAGAAGACTTTGGATGGATTGGCTCCGAATCTTTGGGAAAACGAGATTGCGCCGCAGCTGAACTTCTTGAACAATCCCGGGCGCCTGAATTATTTCGAGCCCAAGACAACTTTTCGCTTTACGGTGGGGAAGACCTTCTAACCGCCAGGGGGCGCTCGTGAACCTGGAATCGCCGGCGGAGAAATCAGGGTAGGCGTGGCAGCAGCGTTTACGCCGCGCGTTTTTTTGGGAGGCAAGTGAAATGAAGTTGTGGAAAATTTCGAGCTATCTGGCGCTGGGGTGCATAGCGCCTTGCTTACTATTTAGCGGATGCGGCAGCAAGAGCGGCGCCATCGTGACCTCCGTGAGCGTTACTTCGTCCGTTGGCCCCACTCTCATTCTAGGCCAGTCGACGACCATCACCGCTACGGTGACCGGCCCCAGCAACACCGATGTCACCTGGGAACCTGGCGAGCCGAAAGGTACTAACTGTACCTATACCACGACGACCACCAACTCTTCGGGCTCACCCATAGTGGCGGCTGCCAAAGTGTGCCCCACGGACGGCTCCTTCGGCACGCTTTCCAACGAACAGACCACCGGGACCGCCACATTCCTGGCCCCATCCATTCTCCCTGATCCGACGACCTATCCCCTTCTGGCCATCATCGTCACTGTGCAATCCGTTGCAGACTTAAGTAAAAACGGCACCGGAACCGTGACGCTGAACATCGACTCTGGAATCGCCGTCTCGCTCAATCCCACCACCGCCGCCGTGCCTACAAATGAAAAGCAGCCCTTCTTCGCCATCCTGACCAATGACCTTCAAAACAAAGGCGTGACCTGGACCCTCACGCAGTCCACTCCCAGTGCGACCACCCCCACGACGCCCAATACTTATGCGGCTCTTCCGACCTGCACGGTGAGCGGCAATGCCTCGGGATGCGGCTCTATCGATGCCAACGGTATCTATTCGGCTCCGGCGGCGGTTCCTACAGATACTACGCCGACGAGTACGAGCACCACGCCCGCGGACGTCACAATCGTCGCAACTTCCGTTGAAGATCCCACGCGTTTCGCGCTTGGCACCATCACTATCACTGCCGGCGGGCCCATCACCTTTAACGGGATTACTCCTACCATCGCTCCCCAAGGCGCCATCTATTGGGATATTTATCTCAACGCCCCGAACCTCTCTTCGGCTTCGATCATCAATCTCACGGATGCAAACAACGGCGTGACGACCCTTACCTCGGGGTCCGGCCAGGTCAAAGTGCTCTTTCCGATTCCCACAGGGACAGTCACCAATCCGGCTTCGACTGGCGCGCGTGTCCGCCTTCTGGCCAATAATCTCGCCAAAACGGGTCCCGTCACTATCACCGTCACCGATCCCGGCGAGCCCGTCACGACAACCGCAGGGGGTACCTTCACCTACAATATTTTGCCCACCCGCCCAACGGCTCTGTATTCCTCTCCCGCCGACGTTCTCCAGGGTGGCGTCGCATCCGGCAACATCGATCTCACGATTGATGGCGGCTATTTTGGGCCGAGCGGCCAGTTAGCGAACGTAATTTTCCAGGGCAACACCATCCCGGGGACCACGAACGGTGCCGGCCAGCCTCAATCTTATGCCCGCAGGCTCGACGTGCAATTCCCCAGCAGCGCGGTCAACAATGGCCTTCCCGGGCTCTATCCTCTCTCGGTATCGCGCACCACTCCGCCCCTTCCGTTCACAAACAACGCCGCCGTCACCGATTTGGCCGTTTTTCCCAATTATTCGTTGAATCCTCCTACTGTAGTGAACTACATTCCTGCCGGCACGAATCCCAGCGCCATTGATATCGATCCGACTCTGGGCGTAGTGGTTGTCGCCGAAACGGGCGCGAACGCCGTGCAGTTCTTCAGCATCGGAACCGGCACGCTTACTCCTATCGGCGGCCCGGTTACGGTCGGCAAAGTTCCCACAGGTCTCTCCGTCAATCGCACCAACCATACGGTCGCTGTTGTGAACTACCAGGATCAGAGCGTAACGGTTTTGCCCATTCCCGGAGCTCCCATTCAGGCTCCCGGCACTCCTTTCACCATCGACATTTCCGGCGCTCTGCAGGGGCAGGTTTCACCCGCCCCGCTGCCGTATGCGATCGGTGTCGATCCGGATACGAATATGGGGGTCGTCGCCTATTCCTCGACTTCGGCGTCTTCGGCGGCCAACCTTGGCTTTCTCGTGAATCTGAATACGGGGGCGAATCCCTATGGATGCCCGCTCTCCTCGGCCATGCCCCAGCCAACGGGAGCCTGTCTCTATGCGCAGGTCACTCTGAACACCGGCGCCTATCCGCAGGTTGCCATGGCGCCACACGGTCACCTGGCTTTCGTAACGCCCGGCGGTTCGGGCGTATTGCAGGGCGTGGATGTTACCAAATCTTCCTTTTCGACCGCGATCACCTCGCTCACCATGGCCGCAGGAATTGTCACCGTCACCACGGCGAACACCTCGACCACGAATCCGCCGGCTTTTCTGACCCCCGGAAATTCCGGAACGGTGCTGATCACGGGCGTACCGGGGCCCGGCACGGCCGCGAACAGCAGCACAGCGAACTTCAACGGCGTCTTCAACGTCGCTGCCGTGAGCGACACGAGTTTCACGTATATCTTGAACTCCACGGCCAGCGCCACAGTCACTATCCCCAGCGGAACCACGGCTCAAGTGTTTTTTAGCAACCCGAATTTGATCTTTGGCGGGTTGTCCCAGACCACCCAGGGCATCGCCATCAATCCCGTCACCAACACTGCGGCTCTTGCCGACGCGAATGCCACGGGCGGCTCACTCTCTTCACCACAGATCGATTTGATCAATAACCTGGACCAGACCATCAGTTCGATATCCTTCTCTGCCACCTGCACCTTTTATACAACCACGCTCCCGTGCGCCAACTCCGAAGAGTTTCTGGGCACGGCGGACATTGCGTGGCAGCCGTATTCCAACGCCATCGTTTCTTATAATCCCAAGCTGAACCAGGTTTCCATTTCCGATCCCGTGAGCGCCAGGCGCTATGCTTTCGTTTGCGAAACGAACGCCCCGGGCAACAACAAAACGAACGCGCCGGCTCCGTGCCTTACCAACCCGCAAAATAATACGGACCAGGCGACGTTCAATAATCAAACCGTTCTGGCCGGAACAGGCACTGCCACACTGACCGTTACCAACGGCACCACCAATTCTCTTACTCTGTTCGGTGGCCTCGCCGTCGATCCCGTCACCAATCAGGCTTTCGCTGTTTTGTCGGGAAGCGGCCAAATCGACGTCATTGACCTCGGACCCTGCAAAGCCACTAACGGTTGCCCCAATGCGGTTAACAGCCTCAAGCCAACGCAAATAACCGAAATTCTCGTCCCCAACCCCAATCCCGCACTGGGTGTGATTGGTGGCATTCCGAATGCCACCGTGCCTCAGGGAACGCTTACCTCGGCCACCGACCTGGGCGGCGTTCAAATCTTCGGCTCGGGGTTTGATGCTGCGACGCAGGTTCGGCTGGACGGCACTGCCATCCCCCAGATCGACGTTCAATTTGTCAGCAACAGAGAGGTCATAGCTACCATTCCGGCCTCTTATTTATCCTTCCCGCATCGCTACGCCCTGGACGCGGTTAACGGCAGCGGCGTCCAATCCAACTCCACCGACTTTTTTGTCATTCAAGCCGTAGACTTGTCGAAGATCTGCACCGGCGCCGGCGGAACAGCTACCAACACCCAGCCGAGTTCGGTAGCCATCGCCGACCAGCTTGTCAACGGGCCCTTCTCTCCCATCGCTGTTGTTACCAACAGCGGCTGCAACAACATCTCGATCGTCGATATCAATCCGACCGTGACGGTCAACGGCATTACACAGCAAAATCCCAACTTTGGCTCGATTCTCAATTCGATTGCTGTGGGCTCTACACCTCAAGGCATCGCTGTCAGTCAGCCATTCGGTCTGGCGGTGGTCGCCAACAGTGGAGATGGCACTGCCTCGGTCGTCAATCTGCTCACCAATTCGCTCGACGGCCCGTCCGTGGCCACGGGAACCACCCCGACGGGAGTGGCCATCAACGATGCGACTGGCGCTGCTATCGTCACTAATCCCGGTTCGAACACGATTACGGAACTCAACCTGGGGCTGCTCTTTGGCAGCTCTGCGGTCACAACTCTAGCGGGCACTCCTGTCAGCGTCGGCGGCTTCCAGCAGCCGACCGCGGTTGCCATCGATCCGGATCGGGGTACCAACAATCAGGGTCTTGCCGTCGTCACGGAATTGGAGCTCGTAAGCGGACAAGCGCCCCAGGGAGCGTTGGGCGCCGTGGATATTGGGCTCGCTACACCCATTCTGAGCACCACTGCGGCGACCGGCGGCGTGACTGCGCCAACGACCGGTATTGTGTTTGATCCCACGGTGATCACGGGAACGGCTAACAACGGAGTGTTCTATGCAAGCTCCAGCGGCGGAAACGTAATATCGTCCTTCAATCCGGATTCTGGCGCCGCCGTCACCGTCAATGTCGGCATCAACCCGACCGCTCTGGCCATCAATCCTGAGACCGGCGCAATCCTTACCACAAACCTTGCCGGCAAAACGACTTCTCTCGTGGATACCACTGCGAGTCCCCTCAAGACGGTCAAGACCATCGGTCTTCCGGGCTCGGCGCAATTTGGCGTAGCCATCGACCAGTTTACAAATCTTGCCGTCATCGTGGATCAGGCCAACAACCGGCTGCTCATCTTCCCGATGCCGAATTAGGATGCCAGGTCGCAGGGAATGAACAGGGCATCGGCAGGAGCGGGCGGAAGCTTTCTGATTGCGGCGAAGCGAGCGGCTCGGCTATACTTCGGGGTTTGTGTGGTGCCCGCGGATGTCGCTGGCAGGCGGAAACAGTTTCAAGCCAATCCAAGATTGGTCCCGGTTGGTCCCGACTTTATCGGGGTCACCCAAAAAATAAGGAGAATAAAGTGAATTCGAGAATTGTTTTGAGATCCGCTGCTCTGTCCGCAGCATGCCTTATCGGCACCGCAGTGGCATGGGCACAGACGGCCCCCGCGGCTGGCGCAGCCCCCTCGGGCAAGTCCATCGGCATTATCAATCTGCGCGGTGCCATCGGAAGCACGGCCGAGGGCAAACAGGCGTCCGCGGAATTGCAATCGCAGTTCGCTCCGCGCTCCACGGAAATCGACGGCCTGACAAAGCAGATCAATGACCTGCAGCAGAAGCTCCAGGCGAGTCAGGGAAAGCTCAGCCAGGAGGAAGAAGCGCGGCTGACTGCCGAGGGGCAGCGGCTGACCCAGAAGCTAGATCGCAAACGGACCGATTTTCAGGAAGACGCGAGCGCCGCACAGCAAGATGTTCTCGAGCGCATCGGGCGCAAAATGGTGGACGTTTTGGACCGCTACGCCCGTGAGAACGGCTTCAGCGTGATTCTGGACACCTCCGGCCAGAATTCACCGCTCCTCTATGCTTCCGAGCAGGTCAACGTCACACAGGATATCATTCGCCTTTATGATCAAGCCTATCCCGTAAAGACGGGCCCGGGCGCTCCGGCTACAACCGCTCCCAAGCCGGCTACCCCTAAACCAGCCACTCCTCCGCCAACGAAGCCGCCTCAGCAATAATTGGCTGAAAGAGTTTTACCATTCGCTTTTCCGAGAACGCCCCCGGCAGCTTCGGGGGCGTTTTCTCCTCCGGAGGAGTGCAGCCCGTCGCGGCAATTTCAGAAGTTGCGTGGATGAAAATTCGGAAGACTTCGGAATTTTCAGTTACTGCTCGGGAGACTGCTTTGGCTCGGCTATGGCATTGCCGGTGTCCACCGAAAATAACATGTAGTTTCTGAGCGTGTGCGTGTGGTGGTACCGCTTTCCTCGCAATTCCATGAACATCTCCGCGTCCCACGGAAGCCATAACGTGGTTCCGCTGTGTTCAAAGCTTACGGGACCGTAATCGATGAGCAGATGATCCCGCGTAAGTTCAATATCTTTCACCGGCTCGCGAAGATCCGTTTCTATGTGGAGCACGTCGTAGCTGCTCGCCGCGATCCACACCCGGCCCTTCAGGGGTATTGGATACGTGCCGCGGCTGTTCTCCCAGAGTCGAATGTGCGACGGTACGTCTTTCCTTTGTTCAAAGCGCAGTCGCCAAACGGGTTTACCCCGCCAGGTTCCCAGTCCCTCGCACTTGTAGACGAGGTCTCCCTCGTAATGGGGATCGAAAACGCTCAAGGCGAGAGCGGCCAGGCCCTGCGTCGCCAGCGAGGTCCGGAAGGATCCAAGGTTTTCTCCGCCATCGCGCTTCTCTTCCAGGAACGACATACCCGGCCGGGGATGTTTCACGAAAATAAGATAGTCGAAGTCCTTCTCGCGCACCGACCCGGGAATACCATTGGCATCCACTTCTTGGTGTTCGATGTGCTCGGTCGCCAAGAATTTCTCGAAGTTCCCAAGCTGCCGCATCATTTTGGTCTGCGTCCTCTGAACCAAATCGCGTTCCTGGCACGCCACATCCTGGACGGCTGGATATTCCTTGCTGTCAATGTCCGGAGGCGCCCAAGGGCGCACTGCTCCAGGGGGAGCGGTTGGCAGGGGCATCGCCTCTGGCTGGGGCGCCGGCTCGGATGGCGACGGATCAGAGACTCTCGTGACGGCTGCCTTGTCTAGCGCGGCCAGCCGGTTTTTTGCTTCAGGCGCAGCCGGATCGTTCGGAAAACTCCGGACTATCGTTTCAAACGCCCTCTTCGCCTCCTCTCGTTTTTCCTCCTGGACCAGAATTTCGCCCAGGAGCATCCACGCCGCCGCTGCGTGATCCTTGCCTAGTTCCGCGGCGCGCGCCGCGTGAGGAAGCGCTTTCTCGTAATCCTTTTGCTGGACGTACGCACTGGCGAGCAGCCAGTGCGTGCGCCAGTCCGCGCCATTTACCTGGTACGCCTTCTCTAGGATTTCCGCCGCTCCCGCGGCATTCCCTCTTCGAAGCTCAAGTTCCCCGAGCGATAAGAGCGAGCGTTCATGAGAAGGATAGATGGCCAGAGCCGCCTGAAATTTTGCGCGCGCCGCATCGAAATGTTCTTCGGCATATTCGAGGATGCCCAGCAGATATTGGATGTCCGGATTTCCCGGGGCCATCTTTGCGGCCTTTTCGAAATGCATGCGCGCCGCGTCATATTGATGGCGCCGCATCTTGTCGAGGCCCTTGTCAACTTCTGCCTGCAACCGCGGTGTCATGAGGGTGCCGCTCGGCGCGGCGCTTCCCGAAGCCCCCTCGCTTTCCGGGTGCAGGTAGACATAGACGACACTGCTTGAGCCGCCCCCAAAGACGGAAGCCCGTTCGGTCGCGGTCTTATAACCGACCGCAGATACCTCGATATCGTATTCGCCGGGTAGAATCTGCGGAAACGTAGCGGTGGAGTTGCCCTGTGTCGAACCCGTCAGATGAAGGCCGCCTGGGGAGGAAAGCGTGACCGTCGCGTAGCCGTCGAGCGGCATGCCGTTTGGTTCGCGCACGCTTACATTTACGTCGACGGGCCCTTCTGAGAGGCTCGAAGGATCGCTCGGCCGCTGCCCGGCGCTCTGCCACGGGGCACCGCCAGATGGAGGTTGTGCGCGAAGGACCGGTGGAGAAAAAAACAAAACGCAGAAGTGCAAAATGCTGGGGAAAAAGCTTAGGAGCTGAATGCGCCGAGATACCATGGAAACTTTGCTTGACCGCCGAAGCCTGTAGAAACAGTAAGCGAGAGTGTCGCGGGCGGTCAAGCAATTCATCCTGTGCATTGCCGCGCGCAGGCATCCCGCCTGCGGAAGCAGGAAGAACCATGCTCCTCGACCTGAGAGAAACGGTCGTCATCTCGGCCTGGAATTCGATATAGTAGGCCAAACAGACGAGGGAGGAACTTATGTCACAAGTGAAATCGCGAATGGAACGGATGCCGCGCCCGGCGGTTTTTCTGACGCCCGCTGAAGAGCGGCGCCACCGGAAAGAAAAGCTCGCCGGGGCTTTCCGCATATTTTCGCGGTGCGGATTCGACGAGGGCGTGGCCGGACACATCACCGCGCGCGATCCCGAGCGGCTGGACCATTTCTGGGTGAATCCCTTTGGAATGCATTTCAGCCAGATTCGCGCGTCGGATCTTTTGCTGGTGAACGATCACGGCGAAGTGGTGGAAGGCGAGCGCGAAGTGAACGCCGCGGCGTTTGCAATTCACTCGCGGATTCATAGAGCGCGGCCCGACGTGATTGCCGCTGCCCATGCCCACTCGCTAAACGGCAAGGCGTGGTCTTCGCTGGGGCGGTTGCTCGACCCGCTGACGCAGGATGCTTGCGCGTTTTACGAAGACCATGCCGTGTTTGACGATTACAGCGGCGTTGTTTACGACGCGGACGAAGGCGACCGCATCGCTAAAACTCTCGGAGACAAGAAAGCGGTCATCCTGTCCAATCACGGATTGCTGACCGTTGGGCAAACCGTGGACGAAGCAGCGTGGTGGTTCATCACCATGGACCGCTCCTGCCAGGCGCAACTGCTCGCGGAAGCCGCCGGCGAACCGCGAAAAATCCCCCAGGAAACCGCCAAGCTCACGCACTCGCAGGTCGGCCTCCCGCTGGTCGGCTGGTTCCAGTTCCAGCCGCTGTGGGATCGCGTCACGCGCGAACAGCCGGATCTCTTTGACTGAGACAGCAATCCGACGCAACGAAGCGAGAAATACCGGGCTGAAGACAAGCCGGAGCCCCGGCGGTGGTCCTCTCAGGGTTCGACCGGCTGCAGGGTGACAGGCGGGGGCGGCGCCGGCTTTTTGGAGGTTTGATTTTTCTTGCTTGCGTCTCCCGTTCCTTTTCCGGATTGCGGCGGGACTTTTTCTGCGGATTTGAATGGCGATTGCTGGCCGGAGCCCATCCTCCTTAGCAGAAATGTTCTGTCGCCGTCTTGAAGGATGAGCTTGATCTCGTCCTTGCCGAGCCATTCTACGACGGCGGGCGTGACATGCTGATCCGCAAACTGGAAATGCAAAGTCCAGGAAGAGAGATCGCGGGTGTCGATGGTGTACGCTCCCCGCGATTCCAGGCGATCGAAGACGCCTTTCTGGAATTCTTTTTCGCCGAAGAAAATTCTTTGCGGGTAGACCTCGAGCGGAGATGCATCGGATTGTTCGCCCTCCTCGAGAATCGCCCAGGAACCGCGCAGCCCCGTCGCCGGGATTTGTGAAGCGATTTCCGTGGCTAGACTCCGGTCCAGCTGGTCTTTTTGGGCCTGGTAGGCGGTTCGGCGAGAGGCGTCGGCGGAATCGCTGAAGACCGAGAGACGCAGCGGGGCGGTTAAGGTCAGGCAATGGACGCCGCCTTGCGACTTCGCTGCGTCCGTGGCTTCGATCGCGACGATTTCGGCGTTGAGACCGAACGCAGACGCAATCTGATTCATGGCCGCGGTTTGAATGTCCGCTTCATAGCCCTTAAAGGAAGGAACGAGAATCTGCTTGCGCCCGCCCGTGCCCGTGCGCACCAGCGCATTTAACACGGCTGGATAGTAGGTGTGGCCGCTGGCGGGAATGACTGGAAACGGCGAGGGCACGGGGACGACTTCGTAGCCGAGGCGGACGAGCCTTTCGGCGTTCAACTGCATAGCAAGCTGCGCTTTCAGCGCCAGGTCGCGTTCCCCGTTGCTCAGCTTGCTCCAGTATTCCGCGGCGAATGGTTTCGAGAGGTCATAGGAGGCAAGAAGGATGCGCTTTCCGCCGGCGGGGAGCGCGAACATATCGATGTGCTCGATGACGGGTCCCGGCAGAGGTTCGAGATACGTGACGCTTTTGCAGCCGCCGATTTTTAGGAGCTCTTGGTCAAGATTGATATTTTGATCTTTGTTGCGAGAGAGAAGCACGCGCGTGGTGAGACAGCGGCCGTCTTCAAGCTTGAAAAGATTTCCTCCGTCGACGGCCACTGGCGAACTTTTATAATTAAAATCGGGCGCGGCGAGGACGGCGTCGGCGATATCGAATGCGGAGTCCTCGTCGCTCGAGCGCTGCACCGAGGCTTCGGTCAGAATCTGCGTGTATTCGCGGAGGAGATTCAGTTTGACGTCGATGGCGGAAAGGATGGCCTTCTGGGCTTCCGGCGTGGAATCCTCTCTGAAGTCGTCGGACTGTTCTTCTTCTTGGCGGGTTTCCAGCAGTTTCAGCCGCGCGGTTTCCAGTTCCTGGAATTTCTCGCGCTTGGCCTCTTCCTTTCGCAGGTCGAAATAGCGCCAGTGGACGACGTAGGCCGAATCGCCGTCGGCCTCGATTTGCGGGCCGAAATCGCGGATCCACAGGCCGTCGTGGGGCGCGATTTTCAGGCGGACGCGATCGGTACGGAGCAGGTCGCAGATCTGAAATTCCTTGCATCTTTGCTCGATGGCGCTCTGTGTGGTGTCGTCGGGTGCCAGCAGCAAGACCGGGCCGAATATGGCCGTGGCCCGGACGATACTCATCTGAATCTCCAGCAGATGTTTTTCTTTCTCGATCTCGGCGGCGGCATTGCCGAGCAGCCCTCCGCTGACGCGCTGGGTGTGCGCGGCGCGGGCGTCGAGCGCCTGGAGCGACAACAGGACGACGTCGTTTGAGCGGGATGGCCAGGGAGGCGTCGCGGTTTGCGCTCTCGAACCGACCGGGAGAAGGAGGAGGAGTAACAGGAGGGGGAGGCGGGGCGACTGCTTCTGCTTTCCAGGCTTGCACATGCCGCTTCTCGGCTCCTCGGAACGTCCAGATCGAGCAGCTGGAAGTTCAGAAGGCGATGGTATGACAGATGGCTGGGACTGTGCGTCAACTTTTTTTGATGCTCTCCCCACCCCGGGTATCCGCAGAACGGTGAAGTAAACCAGAGAGCGGATTGGGTTTGCGCGCGTTGCTCTGCGAGCGTAAAGGTCGGGAGCGGACCGCGCGGCAGTGGCGCGCGAGTTCCCCGCAGCCGGCGTTGCCCAGAGCACAGCAGTCCATTCGGATTCGGCGGATTGTTTTTCGGCGTCGGATAGGAAATCGGGATAGTAGAGTCTTCTGTCCGAGTAGAGGGCGAGGACGGGGCCACCCATTTGTACATGGAAGAGTAGCGCGATCGGAATGCCGGGAGACCTGATTATGCGCGATCTTGCGGGGGAGGCGAGGCCGCAGACTAGCAGCGTCCGGGCACACGAGGAGCAAGGCTGGTGCTGCGCAGTGGATTTTTGCCGCGCGCGTCACGCGAGACTCAGAATGCCGTCCGAGGCCCAGCTTAGAAACATTGATTCAAAAAGACTTAGGCGAGTGGTCGGCAAGGGGTCGCATCCCGCAGGCCACGGCGTCTTTTCGGTGAGCAGGCTGCGGGCTTGAACCTCGAAAGAAGAACGGCAAGGGCGGCGCCAGCGGCGCCCAGCTATCTCGGAAGCTAGGTACCAGGGAGCTTGAATTCCTCCTGATGGGTGGCCTTTTCTCCGCAAGCTGAGGCAGTAGAGAAAGCGTGTCCTATTTTCGCATTCAGAAGTGATTTGCTTTTTCT
>JABCYZ010000037.1 GCA_013289955.1 Acidobacteriota bacterium
TCAGAACGAGGTGGTGTCAAGGGTCTTCCTGAATTTGCAAAAATGACCAGGGAAAGGAGTTGCTCAGAACTCTAACTATCTAAACGACGTTCCGCCTATCGTTGCGCTACCTTACGAAATCGATGGGGGCGGGACGCGGCATGCTGCACCACTAAAAAGTCGAACGGCGAAAGTAGAGGAGCGCTGGGGGATCAGCTCATGTAGAGGCCACCGTTGGGGTTGATGGTTTGGCCGGTGATGTAGGAGCTTTGGGCCAGCATGACGGCGATGCGGCCCACTTCGTCGGGGGCGCCCATTCTGCCTACCGGAATGCGGGCGGCGATGTCTCTGGGAAGCGCGGCCACCATGTCGGTTTCGATCAGGGCGGGAGCGATAGCGTTGCAGGTGATTCCTTCTTTGGCGAATTGCGCGGCGTAGGAGCGCGTGAGGCCAAGGATGCCGGCTTTGGTGGCGGCGTAGTGCGGGCCGATGACGCTGCCGTATTGAGCGGCTACCGAGGAGAGGTTGATGATGCGGCCCCATCGGGCGGCGCGCATGGCGGGGAGGACGCGCTGAGTGAGGAGAAAGACGGAGGTGAGATTGACGCGGAGGTACTCATTCCAGATTTCTTCGGTCACTTGATCAGGAGGAATCATTTTGCCGATCCCGGCATTGTTCACGAGAATGCCTACAGGGCCTAATTCGTTTTCAACCGTTTTGACGAGGCGCTCGACGTCCGCCGAGAGGGAGACGTCGGCCTGGATCGTGATGCACCTCGGTCCCGCGTCGCGGATTGTTTTCAAGACGTTCTCCGCGGCTTCGGCCTGGGCGCGATAGTTGACCGCGATGTCAGCGCCGGCTTCGGCCAGAGCTATGGCAATGGCTTTGCCGATGCCGCGGCTTGCGCCGGTGACCAGGGCGACGCGTCCGGCTAGGGTGGGCATCGAAGAAACTCCTTTGCTGCGGGGATTGGGGTTGGCGCAAAAGTGGCCGGGGGGGCCCCTCTCGGGTGATAAATGGGTCTGGCTCCGGTTGCCCGGAGCCAGATACAAACTGCGGAGTGGACAGGATATATGCCCCCGAAATGGGGCGCAGCAAGCGGTGCCCCTTGAAGTGGCGGCTGATTAGTCGCCGGCTACGGCTTCGGTGGCTTTTTCAGCGGCGGCGCCGTTGCCGTTGGAGTGGCCGTTGCCAGCAGCAGGCGCGATGGTTACCGGCTTGCCTGCGCCGGTGAAATTGGCCGGGGTGGCTTTGGCGATGTCGGAAACCGTGCCGATTTGAACGACGGTCGGCTGGGGCTTTTTGAGAACGAGCTCTTCGTAGATGGCGCGAACTTTGGCTTGCTCCTCGAAAGCTTTCTTTCGGCGGGCGCGATCTTCTTCGGCAGCCGTTTGCGGGATGTCGTGCTCGAGGTGGCGAACACGGGCGGCGTCATCGGCGTCGATCTTCAGGGAGTGTTCGAAGCTCTGGAGATTGACGCTCTTGCCTTTGGCGTAGATCTCGTGTTTGCCGTGGTTCTTGTACCACTCGGCGACGGTCGCGTTCTTGTGCATGTTTTCGATGATCTGGCGCCAGCCTACGCCGGTGTTATAGGCGCAGAAGGAGATTTCACCTTGCTGGGTGGCGTAGGGGATGATGCACATTTCCGTGCGGCGGAAGTCGTAGTTGAAAAGATCCTGGAACCACATTCCGGCGATGAAGAGGAAGTTCCAGGGATCCTGGCGGCGCTTCATAGCGTCGTCAATCTTGCGATCCGGCGAGGTGCGGCCGTACTTGGTCGTCGATCTCTTGGTGAGCGCCCAGGTCTTGTCAAACTTCTTGAAGAGGGCCGAGAGCGTCAGGCCCTTCGGTCCGCGGAACGGGTGATAGTTCTTCAAGAGGGCCATAGCCATCATGAAGTTCGAGAAAGTCTTGCCTCGGGCCGCGTCGGTGATGGCGGTGACGTCTTTCGTCAATTGCACCGCATCGAGAAAGCGCGGAACGGGCGCCCATTCCTTGGTCTCTTTGTTGATCATCATGGCGGTGCCGACGCCGCAATTGGGGTGGCAGCCGCAGCTGAGGGAACCCCAGGTGGATTCCGTGCCCTTCACCATGTCCGCGAATCCGGCGAACGTGCTGATGAAAGAGATGGGGAACCAGTCGCGCGTGGGTTCGACCTTGCCAACCTGCGCGCTGACGTCCTTTGCAAGATGCGAAAGCGTATAGCGCTGGCGGAGACGGCGCTCCGGAGTGATGTCTTCATCGCGGCCAGTGAAGGAAACCGGCTGGAAGCTGACGAAGGCGATTTTCTTGGGATTTTCCATCGCGAATTTTACGACAGAACCGACCTGGTCGTTGTTCACATTGTTAACAATGGTGACGACCAGAACGATTTCGATGCCGGCTTCGTGCATGTTCTCGATGGCGCGGAGCTTCACGTCAAAGAGGTTGCCGATCTGGCGGTGGCTGTTGGCATCGTTGCCGATGCCGTCGAATTGCAGGTAGGCGTAGCGCATACCGGCGTCAAAGGCTTTCTTTGAAAATTCCTTGCTCTTGGCGAATTCGATGCCGTTGGTGGCGGCTTGAACGCTGTTGTAACCGATCTTGCGGGCGTAGGCGACGGCGTCCAGGAAGAGCGGGCTCATGGTCGGCTCGCCGCCTGAGAACTGGACCGACATCTGGCGGCGCGGCTTGATTTTAAGGGCGTTGTCTAAGATTTCTTTAACTTCATCCCAGCCGAGTTCGTGGACGTAGCCGACTTGGTTGGCGTCCATGAAGCAGGGATCGCACATCATATTGCAACGGTTGGTGAGGTCGACGGTCAGAACGGAACCGCGGCCGTAGCGCACGGTCGAAGAGCCGTGCTTGTGGAGATCTTCGTCGTTGTGCGCGGGAATATCGCGGCCCGGGAACTGCTTTTCGATCCAATCGAGGAACTTGGCATCAATGGCCATCATGTCCTCGTAGTGGCCGTGGATGGGGCAATCCTTGATCATCCAGATCTGATTGTCGCGCTCGATGATCTGCGCCTTGATTTCGCCGACTTTCTCGTTCATCAGATCACGCCAGTCTTTCTTGCCGGCGATGATCGCTTCCCGCGCCTCTTTAACGCATGCAGGGCACAGAGAATCGGTTTGCCGCGGGAAGCCAAGCGTGGGCTTGGTCTTTTCCCAGGACTTGAGCAGCGGCTTATCGGACCACTGCGGCGTGACGGAAGGATTCGGATTGCGCTTGTTGAAATGCTGGATGCTGTTAAAAGTGATGGCTGCGGTCTTGCACAGCGCCCAGTCAATCGTTCTCAGAATCTGTGTCCCCACACGATTCGGCATAAAGCTCTACCCTCGCTTTCAAAAAATGCGGCCCAACAGCTCACTTTATTGGATGAAAACCGAGCCCTCTACAGCCCCCCGGCCCGGAATACCGTACCATTCTAGCTGGGTACTTCCAATAAGTCTTTGTGCGCCTATAGTTTGACGGTAAAGGGGGGAGGAAGCCAGAAGGAAGCGGTGAACCGTCGAAATTGGGGGTTGAACGGTAATGGAGGGCAGCGAACGGCAAGGGAGGAGGGGGCCGGAGGGGGGTTACTTCTAGAGCGAATGGGCTAGAACTTTGCGCTTTTCGGGAAGGGACTAGTTTCGTTTGGGGAAAATCTAAGCATCGGGCTACTCGTTCAAAGTGGGGCGTATGACGGCGGTCACAAAATGGGCGAAGTGAGAAGCGCCTTCATCAAGCTGGAGCCAGCGCACCACGCAATGATCGGCGAGATACTTTGTCACCCGCGATTCGGGGATGCCGAGATGCTCGGCAAGCTGCGGCTTGAGGGAATCGGCGCCGCGGCGACTTGCGCCGCCGCGCAGGAGATTTCCGACGGCGATGCGCAGAGTCTGACAGGCCTCGACGTAGTAGTAGCTGGTGAGATCGGAATCGGTAAGCACGAAAACGCCGGGACCGACGGGCGCGTGATCTGCTTCGCTGAGTTTTACCGGGGGGCAGGTCAGTAAACGCCGGAGTTGCATCTCGAGGAGAGACAGCCTCGAGGAGAGACCGGGATCGCCCGAACGCCCGCGGACGCTCGGGCCGCCGGGATCGCCGATGGGTTCCGCGGGGAGCGAAGCAATAGCGCGGTTATCCGCGGACCTGGAGGGCCTGGGCTTCGATGGTTCATCGAACACTCGCTGGGGCAAACCTTTGGCGGGAGCCGGTGGAGCTGCTTCGGCGGTCCGGGACGCGGGCAGAGCGGCGGAGCCCTTGGGGGCTTCGCCTTTGCGGCGATTGCGGCCTCCGCGGCGGCCACGACGGCGGCGCTTTTTGTCCGGCGAATCGGCGGACTCCGCGACGGCATTCAGGGAGGCCTCCTCGGTCGCCATTTCGGATTCGGCAGCCGCACTCGAAGACTCAGACGCAGCCAAATTTTCTTCAGCAGCAGAAGCGGGCTCGGCATCGGGACCAGGCGGCGTCAGCATAAAATCGCCGGAGGAGTGCGCGGGATCGACGGCGGAAACTTCCGCGCCGAGGCGGACTGCGGCTTCCTGCGCCTTCGTTTTCCAATCGGCTCTGCGGAAACGCTCGGCTGCTGCGAGATACCATTTGGCGGCTTCAGGATTTTGGCCGGCGGTTTCGAAATAGCGCGCCAGTTCAAACGCCACCATGGCATCGCGCGTTTTTTCGTACAAACTGGAGAGTTGCCCGACGGGGTCCTTGCCGGTGCGGGCCCGACGAATCCGGGCGGTGATCTGTTTCCAGTCAGCCATGTGTCGGGATGCATTGTAGCAGCGGAAGCGCGCTACAGCCAGAGGAGGCAGGCAAACCGAGGCAAAAGATTATTTTGCCCCGGGGGATGATTCTTTATTGACGGCGGGAAAGGCTGTGAGTATTCTCGGAGTAGCCCTCATGGAGGCTTCAATGGCGCGCTCGCGCGAAATTGTTGCTGCAATCTTAGCATCTGGTTTATTAATGACTCCTGTCTGGGGCGCTTCTACCGGCGCGCTGGGGACAGTTGTATCTTCGGACCACGCGAGTATCAGCGGAGCGGGCGCAGCCGTTGGCACAACCATTTTTGACGGCGATACGTTGAGCACAGCCGACACCGGGAACGTGCAGTTGCGAACGGGGAATGCGCGGTTTCAGCTTTCAGCGTCTTCGGAAGCCAAAGTCGGTGATGTTGGCGGGATGCCCACGGTAACTCTGCTGCGGGGATCGGGTACATTCTCGACAGCCAGCGTAAAAGCGTTTGCCTTGAATGCGTTGACGGCGGTGATCAAGCCCGTGTCGGACGAACCCACGGTCGGAATCGTGACCGTGCTCGGTGAAAAGGAATTGCTGGTGAATTGCACGCGTGGCGCGCTGACGATTACGGTTGGCGATGACTCGCGGGTGATCCCGGAAGGCAGCGCCTATCGCATTGTTCTCGAACCGTCGGCCGAGGAAGCGCAGGACCAGCCTCCGCCGCAGGGAGCAGGGTCGAAGGGAACAGGCCGGCCGCCGCTCATGGCAGCGAGGAGCAGGTTTGTGTGGTACGCAACGGCAGCGGTGGCCCTGTTGACCGTCTTCGCGATTCACAAAGCGCTGGAAAGTCCGGACCGGCCGTAATTCGTTTTTCCCCGCAGTTCAAATTGTCGCGATAACTTCCATTTCGACGAGAGCGTCCTTCGGCAGCCGTGCGACCTCGACCGTCGAGCGGGCCGGAGGAGTCGTGCCAAAGTAGCGGGCGTAAACTTCGTTCATCGCGGCAAAGTCGCCCATGTTCTTCAGAAAGACCGTCGTCTTGATGACGTGTCCCAGCTTGCTTCCCGCCGCTTCGACAATGCCCTTCACGTTTTCCAGTGTGCGCTCGGTCTGCTGCTGGATGTCTCCGCCAACAAATTCGTTGGTCTTCGGATCGATGGAAACTTGTCCGGAAACGAAGAGAAGCCCGTTCACCTTGATGGCCTGCGAATAAGGGCCGATCGGTTTTGGCCCGCGATCCGTTAGAACAATTTCTCTCATGGCTTAGTCTCCTTGAAATTGCTGGCGATGGAAGCAGAAGCATTTTCGTAACGTGCGCGAAACTCATCAGGTACGCCGGGGCGTTTCATCCACAGCCGGACGAACTCCGCGACATTCTGATGGCTCTCCTCTTCAAACGCGGCTATAAAATCATCGAGGTTGAAGCCGCGCCCCTGGCGAGCCGAGAGCATGTGGTTGATCGCGTGGCGGAAAACATCCCGGCCATAGCGCTCCTCGAGCGCGTAGAAGAAGAGAAAACTCTTTGCGCGCACAACGTTTTCCTCTTCCGTCTTACGCGCACCGGCGCTCTTCGGAATCATACCCAGGGCCCGGCGGATTGTCTCGGTGCGGGAAGAAGGGCCCTCGATGGCTTCTTGTCCGAGCGCTGAGGCGAAAGCGGGTAGCGCAGAAAGAGGAGGCTGCTGGTCGTAATAGCCCGGGTTCTGACCGTACCCGAGCCAGCTTGCCGCAAGGGCAGGCGCGGCGGCAGCCAGTTTCAGAGCTCCGCCGCCAAAATCAATGAGCACGGTGTCCAGGGAGGCCAGTTCTGAGGAAGCGGCGCGAGGCTCGCGACTCAAGAGATCGGCATAGGAAGATTCCCGGGCGGTAAAGCAGCCGTCTCGGGCGGGACATTCGACAATCCAGAAGGGACGCGACTTCTGGTGGCGGGCACCGAAGGTGGCGTCGTAGGCCTGGATGGCACGGACGAGAGCTTCGGCGGACTCGCGCAATGGAGCGGATTCCCGGGCGCGTGCCCAGAGAAAGACTTTGTCGCCTGTGCCGGTGTCCGGCGATGTCTCCTGGTAAAGGCCAGCAACGACGAACGGATAGCGGTCCTCGGGATGTTGTACGGACTGAACCGTGACTTCGCGTGCCGTGCGCGACATTTTTTGGGAGCGGCCGCTCGTGTGAACCAGAAAACCTTCTGGCACGCGCACGATCAACTTCCACTCTTTTGGAGGAACTCCCCCGCTGGCAAAGAGGCCCTCGGAGGGGAGCAGCTCTGGCGCCCAGCCTTCCGCGGGCAGAAAAAATGCATCGGGCGCAAAACGGAAACCCTCTGATCCAGCGGGCGGACTCTGAAATTCGGAGGAGAGATGGAGAGTGTGACGCTCCTGAACCTTCCAGGGCTGGGGAAGAGCGAGCGAAGTGGCGCGCTGGTTCGCAAAGGACTTTTGCTCGGCAAGTGACGCGCCGTCCCAACTGGCTTCTGAGGCCGCAACCTGAAAGCTTCGCCGCCCGGGCAGGCGCAGCTCTAGACTGGATACGGGCCGAGTTCCCGTATTCCGGAGCTGGTAGTCCGAGTCGACGCGAATCCTCGGATCGGGCCCGGGCATGAACTGCACGCGAATTTCCTGATTCTCAATGGAGTAGCCCGGTCCGAGGGCGACGGCGCAGGAAGAAACCCAAAGTCCTACAGGGGCGAGAAGCAGACAAAGAAGCAGGCGGAGATGCGGGCGCGGCGGCAAAGCGGTTCGATTGTAGCGGGGGAAACGGGAAGAAGCAAAAGGGAGGAGCCCGGTCGGGCCGCCCGGAAACAACAGGCCTCAGCCGGGTTTGCGGCCGCGAACCCGGACAAAAGACGTGTCTTTGTGATTGCGGGCGCTCTCGCGAGCTTTAATTTCCTTTTCGGCCTGTTCGTCCGTCATTCCGGCATGGATGCGGTCGAGGATCTGGCGTTCTGTCAACCCGGTGTTTTTGAGCCGCGAGATTTCGGCGCTGGCCATAACAGGCAAGCCGTCCAGATGGCGCTGAAGGACGAGCTGGACGGTCGAATCCGAAAGACCGATCAGCTTGAGAGTAACGGCGTCGATGCTGATGGCATCGAGCTGGTCGGCGTGAGCGATATCGAGAATCTGCTGCTCCGTAAATCCGGCGCCGGCCAGATCGGAAGCGGATTCGGCGCTCAGGAAGATACGCTTGTGAACGTGTGCGGCGCTCACCAGCTCCACACAAGTGTCATCGCTGATCCTTGCGTGTTTCATCTTGACGACCTGGGCAATCTCCGGGTCCGAGACATTGAGAGCCTTGAGCTGCTCGATGTCGCTTGAAAACATCCCTGCCTGGTCCAGCGGACGATAGTCCGTGAGGGGATGCTGATGGCAGCCCGCCGCTGCCAAAACGCATACGCCGAGAAGGAATCGTGGGTGCCGCATATTCCTATTGTAGGGTCCCGGGAAGCGGGAAATGAGGATGTGTGCCTGGCTGATACCCGGCAGAAAGGACAGGTCCCGGAAGCGGCAAGCCTAGATTTGGTAGACGCGCTCGACGCCGAAGACGCCGGATACTTTTCGAATGTTGGTGAGGATGGTTTCGAGCTGGCGCCGGTCGAGAATTTCAAGGCTGGCTTCGATGCGGGCATTCTGACGGTCGGGGCGGCTCTCGAGGCTGCGAATATTGGACCCCGCTCCGCTGATGACCGTAGTGATTTCCGCCAGAAGTCCGGCGCGGTCCTTCGCCCGGATGGAAAGCTGCACCGGGAAGGTCGCGGCGCTTTCGCCGCCCCACTCGACGGCAATGCGGCGTTCGGTCTGGTACATGAGGTTCTGCACGTTCGGGCAAGCGCGGGTGTGCACCGCGACGCCGCGGCCGCGGGTGATGTAGCCGACGATGTCGTCGCCGGGAATCGGATTGCAGCATTTTGCGCGATAGACGAGCAGATCGTCGTGGCCTTTGACGATCAGTGGAGCTTCGCCAAAGCCGAGCATGCGCTTGACGGTCTTGACAAGCGTCGGCCGGGAATCTTCCGTTTCCGCTTCCCCGGCCTTTTCCGGTTCGCCAAGCAGGCGCGTGAGAACTTGCCGCGCGGAATATTTGCCAAAACCGACGGCGGCGTAGAGATCCTCCTGTTTCGAGAGGCCGTAGTCAGCGAGCAGTTTTTCCCACTCCGCTTCGGGAATTTTCTTGAGGCCGCGGCCGAATTGCCTGGACTCCTTCTCAAGAAGCTTCTTGCCCATGTCGGTGGCTTCTTCGCGTTCGTGCAGATTGATCCACTGGCGGATCTTGCTGCGCGCGTGCGAGGACTTGACGAAACTGAGCCAGTCCCGGCTCGGCGTGTGGCTTTTGCTGGTGAGAATTTCAACCACGTCGCCGCTGACAATCACATGGCGCAACGACACCATTTGGCCGTTCACTTTTGCGCCCACGCATTGATGACCGACTTCGGTATGCACGGAATAGGCGAAATCCACGGGAGTGGCGCCCCGCGGCATCTCCAGAACGCGGCCTTTGGGCGTGAACGCGTAGACCTCGACGGGCGCGAGATCCACCTTGAGAGTCGAAAGAAATTCTCCAGGTTCCTGCAGCTCTTGCGACCACTCGATGAGCTGGCGCATCCAGGCGATGCGCTGATCGTCATCGCCGGAGGCAGGTTTGCCGCCCTTGTATTTCCAGTGAGCGGCGACGCCTTCCTCCGCAATGCGGTGCATTTCCTGCGTGCGGATCTGGACCTCGAAAGGCTGGCCGCCATGGAGGACCGTGGTATGGAGAGACTGATAAAGGTTTGGCCGCGGCATGGCGATGTAATCCTTGAAGCGGCCCGGGACCGGCCGCCAAATGTGATGCATCACGCCCAGCGCGGCGTAGCAGCTTCGCTCGGAGTCCGTGATCACGCGGACGGCGAGCAAGTCATAGACTTGCTCGAGGCTGCTCTGCTGCCGCTGGATTTTGCCGTGCAACGAATAGAGGCCTTTGACGCGCGCTTCCAGTTCCGCGGGAATGCTGCTTTCCACCAGCTTCGTGCGGATGGTGCCCTGCACTTCTTCCAAAAACCTCTGGTAAACGGGGCTCTTCTCCGTGACTTCTTTTTGCAGCGCGAGAAAAGCCTCCGGCTCGAGAAAACGGAAGGACAGGTCCTCGAGCTCGCCGCGGATCACGCCCATCCCGAGGCGGTGAGCGATCGGCGCGTAGATGTCGAGAGTTTCGCGCGAAATGCGCTGCTGTTTTTCAGGCCCCAGAAATTCGAGCGTGCGCATGTTGTGGAGGCGGTCAGCGAGCTTGACCATCACGACGCGAACGTCATTGACCATGGCCAGGAGCATTTTGCGGACGTTCTCGGCCTGCCGGGTTTCCGGGGCGGTCATGTTAAGGCGGCTGATCTTCGTGACGCCTTCGACCAGGCGAGCCACGTCCGGCCCAAACCGCTCTTCAATGCGAGCGACAGGATATTCGGTATCTTCGATGGCATCGTGAAGAAGGGCGGCGGTGAGCGTGGTGGCATCCATGCGCATGTCGGCGAGAATGTGGGCCACTTCGAGAAGGTGCGAGATATAGGGATCGCCGGAGCTGCGGAACTGGTCGCGGTGACGCTCGGAAGCAATTTCGTAGGCGCGGCGAACCACCCAGGGGTCTTCCGAAGGCCGGTTTTTTCGAAGTTTTTCGAGGAGTTCCTCGAAGCGAGACTCCAGCAGCCGGATGGCGCGATCCCGCTGGAAGCTTAGAGGAACATTACTGGGAGACGGCATGTTCCAGTATACGCCCGAAAGGGGAACGGGCGCGAGAGGGAGCCGGCGGGGTGAAAAAAGATAGGACGCCCCGGCGGGCGTCCTGTCGCTAGAAAATCGATTTACTACAGCTGATTCAGCGAACTTGCTCAGGGAGTTTGTTGCTGCTGATCCAGGCGCTTCTGCTTGATCTCCTTGATCTTGTCGAGCAGGTCGTCGGCTTGCTTCTGCAGCGAAGCGCGCTCATCCGCGCTTTCCACCATGTCCGCCTTGCGGCGATAGAGGAGGCTGAGGTAGGCCATCGCGTCGTCGTAGTCCGGCTTCAGCGAGATGGCCTTCTGCAGGTCGGCGATGCCCTCATCCACCAGTGGACCGTCCTTGGTGGCGTAATCCGTGCGAACGGCCGTAGGCATCGGCTGGTCGTCATGCACCTGCTTCTTGATATTGTTCTTGTTGTATTCAAGACGCATGGCTGCGTTCGCGCGCCAGGCGAGCGTCCAGTCAATCACACCGATCCAGTAGTAGGGCTCCGGATCATCTGGTTTGATCTGAATGTGGCGCTGATGGTAGGTCTTCGATTCCTCGAAGCCTTTCTCGTCGACCGGCGGCGTCCCCGCCATCTGGAAGAGCAAGGAGCCGATGCCGTCAATGGCGGTCAGATTGTTGGCGTCGATTTCCAGGATGTCTTTGAATTCCTTGATAGCTTGTTCGCCGCGGGCTTTGTTTTCCGCGGAAGGGGCGCCCGGAATATACAGGCTCGCGTAAGCCGTTGCCAAATAGACGCGAGCCATCATCAAACTGGGATCGAGTTCCGTAGCGCGCTTGAAGTCCTCGATGGCCGCGTCCGACTGGCCGGCCTTGAACGCGTTCACACCTTTGTTCAGGAGGTCGCGGGCCTTGAGCTTATTGCAGCCCGAAACGCCGACGGTGAGGATCAACAGCGCTGCCAGAGAAGCTGTCCGGCGAGCATTACGAACTGAAGCATAAGTCATCGAAGCATCCATCCCTGCTTGGATTCAGATCCGCCCTGCGAGGGGCCAATCTACACTATTTAGCGCGCGTTTTCGAGTTCCGGCGTCATCAGGCCCACCGTCGTGATTCCCGAGCCGCGCATCAGATCGATGGCCCGGGCGACGACACCAAACTCGAGGACGCTGTCTCCACGGACAAAAGCTACGCGACTTGCCCGCATCTGGAAAATCTGTTCAAGCCGGCCCTGGAGATCCTGCCACTCGACCGGATCCTGGTTGATCGACAGCGTACCGTCCCCAGAAACTTCGACGACAATGACACCCGGCGTTGTCCTGGACCCGGTTTTCGTCTGCTGCGGCAAATCCGCAGAGAGACCATACTGCATCTGCGGACAAACCACCATGAAGATGATCAAAAGCACCAGCAGAATATCGATCAGCGGAACAACGTTCATTTCCGAGACCGGACCGAGCTTTCGACCGCCCAGCGAAATTCCCATGAGTCACCTCGCACAAACCAGATTGCCCCGCGAGGAGGACTCCCACACCCTGCCCGGGCCGAGACGCGGCCCCCGTGAAAAAGGAAATTCTTGCTGCTTACTGCCCGGCCTCGAGCTTGGCCGTGATCAAGCCGACTCTGTCGATGCCGGCGCCGCGCATGATATCAATGGCGCGCGCCACTTCCGCGAACAGTACATCGTTGTCGCCTTTGACGAAAGCGATTTTCTCGGCGCGCTCCTTGAAGATCGTTTCAAGACGCGGGCCGAGGCCGTCCCAGGTGGTGTCTTCGTTGTTGATCTTCAGCTTGTTGTTCACGAGCACCTGCACCACGACGGTCTTGTTCTCGAGCTCAACATCCTGCTTCTGGTTCGGATTGGGCTGAGGCACAAGCGCATCGAGCCCGTGAGGCGTGAGCGGAGTGATGACCATGAAAATGATGAGCAGCACAAGCAAAATGTCGATCAGCGGAACGACGTTCATCTCCGCCATCGAACCGCCCTTATTATCTCCAACAGACATTCCCATTGAGAATCTCCTGTCAGCCTGCAATTCGAGAGCTTGCAGGCCATCCAGCCTCGCCAGGTGGGATCCGGCGAGGCCATTTTGACTCAGCAAACGAATGGTGCCAGTGCTACACGTCCCAGCCGAACGAACTCCGCGCGGGCTTCAATCAGCCGAAGGAGCGGAACCGTTGGGTGGCGGAGGCGGTGTACGACGTTCTTGTTGATTCTGCTCGGTCAGCAGGCCCAGCTGGTCAACGCCGGCGGAGCGGATTTCGTCCACCACGGCAACCACATCGCCATACTTGGCGCGAGCATCGCTCTTCACGTAGACAGTTTTATCGAGCCGGGCGGACAGCATATCCTTGATCTGCCCGGTGATGTCATCCTTGGTGATCTTCGTATTCTTCAGATAGATCGTCCCGTCTCGAGTAACCGCCACAATAATCGCGTCATCCTTGTCGGCGTCCTGCATTTCGTGCGCGTTGTTGACCCTGGCCATATCCACCGGCAGGCTCTTCTGTAACATCGGTGTAACGACCATGAAGATGATCAGCAGCACGAGCATGATGTCGGCCATGGGAATGACGTTTGGCGCCGCCATCTGCGCCCCGACTTTTGGTTTGTAGCCCATTGGTTTACCTTATTTCTTCGCGCCGCGACGCAAAATGAAATAGTTGATCAACTCCATGGAAGAGTTGTCCATTTCGACGTCGAAAGCCTCGACTTTGTTCGTGAAGTAGTTGTAGGCCCACACGGCGGGCACAGCTACGAGAAGACCGAGAGCCGTGGTCACGAGGGCTTCCGCGATACCGCCGGCGACCGCCGAGAGGCCGGTCGCTTTGCTGGTCTCGATGCCTTTGAAGGCGTTCAAGATGCCGACCACCGTGCCGAACAGTCCGACGAAGGGAGCCGTCGAGCCGATGGTGGCCAGCGCCGAAAGGCCGCGCTTCATTTCCGCGTGAACGATGGCGACGGAGCGCTCGAGACCGCGCTTGGCCGCTTCAATCACGTCGGCGTCAGTAACTTGCTGCGAAGCGGATTGAAACTCGGAAAGGCCGGTCGCCACAACCTTGGCGATATGGCTCTTCTTGTTCCGCTCAGCGATGGCGATCGCTTCATCCAGTTTGCCTTCCTTCAGAGCGCCGGCAACCTGCTGCACGAAAACGCGGGACTGCTTGCGAGCCGCGCTGTACATCAGGGCGCGGTCAATCATCACGCCGAAGGAATAGATGGAAAGAATGAAGAGAATCGCAACGACGATCCTCGGAAGAGTGCTCATGGAAGACCACATGCTCCGTAGATCCCAGGAAGTAGCCTGGGATTGCAAGAACAGGGCCGCGTTCACAAACAGGGTCGCTACCATTCGTTTTGCTCCTTAGTTCTGATGGTCCCCGGGTCTCCCGGGGCCAACGCGAAAGTTTGCCAAGCTTTGCCGCCCGGACCAGCGCGCCTGTCCCACGACCGGCACGCCAGACCGCTTACTGGTTCAGAGAGAAAATCACGTCGATGGTGGTGTCGACTTCGACCGGCTCGCCATTGAGGAGCGTCGGCCGATAGCGCCACTGCTTCACCGCATCGAGCGCGGATTGTACCAGCAGTGGATGCCCGTTGATGACTTCAAGTTGCTGCACCGAGCCATCCTTGCCGATAATCGCGTGCAGGCGCACCGTGCCCGAGATGCGCGTCTGGCGAGCCAGCGGCGGATACATCGGCTGGACTCTGTTGATGATCATGGCAGCCTGCACCTGGCCGCCCTGCTTGATGCGCGTCTGCGTCGGCTTCGGCGGTGGCGGAGCTCCGCCCATTCCACCGATGACGCCGCCAATCACGCCGCCCATCGAACCGCCAGGCACGCCGCCCGGAACGCCGCCTTGAACGCCGGCATCCATATCGGGCGCGTCTTCCTTAATAATCTTTACATCCTTCGGAATGGCCTTCGGCTGCACGAGTTTGCCGGCATCCATCAAATGGACTTGCGGCTTCACGTGAACGACCGCCGCGGGGGGCGGCGGTGGAGGCGGAGGAGGCGGTGGCGGCGGAGCGGTAAGCATGGTCGCCATCATCGTCTTCGGCAGCGCTTCTGTGTAGATCAGCGGAATGAGGATCAGGATGCCCACGAGAACGGCTTGCACCACCATGGAGAGAACGACCGTCCACGGCTTGTTCGTTCGCTTGGTCTCGCCTGAAAGCACCATATCTTCAAACATAAAACCTACCTCCTCCCCGAAGGAGCCAGACGCCCTGCGACGCCCTCGCTTCCGCGGGTTTTGTTTCCGGCTGCGGGTCCGGTGCCAACTGCGACGCCCCGTTGGCCGCGCCAGCGATTCCAGGCGACCACGAGCGGTGCAGCAATACCAAAACTGGAGTACGTTCCTACCACAATCCCCACCACCAGAGCAAAGGAGAATGCACGAAGCACCTGGCCGCCCATCAGGAACAGAACGAGCACGGTAAGGAATGTCAATCCACTAGTTAGTATCGTCCGGGAAAGCGTCTGGTTGATGGACTTGTTGACGACGTCCGGAAAGGGCTCACGGCGCAGCAAACGATTGTTCTCCCGGATGCGGTCGAAGATGACGATGGTGTCGTTCATCGAATAGCCAACCAGTGTGAGAAGCGCCGCGATAACCGTCAGCGAAATCTCGAAATGCAACAGCGAGAAAAAGCCCAGCGTAATCAAAACGTCGTGAAACACGGCAAGAACCGCGGCTGCCCCGTAGACCCACTCGAATCGAAAGGCAATATATAACAGCATGCCCCCTAAAGCATAGAGGGTAACCACGATGGCCTGGCGGCGCAGCTCGCCGCCCACTTTGGGGCCCACGACCTCGGCGCCGCCCATCGCGAAGGCGCCCAGCGCATAGTTGTTTTTCAACGACGAAAGAACGGCCGGAGTCACTCCATCCACTCTTGAAAGATCATCGAAGTTCGTCAGCACGCCTTGGCTCGCCGTATCGCGATAGGCCAGAATTTTTCTTGCCAGCTGTTGATAGCGGTCGCCGGCATTCGTCGACAGCAGCAGAGGATCGTTTTTCGTCAGGGTAGCGGTCAACGTGGCGGGCGTAGCGGCGTTCAAATCGGGCTTCGAAGAGTCGGCGGCCCCGTAGATCTTATTCAGCGCGTCGATCACCTGGACCTTGCTGGCGTCCCCGGCCTCGTCGCCCTGATTCTTCTGTTCCACGAAGATCAGCACTTCGTTCGAGTGCGGGCTGGCGATGTCGCTTACGGATTGGATTTCCGCGTTCGAGAGGCCCTGCGCCGTCAGGCCTGCGCGAAGCTTGTCAATATTGGGAGGCTGCGCAAAGCGCACATCCACATTGGTGCCGCCTTTGAAATCGATGCTGTAGCGAAGGCCGCCATGCAGAAAAACGGAAGTCCAGCCGGCAAGGAGCAGTATGCCGCTTAGGGCATAGAAATACTTGGCTTTGCCCATCCAGTCGATGTTGGGCTCTTTGAATAGCTCGATCATGCGGCTTTTTACTTCCCTTCTTTAGACTCCAATGTCAGTGGATAAGTTCCCGCCGCTTCTCCCTCTACCCTAGGGCTAGTTGGAGAAGATTGCTATGACCCTCTCGTTTCCGGCGAAAGAACCCTTTGCACTATACGTCCTAGTACAGCCTAGATGCTCAACTCACCCTGGCGGTCCATCTTGGCCAGGTGATACTGGAAAATCGCCTTGGATACGTAGATAGCCGTGAACACGTTGGCGATCAAACCGATCGTCAGAGTGATGGCAAACCCCTTGATCGGCCCCGTCCCGAAGAGGAAGAGAAAGAACGCCGAGACAACGGTCGTAACGTGCGTATCGATAATGGTGAGGAAGGCTTTGTCGAATCCTGCGTCTACGGCCGAGGCCGCCGACTTGCCGTTGCGCAATTCCTCGCGAATGCGCTCGAAAACCAGAACGTTCGAATCTACGCCCATGCCGATCGTTAAAATTACGCCAGCAATGCCCGGCAGAGTAAGCACGGCGCCGAAGAACGCCAGCGCCGCAAGCAGGATGACCAGGTTCAGGATGAGAGCGAGGACCGCGTTGCCGCCCGAAAGCCGGTAGTAGAACAGCATGAAAATCATGACCACGAGCAAGCTCAGCACCGAGGCCTGCACGCCGTGGCGGATAGAGTCCGCGCCGAGCGAAGGGCCGACGGTGCGCTCTTCTAGATACTTGATCGACGCCGGCAAAGCTCCTGCACGCAACACCAGCGCCAGATCATGGGCGGATTCCTGGCTGAAATTGCCTTCGATCATCCCGGAATCGTCGATGCGTCCATTGATGGTCGGGGCGGAATAAACGCGATGATCGAGAATGATGGGCATTTGCCGGCCGATATTTTGTTGCGTGAAGGGACCAAAGCGCCGGGCGGCTTCGGCAGAAAGCGTGAAGTCGACGACCCATTGACCGGGGTTGTTGGTATTGCGATTTTCCGTGGCGCTGCGAAGATCGCGGCCCGTGACGATCGGCGCGCGGCTCACGATATACCATCCCTCGCCCTCGGGAGAAGCCGCGGAATTGGACCTGGTATCCACTCGTCCCGGTATGAGTTCCGTGCCAGGAGGCAGAACGCCGCTATGCTTGCTCAAAGCGTCGGTTTCTGAAGTGTAGACGACAGGATCCTCAAGGAGCCGCAGCTCCAGCTGGCCACCGGCTTGGATGACTCGCTTCGCCTCCGAAGGATCGCCCTCGCCGGGCAGTTGCACAAGTATTTCATTGCTATTCTGGCCGCCGCGAAGCTGGATGGTAGGCTCCGTCAGACCCAGGGCATTGATGCGCCGGTTAATGGTCTCGAGCGTCTGCGTCATCGTTGTTTCTTGAATCTGGGCGATGGCCGCGCCCCGAAGAGTCAGCGTGTAGCCGGAAGGATCGCCTGCAGTAGGCGAGATATCCCAGAAATTCGCAAATTGCTGATTGAGGTAGTCGCGAAAATCCGGCACCCGAGCGGAATCGACGTTGCGCACCAGGATATGCGTGTCGTCCGCCCGTCGCACTTCGTCGTAGCGAATGCTTTTGCTGCGCAGCCAGGTGCTGACGCGCTCGACCATCTGGTCGGTCTCTTGCGCGATGGCTTCCTGCGTCTGCACCTGCAGAACGAGGTGCGTGCCGCCCTGCAGATCGAGGCCGAGCTTGATCTGGTGAGAAAAGTTGTCTTTCAGCAGCGCCACGGAGGTAGGAAATGTGGGCAGCCCCACGAGGCCATAGACGCAGCCAAGAATGACAAGAACGATGAACAGGAATTTCCACTTCAGATTGGGGTTCATGGTCAGAGAGTTGAGCGCACGCTCTGGCCGCGGGCGGGTTTATTTCGCATCTTCCGATGCCTCCACCTGCGCAATCGCCGAGCGCGCGATGCGTATTTTTACCTGATCGGCAATTTTGAGGATGACGGTATCGCCGTCAATGCCGTTGATGGTGCCATAGATGCCGCTGTTGGTGACCACTTTGTCGCCGGATTTAAGCGCCGCGATCATCGCCTGCATCTTCTTGCGCTGCCGCTGCTGCGGCAGAATCAGCATCACGTAGAAAATGGCCATCACCACGACCATCATTACGAGGGGATTGCCGAGAAGGCTCGCCGGCCCTGAAGCCTGAAAGAAAATCGCCGCCATGATCGTCAAGAGCTGCATCATTCCTTTCACCAATCCCGCGCCGTCCGGGGTCACCGAAGATAGAATCAGCCCGGCGGGTTCCAGTTGCCCGCTCTCACAGCCCGCCGGATTCTCTGCTCGTGTTGCCGCGCAGGCCGCTCCGACCCGGTCGGAGCGCACTTGAAGAATCTCGGACGCTATTCCCGTCCAACGTTCAGGCCGGGCCTACGGCATAGCGCGCGTGCATCTCAGATGAGAAATTCGCTAGGTTCCCAAACTCGATAGCCTCGCGGATTTGCCGCATTAAGTCAAGGTAAAAGTGGACATTGTGGTGGGTGGCCAGGATCGCCGCGGTGAGTTCTCCAGCAGCGAAAAGATGACGAAGATAGGCGCGCGTATAGCGCCGGCAAACCGAGCAGGAGCAGTTCGGATCGGGCGGGCGCTGGTCCATGGCGTAGCGGGCGTTCTTGATGAGCACGCGGCCCTGGCTCGTGTAGAGGCATGCATGGCGCGCGGCGCGCGTCGGCAACACGCAATCCATCATGTCGACGCCGAGCGCAACATAGTCGGCGATTTGCTCGGGTTTTCCCACACCCATCAGGTAGCGCGGACGATCGCGCGGCAAGAGCGCGGTCACTTCGCCGGTCATTTCACAGGTGAGCGAGTGCGGCTCGCCGACGGCAAGCCCGCCGACGGCGTATCCCGGGAAATCCAATTCGAGAAGTTGCCGCGCGCTTGCGCGCCGCAAATCGGCGAATGTCGCCCCCTGCACGATCCCGAATTGCCATTGCTCGAGTTCGCCGTTGCGGCTGGCCTTCTCGAGAATATATTTTCGCGCACGCCCCGCCCATCTCGCCGTGCGCCCGACCGCAGCTTCGGCCTTGTCGCGCGGCGCAGGCGTTTCGATGCACTCATCCAGCACCATCGCAATGTCCGACCCCAGCGCCAGCTGAATCTCCGCCGCCTTTTCCGGCGTGAGCATGTGCTCCGAGCCGTCCAGGTGCGAACGAAACCGCACGCCCTCATCCGTCACTTTTCGCAATTCGGAAAGACTGAATACCTGAAAGCCGCCGGAGTCGGTAAGAATTGCGCGCGGCCAGGACATAAACCGGTGCAGCCCGCCGAGTTTGCGGACGGCTTCGTGCCCCGGCCGCAAATACAGATGATAGGTATTGGAAAGGATGATTTCGGCGCCGAGCTCCTCGAGCGCCTCGTTGCGGAGGCCCTTCACGCTCGCCTGCGTGCCCACGGGCATGAAAAACGGCGTCTCGACCGGGCCGTGCGGCGTCAGCAAAACGCCGCGCCGCGCGCCACTCAGCTCCGTTTTCGCCACTTCAAACGAAAAACCCACGCATCGAGTCTATCAGAGGAAAATCCACGCCAGCATGGTGAAGAAGAAGATCAGCGAGAAAGTCGTTCCGAAGGCGATGCCAAGCGCCTTGCCGATCGGCGCCTTCTTCGGATCCGCGGCGGAGAAACCGATGGCCATCAGAATGACGGCCCAGATTGCGAAGATGTCCAGACTCCCGCCAAGAATCAGCTGCCAGGCCGGGGCGTTGTCTCCGAGGAATGCCCCGACATTCGACGCCAGAAAATTCTGGGGATCGATGCTTTGCGGATCCTTCAGGAACGTGACCGGGATTGCCAAAACCTCCCGGAGCGACATCGGCAGATGCGCGAAAACCGTTATGGCAAACGCGGTGCGGAAATTCGTTCGGACTCCACCGATAAGCTTGAAGGTTCCAAAATTGATGGCCGCCGCAATCAGGATCAGGAGCGGCCAGCCGATGACACCTCGCACGTACTGCGTGATCTTCGAGCGCTCGGCGCCTTGCTCGTAGGCGCGTTCCTTCTGCGCATCCGGCAAGTTATCGATTTGCGCGGCCGCAAATTTGTTTTTCTCGATCTGCTGCTTGGTGAAGTCCAGCCAATCCGCGCGTTTGACGAGCGCGGCACACAATCCGAACCAAATCACAATCATGAGCAGCATGGGCACGATCCAGCTTGGCCGCTGGACTATGTCCTTAAAGGTGGCGCCCGGCGAAAAGAACACTCCCACGATACGGCTGACGGCGCTCATCCGGGGCTGCGGCTCAGGCGCAGCCGGGGAAACGGCGGTTGTCGTTGCCATTGGATCCTCCACCACGAGGTTTAGAGACGCTCTCTACCCTGCCATTACGCAGAGAGCTTCCCAAAGATTTCGTGGGGCGGATTCTAGCCTGAACGAGCCAGCCTTGTCAGCGTGCCATTTGAGTCAGGTCAGCTCTGCCCGATATATTCCCATGCATTTACTTCACGATTCTAAGGATACCCGGGGTGGCCGGCCTCACGACCCGGACCAGCGGCAGGGCAATGCCGGGACGGCCCCGAGCAGCTCCCGGGTGTAGGCGTCCTTCGGCTCCTGGAGAACTTGGTCGGCGAGGCCGACCTCGACAAACCGGCCGGCGCGCATGACGGCGATCCGCGTCGCCACCTGCGCCACCACCGGCAAGCTGTGTGAAATAAAGAGGTAAGTCAGCCCGAACTCGGTCTGCAGCTCCTTGAGCAGCAAGAGCACCTGCGCCCCCACGGAAACGTCCAGCGCGGAAACCGGCTCGTCGGCAACCACGAGCTTCGGCCGGAGAATCAGCGCCCGGGCGATGCCAATTCGCTGGCGCTGCCCGCCGGAAAACTCATGCGGGTATCGTTTCAGAGCGTCGGCGCCAAGCCCCACGCGTTCCAGGATCGCCGCCGTGCGCTCTTGTTTTTCTGTTTGGCGCAACTCCGCATGATGGATCGCCAGCGGCTCGCCAACAATTTCTCCCACGCGCATTCGTGGATCGAGCGATGCGAACGGATCCTGAAAAACCATCTGCATCTGCCGGCGCTCCGCCCGAAGCGCCGAGCCGCTTAGGCGAAGGAGGTCTCTTCCTTCAAAACGCAGGCTGCCCGAGTCCGGCTCGATAAGTCTGAGAAGCATCCGCGCCAGCGTCGTCTTCCCGCACCCGCTTTCGCCAACTACGGCAAACGTTTCGCCGCCCTTGACGGCAAGCGTCACGCCGTCGACCGCTGTAAACCGCGGCCCCTTGGCGCTGTTTGAAAACACGCCGCCGCCGCGCCGATAGGATTTTCTCAACTCGCGCGCTTCGAGAAGGATTTCGCTCGGGCTTAGAGCCGCGGATGGGTCTCCTGTCAGGGACGCAGTCCTATCGTTCGCCATGGGATTCACTGGACCAAAACGCAACGCGCCGTATGGCTCGCCTCCGCGCGTCGAAGCTCCGGAACCGCGGTCACGCAATCGGCGCGGCGCAACGAGCAACGCGGCTCAAACGCACAACCGGGCGGAAGCGCCGTCAACTGCGGCACCGAGCCCGGAATCGGCGAGAGCTTGCCGCGTTCGAGAGTAGGCGAAGCCTTCAGTAAACCCTGGGTATAGGGATGACGGGGCGCAGCCAACACTTCCAGGGTCGGCCCTTCCTCGATAATCCGCCCCGCGTACATCACCGCGACGCGGTCCGCGACTTGCGCGACCACGCCAAGATCATGCGTAATAAAAAGCAAACCAAGCCGCAACTCGCGCCGAAGCCGGTCAAGCAGATCCAGGATTTGCTTCTGCACCGTCACGTCCAGCGCTGTCGTCGGCTCATCCGCAACCAAAAGCCGGGGCCCCGCCGCCAGAGCCATGGCGATCATCGCGCGCTGGCGCAACCCCCCGGAAAGCTGGTGCGGAAACTGTTGCGCGCGGATCCCGGGCTCGGTAACCGCCGCGCGCTCGAGCGCCTCTACGGCCCGCTTTTTGACATCCTTCTCTGTCAGCCCCGACTCATGCGCACGAATCGCCTCTTCAATCTGCGCCCCAATCCGCATCACCGGATTCAGCGAGGTCATCGGCTCCTGAAAAACCATCGCAATCTCCCCGCCCCGCACCGCCCGCCACTCGCGTTCCTTTAACGCACACAGGTCCTTCCCCGCAGGGACTCCTGATCCCAGAGCGCTCTTCTCGCTGGCTCGCTTGGGCTCCCCTGCCCCCGTTGCCTTCTGTCCAAGCCAGGCCTCTCCGCCGACCCGCGCCCCTGCCGGCAACAATCCCATCAAAGCCAGGGCCAGCATCGTCTTCCCGCTACCCGACTCGCCGACGAGCCCCAGCGATTCGCCCGCCGCAATGGAGAGGGAGACTTCATTCACCGGGCGCACCCAGCCCGCCGCCGTCGGCAATTCCACCGTCAAACCGCAAGCATCCAGCAAGGGTGTCACGCAGCCATCTTAGAACTGAATTTGGCAACTCCAAACGCGAAACTGCACGGTTGTTCCCTCAGGATGAGTTCGGCGGCTTATCGTTCGCCAAGCGGAAGAACAAACTTCAGGGCCGTGTGGCTGGCGGAGAAGCCCACAACCTTCACATCTTTCAATCCTGTTTTTCGCCCGGCGGCGATCACGTCGTTCTCTGTGATGGTCTTTTGTCCTTTGGGATAAACAATCCACAGCGCGGTTGCTCCCTTCAGCGACCTCGCGATTTTCGCGACGGAAGAAAGTGCCTTCCTCGAATCGGCTGCGAAGAACACCACATCGGTGTCAGTTCGCACCTTGTCCTTCTCGACCGAGCCCGTCACCAGCCCGAGCTCATCGAGAAACTCCGCCTCGAAACCTCCCCAAAGAGAGACTCTCGCTCCCGGCTTCACGCCGATCTTTTCCATGCGCGTCTTCGGATGAAGTATCTTCTTGCACCACTTCTCGGCCGCCGGCCCAAGCCCGAAAACTGCCAAACCATCCGCGGTTTCGAGACGCAGCTCGCCATCCAGGGCTTTGGCCGACTTGATCGAAGCAAACGGAATCTTCAGCCGGAACTCGCCGCGAAAGAGCACTTCGCTGCTTTCCAGCAGCGCCTTGCCTCTGGACATTTCCTTGCCGAAGCGCACCGTGCAGTTCATTTCGCTTCCCACGGTTCATTCTCCGATCCGCGGCTCTTCGCCGAATTTTTTGGCCAGCGACTTCAGATACGTTTCGATCGTGCTCGTTTGACGGAACACAAAACGCGACAGGAACCGGAAAAACGGATTCGTAACGTAGCCGCGTTCCGTGATGCGCAAAGCCGCGCCATCGGCAACCGGCGTAATCTCAAAAGTCCAGGTCCCACCGAATGGCAGGTTGCTGTCGGCGATGCGCGTCACCAATTTCTGCGGGGGAGTCATTTCCAGAGTTTCCATCGGAAGTTCCGCGGAGCTGGTTATTTCCAGATGGGCCGGCAGTCCGTTCTGATCCGGCAAACGCTCGACGCTCTTCAAGCCTTCTCTCCAGCCCGGCATCGCCTCCACGTCGGTAATCGCCTTCCAAATTGCCTCCGGCGGCTCGTGGTATCGCCCGAGTCGCGTGGCGATATGATCTTTTGGCAGGAGCCAGCCAATCAAGGTGATCAGTATCGGCACCCCGGCCAAAATCAGGAACACCCACAAGGCAATTCTCATCGTTCACCTCGCCGCCAAAATCGAACCCGCGCTTCAATCCGGCAATCGCCCGCGCCCCGGCTTTCTTCGCTTCTCGTATTCTTCGGTTTGCTCCGCAGCCGCCTTCGCCAGCAGCGCGAGACCGGCAATCCCCGCCGCCCGCTCTTCCGGCGAAAGCCGCGCCAGCATCTTCCTGACGCGCTCCGTATCGAGTACGGAATTCGCCTCCCGCACGCGCACCCCGCTCAGAGAAAGCCGCAGCCTCAGCCGCCGTCCATCGCGCGCATCGCGCACGCGCGTCACGTAGCCCTTCTGCACCAGCTGCTCGATTTGCAGCGACATCGTCGACGGGGTCACTCCCATGTGGCGCGACAGCTCGAGCAGCATCACCGGCTCCCGTGCGTCGAGATGATCGAGGATGCTGCCCTGGTGCGCGCTGAGGACTCGCTTCGATTTGGGGTCGCGTACATGGCGCCGGTGGCAGGCAAAATAGATCCTCGGATAAAACTCCATCAGTTGCCGGACCGCGTCGTTCTGCATGCCCGCCGACGATAGCGGATATTACTTTGATTTGTCAAATCAAATTATTATCGCGAGAACTTCGGGCAAAACCAGGGAACAGGTCCGGAACCGGAGAACCGAACCACTTGGCTCTGCCTTGAGCACAACTTGTGCCATCGCTGCTTCCTGAATCCCGCGAAGCCGCTAAAATGGAGGGCTCATCAACGCCATGGCGACTGCCGTCACAACTCGTGTCGATTGGAAGCTTATCTGGGCGCAGCGCGGCTTCCGTTTTTTCTTTGTGGCCATGTTTGTGTCGCTCTTCGGGAGCGGCATGAATTTCGTCGGCGTGAGTTGGTACATCATGGCCGCCACGCACTCCACGGTCAAAGTCAGCCTGCAGGTCATTGTCGTGACGCTGCCCGGACTTATCATTCCGTTTCTCGGCGGCGTGCTCATCGACCGCTTCGATCGCCGTTATCTCGGGGTTGTGCTGGATCTGGCTCGCGGCGTTTTCGTGCTGGCCACCGCCTACATCGCCTGGCGCGGCAGTCTCGAGCTCTGGCATCTCTATGCCATGACGCTGATCACCGGCACGGGCTCCGCGATGTACTGGGCTAACGTCAACGCTCTCGTCCAGGAAGTCATTCCGCCGAGCCAGTTCACCGGCGCCAACGCCGCCGTTCTCGTCGGCGTGCAGAGCGGCATGCTGATTGCCGGCGCCTTCGTCGGCTTCCTTTATGACCGCGCCGGAATCGCCGGCATTCTTTCTATCGACGGCCTCACCTACTTCGTCTCCGCGTTTTGCCTTTACCGCATCCGCAGCGGCTACGTCTCGCCGCGCGATCATCTGAAATATCCGCGCGAATATTCCGAAGCGACCGAAGCCACCGCGGAAGCTCTCGAATCAGGAGAAAATCCGGAAGTCGCCGAAGCCGGCCTGTCGCTTGCGGTCTACTCGGACCTCAAGGAAGGCTTCGCCTATCTCAAGAAGCAGCCGCTCGTGCGCTCGCTCGGAGTCACACACTCGATCATGATGGCAGGAGTGGTCAGCAGCAACGTGGTCCTCGTAGCCCTGGTGAACGACGTTCTGCACGCCGGCGCGCGCGGCCTCGGTTTTCTCGAAGCAGGCTGGGCCGTCGGCGCCATCACCGGCGGGTTCATCGTCAGCCAGTTACGAGGCGCAGTACGCATGCCGCTCTATGTGGCCGTCTGCGCCGTGCTGGCCATCGGCCACATGGCCACGCCGTTTGTCGCTTTTCTCCTGGGCGCGGTCGTGCTGCAAGCCATTTTCGGCCTCTGCCGCGCCATCGGCGGCGTCACCGCGCAGTCCGGACTCATGTCCATTGTCCCGCGCCACTTCATGGGCCGCACGCAATCCGCCATGGCCATTTTCACGACATGCGTGCAACTCACGATGAGCATTGCTCTGGGAGTCGTGGCGCAAGGCGTCAGCCTGATCGCCGGTTACGCCTTGCTGGCGCTGCTCTATGCCGGTGCCACACTCTCCGCCTCCCGCGCGCGCCAGCTCATGCGTTAAAATCCCGGGGTATTCGCCGGTTCTCGAAAAAAAGGAAAGGTCCGAGACGCCGTGAAGAGAAATGGTTCCATGAGCCCGCCCGGCTTGTTTCTCGGCTGCGCGAATCTCGGAATCGACTATCGAATGGAGTGAGGCGCAATGGAAATCCGCACGATACAGCCGTTCCTGCATTATTTTGAAAATGTCCGCGGGCGCACCATGCGCGTGGCGCGCCTGATTCCGCCCGACAAAATCGATTGGAGCTACGCGCCCGGTAAATTCACGCTCGGCGACATTCTGCGGCATCTCGCTGTAGCGGAACGGTTTATGTGGGCCGAAAACGTACAGTGCCGGCCCGCTCGTTACTCAACCCACGGCAAGGAACTGGCCGACGGCTACCAGAACGTCATGGCCTTCCTCGAGCGCCTTCACGCCGAATCGATGGAAATTTTCGGCAGGCTCACCGAGGAACAACTGCTGCGAAAATGCAAAACCCCCGACGACACACCCATCACCACCTGGAAATGGCTCCGCCTCATGCCCGAGCACGAAATCCATCACCGCGGCCAAATTTATATGTATCTGGCGATGCTTGGCGTGAAAACGCCGCCGCTCTACGGCCTGACTTCGGAAGAAGTTCGCGCGCGCAGCGCGATGGACTGAGAAGCATCCGGGCGGAAATGTATTGGCGGTTCTTCGGCGGGCACGAAAGTGCATGCCTGCTTTTTCAGGCTGGCTTCGGCGGGGGCGGCGCGGAAGCGCCCGGCGGAGCGGCAGAGTCCTGCCCCAGCAAGTCCACCGCTGCCTGATTCAGTTTCGCGCGCAATTGGTAGCGCTCGTTCGCGCGCGTGATGTACCTGACGGCAATCTCCACGCCGCCGACCACCGGCTTCACATTGATGGCCGGCACCGCAGTCAAGGCATGCGCCTTGTCGCTCGACCTCGCCACGCCCTGCCATTCCTTCTCCGCCTCCTTTGCTGTCTCCGAAGTCGCCTCCAGCACTTTCTTCTGAATGGCATCGACGATCGGGTAGGGATCGCGCCCCGCCGGCAGAACCACTTGCAGCTCGTCCCACAGCCACTGCCCGGAAGTCGAAAAATTGAAGTAGTGGCCTTCAATCGCAAAACTGTTCGTAAACGTGACGCGACGGCCCGTCGGATGCCCTGAATCTGTCCAATTTCCCGTCTCGAGCAGCACGGTGTGGAACATCCCCAGCTCGACGACTTCCCCGGTCACTCCGTTGATCTCCACCCAATCGCCCAGCCGGATTCCGTTCTTCCCCATCAGTACAAACCAACCGAGGAACCCCACGATGAAATCCTTCAGCGCCACCGTCAGCCCCGCGCCGGCAAGCCCGAGAAAAGTCCCCAGCTGGCTCGGGATTCCAAAAATCACGAGCAGCACGATCAGCACGGCGATCACCTGCAGCGTCACGCGCGTTACCGTTCGCAATGTCTCGACCTGTCTCCGGTCGAGCGCGGTTTTCCCGAGCAGCCGCTCGAACCAATCATCAAAGAAAAGCCCGAAGACCAGGATTCCAAGGATGACCGCGACATTGATCAGCATGCGGTGAATTACGGCGCGCTGTTTCGCCCCCACGAGCAACTGCCAGTTGTCGTAGACCTGCGCGAGTTGCTTCTCGTCATCAATCCGCTTGTCATACGAGCTCAACGCGCGCCGGTCGGCCGCACGTTTCTTTGTAGTCGTAACCACATCGGAGGCGTCCCCGGCGTTCTGGTTCGTCGGGCCCGGCGTTGCGCCGTGTGAAGCGGCCTGCCCCGCCAGAGCCTCGCCCGCCGGGGCCGGCGCGTTTGTGTTTTCTGTGTCCACTTTCGATTCCAGCGCGTTGTGGAGCAAGGTGATGGATCCTACGGCCGATTCCGCGGCCTGCCTCGCCGCCGTCAATTGCAAATCCTTGTCGTGCAGCGCCAACCATTGCCGGTAGAGACTGACGAGCCCGCCTCCTGTCGGCGGGGCCGGCGCCGGCGCAATGGCAGCCGTGTTATGGGAGCTCGCCTCGTGTTCCTGCTCGAGCGCCAGGATACGGGCCTGCGGATCGCCGCCGGCGCGAATCAAGTCCTGCTTGGCGTCGTCCACTTCATCCTGGTCGAGCTCCTGCTGCGATTTCGCCAGATTCCACTGGTTGGTGAGCTGGTCCTTCTTCGCTCCGCTCGCCTTGCCGGCCGCCTCGGTCAGTTGTGCCACCTGCACGTTGTCCGTGTCGAGGGCCTTCTCGTATCTCGCCAAACGGTCCTGAATTTTTTTCGCTTCGGGGCTCAGCGCGGGCGGGTGCTCGGTCACCTCCCGCAGGGCCGCCGCGAAAGTCAGGTCCACTTCATGGTCTCCCAGCCGCAAGGCCTCTTGTGCGAACTTTTGCTCCGCGCGGCTGTTGGATAACTGCGCGAGATTCTGCGCTGTCGTCAGCGGCGTCTGGTCCACCATCGTCTGCGCCTGCATCGTGCCGAGAGGGGCGAGGATCGCACGGAGGGCTACAAACGGCTTCGCCGTCCGGTACAACCCGAACGCCGTCGCCGACAGCAGCACCACAAGTACAACCGTCGCAATCTTTGTTCGCGTTTTCATTGTTCCTCGTCAGGCAGGGTTGGTCCGACATTCTAATACGCGCCAACTTCGAGCGAAACGCTCATCTTCACGCTAACTTATCTGAAATTCCCCTCCGGGATTTTCGTGCGGCGCCGCCTTCCTTGAGCTACGCTCAATCAGCGGAACATCCGGATAGGAGCGGCCAGACTTGGACTCACGCCTGCCCAAAATGCTGTTCATCCTGCTCGCCATCTTTGCGGGGATCTGTTTTTCTTACGACTATCCACGCCTGCCCGATGAGCTCGCCTCTCACTTCAACAGCCGCGGCTTTCCGAACGGCTGGCAATCCAAACCCGTTTTCTTCGCGTTTTTTGCCGGGGCCCTCGCGATGACCGCGCTCGTCGCCCTCGGCCTCCCGCGCCTCCTCAAGAGCTTGCCCCCCGAAATGATCCATCTTCCCAACAAACAATTCTGGCTCAGTCCGGAGCGTTCAGAAGCCACCCTCGAATTCTTCAGAACCTGGTTCGCGTGGTTCGGCTGCGCCGCTCTCGTACTCCTTCTTTTTACGTTCCATTACGCCGTCGAATCCAATCTCGACCCCGATCACCGCCCGGATCCCGGCCACATGCTCTACGCCGTCCTGGCTTTCGCTGCCTTCGTGGCCTTCTGGGTCACGCGCCTGGCCGCCCGTTTCGCCCGCGTCCCCCGAGACAACGTGGGGAACTGAGGCCGATTCCTGCTGAGCCTGGCTTTGGCCAGGAAAGGCTCGAGGCGTCATCCCGATGCTCGGACAAGACGGACAGGTAGTTCGCTGAGCCCGGGGAAGCGAAGAATCATCCTGCCAGACGAGGAGTCGATAGACGAGCTGCGGAGTTTGGCAGCAAGACAAAAACGCCCCGATTTCTCGAGGCGTTCCGTCTTTCCGATTTCGATTTTCGAATTTCCGGTCCTTCTAGAGATAGTCCCGCGAAGGCCCTTCCAGAAACGCCCGCAGCTTCCGCGAGCGCGAAGGATGCCGCAGCTTGCGCAGCGCCTTCGCCTCGATTTGGCGGATGCGTTCGCGCGTCACGGCGAAGGACTGTCCAACTTCCTCGAGGGTATGCTCGCTGCCATCATCCAGACCAAACCGCATCTTGATGACTTTTTCCTCGCGCGGCGTCAGCGTCTTCAACACCGAAGACGTCTGCTCCTTCAAATTCAGATTGATCACAGCGTCTGACGGCGAAACTACGGCCTTGTCCTCGATGAAATCTCCAAGGTGCGAATCTTCTTCTTCGCCAATCGGCGTCTCGAGGGAAATCGGCTCCTGCGCAATCTTCAAAATCTTGCGCACCTTGGACACGGGAATGTCCATGCGCTTGGCAATTTCTTCGCTGGTCGGCTCGCGGCCGAGTTCCTGCACCAGCTGGCGGCTCGTGCGCACCAGTTTGTTGATCGTCTCGATCATGTGCACGGGAATCCGGATGGTACGCGCCTGATCCGCAATCGCGCGCGTAATGGCCTGCCGGATCCACCACGTCGCATACGTCGAAAACTTGTATCCGCGGCGCCACTCGAACTTGTCCACGGCCTTCATCAAACCGATGTTGCCTTCCTGGATCAAATCCAGAAATTGCAGCCCGCGGTTCGTATATTTTTTGGCGATCGAAACCACCAGCCGGAGGTTGGCTTCGATCAATTCCTTCTTCGCCTGCTCCGCTTCCGCCTCGCCGCGGTGAATAAACGTCAACGTGCGCTTCAGTTCGGTGAGCCCCACTTCGCTCGCCTCTTCAATGTCCTTCAGCTCCGTGCGCCGCGTGCGCAATTCCTTGCGCGCTTCCGCCGCCACATCGCCTTTCGCGGCATCCACACGCCGCTCCAGCCGCCCCGCTTCGCGCTCGAGGGACTGCAGCCGCTCGACCGTCCCGCGCATCTTGTCGATCAGCCGCTTCTTCTCAAACGGGTTGAAATCAATCCCGCGAATCTCGACCGAAATCTCGACGCGCGTTCGCGCCACCGCCCATTTGGCCTTGATGTACGGCTTCTTTTTGGCCTTCGGCGTGTTTTCCAGCTTCTCCGCCTGCTTCAAAGCCAGATCGTACAGCTTCGCAATCTTGTCGATGTACTTCAGCGTCTGCTTCGTCTTGTTCGCGATCTTCTCTTCGGTCAGCTCTTCGTCGTCAAACTGCACGATCTCTTTGATGGACCGCGCGCCCTTGCGCAAATCCTCGCCCACCGCGATCAATTCCTTGATCACGATCGGCGACCGCGTGATCGACTTCATCACCACCAGCTGCCCGCGCTCGATGCGCTTCGCGATGGTCACTTCGCCTTCGCGCGTCAACAGCGGGACGGTTCCCATCTCGCGCAAATACATGCGCACCGGGTCGTTGGTCTTTTCAAGAGATCCCGGTGTCAAATCCAGATCGCTGCCGCCTTCGTCCGAATGCGCGTCGTCCTTGACAACCGCATCCCGATCGCCCGCCTCCGAAGACACTTCCACCGCTCTGGCGGCCTTCGCCGACGCCTGGTCCTCGTAAATCTCAATGCCGTTGCGTTCAAATGTAGTGAGAAGGTCGTCGATCTCTTCCGAGGAATGCACTTCCGCCGGAAGCGAATCGTTCACTTCGTCGTAAAGCAAATACCCGCGCTCTTTGCCGACGGCAATGAGCTGCTTTACCGCATCATATTTTTCTTCAAGACCCACTGCCGCCACGAATTCCTCCAGGCTTCCAGGCGCGACCCCAAGCCTTGCCGGTCAGCGCCGCCAAAAAATTTATCCAAAAGCACCCAAGCGAAAGGCGCAGGCAGTATGCCACGCTTGCGCAGCCCGTCCCTCTGCGGTCACCAAAACAAACTGTGGGGAATCCCCCACCAGGTCACTCGTCTTTTTGTGAATTCCTTTATGGTACGCCCGGCCGCCAGCTTGCCGCTTGCCCTGTACTTCGCCCGTTATGCGCTCTCAGAGTACGTTCTCGCGCCTCTAAGTACATCTATATAGATGCAGTTAGGTGCGAATTCGTTACTCGCGAAACCCTATTACGTTACAAGCTTAAGTCCGTCCCCGTCAACAATTTAATCGGTGGAAATCTGTGGAAGGTTCTTGTCGTCGGTCATTTGACCAAGAAGCGCTCTTGCCGCGGTTTCCGTACCGGTCGGGTTCTGTCAGGTCCTCGCTTCCAGAGGTTGGATGTTCCCGAGCCAAAAATGGCGCGCTCAAAATGGTATTGTCCTCACACACGCACCAGCCAGCCCCCGATCGGCGCATGCTTTTACCGGCACCGCGAAGGGCGCCCGCGCAGCCGGAGCGCTCTGCTCAGGCATTCCCCGGGAAGCTCGCCTCGCGCCATTCCTTTGGCCTATACTCGGCCCATGCGGCAAAAAGTCCCTATCCGCGCTGGCTTGCTGGTATTCGTGCTTGCCCTCGGAGGAGGACTGTTCTCCCAATCCAATCCTGACTGGACCGAACCCTTCACGCCGTTCCGCATCGCGGGCAATCTGTACTACGTAGGGAGCAAGGGTCTTGCGAGCTATCTGATCTCGACCGCGGAAGGCAACATCCTGATTAACAGCGATCTCGAAGCCAATGTGCCGATGATCTCCCAGAGCATCGAAAAACTGGGCTTCCATTTCAAGGACACGAAGATTCTTCTGATCAGCCATGCGCACTGGGATCACGATGCCGGCAGCGCCATGGTCATGCGGATGACCGGCGCAGAATATATGGTCATGGATGCGGACGTTTCCGTGGTCGAATCCGGCGGCAAGACCGATTTTCAGTACGGCAACACACCCGGCTCTCTTTATCCGGCGGCCAGGGTCGGCCGCATACTTCACGATGGCGACAAAGTGAAGCTTGGTGGCACGGTTCTGGTCGCTCACCTCACTCCCGGCCACACTCGAGGGTGCACCACGTGGACGATGAAGGTTAGCGATGGCGGCAAAACCTACGATGTGGTGATCGTTGGCAGCCCCAACGTCAATCCCGGCTACAAACTTGTCGGCAACCCCGCCTATCCGCAGATCGCCGAAGACTACGAACGCATGTGGCGCGTTCTTGAGTCATTGCCATGCGACATTTTCCTCGGTGCCCATGGCGGCTACTTCGGCCTTGAAGAAAAATACCCCCTCAGGAAAGAGGGCGGCGCAAACCCTTTCGTTGATCCTGATGGTTACAAGAGGTTTATCGCCCAAAAGGAACAGGAGTTCCGCGAGGAATTGGCGAAGCAAAAACTCGCCGCCCGATGACCGGGTGGCCCTGGAAGGACAACGGTCGGGCGCTCACCTCGCCGCTGCTAGCCGTCGCATCAGATGCTGCTTTTTCTCGAGCAGCCCGCGCATCTCCGCGACAGAAGGATTGGCCTCAATGCTCCGCTGGACGTCCGCCAGCTCCCGCTCCGCTTGCCGGTGCTCCAACGCTTCGACGCAACTGAGGGCCTCTTCCCAGGCAGGCTCGCTGGCCTCCTCGAAGAGAATCTCGAAGAGCATGCGCCGGTCGCGTTCTTCGAGTTGTGCAGCTACTTCGGTAGCCTCTATGGGCTCATCGGCGAGGCTTGCGACAATCAGCGCCGCGAAAACTTTCTCCGTCTCGAGCCCGCGATAGAGCTGAGCTCCCTCGAGCCGCTGCGCCAGCTCGCGGCGAAATCCTTCGGCCTCCGCCAGCATGCGGATCAATCGCCGCTCCACGGGCTTGGCCGAACGGCCTACCAGTTCCGGCTGGATCTTCAGTTCGCTGTGGCGCTGGGTGGCTGCCTTGCTGAGCGCGGCTCGCAACACGGGCTCGTCCAGATGGAGCTGCTGCGCGATCCGCGTGGCCCATTCCGAGCGAAGGATGGTATTAGGAATCTTCTGGACGTAGGGCAGGAGAAAATTTACCGCGCGCCGCTTCCCTTCCCCGGTTGTCAAATCCATCTTCCGCGCGCGCGCAATCAAGTAGTCCACGTAGGGCGGGGAATCTTTCAGCAACTTTGTGTACTCCTCGGCGCCTCGTTCCCGGATGAATACATCCGGGTCAGCCTTCTTGTCGCCGACCGGAGGCAGCGCCAGAACGCGCACCTCAAAATCTTGCTCGAGCAGGAGCGAGACGGAGCGCTCTGCTGCCAGCTGGCCCGCGTTGTCCGGGTCGTAATTGATAATCACGCGTTTTGTAAAACGGCCGAGCAGCTTGATCTGCGGCTCGGCAAGACTCGTGCCGCAACTTGCCACCACGTTGCTGATTCCCGCGCGGGCTACGGCAATCGCGTCCATGTAGCCTTCGACGAGCACTGCAAAATCCGACCGCCGCAGCGCTTCCTTCGCGCGGTCCATGTGATAGAGCACGTTGCTCTTCGAGTAGATGGGCGTCTCGGGCGAATTCAGATATTTCGGCTGATCATCGCCCAGAGCGCGCGCGCCGAAGGCCACAATTTTTCCGGAATCATTGGCAATGGGGAAGGTGATGCGCCTGCGAAAGCGGTCGAACAACCGTCCGCCCTGTTCGCCACGCGAGATCAGGCCGGACTCGACCAACAGTTTTTCCGGATATTTCTGTTTCAGAAATCGCAGCATCGCGTCGCCGTCGCTCGGCGCATACCCTATTCCGAACCGGTCAATCGCCTTGTTATCGAGCCCGCGGTCCTCGAGGTAGGCCCGCGCCGCCTTGCCCTCGAGGGTCCCCGAAATCTGTTTCGTAAAAAACGCCTGCGCCTCGCGATGCATCTCGACGAGTGCCGCGCGCTGCTGGTTTTCCTGCCGCTCTTCCGGCGACCGCTCCCTGGGCCGAGGAATGGCAATCCCGCACTTCTCCGCAACGGTGCGCACCGCTTCCGGAAACGCGGACTTCTCCATATCCATCACAAAATTGAAAACGTCGCCGCCCTTGCCGCAACCAAAGCAATAAAAAATCTGCTTGAGGGGAGACACCGTAAAGGAAGGAGTTTTTTCCTGATGAAACGGACAAAGCCCTGAAAAATCCTTACCGGTCTTTTTCAGGCGCACGTATTCGCCCACCAGGCGGACGATGTCCGCCTGCTGCTTTACCTTCTCCGCAAAGGATCCCGCTTCCGCCACGGCTTCCCCGAGAATTGTAACCAAACTGGGGAGAGGAATATATCCCGCCGGGAATCGCGCAAGCCTCCCTCGAGCGGCGCGCGTAGAGACAGACCCCGGTTTTGACGCGGCGGCCGCGAACCCCGGCGGCTCTCCATTTCAGGCCCGCAATTCGACGACCGTGATGGCTTTGCCGCCACGCTCTTCGGCCTCAAACGAGGTCCGGAGAACCAGCGGATGCGACTTCAGGAATTCTCCGAGCCCCTTCCGCAGCGCGCCGGTTCCGTGCCCATGAATAATGCGCACGCGCGTCTGGTTAGCCAGCGCGGCTTCGTCGAGATATTTATCCACGCGCTCGGTTGCTTCTTCGACGCGCATGCCAATCACGTTGATCTCGCCCGAGACCGAGCCTTCACTGGGTTGCGCGGCCACGGTGACGCTGCCACGCCCCGGCGACTGCAGGGACGGGGCTTGCCCCGCCTGCTCGACGCCGGTGATCTCGTCGACGGCAACTTTCATGCGCAGCGGGCCGGCTTCGATTTCGGCCGCCGACCCGTCCAGCCGGCGAAAGATGACCGCCTTGCTGAAGCCGCGGACGCGAATGCGCGCGCCGGGTACCAGCGCGTCGGCGCGAACCGGTGCCTGGCTGGCCGAACCGGTGCCCAAATCGGCTTGTGAACCCGAGATGGTCTCGAGCAACGCGGCGTTGAGCTCTTCGCGGGCTTCGCTGCGAATGTCTGTGCCCTTGCGCCGCGCGGTTTTTTCGAGCGAGGCGCGCAGTTCGCGTTCTTTCACGGATTCGATGAGGCGAGCGACGTTTTCATCGAAACGTTTCTGCATCTCGGCGAACTGCCTTTCGAGTTCAATGATGCGCTTCTGCTGGCGTCCGACCCACTCCGTGCGCAGCTTTTCGCGTTCTTCTAGGAGAGCGTGCCGCTCCCTGGCCATCTGCTGTTGCATGCGGTCGAGTTCATCGCGGCTGCGATGCAAGTAGGCAATCAAGTCGGCAGCTTCGCGGGATTCCGGCGTCAGCAACGAGCGCGCTCGTTCGATGACGGACGGCAGAAGGCCCAGCCGTTGCGCAATCGCGATTCCGCTCGATCCGCCAGGCACGCCGACCATCAACCGGTACGTTGGCCGCAAATTTACATCGTCAAATTCGACGGCGGCGTTCACAACGCCGGGGGTCGTCGAAGCATAGGCCTTCAATCGGTCGTGATGGGTCGTGGCCAGCACGATGCAATTCTTGGCGCGAAATTCATCGAGCAGCGCCACGGCAAGCGCCGCGCCTTCCTCCGGCGCCGTTCCGGTGCCCATTTCGTCGACCAGTGCCAGCGATTCTGGCGTCAGGAGATCGAGCATGGACTTCAAATTCAACATGTGCGCCGAAAACGTCGAGAGGTCCGCGGCGATGGACTGTTCGTCGCCGATATCCACGAGCACGCGGTCAAAAACCGGCAGCACCGCGCTCTGCGCCGCCACCGGGATGCCCGATTGCGCGGACAGCGCCGCGAGTCCCGTCGTCTTCAGCGCGACGGTCTTGCCGCCGGTGTTCGGTCCGCTGATGACCAGAACCTTTTCCGCGCCGCCCAGCGCGAGTGTCATCGGCACGACCCGGCGATCTTCGCGGCGCAGCTTGTCTTCAAGCACCGGGTGCCGGGCCGCCACGAGTTTTAAGTCGCCCGCGTCAGAAAATTCCGGCATCGCCGCATCAAAATCGCGCGCAAAGCGCCCGCGAGCGAAAACGCTGTCGAGCTCCGCGATTGTCCCGGCTGCCGCGCGCAGCGGTTCCTGAACGACCTGCAAGCGCTCCGTAAGTCCGCGCAAGATCCGGAGAATCTCCGCCGCTTCGTCCTCGGAAAACTGCGTGAGTTCGTTGTTCGCTTCGACCGTTTCAAGCGGTTCGAGGAAAACGGTCTGTCCTGTTCCGCTCGCTCCATGCACAATTCCCGGAACGCTCCGCCGGTTTTCCGAACGAACGGGAATCACGAACCGTTCGTTGCGCAGCGTGACGTAATCCTCTCCGGCTTCCGCGTTGCGGGAGCGGAGAATCTGCTTGAGCGTTTTCTGAATCGACTCGCGTGTCTGGGCGATGCTCAGGCGGATGCGGCGCAGCGTGGACGATGCATCGTCGCTGATCTCGCCATTCGGCAGCACACACCGCCGGATCGCCGTAAGCGCCTCGCGGAAATCTCCGAGCGAAGCCGCCCGCGCAGCCAGCAGCGGAAATTTCGCCGCCGCCTCCCTCGATTGGCCGCGCAACCACGCGGCAGTCTCAAGCAGGGAGGCCGCCTCCAAGAATTCCCCGGCTTCGAGAACAATCCCCGGCCCCTCCAGTTTTTCAAGCCATCCCTCGGGATCGGCCAGCCCGCCGAACCCCAATTCGCCGCCACGCAGCCATTCCCGCGCCTCGCCGATCAAGGCAAACGCGGCTTCGAGCGCCCCCCGGTCCGTCCCGAACTCGAGAGCATCCACCGCACGCCGCCCCGGCGCACACGTCGTCCGCAGCCGCAGCAATTCGCGCAGCTTGTCGAATTCGAGTACGTCTTCTGCCGTCCGCGACATGTGTCCTTGCTTTTCGCGTAGTATGAGGGACTTTCCCTCGTCATGACAAACGGCCCGAGAGAATTGCGGCATCCGGCTGCCGCGGACCGGGAGAGAGGGAGGACTTCATTTCTGTTTGGCGGGCTCGCGCGCAGGGGCAGGCGCGGGTGTCGCGGGTGCAGCGTCAAATTCTTCGATCATCGCGATACACAGTCCGTTCAGCGCATCGGCGGCTTCGTGATTCTTTCCACCCTGGTTGTTGCTCAGGAAAGAAAAAATCAGGCGCCGGCCGTCCGGCGTTTCCGCAAAACCTGAAAGCGTTCTGACGTGTTCGACCGATCCGGTCTTCGCGTGAATCCTCCCGGCCGCTATCGTGTTTTTCATGCGGTCCTGGAGCGAGCCGTCCACCCCGGCCACGGGCAGCGACGCGAAGTAGGGAGCGAACCACGTCTGCGCCTCTGCATACCTCAGCAAGGTCACGATAGCGCGCGGCGTGACCAGGTCGTGCCGCGAGAGTCCCGAGCCGTCCGTCTGGATCACATCGTCCGGCGCGATCCCCGCGGCGGCGTAAAAATCCTGCGGAGTTTTCAGCATCTCTTCCGGAGTGTTCCAGACGCCGTTTTGCCGCGCGGCGGTTCGCAGCAACATTTCCGTGTGCAGATTCTGGCTGATTTTGTTGATGAGCTTTACGGAATCGCCGAGCGGCACGGACACATGCTCTGCAAGAATGGTGCGCGGAGTCGCATCCGCCTCGGCAACATGAACGGCCCGCACTTTTCCATCGAGCTTCACGCCGCGCTCGGCCAGCAAACCCGCAAGGACAAACGCCGCGTGCTGCGCCGGTTCTTCAATCGCCAGGACCAGCTTGCGCGGCACGCCTTTGGCCGGCATAGTGCCGCGGACGACGACGAGATTCGCGCCCGGCTCGCGCGTGAGAGTCAAATCGGATTTCAAACCCGGCGTCGCTGTCGTCACATCGTTCTCGAGCGTAAAGTCCGGCGTCAGGGGAGCAACCGATGCCTCGACCGGATCTCCCGTTTTTTCGCCCGGCGTGAGCGTCACTGTCACGGTGTTGTCGTCGACGACGATTGCGGAAATGGCTGCGCCGTACTCCCAGACCATGTCGTCGATTTCCCAGCCATTCGGATAGCGCTCGCGCGGGAAGTAGCTGTCGTCGCCGACCAGATCGCCCGAAATCTCCTTCACGCCGCGCGCCACCAGAGAGTCGGCCAATTCGGTCAGCACTTTTTCGGGCGGCCCGTCGAACTCCTCTTTCAGATCGTAGGGGAATCTGCGGTTTGAGAGATTCGGATCGCCGCGCCCCACCAGCACCGCGTCGCCAGCGAGTTTGCCGTCCGCCGAGATCGTGCCTCGCGTTTCAAGAGTGGTGTGAAATCTGTAGTCCGGCCCGAGCCTGGCCAGCGCCAGTGCGGTCGTAAAAAGTTTCATGTTCGAGGCCGGAACAAAATAGCTGTCGGCGTTCTTCTCAAAGAGCGTAGCTCCGGTTTGCGCATCAACGATCAGCAGCCCCCAGTCACCTTTGCCGGAAGGCCCAGCGCCAAGCAGCGTCTCCGCCAGCACACCAAAGCGCGCCGTTGCCCGAGCCGGGTTCGGGGAGTGCTCTTCCCGATTGCCGTCATGCTTTGCCGCGCAGCAGGCTTGGCCTTCTGCCGGGGTTGTTTGCGCATGGCTGGCGGTTGCCGCCAGAGAAGATAGAACCAATGCCACAACCCATTCCGGCGCCCGCCGTCCCGACGCTTTAGCTGAGCCCATGTTTCGCCTGCCTTGAAACCGCCCGAGATAAAAGTATAGTCGAAACCCCGCGCAACATTTTCCCGGCGGGGCGCATCTCCTCCTATGTGGCACGGTAGCGGAGTCGGCCCCCATAAACTGCAGGTTGCGCGCGAACCTTTAGCAACCTATGATTAGCAAGCCCAGTAAATTTCAGCGAGGTGAAATTTGATTAAGCGAATTAGCTCCTGTCTCATGGCGCTGGCGATGATCGCCCCGGCGCTGCTCTCTCAAGACAAAGAAGCCGACCGGCTCGACAATTGCGGCACAGTGATCAAGGAAATTATGGATATTCCCGATGACATTCCTCAGGATCTCATCGACAAAGCCGAATGCGTGATCGTTTATCCTTCGGTCCTGAAAGCCGCTTTTGTGGTTGGCGGCAGCTACGGCCGGGGCGCGATGACCTGCCGCACCGGCGAGCACTACACCGGCCCCTGGAGCGCACCTTCGATGATGGCACTAGAAGGCGGGAGCATCGGCTTCCAGATCGGCGGGCAGGCCACGGATTTCGTCCTTCTGGTGATGAACCCGCGCGGAGCACACTCCATTCTGAGGAGCAAGGTGAAGCTCGGCGCAGACGCTTCCGTTGCCGCCGGTCCAAAGGGCCGGACAGCGGATGCCTCGACAGATGCCACCCTGCGCGCCGAGGTGCTGAGCTATTCGCGCTCGCGGGGCCTGTTTGCGGGGGTCTCGCTCGAGGGCTCCACGGTTCGCCCCGACAATGACGCCAACGAGCGTGTCTACGCAAAAAAGGTGACCGCCGAGGAGATTATTTTCAGGGGCGCGGTGGCCGTACCTCCGCCAGGACAAAAATTGATCGCCTACCTCAACCGCAAGTCTCCGAAGAACACCTCCGATCCCAATTCCTTGAAGGAATAGCCCATATCGAAAAGGAAGTCCCGAGGGCCCTGGCGACTGCCGGGGCCTTCTTTTTTTCTGAAGCCGAGGCGGAGCGCAGTCTGGACTTGACACGGAAATATTTCTGACCTACAGTCATTTATGAACAATGGTCAAAAAGACGCCATCAAAATCCCGGAAAGCGCGCCATCGGCTGGCGCGTCCCGCGCATGGCCGCCGCGAACGCCGCAGCGCGGAAACCCGCGAGCGGCTGTTTCGCTCCGCTCTCGATCTCTTTGCCAGAAAAGGGTTTACAGAGACGACGGTCGGGGACATCACTGAAGCCGCGGACGTCGGCAAGGGCACTTTTTTTAACTACTTTCCGAGCAAGGACCACATCCTCCTGGCTTTTGGGGAAATGCAACTCAGAAAGCTTCAGCTCGCGGTCGAGGAAGCCCGCCGCACGGGCGAGCCCATGCCCGAGTTCCTGCGGTCTCTCGGTGTGCGCATGACCGAGGAGCCTATCCGCAATCCCGGAGTTATCCGCACGCTGCTGCAGGCGTATCTGTCAACGACCGCCGTGCGTGAAGGGATGCTTGATCTGCAAAAGCGCGTGCAGGCGCTGCATACGGAGATTGTGCAGCTGGGGCAGGATCGCGGAGAAATTCGGAAAGACCTGCCGGCGGCCGAAATCGCGCACGTTTTCCGTCAGACCATTTTCGGAACGCTCCTATTCTGGTCGCTCTACGGCGACGCGACGCTGCATCCGCGCATGGAGTCGGCTTTCAACGTGCTTTGGTCCGGACTGGCCCCGCGGAATCGGGGCGCTGAGCCGGCGGAAGCCCCGCACGGGGAAGCAATGGCTCCTGGCGTTCCGCTTTTTACTTGTGGAGATTAATTTTATGAGTCGCAAGCGGATTTTCCTCGTAATCCTCGTCGCCGTCATTCTGGGCGGCACGACGGTTTACGCCACGTGGTTTCGGCGCGATAACGCGCTGGAAGGCTCGGGCACGGTAGAAGCACGCGACATCCGCGTCGGCTCGAAGGTAGGAGGGCGGATCGACAAGGTTCTGGTGCGCGAAGGCGATCGGGTCGAGCCTGGCCAGACTTTGATCGCGTTCGACGACCGGGAATTGCTGGCCTCGCTCGAGCAGTCCCGGGCGGCGGCCGAAAAGGCGCGGCGCGGGTATCGGCCGGAGGAAATCGCCGAAGCGCGTGCCGCCGCCGCCGGAGCCAAGGCCGACTATCTGCTGCGCTTGAACGGCTACCGCAAAGAGGATGTCGCCGCGGCGAAATCCGAAGTCGAACGCGCTACCGCCGACGAAGTCCGCGCGCGGCTGGATTTCCAGCGTTACGACGCGCTGGCCCAGAAGGATCTCGTCTCGAAACAGCAGCGCGACACGGCCGAGGCCAACTGGAAGATGGCGCTGGCGCAGCAGCAGAACTTCCAGCACAAGCTCGACGAGCTCGAGCGCGGCTACCGTCCGGAAGAAATCGCCTCCGCCGAAGCGCATTACCACGAAACACTGGCTACGCTCGAGAAATTCGAGCGCGGCAATCGGCCGGAGGACGTCGAGCTGGCCAAAGCGGCCTACGCTTACGACGAAGCGAGGTTCCGCGAACGCCAGGTCACGGCACCTTCGGCGGCGGTCGTCGAGGTTCTCGACGTCCGCCCGGGAGACATCATTGCGCCGAACACGCCAGTGGCGACGCTCCTCGAACGGGACCAGATCTATGTGCGCATCTACATTCCGGAGACGGAGCTGGGCCGCGTCGGGGTGGGGCAGAAGGCGGAGGTGCGCGTCGATTCTTTTCCGAAAACGGTGTTTGACGGCGTCGTCGAACAGATCAATCAGCAGGCGGAATTTCTGCCACGCAATGTCCAGACGCGCGAAGAGCGCGTTCATCAGGTTTTCGGAGTGAAAATCCGCATAAACGATCCCGCGGGTCACGTTCTGGCGGGAATGGCCGCGGACGTGAAACTGAAAGCGGGAAACTGATCCGTGGTTACCACCCCGCAGAATCCTTCCGGACCTGCCATCTCCGCCGAACATCTTGTGCGCCGTTTCGGACAGGTTACCGCCGTCAATGACGTGAGCTTCCGCGTGGAAAAAGGCGAAATTTTCGGATTTCTCGGCCCTAACGGCAGCGGCAAGACAACCGTGATCAAAATGCTTACCGGGCTTTTGCCGCTCAGCAGCGGCTCCGCTTATGTAGAGGGACTGGACGTCCGCGTGGATTCCGAACTTGTCCGCGAGCGTATCGGGTACATGTCACAAAATTACAGTCTCTATCATGACCTGACGGTCGCGGAGAACTTGCAGTTCTATGGCCGCATCTACAGCCTCGATGCGGCTCGCCTAAAGCGCCGCATCGAAGAAGTTGTCCAGCTCAACGGCCTCGCTCCCTATATGAACCGCTTGTCCGCACAGCTCTCGGGCGGCTGGAAACAACGGCTGGCCCTCGGCTGCGCCATGCTTCACGAGCCCAAGCTTCTCTTTCTCGACGAGCCTACGGCGGGAATCGATCCCGTAGCGCGACGTCAGCTCTGGGATCTCCTTTTTGAACTCTCCGGACACGGCATCACTTTCTTCGTCACCACCCACTACATGGACGAGGCCGAGCGCTGCAGCCACGTGGCCTATATTTATTACGGCAAGATCATCGCCGATGGCACGCCAAACACGCTTCGCGAATTGCCGGACGTCCAGCCGCAGGGAACGATACGCGTCGAAATTACGACTCCCGAAGTCACACGCGCGCTGCGCTTCGCAAGACAGGTCCCCGGCATCCGTAGCGCCACAATTTTTGGCCAGTCCATCCATGCTCTTATCGATGACCACCTCGATCTCCAAGTTCTAGAGGAACAGCTTCTGAAAAACGGCATTGCCGTCGCCGAAATTCGGCCGCTCGCCCCAAGCCTCGAGGACGTCTTCGTCGAACTCACCTATAAACATCAGGCTCTTTTGGAGGCCTCGCGTGCCTGACTTGTTCCGCGGTTTCGGCGCCGTTTTCTACAAGGAGGTTCTGCACGTCCGGCGGGACGCGGGAACCCTTTTTTTCTCCCTAACCATGCCCTTGCTGCAATTGTTTCTTCTGGGTTTCGGCATCGACACAAACATCCGTCAGATCAATACCGTCGTCTATAACGCCGACGGCCGGCGCGAAAGCCGGGAGTTGCTCGACCGCCTGAAAAACTCGGATACCTTCCATATCATCCGCTACGTCGAGAATGACCACGACCTGAACGATATGATCATCGCCGGCAAAACGCGCGTGGGCATCAAGATTCCCGTCGACTATTCGGATCGCCTGATCCACAACATGAGCGCGCAGGTGCTGGTCCTGATCGACGGCTCGGACTCTTCCGTGGCCGGCCAGGCCATTAACGTCACCAATGCCATCGGACTGGACGAATCTCTCCGCCGCGTCCTCGAGGATCGCGCCGCGTTCGCTGTCGATATGCGGCCCAAGCTCCTGTTCAATCCGGACTCCCGCTCCGCGAATTTCTTTCTTCCCGGCCTCACCGCAATCATGCTCCTGAACGTCACCACGTTCCTGACGGCCTTCTCGATCGTCCGCGAAAAAGAGCGTGGCACGCTCGAGCAGCTCTTCGTTACGCCCGTCCGTCCTTTCGGGCTGCTTCTCGGCAAGCTGTTGCCCTACCTGGGCATCGGCTTTTTCGAGCTCAGCCTGATTCTCTTCTTCATGCGCTTCGTCTTTCTTGTTCCCATCCACGGCAGCGTCCTGCTGCTTTTCATTCTTTCGATGCCTTATCTCTTCGCGGCCCTCTCGCTCGGAATCCTCATTTCCAGCAAAGCAAAATCGCAAGCCGAGGCCATGCAACTCGCGTTTCTACCCATTCTTCCGAGCGTTTTCTTTTCGGGGTACATCTTCCCGCGCGAAACCATGCCCGCGCTTTTCTATCCGATCAGCTACCTGATTCCTGCCACTTATTTCATCAACATCACTCGCGGCATCATCCTTCGCGGGGCCGGCATCAAGCATCTCTGGACCGACGGCCTGGCGCTTTTCATTATCGGTACACTGCTCCTGGTCATTGCTGCCCGGCGTTTCCGCAACAAAGTCATCATGGCCTAGCGCGAATATCGTCTTGCTCTGCTGAACCGTCGCGCACTACTATCGGCGTTCCGGTCCGGAGCCGAGGAAATCGTCCGTGGAGAACCGTTTCTCTGGTTGGGTGATCCTTCTTTTTGTGCTGATGGTCGCGGGCGTTTGCGCCCTGCGGAAGGGAACGCCTGATCCGTTGGCGTCAAGCGCGCCGCCGGAAGTTTTCTCCGCGGAGCGCGCTCTGGTTTTTCTGAACGCTCTGGCGACTTCTCCTCACCCTCTTGGTTCCCCCGAGCACGATCGCGTGCGCGATTATCTTGTTTCCGAGCTGACCGCTCTCGGACTCTCGCCCGAAGTAGAGCGCACGACGGGCGTCACCCCTCGCTACGAAGTGGCGGGTACGGTCGAGAATATTGTCGCGCGTTTGAAAGGCACGAGCGGCAAGACGGACGCCGTTGCTCTCCTCGCGCACTACGACTCCGTTCCGGCCGGCCCGGGCGCGGGTGATGACGGAGCAGGCGTGGCGGCTTTGCTTGAAACGCTTCGCGCGTTGCGAGCCGGACCTCCGCTCCCTAACGATATTCTTTTTGTGATTACGGACGGCGAAGAAGACGGGCTGCTCGGCGCCTCCGCGTTTGTCGCGGAAAATCCCGCCGCCCGGGATGTGCGCGTGGCCGTCAACTTCGAGGCTCGCGGCAATGCCGGAGAATCGCAAATGTTTGAAACCAGCGCCGGGAATGGCCGCCTGGTCGAGATGTTCCTCGAAGCCGCGCCCCATCCCTCCGGTTCTTCGCTCACCTACGAAATTTACAAGCACATGCCGAACGACACGGATATGACGGTGTTCAAGAGGTCGGGCGCAGCGGGCCTGAACTTTGCCTTCATTGGACACTGGGAGGCGTATCACACGCCGCTCGACAATCCCCAGCGGCTCGATCGCGGCAGCCTGCAGCAGCACGGCGAAAACGCGCTTTCGCTGGCTCGCAGATTCGGCAATGCGGACCTGACAGAGCTTCGGGACCGCGACTCGGTCTATTTTTCCATGCCTGGAAATCTCTTCGCGCATTATTCCAGCCGCTTTGTCTGGCCGCTCGCGATGGTCTCGGGCGTTCTGCTGTTCGGCGTAATCTTCTATGCCAACGGGGCCTGGCAGACGAGCCTCCTGGCCGTTTTTGGCAGCTTCTTCGCGCACATTCTCGTACTGCTCGTGCTCCTGCTGGTTGGCCTTGGTTTTGAGTTCGCGGTGCGCTGGCTTCACCTAAACGCTCTTCCTGAAGGCGGCCTCGATCAGAACACGTTTTACGTCCTTGGTCTTTTTGCCCTGCTGCTCGGGGTGGATGCGCTGCTTTACAAATTCTTCCGCAAGAGGATCGCTCCGCCGGCATTCTTTCTCGGCGGCGCGGCCTTGCTCTTTGTTCTGGTCCTGGTGACTTCCAAATGGCTCCCGGGCGGCACCTACATGTTCGCCTGGCCGCTGCTCGCAGGTCTCGTGGCAACGGCCATCGCCGCCTTTCGTCCCGGAGATTTGTCGATTCTTTCCGCTCTCCTTCTCGGCGTGTTGAGTCTTCCGGCGCTGCTGCTGTTCGTTCCGATTCTGAAAGGCTTTTACACTGCGCTCGGCTTCACGACGATTGGCGCTCCGCTCCTGAGCGTCACGTTTGGCTTGCTGTTCCTCTTGCTTTCGCCTTTTCTGGACACAGCGCTCGAATCCGCCGGCAAATTGCTTCCGGTTGTTGCGCTGGTTGCTTCCCTTGCCTTGTGCGTTGTGGCCGCGAAAACCACCCGTTACTCCCCTGAGCATCCGAAGCCCAGCCTGCTCTCCTACGCTTTGGACGCCAACACCGGCAAAGCTCTGTGGACCAGCTCGGTGACCCGCGTGGACTCCTGGACCGCAGAATATCTCGGCGCGTCTCCCACTCGCGGCAAACTCCCTGACTTTATTCCCGATTGGTATCCCATTGATTTTCTCCAGCACGAAGCGCCTTCCATCGCGCTTGTCCCTCCGCTGGCGGAGCTTCTTGAAGACTCCTCGGACGGCGCGACGCGCACGCTTCATCTCCGCATCAGCACGCCGCGTCACGCGCGCACACTGCACGTCGGGATCGCAGAAGCAGAAGTGCTTGGCGCGACTGTCAACGGGCATGATCTTGGGAAACCATCCGAAGCACGCTGGCGCAAGCCCGGCCACTGGAGCCTTGATTACGCCAATCCGCCGGCCGAGGGCATTGATTTGCTGCTTAGCGTCGAGGCGGCCGGGCCGGTCACTGTCGTCCTGGTGGACCGCTCGAGCGGCCTTCCGGCAATTCCCGGCGCGAATTTTCCTCCGCGGCCGGCCGATGCCATGCCCATTCATTCTGGCGACCAAACGATGGTGCGCCGCAGCTTTGTCTTTTAGCGATTTTGTCTTTTGACCGTCCGCGGAGTACCCTCGTGGTTTGTCCTTGTGTCTCTGGGAGCAGCTGTGTCCTGTCCGATTTGTGAAAAACGGAAAGCCGAAAGATTCTGTCCGGCGAAGGGCGAGAAAATCTGCGCCGTGTGCTGCGGCAGGGAGCGCGAGGTCTCAATCGACTGTCCGCCGGATTGCACCTACCTCCTGGCCGCGCACCGCTACGAAGACGAACACCAGCGTTCGCTGCCCGAGGACACGCCGCTGCTGGATGTTAAAGTCTCGCAAGACGTCATCTACGCTCACCAAAATGTGCTTTCCGGGATAGCCTTCACGGCCGCGAAATTTGCCGCCGCGCATCCAGCGACAACCGATCCCGATGTGCTCGCCGCGCTCGAGGCTCTTGCCGAGACCTACAGGACGCTCGGCTCCGGCATCTATTACGAAAAGCCCCCAGACGCGACTTTGCCCCGGGAGCTATACTCCGCGCTTGCCGCTTTCTTGAACGAAACCAAGCAGCACCCCGGGGAAGGCCCCGGCTCGGACGCCTTTAGAAGCGCGGCGCCCGTCAGGGATTCCGAAATTTTCTCCTTGCTCGTCTTTCTCTACCGCATGGGGTTGCTGCGCACGAACGGCCGGCGGCGAGCGCGCCGGTACGTGGAATTCCTCCGCAGCCAATTCCCCGCCGCGCCGGAACTCAAACGGGAAGAATCCCGCATCATTGTGCCGTAGCCGATCGGACGGCCGAGCAACGCCGCTCCCCGAGGTGGCGCGCGGCACGAACGAGTCCCGCCGAATCCATCGAGCGTCGATATTGTTCCCGCTTGTTCTCTGTCGCCGGCGGACCGGAATCTGATAGTGTTTTCTTCCGCGGCTCGATCAGGGAGGGCAGGAATGCCAGGCAAAAAGCTCAGACTCGGTGCATCGACTCTTTCCCGGGTCCTACCCTTCGGAAGAATGTGCACGTTTGAAGCCGCGCTGATAACGCTCGGCATCGCAGCCGCCTTCACCGGCCCTCTTCTTGCTCACGCCCAGGAGCGGGAATCAGCCGCAAAACTCGTGGCGCGTACGATGGCCAACCCTGAATTTCGCGCGAAGACTTTTCGCGGAGGAGAATGGCTCGGCACAGGAGATTCCTATCTCGATTTAGAGCCTTCCGCCGCGGGCGGAGGCACGGACATCGTTCGCTACCAGACGGCTACCGGCGCGCGGGACATTTTGGTTGCGGCCAGCCGGCTGACGCCTCCGGGCGAGAAAACCGCTCTCGCTATCGAAGACTACGCGTTCTCAGCGGACGGACGCCAGCTTCTCGTCTTCACAAATTCAGAAACCGTCTGGCGGCAGAATACGCGCGGAGATTATTGGGTGCTCGACTTGAAAAGCGGCGCTTTGCATAAGCTCGGCGGCGATGCGCCGGCGTCCAGCCTCATGTTTGCCAAATTTTCTCCGGACAATACCAAAGTCGGCTACGTGCGCGGCAACAATGTCTACGTGGAAGACATGGCCAATGGAAAAATCACGCAATTAACGCGGGATGGGTCGCCCACGGTCATCAACGGCACTTCCGATTGGGTGAACGAAGAAGAGTTTGATATTCGCGACGGCTTCCAGTGGAGCCCCGACAGCCACTCGATCGCTTTCTGGCAATTCAACACCGGCGGCGTAGGCATCTACACACTCGTCTACGACCTTGGCGCGCCGCGCGGCGAGATCGTCACGGGCATTCCCTATCCGGGCACGGGCGTGTATCCGAGGATACTCGAATATCCCTATCCGCTTCCCGGAACCCGGAATTCGGGGGTTCGCGTGGGCGTCGTGAGCGCTGCCGGCGGGCAAACCGTCTGGATAGAGACAGGCGGAGATCCGCACAATTTCTATATTCCGCGGATGGGCTGGGCGGATTCGGGCCATGTGTTGCTCGAACACATGAACCGCTTGCAGAACAAAAATGAATTTTTGCTGGCTGACGCCGCATCCGGCATCACGCGAACGGTGTTTGTGGACGAGGATCGCGCCTGGGTGGACGTGAATGACTCCATCTCGTGGATCCATCAGGGGCGCGAATTTCTTGCGCTGAGCGAGCGCGACGGCTGGAGGCATTTGTACCGCGTGGCGCGCGATTCCGGCAACGCGGAACTCGTTACGAGAGGCGAGTTCGATGTGGTGAGCCTCGGCCGGGTCAGCCCCGATGAAAAGTGGATTTACTTCATAGCGTCGCCGGACAATCCGACGCAGCGTTATCTCTATCGCGCGAAGCTGGATGGTTCGGCGGCGCCGGAGCGCATCACGCCGAATCAGCCCGCCACGCACTCCTACACAATTTCACCGAATGGCGAATGGGCGTTTCACAACTATTCTTCGTTCAATGTGCCGCCTACCTTTGAAGTGGTGCATCTGCCCGATCACCGCGTCCTGAGAAATACCGCCGACAATTCCGCGCTCGCCGAGCGCGTGAAACCGCTCTCGGGCGGCCCGGCGGAATTTCTGAAGGTGGATGCGGGAAACGGTTTGCTGGTCGACGCGTGGCTGATCAAGCCGCCGCATTTCGACCCGGCGAAAAAGTATTCGCTGATTGTCTATGTCTATTCCGAGCCTGCCGGGCAAACGACGGAAGACCGCTGGCAATCCATGTTTCTGCGCACGATGACCAGCGCCGGGTATGTCGTGGCGAGCTTCGACAACCAGGGCACGCCGGCTCCCCGCGGCCGCGAATGGCGCAAGGTTGTGTACGGAAACGTCGGCCCGCTTTCCTCCGAGCAGCAAGCCGCCGCGCTGCAATCGCTCGAGAAGACGCATCCCTACATTGATGCAAAGCGCGTGGGAGTGTGGGGCTGGAGCGGCGGCGGCACGGAAACGCTCAATCTCCTGTTTCGCTATCCCGAAGTCTACAGCGTCGGCGTCTCGGTCGCTTCTGTGCCCGACCAGCGTCTCTACGACAGCATTTATCAAGAGCGGTATATGGGGTTGCCAGAAGACAGTCCGAAAGCGTACGAGCAGAGCTCAGCGATCAATTTTGCCGGCGGCTTGCGCGGAGACTTGATGGTGATGCATGGCTCTGGCGACGACAACGTGCACTTCCAGGGTTTTGAATTGCTCGTTAATAAATTAATTTCGCTCGGCAAACCATTCGATATGCGCATGTATCCGGGCCGCACGCACGGGATATTCGAAGGCAGAGGCACGAACCTGGACGTCTACAGAAACATCCTCGGCTATTTTGAAGCTCATCTGCCGCCCGGCCCCGAGCCCGCTCGAACCAACTGAGACACGAACCACGAGCTCAGGGGACGAATCGCCCCAGACTCCCATTGCCTACCCCGCCGAGCACGAGCGCATGCCTCCCAGATCCGCCCCGACCACGGAAGCATCCCAGCCCAGCTTCATTTGCGCGCAGGGCATTGTGCGCCGGGTGTTGCGCTGGGGCCGTGAATCGAAGCCGTATTTCTCTTTCAGGCGCGCCACACGTTCGGCGATCGCTTTTCGGTACTTCTCGGGAGCGTAGGCTTCTCTCGAATACCACTCCTCGTATTGCTTCGTGAGGCGAGGAAACTTTTCGCGTATGAAGGGCAGGAACTGTTTCGCAGAAGAGGGCATCAGGAACAGCACGCCCGAGAAAAACCACTGTGCGCCCGCATGGTGGGCGGCTTCGGCTACCGCTTCGAGTTCGCCGTCGCGGTCCGTGATGCCGGGGATCAGCGGTGAGGCCGAGACTCCGACTCGGAGACCCGCTTCCCGCAGTTCCTTGACCGCCGCAATTCGCAAGTCTGGCCGCGGGGCGCGCGGCTCGAGCACTCGCGCGAGCCTTGCCCGAAGTGTCGTGATGGTGATGTTCAGAGAGAGTTCGGAGCGTTCCGAAATCTTTTTGAAGATATCGATGTCCCGCACAATCTGATTTGATTTGGTGATGACCGAAATGCTCAGGCCGTCGCGCTTTGCCAATTCTTCGAGGCAGGCGCGCGTCACTCCGTATTCGCGCTCAGCGGGCTGATAAGGATCGGTCGCGGTGCCGATGGCAATGTGTTCGGGCTTTTCGCCGCCCGAACTCTTTGACTCGTAGGAATACTTGTGCGCGACGTCGTACGCCAATAGCGGCGCCGCGTCTTTTTTTACAAAAATCTTGCGCTCGAATTCGCCCCCGTCCAGTTCCATGTATTCATGGGTATAGCGCGCGTAGCAGTAGAGGCAGCCAAATTCGCACCCGCGGTAGGGATTTATGGTCCAGTCAAAGGGCACGCGAGCCGAATCGCACTTGTTGAGAATGGATTTCACCGGGAGCAGGAAATACTCGGGGCGGTCGGCGGACTTGCGGCGGCTCTCGGCGGGCGGAGAGGATGCTGCGAGGCGGGCGATGCCCACCAGCGGTACGGCTGCGTCCTGGGTCCGGTCATCTGCCCGGCTTTCAGAGCCGCGCGGAGCCGCCTCTTCCGAGGTCGGCGGGGGGCAATCCGCCGTGGAGTAACCCGAGGTGCTGCCGCCTAAACCGGCAAACGCCTGGGAGGCTTCCACTTTGTCGTGTGTGCCATGGACATCGTGGACTCCGCCAGGCGAATCACCGGCTCTTGGTGTTGGGCTTGTCCTATAGGGGCTAACAGGAAAGAGAGTTGCCGTGGATTGTCTTGCGCGGCGGCGCCGGATACCAAAGGTCCGAGCCGATGAGGAATGAACTGGAGACATAGCCCACCTCGAAGCACGGCCAAGTATTTCGCTTTTTGTTCGCTATGTCAAGTGCTTTTCGCTTTTTATTCGCTTCCATTTGCTTTCAAATCCCGTTGGTTCACCTCACTCACACCGCCAGCTTGTCCGGATTGTGTGCTTCTGTGTCGCAGGGTATCCTGTTGGTTCGGGAGGAACGGCGTGCGACAGTCCCCACTAGCACGATTGGTTTTTGGTGCGTCCGCCGTCGTCTTCTCGTCCTCTTTCTGTTCGAGCCCGGGGCGAGCGGGGCAAGCTGTCCAGTCTCAGCAGCCGCCTTTGAAACCGCCGTCCACCCAGCCGCAGTCCCCGTCCTCTCAGGCAAAGAAGCCTGCCGTTGAGCCGCCCGCTCCTCAATCCACCCATTACCCCATCCTGCTCCTCGTTCAAGGACCTACAGCAGACGACGGAAAGACCTGGAGCGTGCGCATCGGCCTGAAGGGGCCGGAACGGTTCGATCGAACCGGCTATCCCCCGATCCCGCTCGAGCCTTCCGATGTCATCCGGGAAGGCACAACCGATGCATGGACTTACCATGCCAAGGACTTGGGGACCGGCGTTGCTGTCTCGGTCCACATCACAAGAGAGCCGTGTTCCGATCCCGCGGCAACCGCGAAACTTGCCTTCACAGCCACAGTGGACCACGCCCAAATCGGCTCGGCGCATGGCTGCGCCCGGGTCGCCACCGAACTCTTCCCCAAGATTAATAATCAGCCCACGGACGACGATGACGACCTAAAGAACAAGCCCGCCCCGCCGACCATCACACATTTCAAGCCGCCTATCGCCGTAGCCTACCTCAATGCCGGTGGAAGGCTCATCGTCAAGCGCGGAACAGTCGCCCGGGCAGTTCCCGGCAAAGGCGGTTACCAGCCGGCGCTTTCGCACGACGGGAAGCGGCTGCTCTATACCGCCGAGGAAAAGAGCGCGGAAAAGGGCGACGAGCACACGATTTCCGTTTACGACTGGGCGACAGGCAAATCAACGGAGTTGCTCAGGGGCTCCGTTCAGCAGCCGTTTTGGTCGCCGGATGATACGCGCATTGCCTTCTTGAAATTAGATGGCTCGAAATGGCAACTATGGACGATGCCGGTAGAGACCCCCGAAAAAGCGGCTCTTTTGTATCCGGGTGAGGCAATCAGCCTCGAAGGTTGGGTAGACGCCGAAACGATCCTTGCGGGCGATCTCGAAACCCTCTCCTGGATCAGGGAAGACGGTACCGTGAAGGAGACTCTTTCCGGCGCGGACTTGTACGGCAAGGATCAGTTCAGAAGGTCCAGCGCCAATACTGTGCGCGTTCATCCGCTGAACCCTGACCTGCTGCTTGTTTCCGCTGAATTGCCGACTCCATCCACGGCATCGAAAAATGCCCCGAGCGCCAAGGAGGCTGGTGCTCAGACGGGGCAAGTCTTTTTTCTCTATGAGATCCAATCGAAGCGCCGTGTGCAGCTCAGTCCGGCAAACCTGACGTGCTCTTTTGCGGAGTGGTCTCGCGACGGCCTCCAGGTTTTCTTCACTGGACGCGAGCCTTCTGGTACGGCGATGAGCATCTATAAGATGTTCTGGGACGGGACCGGTCAGACGAAAGTTCAAGACGGATTTAGCCTCGTCATCGGCCAGTAGAACGGTTGCTCCCAAGCGTCACTAGGGCAGAACAGGCTGCCTTCGTTGTCTCCGAAGCGATCCCCTCCACTGGTTCTCGAAGCGACGCTTCATCTCTAGGACTGATTTAGTCCGGTATTGGCCGATACGCTGCAGCCGCTTGCTTGCACCCTCCGGGTGCCTCAACGGAAGGCTATACTTGTTTAATGGCGACCCCTACTCCCGTGCAGCCACGGCAAGTCGGCATTCTTATCCTGGATGATGACGACAATAACCAGGGGGCCCTGCGGCAAATCCTTGATTCCGAAGGCTGGCGCGTCCGGTTGGTGCAGGACCCCCAGCAGCTCTTGACCGAGCTCAGGTCCGGCGAGTGGTCCCTTGTCATCGCCAACATCGCCTTGGCCGGCACCGACACCCCCATTTTCATCACCATGCGCGAACTGGCCGGCGTTTCCCATGATGAGGGAGGGCGCATCCGGGTCCTTTATCTGGTGCCGGAGATGACCGGCAGCCAGTACGTGGCGGCGCTGGAGCTGGCCCGCGTACCGTATGTCGTGCGTCCTTTCCATCTCCACGATTTTCTCGAGAAGGTCAGCGACCTGCTGGTGGAAGTGAAAGCCATCGAAGGACCGATTCGCCAGGTGCGCCACGAGTTCGGGGCGATTCGCAAAAAGAAGAAGCAGGCCGGGCGTTCGAACTCCATGTTTGCCTCGCGGGATTCTTATTCCTACAGCGACGAAGAGATCGCCGAGTACGAAAAACAGGAAAGCGAAGCTTCTAAGAGCGGCCGGAGCAAGCCTCGGACGAACCTTGGTGGCACCGACCGCTAGTCCCTGCCTCCTCTATTCTTTCCACTATTTCTTGCCCAATCCTCGTTACACCGTCTCTTGAAGATTTCCGGCGCCCCTCGCTTGACTTCCACGCCATCCTGGCGCGATGCTACCGCGTCCAAACTGTCGGGGAAGCCGTGGGTATGGGCCGACAACAACGAGGAACCGAATGCGATTGCCAGTCACGATGTATTCTCTGCTGTTTCGATTTGCTTTCCTGGCGGCTTCGGCCGGCTGCACGGTGTTTCCAGGCAGCGCGCAACAAACCAATTCCGCGGGGCAGCGCGTTTTCACCGCCGATGATTACAAGCGGGCTGAAAAGTTCATGGTTTACAACGTCCGTCCGCTCATCTCGCACGACGTGAGAGGCCTGTGGCTGCCGGACGATCGCTATTTGTTTCGGGACACGGGGCCGAACGGAAGCGAGTTCGTGGTGTTCGACGCCCGGCACGGCACGCGTCAACCTGCATTTGACCACGCCAAAATTGCGGCTGCTCTCTCCTCGGCAGCGGGAGCAACCTACAACGCGGCGCACCTGCCCTTCATGACCTTCGAGTTTTCTCCTGACGGCAAATCCCTCTCGTTCGAGGTGAAGGGCCAGCATTGGACGTGCGATTCAGAAGGCAGCAAGTGCACCGCCGAAGCAAAACCGGTTAAGGGCAGATCGGAACGCCATGCCGAAAACATTTCGCCCGACGGCAAAAGCGCGGCGTTTATTCGCGATTACAACCTGTGGCTGCGCGATGTCAGAACGGACAAGGAGACACAGCTGACAGCCGATGGCGTGAAGGACTTCGGCTACGCCACGGACAATGCCGGCTGGATTCACAGTGACCGGGCTATTCTGCTGTGGTCGCCTGATTCCAAAAAAATCGCGACCTTTCAGCAGGATCAGCGCGGGGTCGGCGAAATGTATCTTGTGGAAACGAAAGTGGGCCATCCGGTGCTGCAGGCGTGGAAGTATCCGCTGCCGGGCGACGACGTCGTAACCACCATTCAGCGCGTGGTGATCGATCTTGAGGCGCACAAAGTGATTCGTTTGCAGCTTCCTCCCGATCAGCACCGAACGACTCTTTGCGACGACGTGGCATGCCGAGGCAGCGACTGGGACGATGTCGAGTGGAGCGCCGACGGCAGGCACCTGGCCTTCGTTTCTACCTCGCGCGACCATAAACAGGAACGGTTGCGCGTGGCCGATGCCGCGACGGGCGCGGTGCGGGACGTGCTCGAAGAGACCGCGGCTACGCAATACGAATCCGGCTGGGGCCGGGTGAATTGGCGCTACCTGCCTGGCTCGAATGAGATTGTCTGGTTTTCCGAGCGCGACGATTGGGCCCACCTCTATCTTTACGACCTCGCGACGGGCAAACTGAAAAACCAGATCACTTCCGGCGATTGGGTGGTTACGCAGTTGCTGCGCGTCGATGAAAAAAATCGCGCACTCTATTTTCTGGGACTTGGGCGCGAGAAAGGCGAGAATCCTTATTTCGCCCACCTCTACCGCATCGGATTTGACGGCAAGAATCTAGCTCTGCTGACTCCCGAAGATGGGAATCACGAGGTCAGCTTTTCGTCCTCGGGACGGTATTTTTTCGATAGCTACTCCAAACCCGATGTTCCCGCGGTCGCGGTGGTGCGCGACGAGGGAGGCAGGCTGATCTCAACCGTGGCAAAGACGGACATTTCGCAGCTTTCGGCGGCCGGCTGGCAGCCGCCCGTGCCTATCAGCGTGAAAGCGCGCGACGGCGTTACCGACCTCTATGGCCTGATGTACAAACCCACGAAGCTCGATCCCGCAAAAAAATATCCGATCGTGGACTACATCTATCCGGGGCCGCAAGGCGGGAGTGTGGGAAGCTGGTCGTTTTCTCCATCGCGGCGGGATGCGCAGTCTCTGGCCGAGCTTGGCTTCGTCGTGGTGGAAATCGAAGGGATGGGCAATCCGCTGCGGTCGAAGAAGTTCCACGATTTTTATTACGGCAACATGGGAGACAACACCTTGCCCGACCAGATCGCCGGGATAAAGGAGCTGGCAGAGAAATATCCGTGGATCGATATCGGCCGCGTGGGCATCTTTGGGCATTCCGGCGGAGGTTTCGCCACGGCCGACGCCATGTTTCGCTATCCTGATTTCTTCAAAGTTGGCATCTCGGAATCCGGCAACCACGACAATCGCGAATACGAAGATGATTGGGGAGAACGGTATCAGGGGTTGCTGGTAAAAAATGCCGACGGGACCACCAACTACGATGATCAGGCCAATCAGCACCTCGCCAGGAATCTGAAGGGGCACCTGCTGCTGGCGCACGGCACGCTGGACGACAACGTTCCGCCGTATAACACATTGCTCGTGGTCGACGAGCTCATCAAGGCCAACAAGGATTTTGATTTGTTGCTTTTGCCTAACCAGCACCACGGGTACGGCAGCGCGACGCTCTATATGACGCGTCGCCGGTGGGACTATTTCGTGCGCTACCTGCTGGGTGAGGAGCCGCCGCACGAGTACGAGCTGCATCCGCCGACTCCCTAGATGCCTGGTGGAATGGCCGGTCGGAACCTCCAAACGAGGCGGATTCGCCGTGCGGCCCTCGGGCACGAAAAACCCCGGAAATCCAGGGAATGGTTGGAACCCTGCCGCCTGCCTCCGATGGCAGGAAATGAATCTCTGTAGCGCCTCGAATTCCTGCCATTGGACGTGCAAGAAATTCGGCACCGTACGTTCTAAGCCCGAGGCGCGCCCTCGAAGGGCGTCGCGAGGGAGGGCTTATGGGACGCTCGATGTTCGGTGCCATCTTCGGGAGTTTGTTTGGAATCAGCGCGCTGGGAGGTTTGGCGTTTCTTGCGGCCGCGCCGAACCCTCTGCCAGGAAAGCCAGAAGGCAATTGGCGGCTGCTGGATCCGGTCGCCTATGAAAACATCACTATTTTCCCGGTCGTAAGTTCTCTGACGCAGGACACTTCTCCGTTTTTGACATTGGATGAAGGACTCTCGAGCGGAGAGGTGGTTGTCAGCGAGCAGGGGGCGGCAGGTCTGGCCCGGACGCGGGACGGGCGGCCGGTGCCCGTGCCGCAGTACGCCGGCGCGAGCGTAAACCAGCTTGTCCTGATCAACCGCGGCAAACGGCCGCTTTTGCTGCTGGCGGGCGAGCTGGTGAGCGGGGGAAAACAGGACCGGATTATTGGCAAGGACAGGATTGTGCCAGTCGGTTCGGAACCGTTGCCGCTGGACGTCTTTTGCGTGGAGCATGGGCGTTGGACGGGGGCGAGCTCCGAATTTGGACAGGCCAAGACGATTGTGCACCCGAGCGTGCGAGAGCAAGCGGCGGTGGCGCAAAACCAGAATGAGGTATGGAATGCGGTGCGCTCCGGGACTCTGGCTGCGCCGAGAGCAGCCTCGGGCGGAGTTGCCGTTGGGCCGCCGCCTGCACCGCTGAGTGCGGACGTCATCCACGAGACGATTCAAACCGCAGCGCCTACGCAGTCGTACGCAAAAATCTATGAGCAGAGCAGGGCCGGGGCGTCCGTTGATAGCTTTGTGGAGGAATTGCGGCGGCGGTTTGACAAAGCCACCCTGGGGCTGAAGGGAGAGCGCGTCGTGGGTGTGGTCGTGGCGTATGGCGGGGATGTGGCCTGGAGCGACATTTTCGCGTCCGGGGAGTTGTTCGAGCAGTATTGGAGCAAACTGCTGCGAAGTTACGCGGTGGAGGCCCTGGCGCGGCCTGGTTACAGGGAGACGGCAGCGATTACGGATGCGCGGGAGTTTTTGCGGAATCCGAATGGACGCGAAGTGGTCGAGAGCGAGCCGGGAGTTTACCGCTGGAGGGAGATTACCGAGGGCAGGCTTTCTCTGATTGAGTTGGAATCGATTGCGCCGAAGGCGATGATTTTGCATCGGTTGTTCTTGCACCGGACTTCCTGAGGCGTTGATGGACCGAGTAGAAGCGGGGCACGGAAAGGAAAACGGACGCGACGTGCCGTGTCACTACAACTTGCGGACCTGGCTCGGATCGGTCTGGTGATCGAGGAGAGCAGAGACTGCTTCGGGCCAGGACGGATGCTTCAGATGGGGAGCGATTTCGGCCAGCGGAGTTAGGACGAAACGGCGCTGGAGCATTCGCGGGTGGGGGACTTGCAAGTCAGCAGTAGCGATCGTTTCTGAGCCATAGAGGAGAATGTCCAGGTCGATTTTGCGCGGACCTTTTCGGAACTCTTTTTTGCTGCCTAGTTGCGCTTCGATAGCTTGCAACGCCTCCAGCAGCGCGTGCGGGTCTAGTTCTGTTTCTGCTTCCGCTACACAATTGAGAAACCATGGTTGGTCCAGAAAATCCACCGGCTCGGTTTCATAGATCGAGGATAGATGTTTCACGCGGACTCCGGCCTGCGGGAGCGCGGCGATGGCCGCACGAAGATGGGCTGCCCGGTCCCCCACATTAGAACCCAGCGATAAATAGACGGTGGGCATGGATGAATTGTGCGCGGACGCGTCCGGAAACGCTAACTGCCTACGCAACGGAGAACTCTAGTTTGTCCCTTCTCTGGATTCAACCTGGCAGCTCAGGCGCGTGGCGTTAAGAATTGCTTTCAAAGGGCGTCTCTTGAGGGAGAGGCCTCGAGAGGGGTGTCGGAATGGAGGGCTATCTCGGGAACAAAAAACGGGTGGGGCGCGTATCTCTTGGCGGAAGCGGGCAGGCGACAAGTGCGGCATAGGGGTGGCTGGCGATGAATTTCTGGCAAGACGTGCGGTATGGGCTGCGGGTTTTGTTGAAGCATCCGGGGTTTACAGCGATTGCGGTCTTGACGTTGGCACTGGGGATTGGTGCCAATACGGCACTATTTTCTGTCGTGAATGGAGTGTTGCTAAATCCGCTGCCCTTTCCTAATCCGGACCGGCTTGTGGCCGTCTATTCGAAGACGCATCAGTTCCGCGAGAGTTCGATCAGCTATCCAAATTTTCTCGACTGGGTCAGAGACAACCACAGCTTCCTGAAGCTGGGCGCTTTCCGGTCCGAAGAGTACAACATGACGGGTGAAGGAGAGCCGGAACGGCTGCACGGCCACATGATCTCGGCGGATTTTTTTCCGGCTTTGGGTCTCAATCCCCTGCTGGGACGCAACCTTCTCCCCGAAGAGGACAAAGCTGGAGCGGCGCCGGTGGCGTTGATCGGCGACGGACTTTGGAAGCGCAAGTTCGGATTGTCGCGTGACGTTCTGGGAAAGAGCATCACGCTGAACGGGAAAGCGTACACGGTGGTCGGGGTAGCGCCAGAGCAGATCACTGGTCTGAGCCCTTCGGACGTGTATGTGCCGGTTGGACAGTGGACCGATCCCACATTTCTGAACCGTGGTATCAGCATGGGCATGAACGCAATTGGGCGACTGAAACCGGGAGTCTCATTCGAACAGGCGAGCGCGGATATGGACTCGGTTGGAACGAATCTTGCGGCGGCTTATCCGGAGACGAACAAGGACACGGGGATAACGCTGGTGCCGCTGAAAACAGACGTAGTTGGGAGCGTCGAAGGGATTTTGCTGGTTCTGCTCGGGGCGGTGAGCTTTGTATTGCTGATCGCGTGCGCGAATGTGGCTAATTTGCTGTTGGCGCGATCGACCGGGCGTTCGCGCGAGTTTGCGATCCGGTCTGCGCTGGGGGCGAGTCCTGGTCGAGTGATTCGCCAGCTTCTGACGGAGAGCATGATGCTGGGGATCGCCGGCGGAGCGATTGGGCTTTTTCTGGCGAAGTGGGGCACGCTAGCCATTCTAAGAGCGCTGCCGGAGACACTGCCGCGAACGGAAGAGATCGGGATCGATGGGCGCGTGCTGTTGTTCACGCTGGGGATTTCCGTGCTGACCGGGATCGTATTTGGACTTGTGCCGGCGCTGAAGACGATGCGGCCGGATATGCACGAGACGCTGAAAGAGGGAGGCCGCGGGGCGAGTGGAACGAGGCATCGGACGCAGAGCGTGTTTGTTGCGGCGGAGATGGCGATGGCGGTGGTGCTGCTGATCGGCGCGGGATTGATGATCCGCAGCCTGGCAGCGCTGTGGAACATTGATCCGGGATTCAATCCACGGAATGTTCTGGAGTTCAGCATCTCCTCGACTTCCGCTCCGGGCGTGACGGCGGAACAGCTTCGCGCCAAGTACCGGGAGACACTGCGCCAGGTGCAAAATGTGCCCGGAGTGAAAGACGTTGCCATGACGGGCGGCTCCTTGCCGATGACGGGCGATTCGGAGCTGCCTTTCTGGGTCGAAGGAAAACCGAAGCCGGCGACGGAACAAGAAATGCCGGTTGCGCTGTTCTACATTGTGACGCCGCAGTATCAGGAAGCGATGCAGATTCCCGTGGAGCGCGGGCGGGCGTTTACAGAACGGGACGATGAGCACGCCCCGATGGTCATGTTGGTGGACGCAGATTTCGCGCACACCTATTTTCCAGGGGAAGACCCCATCGGAAAACGCGTGAACCTGGCGTTTCTGGACATACAGGCGGAAATCGTAGGCGTCGTGGGCCATGTGGAACATTGGGGGTTGGGCTCGAAGCAACACCAGAACTTGCAAGCTCAGATCTATCTGCCGATGTGGCAGGTTCCGGACAGATTCTGGACATTGCTGGCACATGGCGGCGAATATGTTGCGCGAACGGCAGGGACGCCGATGGGAGTTGTAAAGTCCATTCGCGAAGCGGCCGAAGGAGTGGATGCCAGCGCGGTAGTGTATGAAGTGAGGCCGATGGAGGACGTCGTGGCTGGGTCGATCGCCACGCAGCGGCTGGCGGTGATGCTCTTGAGCGTGTTTTCGGCGCTGGCGCTGGTGCTTTCCGCGATCGGGATTTACGGCGTGATTTCCTATTTGGCGGGACAACGGACGCATGAGATCGGCGTGCGCATGGCTCTCGGCGCGTCAAGCAGGGACGTGCTGCGCATGGTGCTGGGAGAAGGAATGAGGATCACGCTGGTTGGCGTGGGGATTGGACTTCTGGCCGCGCTGGGCCTGACTCGGTTGATTACAAAAATTCTTTATGGCGTGGGGGCAACCGATCCCATCACGTTCGGAGGCGTGGCTATTCTGCTGACAGGAGTGGCACTGCTGGCGTGCTACATTCCGGCGCGGCGGGCGATGCGGGTGGATCCGATTGTGGCTTTGCGTTACGAGTAATTTACGCGAACCGATGGGATTTGCTTGATTCGCGTGGAGCGATTTGCGATTCAGGAGTGCGTGATTTCACGCAATTTTCCATTGGTGACGTCGTAGACAAAGCCTCGCACCGCAACTTCTTTGGGAACCCATGGGTGCGTTCGCAGCTTCTGCAACTGATGGCGGACGTTTTCGTCAATGTTCTCGAACGCGTAGAAGAACGCGGGTGAGATAGCCGCGGTTCCGGTGCGGTTCTGGATTCTGTTGCGCAAATCCTGTTCGCTGGTGTGCATCAGGCCGCAATCCGTGTGGTTGATGACCATGAACTCCCTGGTGTCCAGAAGGTAGTGAGAGATGACCAGGGAGCGCAGGGTATCTTCCGTGACGATGCCGCCGGCGTTTCGAATAATGTGGGCGTCCCCGGTTTTGAGACCAAGAGTGCGAATGGAAAGACGCGTGTCCATGCAGGTCAGGATGGCGAGATGGCGCTCGGGACGCGGCGTGAGTTTTCGCAGCTCGTGCGTGCGGGAATAGAGTTCGTTGGCCTGGAGAACTTCGTCGATTACGCTCATGGCCAAAGCAGTTTAGCAAACCGCGGCCGGCCGACACGAATTTAACCCACACCCTAGGAACAAAAACTCCGATGATTCGTTCAGAAGAGCCGCGGCTGCCGCTTGGGGAGCTCCTTGCCGAAATATTCGTAAGCGCGGGCAGTGGCTACGCGGCCGCGCTGCGTGCGGTCTATCAATCCAATCTGCATGAGATAGGGTTCGTAGATTTCCTCGATGGCGTCTTCTTCTTCGGAGAGGGCGGCGGCCAGCGTCCCGAGGCCTACAGGTCCGCCTCCGTATTTATCGAGAAGAGCCAGCATAAGGTTACGGTCGACTTCATCGAGGCCGCTTTCGTCCACGCCGAGCATGGCCAGGGCTTCCTGCGCTACGGCGCGGGTGATGCGGCCAGCAGCGCGGACTTCGGCGAAATCGCGGGAGCGGCGCAATAGACGGTTGGCGATGCGCGGTGTGCCACGGCAGCGGCGAGCGATTTCTTCGGCGCCGCCGTCGTCCATCAGGATATTCAGAATTTTGGCAGAACGGTGGATGATGATCAGCAGATCCTCGGGTTCGTAGAAATCGAGGCGGTGCACGATGCCGAAGCGGGAGCGCAGGGGCGCGGTGATCAGACCGGCTCGCGTCGTGGCGCCGATGAGCGTGAAATGCCCCAGCTGAAAGGGATGAATGCGCGCGCCGGGGCCCTGGCCGATGATCAAATCGACGCGAAAATCTTCCATGGCGGGGTAGAGAACCTCTTCGACAGCCGGCTGGAGACGATGAATTTCATCGAGAAAGAACACTTCCTTGCCCTCAAGAGAAGTAAGTATTGCTGTCAGGTCACCCTTGCGCTCGAGGAGAGGACCGGCGCTGGTTTTGATGGGAACCTGGAGTTCGTTGGCGATGATTTGAGCAAGAGTGGTTTTCCCAAGACCGGGAGGGCCATAGAGCAGGACGTGATCAAGGGCTTCACCGCGACTGCGGGCGGCTTCAATGGCGATGGAGATGTTTTCCTTGACGCGTTTTTGTCCGATGTATTCGTCGAGGCGTTTAGGGCGAACACTGGCTTCGATCTGGACGTCTTCGTCGTAGGGAGCGCCCGAGACGATTCTGTGTTGTTCGTTTCGGTCCATGGATCGTCTTGCGCTGGCGTCTGACATTGTTCAGGTTCCCTGGATAACTTAGACCGTTGACCAACCTAAAGATCGGCCACTTCAAATTCACGTTCAATCCCCGGCATGCGTAGCGCGGCCCTTGGGTGCGGCTAGAGACTGCAGCGAGGCGCGGAGCAATTTTTCGAAATTCGATGCGCCAGCTTCGCTTTTGGCCTCGCTTGCCGCAGATTCGGCGGCTCGCGGCTCATAGCCAAGATTGACTAGCGCGGAAATTACGTCGGCCTCAACGCCGGCAGCCGAGGCGGCGGCCGGTTTCTGCGCTTCCAGGACTACAGCTTCCAGCTTGTCCTTCAACTCGACGACCATGCGCTCGGCAGTCTTGCGGCCGACGCCGGGAATCTTTGTTAAGCGGCCCAAATCGCTGCCGCGAATGGCGGGGACAAGTTCCTCGACGCTCATGCCGGAGAGAATTTTCAGCGCGAGAGAGGGTCCAACGCCGGAAGCGGAAAGCAGCAGTTCGAAGAGATGCTTTTCCCGAGAGGAGACGAAGCCGTAGAGGGCGAGCGCGTCTTCTCGCACGTGAGTATGGATGAGAAGAGTGACCTCGGTATGGAGCTCGCCAAGAGCGGCGAAGGAGGAAAGCGGTACCTGGACAAGGTATCCTACGCCGCCGACATCGACGAGCACTTGATTCGGGCGTTTTTCGGCGAGGCGTCCACGAAGCTGGCCAATCATCGAAGGCCAGTATTGCCGCCTTTTGTTCGCCTGTCAACGCGGCAAAGGGTATGCGTATACGCACGCGAAAAAGGGACCACCCCGCCCTCGCGTGTGAGCGACGTAGCTTCTGAAATCGGGCCAACCTCGCCGATTTCGGGTCGAGTTTCAGTTACACTTCAATTCGGTGAACATCAATTGGCGATATTCATAGAGGCGAGGCCAGTCAACGCTTTGTTGACTCCGGCTACGGTTCTGCTCCTGCCAATCGCCCTGACGTTTTGCATTCGCTGGGCTGTGCGCCAAAACCAAGAAGGACGACAAAAGACAGTATGGGCTACTTATCGAAGCTTCGGTCGGTTCATTCTCGCCATTACAGTGACCGGTTGGTGGGTGATATGGGACATGCATGGGCGCTCTGGACTCGATTCGATAATTATCGCGAGGTGGCCGGGAGCGGTTAACACATCCGCTGCCGAGACTCTGCTCTTCTGGGTACCACCGATCCTGAGTCTAGGCATCTTTCTGCTTCTGTGTTACACGTTCGACCAGCACATCTTCAGACTGAAGTGGACAATTACTAATGCGTTCCGGCAAGCGTGGTGGAGATTGGTGAGCTTTGTTATTCCGTTGTTGCTTGTCGCCTCTGGCTTCGACACTATCCTCGATAGAAAAATCAGAGGAATTGCTTGGCTTCTCGCTGCCGGAGTGGTCTCGAAAGTTGGTACAGGGTTTCTGAGGCGAGCACAAGGGATGAAATTCAATAAGCTGAAATCAGGTGAACTTCGTAACAGAGCACTCAGCATGGCTAGTAGAATGGGAGTGACGCTCGATAGGAGGATGTCCGAGTTTTAGTTGATTGCAGTGACTCTCGATGATCGGCACTGTAAGCCTACCTACAACCAAGTTCAAGCAACTTCTACTGTCCGGACCTCCTTCTGCTGAATGCGCGACGGATTCAA
>JABCYZ010000038.1 GCA_013289955.1 Acidobacteriota bacterium
CTGATTAATCCAGACGGAAGCGTGGCAAAAGCATCGTTGGAAAACCGGCCAGGCCCGGACGTTGCGCAAAGCGTTCTCGACACTGTGCAGAAATGGAAGTTTCAGCCAGCGAGGCTACTGGGCGTGCCTATTGCAGATACGGTGCATCTCAGGGTTGTTGAATTCCAAGAGAAGTAGTGAGTCAGTTCCCTTGTCTTTGCGCGGCGGCACTGTCCACGGTGAAGTCTTGACTCACGACGTTGCGAGAGAAAGTCCCAAATCGGGAATTCATGTTTACTCTTGTAAAATATAAAACAGTGGAATAGAATGTGGGGAGCTCAGACTTACACAACAGGCCTACTCTGATGAAAGTTCTTTCGCGGCTTTGGTGGTCCACAGGAATTCGCTCAACTCTCCGCGCCAAGAAGCCTTACCCAGTCGAACCTGGCTATCTCTCACCTGTGCTCCCCTCGAACCGGGATGTGACGGTCTTTGACAATACCAAGACAGTGGACATAACCACTGCGAGAATGGAGCATCTGGACAGCCTCGGATTGCCTCTAGAAGGCCGCAAGGTTTTGGATGTCGGAGCCGGCGTGGGGCACTTAGCACAGTATTTCTTGAAACGGGGATGCGACGTGACCTCCACGGATGCCCGCCAGGCAAACATTGATCGCATGCGTGAGTTGTATCCGGGTCTGAAATCTGCCGTCTGCGATGTTCAAACCGAGGCGCTCTTCCCTTTGGGGGTGTTTGACGTGGTCTTTTGCTATGGCTTGCTGTATCACCTGGAGAGCCCCGTGGCTGCATTGCGCAACATGGCAGCCGTCTGCAAAGAGATGCTTCTATTGGAGACGCAAGTCTGTGATCACGTCCTACCGATCCTGCGTATGGCGCAGGAAGACACATCGGCCGACCAGGCACTTACCGGGCTGGGCGGAAGGCCAAGCCCGAGTTACGTGACCATGGTTCTTCGAAATGTGGGCTTCGAACACATCTACGCACCCAGGATCCCGCCCGCTCACCCAGAGTTTCTATTCCGTTGGAAGAGCACGGGGACAACTGGAAAACAAAAGCATCCCATTCGCTGCATCTTCGTGGCAAGCCGGGAAAAACTGCCTAGGGAAAGTCTCGTTTCCCTCATTTGAAGGTCAAATGCTTTTCACCGAACCCCGGAAAATCTGGCTGAATCCGCGCCATTCCTGATTCATGCCAGGCCTCGAAACCCTGTTCAACACCTGTCCTGCTCAGTTGCGGTTTGCTTGTCATCCATTCCGAAACCGACCTGCGCCAATACAGTGAAGTACAATTGACTTCGTGCCTCCAAAGTCCGGCCGCGAGGGCACGGTTTCAAACGCCGTAACGACGGCGTAGAATTTGTGCCAATTCCACGGAGAGCGAATAACCATGCGCCGGTACCATCACATCGGAATTCCCACCACCGAAGCGAAGCCTGGGGAGACCCACTTGAAACACTTGAGAGTCTTTGTCGTCGGCCACGAGAAAAGCGAATTCGGCGTGGAGTGGATGCGTTTCGAAGCGGACGCAGCGGTCCCTGATCTCGTCCGGCAAGTTCCGCACGTCGCGTTTGAAGTGGCTGATCTCGCCTCCGAGCTTGCTGGCCGCGAAATCCTGATTCCTCCAAACAGCCCATCCGATGGGGTCCGCGTCGCATTCATAGTCGAAAACGGCGCGCCCATCGAACTGCTCGAATTCACCGACCCCAACCACCCTGGCCGCCGCCAGCAGAGCAAAATGCAGATACAAACGCCCTCCATCCAAAGCACTTCTTAGAGAGAAGGCGAGCACTCGTGACACTGCTTGTCCATCACCATGTTCAGTTCCTATTCACCGCGCTCAGGAGCCTCTTCCACAAAAAATGCGATCGCCTGGAAGCTCGGATGGCAATCTACGCCTAAAGTCATCACGTTCGGCTCCTTCCTCCTGAGCCTGCGGTCGCCGAATAACCACAGTGTACTCGAGTCAAGCAGCCGACATTGTTATGCAATCATTGAGCGCTGGGCTGCTTTGACTCGCGCGTTACAACCTGTCGGCATTGACTGATAGATGTTTAAGCCATTGAGCGAATCGCGCTCGGTGTTCTTGTTGCATCGCCACAAACTTCACACCCATTCCTTCTTTGGGCTTACTCCTCTGCACGATGGCCCGCGCCCGCACCTCCCCTGTGGGAACGTCAAGCAACAACTGGATGAAAGTGCCGGGCGGAGGAGGATCACTGGTTCGGATGTACAACCCACCCAATCCAAGATTGACCACACGCGAGACGTCTCGTTTGTTAGCGGTCTGCCAGGCGAGAATCGTCCCTTTCGGAGAGGGAAGGCGAGAATAGCGACGATGGTCGTTCACGGTCGCCACGGAAACTCCCGTAGGAACGATACTCTCTTTCGATGGGGGGTTGAAGGCCTTCCTCGCAGCCTACGGATCGGCGTTTGGTGGCAGGTGGGTTGCCCCTCGGTGCTGGGCGTATAGGACTTGCACCGATCAGTTTTCGATTCACTTCTCCTAACGGCTGCCCGGGCATCGAGTTCGAGCTGGACTGCCTTCGTGAGGACGTAGATGGCGTTCCGGCTCACCAACCAGCTTCGCCTTATGATGCGAGCGGCTTGAGGGCAAACTTGTCAGGCGATAGGTCAGCTCGGTCATCGAGTTGCAGCTTACAGAGAATATTCGAAACGTGAAACTTGACGGTCCGCTCTGAAATAGCGAGCAGGCTGCCGATTTCTTTGTTTGTCAGGCGGCGCATCAGAAGTTGAAGCACTTGAGCTTCACGTCCCGTAAGAGAGTGACCAGGCAACAACTGCGCATCTATCAGCGCTTTGGCGTTTTTCACGAAAGCCAGCAAAACCGCCGACGGAACCCAGGGCTGACCTTTCAAGATCGCGTGGATCGCTTGCGGCAATTCCGCTCTCCACGTTTGGCGCAATTCCACGAACCCATCAATACCCCAATAAAAGAGACGTATTTCCTCCGCGTGGTCTCCGTCGCCCGGCGGCAAGAGCGCTAGACACTTACTACCAGGAGCAACGCTCCGAAGCCGTGCCGCAAGCGGGCCGAGGTTTGTCCGGAGCGAGCATGCGTCGAGAAGAAAAAGCTGGAGGGATCCGGGACGATGGAGCACTTCAGTTTTAGGAATATCCGCTGATAGCGCCGCGACGGTCAAGCCTTTCGTGTGGGCAAAAAGAGTTTCCACCGTGCTAGTAAGCACAGGATGCGAACTCACGACATTGACTGTGACCGTCATTTGCGGTTTCACCTGCAGGCGCACACCGCGTTCCTGAAAAGGCCGGAGGGCAGGAACATTGGGATCGGCGAGCGAGAATTCGCGATTAATATAGCGCGATGGAGAAATAAAGCAAGTCATTTTTTGTTAATTATATTCGTTTCTTGTTCCTCGAAACTTGGAAGCTCAAACGTTGCGCATCCTGTCCGGTCTCGAAGTTGGATTCGATTTCTTTCTGCTGTACCTCTTCCGTCTTCCTAAGGAGAGGAAAACCTGCCCGACAAACTTTCTGCTCTGTGGATCGGTTCCTTGACCTCACGGGTTCGACGCTTGTCTCTGCCCATCCGGGACCGCGCAAGTCGCCTGAAATCACAATCTCCGAGCCGTCGGGCAAACAAACGTCGCTCTCAAGTCTCAAGGACAAGGTCGTGGTGATCGAGTTTCTTTTCATGAATTCGGAGCACTGCCTGCGCGTCGCCAAGACATTGAATTCGCTGCAAGGGGAAATGGGCCAGCGCGGCCTTCAATCGGTTGGCGTAGTCTTCGGGCCCCACGCCGACGAGCAGCATATAGTCTATACGATGGATTACCTCAAGTTGACTTATCCGCTGGGGTTCACGACTTCCGCTAAGGTGGACAGCTTCCTCGGCCGCGCCGGGAACGAGATTCTCAGTATTCCGCAGGTGGTCGTGATTGACCGCGCCGGGACCATCCGTGCCTCGAGCGGACGCCAGCCTGGTGATGCAAAATTAGAAAACGAGACGTATCTGCGAAACTTGATCGATAGTTTGCTAAAGGAAGAGGCTCCGACTACCCCTACAAAGAGAAGAGTTGTCCCGGTTCCCAGTAGGTAGGAACCCGCCATTTCCGGATGCGCTGTAGATTCGAGCAGAACCCAGGCCCTTATAGCGCCTGCCCGATCTGGGCGACGAGGGATTTTATTTCGCTGGTTCCACGATTTGCACGTGATGATGCTCGAGCAGGTCTCCCGTTGCGTGATCCACCTGCGTGACGGCCAGCTGGAAATTCACCTGAGACTGGATCAGGTTCAGCTCGGCCTGGGCGAGTTGGGTTTGCGCGTCAAGAACGAAGAAGATTTGCTCTGCGCCCAATTCGTACTTTCGTTCGTCGGCGTGAAGCGTCTCTTTCGCAAGATCCACGGCTACTTTGGCGGCTTCCATCCCCAGTTTGGCGGCCTCGAGCGAGTGCACGGCAGTCGTAACGTCGAGTAAAATACTCTGATTCGTGTCTCTCTCTTGGTACTGGTCGTGTCGGCGGCTCACCACCGCGTCGGCCAGATTTGCTTCCGCGCCGTGATTCCTTATTGGCAGCGACAACGAAAGCGTCGCGCCGTAGGCCGGGAATGCAAAACGGAAAGACTGGCTCAGGCTGGTGCCTATTCCTGTATTTGCGACGCCGGGTTCGTATCCATTCAGCCCGTTCCCCGAATAGAAGCCGGAAAGCTCGAGGTCCGGCTTGAGGTTGTTGTGTGCAAGACGAATGCTCAATTCATCGATGGCGAGCTGCTGATGAACGGCTTCCAGCTCCGGGCGATTCGCAATGGCGCGCGCGAGAGCCGTGGGGATATCGATGTTGAGGAGTTCGCCGGCGGGCTCAGGGCGATCCGTCAAATTAAGATCAAGCACGCGAGTCGCCGGGTCCAGGTCCGCGGCGATGCTCTGGCGGAATTGATCCTCGGCCTGTTTGACGGCGTATTCCGCTTGAATCACTCCCACGCGCCGTGACGCAACCTGCGATTCGGAGCGATAGATGTCCAGCGGCGGCAAAGCCCCGAGACTCAACGCCTTCTTGTCATGGTCGTAACTTCTCTGGGCCTCATCCAGCGATTTTTGCTGCACCGCGAGAACTTCTCGGGCCAGTACGACATTCCAGTAACCGCCCACAATCTGTTGAATGATGTCGCTCACCTCTCCGAGAAAAGAAGCGCGAGCCTGTTTCAGGTTGCGCTGCGCGATCAGAATCGGAGCACGGTTGGGGAAGAGTCCTCGGTTTCGCAAGAGCGGCTGCGTCACGAGGAACTGCAGCGTTGTCGCGGTGGAAGGATTCAAGAAGTTGAACGAGCTGTTCGTCGAATTCTTCTCCGCGATGAAGGAGCCCTGAAAATTCGTGCCCGTTTGAAACGTTTGGGAGTAGCCGACCTGCGTCTCCTGACTCAATTCGTTGAGAATGGATGCACCTTGGAGTTGCGTCGACGTGGGCGACTTGGTGCGCTGATCGCTGAAACTCGAGGTCAGCAACGGATCAAACGGCGCCAGCACCCGCTGAAGATTGTTCTCCGCGGTCTCAATCTGGTAGTGATCCAGGTGTATGTCGGTGTTGTTAGAAAGAGCCAGGCGAATGCTATCGTCCAGGGAAAGCACGAGCTTTCCGTCAATGATGTGATCCTTCAATTCCTGCGGTGCAAGCAGCGGCGCCGCGGGTTTTTGCCTGCGGCTGATTCCGAGCACCGTTTCAAGAGGCGAGGCGTTCTGCGCCCCGGTCGAGACTCCGCTCACGGCAATCAGTGACAACAATGAAATCGCAACATAGAAAAGGCGCGCCACTCTCATGATCACCCCCCGACAGGATCATCTGATCGTAAACCGCTGCTATTCGTACCGAATGGCCTCGACAGGATCGAGCCGCGCAGCCTTCACCGCCGGATAGATCCCGAAAATCAATCCCACGGAAATGGAAACGACGAACGCCAGGAGGATCGAACTGATCGTAACCACGGTGGACCAACCGGCCAGCCAGGCGATCAGTTGCGACATGGCGAATCCGACGACCACGCCCAGGAGACCTCCCGCAAAGGAAATGAGTGTCGCCTCGATCACGAACTGGCGAATGATGTCCCAGCGCCTCGCGCCAATGGCCCGCCGTACTCCGATTTCGCGCGTGCGTTCGAGAATGGCGGCCAGCATGATGTTCATAATTCCGATTCCGCCCACCAAGAGGGAAATCGATGCGATGGCCACCATCACGGTGTTGAAGAGCTGCTCTGTTCTTTTCTGTTGCGCCAGCAGTTCGGCGGGCACGATGACACTGAAGTCCCCCGCATCGTGATGCGAGGAATTAAGAATGCCGCGCACCACTTCCGCATCCGTGACGCTGGTGTCCGTGGATGCCAGATGCAGGTACAGCCCGTCGACTTCGTCTTTCATCCAGCTTTGCGAATCTTCCAGACGGTACAGCACCGAATTCAACGGCGCGTACACCAGGTTGTTCAGATCCTCGGTGCGCACGCCGGATACGTCGGATTCGGGGGCGAGTTGTGGCCCCGCGATCCCGATCACGTGACACCACATTTCGTTGAGTTTTATGTACTCTCCGACGGCCGGGGACGCGCCAAACAAGCTGTCTTTCGCCGCCGCGCCCAGAACGCATACCGGTGCGGAAGCAGCATTGTCGGAAGCATCGAAGAAGCGTCCTTCCGTCACGTGCAGATGGCCGATCTCCAGATAGCTCGGCTCGACGCCGTAAACTACGGGAGTGTCCTGCTGAGGCTTCGGGAGGATTTTCGTCGGCGTGAAGCGCTTGCGCGGAGTTGCGTCCGCAATGCTTGGCACGTTCTGGCGAATAATCTGGTAGTCGCTGAGCGTGAGGCCCGGCGAAGTTTTCCGGATTTTCTGAAGCTCCTGCTCGTTCCGTGCTTCCTTGGCCTCCACGATCAGATTGCGCACGCCTAGCTGTTCGATGAACGCCATCACCTTCTGTTGCGCTCCCGCACCGATCGAGAGCATCGCCACCACCGCCGCTACGCCGAAAATCATTCCGAGCATCGTCAACAAGGATCGCAGCTTATGGCTGGCCAAGTTTTCCAAGCCAAATGCAAGATCGGGCAGCCATTGTTCCAGGGACCTCGGCTTGGCCATCGAACCACTTTTCATTTGCGCCCCGCACCTTTCAATTCGAACTTGCACCCAGGCTGGGAGTTGCGCCGCCGCTTTCTTTTGGTTTTCCGGAGCGCTTCTTGTCCGGATTTACAAGCGCGACAACCGTTCCGACGGAGACCCCTTCAAGGATTGCGCGTCCCTCGCTCAGTGCTCTGACCTTGACTTCATGCATCTCGAATCCGCGGCCGCGCTCGCAATACACAATCTTCTTCCCGTCATGGTCGAAGACCGCCTCCGCGGGAAGCGAGACGGCTCGCGTAAGGTGATCGCCAAGAATGCTTAATTGCGCCTCGAATCCTGGACGCAGGCGCGGATCTGCCCGGTCCAGTTGGATGGCCACGTCGAATTTATGTTTCGAGTTATCGTCCCAGAATTCGCTTGCGGTGGCTCCGCCAACCGTGCGTACTTTCCCGGTAAAGGACTCACCGGGAAGCGCGTCCACCCTGATGTCGACGGACTGGCCCGCCTTGAGATTCGTGCGGTCCGTTTCACCGACCTGGGCCGAAACCTCGAGGCGAGAGCTGTCAATCACCTCCGCGATCGAGCTGCCCGGGCTCGCCTGATCCCCTACGTGATAATCCGGCAACGTCATCCCGCCGAAAAACACTCCTCCGGTGGAATCCCGGTTTCCGTGGATGACCATCAGTCCATCAATGGGAGAAGTTATCCTCATATTCTTTATGTTCAGCTCCGCACGATCCATCGCCAGCCGCGCCTTGTTATGCTTTTCTTCGCTTATCGCGAGCGCCGCATCATTGGACGCTCCGTGCGAGCGGATGTCTTGTTCGAGTTGCGTCAGAGCGCGCTTGGCTTCGTCGAGCGCAAGAACGTTTTTCTGGCCGTCGATCTGGCTCAAAATTTCGTTTTTGCTGACCTCGAGTTCCGCTTTGCGCACCGCATATTTTGCTTTCAGGAGCGCTGTCCGGTCTTCCGCCGTCTGGACCGCGGCGTCTGCTTTGGCTTTGACGATCTCCTGGTCGGCTTGTTCGAGGTCGCTGCGGTTTTGCGCCAGATTGTATTCTTGCTGGCTGGGGTCAAACTCCAGCACCACGTCCCCCGTGTGCACTTGCGTACCAGCGGCGGCCAGCTGGATGATCTGCAATGTGCCGCCGGCGATTGGCGGCGCCGAGATGCCTCTCGATTGCTCCGTGTGCAATGCGCCCTTCGTGAACACCTTCAGTTGAAGGTCCACTTCTTTGACCGTGGTTGTCGGCACTTCCGCATCGCCGGCTATTGCCGTGCTCTGCCGGCAAGCAATGCCGTTCGCTCCTAGCGCCAGTGCGAGCAGAAATGCCGCCGCTGGCGTTCTTGGTTTGCTCAAGAGGAAGCTCCTACTTTGCAAGTGTTGGATCCTTCAGGGCCAGCCGTTCGCCTGGTGCCAACCCCTTGGCAATCAAGGCTTCATCGCCGCTCTGGCGCGATACCTCCACGGGCGTCTCTTCGAATCTCGATCCGCGACGCACATACGCAACGATTCTTCCCGCCTTCCGAAAAAGAGCGTTCGTCGGAGCTACAATTCCATCAGGCACGCGCGCCACCGCGATGCGAACCGTTGCGCCCATTCCAGGCGTGAGCCGCGCATCGCTCCCCGCCAGGCCCAGTTCCACCGCAAAATTCCGCGGTATCGGCCAACCCGCACCGAAATCCATGCTGGCCGTTGGACTGATCGTGTCAAGACGCCCGTCGAAGCTCCTGTCCGGGAGCGCATCGAGCCGGACCGTCGCGGACTGCCCCAGTTTCAACTGGCCTCTTTCCGCCTCTTCCACGCGCGCCGCGATCATCAGCGCGGAGCCATCGGGAAGCTCCGCGATCGCTGCGCCCGGCCACGCCCGGTCGCCGGGTTTGAAAGGTGTCGGGCTTCCTTGAGGCTGCCAGTGATTTTGCAGCGCAACAACGCCATCGAGCGGCGCTCGGAGAGTGAGGGATTCGAGTGCCCGTTCATCGAGCTCCACCTGGAATACAGCCTGGTCGTGCTTCTGCTGCTTGCTGGAGAGATCGGAAGCGGCCGCCGCGCGATCTGCTTTCAACTTGGCTTCGGTTTCCTTCTGTTTTTGTTCCGCATCCGCGAGTTTCAGTTTGGCCTGCTCGCCCTCAATGACCGAAAGGATCTCCTGTTTACTGGCGTCCATGCGCGCCTTCTCGGTGTCGTACTTCGCAGTCATGGCGTCGGTTACGTCCTGCTCTTCCTTCAATCGCGAAGCCGCGCGCGACTGCTGAATTTCCGCTTCCGCGGATTTGACGGCGGACTGATCTTCCGCCAGCTTTTGCTTCACTGTGGTCGCGTCAAATTCCACCAAGAAATCGCCCTTCTTTACTTTCGTTGCGTTGTCCACAAGCTTCAATATTTGCAGGTCTCCGGCCCCATAAGGAGCCGCAATCACCGCCGACCGGATGGCTTTGACTTCACCCTTAATTTCCAGGTAGTCCACGAACTCTTTGCGCTTCACATCCGCCATCGGAAAATTCACAGCCGAGTTTGCCAGCCGAAAAGCCCCGAACACGAGTCCGCCAACAACCAGAATGGCAGCGACGACGAGCAGTTTCTTTCTGGATTTCCCCTTCTGACTTCCGCCGTTCATGGCTTCTCCGGCGCTGCGGAATCCTGGCTCGCATCCCTGCGGATTACGTCACCCTCCGCCAGTCCAGACTCGACCACCGCACTCAGGTCGTTCCGGCGCCCCATTTTCACCGTGCGCTTCAGAAAACCACTGGGACTTTTCAGCCATACAAACGAATGTCCCGCTTCCGTCCCGATACTCTGATAGGGAACCACCAGCACATCGTTTTCCGAACCGAGATCGAGGTCCATGGCTGCCGAAAGGTCCGGCAATAGCCTGGGGTCGTTTCCCTCGACGAGAAACCGCGCCGCGAACGACCGCACCATTTCCGTAAACTGGCCGGTGTGGCCAAGAGGGGACACTTCATCGAGAACCGTCGGTAAAGCCATTCCCGGATAGGCATCCAAATGCATTTCCGCTTTCTGTCCTGGATGCACTCTCAACAGGTCGACTTGATTCAGTTCGACGCGCACTTCCATCTTTGACGGATCGACCACCTGAAGAAACGGCACACCCGGCCGCACCTGATCTCCTTGCTGCACCGTGCCCATCCGTCCGCCAAGCCATATCGTGTTATGGACCACCACCCCCGCCATGGGCGAATGCACCGTCATCTTTGCGGCGTTTGCCAACGCGTAGCGCATCGCTTCCTTGGCGCGATCCCTTTGAATCTCCAGAATCTTGATCGCCGCCACAGCTGCGGCGCGCTTCAACTCGTAGGTTTCCTTGAGTTGCTTGAATGTGGCTTGCCCTTCATCCACCGCTTCCTGATTCTTTTCGGCGTCAATGCGCGAGACAACCTCATTTCTTTGAATCTCAAGTTGTGCGCGCTTCAATTCATCCTCGGCCTGCTTCAGCGCGGTATCGTCCTTGGCGCGTGCGATTTCCTCATCCGACTGCTTCTGGGCCACCTGGCTCACCAGGTTGTCGTAGGTGCTCTTTTTTTCAAGATAGTCTTTCGTCTGCGCTTGGGGATCAAACTCGACCAGGAGGTCGCCGCTCTTCACGTGTGTACCGGCGGGGACCAGTTTCGTGACTACCATTGACCCGACCTGCGCCCCCTCAAGTCTCGGCGCCAAAACGATAAAAGAACGAGAAGCCTGCGTCGTTCCATTGAGCCGCAGCGTCTCGGAAAGGCTCTTCCGCTCGACTTTGACCAGGGAATCGGCCTTGTCCGCCAGGGGTCGTCCTTGCCGGAAGTGCAGAAAAAGAAAGGGGATAGCCACTAGAACCAATACGGAAGCAATACGAAGAAGAAGAGTCTTGGGCTTGCCGCGGTTTTGGGAAATTTGGCCCATAACCCCTTAAGACGCTGCATGCGTTTGAGTGTTATCCCGCCAAGCTAAGTGCTTGGAACTCGAATCCGCCGATTTGGTTGTTTCCGCGAACGGACATATCGGCAGCCCTCTCTAAGCAACCAAGTCTATCTCACAGTTACGAGGAACAGCACGCCTCAATTTGCATTGTGCTTACGTCATCGACCCGGAACTTGCTTCCGCCAGTGGTCAGAGGTTGTGTCAGGCGGAATACGATTTGGAACTGGTGGAAGAATGGATGGCTGGTTACCAGGCAGGCCGCTAAGCTCCTCCGCGCCCACTAAGGCGCTGCGAACTCACGGCTTTCGCGCGTCGTTTCCGTATTCCCATTCATAGGGCACGCCGGTGTCCCCGAGCATGAATCTGACGAGTTCGGCGAAGCCTGCTTCGGAACGAACGTCGTTTGAGAGAATCAAGACGCAACGTTCACTGGCCTCGATGCAGACCATGGTGTTGGCGGTCTGGCCGTCGTGGCCGCCTTTGTAAAAGCCGCGGCCCTCGGGGCCGTCGAAAACGGTGACGCCCAGCCCCGAGTACAGGTCCTTGCGCTGTTCAGCGGGCGGCAGGTCCGGAAGGAAGAGGGGGAACAGGCTGGCTGTGGATATATGCAATACCGGTTTCGTGATTTCGGCGCGTGAGGCAGGACTGAGGCCATCGCCGCGTACGAGGGCGGCGGTAAACTTCGACAGGTCGCCGATGGTAGTGTTCATTGAGCCGGATGCGCGCACCTTGCTCCGCTTGTCATGTGGCTGCGGCTGGCCTTGGTCGTTCCATCCATCGGCCACGTTAGTATCTTTGCCGTTAGCCCAAACCAGGCTTGTGCGGAACATTCCCAGGCGGTCAAAATTGGCCTTGGTCAGATCGCCTACATCGAGGCCCAAACCTTCCGCCTTGCGGCCGTGTTCGACGACGAATTGCAGCAGGATGAAGCCTTCGCCCGAATAGCTGAAGCGCGTGCCAGGTTCGAAATGGATGCGCAGCTTCTGGTCCGGTTCGATGAACCAGAAGTTGCTGAAGCCGGTGGAGTGGGTCAAACACATACGCGGAGTAATCTTTTCCCAGCGCGGGTCGTCAGCGAGGTCCTTGTATGGTCCATACTTGTCCGGAAAAACCGGATCGGGGCCATAGCTCGGCAAAGGACTGTCGAGATCGTACTTAATGGGAGTGTCGAGGTTCAGCTTGCCCGCATCGACCAGTTGCATCACCGTGTATGCAAACACCGTCTTGGTAAGCGACGCGCCGTACATGACCGTGTCTGTGGTGAGCGGATCGCCTTTGGCGTTGCGGATGCCATAGCTGTGGACATAGGCGACCTTTCCGTGATCAATAACCGCAACGGCCATGCCGTTCGCGTGGGTCCGGGACATGATCTTGGATACTTCGGCGTCCATCGCCGCGGCGTCGGGTACGGTTTGAGCGACAGCCCCGACGGGAAGGCAGAAGGCAGCAAAAAGCGGAGCGACGAGAGGGAGAAACTTTTTCAGCGTTCTCAAGGTGAAAGTCCTGTCAAAACCGGATGCTGACTGATGTACTTTGGGCGCAGGCCTAGGCTCCGGATTCTGATTAGAGTTACGCACACGGCTCCGGGAAAGTCCGTCCCTTTTGGCACACTCGGCCCTTGCGCTTCGCTATCACTTCGCTTCCATCTGGCTGTGAAGAGGACTTTCCACTCCAAGCTGTCGAACACGCTCGGCACATTCAAAAAAGGCCGGGCAACTTGCCCAGCCCTGACGATTTTCGAATGGCCAAGTTAAATCAGAAGTGGCAGGAGGCAACGCCCCGCTTTTGCAGATACTTCTGGTGATACTCTTCTGCGCGATAGAACGTCCCCGCTGGCGTGATTTCCGTTGCAATGAGCCTTTTTAGCTTGCCGCTGGCCTCCAGCGCTTCGCGGGATTTTTTCGCAGCGGCTTCCTGTTCGGGTGAATGAAAGAAAATGGCCGTGCGGTATTGCGAGCCGAAGTCCGGGCCCTGCCTGTTGACTTGCGTCGGGTCGTGCACTTTCCAGAAGACGTCGAGCAACTGTTCGTAGCTTACTTTGGACGGATCGAACGTTACTTGCACCACTTCCGCGTGGCCGGTTTCATCCGTGCAGACATCTTTGTAGGTGGGATTCGTCGTTTCGCCGCCGCTGTAGCCCACGGCCGTTTCGATCACGCCGGGCACCTGCTGAAATGCCGCTTCAATTCCCCAGAAGCACCCTGCTCCAAATGTTGCAATCTCTGACATGGACATCTCCTAAGCGAACTCGGCTTCGCTCGCTGTGCTGGTCCGGGTAAATGTCGGCCAGGCACAGCGATTGGATGCGCGCGCTACCTCCGAAGTTTCGGTGGATTCTTCAAAACAATCCTCGTGCCTCCCACTGGAAGGAGCCAGCTGCCGGACCGCTCGCTTCTCTTAACAGGCTTCTGTTTCAAGACTTCTGCTTTGGCGCCGCCAGGAAGGTCTTCAGTTTTGCCTGCGCCAACGCCTTGTATGGGCTATTTACCGAGGCCGACTGCGTGAAGGCATCTTTTGCTTCGGCATTCCTTTTCAAGTTCAGCAGCGCGAAGCCCAGCCGGTATTGATTTCGGCCATAGCTCCCTTCATCCGGCTTCAGCAGCGGCGAGGCGGCCTTGAGATTCTGCGCGGCTTGTTCGTTGTCCTTCTTCTCTATGTTAACCTGCCCCAAGCAGCTGAGGGCCAGACCCTTCTGCAGCGAAATCTGCTGCTGCCACTGTTCGTCGGTCACTCCTTCCGGCTTCTGGGCGGTGCCCAGCAGGTCCATTACCTTCTTGGCGTACGTTTCGGCCTTATCCAGCTGTTCGCCTTTCTCGCCGTACTCGTCAGATAGCAAGAGCAGCATTCCTATATTGTTTGGATCCTTCGCCAGGAGCCCATTCGCCACCTCGAGCATTTTGGGCACGTTTTGCGCCTGCTGATAGGAGGTCGCCGCCACGCCGAGGGCCTGATTTGCATATTGCGAATCGGGATAAAGTTGCGCGAAACGCGTCAAACTCGCGGCCCGCTTCGCGGGAATCGTTATGCGATAAAACCCAAGGAACATGGCTTGTTCGATGTAGGTGATGTTGTCTTTATTGTTGTCCAAGGTATCTTTTTGCTGCCGCTGCCAGCTGAGTGCTTCGACTCCATCCGGTGCCTGAGAAGCCTTGTATCGTTCGAGGATCCCGGGCACCTTCTCTCCGTAAGCCATGAGTTTATCGGTGTCGCCCTTTTCGCTGGCCGCTCGAACCATATTCACGGCGTTGGAAAAATTATCGGGATCGAGTGCAAACAATTTGTCGCCGTATTCGAAAGCCTTGTCGTAGTTTTTCTGCGCGAGGTAGTAATTCACATAGAGATCGCAGGCCACAATGGCCATGTCACCCTGTCCGAGGCCCGATGAAAATTTATCGATCAAGGCCAGCTTTTGCGCCTGATCGGCCGTGCCGTTGATTTCCGTCAGAGCATGGTCCGCGTCGGACCCGGCGGCGATCGGCACAAACTTGCCGATTGTTTGCCCGACGGCGGGAAAGGCTGCAAAAAGGAGCAGGGCGAGAATCCCCATAAACTCGGTCATTCGCTTCATGGACGCCTCCACGGGAAGGAAATTGCCTGCATCTTAGTGCCGCTTGGCCCGCCGCGCAAACAAATTCCTCCTCGAAACGGGCGCCGCCCTCCGACAGCGCTCCCCGCTCCCGTTTTTCGTTTAGAATGGGAGTGCCGCCGCATGTTAGGGAGAGGAATCCGTGGCAATTTTCTTGTCGCATCCCACTTTGTTATTGCGGAAGACCGCAGCCTTTCTGTTGACGGCATACTGTCTTCTCTTTGCCTATGCCCGCCGCACAAACGCGCAGTCAGGCGTGGCCTGCCACTCGATGGACATGCGTGTCGAGGTTGCGCCCGAGCAACTGCCGCCCCCAGAGAAACTCACCGGCATCGGCAACGCGCACATTCGTATCACTGCGACTCCCGAGGCGCAGGGGTGGTTTGACCAGGGGTTGAATTTATTGCACGACTTCTGGGATTACGAATCCATTCGGGCCTTCGAACAGGGCGTTCGTGTCGATCCCCAGTGTGCGATGTGCTATTGGGGTATTTACCAGGCGGCGAAAACAAACTACAGAGAGGACAACAAATACTTCCGGGACCAAGCGCTAACGAAGGCAGTCAGCTTGAAAGGCCGCGTCAGTAAATCGGAGCAGCTGTACATCGAGGCGGGCGTGGCCTCCGAAAAAGACGAGAAGAAAGATAAGAACCCGAAGGATTCGAAGGAGGTTCAAATCTACCGCAAGCTCGTCAAGCACGATCCGGCGGACCTGCAGGCGCGCATCTTTCTGGCATGGGCGCTGACGGATGGTTACGACGATAGCGGCCAGCCGAACGCCGGTACAAAGGAAGCCCTGGCGATCTTTCAAACGGTTCTGAAGGATGATCCTGACAATTCCGCGGCGAATCACTATTGGATTCACGCCGTGGAAGCGAGTCCTCACCCGGAGCAAGCTCTCCACAGCGCAGAAATTCTCGGCCGTTTAGCTCCGACCTCCGGCCACATGGTCCACATGCCGGGCCACATCTTCTATCGCACCGGCGACTACTCCCACGCGAAAGAATCCTTTGCCGCGTCCATGAAAGCCGATGAGGAGTACATGCAGGAGCAACACATTCAGGTCGACGACGACTGGAACTACGTACACAACCTGATGTATGCCATCGCGAACCTCATGGAAGTGGGTGAGTTAAGCGAAGCCACCGCACTGTCCGCTAAACTAAGGGACGCGCGGGGTGAGCTTCCCAATACGCTCTACCCGTGGTCGCCGCGCGATGCCATCTCCAGGGTCAATCCACGCCTGCCGGTCGCCCTTCGCTCGGCCGATTGGAGCGCCGCTCTCGCGCTTCTCGAGTCCAGCGATCCTCCAGCGACACTGCCGAATCTGCAGTTTCTCGAACGCCAGCTAACGCAATATGCTCTCGGCATGCAAGCTCTTGACGCGCACGATTTGTCAGCCGCGGATGCGGCGTCGGCCCAGTTCGATGCCGAACTCAAGCGCTTGTCCGATCGCCTAAAAGATGAAGAGAAAGCCAAATCCAAATCCAAAGAAAAACACAAAGAAAAGAAGACGGCCGTCGCCTCTCCTCCAAAGATCCGGCTGATGCCGGATGCGTATGCAAAGCCGCTGGTGAAAAACCTGTCCATCATGTCTCTGGAATTGCGCGCGGGAATTCTTATGGCCAGGAAGCAGAGCGCGGAAGCGAGAAAACTATACGTACAGGCCGCCCAGGAGGAAAAGGCGCTTGGCTATCACGAACCTCCAGCTTTCGTGCGGCCCGTCGCTGAAACCGAGGCAGCCGCTTTCATGTCCGTTTCCGATTGGCCCGCCGCAAAGACTGCCTACCAAGCGGCCCTGGTCGAGCGCCCGCACTCCGGCTTTCCGCTCTACGGCATCGCGGAAGCGAGCGAGAAAGCTGGTGACGCCCGCGCAGCCACTGCCGAGTACTCGGAGTTTCTGACCGCATGGAAATCCGCCGATGCCGATCTTCCGCAGCTGACCCATGCACGCGACTATGTCGCTTCTCACGGCACAGCCGCAGCCGGCAAATAGAGGCGTGCCGTCCTTGAGATTTATTCGGTCCGTCGTTTGGACCAAAACTCCGCGGAAGTCACCACCGGCACGATTTCAAACTCGACTAAATCCTCCCAACGGCTAACCCAATCTGCCAGCATGTCGCCATGCTCTGCTTCCATTATCTGGAAACAGCGCCCGCCCGCCGAATCCACCCAGCTCACGTGATAGGCAACACCGGCCGGCAGCATGCGTCCATCGCGTGCGAAGCGCTCGCCGATCGCTTGGGCATCGCCATTCTTGAACCGCTCAATCACCATGAAAAGCATGCACAGAAGTCTAGCCGATCGTGGACTCCGCGGAAACCGATCGCCTGGGCCGGCCTCGGCGTTTCGAGTGATTTGACGCAACAAACGTTTCGCGAGAGGATGGGGAGTTTGGACGAGGGGAAAATTTGGATCTGGGGCTAAAGGGCCGCGTAGCTATCGTCGCGGCCGCCAGCAAGGGACTTGGCCGTGCCGTGGCCGAAGAACTCGCGCACGAGGGAGCTAGCGTCGCCATCTGCGCTCGTACCGCTTCCGAGCTCGAAGAAGCCGCCGGCCATATCCAAAAAATCACCGGCTGCGGCGTCTTCCACCAAAGCGTCGATGTCGCAAATCCCGACGCGGTCACTCATTTCGTTAGCGCCGTCGAAGAGCGCTTCGGCCGTCTGGACATTTGCATTACGAATTCCGGTGGGCCGCCGTCAAGATTGTTTGCGGATACGAAAGCGGAAGACTGGAGGGCCGCCGTCGAGCTGCTTTTGATGAGCGCGGTTTTTTTTGCTAAGGAAGCGCTGCCGCGCATGCAAAAGAACAAGTGGGGGCGATTCATCACGATCACGTCTTCGGCCGTCAAGCAACCCGTTGACGGCCTTCTGCTTTCTAATTCTATTCGTGCCGCCGTCACGGGTCTGGCGCGCACGCTTGCGAATGAGTACGCCGCCCACGGCATCACCGTGAACAACGTTTGCCCCGGTTACACCCGCACCGCGCGTCTTGACAATCTCGCCGCATCTATTTCCGCGCGTACTGGCGCTCAACCCGAATCCGTCTTCGCTGATTGGACCCGCCAGATTCCCGCAGGTCGCATCGGGACGCCTCAAGAATTCGCTGCCGTCGTGGCGTTTATCGCTTCAGAGCGCGCCAGCTACGTGAACGGCACCTCCATCGCTGTCGATGGCGGTATGATCAGGAGCCTTTTTTAAAGAAATGACCCTTTCCCTTCGCCGCTTTCAGCTTTCCATTCTGCCAGAACATTTTGCCATTGTCGGACTCTCTCCGGGCGCGGACATTCCTCTGTGGGCCACGCAAGGCCCTTTTTTCTCGATCACGCGCACCAGCGAAGAACTCTCGATCATGGTCGAGGAAAACCGCGTTCCCGCCGAGTATCAATCCCAGGGCGGCTGGCGCGTCATCAAGGTGCACGGCCCGTTTATGTTGTCCGAGGTTGGCGTGCTCGCCGCTCTTGTCGGACCTCTGGCCGCCGCAAGAATCAGCGTGCTGACCATCGCGACCTTCGATACCGATTACCTGCTTGTGGCTTCGGAGAGTCTGACGGCAGCCGTCTCCGCCCTCGAGCGGGCAGGACACACTTTCCAGAGGAGCCCATCCCCATGAACGTCTCGCGGGTTCAAAAGGCATGTTCGCGCCGCCTAACCATATCCTTCGCAGCCTCAACATTGCTCGCCCTTCTTTTCGCCGCGCTGCAATTAGGCGCGGACGAGCCTTATGCCAGAAGCCGCGACTACGACCTAGAACATTCGCGAATCGGCCTGCGCTTCGATCTCGAGCAGAAAAAAGTCATTGGCGACGTCACGCACACGCTGACCGTCCTTCGCGATTCCACTTCGAAAATCGTTTTTGACTCCGCCGGCTTGACCATTCAAAGTGTCACCGTCAACAAATCTTCCGCCAAATTTGAGACCAAAAACGACAAGCTGATTGTCCCGCTCGCGACTGCTGCTCGTGCCGGGCAGAAATTCGACGTCACCATCCACTACGAAGGCAAACCCGCGAAGGGCCTCTACTTCATCCTGCCCGACAAGGAGTATCCCGACCGGCCGAAGCAGGTCTGGACGCAGGGCGAATCCGAGGACACGCGCTACTACCTTCCCACATACGACTACCCGAATGACCGCCTTACCACCGAAACCATTCTGACAGTGCCCGCTTCGTGGGTCACCGTCGCCAACGGCAAACTCATCAGTGTCACCGATGCCGCCAACGGCATGAAGGTTTGGACGTGGAAAGAGTCCCAGCCCAGCTCGACGTATCTGATCACCGTGGTCGCCGGAGAATTGGACGAAGTAAAGGATTCCTGGCGAGGTATGCCCGTCACTTACTACGCGCCCAAGGGCCGCGGTGATCGCCTCTCGATCAACTATGGGCGCACTCCCCAGATGATCGAACTCTTCAGCAAAAAGCTTGGCGTCGACTATCCCTGGGAAAAGTACGCGCAATCTATGGTCGATGATTTCGTCGCCGGCGGCATGGAAAACTCCAGCGCCACCACCAATACCAGCAGTTCGCTCCAGCACGCCAAGCTAGCACCCGAGTTCATCACTGGCCAGGACGATCTCATCTCCCATGAGCTCGCCCATCAGTGGTTCGGCGATCTCGTTACTTGCAAGGATTGGGGAGACATTTGGCTGAACGAAGGCTTCGCTACTTTCATGGAAACAGTTTGGAGCGAATCTCATTTCGGCAAGGACCAAGCCGACTACGAAAGATGGCTGAACGCGCGCGGTTGGTTTGAACAACCCAGTCTCTATAGCAAGCCGATCGTCCGCCACGACTTCAGCGATTCCGGCGAATTCGATGGCAATGCCTATACCAAAGGCGGCTGGGTTCTTTACATGCTTCGCCACCAACTTGGCGAAGACGCTTTCTATCGCGGCCTGAAGCACTATCTGGAAGTGAATCGCGGCAAGAATGTCGTCACCGCCGATCTCGCAAAGGCAATGGAAGAAGCCACACATAGCAACGTCGACCAGTTTTTCGACCAGTGGCTCTATGGAGCAGGCGCTCCCAAATTCGATCTCAGCTACAAGTACGACGACGCGAAGCACGAAGTCGCGCTCACTGTAAAGCAAACGCAAAAACTAGAAGGCCACGTCGGACTCTTCCATATTCCTACGGAAGTCGAAATCACCGCCGCTTCCGGACCGAGACTTTTCCCTATAACGATATCAAGCGAGAAGGATACGGAGGTCTTCACCTTTCAGGCCGATTCGGCCCCGCTCATGGTCCTCTTCGATAAAGGCGGACACATCCTCAAATCTGCCGATTTTCACAAAGAGAAAAAGGAGTGGCTCTATCAGCTGAAGAACGCCAGCGAACTCGCCGACCGCGCCGATGCCGTCACAGCTCTGGGCAAGCTCAAGGGCGAAGAGGATGTCGTCGCCGCCCTCCGAGATACTCTCCAGAACGACAAAGCGTGGGGTATTCGCGCCAACGCCGCCGACGCTCTCGGGCGACTTGGCGACTCCACTGCCTCCAGGCAACTTCTTGAATCGCTCGACACTGCAAAGGAACCTTGGGTTCGCAATCGTATCGTCTCCGCTCTCGGTGATTTCAAGGACGATCTGGCCATCGTCAGCAGGCTGAAGTCCATCGCGGGCGAGGACAGCTCCTATCGTGCCCGCGGCGCTGCTCTCCAGGCGCTCGGTCGCCTCAAAGCTCCCGGAGCGCTGGCGACTCTCGATGCCGCGGTCGCCGCCGACTCTCCTGACGGATTCCTGCGCAACGCGGCCCTTCGTTCCATGGGCCCTCTCGGTGACGACAAAGCCGTACCCGTGCTCCTAGAATGGTCCGCCCCCGGCAGGCCCATCGATTCGCGCAATGCTGCTATCGCCAGTCTCGCGCGCCTCCAAAAAGACAATAAAGAGATCACCAGCCAGATCGCTTCCTATCTGAGCGAGCCGCACTTTCCCATTCGCATGGCGAGCATCCTGGCGCTCGGCGCCCGCGGCGACGCAAGGGCCGTTCCCGCCCTCGAAGCCTTGCTTAAGAGCGACGACCTCAGCATCGAAATGGTCCCGATGATCAAGGAACAGATCGCAAGTTTGAAAGCCCCCGCCGGCGAACGGCGCCGCTCCCATGGGGAAACTCCGGGCGGAGAGGAAGAATCTGCACCCTCCGGAGCAATCCACGATCAAAGCGAAGGCGCCGTGGCCAAACGCCTGGAGCACCTCGAACAGCTCGTGCAAGAAATGAGCGACCGCCTTAAAACGATCGAAACGCGACTTCCACCGCCAAAACAATAAACTTCTTCGACAAACGAATGGAGCAGCTAACATGTTCGTTGCCCCGTTCCGCTGCCCCGAGGAGCCGGGCGTGTCCTGCCTTTCGGCCGCAAACCTGGGCCGGGCCTTCGGGCGGGGCCGGTTCCCCAGCGAATGCGAAAGAAGTTGCGCTGGGGCGATCGTGCAGTGGGAGGATGGCGGCGGGTTGTGTTAGTGTGATTTTTCCGGATTCGCGAGAGCGGGCAGAGGAGAAAGATGGCAAAACCGAAAGTACTGGCGACGCGGCCGCTGTTTCCCGCAGCGCAAGAGATTTTGAATGCTGGATGCGAGGCAGAGTATTGGACCAGGCCGGAGCGGATATCCAAAGAAGAGTTATTCGAGAAAATTAAGGATAAAGAAGGGCTGGTGTGCCTGCTCACGGAGAAAGTCAACCAGGAATTGCTCAGCGCTGCACCGAAATTGCGCATCGCGGCGAATGTGGCCGTGGGATTCGACAACATTGACGTGGCGGCTTGCACCAAGCGCGGCGTGGTGGCGACGAACACTCCTGGTGTGCTTGACGAGACGACCGCGGATTTTGCCTGGACTTTGATGATGGCAGTAGGGCGGCGCCTAATCGAAGCGGACACGCTGGCGCGGTCCGGGAATTGGAAAGGTTGGGACTTGGATCAGCTCGTGGGGACAGATGTGTGGGGAAAGACGCTGGGGATTGTGGGATTCGGGAGGATTGGACGAGCAATGGCGCGGCGGGCGCTCGGCTTCCAAATGAAAGTGCTTTACGCCGACGCTGTGCGCGCGCCCGAAGCGGTGGAGAAGGAATTGAAGGCGGAATATCGGGGGATGGCGAGTTTGCTGTCGGAGGCGGATTTTGTAAGCGTGCATGTGCCCCTCTTGCCCGAGACAAGCGGGTTATTTGACGCGCCGCGATTTTTAAAGATGAAGCCGACCGCCTTTTTGATCAATACGTCGCGCGGACCGGTGGTGGATGAAGCAGCTCTCGTGCATGCGCTTGAGAGCGGCAAGATTGCTGGGGCCGCGCTGGATGTATTTGAAAATGAGCCGTTCATTCATCCGGGACTGAAGAGGCCAAACGTGGTGCTGGCCCCGCACATCGCGTCGGCGTCGATTGAAACACGTACAAAGATGGCGTGCATGGCGGCGGAGAACGTGGTGGCCATGTTCAAGGGCCAGCGGCCGATGAATATGTTGAATCCGGAAGTTTTGAAAGCGAAGTAAAAGAGTGCCGGCGACTCTCCTATGGCGGAACTGAAGCAACTTGCCCGCCGGATCTTCCAGGAAACCATTTCGGCGATTGATATTCCCGAGGCCATGGGGAAGAAACTGCGTCGCGAGGGAGCGGTGCTGTGTTTCGATACTGCGGAAGTGAATCTGCGCGCTTTTACGAGCTTGCGCGTGGTTGCGATCGGGAAAGCGGCCCATGCGATGGTCGAAGGGCTGGCGAGTGTGTTAGGTCCGGAATTTCGGTGCAAGGGGATTGTTTCGGCGCCCACACCCCCCTTGTTTGCCGTGGAGGGGATGAACTACTTCGTCGGCGGACACCCGGTGCCGGACGAGCAGAGTTGGAAGGCGGCGGAAGCGATTCTGGGGTTATTGAAGGGTTGCGACGAAAAAACGATTGTGTTCTTTCTGTTGTCAGGAGGCGGCTCGGCGCTGGTGGAATTGCCACTCCAACCAGACCTGGCGCTTCGAGAAGTTCAGCAACTCTACAGGGCACTTGTGACTTGCGGCGCGCCGATCCATGCGATCAACTCCGTTCGCAAGCATATATCGGCCGTGAAAGGCGGGCGCCTGACCCTGGCGGCAGGGCGGGCGACCAAAGTGACGCTTGCTATAAGCGACGTACCGTCCGGATATGAATCGGATATCTCTTCAGGGCCCACGCTTCCGGATCTTTCGTCAATCGCGCATGTCGAGAGAATCATTCAGGAATTTGGAGTCGAAGAGAAACTTCCTGCCAGACTGAGGCAGTGGGTGAGCGAGAGTCGAATGCCAGAAACGCCAAAGGGAGAGGAAGTAGAATTCCTGAACTCCTACTTTTCCATACTGCTTGGTTTGGATGAGCTATTTCATCCCGCGCATCACGCGGCCGAAGCGAAGGGTTTTCTGGCCTGTTGCGACAACACCACCGATGATTGGCCGGTAGAGAAAGCGGCGGAATATTTATTGGCGCAGCTCGAAGCGGCGCGCCGGGTGAATCCAGGGCAACGCGTAGCCGTAATTGCGGATGGCGAGGTCAGCTCGCCGGTCCGGGGAAAAGGGATCGGCGGGAGGAATGCGGCATTTGTTTTGGCTTGCGTGAAGAAAATTGCCGGGAAGAAGATCGCCGTGCTTAGCGCCGGGACGGACGGAGTGGACGGGAATAGTCCGGCGGCGGGAGCGGTCGCGGATGGCGAGACTTTCGAGCGGGGACAGGCGATCGGGCTGAATGCGCGATATATGTTTCGGGAGAGCGATTCCTACAGTTATTTTGCGCGGCTGGGGGATGCGATTGTCACTGGACCCACGGGCAATAATTTGCGGGATTTGAGGATATTGCTGGCGGAAACGGAAGAGAAGAAGATCTAACGTTTAGACGCTGAGAGGCGCTGAACGAAAACGGCGTAACAAGACCCGCCCCAGCTTGCGGATCAGACCTACCTAATTTCCTTCCATCACAGAAAGCCTTTTCCTCGCTCCGTCTATGTTGAACGGCCTTCGCTCAAGACGCCATGTTTCGCGGATCTCCCGGCGCTCTCCACTGGAAATTCAAAGCCGATGGCCGCATCACTTCCTCGCCGGCTGTCTCCGGAGGTCTCGTCTATTTCCTAAGTTTCGACAGCAACTTCTACGCTGTCGATGCCGCAACCGGCCGGCTAAAATGGAAGTTCAAGACCGCTCATTTATTCCCTTGAGCGCCAAATCCCTGTGCAGCCCCCACCCGCATCGGATGAATTTCAAACTTATTCAATCCGGCCAGCACCGTCGGATCATTCTCAAGAACCTGCCGCACTTCCGCCTCATCCACTGCCTCAAACACCGCCATGCCAAACGCCCCTCCCGGCGCCATCACCGGCCCGTAAAGCAGGATCTTCCCGGCGTCGAACCTTTCCCGCGTATACCGGGAATGCTCCTGCATCAGCCCTCTCTCTTCCGGGGTCATATCCATGGGAAACGTTGCTCGGGGAGGGATCAATTTCACAAAAAAATGTTGTTTGCCCATAGTCCAGGCATACTATCACGCTCGCAAAGAGCTCTCAGCGTTCTCCGATCAGATATCGGCACCCGTTCGGCCCCATCTTCGCTGAATGAACGGCCTTCGCCTGAACATCGCAGCGACCTCCCTTGCGATACGTCTTTGCCCGGCCATTCATGGTTAGGGTCATCTCGCCGCTTAAAATGATGTGTGCGGTTTCCGTGTCATGCGTATGCTCTGGATAGAACGCGTTCGACCCGTCCTGCCAAATGTAGGTGTGGCCAAATCCTTCTCGCCCTAACTGTTTTGCCAGCTCTTTTTCGTCCATAACGGCATTCTACCTGGCATCTCGCGCCGCGCACACGGCACTGCGAAAGGCCCCATCTTTACTTTCCCCTCGTTCTTTGCCTCATTATTTCCTCCAAACACGGCTACGCCCCTTCCGCATTGATGGGGGCAGATGCGGAAAGGGCGTGCCGTCTTCAGGAGAGAAGATCGTTGTTTTGGTGGCGCGGGTTCGGTCAACGCCTGCCAGCGCCAGGTTCTGGTAATCAGTCGACCGACGGCGGTGCACCGATCGGTGCGTGTCCTCCGGGGCCACCAGGGCCTCGCCCGCCGGACTGGATCGAGTAGCCGGTTGGAACCGCAAACAAGCTGGCCGAAGGCTCTGTCCTCTGAACGTTGGTCACCGTGTACGTCGTGGTTCCGAATCGTGGATCGGTCCGGGTGCTTTTTAAGACGATCTGAAGATCCGACGAATACCACCGCTCGGAGACGATTTGGAGGGCCTTTTCATTTCCGATCTGCCCCGCAGGAATAATATGTGTCATCCGCGTGCCTTCCGCCATCACGCCATTGATCACCTGCGTGCCCAGCGATTCCTTCTTAAGCAAACCAGCGGCCTCTTCCTTCTGCATCCGATCCTGCTCTCTCCCATGGGGGTTCGAGGCCGAATCAGCATTCGCGCTGTTTCCCGTGTGCGCGCGAATGGCCGACTTGTGCGCCACCTTTTGCTCATCGTCCAGCATGATGTGCACGCCCGCGACCGGGTCAGAAATCATCACCATCTTCTTGGGCGTTCCCGACGCCGTCAGCGGACCGAATCCAGTAAAAGTCGCTTCATGCCGCGACCTTCCCTGGCTGTCGCGATACATGGAGACCTGTGAGGTGCGGTGGATCACTGACCCGTCCTGCAACGTCTCCGTCGTTTCCGACGTAGCCGTGGCAGAAAACGGCGCGCCTTTCACGACTTTGGCGCCACGCATTCCTTCAAAGCCCATCAACTCCATCGGGCCTCCGAAGGGTGGGCCATCCGGGCCGCGCCTCTGCGCTTGGAGCGCCGCAGCGCTCAACACAAGCACCCCGCCCAGAACCAAACACATTTTCATCTTCGAGTTCATCATTGCTTCTCCTCTTCTCTCCCGTACCGCGATGGCTTACTCATCGCGGGAATCTCGTTTTAGTTCTGTTCCTCATCCAGCCGCACGGCTTGCGGCAGGCCATCATTTCCAACCAGCAGATCCACCTGGATCCACTCGCCGGCACGCTCTTCATTCACCGGCAAACCCAGCGCGCCAAGCGAACTGCGCTGCATGCGCACGTGCAAGATGGCCGCTTCTTCCGTCTCGTCGAGCGTTGTGCCCGGCAACGGGGTAAAGTCTCCGGAATCATCCGCCGTCGAAAGACCACCGGACGAATTGCTCGATGCCTGGCTCTGCCCGGCGGGTCCGCTTCCTGTCATCACGTCCTGCCCGCCCAATTTCTGATTCGCGACTTCCCGATGGCGCGCCTGCTGCCAATTCCACGAACTTACCGCGCCCACAAGAACTGCTGCAGCAGCCAACACCCATGCCGCTACGACCGCGCCCCGCCGAACCACCATCGTGCGATGCCGCGTGCGAAACTCCTGCCGCAGCCGCATCTCCACTCGCGCAGGCGCGCGCGCTTCCAGCGTCTCTTCACCCAGCAGACGCAACTCTTCTCTTGCAGCTTCCCAAGACTCCTGCAACGCCGCACAGTGCGGGCAATGGCTCAGATGGGCCAGCGCAGCCGCTCTCTCGAGCGAGTCCGCGGCGCCATCACGGTCCAGGTCCAGCACAATCCCTTCTATTTGTTCACAGTTCATTGCATTTTTCCCAAACGATTCCGCAATTCCTTCACCGCGCCGCCTTCATGCGCCGGGGCACATCGCGCAACATCTCCAATTTCGCCAGCAGCAGAGCGCGACCGCGGTGCAGCCGCGAACGTATCGTTCCAATCGGGCAGCCCGTCATCTGTGCCGCTTCTTCGTAACTCATCTCTTCCAGTTCGCACATCACCACGGCTTCGCGAAATTCGGTCGGTAAATCCAGCACCGCCGCTCGGACCTGGTGCATCCGCTCACGCTTTTCCACCCACATCGCCGGCGTAAAACTGTCCTGTAAAACGATTCCCGCTCCCGTGCCGTCTTCGTTCTTTTCTTCGAGCGGAACTTCTCTGGGAGTCCGCTCTAGGTGCTTCATCACGCGGTTGCGGGCGATTCCGAAGAGCAGCGCACCCACCGATCCCCGCTCCGGGTCGTACTTTTTCGGCGCGCGGATTAAGGTCATGAACACGTCCTGCACTATCTCTTCCGCCCCCCAGGCGCTTCCGGTCATCCGCAATGCAAACCTGTACAAACCGCCCTGATGCCGCCGGTAGAGGAGCGCAAAGGCCTCCTCGTCACCTTTCGCGGCACGCCGCAAAAGCAGGTCGTCTCTATCTAAAGCTGCGATCCTCGTCTCCCCTGCTGCGGCGCCTTGGCCAGTTCGAGGTGCGTGTTCCGCCTTCTCCCTTATTTCCCGGTCGGGGCGCAAAAAGTTCCCATGGCGGCTGAGCGCCGTGTCCGGCCCGCTGGTAAGTTTCGGTTTCACTGTGATTTAGACGTGAGGGGAGCCCGCTGCGTGTCGGCCAAGCATACCTCCGGAGAGGATTCGGCCTCAATCAGAAATTATGTGGAATAGGGCTGGTTCTCCCTCCAGACGTATCGTTGTATCGCGACGGACAACCGGCGAATCTGACCGCAGGCGTGAACTACGAGCAGCCAGGGCTAATTGATAATGAATTTCACAGGCATCACGACGGACCGTGCTTCGGGATTGTAATAGTCATACAGGAGCGATGGCGTGGTGTTGGCGTTCATCCTGAATCTCGGCCGGAAGGAAAAAGTGAACTCCGTTCCTCCAGCCTTTGGCCACACATAGAACACGATGCGATCAGGAAGGACGTCGTAGCGCCCACTCCCATAACCTTCGCTTTCTAACGCCGCATCCAGCGAGGCGCGGTCGACATCCACGCCTGGAGGCAAACCAATTTCGGCGAGCATCATGCCATAGCCCATAAATCCAATCCTTTCCGCCTTGACTGTACACCGCACCGCATCGCCCACCTTTGCTTTGGTGTTGTCAAAACGAACGTCGAGCCGCAAGGCCCGCGTTTCGCCAAGCTTCACATTGCTGTCTCTTGTCCCTGCGGAAGAATCCCACGGCACATACTCGGAGGAAACAACCTGGGTCATCAGAGGAGAAGTATCCTGCGGTCTCCGGATTTCAATTTTGTTTCGACCATTTTGTATCGTCCCCGGCATTTCCACGAGAACGGGACCTGTCACTTCCGAGGGCGCCGGGATGCGCACGGAGCTTATCTGCTGCCCGTTCAACCACACAGTTGCTGTGGATGACCCACCTGGAATTTCTCCCTTGGGCATCGCGGAAATAATTGCGTCAATCACATTCACCGTAGCTGCAGTGGATGACCAGGCGCCGTAACGATCCTTGCCTTGTAAAAGAAAGAGCAAGCCGCGGCGCGACTGCTTTGCGGTTTGCCCGTCCACATCAGCCGAGGCGGGCAACATCGAGAGTGCCTCCACGGCCAAAGCGGTTGTTTCCAACCGGCCTGCTCGCCCCCATCCGTAGAATGGAGTGGGATTTAACTCCACATTCCAATAGGTCGCCGAGCCTTCTTCGTGTGCGATGCTCAAGAGTTGCTGACGCGCCTTCTCCTGAAAGTCGCTGCGGCCGGTGGCAATCGCGGCGAGGGCATAATTTGCCACGAGATAGGATTCTTTCCACTCGTTCAACCGGTTTTCCAAAAATTGCAACGCCTTTTCGACGCTCGCAGTCTCCGTCTTACTTCCAGTTGACCCGTCGGAGAGATTGGTCGTCGCAAGCACTCTGGCGAGATAAGCCGTAAGCGTCGCGTCCGGCTTCGGTTTATTGTCCCGCCACGAGATGGACTGCCAGCTCCCGTCAGGTTGCTGCTGTTTGATGATGAAATCGCGCGCGCCTTCAATCAATTTCTGGTCCACTTCGATGTAGGCCTTCGAGTCAATCAGGGTACGTAGGACATGGCCGGTGACTGCCAAATCGGAGCCGGCTTTTCCCCAGTAGCTGAATCCACCGTCAGATTCGCGATAGGAGAGCAGTCTTTCGTAGCCTTCGCGAACGTATTCTCGTGCATGGCGCGCCACGACGGCGTTGGGATTCCCCGGTTTCGCGGGGTCATCTTGTCCGGCTTTCTGCAAGATGCGCAGCGCGCGGAGACTTGCGAGCGTAGTCGAAGCAACTTGCTCCGCGCATCCGGCGGGCCGACTCACGATTCCCTGAACGCTTTCGATGACGTGGGCCATCAGATTTGGATATAGCTTTAGCAGCGCTTCGCTCGAACCGCGAATCGCGTTTTCCGATGTATCAAAATTCACTGTCGACTGGTTGCCTGCGATCAGATCGACAATCGATTTTGAGATCTCTTCCCCATCTGGATGAACGGCGAGCACGCGCTCGATGGCATCGCCCATTTCTTTATTGGAAGCGACGACGCGCTGCTTGCCGGCTTTGGTCGAGCCCTCCGCCCGGAGGGCGAAAATGGCATCGGCACTGCCTCCGGCTGGAATAGTGATCTTCTGCGCCTGCGGCGACAAAAGGGAAAACCAGGTTTCTGGTTTCATTTCGACGTTTACGGACTGCGGTTGTTTCAGGTAATTGCGCAGCACGACAGGCAGCGAAATCACGTCACCCTGCGTCAGGGCCTTCGGGGGATCGTGTTCCACAAAAAATGGCTGAAACGCTGAAATATCTTTTCGCGCCGTGCCGACGTGTCCATCCAGGGTTGAAGCGATAACAGACATCGTCCAAGTCGTTATGTTGTCGGCCAGTTTGAATTGAAGCTGCGCGTGGCCTTGGGCATCGGTCACCGTTTCCGGACTCCAGAACAAAGTTTCGGGAAAATATTGGCGGACACGCGGGGTGAACAGCGGGGATTCCAGGCCCGCCTTGTTTTTGGCCACTGTTGCAGATGGCTTCTGCGCGGTGACTTCGACGGTCTCGCAAGTCTGGCAGGCGACGCTGGCTGTACTGGTCTGTATGAAAGCGGGGCTGGCCACGACTTGCACGACCTGGCGGCTGTCGGCAATGGTCAACGTCACATCCAGGCTGGTTACTTCGGTAGCGCGCACCGGCACTCGCGCCACGACGGCCTCCGAGAAACCCGCCTGCGTGAAATGCACTTCAAACATTCCCGCTAGCATGTTCCGTAAAACGTAGATTCCGTCAGGGCCCGAAGTCGTTTCGTAAGATGGCTTGCCCTCGGGCCCCAGGGCCTGGACTTTGACGCCGCCAATCGCGGCGCCTGAAGGATCGGTGACTTGCCCCTTAATTCCGCCCGTTCCGCTAGTGAGTGAAGTCCGGTCCGTCGCCGGCTCAGGCATAAGTTCGTGGCTGCTCTGTTCGGCCAGAACGCCGGTGAAATCGGCCACAGAGAAAGGCGTCCACTCTTCTCTAATCGGGCCGTGACTCATCACGTGAACGTAGGAGACGTGCTGGGTGACCGGCGTTGCCTGCGTGACTCGTCGCGGCCGGTCGGGATAGACGGAATACGTTTTGATGTGCACACTGTTCGCGTAAAAGGCGCCTTCATTGAATGTAAAGTAGTACGGACGACCCCAGGGGTCCTTCAAATCTTCAGGTGATAGTTTGGCGGCTTCCAATACAGGCACGAGTTGCTCCGTCGTCGCCGGGAAAACACCTGTCTTCAGAAACTGCTGAGCCAGTGCGGCATCGATGGCCGAGCTCTCCCGCTGAAAATACTGGATCCGGGAATGACAAACCGATACGTCGTCTACTGAGGGCTTCTCTTGGGTCGAAAAAAGGCGATCAGGCCCCGCGCTGGTCACTTGAATCGCAAAGAAATTCCCTTCAATGTTAAAGTAAAACCGGTAGGCGGTTCCCCATGGATCGCGCAAAGCATCCAGATCCACTTTCTCTTTCAAAAGCTCCTTTTGGAGGGTTTCGTAGTCGCGGATGTACTTCCCGGTCCGCGTAAAATAGTCCTGCGTGACCCGGTCGATCGTGTGCGCGATTTTACCAAAGTAGGGTCTCCAGACGGTGGCGACCGGAAAATCATCCTGCGTGTCGGGCTTCTGATCGGGCCCGGCGCTGCGAATCTCCAGAACGTCAAACTGCCCTTGGACGGAAAAAGCGGCTTCGTAGGGTGTGCCCCAAGGGTCACGCAGCGCGTCGAAGTCGACCCCCTTCCCTCGAAGCGTGGCTTTCAACTCATGGATATCGTGCGGATACTCTTCGGAGTTGCGGTAGGCGTCATCCAGAAGAGGGACAAGATAATTCGGGCGCTGGACAACCGCTACGACGAAATCGTCAGCGGTATTCCTCAACTTGTCCGGTCCAGCGCTCTTCAGTTCGACAACATCCTGATTTCTCGCGGCCGAAAAGGCCGCCTCGTACGGCATGTCCCAAGGGTCGTGCAGCGCGTCAAACTCGATGCCATTCGCTTTCAGCGTGCTTTTCAATTCATCGAGACTGTACGGATATTTGCCCGTTTTCTTGTAGGAAGACTCAAGAGCTGCTTTCGCATCATTCAGGCTTTTGTCGATGATCTTCGAAAAATAGGTCGCCGGATTGGGGAAATAATTCTCGCCCCCCGCTATCTCGATTTTGTCTTCGCGGCCATAAGAGTCGTTATAGGCGATTTTGCTTTCCGTTAACAAAATTTCGGCCAGAAGATCCAATCCATCCGGATAAGGCCGGCGGCTGTCCCAGTGCAAGAGGTCATTCGCAGAGATACCCGCAATGATGCGCGGATCGACGTGATACCACCACTGGTAATCGAGAAATCCGAATTCGCGGCCACCGAAATCCTCGTCGGTGCGCACACGCTCCGAGACGGCTTTGTCAAAGACCACAGTCCCCAGGGCGCCTTGGACGGCGCTCCCCTGTGCCGTGGTCAAATTGAAATCGGCAACGGCGTGGTCGCCTGGCTTATAGCTGCTGTGCGTCATGCGAAGCGCCAAACCCAGATCTTGTTTGGCGGGATACAGAACCTTCACAAAGCCTTGCGGATGGTCGCTCGAGAGCGTGCTCATGCTATAGGCGAGAATTCGCAATTCTCCGTGGAATCGCGGATCGTAAGCAAAGTCCGCTTTTCCCCGTCCGCCAGCTAAGCCAACGACCTTGGACTGCAGCGCTTCCGATTCGCCCGCCACTTCGATGACGATTCTGTCGTCGTCCAAATTGGATTCGACTTGCAGATGGATGTCATCCCCTTCGCGGTACAAGGTTTTCTCCACCCGCAGCCGCAGGTATTTCGTGGAGTAATCGAAATTTATGTAGTCTGACTCGGTCCCGGACTCGCCCTTGCTGTCGCGCGCCCTGAATCGCAGGTATGCCGATTCTCCCTTGATGCCAGGAACTGGCAGGCGGCATTCCCCCGGAATGGCGAGGTCGCTCACCTTTACAAGGCCATAGGCGTTTGTCTTAAGCACTCTCAAGGACACGCCTTCCAAAGGATGTTTTTCATCTTCGTTAAAACCGACGTCCTCCCGTGGTTTCAGCGCCGCAATCGCTATTTCCACAGACGCGGGCGTTCCATCCGCATAGGAAGCAGTGATGTAGATTTCTGCGAGTGGACCACCCATAGGAGAAAAGACTTGACTCATGTACATGTGAATGGGCTGATGTGTAATGCGCACATCAAAGCGCCGCTGCTCGGTGCGCTGCGTCGAGGCATCCGTTACGTAGGCGGCGAATTTCAAGTCCTGATATTTCTCGTAGCTGTCAGTGGCGAAATCCTTGAAATCGTCCTGCAACGAGACTTCCGCGTTGAACGTGCCGTCGTCATTGAGTTCTCCGGCAGCCAAATCCTGCTCTTCTGTTTCATATTTTTGCGAACTGTAGTTCCACTCCCGGTTGTTTACACGGGCGATGCGAACGTGGCCTTGCTTCACTGGTTCGCCGAACAAGTAGCGGGCAGCCACCTTTACTTTCGCGTTTCTACCGCTCGTGTAATAAGCGGCATCCGGCGCTGCCTCAACGCTGAAATCGGGAAGGTCGTAGCGGCTGATCTTTACCTTCCGTTCCGCCTCAGCATTCGAGTACCAATCTCCGGTTCCGAGGGACGCGGAGATGGCGAACTCTCCCAGACGAAGATTGCTCGGAATTTGCCAATCGGCGCTGGCAATCCCAAACTTGGAGGTCTTGACCTTGGCCCTGAACGCATTGAGATTCTCCGGGTCGGTGATCGCGAGCTCGACATCGCCATCGGAAAGCGCACGGTTATCCGGGCCAAAGGCTTGCACGCGCATGTGCACCGTTTGCCCGGGCTGGTAGATGGGCTTATCTGTCATCAGTGAGAATCGTGGTTCGTCAGGGTATTTGACGTCAATCGTCTCCTGTTCGAGCAAAACTCCGCGGCGAACAGAAACTGTGATTTCGCCTTCGTCGTACTTGTGTCCTGAAGGCAAATCGAACGAGAAGACGGCATAACCTTCGGCATCGGATTTTGTCTTGTGAAGGACAGGCTTGGGTTCTTCGTCAGCGGAAACGGACAGATGAAGTTTCAGGCTGGCCACGACTTCGATACCTGCGTAAGGATGAGCGGTGTAAGGATTTTCAATCCTCACCCTCACCGGATACTTCGTGCCGGGACGAACCTGCCCTAGGGAGGAAGTACGAATCTGGTAGGGATTGGTCATGATTCTGCCAAGTTGAACGATGCCCTCGAACGGCGAGAACGCGGAGTCCCCGGCCGGTACTACCGTGTACTTCAGGCGGTAGGTGGCAAGCTCCGAGGGGCTTTTTGTCGGAAGGCCTGACTCGCCAACGGCGAGGTTATTCAAGAGGTTTCCGGGATCGATGGAAATCTCTGAGTTGCCGGAGGATAGTACTTTGTCCTCACTGTCCAGGAGCTCAAGCTTGACGCTTCCTTTGAAGGGCTTGCCGGAGGAATTGGAAAGAGGGAGAACGAATTGCACCCGGGGTTCAAAATCGAATCTCATTTTCGATTGGACCACGCTAATCGACGAAGGATTGTCTTGTGCCTTTGCTGACGGCAGAAAGAGTAACGAGACAATGAAAAGACACCACTGCAGCCGGCTGAGAGTAGGTTTCATCTGTCCCCCGGTTACTGTCTACATTGTCCCACCATGGCTGTGTCGCCTGATTTTGTCGTGGAGCCGTCGTTTTCAATCAGTTCACGAGGTGTTTCAATCAGGAGAGTCTCCTATGGCGAATCCCCAATCATTGGCCCCTGCCTCCGAGACTCGCCCAGGAATCCGTCTCTGGCCACTCCCTCCGCTACGACCTAAACGCGCCGCCTCCGGCGTCGCAGGTCTTCGTTACGGGAGTGGCCGGCGCAAGAAAACCGGCGGGGAAACCCCGGCCCGAAGCTATTCCACTTAATATATAAGGATAGATTCAGCCAGGAGCCCGTGGGGAGCAGCTTTTCGTGACCCGGAGAGTGATTCCTGAGAACTAGGAGCTTTTTTGAGGCTTGAACATTCGCGCTGCGACGCGCGCTACGAAGCGGCGGGAGACCAGCCTCTGCCCGAGGGTGCCCAAATAATTCCCGAGCCCGGAGACGACATAACTTTTGCCTGCTGCTAGCGCCCGCAAACCCGTTCGTGCCACTTTTTCCGCGGTCTCGCGATTTGCTCTGGTAGCAGCAATATGCGTTTGTCCGGCAACGTCTGCGAATTCTGATTCCGTCGAGCCGGGGCACAGCGCGCAGACTCGTATGCCGTAGGGCTTCATCTCTTCCGCCAACCCTTCGGCGAAAAGCAGATCGAAGGCTTTGGTGGCGGCATAGGTGGAAATGTACGGCACGCTCTGGAATGACGCTGTCGATGCCAGAATCAGGACGTCGCCGTGTCTTCGAGCCACCATTTCCGGCAGATAGAGCCGCGTCAAATGAACCACAGCGGAGCAATTCACCTGCACCATGTCAGTGAGCCTGCGCATCTCGACTGTGGGAAATTCGCCGTACGCACCAAAGCCCGCATTGTTGACCAGCAGCTCGACCTCAATTCCTTGTTCCTTCGTAAATTGAAATATTTTCTCGGGCGTTTCAGGTTCCGTCAGATCCCCCACGAAGATTCTTGTTTGGATGTTGTGATCGGACGTCAGTTTCTCGGACAGTTCTTCCAGGCGCTCTCGCCGGCGTGCCGTTAGAACAAGATTCGTCCCGCCGCGAGCCAGTTCTCCGGCCAGCGCTGTGCCAATTCCCGCGCTGGCACCTGTCACCAACGCCCACTTTCCGGACCACGGTGTCATCCTATGCCTCGTATGAAGAGACGTTGAGCGTACCACGGAGTCGATCGTGAGGCGTTTTTCTCAAAGAGAGCGCAGCGAGACTTGCGGAAACAACGATTAACCTGCCGCTCGCGAAGTCTCTGACAATCCGGCGTCTTCAGCGGCGACCCGGCCGAGGACAGACCAGTCCTTTTCCTGATGACCGCGCGCCATCGCGGTAATAAAGCGATCGCGCACTACGCTCGCAACAGGCATCGGCACGTTCGCCGCCTCTGCGGCCTGGAGCACGAGGCGAACGTCCTTCAATCCGAGCGGCAGTGCGAAGCCCGCAGGCTCATGCCTGCCCTCGACGATCAACTCGCCGTAGATTTTGTAGACCGGCGCGTTAAAGAGGGTAGCGGTTAAGAACTCCATAAGCGCGCCCGCATCCACGCCGGACTTTCGGGCAAACGCGAGCGCTTCCGAGAGCGATTCGAGCACCGTTGCGATCAGAAAATTGCCCGATAGCTTTACGACATTGGCCATCGAGGGGCGCTCGCCAACTACAAACAACTTCGGCCCCATGGCTTCAAAAAGCGGCTTGCATTTTTGAACGAGCGCTTCGGCGCCGCCAACGACGACGGCCAGGCGCGCTGCTTCGGCGGCTTCCGGCCGGCCGAAAACCGGCGCCGCCAAATATCCTTGACCGGCTCTGGCGTGTTCGGTGGCCAGTTTGTCGCTCAAGGCGACGCTTATGGTGCTGAGCGAGACATGCACGGCGCCGCTTGCCAGAGACGTCAAAATTCCGTTTTCGCCAAACACAAGACTCTCCAGCGCCGTGTCATCGGCAACCATCGTGAATACGACTTCGCCGCGGCACGCTTCGGCCACAGATCCCGCGACGATCGCGCCGTCCGCCCGCAACGCCTCCGCCCGCGATTGCGTCCGGTTATACACCGTCACGCGTTGGCCGGAACGAAGCAAACTCTTGGCAATCCCTGCGCCCATTTTCCCAAGACCAATCAGGCCAACCTGCATGACGGACGCCTCCCCAGTTTGATTTTTAAGCGCGATTTATTCCACGACGGTACTTACAGTTCGGTCGTTCCGTTTGATTCGGCAGGGTCCTTCGCGGGTGCATTCTTTGTGGTCCGCCAGACAACCTTGCGCACTCGTTCGCCCTCTCGCTTGATCCGGTCCATGAGGCGTCTGGCCCAGACGAATTCCGCCGCCAATAAGCCTAATCCGAGAAAGATCACCAGCCACCCCGGCCCGGGCGTGATCAGCATCACGACGCCGATCAGCAATAGGGTGAAGCCGCCAATGATTCTCGATAAGCGGCGGACTTGCTCAACGGTGCGAAGGATCATGAGGCTTTCTGGATGGATCCTCTAGAGGAAAGGGAGGAGTGGTCACCAGTTTCTTCCATCTTAATTTTGAACTTTCATTCGGCCGTACGCAAGAGCGCGGCGATTCGCGTGTGCCCAACTGTTCGGGAAGAAACCTGGTGAAGCGATGACGACTAACGGGCCTTTCGAAGCCCCTTGCGGCGACGCAAATATAAACGCAACAGAAGTCCAAGTGCCAGGAGCAAAGCAATCAAAATAAATCCCAGAACGATCAGGATCCGCAACTGACTATACATCACGAAAACGCCGCGTTTGCTGTAAAAACCGTTGAAGTGGCTCAGCAGATCAGGCAGTAAAAGAAGGTCTTGCTTTGTCAACTGCAGGGCGCGCTCCCTCGGGTGGTAATGAGATCCAAGAAGGTTCGTCTCGCCGTCGGCGCTGAGTTCGATGTGCCCGCCGAGCACGAAACTGACCGGACGATTCCTGAGGAAATCGGCAACCCGCCTGGCGCTTGCCAGATCTGCGGCCGCGTCGTCGATAATCAGGCGTCCCGGCAGGAAAAAGTCGCCTGAGAAGAATAGTCCGGTCTTCTGATCATAATAGGAGACGTGAGCCGGGTTATGTCCGGGGGTGGGGATCACGTCGATGGTTCGATTGCCGAGATCCACCTGCGCAAGACCGTTCGGCCAATCTGAAAAACCGAAATAATTCCGCACATGCCCCAGATCGGCCGGAACGACCTGGACATTCGAGAGGTGCTCGAATTGTGAGTCGCCAAGCCGGTGATCCAAATGAGTATGAGTGTGGACGACGATCAGCGGGATTTTCGACAGCCCCGCTTCCGGTAACAGCGCCAAGACCGTCTGTGCCACCGGCATCTGTTTCGGGTCCGCGACGTCACCCGTATCAATCAGCAGAGCTCTGGTGGATCCAACCAAAAGATAAAGGAAGGGCGCTTCTAGCGTAATGCATGGATTCTCTCTGAGGATAAATGTCTGCGTGTTGTAGGGATGCACTTGTAGAGGCGGTTGAGGATTGGCGGCGCAGTCAGAGGCGCCCTCGTTCCAGTGAACGTCCATCGATCCCGGCACGAGTTGTGACCGGGCGGACGCCGAAGTGAGCAGCGAACCTAAGGCCAGAAGGGCGTAGGGAGGAAATCTACAGGTATTGAATTTCATCGTCGGCAATTCGTGTCGCGTCCCGAGACCCGGGTCCTTCAGATCTTAGACGATTTTGCCGCGCTCCGTTTGCCTAGATCGAGAACGAATGAATCGTTTCAGAAGCTGGGATGCTTGGCAAGTCTCCACGACCACATCAGAAACGAAGTCGATGTAAGGTCGATGGCCGGTTCGGTCGTCGTGAAGGACTGCATATTGTCCTGATACACGGCTTTTTCTGAAGCGTCGAACGCGCCCGCGTTTCCGTTGAATTTTTTGAACGTGTCCACTCCGTTTGCCGGGCACAGGATCATGCCGTCGACGACGCCCGACGTGGCGGAATCCGATGGACCTTCTGTAGCAGCGCCCCAGAGTACAGGAATACCTCCACTGGTTCCGTCCAGGGCGCCCGCTAGATTGGCCACCTGATGCTGGATGCAGTTAGGAAACGTGGTGCCGTCGCCGACGATAAAGGAGGATCCCCAGGAATTCGTGCCCAATATGTTTGCGAGCCATCGCTCGGAATAAGTGTCATAGCCCTTGGACTGCGTCAGGTAATACGCCTCGCTGGCCATCACCGCCAGGCCCGCGCCGTGCGAAGTCGTATCGCCGGAGCTCCATTCGTAGCCGAAGCCCCAAGGATCCGTCGCGGCTTGGTCGATCGCGTCAGACACTTGCTGCAAGAACTGTTTTCGGATGCCCGATTGCGAAACGGCCAGACCGCCAGGATTTCCGGCCATTTCCAGGGCGCGATACAGTTCGAAGTGCGCGAGGCCGCTTACGTCGTAGAGGTTTAGCGTGTCTGCAAATCCCGGCTCGTAGATCGTGGTGATGTAATTGTTGGCGAATTGCGCGGCTTCTTTCAGATAGTCCATCGGATTTGTGTGCGGCAATCCGGCAGGAAGGTTTTTGGCCCCACCAGCGGATTCGAGGGCGAAGTACAGTTCGGTTGCGCCAAGCTCCATGTCGTCTTCCCAGACGTTTTCGGGATAACCGTCAAACGGAGCGATAGTCAGCAGGCAATTCGTGCAGGAGCCCGAATCGACCGTTGGCGCGGGATCCGGAAACGAAGTATTTGCGAGTGCGAAAATATCTTCCGCATTCTTGAGGCACTTATTGGCAAGAGTCGGGTTTGTCGTGTGATTCAGCTGGTAGCACAATGCGAAGTCCGCAGCCAAACGGCCGGCAAGATTTGGACTGATGGGCGAACCTGCTGGCCCTGCCACGTAGACCGGACGATTGCAGATATAGAACGTCGTGAGCGGATCGCAAGGTTGCGGATCTCCGGGTTGTTCGAAATTGTCGGCCGCTTGCGGAAGTGTCCAGATATCGTACTCAGTGATGAGGCAATAGGGGCTTGAAAATGTTCCGCCGCAGTTGGGGTTGGCTGAACTGGGGTCGCCTTCACCGTAGTAGTTCCAGTCTTGCGTGTTGTCGACCTGGTAGTAAAGCGTTTGCGTCTTGTCGTCCCACATTTTCAGCAACCAGTTGACGCCAAAATTGGCTTCGCTCGTGAAGTCGGAGGACGCCGGCGCCCCCGGATGGCTATTGCCTACGAAAGAGACGGAGCCCGGGGGCGCGGAAGGATTCACCTGCGCGTACGCCCCCATCTGGTTCGGAAAATCGCGAATCCCGATCTGCATGAGCGCCGCGGTATAACTGGTGGTTTGGACGTATTTCTCATAGTCGCCGGCGTCCCACCAACCTCCGGACGCATCGATGTTCGGAAGCTTCTGGGACACGAGCGGCGGAGCGGGCGGAACGTTGTTGATGAAGTCGTTGGCATCGAGCGGAGGCGTCTGGTAAACGTGCGCGTTTTCGTCTTTCAGGTGGCCCGGAGCCGTGCGCAGCGCGTTACGAACAAAATTTGCGCCGTCGCGTTGCGTTTCGTAAAAAAACAAGGTGTTTAGGAGCAAGCCGGAATAGAGCGCCTCGGGGCAATCCACGGCAAACTGCGGCGAAACGGCATTTGCGGGCCCGGACACGGAAATGCTGTAAAGGTCGCCTCCGGCAACCGCAAAGTCGACAGCGTAGACGTTGTACGTTTCCGTCTTGCTGTGGCTCCAGGTGCCAAGCAGGGTCCCGACGTGGGAAGAATAGGCAGGAGCGCCCTTCGAGTTGAGCACCTTGAAGGTCGCGCCGATTTCGGCGACCTTGGACATCAGGTACGCACGAAAAGGCGTCTCGCCGCTCTCATAGCCAACTTGATTGACGCGCACGTAGGCGGATTGCGCCCGTGCCAGCGCCGGGAACACAACCAGAGCAAGCAGTGCGCCGGCGATCCTAACGAGTGGAATACGGAACAAGAAGCGGGGGTTGGAAGAGAACATGGCTTCCTCCTGGCCGCGGGGACGGCCTGTATTAAATGGGTTTAATACAGGCGAAATACTGCTCCTTTGGGTTTGGCGTGTCAAGCGAAGATTCGGAAATCCGAGCGAATCCGCCGGAGGGAGGCGCCGGGCAGGTTGGGAATCCGCGGGCCGCGGTAACCCGTAAGGAGCCGGGGGAAGGAGTAATGGGTCCGCACAGCCGGCCCCAGAAAAATTGCGCTTTACGCTGAAACTTTGGTAAAGTGCCGCGTCGGCTACCCAATCACTCCCCTGCCTCGGAGGGCCTAATGAGCACTCTCGAATTGCGGCCGCTATCCATTGGTGAGCTTCTCGACCGAACCTTTAGCCTTTACCGTCGTAACTTCCTGCTCTTTATCGGCATCTCCGCGATTCCTCAACTTTTGGTTCTGGCCTTTCAGCTTCTAGAAACATCTTTCATGCCCACGAGATTTCCGGTTCGGCCGCCGGGGTCCACGGAATTTCAAGCCGGGGCTTTCGATCTTTCCGGGGGCAGTTTGCTCGGAATCCTTGGGATTGGAATCGTGGCCTTCTTCATCTACGTCGTTGCGTATCTGTTTTCTCAAGGCGGTACAGTATTCGCCGTTTCCGAGCTTTATCTCGGGAGGACGACCACGATCGGGCAATCGCTCGGCCGGGTTCGTGGAGAGTTATGGTCTCTGTTCGGCGTAGTTTTTCTGAACGGCCTCGCGACCGGTGTCGCATTCCTTTTCCTGATCATCCCGGGAATTTATGTGGCGTGCCGGCTGTGCGTGTGCGTTCCTGCGGCACTTCTTGAAAACCTCGGTCCGCGTGACTCGCTCGAGCGCAGCTATGGCCTCACGCAAGAAAATGCCGGCCGCGCTTTTCTGATCTTTTTCCTCTATGTTGTGATTCTCTACGCAGCGCTATTCCTATTTGATGTACCGTTCGCGATCGGCATACAGTTCGCGACGCACGATCCATCGATGATTCGTATCCTGACCGCGCTGATGCAAGTCGGGAACTTCGTCGCCGCGGTTTTGATTACGCCGGTGTTGACGATCGCCATGTCGATCTTCTACTTTGACTTGCGCGTCCGGAAGGAAGCATTCGATTTGCAGATGATGATGAATCCACTGGCGGGAGGAGTGCCCGCGCCACGGAACGCCACAAGCCTCTTGTCGTAAATGTTGTCGAAAAGCGCCGTCGTTCGTGTGTCCCAGGGCCGAGCATGCCGATAAGATTTAAGTGTTCCTTGTGTGCGCTCCTTTTTCTGTTTTTACCTATTGCTGGGCGCGCCGCGGCGGCAGCCCCGCAAAATTCCAATGCGTCCGTGACGGCCGGCAGCAATGTGTATTCGGATGCACCGTCGTTTGCGGCCGAGCTTTGGCGAATCGGAACGGCCATTGAAAAGGAAAGGGCCTATCCCCCCGGGCTCGCCGCCGTCCGCAAAGACCTGCCTTCCAATTGGGAACTTGACGCGAGCGAACACCACTACTCCCTTTCCGCGGAACCTTTGAGCAGCCTTCTGCGCGATGCGGAAGCGGGAAAAAAAGCCAAAACTATCGCCGCCAAAGCCGAAGAAGCGGCGCAATGGGCCTTCGATCTCGCCAATCAGGTGAAAGCCTATGCAGTGGCGCAAAACGGCGGGGACTCAAATGGCAAGGCCGCCTTGGATCGTATTCTTAGTCGTCGAGAATTCGGTGGCGTGAAGGGCCCTTCCGCGTGGGATCTCTTTCGCCAGCGGGTCATCCGGGAGATTCTCACTCTTCTGGGAAGTCTCTTCGAACAGATCGGCCGCTATCCCATGGGCGCAAAGGTCCTGTTCTGGCTAGTCATTTTGGCCGTAGTGGTCTGGCTTGCGCTTGTGCTCTTCCGTTATTGGACCAGGCGCGCGGCCCTAGAAGAATTGCAGGCGCCGGAGGCGGTCGCCTACATCCGCACCTGGCAGGAATGGATTCAGGCGGCGCGCGAAGGGGCCGCGCGCGGAGATTTTCGAGAGGCGGTTCATTCCGCCTACTGGGCGGGCATCAGCTACCTCGAAGACTGCGAGGTGGTGCGGAAAGATCGCACCCGCACGCCGCGCGAGTACATGCGCCTGGTTTCCCTTGACACGCAACTCGCGGCCTCGGGCCGGAAAACGCGGGAGGCGCTCTCGTCTCTAACAATAATTCTTGAGCAGGTCTGGTACGGCAGGCGGCCGGCCAGCAATCAGGATTTTGCGAACGCTTTGCAAAGCGTTAAGGCGCTCGGATGCCAGCTCCAATAACGGCAGCGGATCGAAAGATTTTGCTTATCGCGGTCGCCGTGCTCGTGGTGCTTACTGCGGGGCTCGCGTTTGTGGGCGGCGATCCCAAGGAATTGGGCACACCGGTTCCCTCGACCTATTCCGCCAATCCCGGCGGTGCGCGAGCCGCGTACTTGCTTCTCGAAGATTTGCATTACAAAGTGATGCGGTGGGAGCGGTCTCCTACAGAGATTCCCTCTGAGAATGGACTCGCCGTCCTGATTCTCGCCGATCCACTGGAAACACCGACGAAGGAGGAACAGAAAGCTCTTCAGCATTTCGTCGAAGAAGGCGGACAGGTGATTTTTACGGGAGGGCGCGTTAAGGCGTTTTTTCCCAAAGCGCAGGTTGACGAGGAATTCCCCACCGGCGAATGGAAAACATTCTCGGCGGATGTCCCCAGCAACTACACAGCGGGCGCTCCGAAAATCGTCCTTCAAACAGGCGCTACCTGGAGGGAACCGGGCGCCAATCAGCTGCCGCTATACGGAGAAACTCAATCCCCCGTCGTTGTAAGCTGGCGGTTCGGAGCGGGCAGGATTCTGTGGTGGGCGTCGGCGACGCCGCTGACGAATTCAGGCATATCGCAGGAAGGGAACCTGAACCTGTTCCTGGATGCCATGAACTTTCCGGTGCGGGCCAAACAATTTACCGTTCACATCTACTGGGATGAATATTTTCATGGGGAGCGGACATCGCTGTGGAGCTACGTGCGGAAGACTCCGGTGACGTGGGGACTGTTACAAATTTCGGTCCTCGGCCTACTTGTTTTATTTACATTTAGCCGGCGGAGCGGGCCAACCGTCTTGCCACCCGTCATCTCGAGGCTCGCCCCATTGGAATTTGTGGATACGCTCGGAGGATTGTATGAGCGCGCGGGAGCCGAACCGGCGGTGGTGGGCTTTGTCTATCAGCGATTCCGTGCCACTCTTTCGAGGCAGCTGCGCATTTCTCTAAGCGCGGGCGACACGGAACTGGCAGACGCGGTCGAGAGCCGTCTGGGCTGGAAAGAGAGCGGCTTGAAAACGACTCTGGCGCGAGCCCTGGTGGCCAGCCGAGCCCGGAAGGTGGCGCCGGAGGAGGCGCTGGGTTTGGTCCAGGAACTGGAACGATACGAAGAGCAGCTTGGCTTGAAGAAGAAAATCGCAAAGGAGAAGTCCTGAACGTGGAAAACATCACACGCCTCGCCGAGCATGTTCGAACGGAAATGTCGAAGGTCATCGTTGGCCAACAGGAAACCATCAGCCAGCTGCTGCTGGTGCTGATTTGTGGCGGCCACGCGCTTATAGAAGGAGTCCCCGGGCTTGCCAAGACGCTCGCGGTGAAAACGCTGGCGCGCATTTGCGGCCTCGGCTTCCAGCGCGTGCAGTGCACCGCCGACCTGATGCCTGCCGACGTGATGGGCACCAACATCTTCAATCTGGCGACCAGCTCGTTTACCCTGCACCGCGGGCCCGTTTTTACAGATTTGTTGCTCGTCGACGAAATAAACCGAACTTCACCGCGCACGCAGGCGGCGCTTCTCGAGTCGATGGAGGAACGCCAGGTAACCATCGACGGGACGCGTTACCCGCTCGGCGATAATTTCACGGTTTTTGCGACGCAAAACCCCATCGAGTTCGAGGGCACGTACCCCCTTCCCGAAGCGCAGCTGGACCGGTTCCTTCTCAAGATTCGCCTCGATTATCCTTCTGCCGCGGAAGAAGCGGACATTCTCGGCAGGTACGAGCAGGGCTTCGATCCCCGGCACTTGGACCGCGTTCCGATTGTCCCCGTTGAGCCGGCTTTGCTGGCAGCCGCGCGCCAAGATCTGAGCGCCGTGCGTATCGAGCCGACTTTGCGTCCTTATATCGTTACGCTGGTGCGCCGCACGCGCGATTGGCCGGCGTTATCGCTTGGTGCAAGTCCGCGCGCCGCGATCGGTCTTCTGTTTGTTGCGCGCGCCTTAGCCGGTATCGAAGGCCGCGACTTCCTCATTCCCGACGACATCAAAACTGCCGCCCTCCCGGTTCTGCGACATCGCGTCCTTCTGAAACCAGAGGCGGAACTCGAAGGATTGAATTCCGACCGCGTCATCGCCGAACTCCTTTCTACCGTCGAGGTTCCCAAGTGATTTATGCCGAACCGCTGGGCCCGACCTCCGTGATGGCGCGCGCCCGGAAGCAGGGAAGACTGCCCTTTGCCTTCGGCGCCAGATTCTTCGTGGCGCTGCTTCTCGGATTCGTGGCACTGGGTCCTGCGTGGTGGTTCAGGCAAGCAATTGCAGTCATGTTTTTGTGGGACGGTCTAGTCGTCGCCGCGTGGCTTTGGGATTTGTCGCGTCTTCCTCGCCCAGAGCAATTGGAAGTTCGCCGATCTTGGGAAAAAAGGCCGTGCCTCGGAGTGCCAGGCAGCGTCGCAGTGGAAATTCAAAATGGCGGAAACACCTCCATCCGTGTGCGCATCGTCGACGAAACGCCTGCGCAATTGCGCAGCGCGCCGCCCGACCTGTCACTGATCGCAAAAGCGCGCACCTCCGCCGAAGCCCGCTATCCCGTGATGCCGGCTGAACGCGGCGATACAAAGCTGGGCCGCATTTTTCTTCGCTATCAGTCGCCACTGGGATTCGCGGAACGGTGGGCTGTAGCCGAAACGCAGCAAACGATTCGCATACTGCCAAATCTCGAACAGGCCAAGCGCCAATCGCTCTACTTGATCCGCAGCCGTCAAGCGGACCTCGAAAAGCGGCGGCGGCGCCAGCGCGGTATGGGCCGCGAGTTTGACAGCTTGCGGGAATACCGCGAAGGCGATGAGCTTCGCGACATCTCCTGGACGGCCACCGCCAGGCGCCGTCACTTGATCACGCGTGTCTTCCAGATGGAACGCAGCCAAAACGTGTGGCTGGTGCTCGATGCTGGCCGGCTGCTTCGCGCGCAGGTGCGCGAACCCGGCGACGCCCCGCGATTTTCAAAGCTGGATTATGCGGTGAACGCGGCGCTTTCGCTGGCTCAAGTGGCTCTTTATTGCGGCGACCGCGTGGGGTTGCTGGCTTATGGGCGCAAGGTCCAACAAAATTTGTACGCCGGGCGCGGTGCCCACCATGTGCGCGCGATTGTCGAATCCCTCGCGCAGGTCAAAGCGGAAGCCTTCGAATCGGATCACGGTCGCGCCGTACGAGCCCTGTTGAACGCACAGAAGCGGCGAAGCCTGGTCGTGTGGATCACGGATTTTGCCGAGACGGCGACGATTCCAGAAGTCATCGAGTATGCGATGCAATTGACCCCCCGGCACCTTGTGGTCTTTGCGGCGATGGGACAGCCGGACCTCAAGGCGCTCGCCGATACGATTCCCCGGTCGAGTGTGGACCTCTACCGCCACGGCGCTGCTCTGGAAATCTCGCAAAGACGCGATATTTTGATGCGCGGCTTGCGGCAGCGCGGCGTGCTGGCCCTCGAACTCATGCCGGGCATGCTGGCTAGTTCGCTCGTGACGCAATATTTGGATATTAAAGAACGCAGCCTGATCTAGATTTTCTCAGGTCGTTTCCGGTTGCGGCAAACCAACGCGGGTCAGATAAGTAACAAGAGCGGTGAGCAAGACGCCCGAAAGAAGAAATTTAAGAGGGATGGCAAGTCCTGAGGGAGACACAAATCCTTCGATGATTCCGGCGACGATCAGCATGGGCACGATGCCTATCATCAGGCGCGCTGCACGTCCGCCAGCCAGCGCCAGAGATTCGCGCCTTGGCAGCAAGCCGGGAAAGAGCATGCCGCGCGCAATTTCCAGGCCGGCGCCGCCCGAGATGAAGATCGCCGGCAGCTCGAGTGCGCCGTGTCCCGCAACGAAACTCCATAGCTGGAGCGCCATCCCCGCTTGCCAAGTAGCCGCGCCGATCACGCCAATGAGCATGCCATTGGTCACCATCATGTTGATCGTCCCAAGTCCTGCGGTGATTCCCATCGCAAACGCCGTGAAGCACACCGCGAGGTTGTTGGTCATAATGCCCGAGGCGGCGAGCGGCTTGATAGTCACGATGGATTTCGTCCACATCTCGCGTTTCTCGATCGTCGCCATCATCTCCGGTCCAAGCATGCGATGCGCGAAGGCCGGATCATGAATTGTCACGGCCCAGGTTGCGATCCCCGTTACCGTGAAAATGAGAAAAGCGAGAAACGTCTGGGGGAAAGTTTCGCGAAAAACCTGCGGAAAGGTTTGCGTGTAGAAACGTACGAGCCCGCTGATTTTTTGCTTGTGGCCCATGTAAATAAGATTGTGCGCGCGTCCAAGAAGTTGATTGAGGTAAAACGACAGCTGTTTGCTGGTCACGTCCTCGCGGACGGTGGCGAGGTCGGAGGCTGTCTGGCGGTACAATAGGCCGAGTTCCTGCAATTCACGATGATCGAGGGCGGAGATTCCGCCCTTGTTTGACCGGTCGACAAGCTGTTCGAGCCTGGCCCAGTATGTTTTTCGTTTTTCCAGCCAGCGCGTGGAGATCATGACGGACCCATCACAAGATCGTATGCCAGGCGATTTCCGGGACAAGCTTACCATCGAAACACCGGAGCAAACCGTCCTGGAATTCGAAGTTGCCGGAGTGGGTAGCCGGTTTCTGGCTCTGGCTTACGATACTTTGCTTCAAATCCTGCTCGGTGTCGGCTTGTTTGTAGTCTTGCTCGTCGCGGGGGTGGCCCTCCCCGGTGGTGCAAAGAGTGGAATCTGGTTCGTGGCCGTTATCGTGCTCGCTTACTTTGTGCTTTATTTTGGGTACTTCGCCTTGTTTGAAGTTCTGTGGAACGGCCAGACGCCTGGCAAGAAAAAAGAAGGCCTTCGGGTCATCAAGGATGATGGGCGGCCGATTACGCCGGCAGAAGCCGTAGGACGGAATCTGATGCGCATTATTGACCAGTTGCCCGCGCTTTATGCCATCGGCATCTGCAGTATGCTGCTAAGCCGCCAAAACAAACGCCTCGGCGATTTCGTTACCGGGACGATTGTTGTCCACGAGAAATCTCTAATCGACGCCAAACCAGTGTGGGAACCCGCTCCCACGGTAGAAACCGGGCCCGCGACCGCTTACGGATCGGAGCGCCTTACCCCCGAGGAATTTGCGCTCATCGAAACATTCTTGAACCGGCGAAGTTCGCTGCCGGCGGATGTGCGCTTTGCCATGGCTGATCGGATCGCCCTGCAAATCCGGCCGAAACTTTCCGTGCCGCCAGGGGAATTGCTCTACGCGGAAAAACTCCTCGAAGCGATTGTTCAGGAGCGTCGCTCGAGCGCCGGCTACTCCTGATGAGCTCTTTCGGGCTGCTCCGTGGCGGTCGTTTGGGTCCAAGTTCTCTGCCAGGAGGACGCTCCGAAGAACAAGCTTACCTCGGGCGGTGCACACTCTATCGATATCTTCGAATGACAAGGTTGTGGCGATCGGAACGGTATAGCCCCAGAACGTAAAGAATGACAACGCCTTTTGTGGAATAGATGACTTGACGGATGCGCAGAAGAGCATCGCGTTTGGGTACACCCAGAAGTTCCGCCGTTCTCGGGTCCGCTGTCGTGGCATCAACCTCTTCGTCCGAATAGGCCAGCTCCACGTCATAGTCGCGTTCCAGAGTGGAGAACAAGGACTCTTTGTGCAGTTGAGCCGATTGCAAGCCCGAAAACTGCCCCGCGGAGAGGTAACAAGTCTCAAGCGCAAAAGGCTGACCGGCGCCGTGTCTCAGACGCTCAAGTTTAAGGACGCGGCTTCTCGGTGCCAGCGCCAGCCGTGCGGTGGCTTCCTCCTCATTGTCAATGACTCTCGCGAAAAGTATCTTCGAACCCGCCGTTAAACTGCGGCTTCCCATTTGTTCGGTGTAACTCATCAACTTATTGAAGTGAATCTTGGGGGTGGCAATAAACGTCCCTACTCCGCGGCGCCGTTCCACAACCCCTTCGGTCTCAAGAGAGGCGAGGGCATGCCGGGCGGTCATCAGGCTTACATTATGAATTTTTGCCAGTTCTCGTTCCGAAGCCACCAGATCGCCGGGCCGGAGTTCGCCGGCCTCTATCACTTTCCGAATGGCTCCTTGAATGCGCCGGTAAGCCGGTATTCCATTTGTTCTTTTCGCTAGCATCTCAATTCCCTCGACTTGATCCTAAGCTGCGCGGCGGGTGTAGCAAGCCCCCTAACAAGAGACGAACGACGGGGCGAAAAGTCAGCTGTTACCGGGGACCTTGATCATTTCCAGAAGCCCCGCGCCGCCAGCGGCAACCATGCCCAGCTAGAACGCTTCCCCGGTCCCCTCAGGAAAGGAGGGCGCCCCTTCCGGCGGGAAAGTGATATAGAGCGGAAAGCCTTTGGTGCTATAAGGCACCGAGATAGGATTGTTATAAAATATTAGTTTCTTCTTGACAAGCGTAAACTTCCGCTATATAGCTACACGGCATCGGGTCCTTCTGCAGCTGTGGGGATGGCGGTCTGCTTCAAAATTAGAAAAGGATGTTGCCCGGCCGGGTGCAGCAACTTCCTTTGGGGGAGCAATTGTTATGAAGAAATTGCGATTGGTTTGTTGGGTGTTTTTCAGCGCGGCGCTCATTCTCATTTCTAATGGAGCGCCAGGGGTCCTGGCTCAGGATGTCACCGCTTCGATAACCGGAACGGTTACCGATTCGAGCGGGGCGGCGATTGTCGGCGCCAATGTCACCGTCAAGTCCGTGGAACGCGGAGTTACGTATACGGCCGTGACGAACGGGGACGGACTATATCGTCTCTCGCAGCTGCCGGTTGGCAGCTATGAACTCAAAGTGGAAAAGCCAGGGTTTGCTTCGGACGCATACCCCGCATTTGTCCTCACGTTGAATCAAGTGGCTCGCATCGATGTGGCCATGAAAGTCGGACAGGTTACCCAGACGGTTGAGGTAACCGGCGCGGCACCGGTACTGAAGACCGAGTCGACTCAGGTCGATACCATTATCGATGCGAACACCAACGATAACCTGCCGCTGGCCTCGCGCAATTACGTCCAATTGACCCTGCTCGCGCCTGGGTCCGTATCGACCGATCCGAGCAGCTTCAACAATGGCAACAACACTGGCGGCTATGGCGGCCGTCCGTTGATCAACGGCAACCGCGAGCAAGCCAACTATTTCTTGCTCGATGGCATGGATAACAATCAGGTTTCAGATAACCTGTTGGGTTACACTCCGGCCCCCGATGCCATCGAGGAATTCAATCTCATTACAAATAATGCCCCGGCGGAATTCGGCAGCTTCATGGGCGGCGTCGTCAGCGCAACGATCAAGTCCGGTACCAACAACTTCCACGGAGACGCCTGGGAATTCTTTCGCAACGACGTGCTGAACGCGAATAGCTGGTCGAATAATTTCAATGACCTTCCAAAGGCCAAACTGCGCTGGAATATGTTTGGCGGCACCCTGGGCGGCCCGATCCTCAAGAACAAACTGTTCTTCTTTGTTGACTACCAAGGACAGCGCTTCGACACTCCGACTTCGTCCGCTACGGCAACCGTTTTTACAGCGGCCGAGCGTGGAGGCGACTTCAGCGCGCTCTGCCCCGCGGGGTTCAGCGCCAGCGGAATTTGCACTTCAACGTCCGGTGGAAACATCCAGTTGTATAACCCGTGCGTATCTTTCAGCCAGCCCTGCACGGCTTCGTCCCCCGCGGCCACCGTGCGGCAGCCGTTCCCGAACAACCAGATTCCTACAGCCATGATCAGCCCTGTGGCGCAGGCACTGTTCGCCTCTCCACTCTATTTGTCGCCCATCAATTCCAGCCTGCAGAATAACGCCTCGTATATTACGAATTCGCAGCAAAACGTAGATCAGGGCGATATCAAGGTGGATTACAAGGTGTCCAGCAAGGACAGCATTTCGGGCCGCTTTACCCGCGCCTTCCAGGACAATCCCTCAGCGAATGCATATGAGCTGATTGGAAACGGCTTTTCGACCACACCGATCTATAACACCGTTGGCGACTGGACTCGAGCCATCAGCAACAATCTCGTCAATGATGCACGCTTTGGTTGGAGCCACATCACCCTGAATAACGGCACCGACTGGGCTCCCGGTGTCGGACAATTCGGCAATTCGATTGGCATTGGGAATGGCAACCCTGCGGGCCTCGATGGGTTGCTGGCCCTCAACTTTACCGACAATGGCAACCTCAACTTGGGGAACGCGGAGACCGGCGAAAGCTTCAATGACCAGGTTTGGCAGGCCGAAGATGCACTCAGTTGGACGCACGGCCGCCACAACTTCAAGTTCGGCGGCGAATTCAACCATGAAATAATCAAGACCTTCTACCCGGGAAACAACGGGGAACTTGGCCTCATGGACTTTGATGGCCGTTTCACCAGCAACACCCTCGGCAGTGCAGCAACTGGCGCTGGATACGGTGCAGCGGACTTCTTCCTCGGCCTCCCGTACACCATTGGCCGCGGTGTTAGCACCGGCAAAACCTGGACACAGTCCGATAATATTATTGGGATCTACGCTGAAGACACCTGGAGGGTCACAGAGCGCCTAACCTTGAATCTCGGTCTGCGCTACCAGGCGTTTACTCCTTGGGTGGAAGCGAACAACCAGCAGTCTAATTACAATTTCGCCACAGGCGCGGTGGAACTCGCCGGTCAGGACGGCGCCAGCCGGGCTCTCTACAACGGCGTCTATGGAGGGAAGGACTTTGAGCCGCGCGTTGGGTTCGCATGGACCCCGGCCAGGCTGGGCAACCACACGGTGATACGCGGCGCTTTCACCATCTCCTCTTATCTCGAGGGCACAGGTACAAACCTGCGGCTGCCTCAGAACCCGCCTTTTACACCGGCCCAGATCAATACCGTCTTCAACAACTCGGCATTACCTGGTTCCAATACGACCGACGGCATCCCGGCGACTCCTCCGACGAGCAGCTGCACGAACTATTCCTGCTTCGCTGGCGCTATTCTTGACCTCTGGGATCCTAACGTTCAGCCGGCGATTGACGACCAGTGGAACCTGGCCGTCCAGCACCAATTCTGGGGGAATACGACCTTCCAGATCGGTTATGTCGGTCAACGGGCTGTGCATTTGATGGTGCCGTTCTCTTATACACAGAGAGTACTGCTTCCCAATTCCTCTTGCTCGACTCCGCCATGTACCGATCCCAGCCCGTTCTTTGCCCAGAACCCGACGTTCTACAACACCATTGCCACGCAAACCGGCGGGACTCAGTCGAACGGCACCATGATGTACAACTCGCTCCAAGCCGTGCTTCAAAAGCAGATGAGCAAGGGCTTGCAATATCAGGTGTCCTACACCTACTCCAAGTGCATGTCCGATAGCACCGGCTACTACGGAGCGTGGAATAATGCCCTTAGCGCATCCGCATACTGGCAGAACATCTATGATCCGAAGTCGGAGTGGGCGCCGTGCTATTACGATGCCACTCATGTTCTTTCCGCCTACGCCGTTTATGAGCTGCCATTCGGCCGCGGTAAGCAATTCGCCAGTGGCGTAAACAAGGTGGTCAATACCGCTATCTCGGGTTGGGCGGTTAGCCCAATCGTCACGTTCCGCACGGGCTTTCCCATGCCAGTTTACGGAGCAGCTGATGAGTCCGGGACGTTTTCTCGCGGTTCGCGTGCCGACTGCAGCGGGCTCCCGGCGATTACCGGAGAAACTCCCATCAGTCAGAGCGCGTTCCCAGGAGTTGGTGGCTACCAGTGGTTCACCAACAACGGCAGTTTCACGAATCCTGCGGTGGGGACATTTGGAGACTGCGCCCCACAACTTGGTGGGCTGCGAGGGCCGCATTACACCGACGTTGACTTGAGTCTGCATAAGGATTTCCTGCTCACGGAACGGTTCAGGCTGCAGTTCCGAACCGAGTTCATCAATGCGTTTAACCACGTACAGCTCAACGCACCCAACATGAGCCTTGGCTCCAACATAGGACAGGTAACCAGCGCCCAGCCCCCGAGAAATATCCAGCTGGCGCTGAAGCTCTACTACTAAACGTAACCTGCGTATAATGAGGCAGGCGATCACCCCCGCCTGCCTCATTTTCTTTTCGCCGTGACATTCCGAGGGGTACGTTGCAGAGCAGAAACGTCTTTTGCCAAATGTCTAGACTCTCAGGTGCGACCGCGATCTCTGTCCTCTCCATCGGCCTTTCGTGCGCTCAACCAGTCGTCTTGGCGCAATCGAAAGCCGTCGCGGCGCCGGCCGCAGGGTCTGCATTATCCCCGGACAAAGCCATCGACTTAGCGGAACAAGGGCATTGTCAGGGCACTATTTCCACGCTCAAACGTGCCATGGCCGGTCAAATCCCGCTGGAAACCCGGAAAAGGGCCGGCATCGTCGGACTGCGCTGCTCTTTGACTTTGGACGATCGTGACTCCGCTGGCGACTTTATCCGCCTACTCAACAAACAGTTCGCGCGGGACCCCGACGTACTCTTTGTCCTGGTCCACGCCTATTCTGATTTATCGACGCGCACGGCCCAGGATCTCGGCCGCACGGCCCCCGAATCTACTCCTGCTCATAAACTGAACGCCGAAGCCCTCGAAATGCAGGGGAAGTGGGAGCCGGCCGAACTCGAGTACGAAGGGATCCTCCAAAAAGAGCCTGACGCTCCCGGTGTTCATTATCTGCTCGGCAGGTTGTTACTCTCACGGCCTGATGCCGGAGCCGATGCCGCGGCACGCGCCAAGCAGGAATTCTTGAAGGAAGTCCAGATTGACCCAAAGAATGCCGGCGCCCAGTACATCCTCGGAGAGCTGGCCCGGCAAGAGGAGAACTGGGACGAAGCCATTTCACGGTTTTCTACGGCCGCTAATCTCGATTCGAATTTTGCGGAAGCCTATTTGGGTTGGGGATTTTGCCTCGTCAGCAGGAAGCGCTACGAAGAGGCCATTCCACCGTTGCAGGTCGCCGTTCGCCTTCAGCAGGGGAATCCCGCCGCGCATTACAATCTGGCCGTGGCCCTGAGCCGCAGCGGAAAAAAGGAAGAAGCCGAGAAGGAGTTTGCCATTCAGCGCGAGTTGACGCAGAAATCTCCGCCAAACGAAGGGAAGAAAGAATAGTAACCGGGGGCGGATCTTTTTGCCAAAGATTCCAAAGATGGGAAGTGCGGTCGCATTCAGGCGGCGCGATTTGCTCAAGGGGCTTGGCGCGTCTCTATTGGCCGGCGCCCTTCCGCGACCGGGTCGCGCGCTTTCCGCGGCCGAATTTCCGTTCGAGAAAGTACCCGCTTCAGCCAGCGGCATCACCTGGAGACATGTGAACGGCAAATCCCCTGAAAAATACCTGCCTGAATCGACAGGGGCTGGCTGTGCTTTCCTGGACTACGACAACGACGGCTGGATGGACATCTATCTCGTCAACAGCGGCAAATGCGACTTCTACGCGCCCGATCCTCCGCTCCGCAATGCGCTGTATAGGAACAACCGCGATGGCACGTTTACGGACGTCACGGAAAAAGCGGGGGTGGCCGGCGGTGGATTTGGTCAAGGCGTGGCTGTCGGCGACTACGACCGCGACGGATTTCCCGATCTCTACGTCACCCAGTACGGCCGCAGCATTTTGTTTCATAACAATGGAGACGGCACCTTCTCCGATGTAACGGAAAAAGCCGGCGTGGCGGCTCCCGGCTGGGCTTCCAGCGCCGTCTGGTTCGATTACGATAACGATGGCCTTCTGGATTTGTTCGTCTGCCAGTTCGCCGAATTCAGCAAGGAGCTGAACAAACCGTGCGGTGTCCACGAAGACGGTCGGCGCCATTATTGCATTCCAAAAATCTATAAGCCCATGCCCAGTTGGCTCTTCCGCAACAACGGAGACGGCACCTTCACTGACGTCTCTAAAGCCTCCGGCATTTCCTCTCATCCCGGAAAAGCCTGGGGCGTTGTTGCTTCCGATATCAACAACGATGGCTGGATGGACCTCTTTGTTGCCAACGATACCGTCGCCAATTTTCTGTTTGTAAACAACGGAAAAGGAAAATTTGCCGAGACGGGAACCGAAGCCGGAGTGGCTTACAGCTCCAATGGCCTCCCTCGTTCGGGGATGGGCGTGGACGCGGCGGACTTCGACGGCGACGGTTGGCAAGATCTCTTCGTGGCGAATCTCGACCGCGAGGATTTTGCCATCTACCGGAACAATCATGACGGCACCTTCGATGACCTGGCTATTCCTATGGGGATTGCGAAAGTCACGCGAGCCTTGAGTGGCTGGGGCCTCAAGTTTTTTGACTACGACAACGATGGAGACTTGGATCTGTTTCTCGCAAATGGCAATCCGGACGACCTCATCACTTCCCTGCACGGTGAGAGTACCTATGAAGAGCCGCTCAGGTTGTTTCATAACACCGGGAAAACGTTTGAGGACGTCAGCGCGCAAAGCGGTCCTCTTTTTGCTTTGCCGATGTCCTCGCGCGGGCTGGCGCTCGGAGATTTCGATAACGACGGCGCCGTAGACGTCTTGATCTCCATTAATAATGGCGCGCCGCTTCTCCTTCGGAACGGGGCGGGCCGGCGGAATCATTGGCTCGGGATAAACCTGACCGGCAAACAGTGCAATCCGGATGCGATCGGTGCCGCGCTCACCTACCAGGCCGGAGACTTGAAGCGCCGGCGCGTGAAGGTCGGCGGAGGCAGCTTTCTTTCCTCTCACGATCCCCGCGTCGTTTTGGGATTAGGAAAGCACGAGAAAATTGATTGGCTGGAAGTAAAGTGGCCGCTCCCGGGTGGCGAGACGCAGCGCTTCAAGGGCCTTCCCGTTGACCGCTACATTACGCTCGTTGAAGGCGAGGACAAATGGAAATAATCCGACAGGCTCCAAATTTTCCTGTGCTGTCCCATTCCTATACGAAAAGCCAAAATCGTGAGGTTGCCAAATCCATGAAACGGGTATCGATTCTGCTGGCACTTACGCTCTTTTGCGCGGGATACGCGTTGGCGCAGGAGCCCAATAATCCTCCGCCGACGTTTACCAAAGACGTTGCACCGATTCTGCAGAAGCATTGCCAGACCTGTCATCGTCCCGGCGAGGCGGCACCCTTTTCCATGCTCACCTACGAGCAAACGAAGCCGTGGGCGCCCACGATCAAAATGGTGGTGACGCAAAAGATCATGCCGCCGTGGTATGCCGATCCTCAGTACGGCCATTTTGCAAACGAACGGTCGTTGTCCGCGGCCGAAATTCGAACCCTGGTGACCTGGGTGAACGCAGGCGCGCAGAAAGGAGCCGCGGAAGACATGCCGCCTCCCATAAAAGATTTTGTCGAGGGCTGGGGCATCCCCGCGCCAGACGTCGTATTTCAGCTGCCTAAGCCTTTCCCTGTGCCGGCTGCGGGAGTGATCGACTACCAGTACGTAATCGTGCCCACCGGTTTTACGGAAGACAAATGGGTAGAGATGCTCGAGGTTCGGCCAACGGACCGCGCGGTCGTTCACCACATCATCGCTTACCTCCGCGAGCCCGGATCGAACTATTTCAAGGACCAAAAAAAAGGTGTTTTTTTTGTAGCTCCGCCTGCAAAGGTTGACGAAAAGACGGACACCAGTGCGCTGCCCAGCGATTTTCTTGTCGGCTATGCTCCGGGCCAGCCCGCCGAAATTCTCCATCCAGGCGAGGGCAAGCTCATCAAAGCCGGCTCCGATATCGTTTTTGAAGTTCACTACACCCCGAACGGAACACCCACCACCGACCAGACCAGGCTCGGTTTGGTTTTCGCCAAAACTCCCCCGAAAGACCGGGTCCTGACTCTCTCGGCTTCGAACGGAACCTTCAAGATTCCGCCCGGCGCTCCGGATTACAAGGTCGACGCTACCTTTGAAGTGCGCAAGGATGTCACGCTGGTGGCTCTGCATCCCCATATGCACTCGCGAGGGAAAGCATTCGAATACAGATTGGTATTCCCGGACGGCAGGAAAGAGACCATCTTGAGCGTGCCGGCTTTCAACTGGCATTGGCAGCTGTGGTACAACCTCGCCGAACCCATTGTTCTCCCGCAAGGAACGAAAATCGAATGCACCGCGCATTTCGATAATTCGCCCAACAATCCCGAGAATCCAGACCCGACCAAGAGTGTCATTTGGGGACAGCAGAGTTGGGATGAAATGATGGTGGGATTCTTCAACTTGAAATTTGACGCGGCGATGCCGGCACAAGAGATAAAACCACAGGAAGGCGCGGTGCACGTCCATTAATATGTGCACGACCTCGCGAAACTCGCTTACTCATTTGTTGGGGCGCGCCCTGCTGCTCGCGCTTGCGGCATGTTCTGTGAATGGCATTCTCGCAGCGCAAACTCCATCCCCAAGCTTCCGGGCGATCGCCCTGGCAGAGCATGGGGGCATTCATAAGCCCTTCGTGGACGCCGCCAAGCCTTGGCTGGCGAAATTGGCGGGCGAGAACAATTTCACCGTCGACTACATCGAGAACACGGAAAAAATTGACGACGCATTTCTTGCAAAATACAATTTATTCATTCAGTTGAATTACCCGCCTTATATGTGGACAGACACGGCCAAAGCCGCCTTCATCAAATATATAGAACAAGGCAATGGCGGCTGGATCGGATTTCATCACGCCACCCTATTGGGAGAATTCGACGGCTACCAGATCTGGCCCTGGTTTCAACAGTTCATGGGAGGAATCCGCTTTAAGAATTACATCGCTACGTTTGTGACTGGAACGGTCACGGCCGAGGACAAGAATCATCCCGCGATGAAAGACATCGCCTCCCCCTTCGTAATCGAAAAGGAAGAATGGTACACCTACGATACCTCGCCCCGCCCCAACGTGCATGTATTGGCTAGCGTGGACGAGAAGACCTACACGCCTTCCACCGACCTGAAGATGGGCGACCATCCGGTGATCTGGACCAACGAACACTACAAAGCCAGGAACATCTATATTTTCATGGGCCATCATCCGGAGTTGTTTGACAATCCGTCATTCACGAGAATTCTCGAGAACTCCATCTTCTGGGCCGCCGGTCAGCAGGGGGGACGCAGAAAATGAAGCAAGCCGCAGTTTCTGGACGCATTCGCCACGGAATATCTCGGCTCAGACGTTTTCGATCGCTTTTGGCCGTCGCGCTGCTGCTCCTCTTCTCGAACAAGACGTCCGTCGCGCAAGAACCCGCTTTCAAGGTGCTCGCTTTCTATTCGACGGATGTTGAGCCCGATCATGTCCATACGGCCAACGATGCCCTCGCTTTTTATCGAGCGCTGGCGGCGAAAAACAACTTCACTTTTGACTCCACAACCGATTGGACCAAGCTCAATGAAAGTGATTTAAAGCCGTACCGGTTGATCCTGTGGCTGAACAATTTCCCGCAAACCCCCGAGCAGAGAGCGGCGTTCGAGAAGTACATGGAGCACGGCGGCGGCTGGCTAGGCTTCCACGTCGCCGGTTACAACGATGAAACGACAAAATGGCCGTGGTTTGTCGATTTCATGGGCGGAGCCGTCTTTTACTCCAATAACTGGCCGCCGCTCCCCGCGAAGTTGTACGTGGACGACCGCGCGCATCCTGTGACGCGGCAGCTTCCCGCAACCTACGATGCACCAGCCAACGAATGGTATCTCTGGAAACCCAGTCCTCGCCTCAACAAGAGCGTCCATGTTCTCGTCACACTCGATCCCTCCAATTACCCCATCGGCGTCAAGGACATTCTCACAGGCGGCGATCTTCCCGTAGTCTGGACCAACACGAAATACCGAATGATTTACATGAACATGGGACATGGGGCAAACGGCGAGAAGATTTACTCCGACCCGACACAAAACATGCTTTTCGCAAACGCAATACTCTGGCTGGGGAACCAGAAATAGCTTTTCCGCAGCAGAAAGACTGGAGGACCATACGTTGAAGGTGCTACGGGTGCTATCGCTCATTCTCTTTGTGGCATTCACCAGCCGCTCCGCGGCGCAGACTGCCGGGACGCCAGTCAAGCATCTCCTGATCATCGGCGAGGAAAAAGGCTACCGGCACGAAGCCGTCTCCCACGCCATGGCGACCATCGAGCGCTTGGGCCGCGAAGCTGGCTTGTGGACGACCACGATCCGCACGGACACGGAAGCGCTGACAAAGAAAAAACTCGAGTTCAACGCCAAAAATCTGAACGATTTTGACGCCGTTCTTTTCTACACGGGCGGCGACCTCGAAATGAACGACGAACAAAAAACGGCTCTACTTTCCTTTGTCCATGACGATGGAAAGGGATTTATCGGCGTCCACAGCGCCACGATCACCTTTACGAACTGGCCCGAGTACGGCGAAATGATTGGCGGATATTTCGACGAGCATCCCTGGTTCACTTTTGACGCGCCGATCGTCGTCGAAGATCCCAGCTTCCCCGGCATGCAGCAATGGCCCAGGTCCTTCGTTCTAAAGGACGAGATTTACCAAATCAAGGATTTTTCGCGAGACAAAGTGCGCGTCCTGATGCGGCTCGATGCCAGCAAGCTGGACCTGCATAATCCGCGCGTGCACCGCAAGGATCTCGATTTTGCCGTAGCCTGGGCCAAGATGTACGGCAAGGGGCGAGTCTATTACTCAACGCTGGGCCACGTCGAAGAGAATTGGGACGATCCTAGAATGCAGAAAATGTACGTCGAGGCCATCAAATGGGCCATGGGCCTCGTCGACGCGGATGTCACTCCGCGTCCGCTTGCCAATTCATCCGGCAATCCTCATAAGGACAGCGCCGGAAAGGATCCCTTATCCAGCCGTCCGGGAATGCCCCAATGAAACTTGTCTTGGCGCGGTATCAAAATGTTTTTCGCGAATGCGTACATAGAGGTTTAAATCAAATGTGGCGAATGATTTGTTTATTGTTTTTCACCTTCACGGCCTTCGCGCAGTCTCATCCAATTTTGCCGTTGGGCTCATCTGCCCCGGACTTCTCTCTGCCCGGTGTCGACGGAAAAATCCACAGCATCGGCGACTACGCATCCAATCCGGTCCTGGTCGTCGTATTCACCTGCAATCACTGCCCGATCGCCCAAATGTACGAGCAGCGCATCCAGCAACTGGAAGCGGATTATCGTGACCGCGGCGTCGCTGTCGTCGCCATTCAACCTAACAACCCCAAAGCCATCCGCATCGACGAACTGGACTCTTCTGACATCAGTGACAGCCTTGAGGAAATGAAAATTCGCTTTGCCTACAAGCATCTTCACTATCCCTATCTCTATGACGGCGAAACACAATCGGTCGCGCGTGCCTACGGTCCGCAGGCCACGCCGCACGTCTTCATTTTCGATAAGGATAGAAAGCTCCGTTACGAAGGGCGAATGGACAACAGCTATCGCCAGGAACTGGTGAACACGCAGGACGCCCGGAATGCGATCGACGCATTGCTGGCCAACCGCGATGTGCAAGTGAAAAAGACGGGTGTCTTCGGCTGTTCCACCAAGTGGCAGGAAAAGGAAGCGTCGCGCATCGAAGCTCTTCGAAAGATCGAGGAACAGCCAGTGAAACTGGAAATGGCGACGGCGGCGGACCTGAAGACCCTCCGCAGGAATCCCGCAAAACACATGCTGCTCGTGAGCTTCTGGGCGACCTGGTGTGGCTCGTGCATCGCTGAGTTCTCCGATCTAGAGGACACCTTCCAGATGTACAAGGTTCGCGATCTGGATTTGGTCACCGTGTCCGCCAACATGCCCGACGAAAAGGCCGGTGTGCTGAGAATGCTTGAAAAGAAGCGGGCCACGAGCCGGAATCTTTTGTTTGCCTCGGATGATACGGTCGCGTTGCAGGCGGCGTTTGATCCGGCGTGGGAGTCCGCTGTTCCCTATACCATTCTGCTCGATGCGGAGGGCAAGGTTCTCTATAAGAACTTGGGCAGCGTGGACATTCTTGAGCTAAGGCGGACGATTCTGGCGAACCTCCCTTCCGACTATATTGGCTTCAACCAATACTGGCAGACGGGTCCGGGCCAGAAGGAAGCGGCAACGAGTGGCGGACGATGAGATCGTGACCGAGCCTCCTGAACCGGGCCATCCTCTTCTTGAGAAACGATTCTTCTCCCGGCGATCTGGAAATTCAGAAAGAACGGAATGGGTAAGGTGCACCTGTGGACATTTCATTTCGCGTTGAGCGCGCTTTCGGAGGGTTGATGAAAAAGTGTTTCGCATTGCTCCTGGCAGCCAGTCCTTGTTTCTGCGTGCTCGTACCCACGCCCTGTTCTGGCGACGAAATCCCGAAAACTGCCTGGAGAAGACCTCTCGGTCAGCCTCTCAGGGATCCGGGCGTCAGGAAAAACAACTCCGACATCGACGACGGTTACTGGCAAGGCGCTCCGGTTGGCGGGTTTGGTTCTGGAACGTTTTCGCGAACCTACCGAGGCGATTTTGCTCGGTGGCACATCAAGAGCGGGGTTCACAAATACGCTCCGGTTTATGCGAACCAGTTTGCTATGTTCCAGCAGGTGGCGGGCGAGCCCGCGGGAACCGCACAAGTGCTAGTTAATGATCGTCCCAAGAACGGCGAACTTTCCAGTTGGCAGTGGGACTATCCCGTCGGTGCAGGCGAATATGCGGCGCTGTTTCCCAAGTCCTGGTATGACTACAAGTGGGACAAATTTCCCGCGCACGTCGTGCTGGAACAGTTCTCTCCAATTCTCCCTGACAACTACAAGGAATCGAGTTATCCGGTGGCGGTGTACCTCTGGCACGCCGATAACCCTACAAATAAGGTTGTCACCGTCTCTGTTCTTCTTTCCTGGACCAACATGGAGGGATGGTTTCGAACCTACACCCGCGATTTTCAGGGTGCTCTGAACCAGGGGAACCAAAATCATTTTCGCAAAGAATCCGTGGCCGCGGCCGAAACCATGAAGGGCGTTGTCTTTGACCGGAGCCGAGCCGATGGTGCGCAAAACGAATGGGACGGGGAATTTTCCATCGCAGCGATCGAGTCACCCGGCGTGGAAGTTACGTACCAGACGGAGTTCCTCGCCGATGGCGACGGCAAAGCCGTCTGGGTGCCCTTCTCGAAGGACGGAAGACTGGCAAACAGTGCTGTATCGTGGGTGAGTGCCAGCGAAAAGCTGGGTGGCGCAGTGGCGGTCAGATTCACTTTGCAGCCCGGCGAGAAAAGAATCGTGCCCATGGTGATCGCGTGGGATTTTCCTGTGGTGCAGTTTGGACAGGGCCGCAAATGGAATCGAAGGTACACGGATTTCTACGGCACTGGCGGCACCAACTCCTGGGCCATCGCTCGCGACGGGTTGCTCCATGCCGCCGAATGGAGCGAAGCCATCGACGCCTGGCAAGCGCCTTATAGCAATGACGACAGCAAGCCGGCTTGGTACCGCGCCATGCTCTTCAATGAGCTTTACGTGCTGACGGACGGTGGGACGTTTTGGGGTCGCCCTGTGAATTCTGACCCCCAAGCGCCGCCAACGTTCGCTCTCCTCGAATGCTTCGACTACGCCTATTACGGAACCCTGGATGTCCGATTCTACGCCTCCATGCCGCTTCTGAAATTTTGGCCGACGATTGACAAGCAAGTGTTGCGCGAATTTGCTCAGACCGTTCCGCGCGAATACCCCGAACTGGGCCTCTGGGTTTGGAAAACGCAGCAAACGGGAACCCCGGTTTTGCACAAACGGAAGAAGATCGGGGCGGTACCGCATGACTTAGGAGTCCCGGAAGGAGATCCTTTCGTTTCCGTGAACGAACCCGGATGGCAAGACACCAATGACTGGAAGGATCTCAATTCGAAATTCGTTCTTATGGTCTATCGCGACTACGTTTTGACTGGGAAAAAAGATACCGCCTTCCTGCGTGAGATGTGGCCGGCGATGCAAGCAGCCATGAGCTACCTGAGGCAATTTGACCACGGCGGGGGGATACCGGAAAACAGCGGTTACCCTGATCAGACATATGATTCATGGGTTGTACGGGGTGTCAGTGCATACTGCGGTGGCCTGTGGCTCGCTGCGTTGCGCGCTTCGGAAGAAGCTGGACGGGCTCTTGGTGAGCAACGAGCGGCCGACGAATACGGTAGTCTCTTCCAGAAGGCGCAGAAGACTTACATCGACAAACTGTGGAATGGCGAATACTTCCGGTATGACATGGAGAGCGAATATCGGGATAGCATCCAAGCGGATCAACTTGCAGGCCAATGGTACGCGAAGTTGACCGGATTGGGCGATCTCGTTCCGAGAGAGATGCAAGTATCCGCACTAAAAAAGATTTTTGCAAACAACGTGATGAAATTCGGTAAAGGTGAAATGGGTGCGGCGAACGGAATGGCCGCCGATGGCAGCATGATTCGGGACAACGAACAAGCACAGGAAGTATGGGTAGGCACGAGCTTTGGATTGGCTGCGCTGCTCCTGAGTGAAGGCTTAAGGGACGAGGCTTACCATACCGCCTGGGGCATCTATCACGTAGTTTATGAAACGAAGGGCTACTGGTTCCGCACGCCAGAAGCCTGGGATGACAGCGGAAATTTCCGAGCTTCCATGTATATGCGTCCAGCTGCCGTTTGGGCTTTGGAGATGATCGGTCCGGCTTCGCATTGAACATGCGCTACACGCAGCAACGACGGCCTCGACACAGATTGACCGGGAGCCATCCCCTACTTGCCCTTGCCAGTCCGTCTGGAATGTCTCTTACCGCTCGCCGTTCTCGTTCCTTCACTGAGATGAGTCATAGCCTGCCGCAGAAGCAGTTCGCTTTGGTCTGGTAACCGCGGCCATCTGCTTTGAGCCATGCGATGACGTCGGAATCAAGACGCATCGTAACGGACTTCTTCGTTGGCCGATAAAACTTGCCAATTTGGGCTCCGCTCCAATCGACAACCGCCGGTGGGTCCGAGAAATCAATGTCCTCGTCTCTTTTTGCGGCGATAGCTCGGATGTCTCGTTTCTGCTCCTTTGTGAGCTTCCTCATAGGCTCTCCTTTCGTACGATTCGGCAGCGCGAGCCGAGATGACGCGAATGACTTCTTCGTCGTGTTCCTCATAAAAGGCATGAACGATCAATAGAATCGAACCCTGTCCTATGGCTCCGACTGTTATCCAACGTTCCTCGTTTTCGAAAGTGACGTCACGCTGCGTAATTGCGTAGGGGTCGCCGAAAACGAGAACGGCTGCTTCGAAGCGAACATCGTGCTTGTGAAGGTTTTGCCGGTTTTCTGTTCGTCCCATTCAAATCGCATGTCTTTCCAAGGCAGGGAAAGGACACAGGTCCTTGCGCATCGTTGTCAATACATTTGTATGTACATAAGTTATTTGCGAGAAGGCACGATTTGAATTGAGCGACCCGACACATGGGTGACAGTTTGTACCGGACACATAGGTTACACTTTTCCCTTTTTTGAAAGGGAGGGGTGGAGATGCCTTGGAAGGAGTGTTCGGTTATGGATGAACGAATTCGTTTTG
>JABCYZ010000039.1 GCA_013289955.1 Acidobacteriota bacterium
CATCGTAGCGGCATCGATTGTGAAGTGGAGTATCCGTAGGGCCTTTGCGATTGGCTCCGCTGTGATTCTTTCAGGCGCGCTTTGGCTGGCGTTGCTTGCATCAGAGCCCTGGCATTATGTCGTGGGTTTCGGAATTCTCATAGGCACTGGGATTAGTTTCGGAACGATTGTTCCTGTGTCGACGGCGGTAACAAGATGGTTCAGGCGATATCGAGGAAGGGCGATGGCTGTCGCCCTCAGCGCCTCGGGGTTTGCGGGCTTTATTGGCGCGCCACTTACCAATAAAATTCTCGCGGCCAATGGCGGAAATTGGCGCCAGGCCTGGGAGGTTGTGGCGGGCGTGGCGGTATTTTCCGCGCTCGTTGCTCTTCTATTCGTAAAAGAGAGCCCGGAAGCTCTAGGGCAAATCGTGGACGGCAAAGAGGATCGTGGCGATTCGGCGGGCGAGGCCATCACGAACACATTGGTGACGAACTTTGCATGGACGCCGGGGCAAGCCTACCTAACGCGCTCGTATTGGATGATTGTGATCGGCGGGATCGCTTGCCAATTTCCGTTTTTCTTTTTTACGGCGCACTGGCTTTTACATCTGAGAGGAGCGGGCATTGCCGCAGCCGACGGTGCTTGGGCCATGGGACTGTTCAGCATTGGAGCGGTGGGGGGGCGTTTGGTCGGTGGGTGGTTGATGGACCGGCTTCCTGCGCGCTTCGCGTTCATGATGGGATTGTGTTGCTATCTTCTCGGCTCAGTCCTGGCCATCAGTGTGAATTCCCACGCCCTGCTGATCGCCTATCTTGCCGCGATCCTGTACGGGACAGGTTTTGGCTGGACGTTTGTCTGCCTAAACACGTCGACGGCGCATTTTTTCGGCCCCTTGGCATTCCCCGAGCTGAATGGCATGGCGCTGCTGCTGACTGGAGTTTTCTGCTCGCCTGCAGGGTTTATTGGCGGGAGGTTGTTCGACATCCACGGGAATTACACGCTGGCTTTTGAGCTGAATATGGTCGTCGCCGCCTGTGGCATTGTTGCGTCGCTCTTCGCGATGATGCCTCTTCCGCCAGGGAGCGGGCGGCGTTGAGTCATTGGCTGTTGCAATTGCCCTTCCCTCTTCTACTGTTTGCTTAGCTTCGATTCCGCGAGTGATTGATTCGCCCGGAAGATAACGTACGCGCGGATGGCCTCGATTTTTTCTTTCGATAGTTCTCTGGAAAAAGAGACCATACCGAAAGACTGGAGTGAACCTCCAAGCACAACATCCGTCCACGCTGAATTCCCGAGCGTGCCGGAATAACGCAGGTCGGGCAGGACGCCACCGCTCACGGCGACGTCTCCGTGACAAGTTGAGCAGTAGCCTTGAAAGAGTGCTTCACCCTTTTTCACGGTTGCAGCGCCGGCGGTCGGTCGCGGCGGTTTCAATTGCGGCTGCGAAAATTGCGGCAGCGGAGGCAAACTGGCTTTGCCGCCCAATTTGAAGGCCAGGACGCGGCTAACGTTCTGCATTCTCCCTGCTTTCAGCGCGGGTTCACCACTGGCGAGAGGAAACACGCCACCCCAGCCAGCCACCACGGCTACGTATTGCTCGCCGGCGACTGCGTAGCTCACGGGGGCGGCAACCACACCGCTTTGCACATCGGCTGAGAACAGTCTTTGGCCGCTATCGGCACGATACGCTTCGAGACCGCCTTGGGCCGTGCCTTCGAACACAAGGTTGCCGCCCGTCGAGAGGATTCCGCCGTTCACAGGGCTGGTACGATCGACGCGCCAAATTTCTTTTTGTTGAATCGGATCCCACGCGGATAGATGTCCCTTGATGCTGGCGAGGATGCTTCTCTTCGCATCGGGCTCTTGTGGCATGCCAGCGGCCACGAAGTCGATTGCGGTATTGAACGCGAGGCCGGTTTCTTGAAAGTGTTGCTCCGACTTGTAAAGGAATCCGGCTTCCTGCACGGGAATGTAGACCAGTCCCGTTTGCGGACTGTAAGAGATGGAGTGCCAACTGTGGCCGCCCAGCGGTCCGGGAGCGAGTGGGGCTCCTTTACCGCCGTCTTCGTACCGCGCGTTGGCATTTTCAAGCGGGCGACCTGTCTTAGGATCGACTCCGGTCGCCCAGGTGACCGTGGTGTAGGGTTTTGCGGAAATGACATCACCGGTGGCGCGATCGAGTACGTAGAAGAATCCGTCCTTCGGAGCTTGAAAAAGAACCTTTCGCCGGACCCCGTCGATTGTGACGTCGGCAAGGATGATTGGCGCGGCGGCATCGTAGTCCCATGCATCGCCGGGAACTTCCTGGTAGTGCCAAACGTATTCGCCGGTGTCGGGTTTGAGCGCGATGATCGAGCAGGTGAACAAATTGTCTTTTCCTTCTGGGCTCCGGGCGCGGCGGTCCCACGGAGTCCCGTTGCCGGTCCCGATGTAGAGCAAGTCGAGCTCGGGGTCGTAGACGATGGAGTCCCAGACGGTGCCGCCTGCGCCGAGCTTCCACCATTCGCCGCTCCAGCTTTTTGCAGCCTTTTCGAGTGCAGGGCTTTCGAACGGTTTTGCGGGATCGCCAGGAACGGTGTAGAAGCGCCACGCGAGCTTGCCCGTTTCGGCGTCGTAAGCGGAGACGTAACCGCGCACGCCCATCTCTGCGCCCCCGTTGCCGATGAGAACTTTGCCTTTGACGACCCGTGGAGCTCCTGTGATCGTGTAGCGATATTGGGGATCGATGGTAAGAGTTTCCCAGACGGGTTTTCCCGTGGAGGCGTCGAGAGCGATGAGGCGGCCATCGAGCGTGCCGATGTAAAGTTTTCCGCTCCAGGCGGCTACGCCGCGGTTGACTACGTCGCAGCAGGCGTTGAGTGCCCATTCGGGAGGGACTTTTGGATCGTAGGACCAGAGTTTTTCGCCTGTCGCGGCGTTTACGGCGAAGACCTTGCTCCACGCTGTTGAGAAATACATTACGCCGTCGATGACGAGGGGCGTTGCTTCCTGTCCGCGCCGGATGTTTATGTCCATGTACCACGCGAGACCGAGCTGGCCGACGTTTTGCTCATTGATTTGTTTGAGGGGACTGAAACGCTGTTCGCTGTAGGTGCGTCCGTGGCTCATCCAGTTTCCGGGTTCGTCGTCTGCGTGCAAGAGCCGCGACTCGTCGATGCTGGCAGGCGAAATCGCCTGACGCGATTTCTCGAGGCTACTGTCTTTCGAATGGCAGCCGAAGCCGCACAGAATCGTCAAGGCGATGAAGAGGCATCGAAACGCTTTGTGCTGCATGAAAACTCCCGGCGGTGACGATTCTAGGTTTCGTCACGAAGCCCTGCACTCGGCCGGCCCCCGGCGCTGTCTCCGGCAGGCTACTTATATACCCCTCGACGCACTCTCTCCAAGCGGCGGAAGCTGTCCGCTATTCGCACTTGTCTGAATTGCTTGCTACAGAAAAGGGCCTGTAATAGGTTGGGAGCGCTCGGACGAAATTCATCATCGCGAAGCCGGACAGTACGAAACTCGCGAGGAGATGAAGTACGTGATGGCTGGAGCGTACGCCGAGAATGAGAGTGGGGAACCCGGAAATGATGACAAAAGTAGTGCGGTTTCACGAATTTGGCGGGCCAGAGGTGCTGCGAGTTGAATCGCTCGAGGTCGGCGAACCCGGGGCGGGCGAGGCGCGCGTACGCATCGATGCCATCGGGCTTAACCGGGCGGAGGCGGCGTTTCGCTCCGGGCGGTATATCGAGAGGGCGCAGCTTCCTGCGCGTCTGGGTTACGAGGCTGCAGGCGTGATCGAGGCGATTGGGGAAGGAGTGAAAGGATTGTCCGTCGGGGAGCCTGTTTGCGTAATGCCTGCGTTTTCGATGAACAAGTACGGTGTGTATGCAGAGCGAGCCATCGTGCCGGCGAACGCGCTGTTGAAGCAGCCGGGCGGGTTGGGAATGCCTCAGTGTGCTTCCATTTGGATGCAATACCTGACAGCGTACGGCGCGCTCATCGACATTTCCAATATCGGCGCGGGGGACGCGGTTGTTATTACAGCGGCTTCCAGCAGCGTGGGGATTGCGGCCATTCAAATCGCGAACCATGTTGGCGCAGTCTCGATCGCCGTGACGCGAACGGATGCGAAAGAGGCGGAGCTGCGAAAAATTGGAGCGGCTCACGTCATCGTGACGGAAAAACAAACGTTTGAAACGGAAGTGCTGCGAATCACCCAAGGCAAAGGCGCAAAAGTGGCGTTCGATCCCATCGGGGGTCCAATCACGGCATCGCTGGCCGCGGCGATGGCTCCTGGCGGATGGCTGATTTTATACGGGAATCTCAGCGGACAGGCCCAAAACACGGTCTTCCCGTTCGGCCCATCCGCCATGAAGGGGTTCGCCATGCGCGGCTATCTCGTTTTTGAGATCATCCACGATCCGAAGCGATTCGCGCGCGCGCGGCTCTTTGTGGAAGAGGGCTTAGGCGCCGGCTGGCTGAAACCGATTATTTCGAAGACGTTTCCCTTCGACCGGATCGTGGACGCCCACCGCTACTTGGAAGCCAACGAGCAAATCGGAAAGGTTATCGTTACGGTTCCCTGATCAGGAGTCCGGAGTGCGAGGAGGATATGCGCGGCCCCCGCTCTGAGAATCTTGCCCTAACGGGAAACCGACGGCGAACCTAAACCGAGCAAGCGGCAGGCGTTCTCCTTGAAGATGAGCGAGTGAACTTCGGGGCGGAAGCCCGCCTGCTTGAAGTCCTCCATCCAGCGGTCCGGCGTGATCAGCGGAAAATCGGTGCCGAAGAGCATCTTGTTCTTCAGTAGCGTGTTGGCATGATGCACGAGCTGCGGGGAAAAGTATTTCGGTGACCAGCCCGAGAGATCGATGTACACATTGGGCTTGTGCAGGCAAACGGAAAGAGCTTCGTCCTGCCAGGGCCACGAGGGATGCGCGATGACGATTTTCATTTGCGGGAAGTCGGCCGCGACGTCATCGAGGTACATCGGATTCGAATACTTCAAGCGCAGACCGCCGCCGCCGGGCATGCCCGTGCCCATGCCGGAGTGGCCGCTGTGGAAAATTGCAGGCAGGCCGTGTTCGGCAATGACTTCGTACATTGGATAGGCCATGCGGTCGTTCGGAAAAAATCCCTGGCAGGTGGGGTGGAACTTAAAACCTTTGACGCCGTAATCGGCGATGAGGCGGCGCATTTCGCGAACGCCGAGCTTGCCTTTGTGCGGATCGACGCTGGCAAAGGCGATCATGATGTCGGAATTCGCTGCGGCGGCTTCGGCGACTTCTTCGTTGGGAATTCGGCGGCGGCCCATTTCGAATTCGCTGTCCACCGAAAACATGACCAGGCCGATTTTGCGTTGGCGATAGTATTCGATGGTCTCGGCGATCGTCGGAAGTTTGCCGGACTTGAAATACTTTACTTTTGCGTCGTCGAACTCCTTGCCGAATTCGTCGAAGGGCTGGTGGCAGGAGACTTCTGCATGCGTATGGACATCGATGGCAATAAGATCCGCAATATTCATGATTGGCCTTTGTAAAGCGAGAGAAGTTCGCCCACATTGTGGACGATAAGATGCGGGCGCTGTTTGCCGGGCAGGTGCGCGAAGGAGTCAGCGGCACCGATGCCGGTGTTGACGGCCACGGCGAGCGCACCGCCGCGCAGCGCCATCGGCACTTCCAGAGAGGGATCATCGCCAACCACGGCGAGCTCCTTTGTTCGAACGCCGAGACGAAGCGCGGCACAGCGCAACGCTTCGAGCGAAGGCTTGCCAACGATGTGGATGCGGGCGCCGGTGAGATCCCTGATCATCGCGGAGATGGCGCGTGACGTGCCAATGGCTTTGCCTTGCGCGGTCGCAAAGTAGAGCGACTGCGAGCAGCTATAGACCTTCGCGCCGTTCCACGCCGCCTGGCAAGCCGCTTCGAGCGCGCTCATCGTGAACTCTCGAAACCAGCCGACGAGCACGGCGTCAACTTCGGGCATGCCTTCAGGAGCGACGATTTCCATGCCGGCGTCCCGCAGAGGTTTCTCAAGCCCTTCGCCACCCAGCGTAAGGACACGCTTGTAGCCGCGACGTTGAAAGAGATCTGCGGCGCTGCTTGCGGGCGTTATGACTCCGTTGTCCACGAGCGAGAAGCCGACGTCGCGCAGCATTTCAACATATTGTCGCGGTGTGCGCGCTGTGCCGTTGGTGAACAAAACGAAGGGCACGCCCCGCGATGTCAACAGGTCGGTGATTTCAAGCGCGCCGGGAAGAGGGTTTAGACCGTGATTGGTCTTATCGCCCAGAACCAACGTGCCGTCCATGTCAAAAACAAAAGCCTGTGAACTGCGCAGCCGCTTGAGATGCGCCGCAGAATGCGCGGAAGCCAGGGTTTTCGCGACAGGTCTAGGCATTGGCCGCTCCCCGCGAACTGTGCAGCTTCAATCGAAAGTCTGGTTTCTCGATGACGATGTCGGAGGCCGTGGGGCGCTTTTGCAATTCGCGCAACAATTTGAAGACGGGCTGCATGTCCGGATTGTAATTTCGGCGGGCCGGACCAGCCGCGAGCATCGCGTCCACTTCCTCTCTAGGCATGGCCGCGCGGAGTAAAAACTCGTCATCAGAAATTCCCGACCCGAAGCGTTTGCGTAATTCTTGCGGCGGCAATGGCGGCGGCTCGGCGGCCAGCTCTTTGGCGCGCGGGCGCGACAAGATGTGATCTTTCACATCAGCGTCGACGGGCACAGTGGGGCGCCCGAATTTTCCGAGTACGTAGCGGATCACTTGGTCAGAGACATTGCCGTACCGCTCAGCGCCGATGATGTTATAGAGGGCTTGCGAGCAGACAATTTGCGGGAAGGGCGTAACCATGATCGGATAGCCAAGTTCGGCGCGGACTTGAATGACTTCGCGCATTACTTCCGGAAATTTGTCCTCGAGACCTAGCTCGGCAAGTTGCCGGCGAGTGGTGGTCATCACGCCACCGGCGACCTGGTGGCGAAGGAACGAGGCATCGTATTCCTGAGGCGTGCCGGCAGGCAGGTTTTCCGCCTCCGCCAGGCGTGTGAAGTAGTCGGCGACCGTGGCAAGGGCGCGATCGTCGATCTTAACCGTGTGGCCCAGCTCGCGAAGATTTGCGACCACGCGCTGGGCGTTCGGCAGCGAGGATCCGTTGGCCAGCGGGCCCGAGGCGACGTGGAGCACTTCGACGCCAAGCTCAGCCGCAGACATGTACGACAAAACGGAAACGCCAATTGTGCAATGCGAATGGAGCTCCAGCGGCATATCGCCCAACTGGGAGCGCACGGCCGGAATGAGAGTTCGGGCACGCTCGGGCATGAGCAACCCGGAGGGGTCCTTTATATAGGCGCGGTCGATGTGCGGCGACTTCGAGATTTGCGAAGCAAGTTTTGCGTAGAAAGCATCGTCATGTGCCTCGCTGATAGTAAACGTCAGCGCCGCAATGATCTCGGTTGCGCCGGCTTTTTCTATCATGCGCGCTGACTCGAGCAGGGCTTCTACGTCGTGCATCGGATCGAGCACAACGAATCTTGAGATTCCGTTTGCGACCAGTCGGTCATAGACAACCTGCATGAATTCCGGATGCTGGCCCTCCCAGGAAATGAAGCGCAGGCCGGTGCCGATGAATTGAAGAGGCGTGTTGGGCATGGCCGCGTGGGCGCTTCGAATGCGCTCCCAGGGATTTTCTTTGTGCGTGCGAACGGCGACGCCCATGTGCGTACTCGAAGTGAAGTCAAGCGCGCGAAATCCGACGCGGTCCATGATGGGAGCAATGCTGAGAATCTGCGGCGTCGTAAAGCCCATTGCGCCCCACAAACTCTGGTTACCGTCGCGAATCGAAACATCGAGGAGTTCCATGTCCGCCATTTCAGACTTTGGCGCAAATCGCCGCCGGGAGCGGCAAATTCACGCAGCCTCCGAATTTCTATTCTGGAGGAATTGCTCCAGGAAAGCTGTGTTCACGGCGCCGCGCGCGAATTCAACGTTGCGCAACAACTCGGAATGCATGGATAGATTTGTGGAAACACCAGAAATTTCGAGATTCGAGAGCGCGTGTTGCGCTTTTTGAAGCGCTTCCGCCCGATTCGCGCCGTGAACGATCAGCTTTCCGAGGAGCGCATCGTAATGAGGTGGAACTGTCGCACCCGCCTGCATGTGTGTGTCCACCCTGATTCCCTGCCCCGCCGGAAAAAGCGCGCGCGTCACTGTGCCCGGGCTGGGACGAAAATCGTGTATCCAGTCTTCGGCATTGATCCGGCATTCTATGGCGTGACCGACGAACTCTATACCGCGCCGCGCGTATCGCAACCTGCGGCCCTCAGCGATGGCAATCTGCTCCTCGACAAGATCCAGTCCGCAAATTGCTTCAGTGACCGGGTGCTCAACTTGAATGCGCGCGTTCATCTCGAGAAAGTAGAACGCGTCGCCATCGCAGTCCACGAGGAACTCAACGGTACCCACACCTCTGTATTTCAAATGTTTCGCGAAGGCTACCGCTGCTCGATGCATCTGTTCCCGCAGCGATTGGCTGAGATTCGGCGCGGGCGCTTCTTCCAGCAGTTTCTGGTAGCGCCTTTGAATCGAGCAGTCGCGCGTACCGAGATGGATGAAGTCTTCACCGTCGCCGAGGATTTGCACTTCGATGTGGCGGCCGTGTGAAATGTAGCGCTCGAGGTACAGACGCGGATCGCCGAAGCCCGCCTGCGCTTCCGCCGTCGCCATTTCCATCGCGGCGGCGAGTTCGCTCGCGGCGCGCACCTGCTTCATGCCTCGGCCGCCACCGCCGCCCACAGCCTTGATAAGAACAGGCCAGCCGAGCTGATCTGCAAGCTGACGCGCGTCTTCGAGGGTGTGAACTTCACCGCCTGAAACTCCGGTTAGTCCCGCGGCAGCGGCGTGCGCGCGTGCTTTTAGTTTGTCGCCGACGGCCTCGAGTTGCTCGACAGTGGGACCGATGAAGGTGACACCTGCGCGATCGCAAAGTGCGGCTAGCTTCGGATTCTCCGAGAGAAAGCCATAGCCGGGATGGATGGCGTCCGTCTGGCTCGCTTGGGCGGCAGCAACGACCGCTTCGACATTCAAATAACTCCGAGAGGAATTTGCAGGGCCAATGCAGATCGTGCGGTCAGCCAATCGCGCACCCATGGAATCCAGATCCGCTTCCGAAGCAGCCAGCACGGTTTCGATGCCGAGGAGCTGGCAGGTTCGAATTATGCGGACGGCGATTTCGCCGCGATTGGCGATCAGGATGCGCCGCAGAATCATGCCGCTCCCGGCTTGATGCGCATCAGCACGGCGTCTTTCTCCGCAAACTGGGCGTTGTCAAAACATATTTCGACGACTTCGCCGCGCATACGTGCGTGGACCGCATTCATCAGCTTCATCGTCTCGATGATGGCCACCACCGTATTTTCTTCGACAGAGCTTCCAATCTCTACGAACGGCGGCGCGCCTGGCTTTGGGGCGCGATAAAATGTGCCAGGCAGGTGCGCGCGAACATCCATCCATCCGACTTCCCGCGGATCTCGAGGTTTCGAAGAGGCCGCCCCGGCCGCATTGTCCTTGGCGACCGGCGCGCCAAGAGAGGTTTTTATGGGATTCGGCGCGGAGACCACCTGCGTTTCCTGTGACCAGTCCCCGCTGTCGCGATTGCGGCGAAGCGTCAGCTTAAATCGCTCTGTTTCGAGATGCAGCTCGTCGTACTTAGTGGCGTCGAGCAACTGCAAGATTTCTTGCACATCTTCATTGGTGAACTTCATTTTTTGCCGGCTCCTCCGCTGAGGAGCGAGAAAACATGGTCGAAGGGTTTGGCTTTGGACGCGGCAACCGGCGCGGCATCCTTCGCTGCCCACACAGTTTCCGGGCGGCTCTGCAGCAGAAAAACGTTTTCGCCCCGTGGAAGATCGTGCGCGATGCCCCACTCGATGTCTTGCGGGCAGCCATAGTGACGCTCGACTTGCTTCGCAATTTCGACGAGAGCGTGAAGTTCGTCGTCACTGAGGCAAGCCGCGTTCTGTTGATCGACGGGGACTTCATCGACGAGTGTTCCGGAACTCAAGGCGTTCGGGCGGTGCATCCGCATCTTCTGAGAAACGGTGCGACTGACAATCTCCCCGGTTATTTTTCCGACGACGTATTTGTCTGGCGTGACTTCTCCGCTAACGATCGCCGAGCCCAAGCCCCAACTCGCTTCCACGACCACTACGGAACGGTCGCCCGTGTTCGGGCTGCGCGTGAACATCACGCCAGACGAGCGCGAATCGATCATGCGTTGAATCACCACTGCCATCGCCAACCCCTGTTCGGGCAGCTTCAGCCTGCGGCGGTACATGACGGACTCCACCGCGTATAAGCTGGCCCAGCATCTGCGCACGTGTTCGATTACGGAATCGACGCCGCGCACCCAGAGGTAGGTGTCTTGCAATCCTGCGAAGCTGGCGTCGGCGCTGTCTTCGCTGGTTGCGCTGGAACGGATGGCGACAGGCTCGCTGTATCCGCTCGCGGCTGCGCTGGTGTGGAGTTCTTGATAATGGTCAGCGATTTCCGCCTGCAGACTCTCCGGGAGAGTCGCACTTTCGATGCGCGCCCGCACTGCCGCCCCCACGCTTGTGCAAGCCAGAAGATCGTCGGCTGCCAGTCGCCCAATTTCATGGTGGATCGACCCTCGGGGATCAACGCGCGCCAAAAATTGCTCAAAGGCGGCAGTGGTCACCACGAAACCCGCCGGCACGCGAATCCCGGTACGCGCCATTTCGCCGAGGCTTGCACCCTTGCCGCCGACGGCAGGGCGGTCATGGATGCTGATTTCGGCGAAGCGGCGGACGAGGTTTGGAGGGGTCAAAGCCATTTTCTCTCAATCCAGAATTTGCACGATGCCGCGATTTCCATCGACCCGAATCCGCTGACCGGTTTTGATGCGCTGCGTAGCTTGCCCGGTGCCAACGACTGCCGGCAGCCCATACTCGCGTGCGACGATCGCCGCGTGCGACATCGTGCCGCCGATGTCGGAGACGGCAGCCTTTATCTTTCCAAACACGGGTCCCCAGCTCGGCGCCGTAACTGGACAAACCAAGATCTCGCCTTCGCGAATTTGCCCGATGTCGTTCACGTTTTTCAAAACGCGAGCGATGCCTTCCACCACGCCCGGAGACGCGGCAAAACCTACGATCTCTTTCCCGCCTTCGCCCTGCGCTGTCCTGGACCACGACTCCAGCGTCTCTGAAGTGATGCCCCAGAGCATCTGTAATGCGGGATCATTGATTTGCGGCGGAATCGGGCCCAACGCCGGCGGCGGATTCCATTCCTTCAGCTTTTCGATGATGCGCTTGCGATCCTCGGCAATCGGCCGCCAATGAGCGGCTCCCATCGGTTTGCCCCCGCCGGCCCACGCAAGGCTTACATCAGCTAGCGCACTTTCGATCTCCACGTATTGTAGATGGAAGACATCTCCGGCTTCGGCCAGCACACCATAGGCAACAAGCAACGCCCCAAACTCGCGCACCTTTTTGAAGAAAAGAGTAGTGAACCAATGCTCGCAGTAAAATTTGTGATTTTCTACAAACGGGAAAACGACGTGGCAGAGGCCGAGCATCTGGTCGAAAGCCTGACGCTCGTCATCGCTCTGAAGAAGTTCCCGATATTCGGCGATGATCCGGCCGCGCTCGGCTTTTAATCTTTCCGTGGGGCGCTCCAGAGATTCGCCGCGTCGAAGTTGTTCGACGTAACGCGGCAGGGCCGCGAACGGCACGGAGAGATCATCGTTCCAGCTAAGGTGATGGTGATAAAAACCATCGCCGGTAGACATGTTGAACCATGGCTCTCGCGACCTGTCGAGTTCCGCCAGCCAGCGCTGGCCCGCTTCGCCCCGCCCGCGCATTTGAGCAAGCACCTTCTTGGCGTCACAATCGGAGGGGAAAAGATCGTCAACGCCGTATTCGATGGCGAGCTTCGCCAGTCGTTTGAGCTCATCGTCTGGCCGGAACATCAACACCTCGATGCCGGCCACCATGCGGGCTACCGTCTGATCAGCGGTCTCTGGAAAAGCCTTTTTGCAGAAATCGAAAAACACCATGTACGCCCCGTAGCCGAGCATCAACATCTCGAAATGGTGGTGCCACATTTTCGAGAACAGCTCGGTGACACGGTGAAAATTCTCGCGGACGTAGTGATTTTGGCCGAGGCCTTTGGCCTTGGTCACCACTTCGGCTTCATCGAATTCGGGCAATCGGGGAACCTTGACGGCTTCGAGTTCCTGGATCAAATGCTCCATGCGAACTTTCCACTCCGTGAAGATGCGTTCCCAATTCTCGTAGTAGTAGCCGGCGCGTTCCCGAAAAATCGCAAGCCGTCGTTGGATCTCGGCGGGATCGGTGACCGGGTTCGCCGTGATGTAGATGCGGCCGTTGACGATGCGGTGCTCGATGCCCATCGTGGTCGGAAAGGCAAAAATCCGCGTGGTGAATGCGCCGAGTGCCTCGTATGGGATTTCGGCGGTGATGGCATCGAACGCGGGCATCGGCTCCGGAAAATGCATGGCGTTATAAAACCAGAAGCGCTGATCGTCTTCCGGCTGGAAGCGCGTGTAGTACGGATACATCGACTGCCAGCCTTCAGTTCCGGGCAGATCGGCAAGCCGGGATGGCAGTGTAAAACTGCGGGTCTTGCCGTCAGCGTCCATCGGTCTTCTCCGCACTGCCGGCTTCGTTGCCCACGCCAGCGCGCACCTGGCTGGTGGCGAGCGAATAATCCTTTTGCGTCGTCGCGTAACTCGCAAAAAAATCGAGCGAATCGGGATTGGCCATGGCATTGCGATTGGCGACCTGTTCGACGGGCGCACCTAGCAGAATCTTGCGCACAGGCACTTCCATTTTCTTGCGCGTGAGCGTCACCGGAATTCCCGGCGCTTGGATAACCCGGTCTGGAACGTGGCGCGGCGTGTATTCACGCCTGAGCCGGTCACAGATTTTGCGCTCAAGCTCGGCATCCAATCGAATTCCGTCGCTCAGCTTCACGAACAGTGGCATGAAGAACTTTCCGTTCGGCAAATCCAGATTAACGATTAGCGCATCTTCAATTTCTCCAAGCTGCGCGAGTGCCCGATAGATTTCGGCCGTACCGATACGCACTCCGAGACGGTTCAGCGTCGCATCTGACCTTCCCAGTACGAAGCACCCGCCACGCTCGTTGACGCGGAAGAAATCGCCGTGCCGCCATACCCCGGGATAGACCTCGAAATAGGATTCACGGTAGCGCGAACCGTCCGTATCGTTCCAAAAGTAGATGGGCATCGACGGCATGGGCTTGGCAAGCACGAGCTCCCCCACTTCGTCCACCACGCTTTCGCCTTTTTCATTGAAGGCATAGGCAGCCACACCGAGCGAGCGCCCCTGAATCTCGCCGGCGTAGACAGGCTGTGTCGGCACGCCGCCGACAAAGCCGGTGCAACAATCCGTGCCGCCGCTGCCAGTCGCGACCAAAAGATCCTGTTTCACGTTTCGATAGAACCACGCTGTACATTCCGGCGACACCGGCGAACCGGCGGGCATGACTGCCCGCAGATGCGACAAGTCGAAGCGTTCGCGCGGCACGATTCCGGCTTTGGCCATGACCTCGACATAGGCAGGACTTGCGCCGAAGAAACTGGCGCGCGCATCCTGCGCCACCTTCCAAAGCACGTCCGGCGCTGGATAGGCGGGATTTCCGTCGTACAAAACCGGGCACACGCCGCACAGCGGCATGCTCGCCAGAAAATTCCACATCATCCAGCCGGAGGTCGTGAAGAAAAATGCGCGTTCACCGGCTCGGTAGTCCATGTGAAAGTGCTGCAACTTCAGTTGCTCGAGAAGAATGCCGCCGTGGCTTTGTACGATGGCTTTTGGCAGACCCGTTGTGCCTGACGAGAAGAGGACCCAGAGTGGATGGCCGAACGGTACCTGCTCGAATTCGAACTCCTCCTGCGACACGGCAGAATGCTCCAGCAGATCGTTCCAGAGCAATGCGCCATCGCTCGGACCGGTGCGATCCTCCGAGTTCAAGTAGGGCAAGTGCACGACATGCTCAAGGCCTTCGAGCGCGGCAACAATTTCGGCGAGTTCTGTTTTTCGCTCGAATGCTTTTCCACCGTAGCGGTAGCCGTCGACACAGAAAAGCACTTTCGGGGCGAGTTGCTGCACGCGGTCAATCACCCCGCGGGAACCGAAGTCCGGCGAGCAGCACGCCCATATCGCGCCGATCGCCGTCGCCGCCAGCATCGCGATCATTGTCTCTGGAATATTCGGCAGGTAGGCCGCGACCCGGTCCCCGGGGTGCACGCCCAGTTCGCGAAGGCGCGTCGCCAGGATGCGTACCTGTCCCGCAAAGGTTTCCCACGACACGCCCGTTAGCGGCGTCGTCTCGCTCATAAAAAGCAACGCATCGATTCCGGCGCGTTCCTTTCGCAAGACGTGTTGCGCGTAATTGAGCCGAGCACCGGGAAACCATTCCGCGCCTGGCATCGCGCGTTTGCCAAGCACGCGCGTGTGCGGCGCGGACGACCGGACGCCAAAATAATCCCACATCGCCTGCCAAAACTCTTCCAGCTCGGTGACGGACCATTGCCACAATGCGTCGTAGCTCTCGAATTGCAAGCCCCGCTCCCGCGCCAGCCACTTAGAGAATCGCGTCAGGTTTGCGTCCTCGACTTGCGCAGCACTCGGCGTCCAGAGCAGTTCGCCTTCACGAACTCCAGCCGCCTCCGATTCCCTATTTGCCACGCGGGTTGTGTTCCGGTCATTCATGTTTCATGCCACAGGCATGCCCAGCGACAGGCTATTCACCTTCCTGTCGCGCGTCAAGCAAACTAGGCCCGGAAAGGATTTTCGCGTCCGATTCCCCTGCAGCCTCAAAATCGCAGCCTAAATGTATGGGGTGCGCGTTCGAGCGGCCGTTGCAAAATGGTATGCTTCTCCACGCAAATAGCGTTCTCACGGGATAGATGCACAATATCGACTCACTTTCGCGACGCGTGTTCCTTGAAAAGCTCTCCGCACTGACGGCTGGCGGACTCCTCGCGGGCAGCGTGTCTGCCCGGCCGGCGCGTGCCGATTCCGAGCCGCACATACCTTTTCCCACTCATCCCCGCGAGCGCATCTCCGTCGCGTCTTATCCATTTCGCGCGTACATAGTGAGTCCGGACAATCGCGATCGCGATACTACGCTTCTCGGAATGAATCTCCTCGAATTCCCGGCGCATGTCGTCGCGAAGTTCAACATCCATAACATCGAGCCGCACAGCCGCCATTTCACCTCCTTGCAACCGGACTATCTTGAAGATTTCCGGCAGATTTTGGTGAAAACAAAGGTGCGCGTGGTAAACATCGCCGTCAGCACGGTCAGCAGTTTCTACGATGCGGAGGCCGAAGCCCGGGAAAAAGCTGTCGCTTACGCGAAGAAATGGGCGGACGTTGCCGCGAGCATCGGCAGTCCCGGAATACGAACGCACATCGCCGCCGCACGGAATTCATCTCCGAATATCGAGCGGACGGCAGAGACCCTGCGTGAGGTCACCGAATACGCCGCCGCCAAAAATATTGTTGTTACCCTGGAAAACGACGATCTAGTGAGCGAGGATGCTTTCTTCCTCGTCAAAGTCGTCGAGTCCGTTAACAATCCCTACCTTCGCACTCTGCCCGATTTCGCAAATTCGATGTTGACCGGGGACGCCGATTTCAACTATCGCGCTCTGCAGGCGATGTTTCAGCATGCTTACAACATTTGCCATGTGAAAGACGGCGAAACCAATGACGACGACAAGCCATTCAACGTTGATCTGAAGAAATCCTTCGATATTCTGAAAGCGAGCAACTACCGCGGCTATTGTTCGATGGAATTCGACGCTCCTGGCGATCCCTACGGACCCACCTTGAAATTGATCGAACAAACCATCAAATATCTTTCTTAGCTGCCACTACCGAGGCCTGGCGCGGGTTCCGGACAGTGATCGCCTGAACGCCTGCCGGTCGCTCAACTCCCCGGCGCCCGATCGCTAAAGGTTTCACTCGCCGCATCCCAGTATTGCTTCTTGCCGGACCAGTAGGATTCCGTCGACATCATGTTCGCAACCGAGTGAGCAAATCCATCCTGCGCGGTGCAATGCGGCTGTTGCCGAGATCTCATGCATTCGAACCAGTTCGCCATGTGTTCCAGCGTCCGGTCGTCGATTTCCAGTGGCGGAAGTGTCGTATCCCCTGGCAAGTGCACGAACTTCGCCGCTCTTTTCTTTTCGATGTCTGCATCGTCCTCGTGATTGCCCTTTTCCTCGACCAACTGATAGCGAGGGCTGCCTTCTCCCCCCATGTTAGTCAGCGTAGCTTTCTTTCCCATGTAGCGCGTCGAAGAGGGCGAATCGTTTCCAAAGCTCGTCGCGTAGCTCACCAGAAAGCCCTTGGGGTATTCGAACAACGCCTGAAACGTGTCGGCGTTCTCCCGCCCATCGCGCCAGGCAAAAATTCCGCCGTGTGCCATGGCCGAGCGGGGAAAACTGTCCTTCATGAACCAGTGCACCAGATCGATCGCGTGGCTCATCCACTGATCGGGAATTCCTCCGGAAAACTCCTTGTACAAGCGAAACTCGCAATACACCTTCGGATCGAACGGCCGGTATGGCTTTGTCAGGAGCCACTTGCGCCAATCCGTATCCTGTTCGCGGATCAATTTTGTTTCCTCTCGCCCGCGCCATCGTGGCCCGTGGTAATTCCAGACGATTTCGATTTTGCTTACATCTCCGAGCACGCCGGTCTGCACCAGATCATGCGCCGCTCTCTGGTAGGGCTCGCTGCGATGCTGTGTTCCGACCTGTACAATCCGGTCGCTCTTGCGGACGGCGTCTCGCGCCGCTTTCACTTCCCGGAGCACGTTGCCCATCGGTTTTTCGACGTACGCGTCTTTGCCGGCCTCGACCGCCATCTTGAGAATCGGCGAATGCGCGTGTTCCGGCGTCGAAATAATCACGGCATCCACATCTTTCAGCGCGAGCACCTCCTCCAGGTACTGAAACGTCCGCGGCGCACGCTCGTAATATTTGGCGTTTGTCGCCGCCGCTTTCTCACGGTTCAGCTTCCATAAATCGCAAATCACCGTCATCTCGGCGTTGTGGCTGGTCTTGAGTTGTGCGGCGATCCAGTCCAAATCGCTTCCGCGGCTCCCCGTTCCGATATGCGCCAGCGAGATGCGGTCGTTGGCTCCCACAATTCTCGCGTAGGAAAGCGCGGTGTTCGGCAACGCCGCGCCCCCGGCGATCAATGCCGCTGACCTGCCTAAAAATTTCCTGCGGTCGATTGTTTCGTTTGAACTGCCCATTGTATCTCCCCCTGACTTTTCACTCTTTTACCAGACTCGTTTTCAAGAGAATTTCGGCACTCGTTTTTCGCGATAGGCCGCCATGGCTTCCCGATGCTCTTCCGAGCACAGCGTTTTCTCCTGGCAGACCATATATTCCTCCAGGAAATCCTTCCAATTCAGATCAAACGCCCGCCGGAGCAGGTGTTTCGTCTGTCTTTGCCCTTCGGAAGCAATCTTCAAACAGTTCTGCGTCACTTCGTTCACCTTGTTCTCGAATTCCGCTTCCGGCACGAGGTAATCGACCAAACCCATCGCGTGGGCTTCTGCTGCCGTAAAGTAATCTCCCGTGAGGGCTATGCGCTTCGCGCGTCCCCAGCCAATGTAACGCGCGAGGCGAAATGTCCCCAACCCCGGAATCAAACATTCCTTCACTGCCGTCAATGCAAACTGCGTCGTGTCTGTAGCAATCCGAAGATCGCACAAAAGGCTCAATTGCAACCCGCCGCCAATGCAGTACTTATGCATGGCGCAAACAACAAATTGGTCCAACTCCTCAAGCGCCCGAAATGCCAACTCGGTCTCTCTAAACCAGTTCAAAGGAATTCCCGTCGCCGAGAGCGCCTTCAGATCTATGCCCGAACAAAACGCGCGACCGGCGCCGGAGACCACCACAACCTTCACCCGCCTGTCCCCGGCCAAGATCGCGCAAATCGCCGCCAGATCTTTCGTCCACGCCAGATTCATGGCGTTCAAGACTTCGGGACGGTTCAGCGTGATATATGCGATCGGACCTTCTGCCCTGTACTCTATCGCAGTGAATTCTGGAGCTGGCATTCGCCTTTCTCCATTCTCGCCGTCGCCGACGATTTCCTTTTGGTTCGAGCGAGGGAGGTCGCGTTTCGCTTTGCACGGCCTGAAACGGCCCGAACGCAGGCATTGTGTGTTCGGTGCTGCGGCTTGTCAATCACAGTGCCGCGTGGAAGATCACCCGAGTCGCGTTGACAAGCCCCTGCCGCTAGTCTTAAATGTCCACCGTGAACGTTCACGGAGCCGGTTGGCGCCCATCACTCGCCAGGTCTCCCGGAGCGTTTCGTCCTTTGCCAAAGGGCTTGGGAACGAGCATCGCGGGCCTTGCCTAACAAGGTTGCATATCAAGGAGGCCGTATTCCGACCCTCGGCATCGATGTCGGTACAAGCGGAACGCGCGCGGTTATCGTCGGCGACGACGGCGCCGTCCTTGCTTCGGGCACAGAAGAGCATGCCAATTTCGCCAGCCCGCAGCCCGGCTGGGCGGAACAAGACCCGCGCGACTGGTGGCGCGCCGCTGCGCTGGCCGTTCAGAAAGCACTTAAGGCCTCAGGTCTCAAGGCCGATTCTGTGGCTGCTGTCGGTTTTTCCGGGCAGATGCACGGCGCCGTCCTTCTCGATGAAAAAGACGAAGTGATTCGTCCGGCGCTGATTTGGTGCGACCAGCGCACGGAAGCTCAATCCAGAGAACTCGAACGGACTTTCGGCCTCGACCGCCTGATCCAATTGACCTCTAATCCCCCGCTGACGAACTTCACCCTCACGAAGCTTCTCTGGGTGCGAGAACACGAACCCGAAAGCTGGCAACGCGTCCGAAAAATCATGCTGCCGAAAGACTACGTGCGGCTGCGGTTAACCGGCGAATCCGCCAGCGATGTGGCGGACGCATCCGGCACGCTGATGCTCGACGTCGCACACCGCACATGGTCGCTGGAAGTTCTCAGCAAAACAGGCATCGACTTAAAACTTCTGCCGAAGCTTTTCGAATCACAGGAAGTTTGCGGCAGACTCTCAGGCGCCGGGGCAACTGCAACCGGTCTCTGTGTGGGGACGCAGGTCGTCGCCGGCGCGGGCGATCAGGCTGCCGGAGCGGTGGGCATGGGCATTACGCGCGCCGGAGTGGTGAGCGCCACCATCGGAACTTCAGGGGTGGTTTTTGCGGCCACGGATCGCCCCTCGCTCGATCCCAAGGGCCGGTTACACACTTTCTGCCACGCAATCCCCGGTCGTTGGCATGTGATGGGCGTTACGCAAGCCGCGGGTTTGTCGCTGCGATGGTTGCGCGATCGTATTGGGGCGGGAGCTGATGACGGCCGCGAGCCCTACGAACGCATGTCTGCCGAAGCGGCCGCCGCTCCCGCCGGCTCGGAAGGCGCATTCTGGGCGCCTTATCTGATGGGCGAGCGCACTCCGCATCTCGATCCATCGGCTCGCGCCGCGTTTGTCGGATTGTCCGCTTCGCACACGCGCGCCCACCTGATTCGCGCGGTGCTCGAAGGCGTTGCTTACAGCTTGAAGGACACGTTCAGCATCTTCGGCGAAATTCACGTGCCCGTCGAGCGCATCCGCCTGGGCGGAGGAGGCGCTCGCTCACCGCTTTGGCAGCAAATTCAGGCGGACGTCTATGGGCATGAAGTCGAAATCTTGAAAGCAGAAGAAGGCGCGGCCTACGGTGCCGCGATTCTCGCGGGAGTGGGTTCGGGGTGCTGGAAGAGTGTGGATGAAGCGTGCGACGCTGTCGTCAGTATTGCGAAACGCGTCAGCACAAATAAAGAAGCCGGCGCCACCATGCAGCGCGGCTATGAAACCTATCGCCGGATTTACCCGGCTTTACATTCCATCTTCGCGGAAAATCAATCGGCATCCGCCGACTGAGCGACAAATCCCGGCTATCGCCGAGGGGACAAGCCTAAGCCTTCTTCTGCCTGGGCTTGAAATGATAGGAATACCACCCGCCGATCAGGGTCATCAGCGCACCCCACCACACGCTCGCGTGCAAGTTATAGAGCACGACTTGCTCCGCTGGTGGATGCCAATACTCGTAGAGGCCAGCCCCAAGGATCAACACTCCATTCACCAGCAACGATATCCCGATAAAAAACCAGATAGAAACCATGCTCTAAACCTCCGGCTACAGAACTACCAGAATAGGATGTTCAGAATCAGGAAAACGAGAGCAACGACACCGGCCCAGAAAACCGGCTTCTGGTAAACGGGAATATCCCCGACCGACGGAACCGTGGTCAACCCGTAGACCAGGCCAGTTAATTCGGCATCCGTTTTTGGTTTCGTTGCCAGACTCACGACGACCGTCACTATCACGCAAACGAGAAAGGACCACAGCGCCTGAAACATATCCTGCGCCAGGGCCTTCGCGTGCGGCGAGAGCGCCACATAACGCAGCGCCGACGGATCTGCTTTCACCCACGCCCACATGCCAATCGAAGATAAAGTGCCGCAGAGTAAACCCAAGAATCCGCCAGGACCTGTCGCTCGCTTCCATAACATGCCGAGGATGACGGTTCCGAACAGCGGCGCGATGAAGAAACTAAACAAGGCTTGCACATAATCCATGATGCTGGCGAACTGCATCACCAGGTACGCGGTGCCCACGCTGATGAGCACGCCGATCACGGTCGTCCACCGGCCCATGTTGACGTAGTGGTGGTCCGTGCCCTTGCTATTGATCAGCGGGCGATAGATGTCGTACGTCCAGACGGTCGTGAACGCGCTCACATTGCCGGCCATGCCAGACATGAAGCCCGCAATCAACGCGGTAATCCCAAGGCCAAGCAAACCAGGCCCGCAATAGCGCGCGAGCATCAGCGGAAGGACGTCGTTGTAGCTGTGCATTCCGGTGGCGGCCGCCACCGATTCGGGAACGAGCTTCATCGGGAGCACGGCCAAGCCGAGAAGTCCCGGCAAAATGACGATGAGGGGGACAAACATCTTGAAGCCCGCGCCAATGATGGGCGCCATCTCGGCGCTGCGAATGTCCTTTGCAGCGAGGATGCGTTGCACGACGAGAAAATCCGTGGTCCAGTACCCCATGGAGATGACCGCCGCCAACCCGAAGACAATGCCGATCCAATTGATGCCCATTGGGTTGTCAGTAAAAGATCCCAAGCCGGACCAGAGGTGAACGTACTGATCCGAAGCCCTCTGCGCAATTTGCAGTTTCAGATTGGTCCATCCGCCGGCTTCGTAGAGGCCAAGAATGGGTATCAGCAGGGCGCCCGCCCAGATCAGAAAGAACTGCAGCACCTCGTTGAAAATTGCCGAGCGCAGTCCGCCGAGTGTGACGTATACGGCTACCGTGAGCGAGGATACCCAAATGCTGAAATTGATGTCCCAACCCAAGACGATCTGCATGACTTTGGCCATGGCGAACATGTTGACGCCGCTCATCAGCACGGTCATGAACGCAAACGAAACCGCGGAAACTGCGCGCGCCGGTTCTCCGAAACGCAACTTCAAATACCCCGGCACGGAATGGGTTTTGGAAATGTAGTAGAACGGCATCATGACGAGCGCGAGGAACAGCATCGCCGGGATCGCGCCAATCCAGTACCAGTGCGTCGCCAGAATGCCGTACTGATACGCCGAACCCGCCCAACCCATCAGCTCCAGAGCGCCTAGATTCGCTGAAAGGAAGCTAAGGCCCGCCACCCATGCGGTCATTTCGCGGCCGGCCATAAAGAAGTCTTCGCCGGTGTTCGCGCGGCCGCGCAGGTAGAAGCCAATAGCCAGCACCAACGCGAAGTAGAAGACAACGATGACGACGTCAACAGCAGAAAGGTGAACGAGGCGAGCGGGCACGATAAACGCGTAGAGATTAGTCATAGAGTTCCGAATCGCTTCTCCTCTGCGAACGTCTTACAGCTTCCGGTAAAAAATCAAAGTCCCGTTTGCGAACGAGCAAACCCGTTCCGAGCATCACTTCGCCGAGAACTTGTAAATCGTTTCCGAGTGAAATTTTGCCCCAGGCTTCAGGAGGGTCGACGGAAAATTGGGCCGGTTCGGCGAGTCCGGAAAATGCTGCGTCTCTAGACACAGCGCCCCATACTTGGGGTAGGCAATGCCGCCCTTCCCCGTAATGCTCCCGTTCAGACCAATCGCCGAATAGAACTGCACTCCCGGCTCCGTCGTCCACACTTCCATCTGCCTTCCGGACACCGGGTCGGTCACGCGCGCAACGATACGCATCGTTCCAGCCTTCCCGTTCACAACAAAATTGTGGTCATACCCGCCGATGTCCTTAATCTCCGCGATGCGCGCCCCGATCTCTCGAGGCTTCCGGAAATCCAGCGGCGTATTTTCAACGCTCGCAATCTCGCCCGTCGGAATGAGCGTCAAATCCACCGGTGTGTACTTGTCCGCGTTCAGATAAAGCACTTCCTTCAGAATATCGCCCGACCCCGCCAGATTGAAGTAGCTGTGGTTCGTCAGATTCACAACCGTGTCTTTGTCTGTCGTCGCAGTGTACTCGAGCTTGAACTCGTTCGCGTTGGTCAGCGTATAAGTCACGGTCGCGGTCAGGTTCCCGGGAAAGTTTTCCTCTCCATCCTTGCTAAAATACGTGAACCGCGCCGCCGCTCCGTCCTTCGTCTCCACCGGCTCGCCCTTCCACACTCGCTTGTCAAAACCGGTGGGTCCTCCATGCAAACTGTTGGGCGGATTGTTGATCGCCAACTGGTATTCCTTGCCGTCCACCGTGAGCTTGCCCTTGGCGATCCGGTTACCGTACCGCCCGATCGCCCCGCCAAAGTGCGGATGCGGTCCTAAATATCCCTCAAGATTGTCGAAACCCAGCACCACGTCTCCCATCTTGCCGTTCTTGTCCGGAACATGAAGTTCCGCCACCGTGGCGCCGTAGGTAATCAGCTTTGCGGAAGCGCCCTGCGAGTTATAGAGCGTAAAAGCCTCGATCACCGTCCCGTCCGGCATCGTGCCAAACTGGGCCCTGTCCACATGTGCGCCCTTCTTAGCGGACTTTTGAGCATTTTCGCCAGGCGCTGCCGCCAGAAACTCCGGTCCCAAAACCATCAAAAACACCAGCATAAAGACTCTCCCGCGGAGCACCATTCTGACCCTCCTCCGGCCTCGACGCACTCACGATGCATCAATTCTTCACCACGCCTTGTATCATAAAAACTCATCAATCGCGAATCTTGTCCTTATTTTTCTTAGACTTGCCAAACTCCGCCGGCGCAGATCTCTGCTTCCGGGCGTTTAGAGAAGCCATTGACAACCCCGGCACGAGGGTGCCAATGTGCCCTGCAGCATTCGCCCTAAAATAACGTTATCGTACACGGAGTTCCATAGATTTCATGCGTCCCATTTCCCTTTTGCATGCCTATAAGTACATCGCTCTCCTATTCTTCCTTCTTTTTCTTGCCGCACCCGCCCCGGTGGTCGCGCAATGGGTCCCCCTTAACCCCGTACAAGCCGTCGGCCTCGAGCCGGATGGCGCCCTCCTGGTTCTCCGGTCCGGATTCCTGCGATTTCAGGTCTGCTCGGACTCTATCGTCCACGTCGTCTATTCCGTCGAGCGAGAGGCTCTGCAACATCCCGACTTCCTCGTCACCAAAAAATCCTGGCCTAAATCCGAGTTCTCGCTCGAGACAAACGACCCCAAGCTCATTACGCTCACCACTTCACGCTTGAAAATCGAAATCACACGCGCCGACAGTTCCATCATTTTCTACGACTCAGCCGGCCGCAAGCTCACGCAGGAAAATACGCGCACGCTGACCCCCACCGAAGTGAACGGCGAGAAAACGCTCCACTCCGAGCGTTTTGTCAACATGTGGGACACCCAGGAAGCTTTCTACGGTCTCGGCCAGCACCAGGCGGGCGTTTGGAACTATCGCGGGGAAGCCGTCGACCTCTCGCAGGACAACACCAACATCTCCATTCCCTTTCTTCTTTCAAGCAACGGCTACGGCATCTTCTGGAACAACGGCTCTCGCAGCCGCTTCAACAACCGCTTCGTCCACGCCTTCTATCTGAGTTCCGAAGTTTCCGACTCCATGGACTATTACTTCTTCTACGGTCCCGACTTCGACCACCTCATCGCGGACTATCGAGAACTTACCGGCGCCGCTCCCCTCTTCGGCAGATGGGCCTACGGCTACTGGCAATGCAAAAATCGCTACGACTCCCAGCAAGAACTTCTCGCCATCGCGCAAAAATACCGCGACCTGCACATCCCGCTCGACAATATCGTCCAGGACTGGTTCTGGTGGAACACCATGGGCGAGCCCGTCTTCAACAAAAATTATCCTGACCCCAAAGCCATGGTCGACGGCCTGCACAAAAACAACGTCCATCTTATGATTTCCGTCTGGCCCTATTTCCGTCCCGGCTCGCCCGTCTATGACGACATGGACAAGCGCGGCTTCTTCATCGACCGCACCATCGCGCCAAGTTTCCACCCCGTCGCGCAGGCTCTCTACGACCCTTTCAATCCGGAAGCGCGCAAATACTATTGGAACCTCATGAATGACGCGCTTTTCAAAATCGGCGCCGACGCCTGGTGGCTCGACACCACGGAAGCCGAAACCGAAGGCCGCGAAACAAATATTCTCGTCACCAACAAAGTGAACGGCGGCGAAAATGGCGCGCGATACGCCAACGAATTTCCCCTCATGACCACCACCGCCGTCTACGAAGGCCAGCGCGAAGCGAGCGATAAAAAACGCGTATTCATTCTTTCGCGCTCCACCTATGCCGGCGCCCAGCGCAACGCCGCCGCCACCTGGTCGGGCGACGTCGATCCCAACTGGGAAACATTCCGCCGCCAAATCCCTGCCGGCCTCAACTACTCCGTCTCCGGCCTTCCCTACTGGACCACGGACATCGGCGGCTTCGTCTCCGCAAATCCCGACGATCCCGCCTATCGCGAACTCTACGTTCGCTGGTTCCAGTTCGGCACGTTCTGCCCCATCTTCCGCGCCCACGGCACACGCACCACGAATCAGAATGAAATTTGGTCCTACGGCCGCGACGCACAAAAAATCCTCACGGCGTACGACCAACTCCGCTACCGCCTGATGCCCTACATATATTCTCTCGCCTGGAAAACCACCAACGAGGGCTACACCATCATGCGCCCCCTAGTCATGGACTTCCGCGAAGACGTCCGCGCACAAAATGTCGGTGACCAGTTTCTCTTTGGCCCCGCAATTCTCGTAAGTCCCGTCACCGAACCCGGGGCCGCCACTCGCCGTCTCTATCTGCCAAACGCAAAGTGGTACGACTTCTGGACCGGCGCCGCCGTTCAGGGTGGCCGTACGCTCGATGCTCCCTCTCCGATCGATCGCATGCCTCTCTACGTCCGCGCTGGCTCCATCCTTCCTCTCGGCCCGGACGTCGAATACGCCGCTCAGAAATCCGCGGACCCCGTCGAACTTCGCGTCTATCGCGGCGCGAACGGTGCATTCACTCTCTACGAAGACGAAAACGACACCTACAACTACGAGAAGGGCGCCTACGCCACAATTCCCTTCTCCTGGGACGAAGGCGCGCACACCCTCACCATCGGCGACCGCCTCGGTTCTTACCCTGGCATGCTTGAAAAACGGACCTTCCGCATCGTCTTTGTCGCCAACGATTACGGCACCGGCGGCGGTTTGACCGAAAAAGCGGACAAAACCGTCCAATACTCAGGCCAGAAAATCGCAGTAACGCAATAGCCTAGCCCTTGCTGTCCGGCTCTGTTCTTTTGAATTTCTGCAGGAGCTTGTCTTTCACCAGGTTTGCTTCGTGCTCCATCAGCAGCAGATCCGCCTCGAATTCGTTCGGGAGTCTGTCGATGCGTTCGTGAAGGTCACCCGCTTGCATAAACAACGCCGCTCCGTGCAGCGCCGTCCTCTGCAAATCGGAGACCGGCTTCTGTTTGGCTCCAAGAAACAGCTGCGAGTGAAGTATGGAGTGAACTTCTTCCTTGAGCTCTTCGAGCTTGGGAGTTTCCGGCTTCGGGATGGCCGGCCGGTCAACTCGCGCGGTGGGCAGGGTCAGCGCCGCGCTGACGTCGTCGGCCACACCTTGCCGCAGACCGAGCTGCCCCTTCGGCAGATCGAAACAGTTCACAGCTGTGCTTAGCACCGAGGTATGTTCAAACACGCCATTGATCCGCGTCTCCGGCGGCGTATAGGCGGACACCACAATCGCCGGCACGCGAGCACCAAGCCGGTCAAAATTGAACCCAGTTCCGCCCGGCTTATCCTTTGTGACGACCTTTCCGTCTCCGCTTGGGTTGATGGCAACTTTGCAGCCCTCTGCATCTGGCGGCGGCACATGGTCGTAGCAGCCTCCGTGCTCGTCGAACAGCACTATCAGCAAGGTGCTTTCCCAGTCAGGGCTATTTCGAACCGCCTGATACACCGTCCAGAGCAGCTCCTCGCCGTTGTGCAGGTTCGCCGGCCCATAAAATTCGTAGAAGTTGCACTCCGGGTGCATGTCGTTCTGCGCGCCCCACACCATCGAATCAAAATAGATCGGTTCGATGAACGAGTAGTTCGGCAAACCTCCGGGCGAGCCAGCCGCGGCCAGGAAATCCCTGAAATGCGCGAAGTGTTTCGTCAGCGCATATTTCCAAAGCCGCTTTTGCGTCAAGAGTGTGAAGCTCTCGAGCAACCAGCTCCCGCAGAAAATATTCCAGCTCTTTCCAGCGCCCTCCAGCAAATCGAAGATCGTCGCCGTCTCATTGACAAAGCACAGGCCGCCGCCCCGATTGTTCACGTACCCGGAGGATGTCCCCGCGTGCACAAACGAGCGATTGCAAAACGTCTGCGTAGGTATCGAAGCGAACCAATGATCGAACACTGCATAGTTGTACGCCAGCGCCGAAAGCACCGGCACCGTTTTCGGCGTCAGCGAATCCATGATGGTCGCCGGATCGATCTTCGGATCCCCGGCCACTTCCTTTTGCGCCGCGTAGTTGCGAATAAATCCCTGCATGTCCGGCGCCTCCGGCGGAGCTGGCGGAACCTCTTTCGCAGCGACGAGCGGTACGTCGTACACCTGGCTGTAGACATCCTCGTAAGGCTCGCCGGGGTTCGGCTGCGGGCCTCGCGGATTGTCCGATTTGCCAGCCGGCACGACGCGCCCGTCCGTCGCACGGTTTGAAAGCTTCTTCCCAGATAAACCTTCAAAATTTGGCGGAACTTTGTCGTAGGGAGGATCGTTTTCGGGATCGTACAGCCAGCCCAGCAGATTATCGAACGAGCGGTTCTCCATCATCAGCACGACGACATGTTCGATTTTCTTCAGCGGATTCGTTTCCATCCCCATCGTGGCTATTCCCTCGTATCATCTTCGTTTTCTTCTCGAGACTGTACAGCTTCTCCTGAATTCACGGCATTGTAATTTTTGATTTTACTCGCATTCACATGCCCGACATACTCTCCTAACCTCGTCGGGGGAGCCAGGGGATATCCACAGGCCGGCACTCGATTTGTGTGCCGAGGGTGTGGTACATCCATTGGAAACAAAAGGTCGGTTGAATCTAATTTAAGGGGTGTATGGAGATGAAAAGTACGGCGCGGTACGTTCTGATTGGTCTGGCCCTCCTTTGCGTGTGTATTTGGCCCACACAAGCTCAGCAGACTCTTGGCTCCATCAGTGGCACGGTAGCCGATAGCTCCGGCGGCGTGATCCACGAGGCCACCGTTAAGATCCTCAACCTGGCCACCGGCCTGGAACAAACTGTCACTACAAAGTCTGATGGATCGTTCAATGTTTCCGATCTTCCGATCGGCACATATAGCGTCACCTTCTCTCGCCAAAGTTTCAAGACCGAGGTCCATTCCCAAATCCTCGTTCAGGGCAACCGCACGACCACAGTAAACGGCTCTCTGCAGCCTGGCGAAGTCAATGTCACCGTCACCGTAACGGGAACGCCGCTGATGAACCAGACGGACACTACCAACGGCTACGTTGTCGACCAGCTGACCATTCAGGACACCCCCCTCGGCACCGGCAGCTTCACGCAACTGGCGATTCTGAGTCCCGGGGTTCACGCGGATTTCCTGGGCGGTTCCGGCTCAAACTCCGGTCTCGGCAATCAGGCGATTTTTTCCGACGGGAATCGTGACACCAGCAACAGCTTCTCCTTGAACGGCACCAGCACAAACAACATTTTTAACGGGAACTCTACGAGCCAGGTAGGAGAAAACCGCTTCGTCCTGAACACCGGTGAGAACTTCGGCTCGGGTGGCGAGATTCAGACCAGCACATCGGTTTACGGCGCGATTGGCCAGGCCCTCCCCACTCCGCCTCTGGATGCCGTCCAGGAGATCTCTGTGAATTCGTCGATGTACGACGCAACGCAGGGTAACAATAGCGGTGCGCATATCAATGTGACCACGAAATCAGGCACGAACGCGATCCATGGGTCGGTCTGGGAGCAGTGGCAGAACAGCGATCTGAACGCCACGCCATTCTTCGACAACGCTAATGGTATCCCTAACCCCTTTCTCAATCGAAATCAATTCGGCGCCACAGTCGGCGGCCCCATCAAGAAAGACAAGCTCTTCTTTTTCGGCTCCTATCAGGGCGTTCGCATTTCCGATGGAGGAGCTTCCCAGAAGGACGTTACTGTGCCGTTCGGGCTTACCAATGATCGGAGCGCCCAGGGCATCGTGAACGCAATCGACACGACCTATTGCAACGTCTCTAAGCCGCCCACGGCATGTCCCAATCTCATCCAGACTAGCCAGATCAATACCGCGGCGATGGATTTGCTGAACGCGAAACTTCCGAACGGACAGTTTCTGATTCCGAACCCCGGCGCACAATTTAAGACCCTTCAGGACGCTGTGCACGCTGGCTTCGACGCTGTCGTGCAGGGCCCCAATTCGATTTCCAGCGTCAATCAAGCCATCGGCAGCATTGATTACGTTTTGAACAGTAAAGACCGTTTGTCAGCCAAGTATTATTTTCAGAACGATCCTACCAACAATCCGTTTGGCGCGGTCGGTTCGCTGCTCGGCTTCCCGCAGCAACTCGCTGCCGGCAGCCAGGTCGTTACCCTTACCAACACCTTCATACTTTCGCCCAACCTCACTTGGGAGCAGCACGGCGGCTTCACTCGTCTGCGAGCCTACGCGAATACCCAACAGGGGTTCACGCCGAGTAACGAAGGCATAAGTCTTCTCGGCTCGGCGACCTTCCCGCAGTTCGACATCAGCTCCGCAGATCCGAACATCAGCAAAAGCCTGGAGTATGGTCCAAGCACGAGCTTTGGTAATGCCGGTTTATTCCAGAATCAGTGGGGTGGCGGCTCGACTCTGAACTGGGTCAAAGGCAAGCACTTGATCGCCTTCGGGGGACAGTTTGACCACACGCAGCTGAACATTATCAACAACAACACCAACACGGATACCGTCAACTTTGCCAGCTTCCTGACGTTCGTGGAAGGCAGCGTGCGCTCCGGAGATGAGTTCTCCGGCTCGGCCGACCGCTACTACAGGTCGGACACCGCTGGTCTTTTCGTCAACGACAACTACAAGATCCTCAGCAATCTGACCATCACCGGCGGCTTGCGCTGGGACTTCGATGGGCCTCTCTCGGAGAAGTATGGCCGGTTGACCGGCTTCGATCCCAGTCTCTATTCCTTCGATTTGGCCACAGATACCATCACTGGCTCTGGTTTGGTGATTGCCGGAAATAACCCGACCGCCGCCACGCCCGGCGCCAGCGATTCTTTGATGAAAAATCATCAGTGGGGCTTTGCGCCGCGTATCGGCGTCGCCTGGTCGCCATTTAAGAAAGTGACGCTGCGAGCGGGTTACGGCATATATTTTGATCGCGGCGAACTCTTCAGCTACTTCTCTCCAAGCGCAGGCTCTGGCTTTAACGGCCCCTTTGGCGTGACCCTCGCGCCTCCCTTCGTCCAACCGGTTGCTACGGCCAAGGGAGCAAACCTTTCAGATCCGTTCGGCACGGTCGCGCCCCCGCCACCGACACAAACTGGTGCCGCTTTCCTCGCTTCCTTACCGAATCTGGCGCAAACCGAATCGGGAAAGTTTCCGGCGGGAAATCTATTCGGACCCTTCCTGTTTGGCGGCTATGACATTTTCAACAAGCTGCCTTATACCCAGAATTGGACCTTCGACATTCAATACCAGGCCTTTAACAGTTGGCTCTTCGAGATTGCCTATGTCGGCAACCATGGCACTCACGAAATTCTGCCCATTCCATTCAACCAACCTCAAATTGCCACGGCCGCGAACCCGGTCAACGGCCAGACCACTTCCTACGGCGGTACCAGCCCGCTAGATCTCGATAACGAGCCCATCTCCACGAGCGAATTTTCCGGCAACGCACCCGTGCGCGTGCCCTTTCCAGGCTATGACATGAATTCGGTGCTCTACGAGGCTGAGGGCATCTCCAACTACCACGCTCTACAGGTGCAGGTACACAAGCGCCTATCCAACGGGTTCCAATTCACCGCCTCGTATACCTGGTCGCACTCTCTCGACGATCAAAGCGGTGAGGGCCTGTTCGTCACGGGAAACAACCCGATCACTCCGCGAGCCAACTATGCTTCGTCGGACTTCGACCAAACGCACGTATTCCTGGTGAACTACAGCTATACCTTTCCCAATCTCGTTAAGAACAAGGCTTTGGGTTACGCACTCAATGGCTGGGTCCTCGGTGGCCAGACCGTGGCCGAAAGTGGCCAGCCATACAGCGTCTATGACTTTACCGGTTCCGTGGGCAGCTTGTACTTTGGCACCGATGATGAGATTGGAAACCCTATCGTTCCGCTCAAATCAGGTGTCACCGCTGCTCAAGCGCAACTTCAGGGCACGCTCGGCGTCAATCCGGGCAGCCCCGTACTCAATGCCGCGGATTTTGCGCCGCAGTTTGTCGCACCTGGCACGAACGGCGTACCTCTCTGCGACGCATCCGGGTGCGACCAGTTCGAGTCGCTCTACGGAAACACTGGCCGCAATATCTTCCGAGGTCCTTTCCAGGTGCGCTTCGATATGAGCCTGGCCAAGGAGTTCCCCATCAAGGAGCGTTTCCGCCTGCGTTTTGAGTTCGACGCGTTCAATATGTTCAATCACCCCGATTTCGACGCACCGAACAACGACGTGGACTTTTTCCCCAACTTCGAGGGCCCGCCTTCGATCCCGCCTACGGGCAGCTTGGGCGTGATTCAACATACTGTTGGCAGCCCGCGGTTCTTGCAGTTGGGATTGCACCTGAGCTTCTAAAACGGCTGCATCTTATGGGGTCGGGCGAGGACTGGCGGTTCCGTCCTTGCCCGCCTGACTTTTTTCGAGGTGTATAATCACAAACTAGTCTGATGTAATCCTGACACAACCTTTCGACGCATACCGCCTTCCATGATCGATGGGGGTGTGGCATGAAACTCTCGCGTGCAAGCCTTCCAATCGCCCTTGCTCCATTTCTTACAGCAGTGCTGCTCCGGGCAAGACGGCGCGCCGCCGCAGTCTGCCCAGACTTTGCCTTCGTCAGAGCGCTGCGAGTTCCAGCAATCCTGTTGAGGATTCCTAGCTCCTGATCGCGATTGACCAAAGAAGTTCTTCGTTGGATTTTCGCTTATCCGAGTCGGCTGCGTACCTGCGGTTCATAGATTACTCACCGATATTCATAAATAAAGATAAAACAAAGGTTGTGCTTGACGCGCTCGCTCGGCGGAGCTAGGCTCGCCGCAACTGGTCGGGGGCCTTCATGAGCTATTCCCACGGAGGGGCCCGGAAGTTGGTAGAGGCGCGGGCTCAAGCGCGAGTTCAAGCGCGAGCCGCGGGCTGCGCGCGCTTGCGCATTTCACAGGCGTGTCTGTATTTCGTGCGATTATTTCTGCTGATGGCGCCTTCCGCTTTCCTTGCACTCCAAGCTTGCTCTCAAGACAATGGAAGCGCGGAACACGAGTTTCACGGTAAGGGATCGGAAATTACGGTGACCGTGCACGACAGCTCGGGAGAGCCGATTTCCACAGCGGCAATGGTGAAACTCTATAGGGATGGATCCATTCCAAGCGGACAAGGCGAAACTTCGCGAGGGCACGCCATATTTGTGGTGAACAGTCTTGGTGAGTACACCGTGATTGTGAAAGCCGCCGGATTTGCGGACGCACAAAAGGAAGTTTCCATCATTGTAGCCGGGAGAGAGCAGGTGGATGTTTATCTGCGGCGAAGCTCGGCTGCGGGAAATATTGGGGGAGTGCCGGGAAGACCATTGCTCGCGCCGAAAGCGAAGGAAGCGCTCGATAAGGGGTTGCAGGCGCTAAGCGCCGACAAGATGCGGGAGGCAGAGAAATTCGTGGACGAGGCCATGCGGCTGGCACCGGGGCATCCGGATGTGTTGTACGTGCAAGGCGTGCTGTACCTGAGACAACGCAATTGGGCGCAGGCGCAGGACGCGCTGAATAAGGCCACGCAAGTTGACCCAAATCATGCGCGGGCTTTTGCGGCGCTGGGAATGGCGCTCTGCGATCAGGAGAAATACGACGCGGCGATCGAGCCGCTTGAGAAGTCGCTGCAACTGGATGCCGCCGGTACCTGGGAGACACGCTGGACGCTGGCAAAGGCGTATTACCGCCAGGAAAAATATGACCGGGCGCTGAAAATGTCGCAGGAAGCGCTGGCCGAATCGAACGGCAAGGCGCCCGAGATTGGACTGCTGGTTGCACAATCGCTTACAGCCGTGGGGCGGTATGAGGATGCCGCGCAGGTCTTGCGCGAATTTTTGAAGGACCACGCGGATCGACGGGAAGCGTCTACGGCGCGGCGTTGGTTGGAAGCGCTAACCACCAGCGCGAAAATCCGGGTCAACTAGAAATCGTATTGGTTCCTGACCAACGGCTTCCCCTCCGAGACGCCTCAACGCGCAGAAATCCGCGAGCTTGTCCGCTCCCTCACAGTGCACAGAGTTCCTGACTCAATTGCCCGCAGTGGCGTAGCGGCGAAAGAACGAGTCATTGTTCCACCGTGGACGCGTGTCTGAGTTCGTGGTGTCCACGAGAAGGCGCAGAACGATTTCTTCAAACAGGGCGGCGCCCTGCAAATCGACCGGCTGGTTTAGGTCGTCCGATGGCGCGTGATAACGCGTGCTCAGCCACGTCTCGAATATCTTGTCCTCGGGCGAACCTGGTTCGGCCCAGACGCTCATCATCACGGACGGCACTCCGTGGAGGATAAAATTGTATTGATCGCTGCGGATAAAAATATTGCGGAGAGGCATGGGGTCCGGAATGGCATGAACGCCGACCGATTTCGCTATCGCGGTGGCCCGGGCGCCCAGAGTGGACTCGTCGATTCCAAGCACGAGCAGCGTCTTGAGAGGCACGATCGGAAGAAACATGTCCGTGTTGATGTCCGCTACGATGGAGTGAATGTCCACTGTGGGATGCGCTGCGAAATAGCGCGACCCCAGCAAACCCTTTTCTTCCGCAGTGACAAAAACAAAAAGGACCGAGCGCCGCAGTTTTTCCGGGTGGGCTTTCAACTGAGCGGCGATGTCTATCAACAGGGCGCTGCCGGAGCCGTTGTCCATCGCGCCGTTGTAGATTTTGTCTCCGTTGATGGGAGCCCCTATGCCAATGTGATCGATGTGGGCCGAAAGAACCACATATTCGTTCTTCAGGGAGGGATCAGAGCCAGACAACTTGGCTATGATGTTGTCCGATTCGATTGTCTTGCTATCAATCGCGGCATGCGCTTTTAGCGAGACGGCCAGGGGGAAGCGCGGGAGTGGCTTGCGATCTTTGGCCAGTGCCGCCAGCTCGGCAAACGTGTGCCCCGAACCTTCAAAGAGCTTCTCCGCATGCTCCGGGTTGAACCCAAGGACGACTTTGGTGCCCGCGAAATCCTGCATCTTTGGGTCGGCAAGTTGCATCGCAGGCGCAGTGCGATTCAGCGAGATGCGAGTCCACGGAAGGTCCATCGCAGCGGGATTGAAGATGCGAATCACACCGACGGCTCCCGCCGCTCGTAGAGCTTTTCCCCGTTCCGCCCCCGTCTGGGAATGTGCCGAAAGCGGCGCGGGGAGGTCCGCCGGCGAACCGCCGATGTAGACGACCACCTTCCCTTTCAGGTCGAGGCCTGCGTAGTCGTCGTCGTTTTTCTCGGGTACTTTCAGACCGTAACCGATAAACACGAGAGGCGCTGCAACTCCCGTCGAAGGCATGTCGACGGCGGTCGAAAAGTAGGCGTCCTCACCCAGAACGATAGGCACCATATTCCCGTCGTGAACCAGGGCGGCAAAGGACTTCGTTTCATCAACCTGGCGTTGATCGAATTTCACGGTCTGATAGAAGCCTTTCTCGCCGGCAGGCTCGAGGCCGGACTTCTTCAATTGCTCGATGGTGTACGCTTCCGCTCTGCGCAAACCGTCGCTTCCAGTTTCGCGGCCTTCCATATTGTCGTCCGCCAGCACCTTCACGTAGCTCCACCAGGAGGAACCGTCGAATCGGGTGGTTGACGTTTGCTCGGCCCCAGCTGTCAGGGCCAGAGTGAGCGCGCCTATCAGAACGAACTTTCGATCGAGCATCGAGAATGAACTCCTTTAGTCGTCGAGAGATACAAGACTCTACTCTGTTCTTGGGTAGCAAGAAAGGGTGTGTGCCTTGATTCGCTTGGACTTCCGCCCTTAGGATGGTCCGCGATGAATCGTATTCTCGTCATTGGAGGGACCGGCACCGTTGGCAGTCAGGTCCTCTCTCAGTTGGCGGCCACTGGCGCGCAAGTTCGTGCAATGGTCCGTGACCCGGGCGCGGCTCGTTTGCCGCCGCAGGTTGCGGTGGTGCGCGGGGACCTCACTCTCCCCGAAACTCTTAATTCCTGCCTCGATGGTATCGACGTGGTGTTCCTGGTGTGGACAGCCCCGGCGGCCGCTGTTGCCCCCGCTTTGGAGCGGATCGCAAAGCACGCACGGCGCATCGTCTTCCTCTCGGCTCCGATCAAAACGGCGCATCCGCTCTTCCAAGAGCCCAATCCGCTCAGAGCGATGGTCGAACAAATCGAGAGTTTGATCGAGACCTCGGGACTAGAGTGGACGTTCCTACGGCCTGGAATGTACGCCGCAAACGCCCTGAACTGGTGGGCGCCGCAGATTCGCGCGGGCGATGCCGTGCGCTGGCCGCATCTCGCCGTTCCTACAGCGCCGATAGACGAGCGTGATATCGCCGCAGTCGCGGTCCGCGCGTTGTGCGAGGAGGGACACGCCGGAGCGGAATATGTCTTGACCGGACCTCAATCGCTGAGCCAATTCGACCAGGTGTCGACGATCGGCCGCGTGATCGGTCGCTCGATGCGCATCGAAGAGATCTCGCCAGACGAAGCGCGTCAGGAACTGCTCAACATCATGCCTGCGGGCGCCGTGAGTATGCTGCTCAATGCATGGGCAGCCGCCAGCGGGCAGCCCGCGTTCGTCACATCGACGGTTCGAGACATCACGCGAATGCCGGCGCGTGCCTTTGCGGATTGGGTGACGGATCATGCTGCCGAGTTTCGAGCGTGATCTCGAACTTGGAAGATACGGCAGACCGACTATTGCGGCCAGGCTCTCAATGGGCGGCCAGCGTCGCCGAGAACGGTTTCGCCTCGCGAATTCCTCCACCCTCCACAATCGTATAAATGGAATCGGCGGCAACGTTTTCTAGCATCTCGACTTTGCCGCCGGGCCAGCGGACCTCCACCGAATCGATTTTTGTAGATTTGCCGAGGCCGAAGTGGAGGCGGAGATCGTTTTGGGAGAGGTAGCTGTTGCCGCCGCGGACCTCGGCCATTTGGCGAACGCCGGCGGCGTGGATCGTGACGCGGGCGCCGATGGCGGCGCGATTGCTTTTTGTGCCGATTAGTCTGAAGAGAACGCGGTGATTGGGGGCCGTGTTCTGGTTGAGGAGCAGAGTGGGAGGTTCGCCGACGTTGATGAGGACTACGTCGATGTTGCCGGTGTTGAAGACGTCGCCAAATGCGGCGCCGCGGCGGGATTTTAGCGGGAGATCGGTCAGCCCGGCTTCCTTGCTGACTTCATCGAAGGTGCCGTCGCGGTTGTTGCGCTCGAGAAAAATCGGTTGGCGGTAGTGCGGACTGTTTTCCAGCGAATCGATTTGGGGATAGACGTGGCCGCAGGCAATCAGGAGATCGAGCCAGCCGGTATTGGCCATGTCGAAAAAGCTGGTGCCCCAGCAAACGTCCTGATAGCTCGGGCGTCCAAGACCAGAGGGCCAGCTTACATCCTCGAAGCCATTGGCGCCGGTGTTGCGCCAGAGCGCTTTGGGCTGCTCCTGGAACGTAGTGATGAAAAGGCTCGAGCGGCCGGAGTGGTCGTAGTCGCCGAAATCGATGCCCATGTTGCCGAGTTGCGTGCCGTCGCCGCTGAGGGAAATTCCGGAGAGCATGCCGACTTCAGAAAACGTGCCGTTGTGATTGTTGTGGTAGAGGTAGTTGGGGACGGAGTCGTTGGCGACGACGAGATCGGGCCAGCCGTCATTGTCATAATCGGACCACATGACGCCGAGACCGTAGTAGCCGATTTGGTTCTGGACGCCAGCTTTCACGGAGACTTCTTCGAACGTGCCGTCGCCGCGATTGTGGTAGAGGAGGTCGCTCTCGCCTTGGAGGCCCCAAGGACCGCATTGCACTTGTAGTCCTTTGTACAGGCAGAATTTGTTGCTGCCGGGGGCGGGCATGCCGGCGAGATCCACGTGGACGTATCGGGAAACGAAGAGGTCGACGTTACCATCGCGATCGTAATCACCCCAGGCTGCGCCGGTGCTGAAGCCGCCACCGCGAACCCCGGCTTTTTCGGTAACGTCTTCAAACTTGCAGTTGCCGAGATTGTGGTAAAGGACGTTGCCGCCGTAGCCGGTGACGAAGAGGTCGAGCTTGCCGTCGTTGTCGTAGTCGGCGACGGCGACGCCCATGCCCCAGCCGAGGCGGGCGAGGCCGGCTTGCTTGGTGATGTCCTTGAAGGTGCCGTCGGGCTCTTGATGATAGAGCGTGACCATGGGATCGCCGCCGTTTTGGTAGCGGTCGACGGTGGACCCGTTGACGGTGACGATGTCGAGGCGCCCGTCGTCATCGCAATCGAAGAGGCCTGCGCCGCCGCTCATGGATTCGATGATGTATCGCTTTTCGCCGGAGGAGGTGTGGGAGACGGTGAGCCCCACAGATTGGGCGATGTCTTTGAATTTGGGAATGGGAGGAAAACCGGGGCGATCGACTTTTGGCTTCGGGAGTTTTGCGGAAGGCGGAAGAGGGACGGAGGTGCTTTGCGCTTGAAGCGGCTGCGGGGATGCGGAACTTAGAAGCAAGAGCACGGAAAGGATAGGTAGAGGGGAGGGGCGAGAGAGGTGATCGAGCATTCGACTCATTCTAACGCAAGGGACCCTTGCCGTGAGCGAATGTGCGAGGCCGCGGAGAGAGCGGATTGGGACCGCTCCCTGCTATACTCGCGGCACTATGGAAGACCGCGCTTCTCAGCAGGAAGCGGTCCAGTGGGTGCAGCAGTGCGATTCGAGCGCTGCGGGAAATAGTCGAGGGCGTTTCAATGACACCGACGCAGAAGAAGCAGACCGGGGCACGTCGAGAGAACAAGAAAATTACGTTGAAGACGGTGGCAAAACATCTGGGGCTAGCGGCGGGAACGGTTTCCGCGACGCTGAATAATTCTCCGGCAGCGCGGTCGATCCCCGAACGAACCAAACAACGCATCCTTGCGGCAGCACAGGAACTGAATTACCGGCCGGACTTTTTTGCGCGGACCTTGCGCATGAGGCGCACCTTCACGGTCGGAGTGATCGCGGAAGAGATTGGCGATGCTTACGGATCGCAAGTCATCAGCGGAGTCGAGAAATATCTGACGCAAAAAAACTATCTGTTCCTGACCGTAGTTCACCGACACGACCTCAAGCAACTGCAGAAATATTGGCAAATGCTTGTCGAGAGAGGTGTGGAAGGCATCATCACAGTCGACACCGACATGCTGGAAGAGGCCCCCTTACCGACGGTGGCGGTGGCAGGTCACCGACCCGTGGCTGGGGTGACGAATATTGTGCTGGATCACAAGCGCGCGGCGAAATTTGCTCTGGAACATCTGAAAAGCCAGGGGCATGAGGAGATTGCGTTTCTGAAGGGACAGGTGTTTAGCTCGGACTCTGAAGACCGCTGGAAGGCGATCACCGAAGTTGCGGCGGAGCTGAATATCAGGATTCGGCCTGAGCTGACCCTGCGTATTGAGAGTGCGGCGTCTACCCCGGAAGTGGGTTTCCCCGTAACGAAGGAACTGTTGGCGCGAAAGCAGCACTTTACTGCGCTCTTTGCCTACAACGACAATTCGGCGATTGGAGCGATTTGGGCGCTGAAAGAAGCAGGATTGCGAGTGCCCGAGGATGTATCCGTCGTGGGATTCGATGATATTCCGGTCGCTGCGTTCGCCAACCCCGCGCTTACGACGGTGCGGCAGCCGCTCGTTCGGATGGGTGAGATCGCGGCGCAAACCCTGGTCAGTCAGATCGAGGAACGCGCGGAATATGTTCCGGAGATTGCGATTGAGCCGGAGTTTGTTGTGCGCGGTTCAACTGGACGCGTAGCACGGCCCCAGGCGATGAGTTCCAGAAGCTGAGAGGACCGACGGCGCTTCACACCCTTTTCCTGCCGTTCCTATTCCCTGTTCTTAGCCACTCTTCACAGCTTGGCAAGAAATTCGCTTAGAAGCATGTGGAAATGATGAACGCCGTTTTCGCGTTTGACGGAGTAACGGCCGCGATCGTAGGTCGCAGAGTTTAGTCCTCGCTGAACAGTTCGGCAGAGCTCAATGTCTTCCTGCTGGACTTCATCGCTGAACGCGACGGCGCGTTGGATCCGCTGGCGAACCTCTTCGGAATGTGGATCGTGGAAAAACCACTCGAAGATGGTTAGCGTTTTGTCGTGGGAAAGCGGGACGATCAGATTGGTGGAAAGATTGTCCGGATAAACGTTGAGCATGAGATTGGGGAAAATCCAGAAATACAGGGCTTCCTGAAGGCCGCCGCCGGGTGGGTAGAATCGCTCGCTGGCGTCTCCCGGCTTCATCGCGCGAATGGGAGCGAACTGCTGGGAATAGTAGCGGTAGGTGTCGGTGCGATATTGCGCGTAATCGATTTCGCGCATTAGGCCGGGGTGCGCGACGGGAATGTGGTAGCCCTCGAGATAGTTGTCGACATAAACCTTCCAGTTGCAGTCGATGATGTAGTCGCGGCGCTCGACGGGTTGCAAGCCATCGAAACGGAAACCTCGAGCTTGCTCGGGAATCCCGCCCAGAAACGCGGAGAGCGGCTCGGCGTTTTGATCGAAATTGACAAAGATGAGTTGTTCCCAGGTTTCCAGGCGCAGAGGCACCATGCCCATGGTGCTGCGGTCGAAGAATTCGACGCCCTCGACGTCGGGAGTACCGATGAGGCGGCCATCGAGCGTGTACGTCCAGCCGTGATAGCCACATCGGAGAACATTTTTGCAGCCGCTGCCTTGGGCGATGGGGCCGGCGCGGTGACGGCAGACGTTGCTGAAGGCGCGGAGCGTGGATTGCTTGTCGCGGACTACGACAACGGGTTCGCCGACGACATCGACGGTAAAGAAAGTTTCGGGATCGGCGATGGTGCGTTCTGTGCCGCTTTTTCCGCCACTTTCGCCACAAGGAGTGTTGAGCGTGCCGACGAGCTGCCAGGTACGGCGGAAGATGCGGGCTTTTTCTGCGTCGAGGATTGCGGGGTCGGTGTAGAACTTCGAGGCGAGCGTGTGAGCGGACTCGATTTGTTCGTGGACGTCGAGCTTGATGGGTTGAGTGGTCATGAAAAAAGGAGTGCGCAGACTCGAGTCTCGGCTACCTAGAACTTGCGGGTTTCCTGGCGAGACCATCGCTCGACTACGATTTTAGACTCGGTATAGAACTCGACGGCGTCGCGGCCTTGGCCGTGAAGGATGCCGAAGAAACTTTCTTTCCAGCCGCTGAAGGGGAAATAGGCCATGGGAGCGGCTACGCCTATATTGATGCCGATGTTTCCGGCAGGAGCTTCGTAGCGAAAGCGGCGAGCGGCGGCGCCGTTGGTGGTGAAGAGGGAGGCTTGATTGCCGTAGGGACTGCGGCGGAGAAAGTCCATGGCTTCGTCCATCGAGTTGGCGTGGATGAGGCTGAGGACGGGGCCGAAGATTTCCGTATTGGCGAGCTGGCTTGACGCGGGCAGGCCATCGAGGACCGTGGGTGTGAGGAAGCTGCCGGATTCGTGATTGGGGATTTTGGTGTTGCGTCCGTCGAGGATGGCTTTGGCGCCTTCGCCGACCCCTGCGGAGATGAGGGATTCGATGCGCTTTTTGCTATCGCCCGAAATAACCGGGCCCATCTGGACACCGGATTCGAGACCGTTGCCCACTTTGAGAGTTGAAGCGGAACGGGCGATGGAGTCGCGGAACGATTTTTGCGCTTCACCAATAGTGATGGCTACCGAAACGGCGAGGCAGCGTTGGCCGGCGCAGCCGAACGCGCTGTCGCTGATGATTTGCGTGGCGAGTTCCATGTCGGCGTCAGGAAGGACGATGACGTGGTTTTTTGCACCGCCCTGGCATTGCATGCGTTTGCCGCTGGCGGCTGAGCGTGTATAGACGTGCTTGGCGACGGGAGTGGAGCCGACGAAGCTGATGGCCCGGACTAGCGGATGATCGCAGAGCGCGTTGACGACATCTTTGCCGCCGTTGACGAGATTTACCACCCCTTTGGGGAGGCCTGTTTTTTCAAGGAGCTCGAAGGCGCGGATCATGCTGAGAGGGACGCGCTCGGAAGGCTTCAGGACGAAGGTATTGCCACAAGCGATGGCGTAGGGAAGAAACCAGTAGGAAATCATCGCAGGGAAATTGAACGGTACGATGGCGGCGACGACGCCGAGCGGCTGGCGGATCTGCATTTCATCCACACCGGGCGTGACGTCTTCCAGATTGTACCCCTGCATCATCATGGGGATGCCGCAGGCGACTTCGACATTTTCTATGCCACGGCGCAGCTCGGCTTTGGCCTCGGCAAAGGTCTTGCCATTTTCAAGAGTGATGAGGCGGGAGAGTTCGTCGAGGTGCTCTTCGAGAAGATTTTTTAGCTTGAAGAGATATTGCACACGCTCGCCGGGAGGAGTGCGGCGCCACGAGGGGAAAGCATCGGCCGCAGCCTGGACAGCGGCATTCACGTCGGCGGGCGAGGACATGGGAGTGCGAGCAAGAAGTTCGGTGGTGGCGGGATTGCTGACCTCGAAGAATTCCGTCGATGAGGGGCGGTGCCATCCGCCGTTGATGTAGTTTTGCAGCTCGTGGACTTGAGTACTTACGGCACCGCTCATGACTTGCTCCTTGGCCCTGGCATTGGAAAGACGCTGCCGAGGACGCCAGTTCTGAGAATCTTTGCGTCCTGTTAGTTTACCAAAGAACTGTAAGGCTGAGCGGCAAAGGGCGGTCGCGGCCGACCGCCGAACTTGCCCTACGAGGAAGCCGGCCGGGAAGCGATCGCTTCGGCGAGCGCAGACAGGACCCACGCCCAGCCATCCTTGTGTTGACGCCCCATGTCGTCATCCGGCACGCCCGAATGGCGAAGCGTGACCTCGGTCTGTTCTCCTCGCGGTTCCAGCGTCAACAGAACGATGGATTCCCTGCCTTTGGTGGCCTCCGACATCCAGGTGTACTCGACCAAGCGAGGCCGGTCGATTTGAAGGAAGCGGCCATAATGGGGCCAAGTCCGGCCTTGATGCTTCACGGCCAGATAGAAAAGACCGTCTACGACTGGATTCAGGATGACACGGTCAGAGCCGAACCACGGTCCGCCGGGGCTCTTTGGATCGATCCAGACATCGAAGACTTTTTCGGGGGAGGCGGGAATGGTTCGGGCCAGGGTGACTTCCGTAATCTTCATCGCGGTTTCTCCTTGTGTGAGGTGAAGTATTCTTCGAGCCGATCAAGGCGCACATTCCAAAACTGCTCGTATTCGAGAGTCCACCACGCTACCTCATATTTCGGGACGATTCAGCTTGTCCATCTATCCTTGCAAGTCCCTACCGTTTACCGGCGGGGATCAGAAGGGCGCCCGTCTGTTTTCCCTGGCGTCGCGATAGACGCGGTACGCGAGCCACGCGACGGTGGCGAGCATGCCCAGCCAACCTAGGACGCGCATGGTATGGCCGATTTGTTGGTCCCTAAGGAGGATGTCCCACTGCGTGAAGAGAATGGTCCAGTCGCTATCCTCAGAGCCTACCAGCGGCAATGCCGACGTGCGGGCATCGGCCATGTAGGTGCCGATGTAGAGGAAATTTTCGAAAAACCAGAAGCTGCAGAAGGCTACGGCGATGGTTTCGCGCTTCCACCAGAAGAAGGAGGCGCAGAGCAGGGGGACAATAAGCTCGCCGAGCGTGCCTCCGAGAATCCTGATGGTGTAGCCGAACCAACTGAAGAAGAAGTGGCCACCCTCATGAATCATGAGATTGGCATAGTCGATGAAGAGAAAACCAGTGCGGTCAGCGGCGGCGTAAAGAAGGAAAAGAAAATAGAATACAAGCCAAGCGATGCCAAAGACGCGGAAGACGGGCTTCCAATCGGGGAAATCGCCGCCGAAGAGGGACATGGGAGCAGGCTAGCAAGCAATGTCGGGGGACAAAAGAGGGTCGCGTCGCGGGGTTTCCTGGGGCGAGAGGGGAATGGTGGTTCGTTCGTCGTACTTTGTGATCCGTCTTTCCTGAAACAGCGAGCCGGAGAGAAACGGTGCGGCCAATGCGTGCAGTGGGAACGGGAGGGGGCAACCTGACGATGCGGCTTCGGGCGGCGTGGGATGCGCCTAGCGCGGGAGAGAAGCGAGTGCTTCGTAGGCCGCGCCGAGCAGCGGCGCCGATTCATTGAGTACGACAGAGACGGGAATATTGCTCAGGAGGCTTTCGAATTTCCATTTGTCGCGAAAGGCTTCGAAGAAGGTGCCGTCTTTGATTTTTTCTATGATTTTGACCGCGATGCCGCCGGCAACATAGACGCCACCGAGCGCGAGAACTTTAAGAGCGAGGTTGCCGGCTTCTGCGCCATAGATGGCGGTCCAGAGATCCAAAGTGTCGGCGCAAACGGGGCACTCTTTGGAAAGCCCAAGCCTGGTGATTTCAGGGGCGGGATCCATACCGGGATCCTCAAAGGAATGATGTATGACGCTCGGATTGAGGAATTCGTGGAGTGTGCGGAAGCCGCGGCCTGAGAGGATGAGCTCCCAGCTGACTTGCGGATAGCGGCGACGCATGTAACGCAGCAGTTCGATCTGCTGCTCGGTGTGCGGCGCGAAGTCGGAATGGCCGCCTTCGGAGGGCACAACGCGGTAGCGAGCGCCGTCCCAGACTAGAATGGATTGGCCAAGCCCAGTGCCGGCAGCAAGCAGAGCGCGCGTTCCGCCGTGTTCGGGCTGGCCGGGATTCAGGATGCAATATTCCTCGGGCGCGAGATACTCGATGCTGTGCCCCGTCGCGCCCAAATCGTTCATCAGCACCACGTCAGGGAGATTCAGTTCGCTTGCCAGTACAGCGGCGTCAACGGTCCAAGGCAGATTCGTGGCACGCACTTGATTATTGATGACAGGGCCAGCCACGCCAAAGCCGGCGGCGCGCACGCGTTCTGTGGTCAGATGAGGTGCGGCCTGCAGTGAGAATTCGCGAACGATCAGGTCGAACTGCGCAAAGTCCTTGCTTGCAAAGCGCTGCTTGAAGACGGAAGTGAGCATGCCGGCTTTTTCCGAGAACAGCGCAAGATTGCATTTTGTGCCGCCAACGTCGCCCGCAAGAATCACCTATTCCCCCCGTCATGCTGCTGTTCGTTACCGGTAGCGTGGCTCAAAATCACGGATTGAGCCAACGCCTGCCGTCACGTTCGAGCAAGAGATCCGATTCGCGCGGGCCCCAGCTCCCTGTGGGATACTCTGGAACTTTGGCGCTTTTTGCAGCGCTCCAGACATCAAGAATGGGATCGACGAGGGACCACGCGGCTTCGACGTTGTCGCCGCGATCAAAAAGCGTGGCGTCGCCCCGCAGGCAATCGTTGACGAGCGTGGCGTAGGCGCTCCGCGATGCCTCGCCAAACCCCTCCTTGTAGCTGAAGTTCATGTTTACGTTTCCGATGCGCATCTCCGTTCCTGGGCGCTTGGCTCCGAAGGAAACGGAGATGCCTTCTTCCGGCTGGATGTTCAGAATGAGGCGGTTCGGCTCGATGGCTCGATCGCGGAAGACGATGTGCGGCGCACACTTGAACTGAATCATGATCTCCGTGCTGCGCGTCGCCAGGCGCTTCCCCGTGCGCAAGTAAAAGGGGACGCCGGCCCAGCGCCAATTGTCGATCAACAAGCAGGCCGCGACAAACGTTTCCGTGCGAGAGGTCTGGCTAACTCCCGGTTCCTCGCGATATCCCGGCAAGTGCTTGCCATCCAGCTGGCCCGGCGCATATTGCCCGCGCACCACGGACTGCGCGACCATTTCCAGATTAAACGGGCGGATGGATTGGAGAACCTTGAGCTTTTCATTTTGGACAGAGGTGGCATCGAAGGATGCAGGCGGCTCGACTGCGACCAGCGAAGTGAGCTGCAGCACGTGGCTTTGGATCATGTCGCGCAGCGCGCCGGTAGTCTCGTAGAACCCGCCGCGCCGCTCGACTCCCAGCGTTTCGGCCGCAGTGATCTGAACGCAGTCGACGTAGTTGCGGTTCCACAAAGGCTCGAAAATGCCGTTGCTGAAACGGAGAACGAGCAAATTCTGGACGGTGTCCTTGCCGAGATAGTGATCGATTCGGTAGACCTGCTTTTCCTCAAAGACATCGAGGACGGTCTTGTTGAGTTCCTTGGCCGTGGCCAGGTCGCGGCCAAAGGGCTTCTCAATAATGATGCGCACCCAGGAGTTCGGCGAGGAGGGACGCGCAAGGCCGGCGCGGCCGAGTTGTTCGACGATGTGAGGATAGACTTCCGGCGGCGTGGAAAGGTAAAAGAGGCGGTTGCCACCCAGCTTTTTGTCGGCTTCGAGCTGGATCAGCCGCTTGGCAAGTTGCTCGTAGGCCTGCGGATCAGAGTAATCGCCCGAGAGGTAGTAGAGCGCGGAAGCAAATGCGTCCCATTGCTTCGGGTCGACCGGGCCGATTTCGGACATGGTCTTTGCCGCGTCGCCGGCGGTAGCGCGAAAGTTCTCGTCGCTCATGGGCGTGCGGGCGAAACCCACGATGACGTAGCGGGAGCCGAGGGAATTGTGGTTCGCCAGGTCGAACATCGCGGGAATGACTTTGCGCTTGGCCAAATCGCCCGACGCGCCAAATAACACCACTGCGCAAGGTTCCGCCGCGCCGCCGTAAAGACTTCCAGTTCGTTTGGTATCCTCAGCCATTGGTCGCCTCAGCCCGCTGGCGCGCCTGGCGCGCCAGAAAATCGGTGCAGGAAACTATACCTCAACGCCATAATTTCGCAGCTCAGAACGCAGTTGTTCCGGATTTTGATGGTGAATCACGGTAAACCCCAAACGGCGCGGGCTTTCGAGATTGAGCGGCCGGTCGTCGATGAAGACGCATTGCTCCGGCGGGCGTTGCGTAACTTCGAGGGCAACGCGGAAGATGGTTTCTTCAGGCTTGCGTGAACGAACATAGCAGGAGCTGAAGAAGACCAGAAAATCGCGGCGAAGATTAAAAGCCTCGATGCGGTACTGATTGAGCTCGAAGGGCTCGTTGTTGATGGAGCCGATGAAGTATTTTCCTGTGCGGGCGGCATCGGCGAGGACCGCGCGGGTTTCAGGGTATTCCTTGGACTGGGCGAACATAAAGGCGGTGAACTCCTCGCGTGAGAAGGAGCGCGTGCGGTAAAAGAGAGTGCGGTCGAGATACTCGTTCAGCGAAATCTGGCCCGAATCGAACGCGGGAAAAGAAAGATCGTGGCGGTCCTGAAATTCTTCGTAATCGAAGCTGAAAGCAGTGGCCGCCTCGCGGCGTGAGCCACGGTCCCAGCCGTTGGTAAGAATGACTCCGCCGATGTCCCAGAAGAGCGTGGTGATCTTAGCCAAAAGCGCGGTACCTCCGACCGTGCCCAAAGGACATCCATGATAATCGTTTCGGGGTAAGAAAACACGTGAATGGCGTATTTCAAACGGTTCAACACTGGGGACGGCAGCGGGAAGCCGGCCCACGTTTGAGCTGATGACGCCGCAAAGGACTCCTCGCCGGTGTGGAGTTCATCCAGGCGAGTGACAAGTTTTATTGATTCGGGTTTGGCTTCGGGGTCGCGTTCGGATTCGCCGGCGTCTGGACCTGGGCCTTGGGCTGAATGGATATCAGCTCCACCTCGAAGACGAGCGCCGCGTTGGGGCCAATGCCGCCGCCCGGACCGCCGCGTGCGCCATAGGCAAGGTCCGATGGAATGAAAAGTTGCCACTTTGAGCCGACGGGCATGAGCTGTAGCGCTTCCGTCCAACCCTTGATTACACCACCGACGGGAAAAGTCGCGGGCTGGCCGCGCTTGTAGGAGCTGTCGAACTCGGTGTTGTCGATAAGCGTGCCCTTGTAGTTGCAGACCACCGTGTCAGCGGCTGTCGGCTTCGGGCCTGTACCTTCCTTGAGGATTTTGTATTGAAGGCCGCTGGGGAGCGTGACGACGCCGTCTTTTGTCTTGTTATCGGCGAGAAACGTTTCGCCTTCTTTTTTGTTGGCCTCGCCCTGCACGAGCATTTTCTCTTCTTGCTTTTTGCGCAGGTCGGCCTGCAATGCAACCATCGTGGCTCGCGCTTCGTCGTCCGTCAGAAGGGGCTTGGTCCCCGCCAATCCATCCTTCAGGCCGCGCAGGAGAATGGCCGTGTCCACGTCGACGGAGTCCTTGTGCATGCTCTTGCCAATGTTCAGACCGATGGCATAGCTGGCCTTGTCTTTCTGGGTTTTAAGAGTCAGAACGGTTGGTTTCCTGGCCACCGTGGTACCGGGCTTCGCCGCAGGGGCCTTGGGAGCCGTCGCTCCCTGCGTTTGTGTCGAGCTCGCCGGGGGAGTTTGTGGGGTGCTTGCCTGGGGAGTCTGCTGTGCGTGCGCGTAGCCAAGCACGATCATCCCCGCCGCAACTGCTGTTACCGTCAAAGTGAGTGGTTTTCGCATGATCGTATTGTCACATTGGTTCGAGATCTTCGCAAACCGGCATTCTCCGCCGGATCACATGAATGGATAATGAAGCGCTCGCGGACGCCTCCCGGGGGCCGGGCGCACTAGGCAATTCCGCGAAGTTGCAGTATGTTGAGGATTGGCGATCTGTATGAGGTGATTCGAATGGCGAATGAGTCCTGCGATCCTGTTCCGGCCCCGAGCGAGCCAGCCAAGCCCGGAACACGGATGGTAATGTGCGTGAAGTTCGGCAAGGAGCTGCCAGGGCTCGACCGCGTGCCGTGGAGCGGTGAGCTGGGGAAGCGCGTTTACGAGAATGTTTCGAAGGATGCCTGGAAGCTGTGGATCGAGCATTCGAAGATGATCATGAACGAGTACCGGCTCAATCCTATTGACCCCAATTCACAGAAGATTATGGGCGAACAGTTGGAGGAGTTTTTCTTTGGCGCTGGCGCCAAGCTTCCCGAAGGTTACGTGGCTCCCAAGGCTAAGGGCTAATCCCCGGCTACCGGGAATCGGCCCGTTGAGGGGTACTCGACAGGCAGGCGCGGCGTCAAATCGAAGTACAGCTTTAGGTGGGCTTTGCGGATAGCCTCTTCTACTTCTGCGGCGGAATTTCCGGTTGCAAATAAGAAACCCAAATAGCTGGAGCCTTCCGGCCAGGCGGCAATATAGTCGTGTAGCCGCGCGGTGATTTCTAGTGCCGTGACTCCGGGGGCGCTTCGTGCGGCCTCTTCGCCTTCGATTTTTTCCAGGATGCCGCTCTTGGGAACGGGAATCATCATCACACCGCTTGCGGACTGTTCGCGAGGCCAATCGCGGCCCTGCAGATCCAGTGCGTGGCGCAGCAGCAATTCTTCAAGGCCGATCGTTTGACTTCCTGCATCCGGCCCAAATCGCAGCGCGCGTGCACAGAGTCCCCCGATCGGGCGCGGCGCAACTTCCAGCGGCCAGATGCCGTCGTCATTTACACGGAACTCCGCGTGTACCGGCCCCGCTGACAGTCCTAGTGCGCGAATGGCGTCGACGGCACAGCGTTCGATTTCGCGCTGCTGCAAATCAGCGAGGCGCGAAGGCGTGATGTAAATAGTTTCTTCGAAGTACGGACCTTCGAGCGGCTCCGGTTTGTCAAAGATGGCGAGAATGCGCAGCCTGCCATCGGTCAGCAAGCCTTCGACGGCCACTTCCCTGCCCGGAATATATCCTTCCACAAGAATTTGATCGAGATTTGGCTCGCGCGTCGCGCGGATTTCCGGCGATTCCAGCAGGCGGCGGATGCGGGTCGCGGCGGCAATAAATTCGTCGCGAGAGTTTGCGCGGATCACGCCTTGGCTGGCGGATAGCGAGAGCGGCTTTAGGACAGAAGGGTACGCGATGCCAAGCAACGACGGCTCCGGCCTGGGGGTAAGGGAAACGGAGCGAAACCACGGCACGCGCAGACCTGCTTCGCGGAAGACCTCGCGCATCCGCAGTTTGCTGCGGCAGGCTTCGACGGCGGCGGGATGGTTGTAGGGAATTCCGAGACCGCGCGCGACGTAGGATGCCGCAACGGCGGGACGGTCGCCGAGAGCGAGAATTCCGTCGACATTTTGGCCGCGCAGCGCTTCGAGGACCGCATAAGCGGCGGCGTCCGGCGATTCGAAATGGACGGGGATTGCGCGATCGCCCCAGGGATCGTCGAGTTGATGGCAACGATCCGTGACAAAAACGAGGTCGATTCCGAGTTTTCGAGCCGCCTCATCGAAGCTACGCGTTTGGTAGCCAAGTTTAGGCGTGAAGATGAGGATTCGCGGCATTTTTATCTGGAGAGGCACGCCGGCCACGACATTAAACGTAGCTCCCGCCGGCCGGTATCGGTTCTTCCTTTTTCTCAGAGACCTGGCCGATCGAAACAAACTGTTCGCGCGTGGGCTCGGCGCAGCAGTACCACGGCTCGCTCAAAAAAGGGACCGCGGCTCGGGGCTCTTGGGGTGGGTGGAGACGAGGAGCTTGCCGACCGGCAGCAGCATATGCCGCTCTCCAGATACGGTCGAAGACAAAGGAGCGGGACTCTTTTCTGCGGTCACCCTCGGCCGCGATGGTTTGCACCGTTTCGCCGAGCGCATCCACGCGCGGGTCGGCATGCTTCCAGGGGTAGAAGAGCGATTCAGGATCAAAAGAGCCGACGTTCTGCCGCACTTCCTCCAATTCCAGCAAGCGCGAACCTTCGGGAATGAGCAGGCGAATGCCAAGCTGAATGGGAGCAACATTTTCGATCAGGGATTCGGCCTGGATGACTCGGAGGAGATCGAGATAACTCTCCATCGTCGTCCATTGCGTAAAAGGAACGAACGTTGGATGAAGAATCATTTTGAGCGCGCGGAAAGTGCGAACGACGTGAAGGAAATCCTCCCGCGTGTGCCCTTTATCGAGTGCGCGGAGCACTAGGTCATCCAGATATTCCACCGCGCTGACGACGAAGAGACAACCCGTGTCGCGCAGCGTTGACAAGTGCGTTTCGTATTTTCTCAGGTGCTCGATTTTGATGGTGACGTCGTAGCTTACGGCGGGAAATTCGCGGTGAAAATCCCTGACGAGCTCGATCGCATGGCGAATGCCGTTAAAAAAGTCCGGATCGCCGAATGAAATATGCTGCGCCCCCGCGGCCACTTGATTGCGAATGTCCTCGATCACAACGTCGCGGCTCACGATTCGAAAGACTCCCTTATAAACCGGCACGATGGGGCAGTGGCGGCAAAGATGTTTGCATCCGCGGCTCCCTTCCGTTGAACCGACCAGGCGGAATCCGCCGCCGGGAAGAATGAGATGGGCATACTTGTCGATGGCCGGCAATCCCGAGCGATCCGGCACTTCGAACGCCAGGCGCTCGAGCGAGACGGGAGGTTCCGGTTGCAGCGAAACCGCGGAGTGGTCATCGCCCGGCAGTCGGGTTTGCAGACGTTCAGCGAGTTGAGTGAGTTCGTGCTCGAATTCGCCGCCGAGGATGGTCCGAACGCCGAGCGTCCGCAGATAGTCCGCATTCATCGGCGCGTATAATCCATAGCAACACACGTGAACGAGAGGATTAGATTCACGCAAGCGGGGGATCAGCTTCGCCGCAAGGCGCGTGGCCGTGTGCATGGGCAGGTAGATGGCGATCAATCCGGCGGCGCGAATGGCAGACTCATCTAATGCCTGCCGCGAAAGATCGAGGCATGCTACCTCGTGTCCGCGCCGGCGCAGCCAGGACGCCGGCGACGCGAGACCAAAAGGCTGGCGCCCCAGTTCGTAGGTCGAAATAAGAACGATATTCACGTATTCAACAGTATAGCTGGCCGTCCGCCGCAAGGAATCGTTTTCGGTTATCATAGGGGGCTGCTGGGTTGACGGAAAGGACCGAGAGAATGGCCATTGCCGCAGGGAATTCCTTCGGAACGCGGGACAAACTAAATGTTGGCGCGCAGGCGTTCGACATTCACAGGCTCGAGTTGCTTGAAAAAAAGATCTCCTGCCAATTGGCGAAACTGCCGTTTTCTTTGCGCATACTTCTGGAAAATCTTTTGCGCTGCGAAGACGGGCGTTTTGTGCGGCCCGACGATATTCGCGCGCTGGCCAACTGGGCTCCCGGGGCCTCTGAAAAAGAGATCGCGTTTATGCCTGCGCGCGTTCTGCTCCAGGACTTCACCGGCGTGCCCGCCGTGGTCGATTTGGCCACCATGCGCGAGGCCATCAAACGCATGGGCGGCAATCCGCGGCTCATCAATCCTCTGTTCCCCGCCGAGTTGGTGATCGACCATTCCGTGCAAGTTGACAGTTTTGGCAGTGCGAATGCCTTTGGCTTGAACGCTGAACTGGAGTTCCAACGCAACATCGAACGCTATGCTTTTCTGCGCTGGGGGCAGACCGCATTTCAAAATTTCAAGGTGGTGCCGCCGGACACGGGAATCTGCCACCAGGTGAACCTCGAGTATCTTGCGCGTGTGGTTTGCGCGATGCCTTCGGGAAGCCGCGTCGAAGCATATCCCGATTCCGTTGTGGGCACGGATTCTCACACGACGATGGTGAATGCTCTCGGCGTGTTCGGCTGGGGCGTAGGAGGCATCGAGGCAGAGGCGGCGATGCTCGGCCAGCCTTCTTCGATGTTGATTCCCGACGTTGTCGGGTTCCGCTTGCACGGAAAACTACGAGAAGGGGCCACTGCGACGGATTTGGTCCTGACCGTAACGGAAATGCTGCGGAAGAAAGGTGTGGTCGGCAAATTCGTGGAGTTCTGCGGAACGGGGCTTTCCAGCCTGAGCGTGCCGGACCGCGCGACGATCGCGAACATGGCGCCGGAATATGGCGCGACGATGGGCTTCTTCCCTGTGGACCAGGAGACGCTCGCCTATTTGCAGTTCACAGCCCGGAGCGCCGAACAGATTGCGCTTGTCGAAGCGTATTCGAAAGAACAGATGTTGTTCCGCACGGATGATATGGCGGATCCGATTTTCAGCGACAAGCTGGAACTGGATTTGGGGACGGTAGAACCGACGGTCGCGGGGCCGAAGCGTCCGCAGGATCGCGTGTCGTTGCGCAACGCGAAAAGTTCGTTCACGAAGGTTGTGGAAGGAACGCCAGATAAACACGTGGCTGTGCGCAATAACGGCGACTCGTTTGATCTCTCGAGCGGCGCGGTGGTGATTGCAGCGATCACCAGTTGCACGAACACGTCGAACCCCTCTCTGATGCTGGGGGCGGGTTTGCTGGCAAAGAAGGCGGTCGAGCGCGGGCTGCATGTGAAGCCCTGGGTCAAGACGAGTCTCGCGCCAGGTTCAAAAGTGGTGACGGATTATCTCGATGCTTCGGGACTGACGAAGTATCTCGAAAAACTGAACTTTCACCTGGTTGGATATGGCTGTACGACGTGCATCGGCAACAGCGGGCCACTCCCCGACGCAATTGGCGCAGCGATCAAAGACAACAATCTTGTCGCCGTAGCGGTGCTCAGCGGAAATCGAAACTTTGAAGGACGCATCCACCCGCTGGTGCGCGCGAACTATTTGGCATCGCCTCCGCTCGTCGTCGCGTACGCTCTGGCAGGCCGCATGGATATGGACTTGACGACCGAGTCGCTCGGTTCTGATTCCTCGGGGAAACCGGTATATCTTCGCGATATTTGGCCCACGCCGCAGGAGATTGAATCCACGGTGCGCGATTCCGTCACGAGCGAGATGTACGCAAAGGAATACGCCAACGTGTTCGAGGGCGACGCGCACTGGAAGTCCATGCCGGTTCCCGAAGGCGATTTGTACAAGTGGGATCCAAAATCCACATACATCAAGCAGCCGCCGTTTTTTGAGAATATGCCGAAGACGCCGCCGGCCCTCGCCGATATTCACGGCGCGCGAGTGCTCGCGATTCTCGGCGACAGCGTAACTACGGATCATATTTCCCCGGCGGGATCGATTCCCGTCGATTCGCCCGCCGGAAAATATTTGATCGCGAATGGCGTGAAGCCGCACGAATTCAATTCGTATGGGGCGCGGCGCGGCAATCATGAAGTGATGATGCGCGGCACGTTTGCCAACATCCGGCTGCGCAATCAGCTCGCCCCCGGAACGGAAGGCTGTTGGACGCACTTCCTGCCCGGCAACGAGAAGATGACGATCTACGACGCCGCCGTGAAATATCGCGAGGGAGGCGTGCCACTGGTGGTTCTTGCCGGCAAGGAGTACGGTTCAGGATCGTCGCGTGACTGGGCCGCCAAGGGAACGCGATTGCTCGGTGTACGCGCGGTGATGGCGGAAAGCTATGAGCGCATCCATCGCAGCAATTTAGTCGGTATGGGCGTCTTGCCGTTGGAATTCAAGGCCGGCGAAAATCGCGAGACGCTCGGATTGACGGGGCAAGAAGTCTTCGAAATCGAGGGCGTCGCCTCGCTCTCGCCGAAGAAAACCATCAGCGTGCGCGCTCAGTCCGGCGATGGCTCGACAAAGACGTTTATTGCGATCGCTCGCGTCGATACCCCGGAAGAGGTCTCCTACTACCATCACGGCGGTATCTTGCAGTATGTTCTAAGGCAGATGCTGTAGTTCAGAAGTCGCTGCGTTTTCCGCCTGCAATCTATTTGGAGGATGAGAGTGCTTCAGCGCTGCCTTCTTGTTTTCTGCGTCTTTCTTTTCTTCTCGTCCCGTTTGCCTTCGCAGCAAGCTTCGCAACCGGCACAGGTGATAGTGATTCGCGCGGGAAGGCTGGTTGATGTAGACGCTGGCCGTTTGCTTGGCAATCAGACGATCGTGGTGCGCGGCGGCAAGATCGAGGCTATCGGAGAAAATCTTCCCGTGCCGGCGGGCGCAACCGTCATCGACCTTTCGAAAATGACCTTGCTTCCCGGCCTCATCGACTGCCACACGCACCTGGCCGATGGAGCCCGCGACTCCGATCCGATTTCTCAACTGAAGAAGACAGCAGCGCAGGTCGCGCTCGAATCCGTACCCAACGCGCGGGTCACACTGGAATCTGGATTCACAACCGTGCGCGATGTGGGAGTTTACCGCGCGCTCGGCGACGTCGCGCTGCGCGATGCGATCAATCACGGTTATATCGCGGGGCCGCGAATGTTCGTCGCTGGAGCGTATATCACCATCACCGGCGGGGCAGGCGCGATGACGGGTTTCGCTCCCGACATTCAGCTTCCGTGGGATTTGCACTACGGCGAAGCCAACAGTCCGTGGGAAGTTAGACAAAAAGTGCGGTTGCTCGCACACGACGGAGTGGATCACATCAAAGTGCTCTCCACTGGCGCTGTGCTTACGCACGGGAGCAATCCAAACTCAATCGAGTTCACCCCCGAGGAACTCGAAGCCGCCGTGGATGAAGCCAGGCACTTCGGTCTGCGCGTCGAAGCGCATGCGCACGCTCCCGAAGGCATCAAGAACGCGATCCGGGCGGGTGTCGCTTCCGTCGAGCACGCCACGCTCATCGACGACGAAGGCATTGCCCTTGCGAAGGAGCACGGCACTTACCTCGACATGGACATTTACGATGAGGAGTGCATCCAGGAAGACGGAAAGAACGGCGGCGCGCCGGCGGATTTTCTCGAACACGATCGCGGGCTGGGCGAAGCGCAGCGCCAGCGTTTCATGAAAGCTGTCCGGGCGGGCGTCAAAATGTCGTTTGGGACCGACGCGGGAGTCTGTCCCTACGACGCCGCGCCCCGCCAGTTTGGGTTTATGGTGAAATACGGCATGACGCCGATGCAAGCGATCCAGGCGGCCACCCGCAACGCGGCCGATCTGCTGGGAAAATCGGAGTTGCTCGGCTCCCTCCAGCCAGGGAAATACGCCGACATCATTGCCGTACCAGGCGATCCGCTCGCCGACGTTCGCGCTCTCGAGCATGTGGGCTTTGTGATGAAAGAAGGAAAAATCTACAAGCAGTAGAACGGGCGCAGATGCTTTTCGGAAGATGAGCGGGGGGCCTGCCTAAGTGCGCCCTTCCTTCCTCTGCGCCAGAACGAGGCCGCGCGGCGTCGGTAAGAGAAGCACGGAGATCAGCCCCTCCGCTTCTAGCTTGAGCGCGCCTTCGCGAACTGTTTTCATCAGCGAACTCGCATCGTGCATAAGGATAAGACCGTGGGGATTCATCTGCGGGAGAAACTTGCGAACCTCCTGCTCGCGAAGCGGCGCGTCGCTGTCGCAGAAGAGAAGATCGATACGGCCCTCGACTTTCATCTCGAGGCTGGATTCGTTGCGCGCGTCAATCCACTGACTCAGTCCTGAAGCGCCGAAGCGCTGCTCGGCGAGCGTGAAAACCTTCCGGTCGTACTCGCACGTGATGACGCGGCCGAAACCGTTGGATTTGAGTCCTTCCGCGAATCGCAGGGTGCTCAGCCCGGAAAAAGTGCCGGTCTCCACAATGAGCTCCGGCTTGATCGTAGTGACAATGGCCTTCAGAAAATCGAGCACCTCGACTTCCGCGCTCATCGAATCGTACATGTGCCAGCGTTCGGGATGCGGGCATTCCGGCGTGGGACGATGATATTCCGGCTGGAGAACGTCGCCGCGCGAGGCGATGTGCTCTACGATGCGGTGCTCTTTTTTTTCGCCATGGAACCGGCTCTTAATACGCCAAAGTAACACCGCGCCAAGAAGGATCGAAACAACGCTCGCCGTCTGGGCGTTGGACATGCCGAAAAACGAGCGCGGATTGATGCGAATAAATTCGATGAGGAAGCGGGCGATGCCTGTGAGAATCAGGTAATTGCAAAAAATTTCTCCTTTGGCTTTGGGTCCCTTGAGAGATTTCGTCCCCATGTGCCAAAGGAACCCGGCGATGGCCAGCCAGATGAAAAATTCGTAGAGCGGAGTCGGATGCACCCGCTCGGTCGTCGGGACAAGCCCGTTTGGAAAACTCATGCCCCAAGGGAGCGATGTCGGGACGCCATAGTCTCCATCGCCGGAGAGCAGGCAGCCAATGCGTCCGATGGCGTAGCCGACGCATGCAGCGGGCGAGCAAATATCCAGAAACTCGAGAATCGGGATCTTTGCCCATCGCGCCAGAATCACCAGCGCGATAAATCCGCCAAGGAAACCGCCAAACCAGGCGAAGCCGTAGCGGCTGAAGAGCTGCGGCCACGGGTCTGCGAAAAATTCATGCGGACTTTCGAGCACGTGATAAAGCCGAGCTCCAATCAAACCCGCAAGGCCCGCGATTCCAATGATCAGGAAACCTTCGTCTTTTTCGTTTCTGGCGGAAATGCCTTTGAGCTGCGGCCTGCGGCGGTTGAAATCGGCCTGTAAAACGTACGCTGCGGCAAGCATGCCGAGCGCAACCATCAACCCAAACGTGGGTATGGCCAGGGGACCGAGATGCAGGAAAGGGATCATGGATGGATGCGTGTCAGACTCCTTCGAGAGTATACATGACACCATGTGCGGGCTCGGAGTGGGCGGACGAGGTCAGCGGGCCAGGGGCAAGGCAAAAGAATTACTTGATGGGCTCGGGAGCGGGCGGTTGGCGCCGGTGAAGGGCGGCACCAAGAATGAGCCAGATGGCCAGGGCAATCCATTCGGCGTGAGTGAAGTGGCCCGGAAAAGCGGGCAGTAACTTCATAAGCAGAAGAAGCAAGGAAACACAGATGCCGAGGCCAGTAATGAAACGCAAGCGAAGACCCGGCTCGACGAGCCAGAAGGAAAGACACGCAGCGAGCCAGCCGAGTGCGGAGGCCATCGAACCGACTTCGGTGACGGGAACGAGGATGGCATCGCCGAGGAACAGCGCGACGAGAGTACCTAGGGTGATGCCGATGATGGCGACGGACGGCGTGGAGAATTTTTCGTGGATGGTGGCAAAACCAGGAGCGATAGTTCCCCGGCGGGCATAGGCAAAAAGCAAGCGCGTGGAGGCGGCAAAATTCCCGTTGAAACACTGGAAAAGGCCAAAGAGCGCCATCACGAGAATAAGCTGAACGGGCCAGTGTTTGCCGAGGCCGTGTTCGAAGGCCACGGCGGTGGCGAAGCGTTTGCCGAGGAGAGTTTGCCAGGGGGCGATGTAGCCGACGGCCAAAATACAGAGAGCGTAGAAGAGCGCGCCGACGCCGAGAGCGAGGCCAATGGCCTGCATGTAGCTGCTTGGGCGGAAGTCAGGGTTGGCTTCTTCGGCGTATTTGGGGGCAGATTCAAAACCGGTGAGGAAATACGGGACGATTTGCAGGGTGAGCAGGATCGAGAGGAACGGAGTCGGATGGAAAACGGGATGAAGGTTGGCGGGGTCGCCGCGAAATCCGCTGATGGCGACCAGGGCGAGGAAAATAACGAGGACCATGCTCGTCATGGCTTTCTGGAAATTCGCGCTGAGGCGTATGCCGCGGTAGTTGATGGTGGCAAGAAGCAGTGTCAGCGCGATGCCAAGAATGAGCCGGGGGAGGAAAACCGGCTGCCCGGCGACGCGATACAGCTCGAAGGAATCAAGCGACGGGAAAATGTAAGCGGCGATTTTTCCGAGTGCGACAGCTTCCCAGGGACAAACGATGAAGTAAGCGAGAAGCATCATCCAGCCGGTAAAATAGCTGACGATGGGCGGGAAAACTTCGGCGGCGTATGCAGCTTCGCCGGCAGCGTCAGGCAGGCGCTTCACCCATTGGCCGTAGACATAGCCGACCGGCAGCAGAATGAATCCGCCGACGGCAAAACCAAGCGCGGCGCCAACAGGTCCGCCGCGACCGAGCCAATCGTCCATAAGGACGAGCCAGCCGGTGCCGATCATGGTGCCGAATGCGAGAGCAAAGTAATCGTGCAGCCGAAGTTTGCGCGCTAGGACTGGCATCTAGAGGACGCAGAGCAATTCATAGAGGAGATTGGCGGCGAGGAGCGAAGTGATTTCGCCAGTGTCGTACGGCGGGGAGACTTCGACGAGATCGCATCCAATGATGTCGAGGCCCCGCAAGCTGCGAACGAGCTCGAGAATTTGGATGCTGGTCAGACCTCCAACTTGCGGGGTTCCCGTGCCGGGGGCATAAGCCGGATCCACTGCGTCGATGTCGAGAGTGACGTAGACGGGCCTGCCTCGGAACGCGCGCAGTTGACGCTCGACGATCGCCAGGCCCTTCTTGTGAAATTCCTCGGCGGTAACCATTCTCACTTTGTGAGCGCGGGCGAAATCAAAATCATCCTCGCCATAAACCTGTCCGCGAAGGCCGACCTGCAAGACACCGCCATCCAGCAGCAGTCCCTCTTCGAAGGCGCGGCGGAACGGCGTGCCATGAGAATACTTGCTGCCGAAATACTCGTCCCACAAATCGTTGTGTGCGTCGAATTGGATCAGAGAAACGGGGCCATGCTTTTTTGCGACCGCCCGGAGGATCGGAAGGCTGATAGAGTGATCGCCTCCCACGCAAACGCAACGCACTCCGGCTCGAAGAAGTGGCGCCATTCCCTTCTCAATGCGCAGAAACGTCTCCTCGATCGAAAGCGGATTCACGGGCAGATCGCCAAAGTCGGCAACGCGATACTTCCTGAAAGGGTTCACATGCAGGACCGGGTTCCACGGACGGATGATCGCGGATTGCACACGAATGTTCCTGGGGCCGAAGCGAGGACCGGGGCGATAGGTTGTGCCGCCGTCGAACGGCACGCCGAGGATGGCCACCTCCAGCTCCTCGGGCTCTGGGATGTGCGGCAGACGCATGAAGGTGGGGATTCCCGTGAAGCGAGCGTAGCTAAGTGCATCGAGCGGTTGAGGATGTGGCAAGCGAAAGGTGCGGCGGAGTTTAGGCACGGCGAGGCATCTTAGTTTCGCTGAGCGAGGGAAGTCAACGCGCGCCCGCGCCAGTGTCGCCGCAAAGTGAGAATGTCCGGTTTGTGCAAAGTAGAAATGTCCGGTTTCATGGATGGCTGGGGGCCACATGGAAACGGAGCGCATTGCCTTGAGCCAACGAGAACGGGACCGACTGAAAGTGCTGCATGAGGTGCGGGAGGGGCACTTGACGCAGGTGGAGGCCGCTCGGCGGCTGAAGGTCAGCGACCGGCAGGTACGGCGGTTGTTGATGC
>JABCYZ010000040.1 GCA_013289955.1 Acidobacteriota bacterium
GTATACAAGATGTCATCTCTGGGTGCTCCGAAAGAGAATGCTGGGTTCGCTAAAACCCAATGTTCATCAATCTTTTAGAGCACCTTTTCTTTTTTTGCTAGCAAAATCGTGAATAATCCAGGCTAGGCGGTTTATCAACAACTGACATAAAGGAATCGCGGACCCCGAGAGCGAATCGGCTGAACTCACCGAAGACGCAATCGCCCGGGTAGCAGTTCTCCTTGACGGGAAAGGAGAAGGCGGGTACTCTCCTTTCCCGGATAGGGGAGAGCCTTTGACGAAACCCGTCGAACTTCCGCAGGGCGCACTCGAGATGCTCATCCTCAAGGCGGTCTCGCTCGGCCCGCTGCATGGCTACGGCATCCTGCTGCGCATCCAGCAGATCTCCGGCGAGCGCCTCGAAATCCTGCAGGGTTCCTTCTACACCGCCATCTATCGTCTTGACCGCCGGGGCTGGATCAAAGGCGAGTGGGGTGAGTCGGAGAACAATCGCCGCGCCCGCTTTTACTCGCTCACCGCTAGGGGTACGCGTAGGCTCAGGGCCGAGACTGCCAAATGGACGGACATGGCGGCTGTCGTCGCCGGCATTCTCCGCAAGAAGGCGGGCGAGATATGAGTCTGCTCGCTCTAATTCGCAAGCTCTGGCAATCCGTCGCGCCACGCACCCACGGAGACATCGAAGAAGAATTTCGTTCTACCCTCGCCGCCTACCAGGAAGATTTAATCCGCCAGGGCCTCCCTGAAGAAGAAGCCCGTCGCAAAGCCCGCATCGACCTCGGCCAGCCAGCCGCCCAAAACGAAACTTATCGCCACGCCATCGGCCTCCGTCTTTTCGATGAGTTAGGCGGAGACATCCGCTTCGGGCTCCGCGCGCTGCGCCGCAACCCTGGCTTCGCCGCCGTCGCCGTGCTCTCACTCACGCTCGGCATCGGCGCCACCACGGCGATGTTCTCGCTCATCTATGCTGTCCTGCTGCACCCGTTTCCCTACGCCGGCGCCGACCGCATCATGAACCCCGTCATCATCGACGAGCGACATCCTGACGAGCCTCGCTGGTTTTTCCTTAGCAAGGCACAGTTTGCTGACCTGCGCCTCGCAGCGCCGGTTGATTCGCCGCTTGGCTTCAACAACTCGCACATGGAGATTACCGGCGGTGCACTGCCGGAAGACATCTCGGGCGTCTACCTCACAGAGAATGCCGGGAGTTTCTTTGGTGTGAGCGCGCTTCTAGGCCGCAACATCGAGCCATACGATGCAGAGAACGGCGGCCACTCCGTCGTTGTTCTCAACTACCGCTTCTGGCAGCACCACTTCGACGGCGATCCCCACATCATCGGGCAAACGCTGGAAATCAATCACGCAACCTACACCATCATCGGGGTCATGCCGCGCAGCTTCGCATTCAATGACACCAATGGCGTTGGCGATGTCTACCTGCCGGGCAGTCTCATGCAGGGTCTTTTCAACGTTCCCTACGTGGCCTACATACCCTGGATCAAGCTCCGGCCCGACGTCACACTTGCCGCCGCCAACGCTGCGCTCGAACCCATCGTGCGCCAGTTTGCGGAACAGCATCCCGAGCGCTTCCCCGATCACTGGCATCTCGCGCTGCAGCCCATCATCGTGCCTTACCAGCAGGAAACTGGCCGCACCCTGGCGCTTCTTCTAGGAGGAGTTGTGCTCTTGCTGGTCATCGGCTGCGCCAACTGCTCCATCCTTCTGCTGGCCCGTGGCCGTACGCGCCGGCATGAGCTTGCCATCCGCAGTGCGATCGGCGCCAGTCGCTGGCGCATCGCGCGTCAGTTGCTCGTCGAAGCCGTCGTCATCTCCTGCACCGGCGCGGCCCTTGGCGTTGCTGCGTCTTACTGGCTGGCAAAGCTTCCCTTGCTGCTTTCCCCGGATTCCTTTCCAGCCGAATCGGTCATCCGCATCAATGGTCCCATTCTCGCGTTCTCCGTCGTGCTCGCGCTGCTCTGCGGCATCCTCTTCGGTCTTGTCCCGGCATTGCGTCTCTCGCGTGACGATTCCGCGCGTATAACTCCCGGCAGGCAGATTGGGTTTGTAGCCGCTCGCGCAAAGCATCGGTGGAGCGTTCTCATCGCCGCGCAAGTCGCGCTCACGCTTCTTCTCATGGCCACTGCAGGTACGGCCATGCGCAGCTTTCTCCAGCTCATGCAGATGCCGCTTGGCTACGATCCCGCAAATGTCATGAAGCTCGGCGTCATGCTGCACGTCCAAGACCCGGTCGAGTGGAGCCGCATTCAATCGCGCGAAGCGCGCACCGCTTACATCGAGCAGATCCGGGAAAAGATCGCATCCGTCGCCGGTGTCTTCACTGTCGCTGTCGGCGCCGATGCCACGCCGCCCTATACTGGCGTTGAGACCTCCTTCGAGATCGATGGAACTCGCGATCGCGAGCAGCCGCAAGCCCGGTTGATGCTGGTCGATCAGCGATATTTCGATGCGCTCCGCATCCCTCTGCTTGAGGGTCGCATCTGGAATGCGGATGAAAACACGCGCGGAGACTTTATCGCGGTCGTCAATCACGCTTTCGCGACGCGCTATCGCTCCTCGTCCAATACCTTGGCCCTACAGCTACGCGTTCCCGGTCTCACAAGCAAGAATCACTACCAGGTCACCTCTCTGCAAAGCACCGCGTGGCGTCAGATCATCGGCGTCGTCGGCGATGCGCGGAACGACGGCCTCGATCGCCCCGTCGTCCCCGCCATCTACCTTCCGTACACCGCCGTGATGCTGCCCTATGTGCAGTTCTTCGTGCGCACCCAGGGCGATCCGCTCGTCTACCTGCACTCCATCCGATCCACTATCGCCTCCGTCGCTTCCGACCAGCAGATCTCCAACAGCACCTTCAACGGCACGTTCCCGCTCAAGGAAGCCATCGAGCGCGACGCACAATACAGCCGCCAGCGGCTCTTCTCGATATTGTTTGGCGTCTTCTCTGCCATGGCGCTCGCTCTCGCCTTGGTCGGCATCCTCAGCGTCGTCGCTTACAGCGTCGCGCAGCGCACTACGGAGTTTGGCGTCCGCCTGGCGCTCGGCGCGCCGCGCGCGCACGTCCTGTGGATCGCGGCGCGCATCGCGCTCGTCAGCGCCGCCACGGGCATCGCAATCGGTCTTGCCTTTGACAGTTTTCTCGGCGCCGTACTCGCCCACTGGATGCAAAGCGCCTTTGCGGCGGGCGGTCTGTTCGCAGCCGCCGCGCTCCTCGCTCTCAGCGCACTCCTCGCCTGCCTGTTGCCCGCCCGCCACGCCATCGCCGTCCCACCCGCCGAAGCTCTCCGCCATGAATAAAGCGTGTCGCGTTCATACGACTCCATCGCGTCGCTCGAATCTCGACTCATCCATTGACTCGCCCGCTCACGCCGCGTAGCATTCTAACGAAACGGTAACGGTATTACTGGGGAACCAGCTTCGTTCCAGGATTCTCATGAAAACTCTCCCGCCCGACTCGGAAGGAGCTTCTCAGAACGGCGTGTTCCCCCAGTGGTTCCGGATCAGTTCCCTAGCTCTCCTCCTGGTCGCCATCGCTTTGCTCCTCCTTTCGTTCGGGAATCGCCTCTACACCACTGGATTCTCTGCCGCTGTTCTCTTCTTCGTGCTCATCGCCCTCGCCTGTGCCGCCTTCCTTCACATTCGCTCCCTGCTTCAGGAACAAAAACGGCATCGGGAAACAGCCAGCGCGTTTCACGCGAGAGAGCGGGAATTCACCTCCGTCTTCCAGCACGCCCTGGACGGAATCCTGATTCTGGATGACGACGGGATTTGCCTCGAAGCGAATCCCGCCGCTCTCGCACTCCTGGGTGTTCCCCGCGCCAAGCTCGCGGGACACTCCTTCGCGCAATTCCACGCCAACCGGCACTCCTTCGAGCAGGACTGGCACACATTTCTGAGACAGGACTGCCAACGGGGAGAAGCCGAGCTCATCCGCTCCGACGGCGCCAAGGTCTTCGTATACTACACAGCGGCGGCGAACTATCTGCCCGGCCGTCATGTCCTGATCCTCTGCGACACCTCCGCGCGAGTTCGCGCGCAGGACTCCCTGCGCGAAAGCGAAGACCGGTTTCAGCACATGGCTGACAACATCGAAGAGATTTTCTGGATGATGAATGCGGCAACGAAGGAAGTTCTCTACGTCAATCGCGCCTATGAAACCATCACCGGACGCTCCCTCGAGAGCATCTATGAAAACCGTTCGTCCTATGCCGATTTGATTCACCCGAGTGACCGTGTGCAGGTGCTGGCGAAACTCGAACAGGCAACCCACACCGGACAATTCGACGAGGAGTTTCGCATCCTCAGAACGGACGGAGCGTCCCGATGGGTGTGGGCCAAGGCATTTCCCGATCGCGACGCGGCCGGTGTGATCCGCTGGCTGGTTGGCACCGTGCAGGACATCACCACAAGGAAGATCGCCGACGGGCAGGTCGCCGGCCATCTTGCCGCCGCCGAGGCCGCGCGCGCCGAAGCCGAGGCGCTGCGCAAGTCCACACTGGCACTAACGCAGAACCTACGCATGGACAACGTGCTTGACACGCTGCTTCAATGCCTTCTCGAAATTGTGCCTTATGATTCCGCCAGCGTGATTCTCACCGAGCCCGAGTCACGCCTGTTTGTCGCAAGGGAAGCGCCGCCTGCCTCTTCGCACAAACCCGTGGCAACCTTGGACGCCGCGGATAATGTGTTTCTGCAACGCGCTTTGTTCGAGCGAAAAAGCGTTTTCCTTCCCGATACCGACGAAGAACCGGAGTGGACCGAAATCAAGTCCCTGGCACCCATCCGTTCCTGGTTGTGCGTGCCTCTGATCGCCTCCGACTGCGTTCTCGGACTTCTCTCCATCGGGCATTGCCGTCAACGAACATTCACGCTAGAGCATTTTCGCCTCGCAAAGTCTCTCGCCGTCCCGGCAGCAGTAGCCATCCACAATGCCCGGCTTTACGAGTGGGCGGAGATCTATAGAGAGGAGCGCCAGCACCTTCTAAAACAGGCCGACAACACGCGCGGCGGCGATAAAGCTTCCGGTTCGTTCTTCAAACACTAATCAGCGCTTCTCGGACCATCATGAGCCTCATCCATGCCGGTCGACGTGTCTCTTGCCCCCCTGACGGGACTCACGGACTTCTGCCTGCCGCTCCCCCATGATCCCCATCGCGCCGTACCACAGAAAGGCCGTGACCTCCTGATAGATTTTCATCATCTTTTCGAGCGGCAGATCTCGCGATAGCATCTCTCTCACGGCATTGACGTGCAGACTCGCAACATTGCGCAACAGAAACGCCGATGGCTTCTGAAAGGTCCGTCCGGGGAATTTTGTCTTCAAGAAGATGAAGTATCGCCCCCACATCTGTTCGTATCCCCGTGCGAACAATTCCGGAAACGTCCTCACCGAAGAACCCGCCGCGCGGTTCAAGAGCAGGTCCAGCTCCAGACGGTGCTTGTCGATGTATACGAGCGCGCGGCCGATCAAATCGTGTCGGGTTTCGAGGGACTGAAAGAGTTCGCCGCCCTCGGGCAGGCTAATTTCCCGGTGAGCAAAAAGCTGCCCGAGGTCATCCAGTTCCGGCTGGAGAACCGCGACGAACAGAGCATCCTTGTCGGGATAGTAGGTATAGAGATTGCTCAGCGTCACCCCCGCCCGCCTGGCAATCGCGCGCAGGGTGGCTCCGCCGAATCCCTTTTTCAGAAAGACGGTCTTTGCCGCCGCCACGATAGCCTTCTGCACCTCGCCCTTTTTTACCTGTGCCACGGCATGGAGTCCTTGCTAAACAGAACAACGTTCTATTATCATGACGAATAGAATACGCTGTTCTTTATTGAGTCTAGCGCACCCGGGAAAGGGATCACAAATGCCAAATGAGAGTCCCGCGAACACTTTGCCAGTGAACGGGATCGAGCTCTATTACGAAACGGAAGGCACCGGAGAACCGCTCCTGCTTTTACACGGCGGGAGCGGATCTCACGAGAATTGGATTTATGCAGGCCGCGATCAGCTCAAGCGCGAATATAGACTCCTATTACCGGACGCACGCGGTCACGGCCGGTCGACAAACCCGGGAAAGACCATCACGCACCGGCAGTGTGCGCTGGATACCCTGGCGCTGCTCGACCATCTTGGGATCAGGAAATGTAAGGCCATTGGTATCAGCATGGGTGCAAACATTCTCCTCCACATGGCCACGTCCGAACCGGACCGGATCGAAGCGATGGTTCTCGTCAGCGCCGCTATGTACCTCCCGGAACAAGCGCGCGCGGTCATGAGGCAGGTCCGGGTTGAAACGCAGCCGGCCACTGAGTGGGACACCATGCGCAAACGTCACAAGCTTGGCGATGAACAGATCAAGGCGATCTGGGAATGGTCACGCGGGATGGCGGACAGCTACGATGACATGAATTTCACACCGACGGAGCTGTCCAGAATCTCTGCGTCGACACTGATCGTTTACGGGGATCGCGACTTCCTCTACCCTGTCGAGATGGCTGTCGAGATGTATCGAGCCATTCCCCGGTCGGCCCTGTGGGTTGTGCCGAACGGTGGTCATGGGCCGGTCTTCTTGGACGCGGCTGCCCAGTTCGCTCATACAACGCTGGCCTTCTTTCGCAGCTAGGGCCGAACCGTGGCAACTGTCACTGCTGGTTAGGCTGTTTGAATTACTTGTTGCTCGTTTTCCGGGGGCTGTGAGTTTGGGTGTTTGAGAGTGATCGAGCAGCAAGACCGGTAGGGCGGCGCTTCGCCTCACGCCACATCTTCGAATAGCCATTCCGGGATCTGTTGCATTGTCGATAGTCGAGGTGATACATTGTCGATAGTCGAGGTATCGGCATGCCTAAGCCCTCTGACCTGCTGCAGGGAACACTAGATCTCCTGATCCTCAGGACTATTGCGACGGGACCCCTTCATGGCTGGGCGGTTGCAAAGCGGATTCAAGTGCTTTCCGGCGATGTCCTCGCGGTCGGCCAGGGTTCCTTGTACCCCGCACTGCATCGACTCGAACAACAAGGCTGGCTTCGCGCCGAATGGAAAGATTCTGATCTTGGGCGCCCTGCGAAGGTTTATTCATTGACGCGTGCGGGTGAGAAACAACTCGACCGTGAACTTCGTAGCTGGAACAGGCTCTCCTCCGCTGTCCAACTCTTAATCGAAACCGCTTAGGAACAATGCTTATGCGAGTCTATCGCGTGTTCATGCATCGCCTTCGTTCGATATTCAGGAAATCTCGGGCAGATGCCGATCTGCAACACGAGATCGAAATTCATTTGGAGCAGCTCCAGAAAGAAGCCGTAGCTTCCGGTATGAACGAATCCGAAGCCCGCACGATGGCGCGACGCCGGTTCGGAGCTCTGGAGAAGACGAAGGAAGAGTGTCGCGACACGAGACGCGTAAACGTGATCGACAATTTCAAGCGCGATCTGCGGTACGCGCTGCGAATCATTTGGACCAAGCGAAGTTTTAGCGCGCCGGCGTTGCTGACGCTCGCCTTGGGGATCGGTGCCAACGTCGCGATCTTCACCGTCGTCAATGCCGTGCTTATCCGCTCCCTCCCTTATGCTGAGCCGGAGAAGCTGGTAGGTGTCTCTAACTCCGCCGTGTTTTCAGGCCAAATCGTTAACGACTGGCCTCTCTCCCTCGAAATGTACGCTGCCTACAACGAGCAGGCACAAAGCTTTGCCGATTTCGGCGTTTGGACGACTGGAGCGGCGGCGGTCACGGGGGCCGGCGACCCTGATCAGGTTGTGACCGCATCCATGACGCACGGAGTGCTCCCCGCGCTCGGCGTGCAGCCCTGTTTGGGCCGTTGGTTCTCCAGCGCGGATGAGGTGCCGGGGGCCGAGAAAGCTGTCATCCTTTCCTACAAATACTGGCAGAGCAAATTCAGCGGCAGCGAGCGCGTACTGGGTCAGTTGGTCCTCATCGATTTCGTCCCTTATCAAGTGGTCGGTGTAATGCCCCGGAGCTTCGAATTCCTCAACGTTGACCCCGACGTGTTCCTGGCGCAAAGCGTAGCCAGCGGGGCTCCGGGATCCGCAGACGCCGATAACTTCGGCGTCGCCAGGCTCAAACCCGGTGTCAGTCTTGCACAAGCCAATCAAGACCTGGCGCGGGTGCTGAGCATCTGGGGAGCGGGGAATGCCCAATGGGGGCAGGCACTGGAGGAGCTGCGCGTCAAACCCAACATTCATCCGCTGAAGCAGGATGTCGTCGGAGACGTCGGAACCGTCCTCGAGATTCTGATGGGAGCGCTCGGAATAGTGCTCTTGCTGGTGTGCGCGAACGTGGCGAACCTGGTGCAGGTGCGGGCGCACGCCCGGCGCGAAGAGTTTGCCATTCGAACGGCGCTTGGCGCAGGTCGGGCGGAAATCGCTCGTCAACTAATCGTAGAGAGCCTTGCCCTGGCTACTCTCGGCGGCGCTGCCGGTTTAGCTCTCGCCTATGCTGCACTTCGCCTGCTGGTGACCCATGGACCGAGTTCTCTACCTAGAATCAGCGAAATAGGGATTGACGCAACGAGTTTCCTGTTTGCGCTGGCCTGCTCCTTGCTGTCGGGCATGCTGTTTGGATTCATAGCACTCCTGAAATCAGGCATCAGCAACAGATTGCAAAACGCGCGAGGCGCCAGCCCAGGCGCGGAACAATTGCATGCACAAAATGCGCTGGTTGTCGCACAAGTAGCGCTTGCTCTGGTGTTGTTGGTCGGAGGAGGGTTGCTGGTTCGCAGCTTCCTCGCGTTGAGCGCCGTGAAACCGGGCTTCACTCACCCCGCTCAGATTCAGACGGTCCGGCTGTTTATTCCCGAAGCTCTGATACCCGAGCCCGAGCGCGTAGCCCAAACGCAGGCTGATATTGTCCACGAACTCGCCGCTATTCCCGGAGTCACCGCGGCGGGGTTTGCCACGGCTTTGCCGCTCGAACTGGAATACCATAACGGCAACCCCATCTCCGTCGAGGGCAAGACGCCAGTTGACAGAATCCCCCCGAACCGAACCATCAAGTCCATTTCCCCAGGCCTCTTTGCCGCGCTCGGGACGCAACTGATCGCTGGCCGGGATTTCGCGTGGAGAGACCTGGTCAGCCCCCCTCGCGTGGCCATAATTTCCGAGAACATGGCTCGCGAGAATTGGGGTGACCCGCAGGAAGCGCTCGGCAAACGTATCCGCTTGGGCACCGGCACGTGGACCGTCATCGTAGGCGTTGCGGAAAACGTCTATGACGATGGTGTCGATCGGCAGCCGCCGGCGATCGTCTATTTCCCGGGCCTTCGCCGCGGCGTCGCCTTCGCGTTGCGCAGCAGCCGCGCCGGCACGGAAGCCCTGCGGAAAGAAATCACGGCGAAGATCCATGCCGTAAACTCCAGCTTGCCTTTGGTGAACGTTCGAACTCTAAGCGACCTCAATAGACTCACGATGGAACGCCGGTCCTTTGCGCTCGTCCTGCTTGGAATGGCCGCGGTGATGGCGGTGACGCTTTCGATCATCGGAGTCTACGGTGTTCTGGCTTATGCCGTTGCGCAGCGTCAGAAAGAGATAAGCATCCGTGTCGCTGTGGGCGCCGAGCCCCGAACAATCAAGGCTCTCTTTTTGCGTCAGGGCCTAATACTTACATCCCTTGGTGGTGCGGTTGGATTGGTTTCAGCGCGAGGGCTCTCCCACTGGATGTCTTCCCTCCTTTTTGGCGTTACACCAGCGGATCCATTAACGTTTGCTGTTTCGGGCGCGGTTGTTCTGGCGGCCGCCTTGGCCGCTAGTTACTTGCCATCGCGCAGAGCCGCATCCTTGCATCCAATCGAAGCACTGCGCAGCGATTAGGCTTTGGCTCTTGGCGTAGCAGTGTCCTGTGGCGAGGCAACTTTTCTCGAGGTTAAATCCCGGCGAATCGCCACACGGAAGTAGTCGCAACTAACGGTGCGCTCTAAGTCGTCGGCAATTCGGTCGAGCGCTCACACACTCTAGCCACAATCGCGGGTCCCATGTTCCGCAACCATCCGGCACTCACCACCAGAGAAGCCACCCGATTCGAGCACATGGCGGAGCCAGCGGCGATCGTGACGCGACCGATTCTTTCTGTTCCGGCTTAACTGGCTCGGCCCTTGCCGCGTCGATCTTCTCCAGATCAGAGACAAACTGTCACTCTCGTGCCCCGGAAAGCGTCTCCCCTTGCTTACCGAGTGCAGAGGTGCTAGGCTCGGTTACCGAGGGCATGGAGATGAGCAAACCTTCGGATCTTGTGCAGGGCACGCTGGACATGTTGCTGCTGAAAATTCTTGCTCTTGAGCCGATGAACGGATTCGCGGTTAGCCAGCGGTTGAAACAAATGTCGGGCGACGTATTGCAGGTCAGTGACGGCTCGCTATATCCGGCGCTGCACAAGCTGGAGCAGGAGGGCTGGATTACAGCCGAATGGAAAACATCCGAGTACGGACGGCGGGCGAAATATTATTCGCTGACACGGCTGGGCCGGCGACAGCTTGAAAAAGAAGCAGACAACTGGGGCAGGCTTTCGAGCGCCATTTCGCGAGTCATCAAGCTCAAAGAGGCGTGAGCGTCGCGCGGCTGTGAAACGGAGGTTCGAGATGCGACCCGAGCATTGGATGTTCACGATTCCGCTGCGGCTGCGGTCGCTGTTTCGCGGGGCGCAGGCGAACCAGGAGCTGGATGACGAGCTGCGCGACCACCTCGTACGAAAAACCCAGCAATACGTCGGGCAAGGGATGACGCAAGAAGAGGCGCATCTTCGCGCGCGACTCGACCTGGGTGGTATCGAACAAACCAAAGAGGACTGCCGCGACGCACGACGTGTGAACTGGATTCAGGACTTCGTTCAGGACTTGCACGTCGGTCTGCGTATGTTGCGCAAATCGGCCGGTTTCACGGTTGTCGCCACGGTCACGCTCGCCCTCGGCATCGGCGCCACCACTGCGATTTTCAGCATCGTGAACGCGGTCTTGCTGTCCCCTCTTCCGTTTCCCGAACCCGACCGTCTCGTGAGAATCACCTTCAGCGAGCCCGGGCTGGGGTTGCGAGACGTGCCATTTTCTGTGCCCGAACTTGACGATCTCAGAAATCGCGCGGGCGTATTTACGGACGTCAGCACAATCGCTAGCAATAGCGTGAATTTAACTGGTGCCGATCATCCCGAGCGTCTCGAGTTCCTGGTCACCCATTCCAACTACTTTTCCATGTTGGGCGCGACCCCTCAGATCGGAAGATTGTTTGGACCCCAAGACTTTGCGCTCGGTTTCGCGCCGGTTACGGTGATCAGCGATGGCCTTTGGCGCCGGGCTTATGGCGCTGATCGAAATGTCATCGGCCGCACTGTCCGGCTCGATGGTGATCCGTACACAATCGTCGGCGTTCTCCCCCCCGAATTTCGCCATCCTGGACCGACAGTTTCCGGCAACGTGGAAGTATTTCAGACAGCCGGGTTCAGCGCCGATCCTGCTCCCCCTCCCGCGCGCAGCACGCGGATTATGCCCAGTTCTATTGGACGTCTCAAGCCAGGGATTACCGTAGAGCAAGCCCAGGCACGGCTCACGGCCATGGCCACCGAGATATGCCACGATTATCCGGCGGACTATCCCGCGCAGGACCAATGGACAATTGAAATTCAGCCGTTGCAGGAAGCCCTTGTAGGTAATGTTCGGCCCATGCTGCTCGTTCTGCTGGGTGCGGTGATCCTGATTGTTTTCATTGTTTCCTTGAATATTGCCAATCTCCTTTTGGCGCGCGCCTCAGGAAGGCAACAGGAGATGGCAGTGCGCTGTGCGCTAGGGGCGACCCATAGCCGTATGATTCGCCAGATGTTGACCGAGTCTATGCTGCTTTCTGTTATTGGCGGGGCCGCAGGAGTTTTGACTGCGGTTGGCACCATTGGCTTCCTTCTGCGTTTGGTCCCTTCAAATATACCTCGGCTCAACGAAGTGCGAATCGATTGGGTCGTATTGGCGTTTGCTCTCGCGATTTCCGTTCTTACTGGGCTTGCGTTCGGACTTGCTCCAGCGTTTCAGTCAGCAAAGGCCGCTCTCTCGTCGGCGATCCGGGAAGGCGCGCGAGGGTCGGGCTCCAGTGCCAAGACCGGCCGTTTGCGGGATGCACTGATCGTCTCGGAACTGGCCTTTGCGGTTGTTCTGATGGTGGCAGCCGGCTTGCTTCTGCGTACGCTGCGCGGCCTGCTCGAGGAAAATCCCGGCTTTAATCCAACCCAGGTCGTTGCGGCAAATCTTCCGCTACCAGAACCTAACGATCCGAAAGCAGACCCGTATCTCAGTCTGGCTCAGGAGACCTCTTTTAACCGCGAGTTATTGCGGCGCATGAGGGCCATTCCAGGAATCGAGCTCGCCGCGATCACTTCCGATCTGCCCACCACCAATCTAAGATTGAAAGATGCCCAAGCGATCGGTGCCCTGTCGACCGAAGATAGCCCGATTGACTCCTCGCTGGATCTGCGCGCCGAGAGAATTCGGATAAGCCCTGATTATTTCAAGGTGATGCAGGCTCCACTCCTGCGCGGCCGGTTTTTTGCCGAGGGTGATGAAGACGGCAAACAGCCAGTGGCCATCATTGATGAAACCACCGCCCGTAAATATTGGCCAACGCGGGACCCACTGGGCCGCCTGGTTCGGTTTGGACAAGCCCCCACCCTGCCCCCGAGGATGGTAGTCGGTATTGTTAGAGACATTAAAAACGACGGGCTGGATATTGCTGGTGTTCCTCACATCTATGTCCCGATCTATCAAAGCCCCGACAGAGACCTGAGCGTCGTGTTGCGGACGTCTCTGCCAGCGAAGGTTTTGGAGCCGCAGATTCGCCATGAAATCCAGAGCATCGATCCCGGCCTGCCGGTATTCGGCATTTCTTCGATGAATGATGTGCTCGATCGTTCGCTGGCTTCGCGCCGTTTTTCTGCCGACGTTGTAGGTGGATTTGCCGGACTTGCTCTTCTTCTAGCCTCCATCGGAATTTATGGCTTGCTGGCGTACATGGTCGGGCAGAGGTCGCGCGAGATCGGCCTTCGCATGGCCTTGGGAGCGCGGCGATGGGACGTTCTGAAACTGATCTTAACTAAAGGTGCCGTCCTGGCTGGAGTCGGGATTGCCGTCGGCGTGATCGTTTCTGCGGCGACAGCATCGATGATGGCAAGTCTCCTCTATGGTGTTCACCCGCACGACCCGCTTGTATTTCTGGCAGTGCCTCTCCTTCTTTTTGCGGTCGCGGTCCTGGCCAGCTACCTTCCAGCGCGGCGCGCGACGAAGGTAGATCCGATAGTTGCCCTTCGCGAGGCATGAACTTGTTTGGGTTCACATTGAATACTTGCAGCAAGGAAAGGATCAATCCCATGACACTCAACTGCTGGAAATTCCAAGGCGGGAAGTCTACCAGATGGAGAGTTTGCGCCATCGCCGTGCTTTCATTTACCGCGGGATCGCTCATTACTGCCCGCCTAGCACACATGAACCAGGTGAGGGCCGACAACAATAAGGTCTTCGAGCTTCGCGTTTATCATGCCGTGCCGGGCAAATTGCCGGCGCTAGAGTCACGGTTTCGCGACACGGCTTCAAAGCTGCTCGCCAAACACGATCTAAAGGCTGTGGGTTACTGGGTACCCGAGGATGCTCCCGCTTCAAACGACACATTCATCTATATCTTGGAGCATCCAAGCCGGGAGGAAGCGAAAAAGAACTGGGACGCCATGTTCGCCGACCCGGCGTTTCAAGAGATGGTGAAATCCGAGCAGGCCGAAAAACTGGTGAACAAGGTGGACGTGACGTACATGCGACCGACGGATTTTTCGCCGATGAAGTAGTGCCAGATTGGCCAGGGCTAGATATCTATCGACTGAAATCGCTAACTCCCGTATTGTCGGACAACTGAAAGTAATCCGGTTCATCCGTCACGCGGCCTGCTGGCGGCGATTCTTCCGCTGTTCGCTCGCTGCCTCCAATTCCCGATCCCCCTCGCCTGATTCTCCTTCTGATACCGGCGAGCATGTCCTTCGGCGCGAAGGCCATGGCGTCGCGCAGTAGCAGCGATCCGTCCGTCGCTTGCGGGAACGACCTTACCAGCTTTCTGCGCGGCGGCTGTGAGTTCTCCCCAAGTGTGGCTGGTTTCGAAATCGACAGGAAGGACTCGATCCGCGTAATAGCGTTCGAGCGCCTGCAACTACAGGGGGACACCAGGATGTCCTTTGGGGCGGCGCAATTCGGAAAGCGCGTAGGTATCGAGAAGAACTCTTATATCTTCACATCTCGCATGGGAGAGTCATCGCGGGTAAGATTCAGTCTTTCGAAGTCAGGACCTCTTCCCATAAGAAACTCTTTGAAATCTGGGCGTTTCCCGGTGAGTTTTTCGTAGTCACGCTCTGCAACGACGACGACAGCATCATCGTGACGGCTGATCCGCTGTGGTCCTTCGGCAAGAGCGCGGGCAACGAGTTCACTGAAGCGGTTTTTGGCATCTGCAAGTCGCCATTCCATGGTGGCTCCTGTCTGGCTGGATTATCCAGCCATATTGTTGCCTTTACGCAACTTCGTCAACTGTGACTAACCATCCAAATTATCCTGCGCCTTTCGCGGCCATTCGCTGGTGATTTCCGTCAAGCACCCGGCCGAATGGCGCTTCAAGTCAAGGTGTCCCCTTGCCAAACAGGTATACCTTGACTATCGACAATACTTATTGTAGATAGTCAGAGTATGGGCAAACCAAACGATCTCGTACAGGGAACTCTTGACCTGCTGATTCTCAAAACCGTCTCGCTCGAACCGAAACACGGTTGGGCCATTGCCAAGCGCATCCAGCAGATCTCCAACGAAGTGCTCCAAGTCCAGCAAGGTTCTCTCTACCCCGCTCTGCACCGTCTCGAACAGAAAGCGTGGATTAAAGGCAGATGGGCCGAAACGGAAACCGGCAGACAGGCCAAGTTTTACTCGCTGACTGCCGCCGGCCGGGCGCAGCTAGAAAAGGAAGCAGCCACTTGGAGTCGCCTGTCAGGCGCGATCAATCTTGTCGTTGAATCCACGTAAGGAGTACGACGCCAATGCAATGGTCCCACCAAGTGTGGATGCGGTTCCAAACGTTCTTTCGTCGCCATCGGTTCACCGAGCAACTGAGCGATGAGGTTCGCTTCCACCTGGAGGAACAGATCGCCGAAAACATGGCCGCGGGCATGAGCCCCGAGGACGCGCGTTACGCCGCGATGCGCCTTTTTGGCAACTCGACGTGGCTGAAGGAGGAGACGCGCGCGACATGGGGATGGTTGTGGGTGGACGAAGTTAGCCAGGATTTGCGCTACGGATTCCGCGCGCTTCGCAAGAGCCCTCTCTTCACCACCGTAGCTGTACTAACGCTGGCGCTTGGTATTGGCGCAAATACGGCGATGTTCAGCCTCCTGGATCAGGTGGTCCTGCGGCTTTTGCCGGTCAATCATCCTGAGCAGCTCGCGATCGTCAGAGAGACCGGCAACCATTACGGCAACAGTTACGGCCCCAACACCATTTCCTGGCCGATGTTTGAAGATTTGCGCGACAACAATCAAGCCTTCTCGGGGATGTTCTGCCGATTCCCAGCCAGAGTAACTATCGGCTACGGTGATCGAGCGGCGCAAATCTCTGCCGAGCTGGTCTCCGGCTCGTACTTCAGGGTATTGGGTGTGGGGACGGCATTGGGCCGCACCATCGCTCCGGACGACGACGCGGTTCCCGACAGTCAACCGGTCGTGGTACTCAGCTACAGCTTCTGGCGGAACTACTTCGACGGGGACCGCAGCATCGTCGGCCGGACAATCGCCCTCAACGGTCACGCGATGACCGTTATCGGAGTCGCGCAGCCCGGTTTCGACGGCGTGGAACTCGGAGCCCCTGCGAAGGTTTTCGTTCCCATCATGATGAAGACGGAGATGACGCCGCACTCGGACGGGCTGAAGGACCGGCGCCGCAGGCTGAGTTGGGTCACCGCGTACGGCAGGCTGAAGCCCGGCGTCAGCCTCGAGCAGGCGCAACTTTCGCTCCAACCGCTGATGCATAGCATTCTCGAAATGGAGGTTCAGCAGCCTGAATTCACAAGGTCCTCGACACCCGAAGATCGAGAACCGTTTCTTCGAAATCGCGTGGAACTTTTGCCGGGCTCAGAGAACGACCTGCGCGAGGATATGCGCAGACCGCTATGGCTTCTGGTCGCGCTCACCGGAGCGGTGCTTCTTCTTGCCTGTGCCAACCTGGCAAATCTGTTGCTGGCGCGTGCCACGGCGCGAGAGCGGGAGCTCGCTGTTCGCCTGGCCATCGGGGCCGGTCGCGCCCGCATCGTTCGCCAGTTGCTCACCGAAAGTCTGCTTCTCTCGGCCGCTGGAGCAGCCGTGGGACTGGCGCTGGCCTTTCTGACAAATCGCGTTCTGCTGCGCATCTATCTGCCTGCGGATGCGGCGGCCGAATTTGTTGTCTCTCCTATTCCCGATGCACGCGTGCTGGCCTTCGTTGCGGGAGCTATGCTCCTGACCTCACTCGTCTTCGGACTCCTGCCCGCCGTCCGCGGCTCGCGCACTGAAATTACGCTCTCGCTCAAAGACAGGTCCGGCGCCCCCTCAGCCGGCGGCATTTCTCTTCGCCGGATGCTGGTCGGCATTCAGGTGGCGCTGTCGCTGCTGCTGCTGGTCGGTGCAGGACTTTTCGTTCGCACTTTGCGCAACCTCGATAGCCTGGGGCCGGGGTTCCCCACCGATCATCTTCTTACCTTCAGGATCGATCCTTCGCTCAACGGATACTCCGACGAACAAACCAAATCGTTCTATCAACGGCTCGACATCAATCTCCAAACCATGCCCGGTGTCGACTCGGTTGGGTTCTCCGCCATGGCGCTTCTGAAGGGCTACGGATGGCAAAATGCGATCCTGGGTAAGGATTTCGAAGGAGCGCCGATGGAGCAACAGCCTGTTCTCAGCGAGGTCAGCCCGGACTACTTTGCTACGCTCGGTATTCCTATCCTCGCCGGGCGTGCCTTCACTGCACAGGACGTGGGGCCGGCCAAATACGCTGTCATCAACGAGAGCTTTGCCAGGGAATACCTCCCGGGCCGAAATCCGATCGGGCAGCGCTTCGGGCTCGTCGACGACATGGAGCCAGTCAGCCCGGACATTGAAGTCATCGGAGTGATCCCGGACAGGAAATACAGAGATCTGCGTGAGACGCCTCCCGCGCAGGCTTACTTCCCCTATCTCGAAGGCGTGCATTTCCGCTTCATGAATATCTATTTGCGCACGCAGGTCGATCCGCGCCAGATCGAGGACGAACTTCAGGATCGCATGCGGCAGTTCGATCCGCATGTTCCGGTCGTCGGACTAGAAACCATGAACGAACAGATTGGATTCTCGCTGCGAACCGAGCGACTGGTCGCCAGCCTCTCTGGGGTATTCGGCGGACTCGCCACTTTACTCGCCGTCATCGGGCTTTACGGGGTTATGGCTTACGTGGTGATGCGGCGAACGCGCGAAATTGGAATCCGCATTGCTCTCGGAGCGTTGCGGAGCAACGTGATTCGGATGGTCATGCGCGAAGCGTTCATTCTCATCGGAGCCGGCCTGGTTGCAGGGTTTTCACTCGCCATGGCCCTTGCCAATCTGATCCGCAGCCAACTCTATGGTTTGAACGCTCGCGATCCATGGACGTTCCTTGGCGCGGCAATCGTTCTTGCTTTGGCTGCAGGATCGGCAGGCTTCATTCCCGCGTTGCGCGCAAGTCGCGTAGATCCCATGAGGGCGCTCCGGCATGAATAAACGGCCACGCCCGAGAGTCGGAACGAAGATTGCTGTTCGTCCTTGGAACGATGCACGAGTGAGGAAACAACCGCGGGTCTTGTGGCTCAAGTTGAGCGATCGGCTTCCCAGCTCCGAAACGTCCGAAGCTCTCACTGCGAAACTTTTAGGCCTGAAAAATGAGCGATGGTTCCTGGCCCCACCCAGAGCGCTATGGCACCTTTTGCAATCGGCTGTTTGAGGTCGTTCACGATGAGCGAGGGCTGTTCCGCGCCGTTGATGTATAGGCGCGCGCTCGTTCCCGACACCTGAATCCTGACTTGCGTCCACTGTCCCGGCACCAGGTCAACGTAGGACTCATACTTGCCCGGACTTTCCGCGCGCAATTTCTGCCACGGGAATCCAGGCACCGAAATGTATTGAACGGAGTGGTTTCTTTGCAGTTGATCTTCCGATCGCCCGTTCTTGGGGCGAAGATAAAAGCACTCGAAGTGGGATCTGTCTTTCGATACCCTAAACGAAATCCCGACAAAACCTCGCAACTCGCGCGGCGCATCAGGTGCCGTATCGCCGCTCAGGCTGACTTCGATCCCGCCATCCTCGAAACCCGCCCCCGGGACGATCGCAAAACGGCTGGCATCATCCAGGTTGGCCGGGCCAGCATCGGTAATGCGTACCGCGTCGCGGCCCAAATAGGTGACGGACTCCGCTTTGACGTTCTGGACTTCGAGCTTATCCGGAGCGGGCAGTCCGATTTCCTGGAACGACTGATCAAGGGGCTGTTTGGCGGGGAGAAGCAAGAGAACGGCCAACCCGCACAGACAGAGTAATTTCACTTTCATCCTCCCATGCGAACTTCATCGCCGGAATCCCTCTGCTGGAAAAACTTCTGGAACTATTTAGCTGCTTTCTCGGCCGCAGCTTGTTGTTCCAGCCGTGCCATTCTTAATCGAACGCGCGAGTCATTTGGCTCCTTGTTTAGCGCCATTTGGCACTGTTCCATCGCATCTCGATAGTTCCCCATCGCCGCATAGGCCGTACCACGCAGGAGTCGAAGGTCGACAGACTCCTCCGAGCGCTGAGGTATGTCGTTCAACACGATAAGGGCTTCCTTCGGGTGCCCGATCTCCAGCAACCTTCTGCTCACCCGAACACCCTTCTCAGGTTCGGCATCGTTTGCCTGCCGCAGCCGCTCGTATGCCGCGACAGCATTCTGCTCCTGCTCGGCGCTCACCCAGCGATGGAACTGAAGACTTGCCCCAAGTTCGGCAAAGTTCCCCTCACCGATCTCAGCCTGAGCCCACGCTGAATTTTCGGAGAAGGCCACGGTGATGTACTGCAGCGCCAAAGTCGGTTCTTCGACACTTTCTGCCACTCGGGCCGCCCGGATCCAGATGCGTGACCACGTGGAAGCCCGCGCAACCGCTCCGATCAAGAGGGATTTTGCCTCTTCCAGTTGCCCTTTCCGGGCGAACTGGCTCGCCCGGACGACTTCCTGCCGCGCGAATTGCATGTCGAATAATTTTCGCAACGCGCCGACCGGATCACTGGAATCATCGACCCGCAAATCAATATCGATAGGCCACCCGTCCGCTGTTTTTACCAGCAGTGCGGCGGATTCTCGCCCTGTCTTCTGTCCGCCAGCGAGGTCCCCCGCTGTCAACGCGGCCATCAGCCTTTCCGCTAACGTGCCTTTGGTTGTCAAGAATGCCTGCTCCATCCCCTCAAGAACGTTTGGACCCACGAGTCCGTTTCCTTCGACGCTGTAGCCCAAGCCCGAACGTGCACCTGCCCACTCCGCGCGTTGCGCTTCTTCGCCGGTGTAGTTGGCGGCTCGCCCGTCAACGCTTACGAGCGCCACTTGACGAGCTTGCGGTCCTTCTCCATCGAAGTTTCCGTCCTCGGCCAGCAACCGCTTCAGCGTTGCTTCCGGGCTCGTCCCCGCAGCGAGAAGAGCCAGTCCACGGGGGCCGTAATGTGGGTTTGTTTCAAATTGTGAAACCAGCGCGCCGACGCCCGCTTGTGCGTAAGGCACACTTGAGCCGACTGCCAGGTTGTTGGTTTGTACGGCCACACCGCACTCCCGTGTCTTCGCGTCGCAGGCAACGATGGAATACGTTGCGTGGGTCGAGTCCGCACCTGCGAGTAGAACCGCTGCCAGGCCGAACACGGCTCCTCCTCCGCCAAATCTTCCGGACATGGCTCCTCCTTCTCCCCAGTTGTTATACGACCGTCGAGCCGGAAAGGTTCCCTGGTCACCGGAGCGCCTGCTCCGCCCTTTCGAACCGCAGACCGCTGTTTCATCCATTCTCGAGCCTAAGGCGATGCTCTGACGACAGCTGATCTTTTTGTGTTCCGCTCTGGTTGGTCAGATAGCTCGGACGATACCATACCGATCTTCGCAGTTCAGCAGGCCAGCCTTTTTCTACCGCTCATTTTCCTGGGCACTGCTTGGGTCTAGTTCCTGCGTCCGGCAGCTTCCTATCGATCATGGCTCGACAAGAACTGCACATGCGTTACTGGTGACAAAATTGGGAGGTTCAAAGGTAAAGAAATTCCTGTCGCATAACCCTGCAGCCATTCTGAAGTTATAGACAATCACTGCGGCGTGGCCCGTCGATCCGTCAAGAGCCCTCCGGTGTGCCGGTGGGCGCCTTTTTTTCGTGTCCTGAATTCTGGCCGAGAAAAGAAAAACAACCAGACGGCCGAACTACACAGTATATCCCCGCTGGCTTTGCTTCCCTGAACGCGGGAAGCAGCAACCGGATTCGTCCTGGACGCAAGTCCGGGAATCCGAATCCTCATCATGCCGTGGCTGCCCGACTCGTCCCCGCATCTGGCAGGTCATCTTGACGTGCGCGCCGTCCAGCCCGCGTTCTCGATGGCGCTGCGTCCACTTTCGCTTCAGGGAGAGCCGCGATGAACCGGAATTCGATGTGCCGCTGTCTCATTTGCGGTTTGGAGAGCAGTTTGGTGGAGCAATTGGCAGAAGAAGCCTCCCGGGACCATTACCGCCAGTTTGCTGACTCGAACTCCTTGCTGGCCAATTTTCCTGACATCCCTGATCTTCTCGCCTATCTGCACACCTCCAGGACCACGGACAATGACAACTTCTCGGCGGACGGGATCCTCGCCACATTGCTCCGGACACAAGCCGCCGGAGGTGGCGCCGGCATCCTGCGCGACTTTCTTCTCCTGGCCTTTATCCCTGCACTGCATTCCACCTGCCGGCAAGTGGCCAGCCGCAATCCTTCGATTCCCGCTGCCGATATTGCACAGCATTCCGTCGCCGCCCTGCTCCAGATTTTCGGACTCCATGAATTCTATGGCCGGACCAGTCATGTTGCGTTCGCCATATCCCGCAACCTCAAACGCAATACCTTCAAGTGGGCGGAACACGAATGCCGATCTCCCACCTGTATGGCTGCCCCGGAACCGCTCGTCGAGATTCCGGCGACTCACGAAGCCATGGACGCCGTCGAGCGCGCGGCACTTCTGCCGCATTTTCTTTCCCGCTGCCAACAACGGGGTCTGGTCACCAGTGAAGACCTAGAGCTGCTCGTCCAATGCAAGCCAGACGCAGCGCGCGACTCTTCGCCCGACAGCCCGGCCGGCGTCTATTCGAACGCTTCCCGCCAGCGTATGAAGCGGTTGCTCAGAAAACTCCGCTCCATTGCCCGTACCCCGCCTAACGGCAAGCCGGACAGCCAAGCGATGCCCTGGGTCTGAAGAGTTCCGCAGGCTCTCTTCCGGCGCTGGCCGCAGCCGGCTTCAAGAAAAGCAAAATATCTTTACTTGCACGCGACACATTTTCTCCGGCTCGAAACAGATTAGCTACATGTGGGGAGAGTTTTCGTCAAATACTCCCGCGGCCTTGGCCCTTTCAAACGATTTCCATGGTCCCGGGTATCCCCGAAGGCAACCTTAACGGAAGAATCCGCGGGGATGCGCTGTTCCCGGAGCTCTTGCTCCCGGCGTTTTTTTGGGTGAGAAACTCGCTGCGAACAGAAGATTACCGCTGATCCATTTGCGCCGGTCGCGTTCGGGCGGGTGAGAACTCTCCTCCCTGCGTACTTCGTTTCCAAGAGGAGACCCTCATTTATGGAAGCAACAGTTCGTCACGTCATGCGGTTTCGTGCCACGTCACGCAGTGCGTGGATCACGGCCATCAGCCTCCTGCTGGCCGTTCCGGTCTTCGCACAGGCGTCCTCTCCCTGGGAAAATGCCGTTAGCGTACTCCAGCAGGCCTTCACCAGCACGATTGCCCGCGGGCTCTCCCTCGTTGCCATTGTCGTCGCCGGACTCACCTTCGCCTTCGGTGAAGGCGGCTCGAAGCGTGTGCTCGCCGGCGTTCTCTTCGGCGTGGGCATGGCCATCGCCGCGGTGAATTTCCTGGCGTGGCTTTTCCCCGGCAACTGAGCGACCCGCACCAGAAAGAAAGGAAGCACGTGGCAGAACCCAGACGCATCAACAGAGTGCATCGGTCGCTCTCACGGCCTCTCACAATCCTCGGCGCCGAGCGAAAGCTCTTTTTCTTCGCCATGTGCCTGGGTGCGGCCACCTTCAACCTGCTCAACAGCTTGTCCGGCGGGCTGCTGATGTTTTCCTTGCTCTACTTTCTGGCTCGCTGGGCCACCCGGACAGATCCGAAGATCCTGCAGTTCCTCTTGTCAGCCGCGAGACTCCGCACTCAATACGACCCGATGAAGTTCGTTCCGGTTGCCGTCCGAAGGGATCGCCATGCTCAGGCTTAGCCGCATTTTCAAAAACTATAACGAGACTGGCTCTCTCAGCGAGCAAGTCAATCTCTACGGTTTCATCGGCCAGAACGTTTTTCTCACAAAGACCGGAGAGGCCGGGGTGATCCTCGAAGTCCGAGGAGTCGACTTTGAGTGCCTCGACGCCGCTTCGATGGACGGTTTAACGAAGCGCCTGGAATCCGCATGGAAGCTGTTCGACGAGAACTACCGCGTCTACCAATATCTCTTCAAGCGCAACAATAAGTCCATCCCCTACAAACTCTACGGCAAACCCGTTGTAGACGCCGCGATCAAGAATCGCATCACCTATCTCAGCAGCAAGGCCGATTCCCTCTTTTCCATGTCCATCTATTACGTGGTGCTCCACCAGGGATTTCCGGTCTCCCAAAAAATCGGAAGCGCCCTTGCCGAGTTAAGGAGGAATCCAAGGAAGGCCCTTCACGCTCTTCGGGCGCATTTTTCTAGCCTGGGGCAGACCGTCATTCTTGGGCAGCACCTCGGCGAGGCCCAAGAGGCGCTTGTTCAAAAAGCCCGCAGTTTCATCCTGCAGGTCAGCGATTTCCTGGCTGTCCGGATTCTCGACAAACAGGAAGCCTTCCGCGTTCTCAAGAGAACGCTCAACTTTCACCCCGATAAACTCGAACTTGCCAAACTCAAGCACGACACCTTTCTCGACTACTACCTCCCCGAATCTTCGCTCGAATGCCACCGCGGGCATCTCCGCGTGGACGATTACTACGTCAAGGTTTTGACGCTCAAAGAACCTTCCGCCCAGAGCTTTCCGCTGATCTTCCAACGCCTGCTCGAAGTCCAAGCGAACTATTACGTGGTGACCGAATGGAAGAAGGAAGATTCTGGCAAAATGCGCCGCGTCATCCAGGCCAGGCGCCGCCACTTTCACAACACCAAGCGGTCGTTCGCGAGCCAGGTCAGCATGAATGACACAGCTCCCGAGGATGTATTGCTCGACGACTCGAAGGAATCCCAGGTCCGGGAACTCGGCGATGGCCTCAAGGAGATCGAGCTGCACGGGAATTATTTTGGCCAGTTTTCCCTTACCGTCGTGATCTATGACCTGGACCTGAACAAACTGGAACGGGCCTCAGCCGATTTCTACAAGATATTCAGCGTTCACGATGCCCAGCTTTATGAAGAGAAATACAACCTCCTGAACGCCTTTCTCGCGGCGGTTCCCGGCAACCACATCTTTAACCTGCGTTCGCTCTATCTGCTCAACACCAACTATGCGGATTTCTCGTTTCTCTTCAGCCTCGACTGTGGCGAACCGCGGAACCAGCATCTCCGGCAGGAATACCTCGCGGTGCTTGAGACGAACCATCACACCCCGTACTTCCTGAACCTCCATTACCGCGATGTGGCCCACACCATGATTCTGGGCCGAACCGGAGCCGGAAAATCGTTTCTCCTGAATTTCCTCATCACCAATCTCCAGAAATATGACCCCCACACCTTCATCTTCGATCTCGGGGGAAGTTTTGAGAGCCTCACGCAGCTCTTCGGTGGTTCCTACGTTCGTGTGGGCCTTCGATCCGGGGATTTCCGAATCAATCCGTTCTCGCTGCCACCCACGAAGGAGAATCTCGATTTTCTCGCTCTGTTCCTGAGAGTCCTGATTCAGGGGCAGAGAGGAACCGAGATCGACCCCGCCACCGAACGCGACCTCTTCCACCAGGTGGAGAACCTGTATGCGGTGGATCCGGCGCTGCGCACGCTGGGCGTGCTGGCAAACACGCTCGGGCGCGACATCGCGGGCCGCCTCTCGAAATGGACCCGGGGCGGCCAGTTCGGATTCCTTTTCGACAACGCGGAGGACACGATTTCGTTCTCCCGCTTTCAGTGCTTCGACTTCCAGCGCATGAGCCAGTACGAGGAGCTCTTGGAACCGTTGCTGTTCTATATCCTGCATCGCGCCAATGCCGTCATCGCCGACCGGCAGATCACCTCCGTGTTCAAGGCGTTTTTCATCGACGAGGCCTGGGTCTTTCTTAAGAACCCCGCGATTCAACGGTACGTGGTCGAAGCCCTCAAGACCTGGCGCAAGCACAACGCGGCGATGGTCGTCTCGACGCAGTCCCTCGATGAGCTCAAGCGCTCGGAGATCCTCGACGTGATCATCGAAAGCTGCGCCACAAAAATCTTCCTCGCGAATCCGGATATGGACCGCGAACTCTACAGACGCCAGTTTCACTTGAACGAGTCCGAAGTCGAGCTGATCTCGGGCCTCATCCCCAAACAGCAATTCCTGATCAAGACGCCGGAACTAGCGAAGGTCGCGAATCTCAACGTGGATACCAGGAGCTATTGGCTCTACACGAATGACCCATACGATAACAAGAAACGAAAAGAGGCTTTCGAAACCTACGGCTTCGAGAAGGGCCTCGAAGTCCTGGCGGGGGCGCAGCCGTGATCCCCGTTTGCCGCCTCTTCGAGGAAGCCTACCTTCCGGATGCAATGTGTCTGTTTCTGCCTCTCTTCCTCAGCGCAGCCTTCCCTGCGCTCGTTCTGGCGGTGCAGTCGTTCGCGGGGATTTTTTCCGACCGTAACCGGAGTTTCGAGCAACCCCAAAATCCATCTCCGAAGGAGCATCTCGATGAAACGTATCTTTTGCAATAAGAGGCCCGGCCTTTCCGTTCCTATCCTCACGGTCATTCTTCTTGGCGTTGCCTCCTTCAGCGCGAATGCCGCGACGGAAGCCACCGCGCGTGTCGTTAGGTACGCGAAGGAAGACATTGTTCCCGTCAAAGCCAAGCTCCGGTTCTCGACTCTCATCATCCTGCCCGCGGACGAAGAGATCCTCGATTTCACCACCGGTGACACGGAATTCTGGGTCATCAACGGAGTTCACAACCTCTGCTACGTGCACCCGGCCCAGGCCGGCATTCGCAGCAACTTGAATCTCATCACGGCGAGCGGGAACGTCTATTCGTTCCTGCTGACAGAAATCAGCAACCAGCCAAATACGGAACCCGACCTCAAGCTCTTCGTCGAACCAAAGGAAAGTTCCGGTGCCGCTCTCGGCCCGGGGCTCCGCGGTTATGTCAGTGCAGGAGAAGCCCAGGCCTATAAAAAGGAGCTTGAAACCTTACGGGCGCAGACGGCCGAGCAGATTCACGCCGCCGAGGCCCAGTCCACCGAGCAGGTCAACCATTTCCGCTCCAGTTATGCAACAAGACTCCAATTTGATTACCCGCTCGATCCGAAAGCAGGACGCGAACCGTTTCTGGTTTCGGCCATCTATCACGACGACTCGTTCACATACATCAAGTGCACCGCACGGGAAAAACCAGCGCTCTATGAAATCAAGGACGGCAAACCGAATCTGATTTCTTTCCAGCTTGAGAACGGCGTGTACATCGCGCCAAAAATCATCGACAACGGCTACCTTGCCGTCGGCAATAAGAAACTACCCTTCCGGCGCCTCGTTACGGCGAATTGAGGAGCCTCTGATGAACCAACCGACCGGAGCTGCCCAGGTTCAGGAGAAGGCGCCCAGACCCCCAGGTCTTCTGCCGAAAAACATCCAGCCCTGGATCCTCCTGGGACTCGCCTTTCTCATGGTCGTCATCATGTGGCTGACCGGGGGCACGAAACCTCCGGCCCCGGCCAGAGGAGCGTTCCCTGCCGCGCCTGTACAGGCACCCCTGGAAGTCAACGAAACAAAGATCGCCGAGATGCAGAGCCGTATCCAGGACCTGCAGCGCCAGCAACTTCTCGCGCAGACCGCGCTCGCGCAGCAAACCCGTTCGCTCGCAGCTGTCCCGCAGGATTCCCCGGAGTCCCATCCACCAGGTGCGGCTGGCACCGGCGAGCAACGACCCGAGGAAGATCCGATCCAGGCGGAGCGGAAACGCCGCGCCTATATTTCGCTGTTTAGGTCGAATGTCGCCCTGAGCTACCGGAAAACACCGACCACTGCTCCAGGCCCCATAACGGAAACGCCACCAGTGGTTCCCCTCCCTCCTGGACCGGACACCTCCGAACTCTTGAAAGGGATGCAGCCTGGTTCGATTTCTCCCGTGCTGGTTCGCAGCGATTCCGGCGAAACCGCCAAGGATCGAAAGGAGGAACGAAGAAATCCTGCCGCCGTCTCGGCCGCCTCCGCTAGTGCGGCGGCAGGAAAAACCTACCTGCTGTTTGAAGGAACCATTCTCGAAACGGTTCTCATCAACCGGCTCGACGGGGGCTTTGCCGGCCCCGTCGAGTGCCTGCTTTCCACCGACGTTTATTCGAACGACCGCCAGCACCTGCTGATTCCAGCAGGCTCGAAACTTCTTGGGGAAACCAGGAAGGTGGACACCTTCGGCCAGACCCGTCTGGCCGTCGTCTTCCATCGCGCGCTCATGCCCGACGGGTATTCCGTCAGCCTCGACCAATTCAAGGGGCTCAACCAAATCGGCGACACCGGTCTTCGAGACCAGGTCAACAACCACTACCTCCGCATCTTCGGCGTCTCGCTTGCCGTCGGAGCGCTTGGAGCAGCCGGCGAAGCCGGCACAGGAGGCGCACTCAACGCGACTGGGAGCGACCTCCTGCGTCAGGGATTCGCCGCCAGCACGGCGCAGTCCGCATCGCAGATTCTCGACAAGTTTCTCAATGTCATGCCCAAGGTGACGATTCGGGAGGGTCACCGGGTGAAAGTCTATCTCGCGGGCGATCTCGCGTTGCCCGATTACCTCAACCACAAAATGCCTTCCGATCTCTAGAAGGCAGGAAAGAGAGGACGAAAGTTCGATGAAAAAGAAAATTCCGGCAGTTCTCCTGGTTCTGATTCTCTCCGTCGCTACCGCCACCGCACAACTTGGCAGCGGGATTGTGTATGACCCGACCAACTACCAAAACGCGATCCTCCGCTACCAGCAGTTGCAGCAGCACCTCGTCGAACTGCAGAAGAGCTACGCGCAGATCACCAACCAACTCAATCTCGCCGTGCAAATGGCTCAGTTCGTCAAAAACATGCCAGCTCGCTACCGCGCGCTCTTTTCGCAGTGGCGCAATGTGACTTCGCCGGACACTTTCGGAAACACCGGCTCCTGGATCAGCGGCATCAACTCCGGCCTGCTTCCCAATATCAACGCCGGCTACCAGAGGTCCACAACCCAACTGCTTCCCTACCGCCCGGACCACCTCTCCGGCATGGACCCTTTCGAGCTGGAGCGCGTGCAGTCCCAATACGCGTCCGTCGAACTCGTGGACGGCGCGAACGTGAACGCCATGGCCACCATCGGCTCCATCCGGGGCAGCGCCCAGGATATCCAGGCGCAGATCGGCAACCTCGAACAGGACTCGTTCTCCGGCGACTCCGGTCTCAACAGCGAAGTCTCCGTCCTGAACAAGATCAATGCGGCCGGAGTGTTAACCCTCCGCACCGTCCAGGACTCGAACAAAATCCTCGCCTCTCTTCTCGAAATGCAAACGATTATCGCCAAGCAGCAGCGCGAGTCCATGACCAACAGCATCAATGCCGACATCCAGCGCCAAGCCAGCCTCGCCGCCAACATGACGCAGATGACCGGCACGTTGACCAATTCACTTCAAAACTTCCGCATGCCGTAGGTGTGCGGAGCCAGACGCCCGGGCGTCGAAGGAGCTGACGGCAGTGCAAACCGACTATCTGCAGTACATCTTCCAAGCCATCAACGCCTTGCTTACCCGAAATCTCGGCTTCTTCGACGCCATGGGCCAGAGTCTTTTCCGCTCCTTCGCCACCATCCTTATCGCCTGGTACGGCATCAAATCCGCTCTCTCTGCTGCCAGCGGCAAGTCTCCCTTCCACTTCGACAATTTCGCGAGCTTGCTTCTGACCATCAGCTTCGGCTTTGCCATGATCAACTACTACAACACCCCCATACCGGGCGTCGCGGTCAGCTTCCACAATCTTGTCACCGATGAAGCGCAGTTTTTGTCGGCCCAGATCGACCAGGCACAACTCCAGACGGTGGTAGCGCAAGTTGCGGATTTCGAATCGCGTATGGACTCTCCAACGTGGGGAGACATTCTAGGAACCGCCATCTACGTCATTGTGACGATCTTGCTCGCCACGGCCCAGGCCGTGGCGATCGTGGTCATTGCCTACGGATTCATTGCCACCGCGGTTTGCGTTCTGGTGGGGCCGGTCTTTGTCCCGTTCTTTATTGTTCCGAAGATGGAGTGGCTCTTCTGGGGCTGGTTCCGCTGCTTTATCCAATATGCTTTCTACCAGGTCATCGCCGCGGCCGTAGTTTTTATCATTGGAAATCTCATGCTCGGCGCTTTGCGCCTCCCGCCCGCGGGCACGCTCTCGACCGTGCAGCTCATTGCCTGGTTTCCGGTCCTCTTCATTACGTTCCTCGCTTCAATCTATACCCTGCTCAAGGTACCGGCACTGACCAATCACATTTTCAGCGGCACCGCCGGCGGGTCTTCCGCCGGAATCATCGGAAGGGTTTTTGAATGAACAACGACGCGAGTTTCTGCGATGCCAAGCGCCTCTATCTCGAACAGTACGGTGATCCCTTGGTGACCAACACCTATCTCAAGATTGCCCTCGCGCTTGTGTCCGTCGTTTGTGTGGCGCTGGCGCTCATCGACCTCCGGACTATTCGCACCTTCCAGAACTTCCGCCCGCTGATCATCCGCATCGACGATCTGGGGCGCGCCGAAGCCATCAACTATCACAACCTTGAGTACAAGCCCCAGGACGCCGAAGCGAAGTATTTTCTCTCCCAGTTTTCGAACCTCTATTACCGCCGCAACCGCTACACGATTCAGGATGACTTCTCGAAGTCCCTCTACTTCCTCGACGGCAAGCTCGCCAACGGCATCCTCTACGCTTACCGCAAGGACGACATCATCAAGAAATTCATCACCAATACCGCCGCGCCCGAGATCGATGTGGACGTGAAGAAAGTCGCACTCGAAGAAATGCAAACCCCGCCCTTCCGCGCTCGCGTGGACTTCTACATGGTCTATTACTCACCGGCCGACCATAGCGAGCTGAAGCGCGATCTGTACACTGCGAACTTCGTCTTCCTGTTCAGGTCACAGGTGCCCAACGAGCTGATCCCGATCAACCCGCTCGGAATGACTATCACGTACTTCCGCGAAGACCAGGCCTTCAAATGAATCTCCTGACCCTGGCTCAGAGCGAAGAGGTCCGGGTCCGCCACCAGGCAACCTCGGCCGAACCTCAGCACGGCGATTCCTCGTTCCTTCGGCGGTCCTCCCGGCTCGAGGCCCTCCCCTGCCCCCTTGCAGCTGCCTCCCCGCTCCGGGAAGCAACGGAGAGTCACGGAAAAAACACAGCTGCGTTTCTCGGAGACTTCGGGTGATTGCCAACGTCCTGCTCCTCACCATCGCCATCCTCCTCGCATTGGGTTTCTGGCTCATGGGCGAGCTGAGATTCTTCGTCCCCTACAAACTCGTTCTTTGGCGGGCGTACGCGACCCCCATCCTTATGTATATAGGGCTTCTATCGGCCAATGTGTTTGCCGCCGCCTTTGGTCTCAGCCGCAAGTTCTTCCTCAAGGACACGGGGCGAAAACTCTCCCATCTCGACAAGCAGCTTCATCGAGGCCAGACCGACGTGCCCGCACCGCCATTCGAGGAGGAGGCCGATTGAAATGTCTCGAGGTCACCAACCCGAAGATCGGCTCGATCCACGAGTGGCTTCCGAGGACCGGGAACCCAGCCCCGGTGATTCACCCGGACCCCGTGAGGTGCGCGAGCGGGCATCGAGCGACGGGCCGCAATCGCCGGGTCCCGCGCCGGATCGCGTCGCCTCTCGCCCGGCAGAACCGCCGACCGTCTACGAACTTCGCGGCCGCACCTATCGCCTGCGGAACTCTGAAGTCAGAACGATGGTGGAGCTTGGAAAATTCCGCGCCGTGGCCAGCAAGGATCTGGCGGAATTCGCCTATGACGGCAACAAGGATCGCATGAGCCCTGACCTCGAAAATCTCTTTCGCAGGGGCTTTATCGATATGAAGTCCATCCCCCATGAGCTGATGGGTTCGCGACAGATCCTCACCCTGACCAAAAACGGACACCGCTTTCTGGACGAAACGCAAAGTACTGCCAAGAGTCAGGCCCTCTACCACGGATATACGAAGCCTCGCGAAGCCCATCACGATGCAGACCTCTACCGGCTCTATCAAAAGGCAGCCGCAAAGATCAGAGGTCAGGGAGGACGAAGCCTTCGTGTCGTCCTCGGCTACGAATTGAATAAGCGTCTCTTGCGCGATCTCGAGAAGCTTGGCGAAGACCGCAAGTCTGCCCCTGCCAAAGATGCGGTCGCCGACGCGCACGGGTTGAAGGTTGTAGGAGAAAAGATTCCCGTCCCGGATGTTCGGATCGAATACGAAACCCGTGATGGCGAGCGCGCTCGCGTGGACCTCGAGCTGGCCACCGGCCACTACCGCCTTCAGACTCTGGCCGAAAAAGTCCTCGCGGGTTTCTCGATCTACGCCCATGCCGACGAGGCCTCGAAGCTGCGCAGGATACTGGACCAGCGTGAATTGACGGCGGAGATTCTCTCGCTATGAAGCAGCGCGAGGATCACATCGAGCGCATTGCGGCTCTCGGGTACACGGAAGCAGAGGCCCGCTTTCTGTATTTGGTGGCCACGCACTCCGGTTATTTCACCCTCCGTCAGTTCAACGCCTTTGCCGGCGTTTGCCGCCAAAAGCATTGCATGAGCTTCGCACAGAAGCTCCTCAAACAGGGGCACGCCCATGTGCGCGACTACTTGGGTAAGGGCTCGGTCTTTCATCTCTTTTCCCGGCTCATCTATGGACCGATGGAAAAGGATAACCTCCAGAACCGGCGGCGGCATTCCTTCGACTACATTCGCACACGCCTCGTGCTAATGGACTTCCTCCTCGAGAATCCGGGGCACGACTTTTTGGAGACCGAAAGCGACAAGATCCGTCTCTTCTCTGAATCGCTCGCCGTTCCGAAGGATTTTCTCCCCCGAAAGCTCTACAGGGGCATCGCCGGCGGCGGTCCGACGGTCCGCTATTTCGTCGATAAGTTCCCGCTCTTTCTCGCGCCTCCCGTCTCGGGTCTCTCGCCCGTGGTCACCTTCGGTTTCATCGATCCGGGATCAGGAAGCATGCGGAGATTTGCCTTGCATCTCGCCGCCTACCAGGGACTCTTCCGCAACTTGAAATCCTTTCGCCTGCTTTACATTGCGCGGCGGGCCAGCGCGTTTCACCGCGCCAAAGACCGCTTCCACCGAAGCGTCAGGGAACCGCTCGAATCCGACGAAATCCTGCGCTACTTCGGGATTCGCCGGAAGTGGGAACGGCACGAATACGTAGTGCCGGTGACCGCTGACTTTGAATTCCTGAACGAAGCCAGGCGGCGTTTTCAGGGAGAGCGATTCGAGAGTCTTTATCAAGGATGGTTCGCCGGCCGGATTGCCGAGCAGGACCTGCGCCTGGAATTTTCACAGACGCCACCGGAGCGAACCGTCTTATTCGACACCTATCTCGTACGGAACGGACACTCACCCCTCGACGAAAAGCGCCGGCACGGAGTAAAAGGCGCGCGCCAGCGGTGAACGGAGGTTACTCGGAATCGAGAGGTTGCATAGCAAGCGACGATGGATCTTGGGCAGGGGTAAATCAGAAAACCGGGTTTTGCCTTGTGTCGAAGTAAGAGCAAGAGGACGAAAAGGAAATAGGAGGAACTCATGCCGATCATCCACAAACCGCCAGAGATGGTGACCTCGGCCCTCGAGATGGTGCTTGGGAGGGACGCGGACTTTCATCGCTGGCCGAAGCAACAGCAGGCAGCGGGCGACAAGCGGGACGGTCCCTTGGCGGCGAAGGCGGCGCGGGCATGATCCAGAGAATCCTCGAAGCGAGAAACTTCCTCGCTTCTATCCTCGCAGCGACCACGGGAATGGCGCTCTATTTTCGGGCGCCATTCCCGGAAGACAACCTCTTTGTCCACGTCATGGAAATTCGCTCGCCCTCCGCCTTTCTCTTCTTCAAGTGGTCCTACACCCTCTTCCTCTATACGACCCCGTACATCGCCTTCTCCGTTGTGCTTTCGGGGTTCTACATTTTTAGGCTGAAGGCCACCCGGAAGATTCATGCCGGCAAGTTGCCCCTTTATCCGGACCCCCGAAAACGGGCGGAACTCTCGCTGGTCGTCGGAGAGCTGCACCATCCGCGCACGCAAGTGCCGTCGGAAACACCGCACTGGCTGGTCATCCCGGAACGCGGACTGTTTACAGGCATCGCCATCGTGGGCGCGGTCGGGTCGGGAAAAACGGCGGCGTGCATGTACCCGTTCGCCGAGCAGATTCTGGCGTTCAGGGCCGACGACAAGGACCGGCGCATCGGCGGCCTCGTTTTGGAAGTGAAAGGCGATTTTTGCGAAAGGATCCACGAAATCCTTAAACGGCATGACCGCGCTGACGACTATATCGAAATCAGCCTTAGTTCCAGGTACCGCTATAACCCGCTCCACAACGACCTCGACGCTTTCGCGCTGGCGTACAGCATCGCCTCGCTGCTCAATAATCTTTTCGGCCGGGGGAAGGAACCCTTCTGGCAGCAGGCCTATACCAACCTCGTCAAATTCATCATCCTGCTCCACAAGGTCGCATTCGATTACGTCACGCTCTTCGATGTCTATGAATGCGCCATCAATCCGGAACTGCTCGCCAGCAGAATCAAAGAAGCGGAACGCCGCCTGGCGGAAGCCGAGTCCGTACTGGTTGGGGAAGAAGAATATCTGAAGCATCCGAAGGATCTCGAACCATTCCAGTTCCGACTCAATAAGGAATCCAGCCATTACCGGGCGCCCCTCACGCCCGGCCTCGCTTCCCTATTGGAAGCCAAGGCCATCCAATGGGAAGCGGAAAACGCCTCCGCAAAGAACCCGGTTGCGGCCCAGAAAAAGGCCCAACTCGAAGCCATCCGCAGGTGGTTCGACCATGACTGGCGGAGGATCGAGCCCAAGCTGCGGACATCGATCGTCGAAGGCATTTCCGTATTCCTCTCGCTCTTCGATGACAACCCGGACGTGAAGCGCACGTTCTGCCCGCCCGCGGAGTGCTATGACCCCGGCGCCAATACCGACTTCAAATTCGGCAAACCGCTGCCTTCGTTCTCCTGGTTGATTGAAACCGGAGGAATATGCGGTCTCAATTTTCCGATCGGCATGAATCCCGGTCTGGCAAAGGCCATCGGTGTGATGATGAAATTCGACTTCGAGCGGGCCGTGCTCAACCGCGTTCCGCTGATGGAGAAGAATCCCCAGAGCTATTTCCGGCAAGTTCTGTTTCTCTGCGACGAATACCACCACTTCGCCACGGTCGGCGAGAGTGAACCGACCGGCGATGAAAAGTTCTTCAGCCTTTCCCGGCAACCCAAGTGCATCCCCATCGTCGCCACCCAGAGCTTCAGTTCGCTCAAGTCCGCGCTGCCGGGAGAGTCCTGGCGTACCCTGCTGCAAACATTCCGCACCAAAATCTTCCTGTCGCTTTCCGATGATTTCTCCGCCCGGACGGCCAGCGAGCTTTGCGGGCGCGAGGACCGGCTGAAGGCCAGTTACAACCTGTCGGAGAGCGGACACGACGCGAAGGTCAGCCTCCTCACGGGCAGGACCATGTCGCATAAGGCGAATATCACCGCGTCCAAGAGCTACAGCCCGCACCACGATTTGCGGTTCGACATGAAGGACTTCATGGAACTGCGCAATGCACAGTCCGTGACCATCGCCTACGACGGCACCAACCCGATGCCACCGACGTTTTGCTATCTCAAACCCTACTACAACGACGTCAACAAATCGTATTTCCGCCAGCTTGCGGACGGAGAACTCTGATGAATGGATTTGAAACCATCCTGCCGTTTCTCAAGCCTATTGAGCACCTGATTCTAGATGACACGATCAGCGAGGTCATGGTCAACGGCCCCGACCACATCTTCATTGAAAAGGCGGGATTCATCGAGCCCGTGCCAGGCATTCATCTCGGCGAGAAATCCCTGATGGTCGCGGTCAAGAATATTGCCCGGCGATTGGGCGACGACATTTCGGAATCGAAACCCATCCTCGATTCGCGGCTTCCGGATGGCAGCCGCGTGGCCGCGGTCATTCCGCCGTGCAGCGTCGACGGCGTTACCCTCACGATCCGCAAATTCAATGCCCGGCACTTCGGTATCGAAGACCTCATTCGAGCAGGAACTCTCGAACGTTGGCTGGCTTATCAACTCGAAGGCTACGTTCTCGCGCGAAAGAATATCCTGATCGCCGGCTCTACCGGGAGCGGGAAAACTTCATTGCTCAACGTACTCGGGAAGTTCATTCCGTCCGATGAACGAGTCCTGCTTATCGAAGACACCTCCGAGATTCACCTTGGCCAGGACAACCTGGTCCGTTTCGAGGCGCGGCAGGCGCAGAACGGTCTGGCCGCCATCACCATTCGGGATCTGCTAAAGGCCTCTCTTCGGCACCGGCCCGACCGGATCATCCTGGGCGAAATTCGAGGAGGCGAGGCCTTCGATCTGCTGCAACTTCTCAACACCGGACACTCGGGAAGCCTTTCAACCGTTCATGCCACTTCCGCAAAGCAGGGCCTCTCCCGCTTCACGAGTTGCGTGTTGCAGAGCGGCGTGGACCTCCCCTACCGCGCCGTGAAGACGAATGTCGGTGATTCCGTGAACGTCGTCGTGCACCTCGAACGCCGACCCGGCCGGCGCTTCGTCTCCGAGGTCATCGAAATCCAGGGCTACGATCCCGATCGCGATGAATTCCATTACGGGTTCATTTTTGATGGTCACAAGGAGCTCGTATGAGTCCTGCCGAAAAACCGATGCCGTTTGTTCCCTCTGCTCCGGAATACATCCTCGCCAATTTTCGACCGACCGAAGGCATGGACGTTCCGACGCCGGCGCGTCCCACTCCCCGGCAGCTTCAACGCGGATTTCACATCGAGCCTAGAAAGGAACGGAGGAACTGATGCCGGCGGAAAGGGTCGACTTCAAAAGCGTCAGAGCGAGAGTATCCATGGAAACGGTTCTTTCGCACTATGACGTTCGACTTCGGCGCGCTGGTAGAGACGAGTTCCGTGGAAAATGCCCGCTCCCCGCCCACTCTTCCGCCAGAAGCAATGACAGCTTCTCCGTCAGTTTCACCCGGAACGCCTGGTCCTGTCAGTCGGCTTCCTGCATCGCCGCTCGTTCGGGCCGCGTCGGCGGGGACGTCTTCCACTTCGTCGCCGAAATGGAAGGCTGCTCGATCCGGGAGGCCGCTCTACGCCTCGATCGTTCGCTCAGGGAAAATCTCCTCCCTCCCGCCACATCCGGGAACAACGGGCCAGTCCCCTCGACACCGGAGAATCGGCCCCTGTCCTTCACCCTGCACAACATCGACCACCAGCATCCCTATCTTCTAGCGCGTGGACTCGGAGAGCATACGGCTGGCTACTTCGGCGTGGGCTACTACAACGGGAGCGGTTTTCTTCGTGGACGGATTGTGATTCCGATCCACAACGAAGATGACGAACTCGTCGCCTACGCGGGTCGCGCCATCGACAAAACGGAACCGAAATACCGCCTTCCTGCCGGCTTCCGGAAATCTCACCTGCTGTTCAATCTCCACCGAGCCATCCGCTCGGGCGACCGCACGCTCATTCTTGTGGAAGGCTACTTTGACACCATGAAAATCCACGAGGCCGGACATCCTAACGTGGCGGCTCTTATGGGCTCGAGGTTGTCCTCCCGCCAAGCCGAGCTGATCGGAACCTACTTCGATCAAGTCATCCTCATGCTCGACGCCGATCGAGCAGGAAGGGCCGGGACCGCTGCGGCTGCGACAGAGCTCTCCTCCATTCTCGGTGTGCAGATCGTTGAACTCGCTTCGGGAACCCAGCCCGATCAACTGGCTCCAGAAGAAATAAACCAGTTCCTCGGCCTCTCTCATGACCTTTCCACGCCCGAGAGATGAAAATCTCTTCCACTTGCGCATCATTTATATAGGGTATCTATGGCGAGGCGCGAGAGGATCAGCCTGGCCATTCGGGCCCGGCAAGGACTCTTGCCATCCAGAACCACGTATTGCCTGTAAGTTATTCAGGACCCACAGGATGTTGAACCAGGCAGGGTCCAGAAGGCCCCCACGCGAGACAGTGTCCCGTAAAGCTGATTCGGGGGTTGCCCATTTAAGGGACAAGAGCGATGACCGAGAGGCGCTAGCGCTTCCTGAATCTGGCCATGTTCCCTGGGATTGAATCACGTCGCGTTATGCGGTCATTTCCTGTATCTTCCGCGCGGGCGCGCTGACCGGGAAACTGGCGGTAATCTTTGTTCCTGAAGAATTGGAATCGATGGTCAATTCGCCATGAGACTGGCGCACGCGCTCTTTCATTCCCCTGATTCCCACGCCGACCGCCTCCGCCTGCACCTCTCTGAGTCGCTCGTGGGACATTCCGCTGCCGCGATCCTGGACCTCCACATAGATCCTGTCAGCCTCGCGGGCGATGCGGATGACTGCCGTTTTGCTTCCTGAATGGCGATGGATGTTTGTCAGACATTCCTGCACAAGACGAAATATGGCCAGTTCCATCTCCGGAGCAAGCCTTTCGAGGTCGTGGGGAATACTAACCTCGATACTTAGATCGCTTCGCCCGGCCAAGCCATCTACGTACCATCGAAGTGCGGACGATAATCCGAGTTCGTCCAGCATGGGAGGATGCAAAAGATAAGAGGTGGTGCGTATTTCTTTGGTCAGATTCTGAATCAAATCTTTGGCGTCTCTGATGCTTTCTGAGAATCGGGTGGGATCGCGTTTCGCGTCGTCCTCGAGGCGCGTAAAGGTCATTCCCAGTGCAGCCAGGTTCTGACCAACGCTGTCGTGCAGCTCCATTGCAATGTGCCGACGTTCTTCGTCCTGGACGCGCATCAATTTTGCGGAAAGGTCTCGAAGCCGATCCGACTGTTGAAGGATCTCCGCATTTCGCAGCTGCAGTTCCTGGGTCCGAAATTGAACTTGGGTATCGAGGGCATCCGCGAGTGCCCGGAAACGCTCTTCGCTTTCTTGCAATTCACGCTCGACCCGTTTACGCCCGGCGATATCCCGCGCTATCTTCGAAGCTCCGATGACTCTTCCTGAGGCGTCCCTAACGGGCGAGATGGTCAGCGATATCTCAAGCTTGGACCCATCTTTTCGCAGCCGAATGGTGTCGAAATGATCGATCCGGTGGCCTTGACGGAGTTGAGCGAGAATGTTTTTTTCCTCGCCTCGACGGTCGAGCGGAATGAGCATCGAAATATGCTGGCCGATGGCTTCCTCGGCTGTGTATCCAAAGAGCCGCTCGGCGCCTGCGTTCCAGCTTGTGATGACACCCTCCAAAGTTTTGCTAATGATCGCATCGTCGGAAGAATCTACGATTGCGGCAAGCAAGCCGATCGCCTTATCGGCTTTCAGACGCAGTTCGGGAAGCTCGTCCAGAATGGATTGTGTGACGTTGTCTACGCCGGCTTCCGAGTCGTCGAGGATACAACTCGCAAGCTCTTCATAGGTGACCAGAAGCTGTTTGATGTCATGCTCAAACTCGATTTCAGGATGGACCCTTGTCCAGTAGTGCGCCGCCCGAACGAACGATAAGAAAAGCAGGACGTACTGAAGTCGAATGGAGCCCAGCAATCGTTCGAGGGCATCGAGGCACGCTTGGGCGTCCGCCGTCTGCAGGAATACATGACCGGCAAGTGAAAAAAGCCCGTCTTCCAGCTGCGTGTCGGCCGCCGGCATTTCCAGAAGAGGAGCAGGACAGTTCGAACAAAAGGAAAGGTGTGATTCCAGTTCAGGACCGCGCGGAAAAGGCCGCCGCAGCAATTTAACCACATCCACGACCCCTTCCGCGCGAGCGTCCTTATCGCCTGAGGCTCGCCCGAGCCCGACCAGGAAGCCGGCGTGGCGGGCGATGCAGTAGCGGACGGCACAAAAGCGGGAAAGAAAGACGAAAAGCCGTTCCTTGAAAAGAGAGGGGAGGGGGCTATCAAGATACGCTGCCTGGGCAAATCCCCACAGTTTTTCGGTGATCTCAGGGGTCTCAGGCGATAGCCGGAAGAAATTCGGAAGCACGCCAAACCGATCCTTGACGCGCCGCTGTAGGTCTGTTGGGGCACTCGCCGATGGAGCGTTGTCGCCAGCTACGGGATGCCCGCCGCCGCAGGCCACAGGTGATTTAAGCACCTCTTCTGACGATGGGATGGTCCGTTCGGAGAGTGTTTTCAGAGCCTTCGGACGCTTCTGGATTGGGGCCAATGGCCTTCCCTTCTAGGCCAGATCCCGGCCTACGGGGTAGACGTGTTTTTGGGGCGTCTCTCTGAAAATGCAGGGTGGAGCAGCTAGTAGAACAGACGGGAACTCATTTGTATACAGCGCTTATGCAAACGTCCGGGGGCTAAACCGACCCCCTCGGAGCCGCAACACGTTTTGCAGCCAGGGCCCTGGTCTGACGATGGCTAGGGCTGCGCCGCGACGGCGACGGGTTTCACGCTGTCATCCTTCGACCCATTGCCCAATTGGCCGTATTTGTTCATTCCCCAGCAGTAGACCTCCCCGACGGTGGTCAGCCCGCACGCATGCACTTGGCCGGTTGTCACCGACTTGAAAACAAGTCCTCGAGACCCAAAAACCGGTGCGGGTACATTGGCGGAAGCATCCGCTTCTGTTGCTACAACTGCGTCGTCGCCCCAACCCCAGCAGTCGGCCACGCCTTCCTTTGTGACGCCACAGCTAAACGTCTTTCCTGCGGAGAGATCTTCAAAGGTCAGCCCCCCTGCCACGGGCGCAGGCATAAGGCTCGGAGTATTTCTACCGTTGCCGAGTTGCCCGTACTCGTTGTCGCCCCAACAATAGCCTTTGCCCTGAGTGGTCACACCGCATACGTGTCCGTCACCGGTCGCGAGAGAAAGGAAATGAAGCCCTCCAGAAACCAGGGCAGGAACCGAACTATCGGTCTTCGAGCCATTGCCGAGCTGGCCTCGCGAGCCCGAGCCCCAGCAATAGGCGTCGCCTAGAGCGCTGATACCGCAGCTGAAGAATACTCCCGCACGCACGGTCCTAAAACTGTGCCCTCCGGTGACAGGACGAGGAGCGATCGAAGCGGATTTATTGCCCGTGCCGAGCTCCCCGTACTCGTTATCGCCCCAGCAGTACGCAGCACCGTTGGTCGCAAGTCCGCAGCTGTGATGGAACCCCGCACTCACTGCGGCGAATTTAAGTCCTCCGGAGACCGGAACAGGAGACCTGCTCCCTTCACCGGCGTCGCTCCCAAGCTCCCCGTCCCGATTGTCTCCCCAGCACAGGGCTGTGGCGCTTGCGGTGACGGCGCAGGTATGTCCGAAACCGGCGCTGATTGAAACAAAAAGAGAGCCCCGGACGGCAGAAGGCTGCGGACTGTCGCTGGCCGTCCCGTTTCCGAGCTCGCCGTCCGAGTTGCTGCCCCAGCAGGAGGCCATGCCGTGGGAGTTGACATAACAGGTATGCCCTGCACCCGCACTCAGAGTCTCAATATTTCCCACGACGAAACGCTCGCGGAGTTTGACGGGAACGCCCCACTCCTTGAGTATCGCGAGAATTTTGGCAATATTCAGGGCCTCCCCATACGGCTGTTTGTCGCTCCGGAGCATCCCCACAATCTCAAGCCGGAAGTTCAGCAAAGCTCCTCCGGAATGCCCCGGAAAGAGCGACTTCGACTCGAACCGTAACCAGTCTCCTTCTGTCTCGACAAATCCGTCCGGAGTTACACTCAGACTCCATCGCACGTCGTTCGGGTGTCCGGCGAGAAAAACCGGATCGCCTCTGCCGAGAAGAGCGGGGTCGCCGGCGCGGTCAAAGGGAAAAGCGTTCCCATCGATTCCATTTGCTTTGGCATTCGGGACACTGAGCACGGCTAGGTCATGACCGGGGTCGAACTGACTCTGAAGCTTTGCTTTGATTGGTTTTCCTTGCAGTGTATAAAATTCGACGACCACTTCCTGGCCCTGCCGATCCCCATCGCGGACAACGTGGTTAGCGGTGATGATGTAGACCTGGTCGTTTTCGGCGCCAACGATAATCCCTGTTCCATAACTCACCCGGTCAGGAAATTTTGCCTCGATCCGCACGACCAGGAGCTTAATGTCCTCCCTCAGAGGATCCCGCGCCTGCGGATTTCCGAAGGAACGCGGGGAAAACAAAAGCAAGAGACAAATAACGGCCAGACCTGGACGCCGTTTCACTCCGGCACCTTCAACCAGCGCAGCACGCCGGCAATCAATCCAAAGAGATAGACCGCCGTGCCCCAAAGCAAATAAAAGCCCCGTCGCGCCTTAAGCCAGTCGAGCCACGTCGGCATAAGGCTCCTGCGGGTCTCCGTCGACCCCGCTGTAATCCCGTGAACGCTGCCGCGAAACTGGAAAACGACGCCGTCGTCTTTGAGCTCCAGAGACTCGATCTCTCCCTCTGAGCTCTCAAACCGAATGTCCTCGCCCGGCCGGAGTTTCAGTTCCTGTCCGTTTAATTCCTCAAAATAGATCGAGCCGGACAGGATCGTCGACAGACGGCGGACCGGCAGACCGTCCGGGCCCCTGCGGTTCTCGATTCGCAGGAGAGACAAGTCCTGGATATTGCGCGGCACGGGAGGGAGTTTCTGTGGGAGAACGAGGAAGGTAAGATCCAGATTGACGTCGTTCGATTGCGGCTCAAAGACGACCGGCTTGGGACTCAAAAAGGTAAGTTGGCGTCCGGTTCCGCCTTCCGGATCGACTCGCACCGGGCCAACCACGTCTGCCCTCAAATCGAAGCCCGTCCCTTCGAGCGCCCAGCGGTACTGCCCCGGAAGATCGGTCTTCTTGAACGATACGTGTGTTCCGGCGGGCAAGATGAGTTCGGGAAGGCCGACTTCGCCGCGGCTCTGATTCTCGGTAGCCACCGCGAGGTTTATCCCAGACTCAAAGTCGTGCCCCGAAGTCAGGGTCGCCGCCTCCGAGCTGCGGCCCCGGGGAAGTTGGATCGCTCTGAGTCCTGAAATACCCAGCGCCCCGAGGCGCAAAGGTTCGTTCAACAATTGCCGTTCGGGGAGAACGAAGCCTAACTCTGTCACGTGAAGGTCCAGTTCGATCTCTGTACTCCTGCGCCGGACAAACAGCAGAATGCTCACGATGACCAAGGTCGAGGCAAACAATGCAATCAGTGGCCAGCGCCTCCGGGGAGCCTTGGGCTGTGCCGCATCATAGATCCCTGCCAGGCTTGCGAGCCGTCGAAGCTCTTCTAACTGCTCTTGCGGAATGGAACCTCCTGAACGAATCGCTTCTGTCTGAAGAGCATTTGCCCGGGCACGGACAAGAGTACGAAGTTCGTCTCGTTCTGACGCGGCCATGCGATCGCTCTCCCTCGCTGTTTGGCTCAGTGCTCCCCCGCGTGGTAAAACCACATTCGTTGCGTGATGGGGCCTCCGTATCTGCTGGTTGCGCCAATCTCAAGGTAATAAATTCCTGGTGTCTTGGGGCTCGGGAGATCGACCTGGATTCCTCGCTCCGCCGGATAGTATCCCTTTCCCAGTGCGTGGTCGCTGATCAAAAAGGAATGTGGCTGGCCGTCGGGCCCGACTTGCGCCAGGCTGATGAAAACTTCTTTTAATTCCGAACCCGGCACAAGCACCAACTGATACGCGTGAGTCTGCTTCTGGTCCTTCTGCCGGATCCGCAACGGCACATACAGCGTCCGATTTTCGCCGCCAATTTTGTACTCGGTATACCCGACGACGCCAATGTCTTGCTTGGAAAGATGAAGTGCGTCGAGAACTCCCGCCGGCCAAAGATAGGTGGTCGCGCCCGCGGGAATGTTTGCATCCATCTGATAGTAAAGTTTCTCGCGTAGTCCGTAGGCTCTTAGGTGAATCGGTGACTCGGCCGGGGAAGACCAATCGATCCTCAGATTCACTCGAGGATCGATCTCCTCAAAGAATGCGGTGAAGGAAGCAATCAGCAGCGTCGTGCTACCGGAAACTGGCTCGATATAAATGCCCTCGCAGCGGTCTCCTCGCAGTCGATACCCCTCGGGATTTTGTCCCAGCTGCATGAGATTCGGATCACAAGGATTCTGCTGCGCGCGGAGCAGGCTGGACGGGCTTCGAGCCGACAGGAGGTACAAACCGGCGGCAAAACCGAGACACAATCGCGAATACTTCGACTGCATAGATCATTCCTTCTAGAATCCGGCACGAAAGCGGATTCAGGTGTTCATGGACTCCAGTACAATGGCGCATTCGGAATCCTGTTTTTCGAGAGAACCTGTCGGAGATGAAAACCTCGACCTCTGTTTCGCTCTTGGAGTTTTCCGGGGCATCTGTCTTCCATCCGTCATTCCCGCACTCGAGTCCGGAGCAACATTGGCCCAGATTAAGCTACCTTGGCAAGTATTTCCTTTTCTGTACGCTGAACTGCGGAACACGCGGAGTCGCGTGGCAAAGACGACCAAAATAGAGTTCGAAAAACACGCCACGCTCGCGTGATCGGGCAAGTCCGGTATCCAGATTCCAGTAGTAGGCGATTCGTGTCGGAGATTCACCGAGAGACTCGACACTGGTTTTTCAATGAAATAGGCTTGAACAGTGGACCAAGAACATCGTGGGTTGAGGTTTACGTTCAACGCCAGCGCTGAGATCGCTCCTGGGAGCTCGCCCGCTGCTTTTGCCCCCGCACGCGTGACAGAGCTGAGCTTCCGCGGCTGCTTCCTGGAGACTTCCGCTTCGTTTGAGCTTATGCATCCTGTTTTTCTGAAAATCCATCACTCAGAAGAATATTTCGAGGCTGAGACATCGGTGCTCTATGTCAAACCCTCGGGCATGGGTCTGGTATTTCGCGAGGTAAAGCCTCAGTTTCGAGCTGTTTTGCAGAGATGGCTTCTCACCGCGCTTGACAACGAATCGGGTGGGCGCGAAATTCCGGGATAGTTTCGCTACCAGGGGACCTGTCCAAGAGTCAATTTCACCTCTCCGACAGGTGATGATCGATGGTTCAAAGAGACAAAACCTTGCAACCAGCCAAACGCCGTGCTGTCCGGCGCTGCCCGCTCGTCGCTTCTGCGGAGGTGACGGAGTTGAGTTCCGGAACGCTGCTTGTGGGTCGCTCCTCGGAACTGGGTCTGGGGGGCTGCTATGTCGACTCGCTGAATCCATTTCCCGAGGGGACGCTCGTCGGATTGAAGATTCTCAGAGATCAGGGCGTCTTCGAGACTAAGGCAAAGGTAGCCTACTGTGACCAGAGATTCGGGATGGGCCTGGCCTTTACAGAGATGACGCCGGACCAGCGCTCGCTGCTGGAGGCCTGGTTAACCGAGATCGTCAGCCAACTCAGACCCGTTTTGTAGATTCGCGTTCACAGATGCATAGCGCAGCAAGACCGCACCCGGCTTTGCCGACGGTTTGTATGCCTATTGATTTTGCGATGTCTGCGTTGGCCTTAGCGCCGCGGCTCCGAAATTCACGCTGAATCGTTTGCACCATATGGACACCGCGCGGTATTTCGTTAGGTCCAAGTCGCTTCCAAGCGTGTAATTTTGATCGCCGATATTTCCTTTGATCACTCCGAGATCAACAAAGCCAGCTTTTTCCACTGTCGCCGCGTCCTTCGCATCGTCCGCGGCGACCATGTAGACGTGAACGTCAGGGCCGTTTGAAGTGCTGAAGCCGGTAAAACGAAGAACGCGAGTGCCATCTCCTATCTGGTAGATGGTTGCGGTTCCTTCTGTCGGGTGCAAGATGCTGTAGAACCGTCCAGATTCCAGAGGCTGCGCCGACGAGGTGCCTGGTACGCTCGGCGTTGCTTCGTTGACACTTCGATTGACCACGAGCCGCTCCGGGCGAAATGCATACCAGGCACCCAAAAGCGCGACTGCGGCAAGAGGAATTGCAATTTTTATCCACGTTTTCATTTCCGTATCTCCTTGAGTTCAGGTATCTGGAACCGGGCGTTCCCCGGATGGACAGCGCCCTACACTTTTGTTTTTCTCGACCCTATGAGATAGATGGCTACATAGAAAGGAACTGTTTGACGAGAACGGCGGTGTCGTCAGGATTTTCTTCCGGGAAAAAGTGGCCGCCCTTCATCGGCTGCCCTTGCGCTTGCGGCGCCCATTGCCGCCAAATTCCCAGCGGTCCGCCGTCTTTTGCATAGAACATGTCGAGCGGGCCACCCTCAGCCCACAGATGCAGCATCGGACATTCAATTCGCTTGGATGCTTCCTTGTTTGCACGGTCGTGCTCGACATCGATAGTTGCCGCCGCTCGATATTCCTCGCAGATTCCATGAACGCGGGCCGGATCGCGATAGGTGGAAACGTATTCCTCAAGTATCTCGCCGCTGAAGGAACCGTGCCCGAAGGGATTATCGAAGACGGCCTTGGGCGCGCCGAGTAAATAGCTCTCCGGCAGCGGGGCCTTTTGCGATAGCAAAATCCACGGCCAATAGGTCTGCGCGAATCGTGCATCTGACCGCCTCCACGCTTCGAAAATCGGAATCACATCGAAGACTGCGAGTCGCTCCACGTTTTTCGGGTGATCCAGGGCCAGACGGTAGGAAACCCTTCCGCCGCGATCGTGGCCGATTAGCGTGAAGGAGGGAAAGCCGAGTCTGTCCATCACATCGACTAGTTCCTTCGCCATTGCACGCTTTGAATAAGGAAAGTGGTCGTCTGTTGAGGCGGGGATTCCGCTGCGACCGTAGGCCCGGAGATCTGCGCAAATCACAGTGTGGTTCTCGGCAAGCTTCGGAGCGAGGAATCGCCACATCAGACTGGTACGCGGGAAGCCATGCACCAGCAGAATGGCCGGTCCCTTTCCATAGCGGCGCAGGAATATCGTGTTGCCAGAAACCTCCACATGAGAAGTCTCGAAAGAAATCTGATCAGCGGGGGTCGCCACAGCATGTGGCGTGTCTTGTGCTTTCGCAAACTCGGTGAAAATGGCCTCCGACAGTACACCTAGAGATGCGCCGGCGAGCGCACCAAGAAAGCAGCGACGTTCCAACTTTTCCTCCTCGCTCCGACTCCTCGTTGCGGCTTCCATTCGTTCCCTCCGGGCATGACGTTAAATCCCGAGTCGCGATCCTGCCTAAATTCCCTTGATCTCGCCGCCGTCCATACGCACGGAAGCGCCGGTCATCCACTTCGCCACCGGGGATACCAGATAACTCATCAGATCGGCAATCTCCTCCGGCTTTCCAAAGCGTGTGATGCCAGCTTGCTCTGGAAATTTCTTGATGGCTTCTTCCACGGTGAGATTGTGGGCAGGAGCCCATTTTCTAAAGAAGGCCTGCCGGCGTCCGGTCATCACGGCTCCGGGCGAGACACTGTTGACCCGCACTCCGTCCTGGATTCCTTGCTCTGCGAATGCCTTCGCGAGTGCCGTGATGGCCGCGTTGATCGCAGCAACCGCCGCATTTCCGGGCTTGGGTTCGAGCGCTGCGCTCCCGGACATCAACACCACGGATCCGTTCGAGGCCATCAAGGCGGCCCAGGCCTCGGTCGTCAGACGGCGTGCGCCGTGAAACTTGAGCGCCAGGCCGTCGTCCCACTCGGCGTCTGACATCTGGAACAAATCAATCTGTGGCACGGCGCCCGCAATGTTTAGCAGGGCGTCGATTCTGCCAAAGCGTTCGAGAGTGCCCTTGATGACCGTCTCTGCCGATGACGGCAAGCGCAGATCAATGGCAATGACCATCGCCCTGGCCCCCACCGCGGTAATCTCTGAGGCTGCCGTCTCCAGGCTTTCCTTGTCTCGAGCGACGAGCACGACAGCTGAAAAATCCCGCGCGAGTCTCAAGGCGGTGGCTCGCCCTATTCCCTGACTCGCACCGGTGACAACGGCGACCGACTTGATTTCCATAAGACGACCCTTCCAAATATTCCGCTGGGCTAGGCTCCCGAAGTGTTGCGCCTTTTCGGACTTTCGCACCGGCTCCCGCGAGGGACGAGCTAGTCTAAAAGAGTCTTTCGTGCCGCTTCCAGAATCACTTCGGTCACCACCGCCGGTTCTGAATACATGGGCGTGTGGTCCACGCGATGCGACCGAACCGTTGCGCCCATGCGATCCGCCATGAAATGCTGCGTCTTAGGATTGATCATGCGGTCTTCTTCAGCGACCAGGTACCACGACGGTCTTGATTTCCAGAGCGGCGCCGGCGCCGGCTCTTGAATACACTGAACCGAAATCGGCCGTTGCACGGAGGCCGCGATCTTTGCCTGATCAGGCGACGCCTTGTGTGCGAGCGCCCCGTGAAACGCGTCGTCGGGCATCCATACAAACCCGTGAGAATCGGGAACCATCTTGGGTGCTTCGGGACTCGGCGTGTCGCGGTAGAAGACCTTCGCCACCGTCTCACCCTCATCCGGCGCCAGCGCCGCCACATAGACCAGCGACTTGACCCGCTCTTCCCGGACCGCGGCGATCACCGCGCCCGAGTAGGCGTGTCCTACCAGGACCACTGGGCCGCTGGTACGTTCCAGTGCAGAGCTCAAAGCGGTAGCGTCGTTGGTTAAGGACGTAAGTGGGATCGGCGCACAGATCACCTTAAGACCGCGCCGCTCCAGAAGGAGAACAATGTTGCTCCAACAATAACCGTCAGCCCAGGCCGCGTGCACCAAAACGATTGCCGAGTTCTGAGGAAATTCGCCCCTCTTGGCAGTCCCGCCAGGCACACGCGTGCCAGCTTGTGCGGTATTTTGCGCTCGCGCAAATTCAGTGAAAGAGCCCTCGAGTGCAGCACCTAGAGAAGCTGCTGTGAGCGCGCCGAGAAAGCTGCGTCGTTCCATATCTTCCTCCTTGTTCCAGTCACCTCTTGCTGAAAACTGAACCGACAACAATCACATTTTTCACTGATCTCATGTCAAAACGATTCTCGGGGTGGAAGGGAACGGGGTCATCGTTGAGCTGCGCTTTCTGCGGCGGGCCGGTCGGAGTCATTTGCGGCGAGGAAGCCTTTCATGGCGGAAGCAATTTCGACGACGTGTGTCTCTAGCGCAAAATGTCCGGTATCCAGAAATTGAACCTTCGCGCCAGGGATGTCTTTGCGGAACGCCTCCGCTCCTGCGGGAATGAAGAAAGGATCGTTCTTGCCCCAGATCGCGAGCAAAGGTGGCTTCGACCTACGAAAATATTCCTGGAATTTCGGGTAGAGCTTTACGTTCGACGCATAGTCCAGAAACAAATCGAGTTGAATCTCTTTGTTTCCCGGACGTTCGAGGAGAGCCGTGTCCAACATGTACGACTCGGGCGGAATGCTCTCCGGATCCGCGACGCCATGCGTGTACTGCCAGCGCGTCCCTCCCGCTGTCAAAACACTCTGACGGAGAATATCCCGATTCGCCGCTGTGGGTTCAGCCCAGTACTTTCGGATCGGGCCCCAGGCATCGCCCAGGCCTTCTTCATATGCGTTCCCATTCTGTGTGATTAGAGCTGTAATTTGCTCAGGATGCGTCATCGCTAGACGAAAACCTGTCGGCGCGCCATAGTCGAACAAGTAGATTGCGTAGCGGTCGAGACCGAGCGCCTGTGTGAAAGATTCGATTGTGCGGGCGAGCTGATCGAACGAGTACGCATACCTTCTTTCAGCAGTGACAACGGTAAATCCGAAACCAGGCAGGTCCGGAGCGATCACACGGTAATCGCCGGCCAGTCGAGGAATAAGTTCGCGAAACATGAACGAGGAAGCTGGGAATCCATGCAGCAATAGAACCACGGGAGCCTTTGTTTCTCCCGCTTCGCGGTAAAACACATTTACACCGTCGGCCTCGATCCTGTGGACGGAGGTAAGGGGCACTGTAAATCCGAAATCATCTTTGCCTGGCACTGCGCGCTCTGCGGAATTTCGTGAAGCCGCGTCGCTCATCGAATCTTCTCCTCACCTCAACGATTTCTAACGCACGTGCCATGCCGAAGAGGAGCGCTTCATTGAAGGGGAAGGCAATCCATGCAAGTCATTCTAGCGGTTGAAGTTTGAGGAAAAGGAGCGCACCAGGTCTCGAGTCGTATCTGACAAATCTCTGACGGATATTTGTCTCTGACGGCCATCCGTCAGGTACAACCATCTCGAAGCATTGGTCTCTTTAGAGCAGTTCGGAAGCGCCGTCGACAGGCAGATCGCCGCGGCGCTCCTTCCTAACTTCCCTGAGGAGGCTGAGGACGCGGTGAACAAGTGGATCTACATTTCCACGCGACCATAGAGCAAACGTGTCCAACGGTCCGATGGAAAAATCTGGAGTTCGTAACACGACTCCATCAGGAATAAAATCTTTTGCAGAAGATGGAAGAAACATGAATCCCACACGGGCCTTTGTAAGGTTGATCCCGGTCTGAAAATGTTCCGCCATTTGATATCTACCCAGCGGCATATGATTCTTCAGGTAGGCCGTCGCGATCATTTGATGCAGACCTGGCAGCAAATCCTTCGAGGGCATGATGAGGAGCTCACCTTCAAGGTCTCTTAAGCGCACATACCTCTTGCGGGCTGCGCTATGCCCTTTCGGGAGAGCCACCACAACCCGCTCCCGAATCAGCAGCAAGTTCTCGATTTCGTGGTAGGTACGGCTCAAATGACCAATGCAGACATCAAAAGCTCCCGAGCGTAGTCCCGCGATTTGGGGGTCTTCAGGCCCTTCTTTAAGCTCCACATTCACAAGAGGAAGAGTGCTTCTCATCTTCTCGAGAACCCGGGGAACAATATGGAAACTCGCCGTTGGAATGAATCCGATCCGGACTGTTCCTACCTCGCCGCTCTCTGCATGAAGTGCTGCTGCCGATGCCTGCTGGATTCTCAACAGGATTTCACGTGCCGCAGACAAGAAGACTTCGCCCGCACGAGTGATTTCAACCCGCCGCTTTGATCGCCGGAAGAGGGCCACACCCAGTTCTTCTTCAAGTTGTTTGATCTGGACGCTCAATGAGGGCTGGGAGACATGGAGTTGTTTGCTTGCCTGCCGAAAGCCGAGGTTGTCGGCAACGGCAAGGAAATATCGCACGTGTCGGAGTTCCATGGCTGATATCTTCGACCTATCAGAGTGACAGGAACAAAGTACGACACGCTATCACCGGCAGACGAATCTTACAATCTGTAATGCCAATTCCAACCGAAGAAAGGAGATTGGTCATGAGAGTAGGGTTTATAGGCGCCGGCAAGGTCACAAGCACGTTCGGGCGCCATTTGATAACCGCTGGTCATACCATTGTCGTGTCCAATTCGAGAGGTCCGGAGACACTGGCTAATTTTGTCGCTGATCTTGGTCCAGGCGCCATCGCGGGGACCCGGGAGCAGGCAGCCGAGTGCGACGTCGTTATTCTCGCGGCGCACTGGGTGAACGTGCTTGAAGCTCTGAAGGGTATTGATTGGCGTGGGCGAATTCTGATCGATGCCACCAACGCGCATATGGATCCTATACCCGATATCAACCTGGCGGGAGTCACCAGATCGCGGGCCGCGTTGAAGGGGCGCACATCCAGCGAGATAGTCGCTGAGATGGCGGTTGGCGCACGGCTTGTAAAATCGATCAGCAACATGCCGATGGTATGGATACAGGACTTTTCGTCGAACAAGCCCCGTACCGTCATCTTTACATCCGGCAACGACACCGGAAGCCAAACAGCTAGTAATCGAGTTGATCAACAGCGCCGGATTTATCGCCATCGACCTCGGATCCCTCGCAACGGGTGGCGCAATGCATGAGGTCGGCGCTCCACTATCCGGTGTCGAACTCCACTTTGTCCGACGGCTTCGTTGAGAGTAGCCTTCGGCGGCCGGTTCGATGCTGCCTGTCTCTTCCGTCTGGCACTCGAGAAAGGGCCTGCAGGAGGAACGCAGCACGGCGTCGCCGAGGAGGTGATCCCGTTCCGCGACATCGCCAGCCTCATCGGGCGGCGTCTGTGCCTCGACGTCCATCTGCTGGCGTGACTGCGAGGCCGCTTCTTCGATTCTTTTCTTATCCGAGTCGTTAGCGGATTACGACTTCACCGCGACGCCGAATTTGGTCGCAAAGCGGCGCGCTTCGGCATCGCGTGACTCCCTGACCGCACCATAATTTTCAATCGCAGGTACTGGCCATTCATCGGCCGGCCCCCAATTCGCGATATCAAGAGCCTGCTAGACCGCAAAGTCATGGGGATCACTACCGCTTAACGCTGAACTGCTGGGTTGCCATGGGGCAGCTTGTTCTCGACTGTCGCAAACAGGCCTTAGCGCTCACTGAGTCAATGGACGGAGAAATAGGGTCTTGTTCCTGCGTAGTGCTGTCCGTGCGTGAAACAGTCGGGCTTTTGCTGCGGTTATGGAGATACCGAGTATACTGGCGGTCTCATTTATGGTGCATTCTTGCAATTGGTAGAGTTCAACAACCCTCCGAAGGCTCGGGCGCAGCTTCGTGATGGCATCTCGCAGCGCTGCTTCCTGCTCCTCTTTTTCAAAAATCTCTTCCGGGTTTGGTGAGAAATCTCTGAATTGATATGTGGGGCTCGGGTCTACCGCTTCGGCTGTATTCTCCAGGGGAATTTCGCGTGTCAGACGATTTTTCCGTAATTTCATCAGGGCGACATTAATCGCGATGCGGGTCAACCAGGTTGAGAACTTTGCCCTTCCGTCGAAGGTGTCCAGGTGAATGTAGGCATTGAGAAAGCTTTCTTGTACTGCATCCTCGGCATCCTCACGATGTCGAATGATCCTATGGGCGATGCGAAACATTTTTTGGGCATGCCGTCTTCGAAGTTCCTCGAAAACTGTTCGGTCGCCCATCTTGGCGACAGCAACAAGCCTCTCGTCACTAATGAATTTGTCAGCGACGGCACTCCTCTTCTCTTGCCGATCTGGAATTGCATGTGCGGCCGACATCCTGCGCTCCTTGGCTCCTTACCTGTTTTGCGCCAACTATGCAGCGAAGTTCCAGGAGAACTACAGCCGCCCAACGCCAGAATCGTTGGATATTTAGGACTTATTCGACGATAAGAGCGTTTGTGTCCGACGTCGAATCGTCGGCCTTGGGCACCATACCTGACGAAGACAAGCTCAATTCCATTTCGGCGAAAGCCCATCCGGACCGGCGACGCGGCTACTCGGTCCCGTCAACTGATAAATTGTTGGTGAGTTGTCCGCAACGCGCCCCTAGATCAAGGACGAAAAGATTATCACCGCAATTGTCGATGTAAAAATTCGTTTGTCCGCCCATGTGCGAGTGCTGCTGCGGCGGCGTTGTAATGCGCGCCATTGTGCCTAGAGAAGGCGTGATTCTGCCCCGGATAGCTGTAGACTGTCGCATTTCGATGGCTCGCAAGCGCGTCTTTGATTTCAGCTTGCGCAACCTTGGAAATGAATTCGTCTTCCTCGGCCAGATGCATCAGCAACGGCGCACGAAGCCTGTCGGCCTCGCTTAGATATTTCTCAGTATCGCCGCCGTGATAAGCGACCGCAGCATCCACACCGTCGCAGCGCACGGCTGTCAGGAAAACCATCAACGCGCCAAGGCAATAGCCGAGGATGGCAACCATGCCGTTGCACTCCGGAAGGCTGCGCACTGCCTTGTTGGTGTCCCTGACGTCCTTGACGCCCGCGTCTCGGTCATAAGCGCCGTACAGACGAAGACCGTGTTGCCAGTCGGACTCGGAGGTGACATTCAGGTCGACGCCCGGCTCCTGCCGCCAGAATAGATCTGGCGCGACCGCAAGGTAGCCTTGTTCCGCAAGCTCGTCGCAGGTCTTGCGGATGTCGGCGTTCACCCCGAACAGTTCCTGCAGAACGACAACAGCAGGAGTCGGCGAGGTCTTCGGTCTTGCGATATAGGCGGCGAACGCGCCGTCCTGTCCATTTACACGGATGTGATCCTTCACTTCTCCCTCCTGAGGTAGCTACATCCATACTGAACCCGCGTGGATGGTAACCGGACCGGCGGAGATCATTTGCTACAAAGCGTGTGGTTACTCATTGACGTGTGCGGAGGTGGCAGCCTCTTCGATAAGCTTGGCCGCCTCCTTCGGGTGAGACATGTAGGCCACATGGCTGGAATTCACTTCGACCGTCTTAGCCTTCGCGCGTTTCGCCATCATGCGCTCCTGATCTGGGTTGATCGACCGGTCTGCGGCGGCCACCATGTACCACGTTGGCTTGGTCTTCCATGCGGGACTGGTAACCTTGTGAGTAAACGAGTCTGTGGAGATCGGCACCTGCGAGATCGCCATGTAGTGGGACTCGGCTGGGGAAATATCCGCAGCGAAGTCAGCCGCGAAATGGCCCTGTTCTATCCACCAGTTCCCGTTGCTATCCGGCTTGAACGCCTTGGACGCTTGCGGCAGGGCCTGTTCGATCGACGCACAGCTGTCACCTTCATCGAGCGCAAATGCGGCGATGTAGACGAGCGCCGCAACATTTGGATCGTTGCCCGCCTCGCTTATAATGGACCCGCCGTAGCTGTGGCCGACCAGGACCACGGGCCCGCCCATGGCATCGATTGCGGCCTTCGTATACTTTTGGTCGTCCGCGTATGAGGTCTCGGGCGGCTGCGCCACCGAAACCGTGTAGCCATCTTTCTCGAGGATCTTGGCGACTGCTTCCCAGCCGGAGCCATCGGCGAATGCTCCATGCACCAGGACTACGTTCTTGATGCCGACTGGCGCCGCCGCGGAAACTTTAGCAGTCCTCTCCAACAGCAGAGTCGCGCCCATCAGCGTAGCAGCGAGTGCAGCAACCGCAAAGAGCTTCGTAGTCACGTTTCGATCGATAGGTTTCATTTTGTTCTCCTTTCTTGTTTCTTTCGTCCGTTTGGAAATCTCCCGATTTGCTGAAGCGATACTGCATCGACAGCCCGAGTTCGCTGCTCACTCTAAAAGCGACTTTCAACGTGCGTAAGACCAAATCGGGTCGAGACGGAGCAACCCTTTCGGGCTAACGTGCACTCCGGGAACCAGCGCATCAAAACCGGTTACCGCTCGCTCGAAACGACTTGATGAAATGGGGTTGCGTGGTCCTGACGCGGTGGTTCGCGTTCTTTCTTGCGGATGGCTGAGCCAGTTTCGATGACTTGTGCGGAATGAAGCTATCAGGACGAGTAAATCAATTCATTCTTCCAACGAAATGATTCCGCGCTTGAATGCAATGCTTACCGCATGAGTGCGGTCGTTGGCTCCCAGTTTGGCAAGGATCGCCTTCACATGGCCCTTGACGGTGTCTTCGGCGATAGAAAGGTGCTCTGCGATATTTTTATTCGCATTCCCCGCTGCGATTTGTTGCAGCACCTCCAGTTCGCGGTCGCTAAGAGTGTCAGAGGAATGATGTTCTGCCATGGCTATGGCAATCTCGGGTGGAATTCGCCGCTGGCCCACGTGCACGCGGCGAATTGTGTCCAAAAGGTCCTTCCTCAGAGTGCTCTTCAGCAGGTATCCGCAGGCTCCGGCATCGAGAGCATGAGCGGCTTGGACATCGCCTTTGTACGTCGTTAGCACGACGATGCGAGCATTCGGAAATTCTTTTCGAATCGCGACGGTTGCGTCGATACCATTCATCTCCGGCATCACTAAATCCATGAGTGTGACGTCGGGATGCAACTTGCGGAAGCATTCGATCGCTTCACGACCATTTGCAGCTTCGCCGACCAAGACGATGTCAGCGTGATTTTCGATGATTGCCGCTATCCCCTCTCTGAGGATGGGATGATCGTCAACCGTTAGAACCTTGATGGGGTTCATGAGGTATCTCCTCCTACCAGAGCTGGCGAAGCCTTCGCCAAGGCGAACGGTTCCCCTGAGCGGTGTAGGCAACGGATCCGGGAATCCTCAATTCCACCTCAGTCCCAGCTCCGGGCTGGCTCCAGGTCTCCAAGTGCGCACCGATTTTCGCTGCGCGTTCCCGCATTCCTCGCATCCCCCAGTGGCCGGGTTTGCCACCGGCTTCGAGAATCTCAGGGTCAATACCACACCCGTCGTCACGAAACCGCAAACGCAATTGCGAGGGATCGTATGCGATTTCAGCTTCAATGTGTTTTGGATCCGCATGGTGCAGTGCATTTACTAGCGCCTCGTGGCCGATCCAATACGCTTCATCTCGGACCAGCGGGTTAAGCTTGCGCACTTCTCCCTCTACGATAACGCTGAATTCAACGCCCTTACTGACAGCCAGATCCTTGATGACGTCAGTAAGGGCCTCCCGTAGAGTTTTCTTTTGTGCAGTGAGACGGAGGTTCTTAACGCGATCTCGTCCTTGCACCAGCACTTCGTCGGCTCGGTCGAGAGCTTTCTCGATCATCTGCCGGGCAGGTTCTGAGGCAGGTATCCGTTCGGCCACGGCTTGGAAACGTAAAATTAGGCCTTGTACGCCCTGCAATAGAGTATCGTGCAATTCTCGCGCAATCCGTTCTCGTTCACCGAGTCGCTCTTCTATCCTCGCCCGAATCTCCGCCTCCATTTGCTTGAGCCGAATAAGATAGAGTGTCCAGAGCATGCTAAGGGTCGCCACGATGCACAATAACCTGAACCAAAATGTGCCCCACCAGGGTGGCAGGATCGTGATTCCCAATGCCAGGCCAGGCTCGTTCCAGACGCCTTGCCTGGTTGCGCTCTGAACATGAAATGTGTATTTGCCGGCCGGCAAAGTCGTATAGCTCGCTACCCTTCGGTCGCTGCCAACCTCAATCCAGTCGCGATCCAGCTTCTCGAGTTTGTATCGATAGCGGTTTGCATCCGGATTGAAATACGTGAGCGCAGCGAAACTCACTGAAAACATGTTTTGGTCTTGAGCCAGTGTGACATCTTTGGTGTAGCTGATCGACTTCCCGAGCGGCGATTTGGCTCCGACCTCCACCGAACGCCCCGCCAGTTGGAAATCGGTCAGAACCAGGGGCAACGGGTACGATGTACTGATGACCTTATCGGGAAAGAAAGCCACCCCGCCACTAAACCCGCCGAAAAACATCTCTCCGCTTGCACTTTTAAAGCAAGCATCCCAACCCGTAAAGTCATTGCCAGGCAGGCCATCAACCGTTGAGTAGTTCGTAAATCTATTTGAGACGGGATCGAACCTGGACAGCCCACGGTTTGTGCTCATCCAGAGCATGTCGAACTGGTCTTCGAGAATGCAGCTCACCGCGTTGCTAGGCAAGCCATCCTTCACATAGTAGTGAGTGAATGTCCCGCTTCCACGGTTCAGCTTGTTCAAGCCATTTTCCGTGCTGACCCAAACGGTTCCCGAATGATCGACATAGGTCGAGGTAACAGCGTTGTCACTCAAAGAACTGGGGTTATCCACTCTGTGTTCGTAGACCGTGAATTGAGCTGTCTTTGGATCGAAGCGGTTCAAACCTCCCCAGCCACCCATCCACAAGTACCCGCTTTTGTCCTCAGTGAAATTGGCATACACCTCGTCGTCACTCTTAGTGTTCTGCTTGTAGACAACGAAGCTCTCGTTCCGAGGGTCAAATCGATCAAGACCATTGTAGGTTCCAACCCACATGGTGCCCGCATGGTCGATCAGCATCCGGCTCACTATGTTGTTGCTCAAACTAGATGGGTTGTCTGGTTCATGCAAATAGGTCCTAAATCGCCCGGTCCTCGGATCGAACCGGCTTAATCCCGCACCATAGCTTCCGATCCAGAGACTACCGCCCCGATCTTCGGTGATCGCAATTACATCGCTCGACAGTCCCTGTCCAGGAGGCTGGTAAGAAGTGAATTCTCCAGACCTCCGATTGATGCGATTTAAGGCTCCCGGTGTTGCGACCCACAATGCCTGGCCGCGGTCTTCGTACACGGCATTTACGATTTTTTCCCCGTGACTGCGTGGATTGCTTCTGGTAACCAGAGGCATGAAGGGCGCCGTTTCCGTGCGGAAAAAGTTGGGCTCGCTCGCGAGCAAGCCCACCCAAACATTCCCTTCGCTGTCCCCGCGGAGCGACATCACACGGTCGTCTGCGATGCTCTCAAGATTTTCTGGATGATTCCGATACCGGATGAAAACGCCATGCTCTCTGTCCAGCTTTAATAACCCCGCGCCAAAACTGGCGAACCAAAGCGTTTGGCTGTTATCTTCGGTTGCCGCCATGAACCCAGCAGGCAATTCTTTGCCGGACTTCCTATCATAGATAGAATAAGGAATCAGGCTATTTGTGGATCGGTCCAGAACGGCTAGTCCGCTTCCGCTCTTGTTTGTGATGTAAGTAATCCAAAAGATTCCAAGGTGATCCTCATAGAACGAAATTAACCTTAGCCCGTCACTCACGCGGACCCGAGAGAGAACTCTTCCGCTTTCACGATCGAACTCTTCCAAATTCTCTCCGGCGGCTACCCAGAATCGGCCTGTCCGATCTTCCAACGTACATCTGACCTGGTTGCTGCCGAGGCTCGAGGGATTTGCCGGATCGTGAACGTAATGGATGATCTGAGCCGTATCCGGATTCAATCTAAACAAGCCACTCCCTGTTGCCAACCAGAGCATGCCGGTTCGATCCTGACTGATTTTGCTGACATAGTTCGCAACTTCGCCGGCGTCGATGCGATAGTGAGTGAAAGTTTCGTGAAGACTGTCAAACCGGTCCAGAAATTGATCGCAACCCACCCAAAGCGATCCCGACCGATCCTTAAATAACGAGTGGATATAAACACAGCTCAGGCTGCTCGCGCGCGAAGGATCCTGTGTGAACACCTTGAATTCATATCCGTCGTACCGATCCAAGCCATACTGAGTTCCGAACCACATGAATCCTTGATCGTCTTGTACGATTTCATTAACTTGGGTTTGGGAGAGTCCTTGAGCTGTCGACAGTCGGGAAAATCGGATATCGTCGCCATCGATTGCTGGAATTCGCATGGAGCGTGTGATGCCAGGATGCACTTCAGCGGTGACCGTCTTGGGAGTCGCCCGCTTGTCTCCTTGAGCCGCCGAAAGGGACGCAGACAAGACCATAAGGAATAATAGAAGCGTAGAGATGGCCCTCCATTCACACGATGTTGGTCTACGCGTTTCTCGTTGGCAAGGTTGCACGCGCAACTCTCCTGGAAACCCTGCACCAGACGATTTCTTCCAGCCTTCAGATGGTCTCACTCGTTTCAGGAGCCCCAGCAACAGAATTCATCGGACTCCACAGCATTGAAATGTTATCGGAATTACGGCTCGTCTACCACGGCGCCCCCGGCGCCTCTTCCGTTGGTTGTCTAGACGCAGCGGCAAGCAATCATCGCTCTTCGAGTCCGTGCAATGCCCCCCTCAAGAGGGTTGCTTGAGACCAACCCTTTTTGGTCTATCGATTGCCGCCGGTGTCCGAATACGCTGACCGGCTTATGGCCGTCCGTTGGTTTTTCGGTAATGCGAACGGCCTCAAGAATTGCAGCTTTCTTGGGCGTAGCAAATACACCCCGAGACAAAGGATTCACTGTTCTGCAACGCCTATTCTCCATGTTTCCCAATGGATGGCCTGGAGCTGCTCTGCTCCTGCTAAGACTCGTCGCGGGTATTCTACTTATTTATGACGGAGTCGTTGCTCTCCGGACGGGGCCTGACCTGCAAACCACGACCCTGCACTCGGCGGCGGTTGGAGCCGGGACACTGCTGATAGTGGGGTTGTGGACGCCTGTCGCCGGTACGCTGGTCATGCTCGTCGAAGTTTGTTTCCTGCTTCTCGGAACGACTCAAGCGCAAAGTAACATTCTCTTGGGAGCTTTGGGAGCGGCACTCGCTGTTCTGGGGCCGGGCAATCGATCTATCGACGCGCTGCACTATGGCAGAAAACGCTTTGATATCCGTGATCCATAGCTTCTTGCGAAAACAGTTGGAATCACTGCCATTAACACCGCGGCTGGGACGAATGTCCCTGGAGAATGCCCCGCAGCTCTGCGCTAGATCATTGGATATTTAGCCCACGTCTCTCACAGCCTGCCATAAGAGGAATGAAGTGTGTTCGAACTGGGAGTTGTGGGTTATTTTCGCGGGGTGTTGTTGTGTAGCGGACCCGTTTTTCGTTTTGCGTGAGAGTTTTTTAC
>JABCYZ010000041.1 GCA_013289955.1 Acidobacteriota bacterium
AGAGGCCCGGGCATGCTTGGAAACCGGAAAGTTTCTGGTCGCGCACGACTCTGCTGCCTTCGCCGCGTGCGTTTATGTGGAATTGCGAAAAGACCGCGGCTATCTGGGTCTGCTAGCCGTGGATCCGCAGCGTCAGGGTGAAGGACTGGGCCGCAAACTCGTTGCCGCCGCGGAGGATTATTTTCGCCGGGAAGGTTGCTGTGCGGTCGATCTGCGCGTTATTAGTCAACGGTCTCCGCTTCCAGCGTTTTACCGTCGCCTCGGTTACGTGGAGATCGGCACGGCTCCGTTTGCTCCGGCTCTTCAGGCAAAAGTGCCAGGGCACTACATTATTATGTCCAAACCATTGGCATGAAGCGCCGGCCGGATTCGAGGGGCCATAGGACTAATGTGCCCGGGGAAGAGGCCCGAAATAGCGGTAGTGCCCCGTAATTTTCCAGCTGAACAGGACATCTTCCATCTTCGGCCCCTGCCCGATGTTATGGACGATCAAAGGCCGCCCGCTCTCGCTGGACTTCGCGTTCACCACCACCCCGATGTGCGGCACACCGCCGCCTAAATCCCAGGTGACGATATCTCCGGGCAAGTATTCTTTTGCGAGCAGGGAAACCGGCAGGCTATCTCCTTTGCGGGCGAAGAAGACCATCAGATTTGGCACCCGGCGGTGGTCGATGCTGGAATCCGGATGCGTTTGATGCCATTTGGTATTCAGAGGATAGTCCGTCCAGTTTTCTGCTATGTCTTCGTGGACTTCTTTTTGCAGATCCACGCCAACCACCCGGTAGGCGCGAATAATTTCGTCCGAGCAGACGCCCGTGTCCGCGGGAACGTCTCCGCCGGGATAGTCTAAATGGACGTAGATGGAAACGTACTTCACGGAATGATTCGTTCGTTCGACCGCCGCTTTCACGAGTTTATCGAGGAATTGCTGGTGCTCATTCGGGGTGGAGGGCCTCGTTTGGGCGAGCGCAGCTGAGACGGCCGCACCCAGGGATAGAGCCAGCGCGAGGAACTTCTTTCCGTGAAAGGCAGGAGCCACTCTTTGAATCTTAGCGCATTCGCTTCGGGTTTGAGCGCCCCCGCCGCGAAAGAACAAAACACGCTCGGCCGGCAAACCGTCGGTCAGGGAAGTGCAGCGAGGAGAGCAGCTGTGCTGGCGTTGTCACCGAACGTTTCGCTGGCGTGAGAAAAAAGGTCGACGTTGCCCGGGCCAAAAACAAAACTTCCGCCGAGCTGAAACGGATTTTTCCCGAGTTTGTGTTGATGATGGCCGGCTTCATGCGCTCGCTTGCGTGCTTCCGAATTGTCGCCGCGCAGGAGATGAAGGAGATTGGCGGATTTCAGCTCCGCGGCGCGATAAGCCTGACGCTGTTCGTCAATCAGGAGGGGAAAAGTGATACCGGTCTCCTTCTGAAACTCCCGGGCGTAAATGGGGTCGCCGAGGCCAATGGCGGCGAGAGTCGCTCCTTTGCCGCGAAAGGCCTGTTCGTGTTCGCGCAACTGCGCGACGTGCTCGCGGCAAAAGATTCAGCCGTAGTGACGGAGGAAAACCACGACGGCGGGCCGTTTGTCCCACAAGGAGCCGAGCCGCGTCTCGCGGTTGTCGCAATCGGGAAGTGTGATGAAGGCGAGCTTATTGCTGAAGGAAGGTTCCATGCCATACCCATCCTGTTGCAGCAGAGAAAGCACTGTCAAGCGTTGCGCTTCCGCACTTGTTCACAGGTTTCGATGAGCTCTTCGCCATGCACTGGCTCATCCCTGACCTTACGCTGGCTTTGAGCGGCCACACGTCCTGCCGGGCTCTGAATTCCTCCGCACTCTCCGATTCGCGATAACTCTATCGCTCAGGGCTTCTCTGAGCGACCAGAAGGCACTAGGTAAAACTCCCGGAGTCGCGGCCATCTCCTGGTCGGTCCAGAAATCCCGGCACGGATCATAAAAGCAAAGCATGTATTTTCAGTATTTTATATGGGAATTTAGGGGTTTTTTGAAAGTATCCGTCTGACGCGCGGTACTAGAACTTTTGTTCAGGAAAATCCTCCTCGGCCCTGAACCGATTAGGCTGTACCAAACTAGAACATTTGTTCCATTGCCTGTTCTTGGTTTGCAGTTGCATACTTTACGAAGTAAAGAGGCCTACCAAAGGTAGGGCCCAAAGCCCAGGTCCCAAAAAGGAGAATTACAGCAATGCGTACTCGGCAAAAAGGCTTCTCTCTCATTGAGTTGCTGATCGTCGTGGCGATCATTCTGATCATCGCGGCTATCGCAATTCCGAACTTGCTCCGGTCGCGTATGGCGGCCAACGAAGCTTCCGCAGTCGGTTCGATCCGCACGATCAACACCTCCGCTGTGACCTATTCGTCCACCTACCCGAACGCAGGCTTCCCTGCAACGCTTGCGTCTTTGGGCGGGACAACGCCTTGCACGGCGACCTCGACGAACGCCTGCTTGCTTGACGCAGTTCTCGCAGGCGGCACGAAGAGCGGCTACGTGTTTAACTGGACGAGCGACGGCAATACGCCTTCGGTCGGCTACTCCATCACCGGAACCCCTGTCACGGTTGGCACGACGGGTCAGCGCATGTTCTTCTCTGACCAGTCTGGTGTGATCCGTTATGACCCTTCCGGTGCAGGCGCCACGGCAGCTAGCCCGGCGCTTCAGTAAATTTAGGTCCTGGCCGGGCAACCGGCTTAGTTGAAAATCGACAGAGCACTGGATCAAGATCCCGTGCTCTGTCTTTTTTTTGCAGTACGCACACCATCGCGGCAACAATCCTTCCTGCTTTGACGGGCCCTCAGACTATCCACGCGCAAGTTGCGGCACCTCTCCCCCGGTGCCATAATCCAAACTTCTGACGCCGAATGAGCGGGACGGCCGAAAGTCGTCTTTCCCAGGTCATTGGCTGCGGTCTCTGAGGGGGTTCCATGGCAATACGCGACAGCTGGATTGAAATGCGAGAGGCGAAAGCCGCGACGGCAAACGGAAATCGCAACATGTCGCAGATGCACCTGGCGCGGCAGGGCGTCCTCACCGAAGAGATGGAATACATCGCGAAACGGGAGAAGCTTGCTCCGGAGCTGATTCGGAGCGAAGTGGCACGCGGGCGCTGCATCATCCCGGCGAATGTGAATCACCGCAATCTGGAGCCGATGGCGATTGGCATCGCCACAAAATGCAAGATCAACGCGAACATCGGGAATTCCGCGACGAGTTCGAATATCGAGGAAGAACTCAAGAAGTTGCACCACGCTGTGCATTACGGCGCGGATACGGTGATGGACCTTTCGACCGGTGGGGATATCCCGGTGATCCGCAAGGCAATTATCGACGCCTCGCCTGTTCCGGTGGGAACGGTACCTGTCTATGAGGCCATCTCGCGGGTGCGTCGTCCCGAGGATTTGACGATCGACCTGATGCTCGAGGTGATTGAGGAGCAAGCCGAACAAGGCGTGGATTACATGACCATTCACGCGGGCGTGCTGCGCGAGCATGTGCCGCTGGTGCGGAAGCGGATTACGGGTATTGTGAGCCGCGGCGGATCGCTGATGGCGCACTGGATGGAACACCACAAGAAGCAGAATTTTCTCTACGAAAACATCGAGAAGATTTGCAAGATTTTCAAGAAGCATGATGTGAGCTTTTCGTTTGGCGACGGGCTCCGGCCGGGATCAATCGCCGATGCGAGCGACGAGGCGCAGTTCGCGGAATTGAAGGTGCTTGGAGAGCTTACGAAAAAGGCCTGGGAGCACGACGTACAGGTGATGATCGAGGGACCCGGGCATGTGCCTCTCGACAAGATCAAGGAGCAGGTCGACAAGGAGATGGAATGGTGCCATGAGGCGCCTTTCTACACTCTGGGGCCGCTCGTCATTGACATCGCGCCCGGCTACGACCACATCACGAGCGCGATTGGCGCCGCGATGATCGGCTGGCACGGGGCTTCGATGCTCTGTTACGTGACGCCGAAGGAGCACCTGGGGCTGCCGAACCCGGAAGACGTGAAGCAGGGCGTGATTGCCTACAAGATCGCGGCGCATGCTGCAGACGTGGCCCGCCACCGTCCGGGTGCGCAGGATCGCGATGATGCCTTGAGCTACGCGCGATTCTTGTTTGACTGGAACAAGCAGTTTGAGCTGTCGCTCGACCCGCCGACGGCGAAAGCTATGCACGACGAAAATTTGCCCGACGATTTCTACAAAGAGGCAAAATTCTGCTCGATGTGCGGGCCGAAGTTCTGCTCGATGAACATCACCCAGCTTGCGGAGGCCGAAGGCGGCCACGACCAGACCGAGCGCAAGCAGAAATTCGTCGAGCTCCTTGCGAAAGTTCAGGGTGCAGGCGCTTAGTGTCGTTTCTTTCCGGTGGAGTGGCAGTCGTCACAGGCGCTGGGAGCGGAATCGGGCGCGCACTGGCGCAGCAGCTTGCCGCGGCAGGTTCCGCGCTGGCGATTGCGGATGTCGATGAAAAGGGGCTAAGCGAAACGGCGGCCTCCCTCGCGACCAAGCAGGCGGCGCTTTCAACGCATGTACTGGATGTCTCCGAGGAAGCCTCGGTGCGTGGTTTCGCTGAAGATGTGGCTCGGCGGCACGGCCGAGTAACGCTGCTTATCAACAATGCGGGCGTGGCCCTTCATGGCACGTTCGAAGAACTGTCTCTCGACGATTTGCGCTGGCTGATGGGCATCAATTTTTGGGGCGTCGTATACGGTGTGACGTATTTCCTTCCGATTTTGAAGCAGCAGCCGCGCGCCCACATCGTCAACTTGTCGAGCGTCTTCGGAATGATTGCTCCGCCAGGCCAGAGCGCCTATTCGGCAAGCAAATTTGCCGTTCGGGGATTCACGGAGGCGGTAAGGCACGAACTGGGGGGCACGTCGGTTTCTGTTTCCTGCGTTCACCCCGGAGGCATTCATACGCCCATCGCGAAGCGAGCGCGCCTCGGGGCTCATGCCTCAGAGAGCAAACGCCAGGCAGCGATCGATTATTTTGAGAAGGTTACTCCAACCTCGCCGGAAGCTGCCGCTGCCCGGATTCTGAAAGGCGTCCTAAAGAGCGAACCGCGTATTCTCATTGGGAAGGATGCTCGCCAGATCGATTTCGTGCAAAGACTCCGCCCCGCCACGTACTGGAAAATGATGGCGAAAAGGGCCGAGGCCCAGGGGCAGAAGAAAACCTGATGGTGCCAGGTTCTGCCGGGTCCATCTCCTGTGAGGTAAAATCAAGGAAGCCTGAGGCGAGCGACAATGATCCATGTCCTCCAGTTCCTCCTGAAGCTTCTCCTCAGTCTGGAGCGAGGTCTCGAAGACAATTCAAAACTCGTGGGCAGTCTTTTCATCGGAGGTTTTTGGCTTCTTCTGCTCGCCGAGCTTTTTCCCGCTCAGCTTGGAATCTGGAGCGAATGGTTTGTTTGGGGCGGCTGGATTTCGATAGGAATCGCAGTTTTCCTGTTTGTGCGCAGGAAAATTTGGGTCTGGAGGGGCCGAAACAGGATCGCCAAGCGTCGGAGTTCCCTGTTTCGGGCCTAAGCCCTCTTTGACGAGGATAGAAGGCCGGACTATACTGCGCGGCGAGAGACCTGAAGGCGATCGACCTCTACGTCATCGCTCTGGAGCGAACATGCCGTTCCTGCGAGCCGCCAAGACTTCCGACCTTCCCCCGGGCGCGATCCATGTAATTCAAGTCGAGGGCAAAGCTTTGGCGCTCGCCAATGTCGCCGGTAAGTTCTTCGCCATCAACAATACCTGCTTGCACCGGGGAGGGCCTCTCGGTGAAGGGTCACTCGAGGATAAGATCGTTACCTGCCCCTGGCACGGCTGGCAGTATGACGTAACCACGGGGAAGCTGCTTCAGAACCCAAGCCAAGGGGTCGCCTGCTATCCTACAGAAGTCCGTGGGGACGAAGTCTTTGTCGACGTGGCCTGAAAATCCGTCTAACCCCATAAAAATAAAGAAGATAATTCGCATTTGCAGCTTATGAGCGTCCTCCCCCGGATTTCCTCAACCCGCCCTGAAAAGCGGCTAACCCCAACATTTTGTTTCGCTTTTTGGCCGTCCCCGTGTATATTGCTGCCGACTCGACGCCTCGATGGCAACTCCGACCTCGCAACGACACTATTGGATATTCAGCGCTGACCCGCACCACTATCATTGGGACACCCTTTTTGTGAAGGGCAAGGAAATGTGGCACGGAGCGGAGTCGAAGCCCGACGCCATTCGGGCTCTCAAACAGGTGCGCAAAGGCGACCGCGTGCTTTGCTATCATTCGGCGCCCGAGCGGACGCTCTATTCGATTGCTGAAATCACGCGTGACCCTTATCCCGATCCTCACGACCACAAGGAAAAGAACCTCGTGGCGGACCTGCGAGCATTTGACCGGCTGCCGCGGCAAGTCACGCTGGCCGAGCTGCGCGGGAATCCTGCACTGAAGAAGATGAAACTGCTGAAAAACGTGCGCGTGCTCGTTTCGCAGATTACGGAAGCCGAATATCAGGAAATACTGCGTATGGCTGGCATCGTGGCTTCGCCTGGAATCCCGCTCCCCTGAACGCCATGCTCGAAGGAATTCTCTCCGGAAGGACACGGGTCCTCGACCTGGCCTACGCCATCAACGACAAACTGGTGCCGTGGCCGGGTGATGAGCGCTGGTTTGAGGCCCGGGTCAACTCCAGCATCGAGAAGGACGGCTACTTCACGCGAAGCTTCTGGATGCTGGAGCACTACGGCACGCATTTGGATGCGCCGATTCATTTCGCTCCGGGGAAGACGACGGTCGATCAGATCCCCGTGAGACAATTTTTTGGGATGGCGGCCGTATTCGATGTTCGCCCGGAAGGCGCTGCGGACGCGGACTACGCGCTTTTGGGGGCGCGGATCAGCGAGTGGGAAGAACGGCACGGACGAATTCCAGCGGGAGCCATCGCGCTGCTCAGGACGGGCTGGGCGTCACGATGGCCCGACCTGAAGACGTACCGCAATCAGGATAAGGCCGGACGCATGCATTTTCCGGGATTTTCCCTGGAGGCGGTCGAGCGGTTGATCGAGCGCAAGGTCAGCGGCATCGGAACTGACACCATCAGCGTGGATTGCGGCGCGTCCCTGGATTTTCCGGTGCATCATTTGGCGCTCGGAGCGGGCCTCTACCATCTTGAGAACCTCGCGGATTTGAGCGAACTTCCGGAAAAGGGTGCGTTTCTCATCGTGGCGCCGATCAAGCTCGAGGGCGGTTCGGGCGGACCGGCCCGTGTGTTTGCGTTGTTGCCGTAAAGAAAAGCAGTTAGCCGTAAACATTTAGAAGGGTCCATACGTCTTAGATAAAGGGTTCGGGTGAGGGTCGTTTCATGAAAAAAAACAGGTCGTGCGGGACCGCATTGCTGTTGTTGTGCGTCCTGGGTATTGCCGCTTCGCCGGTTTGGGCGCAGTCGGAAGAGTTTCCGGTCAGTAGCCACACCTTAAAAAACGGCATGAAGGTGCTGGTTCAGCCGGACCACAGCATCCCCAACGTGGCACTCTACATTTTCTACCGCATCGGTTCGCGGAACGAACACCCCGGCACCACCGGCCTTTCCCACTTTTTCGAGCACATGATGTTCAACGGCGCAAAAAAATATGGGCCGGGCGATCTCGACAAAGCGATGGAAGCCAACGGAGCCTCGAACAACGCTTACACCTCGCAAAACGTGACCGTTTACCAGGACTGGTTTCCGCGCTCGGCTCTGGAATTGATTTACGACATCGAGGCCGACCGCATCCGCGATCTGACCTTCGATCCGAAGAAAATCGCTTCTGAGCGCGAAGTAGTGGCTTCGGAGCGGCGGCTGAGCGTTGACAACAACAATTTCGGCTTGCTCGACGAGCAATTGCGGGCCACCGCTTTCATAGCCCACACCTATCAATGGCCGGTCGTCGGGTGGATGAGCGATATCCAGAGCTGGACGATGGAGGACTTGAAGCACCATTTCGAAATGGGCTACTCGCCGAGCAACGCCACGATGGTCGTGGTCGGAGATGTTTCGCCCGCGGAAATCTTTCAGCTCTGTGAGAAATATATTGAGCCGATTCCTTCTCATGCGCCGCCTCCGCCCGTGACCACGATCGAGCCCGAGCAGCTTGGGGAGCGGCGCCTCGTAGTACACAAGCCTGCGGAACTCCCCCTGCTGATGATCGGCTATCACGTTCCCCAAACCAACAATCCCGACTTTTATGCGCTGAATATTATGCGGAGCGTGCTGTTCCAGGGGGAAAGCTCGCGAATGTACCAGCGGCTGGTCGACAAGGATCAGCTCGCACTCGACGTTTCCTATGACGTCGACTCGGCCTTTGATCCGACGCTCGGCGTCATCACGGCTCAGCCGCGGCAGGGAGTCGACCCCCAGGCCTGCGAAAAGGCCATTTACGAAGAACTGGAAAATGTGAAAGGCGCCCTGATCAGCGACCGGGAACTCGAAAAAGCAAAGAATAACCAGTTGGCTGATTTCTACAGAGAGATGCGCACGATCAACGGACGCGCGAACACAATTGGCACCTACGAAGTTTTCATGGGCGACTACCAGAAGCTGTTCGACGCGGCGAAAAGCTACTCCGCGGTGACGAAAGAAGACGTCCAACGGGTGGCGAAGAAATATTTCGGCCCCAACAACCGGACCGTCGCCACGTTGCTTCCCGAAATCGGAGAGAAGGCAAAACAATGACGCGCGGAACAAATGGCTTGCGCCTTCTCGCACTCTTCGCATTCCTGGGTGTGCTTTGCCCGGTGTTGCCAGCCCAGTCCCTGCGGCTGCCGCCGCACGAGAAAATCGTTCTCAAAAACGGGTTGACCGTCCTGCTGATGGAGAAGCACGGCGTCCCGTTGGTGGACATTTTCGCACTCGTCAAAACGGGAGCGGCGGCCGATCCCACCGGCCAGGAAGGGCTCGCCTCGGTAACCGCCGGACTCTTGCGCAAAGGAACGAAGACCCGGACGGCTCAGCAATTCGCCGCCGATTTCGACTTCATTGGCGGCACGATCAGCGCGGACGCCGGGGCGGACTTTACGAATATCAGCGCCGAGTTTCTGACCAAGGATCTGGCGCGCGGCCTGGAGCTTTTTTCCGATGCCCTTCTCCATCCTACGTTTCCCCAGACCGAAACCGACAAAATCCTCGCGCAGAGCCTCGACGGTGTGAGGTCCGCGAAAGACGAACCGCAGGCCGTGCTTCGCTTGTATTACAACGGCTATCTCTACGGGACGCATCCTTACGGGCGTCCCTCGGATGGCGACGAGCTGTCGCTGAAGCGCATCCAGCGCGATGCCATTCTCAAATTCTATGAAGCGAACTACGCGCCGGGGAATACCATCCTCGGAGTGGCCGGCGAGTTCGATGCCGCCGAAATGCGGAAGAAGCTGGAAGAAACATTGGGCGCCTGGCCGGCGAAGGCGGTAGCGAGCAACCCCGTCGCTTCTGTGCCCCCGGCAAAAGGCAAAAGGCTTCTTCTCATTGACAAGCCCGATGCGACGCAAACCTATTTCGCCATCGGAAACATGGGTACGGCCGCGAACGACCCGGACCGCGTGGCGATTCGCGTGGTCAACACGATTTTCGGCGGGCGATTTACCTCCGAGCTGAATGAAGCGCTGCGCGTCGAATCGGGATACACCTATGGGGCAAATTCGGTTTTTGATTCGCGCAAGGCTCCCGGACCATTCGGAATATTCAGTTTCACCAAGAACGAAACCACCACGCCGGCGATCGACCTTGCGCTCCAGGTTTTGGACAAGCTTCACAAGAACGGCGTGACCGAGGAGCAGCTCAAATCCGCGAAGAGCTACATCAAAGGGCAATTTCCGCCGACGATCGAAACTTCGGGCCAGCTTGTCCGGCGGATCGTGATCAATGAATATTACGGGCTCAGGGACGACGAAGTGAACGAGCTCGAAGCCCGCCTGGACGCAGTCACTCCCGCCGTCGCGAGGCAAATCATCGAAAAGCATTTCCCGGTGGACAACCTGGTTTTTGTGCTGATCGGCGAAGCGTCGGCCATCCGGCCCGCCGTAAAAAAGTACGCCGACAAGATGGACGAGCGTCCGATCAGCGATCCCGGCTTCTGGCCGCCGCCGTCCGGTGCCCAGAAATAGCGGGGGCGCGCCAAAGTTCGGGCAGCCGAAAAGATTTATGCGATGCACTTGGGGTTTACTTCAGGAGGACTGATGCGCTTAGGAATTTCGGCAAGGATATGGGCTCCGTTGGTTCTAGTATCGTTTGCAATGCTGATGGCGTCGCTGTCGACGCCAAGCGCGTGTGTCGCCGCCGAAGAGAATCCGCTGCTCGTGCAATCGCCCACGATGAGCAAGACGCAAATCGTGTTTGCCTATGGGGGATACCTTTGGAGTGTGCCTCGGGAAGGCGGCGAAGCGCGCCAGCTCACGACCGGAGGCCACGAGGGGCGGCCGAAATTTTCTCCCGATGGAAATTGGATTGCGTTCACGGGGCAGTACGACGGCAACATCGACGCTTACGTCATGCCCGCCGATGGCGGTGAACCGAAGCGCTTGACCTGGCATCCCGACCCGGATGTCGTTGTTGGATGGACTCCGGATGGCAAGAAGGTGCTGATTAGTTCTGCCCGCGAAGCCTATGCAGACTTCGACCGTTTGTACACAATCCCTGTCGAAGGCGGAGCTCCGGAAGTTCTGCCGATGTGGCGCGGGGAAGCCGCTTCGTATTCGCCCGACGCCACGCGCATAGCGTATGTGCCAAACCTGAAGTGGCAGGTCGCCTGGAAGCGCTACCACGGCGGACAAACGACGCCGGTCTATTTGCTTCGGCTGAGCGACTTGCAGCTCGAGAAAGTGCCTCGCGAGAATTCGAACGACGACGATCCTGTTTGGGTCGGCGACGCGGTCTATTTTTTGTCGGACCGCAAAGGCCCCGTAACGATCTTTGCTTACGACACAAAAACAAAAAACGTGAAGCAGGTGCTGGACAACAAGGGCCTGGACGTCAAATCACTCTCGGCCGGGCCGGATGCGCTGGTCTATGAACAGTTCGGCGGAATCTACACTCTCGATCTGAAAAGCGAAAAGGCCAGCAAAGTGGAGGTGCATATCTCCGGCGATTTGCCGGCGACACGGCCGCACTATGAAAAAGTAGCGGACAAAATTCAAAGCGCCGCCATTTCGCCAACGGGAGTCCGCGCAGTGTTCGAAGCGCGCGGCGAAATTCTGACCGTTCCAGCGGAGAAGGGCGATGTGCGAAATCTGACGCGGACGACGGCGGTGGCGGAACGCGATCCAGCGTGGTCGCCGGACGGGAAGTCCATTGCATTCTTCTCCGACGAATCCGGCGAATATGCTCTGCACATCGTTGATCAAACCGGATCGGGCGCGGTCAAGAAAATCAATTTGGGCAATCCTCCTTCCTACTTCTACGGCCCATTGTGGTCTCCGGACAGCAAGAAAATCGCCTACACCGACAAGCGCCTGAATCTCTGGTACGTGGACCGAGAGAAGGGCACGCCGGTAAAAGTAACCTCGGACCGCTACGAGGATCCGAGCTCCACAATGAATGAAACATGGTCGCCGGACAGCAAGTGGCTGACGTATGCGAAGTTTCTCGAAAACCATATGAGGAACATCTTCGTCTACTCGCTCGAATCCGGGAAAGAAGCGCAGGTCACAGACGGAACCAGCGACGCGCGCTATCCGGTGTTCGACAGAAATGGAAAGTCGCTTTATTTCGCGGCCAGCACGGACCTGGCACTTTCGATCGGCTGGCTCGATCTTTCAAGCTATCAGCATCCCGTGTCGAGAAGCATTTACGCAGTGGTATTGAAGAAAGGCGATCCTTCTCCCGTCGAACCACAAAGCGACGAGGAAAAAGCGGCCACCGAGGACAAAGCCAAAGACGCCGACAAAGCCAAAGAAGCCGACAAGAGCGCAGACAAGGGGAAAGAGGGCGAGAAAAAAGAAGGCGAGAAAAAAGACGAAGTGAAGGTCACGCTTGATCTGGAGGAAATCGGCCAGAGAATCGTGGCCATGCCCATCAAGGCGGCGAACTACGTTGGTCTCGATGCCGGCAAGACCGGAGTGTTGTTCCTGAGTGAAATCCCGGACGTGCCAAGCCTGACAGAGCCCACGCTGATCTCCGTTTCGAAATTTGACCTCAGCACTCGCAAGACGGAACCCTTCCTCGGGGGCGTGAGCGCCTTTCTTGTCTCGGCGAACGGGGAGAAGGTTCTCTACCGGCAGGGTCCCGGCCCCGCGGCGCCCTGGTTTATCGCGGCGACGGCGGTTGTACCCAAGCCGGGAGATGGCGCGCTGAATCTCGGAGGAATGGAGGTCTACACCGATCCGCGCGTCGAGTGGAACCAGATGTACCACGAGGTCTGGCGGATCGAGCGCGACTTCTTCTACGACCCGAACCATCACGGGCTGAATATTCCGGCCGCCGAGAAAAAGTACGCTTCCTATCTGAAGGGCGCGGGAGGCCGCGCCGACGTCAACCATCTCTTTGAAGAGATGCTCGGTGAGCTTACCGTAGGCCACATGTTCATAGCCGGCGGAGACGTGCCGCAGCCGAATCGCGTCAAAGGCGGTCTTCTCGGAGCGGACTACAAGGTCGAAAACGGCCGCTACCGCTTTGCGCGCATTTTCAATGGAGAAAATTGGAACCCGGAATTGCGCGCGCCGCTGACCCAGCCTGGTGTCGACGTCAAAGTGGGTGACTATCTGCTCGAAGTGAGTGGCCGCGAAGTTCGTCCGCCCGCCGACGTCTACAGCTATTTTGAGAATACGGCTGGCACGCAAATAAAAATCAAAGTGGGGCCGAACCCGGACGGCAAGGACTCTCGCGAAGTGACCGTTGTGCCGCTGCCCAGCGAATTTCCGCTGCGCAATCATGCCTGGGAAGAAGACAACCGTCGCAAAGTCGATCAGCTGAGCGGCGGCAAAGTCGCGTACGTGCATGTACCGGACACTGCAACCGGCGGCTTCATTAATTTCAACCGCTACTATTTCGCGCAAGTAGGCAAGCAAGCCGCGGTCATCGATGAGCGCTACAATCACGGTGGCGAAATTGCCGACTACATCATTGATATGCTGAAACGGCCGTTGCGCAACTGCGACATTACTCGCGAAGGCGGTCAATTTTGCTCGCCCCTCGCGCAAATCTACGGCCCCAAGACGATGATCATCAATGAAATGTCCGGCTCCGGCGGCGATGCGCTGCCTTGGATGTTCAAACAGGACAAGGTCGGACCGTTGGTGGGCACGCGAACCTGGGGTGGGCTGGTCGGCATCTATAACTATCCTCCGCTGATGGATGGCGGATTCATTACCGCTCCGCGCGTGGCCATCTTTGGCCTGCACAGCGAGTATGAAGTGGAAAATCACGGCATTGCGCCGGACATCGAGGTCGAAAACGATCCCGCGTCCGTGGCGGCCGGCCACGATCCGCAACTCGAACGCGCCGTCCAGGTCACGCTCGAAGCCTTGAAGGCGCATCCGGTCGTGATTCCCGGGCCGCCGCCTTATCCGAGTTATCAAAAGAAGTGACTAGGAAAAAATGCGGCCGATCCCGAGGTTCAGGGGACAGGTGTCCACGGACTGCGTCATGGCGGGTGGATGTGCTATTTTGTTTCTGATCCCCTCATGCCGGAACTTCCTGAAGTCGAAACAGTAGCGCGAGGCCTGCGGCGCACCATTGTGGGCCGCAGGATTCTGTCCGTGCGGCTGGGCAAAACGGATTTTATCGATGACCCGGCTGCGCTTGAGCAGCATCTCCCCGGCAGGCAAATCGAAGCCGTCGAGCGTTACGGCAAGTTCATGTTATTGCGCCTCTCACCGGTCGCAGGGGGCGGGTCTCCTCCGGCGAACGGCGATGCGGCTCCTGCCGCGCTTCTCGTGCATCTCGGAATGACCGGACAGATTGCGCCGAGTCCCGCCGCCCGGCCTTGCGAAAAACACACCCACGTTTGCTTCCTGCTCGACGACAATCGCGAACTTCGCTACACCGATGCACGAAGATTCGGGCGGCTTGCTTATCTTCAGGCGGGTCCGCTCGCGGAAGAATTGCTTTCCTTCGGTGCCGACCCGCTCGAGATTGGCGTTGGGGAATTTGTGAAGCAAACCCGGACCCGCCGGGCGAGAATCAAGGCTTTGCTGCTGGATCAGAGCTTCCTCCGCGGAGTGGGGAATATCTACGCGGATGAGAGTCTGTGGCGCGCGAGGATCCATCCGGCGCGCCTCGGCACGTCGTTGAGGAAAGATGAAGCAGCGGCGCTGCACCGTGTACTGCGCGAAATCCTCGAGAAGGCAATTCTTATGCGCGGCTCCTCGATCTCCGATTTTCTTGACGCCGACGGCCAGCCGGGCGAATATCAGCGCCATCATCGTGCCTACGGACGCGAGGGCCGAGGCTGTTACCGCTGTGGCGCTCGAATCCGGCGCGCGATTGTCGCGGGGCGAAGCAGCTATTTTTGCCCCAAGTGTCAGCCCGCGCCGCGGGGCTGCCTGGCCCGCGCTGCCAAAAAGACGCCGAAGCAAGCCGGTAAATGAGAAGGCCGTATGCGAGCCGTAGTGCAGAGAGTGAGCCGCGCGTCTGTGACCGTCGAGGGGCGCCTGACAGGCGAAATCAGCAACGGGCTGATGATCTTGCTCGGTGTCGGCCGCGAGGACACCTCGGCCGTGGCCGTAGCGATGGCGGAGAAAGTCGCGAACCTGCGCATTTTTGAGGACGACCAGGGAAAAATGAACCGCTCGCTCCTTGAAGTAAAAGGCGCGGCCCTGGTCGTCTCGCAATTTACGCTATACGGCGACGCGCGCGGGCAACGCCGGCCGAGTTTCATATCGGCCGCTCCACCGGATAGAGCCAAGGCCCTTTACGATGAGTTCAGAGCGGCGATCGAGCGGCTTGGTGTCGGCGTCGCGGCGGGAATTTTTCAGACAACGATGTCCGTGGAGCTGGTAAATGAAGGGCCGGTCACGATCCTCCTCGACTCCGACAAAACGTTCTAGCCGGGTGCGGCACCCGAAAGCCGGCAAGCTCGCGAAAGCCGCCGTGCTTCGCGAGCTGCGAGAGGTTGCCGATCCAAAGGTGCGCGCCAAGCTCGCCTATTTCGGCGTGAACGTTCCGAAGGCCTACGGAATTTCTGCGCCCGTGCTGCACGCTTTTGCGCGGAACATCGGCAAAGATCAATCGCTCGCGGAGGAACTTTGGTCCACCGCTATCCACGAGGCGAGGATCCTTGCCGCGCTGATCGGCGAATCGGAAGAAGTTACCGCGGCGCAGATGGAACGATGGGTGCGTGATTTTGACTCCTGGGATCTGGTGGACACGGCATGCTGTTATCTCTACGCGCACGCGAAGCCCGCCTGGGACAAAGTCTACGAGTGGAGCAGCCGGCGCGCCGAGTTCGAAAAACGCGCTGCATTTTCGCTGGCAGCTTATCTCGCCTACAAGGACAAAATGGCAGAGGACGCAAAGTTTGAGCGTTTTCTCACGGTGATCGAGCGCGAGTCGCATGACGAACGCAACTTTGTGAGAAAAGCGGTCAACTGGGCTCTGCGGAATATCGGAAAGAGAAATCTAAGACTCAACCGAGCGGCCATCCGCTCCGCGGAACGGATTCTCGGGCAAGGTTCGCGTACCGCGCGATGGATCGCCCGAGACGCACTTCGCGAGCTCCGGAGCGAAGCGGTACAAGCGCGGCTGCAGAGAAAAGCTAGCTGAGACCATGACAAAGAAAACCGAAAAACAAGGTGTGAACGTTCGTCGCGCCCGAACAAGCGACGCACCGCAACTGGCCGAGCTGAGCGGCCAGCTTGGATATCCGACAACTCCCCGGGAGATCATCAAAAGGATGCGCAGACTGAAACCCGTGGCGCAGAATGCATTGTTCGTTGCAGACTCCCGAGGTGCTGGTGTGGTGGGCTGGGCGCACGTCAGCGTTACGCATCTTATGGAAGTAGGCACGCGCGCGGAGTTGAATGGCCTTATCGTCTCCGAAGGCCAGAGAAGCCTCGGCGCGGGTGCGCGCCTTCTTGAAGCCGCGGAAGACTGGGCGCGCAGGCACGGCTGCCCAAGTATGTCGGTGCGTTCGAACGTGATTCGCGAGCGCGCCCACAAATTCTACGAACGCCAGGGGTACGAACACTACAAGACGCAGAAAGCATTCCGCAAAGCGCTGTAAATCACCCCCTTCACCCGTAGTCGAGCTCCCCGTAACCAATTGCATCGCGCCCCGTGGCGAGGTATATCGCATTACGATATACTTAAACCATGGGACTGGATATCACCACCGCCGAGTATCGCGCGCTGGCTGAATTGCGTTACCGCATCCGCCATTTTTTGCGCGAAGGTGATGCGAAGGCCCGGGCCGTGGGGCTCGAGCCCCAGCAGTACCTGATGCTGCTCGCCATTCGCGGCCTCCCCGAAGGCAGCGAGGCTACCATCCAGACGCTTGCGGAGAGACTCGCGCTAAAACACCACAGCGCCGTGGAACTCATCGACCGCCTCGAGATACACGGATATGTTCGCAGAACCCGAAGCAGGGATGACCGCCGTCGCGTATTCGTTTCCCTCTTGCCGCGTGGTGATCGCCTCCTCGAACAAGTCGCGCAGAACCGCATCAGCGAACTGCGCACGAGCGGAGAAGCACTGGTCGGTGCCATCGAAGCTCTGCTTGAGCGCAGGCGGCACAATGGAAACAATCAAAAGAAAGCAGCCAAGAGGGAAGTGCGAGACAAACGTGACTGACGAAAACCAGAAAACCAGCGCCCAGACAAAGTCCAGCAAGGGAACCCGCCATCACAACGAAGAGTTGGGAGACTTCACAACTACATTACGCGTAGTCCCGATCTCTTGCCTGGCCATGGTCATCGGGGTTCTCTGCGCGTTCGTCGCTCTGGTACTGCTCCGTTTGATCGGACTCTTTACCAACCTCTTTTATTTTGGCCGCTGGAACACGGCCATGGTTTCTCCCGCAGGCAACCATTTGGGTTACTACAGTGTTTTCATTCCGATCGGCGGCGCCCTGATCATCGGCGTGATGGCGCGCTATGGTTCGGAACGGATCCGCGGCCACGGTATTCCGGAAGCCATCGAAGCGATTTTGATCAATGGCAGCCGCGTCGAACCGAAAGTCGCGTTTCTCAAGCCGATCTCTTCCGCGATTTCCATCGGTTCCGGCGGCCCGTTCGGCGCGGAAGGGCCGATCATTATGACGGGCGGCGCGTTCGGCTCCATGATCGCGCAGCTTTTCCATCTGACGAGCGCAGAGCGGAAAACACTCCTCGTAGCGGGAGCGGCGGGCGGAATGTCCGCCACATTCGCTACTCCGGTCGCCGCGGTGTTGCTCGCCGTTGAACTGCTGCTCTTTGAATGGAAACCTCGCAGCCTGATCCCCGTCGCACTGGCCAGCGCCGTCGCCGCCGTCGCCCGGCGATACCTTCTGGGATTCGGCCCGCTGTTTCCGGTACCCGAGCATCCGCTCTTTATCGGCCCAAAAGCTCTGCTCGGATGCGCCCTTGTGGGGCTTCTCGCGGGAATCCTGTCCGCGCTTCTGACGCTCTCTGTTTATGCAGCGGAGGATGCATTTCAACATCTCAAAATTCACTGGATGTGGTGGCCGGCCATCGGCGGTCTGGCCATTGGAATCGGCGGTTTGATTTTCCCCCAGGCTCTGGGCGTCGGCTACGACACGATCGGCGCACTGCTCGAGGGCAGTGTCACCACCAAGGTGATTCTTGGCGTGCTGCTTGTGAAGTGGTTTATATGGTCGGTCTCGCTCGGTTCTGGAACCTCCGGCGGCGTTCTGGCTCCGCTTTTGATGATGGGTGGCGCCCTCGGCGGCATGGAAGCGATGTTTCTGCCGAATGAGGGCGCCGGTTTCTGGCCGCTCATCAGCATGGGCGCGATTCTTGGCGGCACGATGCGCTCGCCGTTCACAAGCATCGTGTTTGCTTTCGAGCTGACTCATGACGCAAATGTCTTCTTGCCGCTCCTGGTTGGCAGCGTGATCGCGCATGCCTTCACGGTCTTGACGCTGAAAAGGTCGATCTTGACCGAGAAAGTCGCCCGGCGCGGCTTTCACCTCAGCCGCGAATACGCCGTCGACCCGCTGGAAATTCTCTTTGTCCGCGAAGTCATGCGTTCGAACGTCGTCGCTTTATCCGCGACGGCCACAGCAGGCGAAACCCTGAAAAAGGTCAACACAGACCATCGCCAAACCCAGCGTCTCCTTCCGGTTGTGGATGGCGAAGGCAAACTGGTCGGCGTGTTGACGCGCAGGGACATACGCGAACGGATCGAACTGGAAGGAGATGCCGCTTTGGGGCGTCCGCTGCGCGATTTCGTGCGGGCAAGCACGGTTGAAACGCGTCCGGACGAAATCCTGCGCGTGGTTGTCTATCGAATGGCGGAAAAGAGTGTAACGCGCCTGCCGGTGATCGAGCCCGCCACCGGAAAATTCCTTGGACTCGTCTCTCTGGATGATTTGCTCAAGGCGCGAGCCCGGCACCTCGAAGAAGAGCGCCGCCGCGAGCAAACCTTGAAACTGAAGTTTTTCTTCCCGGGCAAACGGGCAGATCTGCCGGTAAGGTGACGGAGGCCGTGGAACAAACGCAGACCAGCTGGTGGAAATCTCCCCGCCGATACTGGAACGCACTCCTTCAGGAGCGCGAAGAACAAGTCTTCCTCATCCTGACGCTGCTGATTGGCGCTCTCGTTGGTTTGATGGCCGTCGCTTTTATCCTCTTAACCGAGCGAGTCGGCATGCGCCTCTACCCTGCTGGCGGGGCCGCCTGGCATCGTGTCCTTATCCCGGTTACGGGCTCCTTAATCATGGGGTATCTGCTCTACCGCTATTTTCCGGATGCGCGGGGTAGTGGCGTTCCACAAACGAAGGCAGCTCTCTACGCGCGGGAAGGCCGGATTACTGCAGCCACCATGTTCGGGAAGTTCTTCTGCACCTCCGCCACGCTAGCCAGCGGAATCCCGCTGGGACGCGAAGGCCCTACCGTGCAAGTTGGCGCCGGCATAGCTTCGGTTCTGGGCCGCAATCTCGGCTTGCGTCCCGAAAAAGTGAAGGCGCTCATCCCCGTGGCCGCCGCCGCGGCCATCGCCGCCGCGTTTAACACGCCCTTGGCGGCAGTGCTCTTTGCCCTCGAAGAAATCGTCGGCGATCTTCATGCTCCCGTGTTGGGTTCGGTCGTTCTAGCCTCGGCCACTTCCTGGGGCGTGCTGCGGCTCTTGCTGGGCAACGATCCACTTTTCAGAGTGCCGCAATACCAGCTCGTCCATCCTTGGGAATTCGCGATCTACGCTGTGCTCGGCGTAGCCGGCGGCCTCGTGTCGGCGGCCTTCACAAAGCTTTTGCTCGGGATGCGAGAACGTTTCCTGCAATTTCCTCGCAAGACGCTTCCGTTCCAGCCCGTGATCGGCGGCCTGCTGGTCGGAGTGATGGGCTGGTTCGTGCCCCAAGTTCTGGGTGTCGGCTATGAACATGTGGGTGCCGTTCTAAACGGCCAAATGGCCCTCCGCCTCATGGTCCTGCTCCTCGTTCTAAAACTCTTTGCCGTAACCACCAGCTACGCTTCCGGTAACGCCGGCGGCATTTTCGGTCCTAGTCTCTTTCTTGGGGCCATGCTCGGCGGCGCCATAGGCACCGTGGCCCACACCCTTCTGCCAAACCACGTAGCGACGCCAGGGGCCTATGCCCTCGTTGGAATGGGCACGGCTTTCGCCGGAATCGTGCGAGCACCGATGACTTCCGTGGTTATGATCTTTGAAATTACCCGCGACTATGCCGTCATCGTTCCGCTGATGATCTCGAACCTCATTAGTTTCTTCATTGCCTCGCGTCTCCAGAAACAACCCATCTATGAATCACTCGCGCGCCAAGACGGCATTCACCTTCCGAGCGCCGAATCACGCCAGCAGGAGAGTCACCTGCAGGTCATCCTGGCCATGCGTCCGGCCACGCACATCCTGGCCGCGGATATGACCGTCGAGCAAGCTCTAGAGAAGATCCGGTCGAGCGACTCCACCTCTTGGCCCGTTAGCGACGAGCGAGGCCTGATCGGCGTATTGAGTTTTGGCAAACTCCAATTGGCCGCGACGCCTGGCTCCGAGACGAAACAACTCAAGGAACTCCTCGACGGGAATGACTTCCCGCATCTCCATGTGGACCATCCCCTTGGTCTTGCGCTTGAACGCATGGGCGCGTATCAAGTAAACGCGCTTCCGGTGGTCAACCGCGCCAATATTCACAAACTGGAAGGCATCGTCACATTGAAGGACGTTCTCGCTCTCTATGGAGTTGGGCCTCGAGGCGAAGTGTAATCAAGGAGGGCTTTGCTGGAAGCTTTCCTGAAGTTTCTATCGGCACGATGCTGCCATGCGGTCCTCTCCCCAAGAAACCCCAAGTGCTCCATTGACTTAGGTTTAGCCGCTGTGTTACCGATAAGTGCGCTCTATTGGGGTCATTTTGCCTCCACTAGGGCGCCTCGAATGGGCACAGACCCCAAGCACCTCGAAATCACGCTGGAGACGCAAGTCGAAAGCGTAAATCTTGCCGAGGAGATGTGTATCCGCGTTGCCGAAGCTGCTGGTTTTGGCGAGGACGATTGCTACAAAATCGGTATGAGCGTGCGTGAAGGTGTTATCAACGCCTTTCATTATGGCAATCAGGAGCGCCCCGAAAAGAAGATTCATCTGGCCGTCGATCTCACTGGCGACAAAATGATCATCCACGTCCTGGATGAGGGCACAGGTTTCACCCTCGCGAGCGTGCCCGATCCGCTGGCCGAAGAAAATCTTCTCAGCACTTCCGGGCGTGGCATCTTCCTCATGCGCGCATTTATGGACGAGTTCGACGTGGTGGCAGGACGCACCGGGGGTGCGGAAATCGTCATGGCAAAAAAGCTGCCCTTGCAAGATAACCCGGGAACGAATGGCCAGGGCACGTCACCGCATCAAGGAGCCTAAGGAAAATCATGCCCTTACGCGCAACGCATCGGGATGCCGGTCAAGCCACGGTCGTCGACCTCAGCGGGAAAATCACGCTTGGGGAGGGCAGCGCATTGCTGCGCAAGACGGTCCGTGGGCTTCTGGATGAAAAGCGTATCCACATCGTGCTTAATCTTGGGGACGTGGATTATATCGATAGCTCGGGCATCGGCGAGCTCGTCAGTGCCTACACCACCGCAAAGGGCCGCGGCGGCGAACTGAAATTGTTGCACCTGACCAAGAAAGTGCACGACCTCCTGCAGCTCACGAAGCTCTACACCGTCTTCGACGTTTATACCGAAGAGAGCGCCGCCCTGAACAGTTTTCAGTAGTTGACGCTGCGGCAAAGCAGGCAGCCGGCCACCTGCATTATCCGCCGCTCGCATCCTGCGCGCTCCTGCGGCACAATTCCCAGGTGGCCCTTCCAGCCAATTCCGTGCGAACCGCCGCCGATACCAGGTGGATTGTTGAGCGCGCAAGCGCTCTCGGGTTTGACCTGTGCGGGGTCGCGCGCGCCGACAAGTTTCCCGAGCCGGAGCTCAGAGAAGAGTGGCTCGCTCGTGGCTACGCCGGTGAAATGAAGTATCTCGGAGACGAACGCCGCGGCCATCCTCACAGCGCAATGCCCGGGATCCGGAGCGTAATCATCTGCGCCCTGAATTACAATTCCAGCGCGCCACGATCCGTCGAAGCGCTTCCACTGGATCAAACCGAACCGCGCGGCTGGATTTCCCGCTACGCCTGGGGACAGGACTACCACGAAGTCCTCAAGCACAAGCTAGAGTCCCTCGCCCACAGCCTCCCCGAACGCTTTGACCAGCCCCATGAAGCGCGCATCTACGCCGATACGGGCCCATGGGACGAACGCGTCTTCGCCAAATACGCCGGCCTCGGCTGGCTCGGGAAAAACACTCTTCTGCTAAACGCCAAGCTCGGCTCGTGGTTTTTTCTCGGCGTCATTCCCACCACGCTCGATCTCTCGCCCTCGCTAGGCCCGGCCGACCTGCCTGCCCCGGATCTCTGCGGCTCCTGCACCAGATGCATTGACGCCTGCCCGACCGGAGCGCTCGTCGAGCCCTACGTGATGGACGCACGCCTGTGCATCTCCTACTTAACGATCGAACTTCGCGGACCGATACCAGCGCCCTTGCGCGAACCCGTGGGCCGGCACGTTTTCGGCTGCGACATTTGTCAGGATGTCTGTCCGTGGAATCGGCGAGCCCCGATAACACTGGCTCCGGAGTTTCAGCCAAGAGTTTTCCGACAAGGCACAGAAAATCAGCCGGGGGAGGCGCCTTCTGGCATTGCGGATGGAGCCGATGAGGAATCTCTCTTCTTGCCGCGCCTCGAGTGGCTGGCGGCGATGAACGAGGAACAATTCCGCGCGGTCTTTCGGGGCAGTCCCGTCAAGCGCGCGAAATGGCGAGGCCTGGTACGCAACGCCTGCGTGGCCCTCGGCAATTCCGTCCTCCCGCGTGGCTCGCACCATCGCGAAAGGATTTCTGCACTTCTTACACGGCTCTCGGCCTCCAGGGAGCCCTTGATCGCGGAATCTGCCCAATGGGCTCTTTCGCGCATCCAATAACCGTGGCGAGTTGAGAGCTTTTGCTGCTTCCGCCTGAGCCGTGCCAATCGCCCCGCTTTCAGAGTGGCATTGAGCCGTCTCCGGCTTGAGCAGTATGATACATCCGGTTGATTGAGCAGCATGCTACAGTCGGCTACTTGGCCAGCCTCCTCGCCGCAGGAGATCCCCATGGACCGCCGGAAATTCCTGGTACACACCGGGGTTGTCGGTGCGGGATTGCTTGGAGCGAGCAGCGGCGCTGCTGCGGCATTACGCTCCGGCACCGCATCAAATTTTGCATCAAATCTCAAACTGGAGGAAGAACCCGTGGCATTCACCGTCCCACCTTTGCCTTACTCATTCGACGCACTCGAACCCTACATCGACGCCAAAACTATGGAAATACATCACGACAAGCACCATGGCGCCTACGTCACCAACCTGAACAAGGCTCTCGATGGCCACGCCGATCTCCAAGCCAAATCGCTTGAAGACCTTCTGAAGAATCTCGACAGCATTCCGGAGAACATTCGCGGCGCCGTCCGCAACAATGCCGGCGGCCACTGGAACCATTCTCTCTTCTGGACGCAAATGAAAAAGGGCGGCGGCGGAGAACCGGGTGGCGATCTTGGCGCGGCCATCACTTCGACGTTCGGCTCCTTCTCTGGTTTCCAGGAAAAATTTGCCGCCGCAGGACTTGGCCGCTTTGGTTCGGGCTGGGCTTGGCTCCTTGTCAAGGATGGCAAGCTCGCCATCGATTCGACGCCGAATCAGGACACGCCCATTTCGCTCGGCGCTAAAGCTGTTCTCGGTATTGACGTTTGGGAGCACGCCTACTACTTGAAGTATCAAAACGTGCGCGCGGATTACATCAAAGCCTGGTGGAACGTTGTCAACTGGGACTCCGCCGCCCAGCACTACTCCGCCGCGAAGAAATAACTAGCACGCGGACGTATCGGCACAAAAATGCAAGGGCCCGGTCCAACTTGGACCGGGCCCTTGCAGTGCTCTCACTCTGTCTCTCTAGTTTTAAATCAGGCCATCATCGGCCGCTTCGCCAGGGGAACCAGGCTGCCGCCATGCGAGCCGTTGCTGTAGCTCTGCGGCACCGCGGCAAACTTGCGCGCTTCCCGGGCCGCGACAGGCATTGGCATGGGCATTGGGCCGAGAGTGTTACGCGAGGCCTCGCGCACCAGCTCCATGCGCCCCCGCACGCGGAATTTGGCCAGCAGCGACGACACGTGAAATTTCACCGTGCGTTCGGAAAGATTCAACGTCGCGGCGATCTCTTTGTTGGCCAAGCTTTTCATCACCCCGCCAAGCACTTCTTCTTCGCGGCGTGTAAGCTTCACGGCACTGCCGACGGAATGGCCGGCCTGCAGCAGTTTTTCCGCCTTCTCGGTCAGGCCTTCCAGAAGGTCACTTTCCGCTTTGACCATGACCACGTAGTCGTTTGGAGATTGCCCTCTCACCATACAGTGCATCGCCAGAAGACCAGCGGCCTGGTCCACGGGGAAGCATCCGTCAGGGCCTGCTTCCACATGAAAGTGTGTTACGCCAGTGTTTCTTTCATAGAAGTAATAATGATCGCGAGGAATTGCCGGGCGGGGACTGCTCAAAGTATGATGCTGTTCACTTCTCCTGATAAGCTTCACACGCACCCCTCAGTATGCAGCCTCGTGGGACAACCGAAGCTTTTCTTTTAGATTGAGCCTCCCCGTCGGGAGACAAGCTGCATTGCGTAGGCAAATGGCCGAGTAAGAAGCCAAAACAGGGGCTGAGGACCCGGTACCTGGATATACAGCAGTACTGCACCGAGCTGCGAGAAGGAGCTCCCTGCCCGTTCGCCTGCGTTTTCACTCCGAACCGCTCCATCTGTGCACTTTTTCTTCCGAATTCCGGATACCACAACTCGTTAAGAAAGGAGTACTTAGACGGGCCCTCGACGCCTGCTCGCGGCCCCTCGCGGGTAGTAATTGCATGGTACGCGAAATTTTTCCATGACGACTCAGGCCTTCAGAAAAGTGAGTCCATTCCGGAACAGGAATGCGCGGATCGCAGACGATGAAGAACTCGGCAAGCTAAAAAGTCTATGCGTCTAAGGTCTGCGATTTGCTCTTTCCTAGGGAAAATTGCCTGTGGAAAACTCCCTGTGGAAATCTTCCCTGTGGAAATCTCGCTTGGATTCCATCGCGCGGAACTCGGCTTTTCAATACGAGAGAATGCGTGTTTGTTCCGGCGCAATCAGCTCGTAGGTAACACCGCGCCAACGTATCTTCCGCGTGAGAAGCGAGGTCAGGAAGTTCACAAGGTAGATAAAGGGGACGAACACCGTCAGCAGCACATAGATCCATGCCTGGCCTGCGATCTGTGAGCGGTAGGCCGGCAAAGCTTCTGAGACTCCCGCCGCCCGCAGGGCTCCTCGAATCATGGCCAGCAAAACCGGCAAGAAGGTGAGCGCCGCCAAATGAAAGGCCGGCCGCGTGGCCAGAAAATCGCCGAGCGTCAGAAATGTGCCGAGTACGAGTGACAGACAATAGAGCAGGTGAGTGCCGCCGGCCAAGCCCCATATTTTTTCCGCGTACACGCGCGTGATCAGGACTTGCCGGTTGGTGAATTCCATCAACCCGGTGAAATCTGTCTCGACAAAAGACGGCACGATGCATTCCGGCAAAAAAACAATTGAGCGGTTTGCCCGCTCGAGCGCCCGCGTCATCGAGTAATCATCGCTCACAGAATGTTGCCATTCTTCAACGACTCCGGATTGATCGAACACGCTACGCCGTATCGCCGTGCCTCCGCCCCAGCAGAAATTCTTTCCTTTTTCGCTCAGCATCGTCACGATCGGAGCGTTCCAGGCCGCAAGCAGCGCTGTCGCCAAATTGCTCCGGTTGGGAATCAGCCATCGCATCGTGGTCGTGGCTCCGATGCGGGAATCGGAAAGCGGCGCGACCAGGCGGTGCAGCCAGTTTTTTCCGGGGCGTCCATCCGAGTCCACAAACGTAAGCACTTCGAATTCCGGATCCAGCTGTGCGACCCCCATTCTCAGGTTATTCACCTTCTCGCCGCAGCCATCGGGCTTTGCCGTAATCACCACATGGGCCTTCGCCCGGGACGAACCGGCGACGCGCTTCACGACGTTGTAGGCCGGATCGCTGGCCGACGCGATCAAGAAAAAAATCTCGTAGTTTTGATAGTCGAATTCCGTGAGGGCGACGAGGTTTCGTTCGAGCGCCGCTTCCATCCCCCTACACGGACACAACACCGCAGTCTTAGGCGAATAGAATCCCGGGTCCGTGTGCAGCCGCCGCCGCACATACCCCAGCCATTGCACGCTCGTGCCGATCAGATAGAGACCAAGCAGGATCTGCGAAATCGCCAGAAAATAGAATAGGATTTCCACGCCTTTTGAGAATAGCAGACAGTATGCGCTCGCGCGCGGCTGTGTGTGCAGGTAGAATCGCACAGGTAAACGCCGGTTCTAAGGAGAAATGAGATGCCTAATCGCGTGGATTCCTCGATGGTGACGTCCGGGCTTGAAATTCCCGGCTACCGTATCGTGCGGAATTTTGGAATTGTCCGCGGCATTATTGTCCGGTCGCGTAGCGTTATCGGAAATCTGGGCGCCGCTCTGCAGACCATTGTCGGCGGCAACATCACCATTCTCACGAATCTCTGCGAGAAAACCCGCGAAGATGCTTACGAATTGCTCCTGCAGCACGCCGGCGAACACGGCGCGAATGCCGTCATCGGCATGCGCTACGACGCCACCGAAGTCATGCAGGGCGTGACGGAAGTGCTCGCCTATGGAACCGCCGTCCAGGTCGAGCGCGTCTCGTAGTTTTATCCGGACTCGAGGCTCCGCTCGCTGCGAGCCGTCTCAGAATGGTAGAATCACGCCTCCCATGTACTGCTCTTCTTGCGGCTCACAGGTTTCTTCGAACGGGCGGTTCTGCTCCACCTGCGGCGGAGCAATCGACCTGAACGCCGCGGCAACGATTGATTCGAATGACCTGAGCGCCGCCGGGGAAACGATAGCGCCGCCTGTCTTGGAGTCAAAGCCGCTGAAACCCTCTTCGGCCCCGACCCCTGCCAGGCCGTTTCGGTCGCCTTCGAGCAGCGGGGCAGGGGCGAGACTGACCAGCTCCGATCCTCTGACTGGCGGGCGGTTCACACCAGGGCAGATGATTGCCGAGCGCTACCGCGTCGTGTCCCTGGCTGGCCGCGGAGGGATGGGCGAAGTTTACCGGGCGGAAGATCTGAAGCTCGGCCAGCTCGTCGCCATCAAGTTTCTTCCCGAAAGCCTCTCAGAAGATGCGGCTGCCCTCGCGCGCTTCCATTCAGAAGTTCGCATCGCGCGCCAGGTGTCGCATCCAAATGTTTGCCGCGTCTTCGATATCGGTGAAGCCGACGGCGTGCAATTTCTTTCCATGGAGTATGTCGACGGCGAAGATCTCGCCTCCGTTGTCCGCCGCATCGGCCGGCTCTCTCCGGACAAAGCCACCGAAGTCGCTCGCCAGATTTGCGCGGGCCTGGCTGCGGCTCACGAGCGCGGCGTCGTTCATCGCGATCTCAAGCCCGCCAACGTCATGCTCGACGGCGCGGGAAAAATTCGCATCACCGATTTTGGCCTCGCCGGAATCGCCGCGAGCATCCAGGGAGCGGACATTCGCGCCGGCACGCCCGCCTACATGGCGCCGGAACAACTCGTCGGAAAAGAGGTCACCACCAAGAGCGACATCTATTCGCTCGGCCTGATCCTCTACGAAATTCTCACCGGCAAACGCGCCTTCGAAGCTTCCACTCTGCCCGAGCTTATCAAGCTCCGTGAGCAGGGCACGATCACCAATCCTTCGACGCTCGTGCGCGACCTCGATCCGCTGATCGAGCGCGTGATTCTGCGCTGCCTCGAAAGCGATCCGGCAAAGCGCCCGGTATCGGCGTTGCAAGTCGCCGCCGCGCTGCCGGGAGGCGATCCGCTGGCGGCGGCGCTGGCGGCTGGAGAGACGCCATCGCCCGAGATGGTGGCGGCAGCGGGAGTCAAGGAAGGGATTCGGCCGCGAGTTGCTCTTGTGCTTCTGGCGATTGTGGCGCTGGGACTTGTGGCGTCGCTGTTCATCGCCGAGTCGACGCAACTAGTGAATCGGGTGACGCTCGATAGTCCTCCGGAAGTTCTCGGGACGCGGGCCCGTGAGGTGATAGGCCGATTGGGGTTGGCGGGGAAGCCAGCGGACTCGGCCCTCGGTTTCGAGATAAACGCCGGGTACCTGGCTTACATCCAGGCGCACGACAAACGCCCGGCGCGCTGGGATGCGCTGGCGAAAGATGACGCGCCGGCGATGACATTCTGGTACCGGCAAAGTCCGAACCCGCTATTTGCCCAAGCGTTCTTTGGGCAAGGATCGGTAGGCGGAGGGCAGGTTTCGCGCTGGGATCCGCCGATGGACACGACGGCCATGGCGCTGGTGGTGTTGGACACGGCGGGGCGGCTGGTGCGGTTCGACGTGGCGCCGCCGGAGAAAAGCGCGCCGGTCGAAAACGCCAAGACGCCTGATTGGGCGGCACTCTTTGCGGCCAGCGGACTGAATATCGCGGACTTTCGCGCGGCCGCGCCGGAGTGGGCGCCGCTGGCGCCGACGGATGCGCGAGCGGCGTGGACGGGAACGCTGCCAGCGAGGCCAGACATTCCGATTCGCGTGGAAGCGGCCGCGTTTCATGGCGAGCCGGTGTCCTACCGCATTGTGTACCCGTGGACGACTGCGGGCCGAGACACCGAGACAGACCAAACGCGGACGCAAAAGATAGCCTCGGTGCTGCTCGTGTTGATGATCCTGACGGTGTTCGTCGTCGGCGTGGCGCTGGCGCGGTGGAATTTCAACGCGAATCGCGCAGATATGAAGGGAGCAGGGCGACTGGGAGCGTTCGTATTTGTGACGTTCCTGGTGCTGTGGATTCTAAGCACGCATCACTTGCCGAATTTTCTCGAAGGAATCAGCTTCCTGGTGGCGGTGGCTTCGGCGTCGCTGCGGTCCTTTTTTGCGATGGTGCTGTACGTGGCGCTGGAGCCGTTCGTCCGGCGGAGGGAACCGCAAACCCTGATTTCGTGGACGCGGCTGCTGGCCGGGAAGCTGCGTGATCCGCTGGTCGGGCGAGACCTGCTGATCGGGGCGGTATACGGCGTGCTGCTATTTGTCGTGGAGGCGAGCGACAATTTTCTGCTGCCGCTGTTTGGCAAGCTGCCACCGATTCCGGGCGGAGTCTCGACGGAATCGCTGCTCGGGTTGCGGCACGCGCTGGCGCAAGTGCTGCTCTACGTTTTGGGCCAGACCATCGATTCACTGGGGATTTTCTTTATGCTCTTTATCTTGCAGCGGATTTTGCGGAGCGCTTGGATCGCCGCCATTGTCGTGGCGGTTGCGGGGACGCTGCTTTCGCTGGGCAGCAATGCTGACGAGTATCCGTGGATTAGCGCCGTGTTCCTGGTGGTTTTGTATCTTTCGTTTCTGTTTGTGCTGAAACGCTTTGGGCTGCTCACGCTGGTGGTGGGCCTGGTGGTGCAGCAGATTCTGCTGATTTTCCCCGCCACGATTCACTTGTCGCGATGGTATGCGGCGCCTTCGCTAATGGGAATGACGGCGATCGCGGCGTTGACGATCTATGGGTTCCGGACGGCGCTAGCGGGCCAGCCGTTGTTTTCGATGAAGGTGTTCGAGCAGTAGAGCTGCCGGAAAACTCCGTTAGAGTTTCTGGCGCGCAGGCGCCCTCTCACCGCCGTGCAACACGGAACCCGTTACATGCCCGGCAAGGTTTTCAAGTTCGTTCAACGCGCGGCTCGCCGCAACACGCGCCTTCTCCAAGAATGAAGAATCCAGAACAAACGCGCAGCGATCGACAAAGGGATGACTGGCTGCCTCAAATGGCTTGCGGCTCCGGCGCGCCGAGGAGTTCCGCGCGAGCAGATCCTCATACATCTGCAAATCGGTCTGGAAATCAAGCGCGTCACCGGCGCTCCACTTCTGTTGCCGCGTCAGCGCCGCCAGGAACTTCCTGCGAAACGCCGCGCCATCCTTTCGCGAGATAGGCCGGGGCTTCGCTCTCCCCGCTGGTAACGGCTCGGCGTACGTGATTTCGAGTGCCCTTGCCGTCACCGCCAGCAACGCCTCACGCCGCAGCAGTTCGAGCAAATCGCGATAGAGCGAAGCGTGCACTTGCAAAGCATGCCGCCCATGCTCCACAACATACGAATCGACAAATCGCGGAACAATCCGTTCCCGCTGCAATCCTTCCGTCAAGCGCTGCGCCAGCTCCGCCGGTGCCTCCGTCTTGATTTGTTGTTCGCGCGTCATCGTCAGTGGCTGTAGCGGCGCAATCTACCGGCCCCGCCCAGTGGCCCATGTTAACAGGAGTTCTTCCGCCCCGATCGTCTCGCTCATTCCCAGCCCAAAAACAAAAAAGCCCAGCGAACCTAAGTTCGCTGGGATTGTCTTGTTGGCATTGGCACGGCCGTATCGCCCTCGCCGATGCTCGCTACTCACTATCCACCACTCACTACTCACTTACTCAATGAATCGCCCGCGGACTCAGCGGCCCCAGGCTCTTCGGTTTCGGTTCCGGCACGATCGGAGGCGCTAACGCTTCCTTCGACAGCGCGTGTTCCAGCACCTCATCGAGATTCCGTACGTAGGTAATCTTCATGTCGCCAAGAATATCCGGCGGAAGATCCGCTACGGCGTTCGGCTCGTTGTCTGCCGGCAGCAGCACTTCCTTGATCCCCGCGCGCTTTGCGCCGAGCACCTTTTCCTTCACGCCGCCGATCGGCAGCACGACGCCCGAGAGTGTCATTTCACCGGTCATCGCCAGCCGGTCGCGTACCGGCCGCCCGGTCATCAAGCTGACCAGCGCCGTAACCATCGCCGCTCCAGCGGACGGGCCATCCTTCGGCACGCCGCCTGAGGGCACGTGAATGTGAATGTCATGCTTGCGGAAGAAGTCCGGGTCGATCCCGTAGCGCTCCGCATTTGCACGCGTCCAGGTCAGCGCCGCGGTCATCGACTCTTGCATGACCTCGCCCAGGTGGCCGGTCATCGTGAACTGCTTCCCTCCGCGCATGCGGCTGGCTTCAATGAACACGATGTCTCCGCCCACGGGCGTCCACACAAGCCCGACAGCCACGCCGGGCTTCTTGACGCGCTCTTCGACCTCTTTCTCCGCGCGGAACTTCGGCACGCCCAGATATTCACGAACGATCTCTGGCGTAACCACCATCTTTTCCGTGTGGCCTTCGGCAATCTTGCGGGCCTGTTTGCGCGTAATCGTCGCAATTTCCCGTTCGAGATTCCTCACGCCTGCCTCTCGCGTGAAGCTGTGGATAATTTCCCGCAGCGCCTCGTCCGAGAATTCAATCTGTTCCCCGACTTTGAGCCCGTGTTCCTGGGCTTGCTTGGGGATCAGATACTTGTGCGCGATGTGGACCTTTTCCTCGCCGGTGTATCCGGCAAGTTCGATGATCTCCATGCGGTCCCGCAGCGGCTCCGGAATCGGATCCATCCAGTTCGCCGTGGCGATGAACAGCACTTTCGACAAATCGAACGGCACATCCAGGTAATGGTCGCGGAACGCGTTGTTCTGCTCCGGATCGAGCACTTCCATCAATGCCGAGGAAGGATCGCCCCGGAAATCACGGCCCAGTTTGTCGACCTCATCCAGCATCATCACCGGATCGTTCGACTCCGCCCGCTTCAGCCCCTGAATGATCTGCCCCGGCAGCGCACCGATATACGTGCGCCGGTGGCCGCGGATTTCCGCTTCATCGTGCATGCCGCCCAAAGCGATGCGCACGAATTTGCGGCCGAGCGACCGCGCGATAGATTTTCCCAGTGAAGTCTTGCCCACGCCAGGAGGCCCAACGAAGCACAGGATCGGCCCCTTCATCCCCGGCTGCAATTTCTTCACCGCCAGGTAGTCGAGAATCCGTTCCTTCACCTTCGCCAGGTCGTAGTGGTCTTCGTCCAGAATCTGCTTTCCCTTGGCGATGTCGATCTCGCTCACGCCGGAAGACTTTGCCCACGGCAATGACGTCATCCACTCGAGATACGTCCGCGAAACCATGTACTCCGCCGAAGCTGGCGTCATCTTCGCCAAACGCTTCAGTTCGCGGTCACACTCTTTCCGCGCTTCCGCGGTCATTCCGGCTTCGTCCACTTTCTTGCGGAGCTCGTCGATTTCCTGACCTGAATCGTCAGACTCCCCGAGTTCCTTCTGAATGGCCTTCATCTGTTCGCGCAGCAAATACTCGCGCTGGTTCTGGCCCACCTGCTCCTGAACCTGCTCGTGTATCTTCGAACGCAGCTCGAGCACTTCCAGCTCTTTCGAAAGCTCGCGAATCAGCATTTCGAGCCGCTTGCGCACGCTCGGAGTTTCAATCAACTCCTGCCGCAGCAGCGTCGACAGTGACGGCAAGGTCCCGGCGATGAAGTCCGCCAGTCGTCCCGGGTCATCAATGTTCATGGCCACGGATTGCAGATCATCGGAGAGCTGTGGCGAGTGGCTCACCACATCGCGGAAAAGGTCCTGCGCGTTGCGCTGCAAAGCCTCGAGCTCCGCGTCGACATCTCCGGTGATTTCTGGCTGCGATTCCACCCGGGCACGCAAAAACGGCCGCAAGCCGATAAGCTCCAGGACGTTTACGCGCTGCAGGCCCTCGAGGAAGATAACCACGTTCCCGTTGGGCATTTTGACGGTTTTGTGAACCTTGGCGAGCGTTCCAACCTTGTGGAGGTCGGCTGCCGCAGGATCTTCGATGCGGGGGTCCAGTTGCGCTACCACCCCTAACAATTTCTCTTCGCCTTCAAGCGAATTAACCAGCGCCAAAGAACTCTCCCGGCCTACCGTCAGCGGTAGGACAGCCCCTGGAAACAGGACCGTATCCCGAACTGGCAGGATCGCGAGAATTTCTGGCACCGTATACTTTTTCTCAGCCATAGTGAATTTCCCCTAAACCGGGCGCGAGGAGGATTCGTCTCGCGCTTAGAAACGTTAGATGCGGGCTAAAGCAAAAGGGTGCGCATAACTACGAATACGATTAGCATGAAATCTTAGCATGACAAGCTCACATTCTAGCATCATCTCAATTTTCCTGCAACTCCATACCTAAATGTTCTAATTTCATATACATAGGAGGAATCCAGGTTCTTTCCCCCTTTCTTTTCCCTACCTTCGCCATGGGCCGGCAATGCCCCCAATCTCAAGCCTTCGGCTTTTGTAAAACAAAGCTTTTCCTCACGAACTCTTCGGCTTCCGTCTTCGTTCGAATCTGTCCCTCGAGCTGAGCGTCTTCGACCGCCCCCAGTATTTCGCTAAAAACTGGTCCAGGGATATAGCCCATTTCACTCAAATCAGTACCCGTTAGGACACGCTGTGGACGAACCTGCTCCTCAGGCGTCTCGGCCAGAAACCGCTGCACCTTGGCATACGAGTCCAGGTTGCGATGACTAGACAGGCAATCCAAACGGTGAAGCTCCATATGCTCGTCAAATTGAGGCAGCCGCACGAATCGCTTCAGCGTGGAGGTACGCATCTGATCCACAGCCATAAATCGCATGTGGTTGGCCACGAGCGCGACAATTTGCTCCGTCTCTTCATTTGAAAACCGGTACCGCCGGCAAATCGCTTCCGCCATTCGAACGCCCACCTCGGCGTGATGATCGAAGCGGATGCGGTCGCCAGTCACGGAAGCTGGCCGGAAAGTCGGCGGCTTGCCCACGTCGTGAAGCAGCACGCCCCAAGCGAGCGTTGGTGAAGTCCCGGCAGGAAGTCCCTCAATCATCAGAAGAGTGTGAATCCACACGTCGCCCTCGGGATGGTATTGCGGCGGCTGCGGCACGCCTTTCATCGCCGCGACTTCGGGCAGCACAATCGAAAGCAGCCAGGATTTATCCAGCAATTCAAAGCCCGTCCGCGCTGCCCCTTCGGTCAGAAGTTTGGTGAGCTCCTCGCGAATCCGTTCCGCGGAAACATCTCTGACCGCGCCGGCATGCCGGCGAATCGCGGTAAAAGTCTTGTGCTCGATCTCAAAGCCAAATCGCGCGGCAAATCGCACCGCCCGCATCATGCGCAGCTTGTCTTCCGTGAATCGCCGGTCCGCTTCGCCAATCGCGCGAACCACGCCAGCCTTCAGATCGGCCTGGCCATCCACAAAATCTAGAATTTCGCCCGTGTCATGCCGCATCAGCAATCCATTGATCGTGAAATCGCGCCTCTGCACATCTTCTTGCGCCGTCTTCGAATAAACGACGCGGTCAGGATGCCGTCCGTCGGAGTAGCCCATATCGGAGCGAAACGTCGCGACTTCCACCTTCATTCCATCGCGGGGCACAAACACGACGCCGAACTGCGCACCGACGGCGATACTCTCCCTGAACAACTCCGTTACGCGCTCGGGCGTGGCGTCCGTCGTCACGTCGTAATCGGCAGGCTCACGGCCGAGCAACAGGTCCCGCACACAACCGCCCACGAGCAGGGCCTGGTGGCCGTTCTGCTCTAGCGTTTCGCAGATCGAGTTGGCGAGTTCGCGGGACGTCACCCCGCGATTATGCGACACTCCGGACGGCAAGGCGAATCCCGTATAACCCTTAGTTTCCGCCGGGGATTATCTGGTGCGAAACACGAGGCAAGTAATGTCATCCGATTGGCGCGTTTGGCCGACGAATTCATCCACGCGCTTCATCAGAAATTGCAAGGATTCCTGGGCATTCCAGTCAGGCAGCGCGCGAATGGCATTGAGCCAGCGTTCGTCTCCAAATAGATTGCCTTTTTCGTCAAATGCTTCGACCACCCCATCGGTATAAAAAATCAGCGCGTCGCCGGGCCCAAGATCTATCGAGGCCGTATCGTACACGGCGCCAGGTTCGATCCCCAGCGGCAAGCCTCCCACTTCCAGCTTTTCAAGCGCTCCATTCGCGTGCCGCAAGACCGGCGGATTGTGGCCTGCGTTTACGTAAACAAGATGCCGCGTCGCCGGATCGTATTCGCTCAGCACAGCGGTCGTAAAGCGGCGCCCGTCGAGACTGTGCGCGCTGGCATATCGATTCAGCCGAATAACAAGCTCAGCCAGGGCAGCGCCTTCGCCCGCAATGGTGCGCAAGCTCGCCTGCAGCGTGGCCATCAGCAGAGCGGCCGGAATGCTCTTTCCCGCCACATCCGCAATCACCAGCATCAGCTTTCCCTTTTCTTCGGCGCCCAGCGTGGGGTAGAACGCGTCGTAATAGTCTCCGGCGACGGAATTCTGTGGACGCGAGGCGAACGCAATGTCCGCGCCAGCCACTTCCGGCGGCCTGGACGGCACAAGCCAGGTCTGAATTTCCCGCGCGATTTCCAGATCGCGCTTCATGGTCACCTTGTCCGCGAGCTCCAGCGCCAGCAACAGCAGGAGAAGCAACACCGTAACATAAGTGAAATTGAAATCTCCCTTCACATCGTTGCTGAACTCAAAATGGAAACCCGAAAATACCAGCAGCGCGAAGGCGAGAATCAGAAGCACACGCCGCGCCGGTGTCAGCTTCATCACCAGCGACCAGAACAGAGTCTTGGCAATGCGCCAGAATCGAGGCCGCCCCCGGCGGTTCACCATGTCTTCGGCGACGGCACCGGTCATGTAGAACCCATAGCTGGCGCGCGCGTCGGCCGTGAACTGCGACCACAACTCGTCAATCCGCCGGCCTTCGCTGATGCGTTGCCAGAATCCGGAAAGTTTGCCGCCACGGATTCCGGCGGCGGTGCCGGTAGGAGGTGTTACAGGACTCATCGGAGAAGTATAGGGTATCCAGCCAGATTCGTCCCGAGGGGTATCACGACTCACTCGACTTCTTGAGGTTTGCCCTTCCGAAGGTGGACAATCTCGGTTCGTCGCGCTCGTTCTCGGATCCGTCCGCGCGCAGCGAGCCGCCAAATTGCAATTTTCCAAATCCAAAGCGGTCGCGCAGCTTGTCGGTGGCGCGCGTCAATCTCTCGAGCCGTTCGCGGCGGTCGGCTTCGAGAAGGTCGAGTTGCTCTCCGCCATGGGTCAAGCCACCAAGGCTCACGCCAAGTAAGCGGATTTTTCGTTTCAGGTCACGATGCTTGGCGAACAGCTTTTGAAAAACCTGGAAGATGTCGGCGTCGAGCCGGGTTGGCTCTGAAAGCGTCTTTGCGCGGGTGTGCGTGTCAAAACCGGCGTAACGAATCGTCAGCGTGAGCGTGCGCGTGGCCAGTCCTGCTTCCCGAAGACGTTTGCAGGCTTTTTGCGAAAGATGACTGAGCAGAGCGTGTAACGCTTCCGTGTCGTTCGTATCTTCGCCAAACGTGTGGTTGTGCGAGATGGATTTTGGTTCGGCGTCGATGACAAATTCGTAGGAATCGCCGCCACGCGCTTTCCTATAAAGCGCATCGCCCCATTGGCCAAAGATCTTTTCAAGTTTTTCCGGCGAAACTGTGGCGAGCTGTTCCACGGTCCCTATGCCCAGCGCCCGTAGTGCCCGTTCGGTCACCTCGCCAATGCCAGGGATTTTTCCTACAGAAAGCGGTGCGAGAAAACGCGCTTCCTGCCCTGGCGTAACCCACACGAGCCCGCGCGGCTTGGCCTGGTCCGAGGCGACTTTAGCGACAAGCCGAGTCGTCGCCAGTCCGGCGGAGCAGGGAAGATTCGTTGTCCGCGTGATGGTGCGAAGGAGCTTGTCGGCCGCCGCCAATGGCGGCCCGTGGAGACGCTCTGTTCCCGCCAAATCCAGGTAGGCTTCATCAATCGAAACCATTTCGACGATCGGAGAAAACTGCGCGAGAATCGTTGCGACCCGGTCGCTCCACTCGCCATATTTTTCATGATGCCCATCCAGAAAAACCGCATGTGGACAAAGCTTCCCGGCCGTTCGCAGCGGCATCGCCGAATGCACCCCGTACTTGCGCGCCTCGTAGCTCGCCGCCGTAACCACGCCTCGCTGATCGGGCCGCCCGCCAACCACCACCGGTTTGCCGCGCAGCTCCGGCCGCTCCAGCAATTCCACCGAAACAAAAAATGCGTCCATGTCCACGTGCAAAATCGATGCGACTGCATCCGCCGCCCGTTCCTCGAGCGGCCCATGCTTGGCCCGAAACCGCGCCATCTCCGGCATGCGACTAGCCTACTCCCGATGCAGCGCCGCATTCAATTTCTTACGATGGGGAATCGCTCACCCTTGATCGGCGGCTAGCACGCGGAGGAATGATCCCCGAAAAACAGGGCGAATACCCTGAAATCGAAGCGGGAAAGGGCGAACCTTTCCTGTGACGACATGGTCCGCCAGCGCCTCAAGCGCGCACTTGAGAAACTCGTTGCCTTTCGCATCGGTCGACTCTGGAACTCTCGGGCCCTCAGGCTTTTTCGGCGGCGATGACGCGATCGATGCCGGCCAAATCCTTGGTTACGCCGACGTTTGTCCAGTGGGGAAGATCGAGAAGTGGCTGGACGGCCGGGAGGCTGTCGTGGCCAAGTTCGAGGACGAGAAGGCCGCCCGGTTTTAGAGTTTCTGACGCTTGGGCAATGAGGCCTGCGTAGAACTCATAGCCTTCTTCGCCGCCGTAGAGTGCCAACTCCGGTTCGTGGTCGCGGACTTCGCGCATCAGCGTTTCTTTTTCTTTCCGGCCGATGTACGGTGGATTGCTCACGACGAGTTCACACTCAACGCCGGCCCCTCCGAGAAGACTGGAGTTCAGGAAAGCAATGCGATCCGCGAATCCGTTGCGGGCGGCATTGCGGCGAGCTACTGCCAGAGCCGCCTCTGAAATGTCCGTTCCAACAACACGCGCGCCCGGCAACTCTTTCGCCAGCGCAACGGCGATGCAGCCCGAGCCGGTGCCAACGTCGACGATCTCGAGACCATCGCCAGCGAGAGTCGGTTTGCGGCCGGCGCGAATTTCCCGCAGGGCCAGGCGGTCGAGCGCGACTTCGATTACGTGTTCGGTTTCGGGGCGGGGAATCAGGACATCGGGCGTGACCTCAAATTCGAATCCCCAGAACTCCTGTTTGCCGGTGATGTATTGTGTGGGTTCGCCGCTCGCGCGCCGCAGAATGAGCGAGAGGAAGCGATGCGCATCGAGGCCGGGGAGCACTTCCTCTGGATGAGCGTAGAGCCAGGCGCGGTCGCGGCCGAGAACGTGCAAGAGCAGCAACTCCGCGGCGAGCGTATACGAGGGGACATTCGCATTGCGAAGCTCGCCGATGCCTCGTTTGAGTGCGGTGCGGACGTCGATCGTTTCTCTATTCACTCGAGCTGATGCTTTGTCCGTCATGGTTGACTGCAAAATGCGGCTTCGGAAAAAACCGGAAAAAAGATAACAGAGAGGAGCCGAGTTTCGCCGGGAGGCCCCGGCCAATCAGCGAACTAGGCGGCTCCTAATTCTTGCTCGAGGCGCTCGGCTTCGTAGTGGCTTACGAGGCCATCGACCAGGGCGCCGAGCTTTCCTTCCATGACCTCCGTCAATTGGTGAAGAGTCAGACCGATGCGGTGATCCGTTACGCGATTTTGCGGAAAATTGTAGGTGCGGATTTTTTCGGAACGGTCGCCAGTCCCGATCTGGCCGCGGCGCTCGGCGCCGATGGCGGCCTGTTGTTTTTCGAGCTCCATCTCGTAAAGGCGGGTGCGGAGGACGCGCATGGCTTTGGCGCGATTTTTGATTTGCGATTTTTCGTCCTGCTGAGAAACAACCAGCCCGCTGGGAATGTGCGTGATGCGCACAGCGGAGTAGGTGGTGTTCACGGATTGTCCGCCGGGGCCTGACGAGCAGAAGGTATCGATACGCAGATCCTTGGCTTCGATCTTGATGTCGATTTCGTCCGCTTCTGGAAGGACGGCCACCGTGGCCGCGGAGGTATGGATGCGGCCTTGCGTTTCCGTGGCGGGGACGCGCTGGACGCGATGAACGCCGCTTTCGTATTTCAGCTTGGAATACACTTTATGGCCCTGAATCGCGGCGACGATTTCCTTAAGGCCGCCGAGATTGGAGGGCGAGCTTTCGAGGACTTCCACTTTCCAGCCAAGCGTCTCCGCGTACCTCGAATACATGCGGAAGAGCTCACCGGCGAACAGCGCGGCTTCGTCGCCGCCAGTTCCGGCGCGGATTTCGACGATGACGCTCTTCTCGTCGTTCGGGTCTTTGGGCAGAAGAAGCAATTTTAATTCGCGCTCGACAATTTCCTTGCGGGCGATGAGTTGCTTTTCTTCGTCGAGCGCCATCTGCTTCATCTCGGCGTCCTCGTTCTCGAGAACCATCTGGTGCGCGCCAGCGAGATCCTTTTCGATCTGCTTGAACTCGCGGTGCTTAGCGACGATTTCTTCCAGTTCGGCGTGCTGCTTGGCGATTTTCTGGAAGCGGGCAGAGTCCGACGCGACTTCCGCGGTCGAAAGCTGCTGCGTCAGCTCGTCATAGCGAGTGCCCAACTGATCCAGTTTGTCTGACAACGTCATTACGGCCATGGCGAATCCTTTTTGAGAAGCAAATAGTGCGCGGTGAATAGTAAGCAGCGACGGAAAGAGCAGGCTCGCGACTTCGGCGAGCGGGGCGGGATCAGCTAATAGAAGGCGGCGTACATCGTTTGACTCAACCCCAAGAATAACGCTGAAATCAGAAACAAGCAATTGGATGAGCCGCAAGATTGTTCCGAATGCTCGTCCGGCACGCGGCCGGGACGTTTTGGGCCGGTTGCTCCGGTGCGATGCGGTGTACTACGATGCCTAGCGATGAGCGAACCGGTGCAGTCCTTGATCGAAGCTGGTACGGCGGCGCGGGAAACCGTTGCCGGGAGCGATGCGGGATTTCTTTGGGATTTTTGGTATCCGGCGGTGCAGAGCACGGAAGTTAAGGGCAACCGCTTGGCGACGGCGATGCTGCTCGAAGTGCCGCTGGTTTTGGGGCGCACAGCCGAAGGCAAAGCCTTCGCGATGCGAGATTCATGCCCGCACCGGGGGATTCCACTTTCCTATGGGCGATACGACGGGAAGACGCTCGAATGCAGTTATCACGGTTGGAAATTCGAGGCTTGCAGCGGGCAATGCGTCGAAATTCCTTCGCTGACCAGCCAGGACAAACTGAAGGTGGAGCGCATTTTCGCGGGGCATTTTCCCTCGGAAGAGCGGGACGGATATTTTTGGGTGTACATGAGCGCTCCGGAATCGCGGTTGCCGGAGGAGATTCCTGCCGCGCCGAAGCTCGGAACATTCAGCGAAAAATACCGGATCGCGCATCTTGAATGCGATTTGCCGTCGCATGTTGATCAAGGGATCATTGGATTGATGGATCCGGCGCACGGGCCGTTTGTGCATCAATCCTGGTACTGGCGGAGCCGGCACAGCATTCACGAAAAAGAAAAAAAGTTCGAGCCGATTCCGAATGGATTCCGGATGAGCCCGCACACGCCAAGCTCGAACAGCGCGCCGTACCGGATGCTGCAGAAATATACGGGCGAGCCCGTGACTACAACGATTGACTTTGTGCTGCCAAATATCCGGACCGAGGAGATTCGGAGCGGGAAGCTGTGGTTTTCCAGCCGGGCGACAGTGACGCCAGTGCGGCGCGACCTTTGCCGGATTGATTTTGTGGCGGCCTGGAACTTGCTGTTGCCGGTGACCATTTTCCGGATATTTGCCGAGAAATTCCTGCGGCAGGACCAGCAGACGATGATCCTGCAAGCCGAGGGGCTCAAACACAATCCACGATTGATGCTGATCGACGATGCCGACCGGCCCGCAAAGTGGTATTTCGGGTTGAAGACGAACCTCGTGGAATCGCGCCGCACGGGCGCACCGATGGTCCACCCGATGGCGGGTCCAGTGACTTTGCACTGGCGGTCGTAACCCGCCCCGCATCGTGTAAGTTATTGAAAACAGCACAGCCTGGGCTTTTAGCGCGCCCGAAACGCGGAAATGCGTGACGGCAGGCCGTCATCTAGAGACGTCTGGCCGCGGCGGATGCCAGCGATAACCGCCGGCGCGAACGGGACACTAGCGGAGGCGGGAGAGGTCAAAGGGGACGACGACATGCTGACCGTCGGTGGTGATGACTTCGACGGAGGCGTCCTCGGAGGCGATGTCGGCGGCGTCGTAGACTAGCCAGACGAGCCAGCCAGTAGGGTAGACGTAGCCGTTAGCGGCGGAGGCGTAGGCCGAGGCATCGTTCGCGGAGGCATAGGAGAAGAGGCCGAGGTCTTGGGGAATGAAGGGATAGTGGTTGGAGTTCTGGACGTAGGAGGGCTCGAGGAGGATCCGGAGTGGCTCGATCCAGCGGTCTTCGCGGTTAGTAGCGGAGCGTTGGGAGAGGCCTACGCGGAAGTCACGATAGAAATCAGGGAGGGGCTGATCGGAGCCGGACTGTTGGCGGTCGCCTTTTGCGGAGCGGTAGAGTTCGATGCCGTAGGTTTCGGTGAAGGCGATGCGCACGCGGACATAGAGCTTGTCGTTGTGGTGACGATAGTCAAGCTCGGCTTGCTGGGCGCTATAGCTTCCTGTGCGACGGCGTGAGGCCTCGACGACTTGGGCGTAGGGAGTGTAGAACTCGACTTCGGCGATGTAGGGGCCTTTGTCGGGAGCGGGGAGAGATCGAACATATTGCGAGAAGAAGGACAGAGTGGATTGGTCGTTGTGCTGGCCGAGAAAGTAGGCGTTGCGGACGGCTTCGGGAGAGAGGGGCGCGTCGAAGGCGGAGGCGGGGGGAATCAGGAGCAGGGAGACGAGGGCGGCAAAAGGGGTCAGGCGGGAGCGCATCTGGGTGGCCTCCTGAGTGTTAGACGTAGAACGACAACGCTGAAGTTTCTAGTTTAAGAGCACTCTCCCGGTTCGTGTCTCGGTCGCGCCGCATCAACTGCCTTCCCTAAGCGAAAATTAAAAAGGTTAAATGCGACGTTGAATATTTGGGAAGTCGAGCCAGACTTTAACGCCGCAGAAGTGGGAGCCTTCGGTGCAGATGGGCGTAGTGATGTTGGCCCGGAGATGGCAGGGGGGGCCGACGTGTTTTGCGAGTTGGGGGTGGATTTGCCGGAGTTGGGCGACTTCGTCCATGCTCGCGGCGTAGATTTCTTCTTGGGCGTTGAAGCAAGTGCGCATGGTCCATTTGTGGAGGAGATGGAGGAGGGAGCCGGATTCGACAAGGCGAATGGATTTGGCATTGGGGAGAAGGTAAAGCGCGATTTCGGCGGAGACGCCTTCGTCGAGGAGTTTATTTTTGGCGGACCAGGCGTCTTGCATGGCTCGGTCGTAGAGTTCTTTGGCGGCGGGATTTTGGGTGAGGAGAGCGGGGGTGATGTAATCGGGGACGCGGGTGTCGGCTAAGGTGAGCAGGGGGCGAGAGCCAGGGACCATGCGGTGGCGCTGGTCCTGGGAATCGGCGGTGTGGCTGATTTTTTTGGCGAACGTGTAATTGGCGTGTTGGAGGGCGCGCATCATGGGGGCGTGGACGCCGATGTCGAGGATTTCAAGGCGGTAAGGATTGCGGGCCGGGTTGAGGAGGCGGTCGATGGCTTCGGGGTCGGGGCATTGGGAGGTGGTTAGGCCGACGACCGCGCGGTAAGCTTCGGCCATGACTGCGGGAGCGTTGGGGGAGTAGTCGAGGAGCTTTGAGGTTTTTCCCTCTAGCTTGGCGTCGAATTCCCTGGCGAAGGCTTCGCCTGCTTCTGTGTTCCTGGCGTCAGCGCTCCACTCGGGGCGTTCCTCGAGAGGTTCCGTTCCGAAGCGTTCGAAAAATTGCGGGTCGACTTTTTTTACTTCCTCGACCATGTCTCTGACAACGGCGCGAGATTCGCTGGGGGTATCGGACGCGGCGCTCATGCGCCAGAGTCGATGGAGAACGATGCCCGAAATCGTGTGGACCATCGTGGTGAACGCTGCTACGGGGAGAACATAGCGGGCGATTTCGATGGCGCGTTTTTCGGCGGCGCGCTCGATTTTCTGGATGTGCTTGGGGTTCGAGTTCGGTCCAACGTGCCAGATATCAGCGAGAATCGCGCGAGCGTCAGAGATCAGGAGAGTGGAAAGCTGACGGTAATAGTCCCAGGCCTTGACGATGGCTTGTTCGTAGATTTCCTTGGCGGAGGCGTTGAAGTAGAGATCGACGGGCGGAACGTAGGCCTGGACACGGTCCATTCTAACGTAGCGCTGGCTTTGCTGTTCGGAATTGTAGAAGGGATGCGCGTGAAGAAAGGACCAGACGAATTGGCGGCTGACATTTTCGAGGCCGAACTCGAAGGTGGCGTGTTGAAAGACAGTGTGGTGGCCGCTGTTGAAGGTGGCGGCGCCGATGTTGAGGCGCTGCTTGTCGGTGATTTCCTCTGGCACGACTAGGTGTTGGGCGTAGCAGGTGCGGGCGGCGGCGATGGCGGAGTCGTAGGGATGAGCGAAGGAGTTGCGGAGGGTGATGCGAGGCGGGGCGGTTTCGACTAGCTCACCGGGACGGCTGGGTTCGAACATGCGGGATTGCGTGGCCACGTTGGTGGTTCATTTTACATGGAAAAGGAATTTTACAGGAGAGGGCTCTGCGAAAGTAAAGAAGGAATGAAACAAAGAAGGGACAGATTCTGAAACCTGTCCCTTTGAGCGGAGACGCTGTGAGAAGCCGCGCAGCTACTTTTTCGCGGCGGCAGTTTTGGAGGCTTCAACCTTGGCAGCGGCGTCGGCGTACTTTTTGGTGAATCGTTCGACGCGGCCGGCGGTGTCGATCAATTTTTGTTTGCCCGTGAAGAAAGGGTGGCAATTGGAGCAGATTTCGACGTTGAGCTTCTCGCCTTTGATCGTTGAGCGCGTTTGGAAATTATTGCCGCATGCACAGTGGACTGTTACGGCGTGATAGTCGGGGTGAATACCGGGTTTCATGAGTCTCCATTCGTTCGCGTCCGGTCTGCACGGCTGGATCATTCTCGGGGAGAAGGACTGCATCCCCAAAGGGATGCGCTACGGCCGCGTCGCTAGGTCGCGATCTAAACCCCGATTATACGGCAATACAGGGACATTTCCAAATTCGTCGAATTGCCAAAGCGCGCGAGTTTTCCTGTTCGCGGAGGAAAAGCCAAAGGGTACGCTATGATTTCGGACAAATACTGAGGCGGAAGGGGGTGTCCATGAACTGGATGCGTGGGACCGGCTTCGCTGTTTTGCTGAGTGCGCTGGCGGCGTTTGTGACGAGTGCGGGCAGCTCTAGGGAGGAGATCGAAGCGTTCAACAAGCGATATGTTGAGATGCATTTGAAAATGGATACGGCGGGGATATTTAGGACGTGGGCGGAAGATGGCGTGAGTTTGATGCCGGGAGAAGCACCGCTGATTGGCAAGAAAGCGATTGTCGCGTGGGTGGAGAATATTCTTTCCCAGATGAAGGGATTTAAGGTCGTGAAAGAAGAGATCGATTTTCACGATATTCAGATTTCCGGGGACTGGGCTTCGGAATGGGCGACGGAGCACCAGGTGGTGCAGCCGCCGGATGGGAAGGCGGTGGTTGATTCGCGCGGGAAGATGGCGCTGGTGCTGCACCGGGAAGCGAGTGGGGAGTGGAAGGTGAAACAGGAGATGTGGAATCAGGCGCCGAAGCAGTGAGCGCGCGGGCGCCTGGGTGTGCTGGGTTGATTGAGCAAAATGTTTCTTAAGACAAGCTTACAGTTTTGAGAAGCGCCAGCGGGTGACGGATTCGGCGAAGTTGGGAGCGTGCTCGTCCTGGCCAAAGGCGGTTTGAGGTTCGACTCGGTAGACGCTGCCCCCGGAGGCGGTGAGCATGGGTTCGACGTCGCCGCCATATTTTTTATTGTAGATGACGGCGAAGCGCTTCCAGACCGCGCGATCCTTGATTTCATAGGGGACGCCTTCGAGGATGACGGCTTCGTCGGCTTGCTCTGTGCCGATCGAGCAGAACGTATGAGCGGCAATGTTTTTTGCTTTGCGAGTATTCGGGCCGGTGCTGAACCAGAAGGCATCCTCCCACCAGACTCCCCAAACCAGCATCAAATGAGGGCGGCCGCCCGGACGCGTGGTGGCGATCCAATAATTGTGGGATTTCTCGAGACGTTCGAGGGCCCAGCTCCAGGGTTTCAGGCCTTCGGATGGATCCTTGGGCATGGCGGCGTAGTCGGGCCAGTAGGGACGGCTTGGCGTGGGTTCATTCATGGAGGCCTCCGCGCGCGGCTATTTTTGCATGCGGATTCTAGCAGGAACGAAATGCCGCGGGAATTGGCAGAGGTAAACCTCGCGATGACGATGTAAGGGCGTTTAGAAGTGTTTGTGCTTGCAGGCGCGGGGGCCTTCGCGTAGCTTCCGAGTCATGCGCGTAAAAGCGGTGGGAGAGCTCCCGAAACGGCTGGGTGCAGTGCGGACAGCTTCGGGAGAAACAGCGGCGAGTCTTGCGATCAAGAATTTTCTTCTGGCGATCGAGAGCGATGATTCGCTGTTTTGTATTTCGCAGTCCCTCCCGGGGCCGGCGTCGGAGGAATCGTCGAGCGGGCGGGTCTGCTGGGGTGACATGGTTATTGAGTTCCGCCAGGCGGAGTATGGCAGCAACCGGAGCCTGCATTTTCTTTTGATTGAGAAATTGATTGAACTCCTAAAGGAAGCTGGATCGGCGGACACGCTTCTAGCGACACTTTGTTTGACATCGGGAAGCATCCCGGTGAGTCAATCGCGAAGCGAAGAAAAACCAGTGCAGAAACAGTTCGCGGTGGGGATCAGGCTTGCGGCAGAGGGAGAATCGGCGGAGCGAGCAGTACTGCGGTGGGGACTGGGGCTGGCTCATTTACAACAGGCGCTGCTTTTTACTTCTCGTCATTTACGGATGCATCTCGCGCAGGTAAAAGGTTGATTCCGTGGAATTGCGTGCGAGAGCTAGATTCGCGTTCGGAACCAAGGAAACTCAGGAGACGAAGGCGCAGCCGATGCGATAGGCGCCTTGCGGCGTGCGCTGGAACCAGACGGGCTTCAGATTGACGCGCACGGGCGGAAGAATGGGGACGTGCAAGACGGCAAGAATGCTCTCCGGAATTTCTTCTTGCGATTCGAGTTCGAGAGCAACTCCACCAAAACCAAGATCCAGCACGCGGGCGCGACGAATGCCTTGATCGCCGAGAACGGCGTAGGCATTTGTGCCGGACATCGAAACGCGTTCGGCTTTGCGCGGGATGGTGTAGACGCGGGCGGGCGGCGGAACGGCTAAAGCGTGATTGCCGGAAGTCTCGGAAGCGCTTGGGGAGGCTGCGGCGGAGAGCGTGGAATCGGGTTTTTCAGCAGGGCGCTTGGACTCGAATGGAATGGGCTTCGGCGCTGAAGTCTGGCGCTCTGAAGAAGCGGGAGCGGCGGGTTCGGGTACGGCGCCCGAAGCAAGGTCGGTGCGCGAGCCGGGAGTTGGCGTCTTACCGTGATTTGCGTGCTTCAGGTGGTAGAGACGCTCATCGGCGACACGAATTAACTGATCGGCTTGATCGCCGTCTTGGGGGAATGTGGCGACGCCGTGGTCCATGCTGACGCTTACGGCCATCTGGAAATGCGCGATGGATTCTCCAAAAACAGTGCCGACGCGGCGGCTGAGGGCGAGGGCTTGAGCGGCATCAGTTTGTGGGAGAAGGAGCGCAAATTCGTCGCCACCGATGCGGAAGGCGGAGTCCGAAGTGCGAAGAGCTTTTTTCAGCGTGCTGGCGGCCGCGCGCAAGACTTCATCGCCGCGTGGATGTCCGTACTTGTCGTTCACTTCCTTGAAGCGGTGCAAATCGAGAATGACAAGGCCGAGAGGCTGGCCGTAGCGGCGAGCGCGATTCAGCTCTTTTTCGAATGCTTCACCGAAGAGGCGGCGGTTATAGAGTCCGGTGAGGGGATCCGTGACGGCGTTCAGCTGGAGCTTTTTCAGTTCGTCGTACTCGATGAGAATGGGAACGCGGAAAAGCCCCGCGGAAGTAAGCACGTCCATAAGAGCTGTTTTCAAGGAGATTTGCCGCTCCATATGCTTGCTGAGTTCGCCGCGGCGCGTGAGCATTTCATCCCAGAGTTGCACGCACTGAGCTTCCTGAAGGTCGAGATGAGTGATGGTGCGGAAGTATCGCTGGAGAAACTGGCCGCGCGCAGGGGTATCCAAGCCTTCGAGCGTGTCAGCAAGCAGCTCGAGATACGAATCCTCAATCGGCAAACGCGGGGGCGCAGGGGCGCCGGGACTGGGCATATCCGGTGTACACCTGATCGAGCCTATCCCCGCGGGGTTTGGGGAAAGCACATTCGGCTTTCGCTTTCTATAAGGAGCAAGCCAGGGACCATTCAAGAAGGGGTCTCGGACTACTCCGGGGTTAATTGGGCAAACCTAACTTCCTGGCTAAGTCCCTCGAAAAATTGGACATAGGGCTGATTCTTTGAAAGCGGGACCCTTGCCGATTTTGGCCGGTGTAACTTTTCTACCCGGTTCGGGGGAAACCGTCCTTCAAAGAGGCAATACTTTACTCAAGTGGCTTGAGGAATTCCAGCCCAAATAGTCGCATTTCGCCAGCCGAGTCTTGACGGAGGACTCGGGCGGTAATCGGCGGGGTTTCGCTTGGGACAATTCCCGAGGAGGCAGAGGATGGTGCAGGGATCGTGAGATGGACGATCTGATCTGGGCGCAAAATATGGGTGCAAGCGACACAGACTCCCGTCGAGCTGATGTTCAGGGTTTTCGTGAGCTCGATAAACTCAGCTCCGGAGGTGTCTGCCGCGCGCAAGAAAACGGGCATTTGCAGCCGAATGCGAGGAGACCCTCTTAGGTTTGAAGGATTCACGCGCTGACCACTCTTCAAAAGACCAGTATGTGCCATAGCTTGGTTAGTACCAGGGAACTAGTACGGAATTAAGCATATGGAGTGCCACTTCTGACATAGAAAAGAGGAGAATAAGTCAAGTATTATCATATAGTTGGAGTACGGCTCCGGGCGGCAGTTATCTGCTCAGCCACTCTTGTTCATGCGTACTCCAATAGGTTTCCTTAAATGTGCAAATGGAACGCTTTTGCCATTGACAGTCCGAAAGTCCTCTGCGAGCATGGGCCTTCAGTTAGGGAAAAGTTTTTCCTACTGCAGTGGAGAGTCGAAATCCCCAAATGCCTGGGATCATTGCCACACCCACGGTTGCCGATCAGCGCAAAGTCTTGGACTTGCCCTCCGGATTTGTGAAGGCGCTTCTTGAAGTTGCGAGGACGCCTGTTTGGATAGCGGAGAGAAGCGGACGGGTGCTGCTCCAGAATGAGTCTGCCCGTTTGCATCTTGTATCTGAGGGCGCAGGCGATTTTAGTCAATGGAATGTGCTGAAGGACCTTCTGAAAATCGAAGCCAACCAGATAGGGGAGAAAATTGACGCGGGCGAGCACGAAGTGGAGATGCTGGTCGTGCGAGGGGAGAGAAAAATTCGCGCGCGCGTGCAGTGGATTACCGAACCGGGGTGCTTGATCGTTCAACTGGAGACGGAGCCCGCAGTGGAGACCGCCCCGGACGCGGCGACGCAGCTCACCGTTCAGGAGCTTTTGCAGGAACGAGAGATTACCTATCGAAATTTATTGGCGGCTTATTTGAAATTGCAGGAAGTGAACCGGCAAAAGACGGTGTTTCTTGCTTCGGCGGCGCATGAGCTAAAGACGCCGCTCGCCGTCATCAAGGGTTACTACGACCTCATGCTGACGGGGTCGCTGGGACGGCTGACAGACAAGCAGCGGGACATTTTGGAGGAATCGAAAGACAGCTGTGAGCGGCTGGTGCGGCTGGTTTCCATGTTCCTGAATTATTCCGCTTTAGAGAGCGGAAAACTGGTGTTGCAGCTGCGCGAGAACGATCTTCGCGATTGTTTGGATGAGTTAGCGAAACGCTGGTCCGAGGCTTTTCAACGAAAAGGCGTCAAGCTGGAAGCGAGTTTCGACCCATCGATTCCGACGTTCCGATTCGACTACCAAAAGGTACAGCAGGCAGCCGCGAATCTTCTGGACAATTCGCTGAAGCATACGCCGTCGGGCGGTAGTGTGACCTTGAAAGCGGGGCCTCACTTTTGGGAGCGGCGCGTGGCGGCGGTTGCCCCCGCGGAAGAGCGTAGGCGATTCCGTCTTCCGCGGCCGAACAGCGTGGAAGTTTCCGTAGCGGATTCGGGACCAGGGATTGCCGCGGAACATCACCAGGAGATATTCGAGGATTTTGTGCGGGTGGACCGTAACACTTCGGGGATGGGACTCGGGCTCGCGATCGCAAAACGATTGATTCAAGCGCATCGCGGGAAGATCTGGGTCGAAAGCGAACCGAAGGTAGGAAGTAAATTCACATTTTTGTTGCCGATGGATCAGGGATAGTTTCCAGGACATGGGGCAGGCTGAAGGAGAATTCGATGGTTGCTAAAGAGAAGATTCTGGTGGTGGATGACGAGCCGAGCATTCGAAAGTATTTGCAGACGCTGCTGGAAGTGGATGGATACGAGGTCGAGACCGTCAGCTCGGGGCGAGAAGCTATCGCGAAAGTGAGCGGGGGGGAGCGGCCGGACTTTATTATCCTGGACGTTCTCATGCCCGAGCTGAATGGGATTGAGACTTTGAAAGAGCTGATGCAGGCGGACCGCAGCCTGAACGTCATCATGTTGTCGTGCTCGAATGAAGTGGGCACGGTGGTGGAAGCGATCCGCATCGGGGCGCATGACTATCTGACGAAGCCTTTCGAAAAGACGGAGCTGGACGCAGCGATGCTGAAGTCGCGGCAGAAAAAACAGCTCACGACGGAAAATCAGGCGCTGCGCGATTACTGCGATCAGGTGACGGAAGACTTGAGCTTTCTCGCGGCCAGCCCGCAGATGGTGAGAATTCGCCAGCAGATATTGCAGATTGCTCCGGTGGATGTGCCCGTGTTCATTTGCGGAGAAAGCGGTGTCGGCAAGGAAGTCGTGGCGCGAATGATTCATTTGCGTTCCAAAAGGCGCAACCAGCCCTTTGTGAAAGTGAATTGCGCGGCACTACCTGGCGAGCTGCTGGAGTCGGAGCTTTTCGGGTTCGAACAGGGCGCTTTCACCGGTGCGATTCGCAGCAAGCCCGGCAAATTTGAAATGGCGAACAAAGGGACGATTTTCCTGGACGAAATCGCTGAAATGACGACGCCCCTGCAGGCCAAGCTGCTGCACGTGCTGCAGGATCATCAATATTCGCGGCTGGGCGGCAGGCACCTGATTGATACGGATGTGCGTGTGTTGGCGGCGACGAACGTGGACGTGCAGGACGCCATGAAGACCGGCCGTTTCCGTGAGGACCTCTACTACCGGCTGAACGTGCTCTCGATTTTGGTGCCGCCTCTGCGCGAGCGGCTGGTCGAGATTCCGCTCTTGTTCCGGCATTTTCTCGAGCAGTACAGCGAGAAATTCGGCAAGACACCTTCCGGGCCGTCAAAGCACTTGCTGGATGCGGCTGTGAATTATCCGTGGCCAGGCAATTTGCGCGAGCTGGAAAATTTCGTGAAGAGGTACGTGATTCTCGAGGACGACGAAGGCAGCCTGCGGGAACTGGTGGAAATGTCCTCCGCTCGGCAGCGCACGTCTCCGCGTGAAGAGCCCGCACCACCGCGCGAACAGGGACTGAAAGCTCTGGTTCGCGGATTGAAAGACGAAGCGGAGATGGAAGCGATCGCGGATGCCCTCGAGAAGACGCGCTGGTGCCGCAAGGACGCCGCGAAAATGCTCGGCATCAGCTACAAGGCGCTGCTCTACAAAATGCGGCAATTTAATCTGGACACGCCTCGCACTCGGCGTACGGCGACGGCGCCAGCCGGAGTCGAAACGCCAGCGGCAGTGGGGCCGAGGAACCAATAGGACAAATAGATCTTTCCGTTTCTAGTGATCCCAGGGCGGACAGAACTGGCAAAGTTTGTTGATTTCTAGTAACTTCACATGCGGCAGCGCAGTTCAAAACACGTCACCGACGGAAATACTGGAGGTTGGGGGGAATGACGGAACGCCGGACGACGCGTCGGTATGACTTATCTCTGCCAGTCATCATTCGAATACCCGCCGAACGCCAAGTTGATTCCCAGGAGGGAAAGACGAGGGACATTTCGACGCGGGGATTGTATTTCGTAATTGAGCAGGACCTTCAAGCAGGCTCAGAATTGGATATTATTCTGACGCTTCCCGCCGAGATTACGCACGGCACGGAAGTATTTGTGCGCGCCCTGGGAAAAGTAGTAAGAGTTGAGCGGCGCATGGAAGATAGCGGAGCACGTCTGGGTGTCGCCGCCGTGATTGAACGGTACGACATCATCCGCGGAGAGACAGCGCGGACATAACATAAATTGAAGCCCCCACCCGGCGTGATCGGACCTGATCGTTCCGGAAACCCTGTAACAAGCAGTGACCAAAAGTGGCAGGTTTGACTCAGAAGGCTCTGGGGATCTCTACCAACCCCAACCGCTAGCGCGCGCCTAATAAGTGCAATAAAGAGAAATTCCTTAAGAAATGTGACATTTTCTTCTCATATGTTCACGGTTTTTGCACCTTGGGCGCAGGCCCTGAAGAGGAGTCGCTCCGGCCCGAGTCCCGTATCATATTGAAAATGCAAAATTTAGAGCGTTCTTTACCTAAGTGGAAGCCTTCCTTTCCAGCCCTGGCGTTGGCCTGCGGAGTGCATGAGTTGCAGCGTGCTCTGGAAAGGTATCCCCCACTGTGCCAACCGGAACGGGTCAGGTAGATCTCTCAAGCGCCTTGCTGCGCGATGAGATTTTCTTTTGCTCGTCAGGTGTCATGGCTGAACTGCGGCAACGAGCCGAAAAGGTCTCTCGGACCGATGTACCGGCGCTTCTCTATGGAGATCCAGGAACTGGCAAGGAGACCCTGGCGAGGTGGATCCATGCTCACTCGGCTTTCGCCGACGGCCTGTTCCTGAAGGTGAATTGTTCGGCTATACCCGGGACGCTCTTGGAAAGTGAGCTTTTTGGCTATGAAAAAGGCGCGTTCACAGGAGCTCACACGACAAAGCCTGGTCGTGTTGAACTTGCTCACAACGGGACCTTGTTTCTTGATGAAATCGCCGAGTGCGATATTTCCATCCAAAGCAAGCTTCTGCACTTTTTGCAGGACGGAAGCTTCTCCCGAATCGGTGATTCCTCAGAACGCAGTGTCAAAACACGCGTCATCTGTTCAACGAACCGAGACTTGGCTAAGGAGATCGATCAAGGCCGCTTCCGCTTGGACTTATTCTATAGAATCGGCGTGGTGCAATTGCGTTTGCCGCGTCTCAGTGAGCGGCGAGAAGACATACCGTTAATAGCGAAGCACATGCGCATCACCTACGAGAAGCAGTTCAACAAAGAGTCAGAGCCTTTCGCCAGAGAGTTCTTAAGTCATCTGCAACGTCGATCTTGGCCTGGCAATGTGCGGGAGTTAGCAAACAATATCGCACGATACGTGCTGATCGGTCCCGAAGCGGTTTTGGACCACGAACAAACTCCGACGCGATCTCCTAAATGGATCTCTTCAATGGGCTCTGATCAGGTACGGCCACTCAAACGAGTCGCCAGCGAGGCGATTCGTGAGATGGAGAGGCGTGTCATACTCGAAACACTCCAAGCCAATCAATGGAACCGTAGGAGAACGGCGCAAGCGCTGCAGATCAGCTATCGCTCGCTTGTCTACAAGATCCGCGATGTAGGCTTGCCATCGAGAAGAGCCACACAAAGCACGCGTCGAACTTCCTCAGCGCCCGAAGCGTCTAACGGTAAGACCTAGCCACCGAGAGGGTCAAAATCGAGAGAGAAGGGCAATAAACTGCTAAGGAATGGGAATTGGATCAAGTCGCCGTTGCTAGTTGAGGGTCCCGGCCTCTCAGCTAATAGGCCCTCGAATCGGCTAAGCCATTTAGATATAATGGCTTACGAATGCATTACGGGGACAGCGTTCTTTTGAATTTTGGCATCAGGCGTGCTCAAATATGTAATGGAGATTTTTGGCTCCGAGCGGTGTAGAGGATCCGACCATGGTGAGAAGCGGTGACATAACGCTGTCCGACGTTAAGCGACTAGCCCGTCGTTACTGGTGGTTGGTTACGATAAGTGTGATCGTTTGCGGTTCAGCAGGCATGGCTCTATCGATCTTGCTGCCAAAGCGCTACAACTCGGAAACAATGATCCTAGTGAAGCAACCAACGGTGCCAGTGGACGTTGTGAAGCCGATTATATCGGGTGACCTGACCCGCCGTCTGGCGTCCATGCAGGAGCAGATCCTAAGCCGCACACGACTGCAGCCGGTCATCGACAAGCTGGATTTGTATCCGAAGGACCGGGCGAAATTATCGGACGACGATCTAGTGAAGCGACTGCGCGCAGCCGTTAAGATCACTCCCCTCGAGCCTATGCAAGGTACAGACGCCCGGCAACTACCGGGCTTTTACGTAGACGTGGAATTTGAGAATCCGAAGCTTGCGCAAGCGATCTGCGCAGAGATTACCTCGATGTTTCTCGAGCAGAACACCATCGAACGCCAAACTCAGGCAAATCAGACGACGTCCTTTCTCACCCAACAGTTAAATGAAGCGAAAACCAAGCTCGACGAGCAGGATGCCAAGTTAGCACAATTTAAAAGGCAGTATCTCGGCTCGTTGCCCGAAGAAGAGCAGGCTAACCTTAGTCTTCTGGCCTCATTAAATACTGAGCTCCAAGCGGATACACAATCGCTAAGTCGGGCGGAGCAGGATAAAGCATTCAACGAGTCACTTCTCAGCCAGCAAGAGGCGAACGTAAAGATTTCGTCGAACGGGCAGATTGTTACAAACAAGAACGGCGCTGATTTGGATGCCCTCGAGAACCAGCTCGCGGTTTTGATGGCGCACTACACGTCCAAACATCCAGACGTCGTAAAGCTGGAAAACCAGATCGAAGAACTGAAAAAAGCGGAATCCAAAGAAAAGACGGAACAAGCAAACACGAAGGATGAAAGTACGGCTCGAACGAGCGTGAGCCCACAAGGGCAGCAGCTGCGTGCGAAAATCAAGCAGGACGAGATAAGCATTGCGGACTTGACAAAAGCGCAGGCCCAGGTGCAGCAACAGATTCGGTCGCTTCAGGCCCGCGTACAGTCGAGCCCGGTAGTCGAGCAACAAATAAAAGAATTAACCCGCAGTTACCAAACCGCGCTGGATTTTTACAACGACCTATTGAAACGTAGAGAAAACTCGCAACTGGCCGCCAACCTCGAGGGGCAGCAGGGGAGCGAACAGTTCAGCGTTTTTGACCCTCCAAGCCTGCCGGACAAGCCGTCCTTCCCGAATGAGAGCATGTTGCGTGGCGGAGGATTTGCCGCAGGATTCGCAATCGGATTGGGCCTTTTGTATTTGATCGCCTACAACGACCGATCAATGCACACGGAAATAGACGTCGAAAAGTGCCTGAAGCTACCGGTTCTAACAATGGTGCCCGAGCTTGAGGCAAAACAGGAGGCCGCACGGGGCGCCACCAGATTTCGAAAGTCAGCTTAAAGGCATTTTGGGGACTAAATGAGCAGAATACACGAAGCACTATCGAAAGCAGCTCGCGAGCGGACGAGACACGGTTCAGCGGGGCTAGCGCCAACCTTGGTTGATATCACAGATGGTATTAAGCGGCCGCCGGTGGTGGACGAAGGCTTCGAGCCCGTGAACCTCACGGATGCAGGTGTGCAGACGGCATCGGCGACGAGTGTTCAAACAATTGGAGAATATACGCAACCGCAGTGGAGGATCAACTCACGAGTTAACGTGTTTCTTCCTCAATCGCAGGACAGGCTCGCGGCCGAGCGATTTCGGACCTTGCGTTCGCGGCTTCATCAGATATCAGAAGCTCAAAAGCTGCGGATCGTGTTGGTGACGAGTGCTACATCGGCGGAAGGAAAATCGTTTGTGTGCGCGAACCTGGCTCAGTCACTAATCCATAAACAAGACCGTAGGGTGCTCCTGATTGACGCGGATATGCGCCTGCCCACGCAGCACAAGAACTTTGGGGCTCCGAGGACACCAGGACTTTCGAACTATTTGCGCGGAGAAGCTCGTGAAGGCGAGGTGCTGCAAAAGGGCAGTGATAGTAATCTATTTCTGCTTCCTGCAGGTGACGAAATTCCGAACCCTAGCGAACTCCTGCTCAGCGATAAAATGAAGCAACTGCTGAAATTCAGTGCCGACACGTTTGACTGGGTGATTGTGGATTCGCCGCCTACCTTACCTGTCCACGATGCTAGCGTGCTAGCGGATTTGTGCGACGGAGTCTTGCTCGTAGTGCGAGCTGCAAGTACAGACTTTGAAATGGCTGGCAAAGCAGCAGAAGAGTTTCGTCAGAAAAATCTTCTTGGTGTGGTCTTCAACTGCGTCGAAAAGGGAGTATCGGCCTACACCAAATACTACTAACTCGGCTTTGCAGCCGTGGAGGATGTCCGAGTTTTAGTTGATTGCAGTGACTCTCGATGATCGGCACTGTAAGCCTACCTACAACCAAGTTCAAGCAACTTCTACTGTCCGGACCTCCTTCTGCTGAATGCGCGACGGATTCAA
>JABCYZ010000042.1 GCA_013289955.1 Acidobacteriota bacterium
TTTGACCACCGCAGTGTTTTCCGTGGCTCCCTGCCACACTCCCAAAACGTGCTTTTCTCCGCTTTCCGCGATCCCCAGGGCTACCACCAGCACCTGGCCCCCGAAGTGAATGCCGTCGATCATCAGCTACCTCGCTGTGCAGACCTCGGCCTGGATGAAAATGGTTACGGCGTACTTCGGCTGAGTTGCGCGCGATTCCGCTCACAACAACGAACAGAAGTTGTTGACTCTCTCTATCGATGAATTCCTGCGACGCTTCCTATTGCACGTGCTTCCCAAAGGTTTCGTGTCGCCGTCGGACTTGGTCTCCAAGGCGGGTTTTTCGGCGTCGAGATCATTGAATATCGATACCTAAACGGTGACTGTTCCAGTTGATAGTTGCTTTCTGCACCAACTCGTTGTAAGGTTTGAGCTCAAAGCTCAACAATTGAGATTCCCTTCAGTTTGTAGGAATTCTAGTTTTTTCCCGGAATGTTCCCAACAAGGAAGACGCAATGGCAAGCTCGATGCAACCTCCCCTGACCGACGACCCGGCCGCGACAGGCGGCATGGGCGGGATGGAAGAGGCGACTGACACCATTGGCGTTCCGCCGTTGGTTGACAGTCGCACGCTGACGCAGTTTTGCCAGGCGATCCAGCAGTACGCGGACAGCACTGGTTTCCACGACGAAGCTCAAGAAAAAATTCAGGAATTGCGGGCGAAACTGGACAAACTCGCGGCGCTTGCGCAGATGTGCCGATTTGCGGTGCTCGGCTTGCCAAACATGTGTGAACTCGTGCGCGACGAGCTTGAATGCGTGGCCGTTGACTTCCCTACTGACCCGATCGTTTGTGATGCGATGTGCTGCTCACAGGAGATGGCTGGAGAGGAAGCATACAAAGGCCCAGTTCAGTTCGCGATCGCGTTCGACCTACTGGCTGGTGCGGCATTTGTATCGAAGGGCGATAACAAACAACGGGATCGATTCGTTGTCGGTGTGGTTCGCGCCATTGAGGACGCGATCGCCTTTCCAACAGCTTACGCACCGGAAGCGGCCGAGTACCTGAGCGGAGCGGTCTCGAAGTTTACAACAGCGCAGGTCGCAGCGGTGATCGCAACCGCGACTTCGCGGTTCCTCGAGGGGGACTACGCCTGCGATCCGCGCCTGCCGAAAAAGGTTCGCGAGCGCCTGGAACAACTGGCATGCAAGTGGATCAGGGCGAATCCGGTGACCGAGCTGTTCTGGGCCCTGACTGGACCGAGATGGGACCGCGCAGTGCAAAGCATTCAACCAAACTCCGCGAATATCGGAGATGAAGTTGAGTTGGATTTGTGCGTCAGTTGCGCTGCTTCAACAAGTAACGGCAACCGCAACGACTCGAAGGCTCCCGCCGGACTCAAGGTTTTGTTCTGCCCGCGTCAACCCGCGCAGATAGTGCGGTTTACTGGCAGCCAGATAATCGTGAAGGTTCCTGCGGGATCGCGGTCCGGGCCTATCGCGGTAGTGCGCGACTTTGGCAGCACGTGGTTGGGCGACATTATTTACCTATTGAATCGTTATGCTTGCGAATATCCCGTCGAATGGTCATTTAGCGTGTTCACGGCAATTCCGATGTGGCAGTGGGCGTATCCGGCTGCATTTGGAGCGCCGTGCATCAAGATTGCATTTGTTCCGCAGCAGGCCAGCGTCAGCGCGTTTTCGACCTACGGCCAACTGGGCGCGAGTGACACAGTTCAAGTCGGCGATACGGTGACAATTTATTATCAGGTTGATCCTCCCGGCAGCGATCAGCAGACACCGGTGCAAGTGAGCGCCTCGTCAGGAACCATAAGCAATTTGGGGATTCCCGGCGCGGTCGGATTCACGCCATCGGGTCCAGGAGACGTTTCCATTAAGTTGAGTTGGGGAGCTCTCACGTCGACGATTATCGTGCACGTGGCCCGCACAATCGAATAGAGAGGATCCTGAAATGGCGAATGGCGTCGGAAGCTGGGACCCGCCCCTGGAAAATGTGCTCGGGATAGTTGGTGTACATGCCGTCGTGCTGTACACGGGCAAAGTGCTGTACTGGTGCTTTGACCAACGAGCTGTGGGGCAAATCAACTCGGGCACTGATGCTTTTCAGACGTACTTTCCCGACCCGAATCTGGGTTCGTATCAAGTTTGGGATCCCGTCTCGCAGAAAGCGGGCCAAGTAGAAGCAATCGGGCGAAACATATTTTGCGGAGGCCAGTGCACCTTGCAGGATGGAACCGTCTTCGTCGCCGGGGGGCAGGATCAATACGGCGCTATGGAGCAGGCTACGACAGCACAGAGTGTGATAGCCAACTGGTTTGACTCTGTCGTGGGCGGATCGGACGAAGGAGCGCAGAAGGACGTTCACAACTATGATCCTGTGGCCGATGAATGGATGCGATGGCCAGACATGCCCGAAGGGCGCTACTACCCAACGTGTCTGGCTCTCGACGATGGCACGGTTTTTACAGCGTCCGGTTTGTCCAATCTGCAGCGTTGGGTATTCTCGGGCGGAAACTGGTGCCAGACCGATACATTTGAGATTCGCACACCTGGGAAACTGCTATACAGGAATCCCGCGCAGAAGTTTATGTCGGCAGACCAGTATGCGATTATCCAGCTGCTGCCGGGGACGCGGCATCTGTTTGTGCACATAGACACGACGACGTATCTGTTCGATCTGGCGACTTCCTCCTTTATCGCGGGTGCCCAGTTCATGCCTGCCGGCGTGGGAAGGCAGACCTACCCGCTGCAAACGGGGCACGTCTTGCTGCCGCAGAAGGAGGGTGACCCTCCGAGGATACTGATAGTGGGCGGGAGTACCGCGACGGGGTTCAGTTACGACACGGATTCCACGGCGCCGGCAGTGCAGGAGGCCTTCGTCTTTGAGTATAACGCCGCGACGCCGACGGATTCGCACTGGCGCACGACGAACAACAAGCCGAATTCCGCAAGGCTGCTAAGCGACACGGTGCTGTTGCCTGATGGAAAAGTATTCGTCGTGAATGGCATCTCGCTCGGTGCGGCGGCGGGTCATTCCGGACCCGTGGTGGGCACAGCGGAAATTTTCGATCCTGCGACAGAGACCTTTGCTTTGGCGAAACCGCCTTCGGCGGCACATCCGCGGGCGTATCATGCGACGGCCGTCCTGCTGCCTGATGCGCGAGTGGCGATAGCAGGGAATACTGCCGCGTACAATCCCGGTGAGACGGCGCCAATGGCAGTGGACGACGTGTCGATCGAAATCTATTCGCCCCCGTACCTGGATGACCCAACCCTCCGGCCTTTGACGCCTGCGAATTTGCCTTCGTCGGTAAACTATGGATCGACGCTAACGATCGCAAACACCGGACCCAATACCATTGACGCAGTCATGATGATGAAACCCTGTGCGGTTACGCATTCGGTTGACATGGATCAGCGAGCGGTGCAACTGCTCGTAACAGCAGCGAATGGTGGCGCGAAGCTGAACATTGCGATCCCCTCGGATCGATCGCTGGCTCCGCCAGGACCGTACATGTTCTTCTTTCTGTCCAAGGGCATACCGTCGAAGGCATCGTTCATATTTGTGGGAGTGCCAGCGCCAGCCCCTGGAGGCTCAAACGTGCCACCCCCGAATTGTGCAGACGGCGGCCCGTACCCCGCTGTGAATCTGGGCACCTACGATGGAAACGGCACAGTGCAAGAGACCGAAGATGGTGACGTGACGATCGACAATATTTCCGACGGCTTTACTTTGCAACTGGAAAGCCAGCACGGGAGCATCACGATCAATCACAAAATCGATCAACACTCCTTCGTAATCCTGTCGGCATGCGGATCTGTAAGTATTGGAGAAAAAATCGACCAGCACTCCCAAGCGACGATCACCGCACGCGGAAATATCAGTATTGGCCAGAAGATCGATCAAGGATCGAGCGGAACGCTGACGTCCGTCGGCGGTTCGATTGACATCGGACAAAAGGTCGATCAGCACAGCTCCGCGAATCTCACCGCCGCAACCACAGTGCATATCGGCCAGAAGATCGATCAGCATTCGGATGTCACAATCGTGGCGGACGGCGACATCAATATCGATCAGGGCCTAGACGGGAATTCCAACTCGCAAATCACGTCGAACTTTGGCTCGATCACGATTGGGCAGGCCGTTGACGGAGGTGCCACAGCCACGCTGAGCGCACCGAATGGCTCAATAACGATCGGTCAGAAAGTGGCGGGAGGCGCGCAAGTGAAGTGGCACGCGCTGAGTTTCAATTGCCCCGACACAAGCGGTGGAACCGTCACAGAATTCTGAAATCCGCTGCAGTAGGCGCGCGCTATGCTCTTATCGGAGTTGCGCGCTACCGAGGTTAGTCGCACACGCCCGGCCGAATTGTGCTCCACAAGAAAATCAACGACTATGTTGAATGGCGTTTGAGGGGTGTGCCCACCGAGTGACGACCAAAGGCTCGGGAGGAAGGAGCCAACACGATCATTATAGGAGTAAGTCGCCTTACCGGAGATCTGGCTTTGCGGATTGGGACTTGTCCGGGTACCGCGTTGTCAGGCAAGTGGATTATTTCCAAGCAGGGACCTCGTTTTACGCGGTCCGTGGTCATAGGAAACAACGACTACCCAGGGGTGCTTACTCCCTTCTTGAGCATCTCAATGGCTTTCTCTAATCTCCTCAATCGTGTTTCTTCCTTCTTGGCTTCCGTAATCCAGCGGCAGTACTCCTTGCGGTGGGTATAACTCAGTTCCTTGAAGACTGGAATCAGGCCTTCTTTCTTCATCAGCTTTTCGAATTTCGCAGGGACTTCGACGGTTCTCACCTCTTCATCCTTCCAAACAACGACTTCAATAATATCGCCCGGGCCTTTCCCGGTTTGTTCGCGTATGGCTTTAGGCATCCCCAGCGAGTGAAGAGGATGACCGTACTTGATGAGTGAACCCGTATAAGGCAGACCGTTGAAAGTCGCCTTTACAGGCACCCTCCCTTTGGCGGCGAATTCTTTCCCGGTATCGTACGGAAAAAGCACATAGGCCCCTCAGCCATCGCCTGCTTCAATCTTCGCCTTGAATTTGTATTTCTTCATCGCGTTACCGGCTTTTACGTTCAGTCGTCTCGAATGAATCGGAATTAAACCAGGTTAGTCGGATGCATTCTAGGCGTATTTCTTCGGAGACTTGTCAATTGGCTTATGGGCCCGTGGCGATCAAATATCTATATCGATGTCCAATTTGGACCAGCGGAGCCTCGAGAATTCTCCACGATAGCAACGCCAGAGTGTAGGTGCCAACTGCCGCAAGAAGAGAAATAGCGACTCCAGGCAGCGTAGTGATTTGCGGACGTGCGTGCAAGAAAACGAAGTGGAAAAACAAATTGACGACTAAATGAATGATATACATGCAGTACGATACGCGGCCAACCTCGCGCAGCCAACTTGCGCGCATCGCTCGGGCAATCCACCCTTTCGAAGCCGCTAAGACGATCAGTACCAACAGCGCATAGAATATAGCGATCCATGTAGAACCGAAGGAAACCATGGGGAAGCTTTCCGAGGACGGAGCGTACCACCACAGAAACCCGAAACCCACAAAGAATAATCCAGCCCCGAAGTAGAGTTGATGGATGTGTCCCGCGAGCCACTGACGAAACGCCGGGGCCCTCCACGCGATGGCGGCCAACATTCCGAGTGCTAGTGCGTCGGCGTTTGAGGGCATCACGCGTGTGGCGTCTATTTGATGAATGTGAAAAAACAGGGCGATCCGAATGAAGGGAAAGCCGCAAATGATTCCCAATAGGACGGCTGGCAGCCTCCGCGGAGATAGCCACCAAATCATTAAAGGCGCGAGCAAGTAGAATTGTTCCTCGACGGCCAACGACCAAAGGTGTCCAAACCACGAGCCCCACAAGCCCGACTGAGAGGACTCTCCGTTTGGAATGAGGTTCTGGATAAAGAGGAAATGTGCATACACCTCAAATCCGCGCGGCAGCGCCTTACCTGAAAACGAATGTAATCGAATCGCCTGGCCGGCGGCAGAAACGAGCGCGATATATAGGCAGATCCACAAATAATAGATGGGAATAATCCGGAAAAAACGCCGAGCGTAGAATGTCCGAAAATAGGAATCTGACCCGCGGGCATCGACCAGGATTCCACCAATCAAGAACCCCGACAACACGAAGAAAAGATTTACACCTGTCCAGCTCGAAGCTGCGCTTCGCTGCACATAGTATGCAAGCCCGCTGAGCCGAGTCAGCGATTCTCCATTCGTGTAGTGAAAGAAAATCACGAGAAGAATAGCTAGTCCGCGAAGGCCATCAAGTTCGGGGATTCGAGCTGGTTTTTCCACGCCCGCAATGCTGCATTAGGGCAGACTTTGGGGTCAAGGTCGATTCGTCAGGCTTGTTGATCCTGTGTCTTTTGTAGGTCGACGCAGGGAGCCGACCAAAAAAGGAAAGGTGCGACCGTCATTTTGCAAAGCGTGGGTATGACATTTTCCAGTTCAAGCTTTGAGTGAAAATGCCCGATTAACCGTTACCGCTGCCAGGCGCGAGCTGAGTGAAAGTGCCAATCAGACAATCTAAACCGCTACTTTGCGGTGGTGTCCGGTAGTTCACGATACATGGGAAGAAAACCAAGTCTGAATAAGAATTGATCGCCTTTTGTCTTCGCGTCGGCTACCACTTTTGGATCCGGATCAAAACTGTCTTCCTGATTGTCCAGTTTGCGGGTAAAGAGATGGCCCACGCCTGGGTAGGCATGCAATTCACACTCGCTGCCAAACTGCTTGGCGCGATCACAATAGCGCTTGACGCCAGAGATCGGCGCCAAGGAATCCGCAATTCCGTGGAAGATTATGGTCGGAGGAATACGCGTCGCCGCTATCATCTAAAATTCGGACTCGTCCAGAACAAATGCCAGCAATGATTTGTTGATCTTGATTCTGCGGTTGTGGTATTCGATGAAACCTAGTTTTCGAAATTTGTTCATGAAGAAATTCACTCGAGAGCGCGTAGTGCCAATTATTTCCGACAAAGTTTCCTGGGAAACAGTTGGCAGTTCGTCGACTTCCTGGTGCTGCACTTTTCCATAACGGCCGAGCACGAGTAACGCTCGGGCGAGCCGCTTCTCCGACGAATTGAAAAGCTGATCGATCAAAGCTTCTTCGACTCGATTTTTGTGGTTGAGTAGATATCCGATAAAACTGTCTGATAATTTGTCCTGCGTCCGGAGCATATCCAGCAATTCGTTTTTGTCGATGGCAAGAACGGTGGTCGGCGTGATGGCAGTAGCCGTGCCCATGCGGAGAGACTGCCCCGCCATGCAGCCTTCGCCAAAAAAATCGTTCGGACCAAGCATCGCGAGCACGGCCACTTTCCCCGTTGAGCTCACCACGGAGAATTTTACGTTGCCCTTTTGGATGTACATGACGCTCTTGGCCGCGTCACCCTGAATGTAGATTTGCTCGTCTTTCTGAAATTCGGCAACCCTTCTTGCCATTCCGGAAGTATCGAGGAAGGTCTCCGGCTCGAGCGATTGCGCCTTGGATTTCTTGATTTTCATTCGGGATCTTCATCTCACAAAGGACTGGAGTACCAGCCCTCCGATTCACTTCGTCAGAAACGAATTCACTTCTTCGCTTCCTGCTTCCCGGCGTGCCCTTCTGGCAGGAAGCAGAGGATCTGCTGCTTTAATTGCGCATCTACTTCGTCAGCGATGGTCACAACGTCTGGAAGCAACTTGCTGAATTTCACGCGATGCTCATTCTTGTGCAGCGTCGAGAAAATGCTGACCTGCAGAATCCGGGATTCATCCACGACCATGGCGGCGGTGTACCCCTGCTGTCTTCGTAGCTCTCCGTGATGACTCGCAGCCACCGAAACCGGAGCTTTCGAGCCTTTTTCAAGGCGCAGCCTGTCGATCACGTCATGGAGGAGCTTCGGAAGATGGCCAGTGCGTTCCTGGAAGTTCAGCCGGATTCGGGCCAGCTCCGGCTCTTTCTCCACAAGGCCGATCCACTCTTGAATCGTCGAATCGAGTTGCTGTTCGAGAATGTCGGCCACGGACTCGGTACCCGTAGAAGCAGTAGGGGACTCGTTTTCTCCTACAGTCGAAACTGAAGTTTTCGTCAAGGTAACCTCGTCTTAATCCAGACGTAGTATCCCAGCCTGGCAGCCGCGGGTCTGTACTAAAGGGGATACGTTCTAAATGGAACAAGCGAGCATCGGGAAGGGCGATTACGGGAAGAAATGCGATGTATCAATAATGCCGTTTGAATAAGACTAGTCAGTCAGCAACCGGCAAAGAGGCGGCAGCTGCCGTGCAAACGCACTGACCGGAAACTTGCCTCAATGTCCTGTAGGGAGTGATCGGGCACGCGGGCCGCCCAGTTTACCTGCGTGGATTCTTCGCGCCGCTTTTGCCAGACGGGCATCTGCAACTCGAACGGACTTAGATTTGCGAGGCGCTTTCATTTCTTTCGTCACCCTGGCAAGCATTGCTTCGCCCGGACTCTTACGGATGGCTTTCACCTTCACAGCTTGCCGTCCACCCCGAGGAAATGCAGTCCCATAAGGCACACCTAGCGACGCCCGGCTAGGTAAACTAACGGGGCAGCAAGCTCCTGACAGTTGCTAGTGCCCGTGCCAAGAAGGCTTTCTCGGCTGGTAAAGGAGTTCCTTGGGGATTAGTGCGGGCCATTCCGGCCCACCCTTCTCAGCTGATCTTGAACCCAGTCTGTACTTTCAGCCTGTTATTTTGGGGCAATGGATTCCAGTAGTTCGTTCCGTGCCACAAAAATTTCCAGCCGAGCGTCGTTCAATTTCTGAGTGCCCGGGGTTACCTTTTGTACGGCCTCCCGAAGTGCCCGCCTCTGGGTTTCTAGTGCTACGAGTCTCGTCCTCGCTGCGTCGGGTGATAAATTGAGCATGGCCTGCACAGCTTTCATGTATTCACGGTATTTGCTTATATCTTCTGAACTTGGGGGCTCTGCTCCACTCGGCAGGGGATCGCCCATGATCATTTGATAGGTTGCTCCGGGGTTTGCCGAGCTTCTCACTTCGGCAAAAATTGCTATACCGACATTCTCTTCCAATCCCCAAGCGGCGCTCCAGTCGAATCCATCTTCGCGCAATCCCTTCAGCACAGCAGAAACTTGCTTCTTCTGAAGGTCACTGAGATGCCCCTGCTTGGATTCGGCTGTAAGAGCTCGCAAATTTGGCAGGATCGCACTCTTTGCTATCAGCGCAAAAATCAGCGTGCCTCCTCTTGCCAAATGCTCGGAAAATCGAATGCCTGCGAGCCATGTGTCCACCGCTGCCTGGGGATTTCCGGTCGCCATCTCCCGAAAGCCTTCCAGTGTGTTAAGCCTTGCGAGCACTCGGGCTCTCGGCGCATAAGCAATCGAAGCACGCGGTCCTCGATCGTATTCCAATCCCCAGTCGCACTCCGGGAGCTTCGTCCCGCGCTGCATCATTCGTATCGCTGCTCCATTGGCATCCAAAATCGGTCCAATTTTGTTTTCATCCCACGCGGCCGCTCCTGCAACCGTCTTCTCCAGCAAGTCCTGAGTCGCCTTGTCCGCGGGCGGGTCCTGCATCTCTGCAAATGCCATCCAGTAACGCAGTGCAGCGTTCCTGGTTTCCGGTGGATACTTCGCCTGGGGCCGCGCCATGAAGGCACTCATCAGGACGAGAACGCTCGCCACGAACATTTTAAGTTTCACGGCTTCCTCTTTTCTTCCGTCAGTCCTTTGCCAAAACTTTCAGCGTGCTTTGTTCTCCCCGAAAGCCTGGCAAAGACTTTCGCGACTCTTCCGCCAATATTGCTTCGAATTTTTTGTCGTCCGCCAAGGCAAGCGCCGTCAGAGCAAGGGTGGTCCGGGACTGTCGCTCGCTTAGAACGCTCTGATCAGGCGCCCGAACCCTGGTAGTCTCTTTTGAGAGCCCTAATTCGCGACGTGCAAACCAAAACAGCCCTCCCGCACACCCCGCGACCACAGCAGCTGCGGCCAGCCGCCTCCAAGACTTTCTCCAAGGACGCGGCGGAGCTTCGAGTGCCCGGATCGGCTGTGGTCGAAATTCCTTCAAATAGCGTTCCATTTCCTCGTCGTAGGGACCCATTGCTCATCCTCGTTTCTGAAAATGTTGCCCCAAACGTTCCCGCAGTTTCTCCAGTGCGTAGCGGTATCGCGACGCTACCGTATTCAACGGTGTCTCAGTGGCCTCAGCTATCTCGGACAGAGTCATCCCGCTCCAAACCTTCAGAAATACCGTTTCCCTCTGTTCCTCTGGCAGCTCTTTCAACGCCTGCTGCAAATTGATCGCTTGTTCGTAGCCGCTGCTGTGTTGGACGAACCACGGTTCTGTATCATGCAAATCTGTTTCACGCCGTCGGTCCCTTCGCAGATTTAGGGAAGCATTCCGCGTCGCGCGGTACAGATAGGCAAGTGGCGCTCGCGGGGTGAAGGGCTTTTCCCCTAGCATCTTCATGAATAACTGGTGCACCACGTCCTCCGCTGAAGAATGATCCAGCCCGAACGAACATGCGTAGGCCGCCAGGGCCGCGCCATGCCTTACGTACATAGATTTCAGCTCATCTCGACTAAGTCTCGTTGTTTGCAACGGCTTTTGTGTGCTTTCGTCTTCAACTATATGACACACGAAGAGCCGCTTTTTGTCTAAGGCGCTTCTCGTTGGCCCGGTTGAATGGACCGGAATTTAATAGACTTGAAGCGAGGTTCAACGAACGTCCCGGCAGGTCGTTAGCGGACAATGGGATTTTGGCCGGTTTCACTTCTGCGGCAACGGGGGCGCCTACAGGCCGGGATACTTGCCAAAAAAAAGTAGGGCGATGTCGATCGTATCGCACACTCCGTGAGCGACAATGGGAATGGCGAGGTTGCGGCGATAAGCAAGATACATGAATCCCAAAATCAGCCCATCCGAACCCTCCTCGATGACACCGGTGAGGCCCTGCTGATAATGAGACAAGCCAAAGAGGGCGCTGATCACGAATAAACTCAAAATCCAAGCAGTCCGTGTGCCGCGCCCGAGATCGGCGATGCGATTCATCAGATAGCCCCGGTAGACAAGCTCTTCTCCAAAGGCCGCCAAGAGCCAGATGAGGGCAATCATGGCCAGGGCGAATTTGAGGTTTCCCCTGACAGCCGAGAAACTCGAGAGGTCGGGCGGCTTTCTAAAGAGGCGGGTAAGAAGCGGCTGCTTTGCGAACAGGTCAAAGAGCTCCAGGCCAAGACCGTAGAAGATGCCAAGGAGAAGAGTCCTCGCCCAGCTGTGATAACGCATGAAGCCGATTTGTTTCCACGGGATCCTGCGAAGGCGAAGCGAAATCCACGCAAGGAGAAGGAGATACGGTGTCGCGCTGACCTTAAGGATGTGGTGCTGGCGGCCAAGGTAAATGGCGACGACGAGAGCAAATTCGATGACGACGAGCCATCCGCTTTCGCGCCAGGCCAGGCCACGCTCACTGGATTCGATTACCATGTCGGAGCGCCTCTCCGGGGCAATACGCTGAGGGGAGAGAAAAAGTCTCAGTTATAGAGAAGATTGTTTCGTGCGGAGTTCCAAGGATCTAAGTTCCCTCGGGCGGAAGGCTAACTGTCGACTTGAAATAGTCCAAACGTATTGGCCTCGGGATCAAGAAGGTCGACAGGGTAAGCGTTGCAGGCATGGATGGGGCGGTGGGCTGGAAGTCCGCGGGGTTAGATAATACGGGTGAGCAGCGGTACGGGTCGCCCTAAATTCCCTCAGAAAAACAGTGGCATTTTCCGCTGTTGTACGTCTTATTTTTTCGGTAGCATAAGCATAGATTGTCTATGGATGGAAGGACTATGGCTAAAGACCCTGTAAGCCGCAAAAGCGAACTGCTCCCAGGAACGCTTGAAATGCTGATCCTCAAGAGCCTGGAGCGCAACAGCGAGCCGATGCATGGTTACGGCATCGCGCTTTACATCAAGCAGATTTCGCGGGAAGTGCTGCGGGTGGAGGAAGGTTCGCTCTACCCGGCTCTCCAGCGTCTGGCCCTCAAGGGACTGGTCCATGGAGAGTGGCGGGAGTCCGACACCGGCCGCCGCGCGCGGTACTACAAGCTGACGCGCGCGGGCCGGAAACAGCTTATGGAGGAGGTGGCGAGCTTTGAAAAACTATTGGAAGCCATTTTGCGCGTGGTGCAGCCGGCGTAACGCCTGGAGAACGGAGTAGTCAGCTATGAAGGGATTAGCCGAATTGTGGAGGCGACTGACCCATCTGCGATGGCGACCGGAATTCAGCCAGGAACTGACAGAGGAGATCGAGCACCACCTGGCGCTGAAGACCGAGGAAAACATCCGCGCCGGGTTGTCTGAAAACGAAGCGCGCTATGCCGCGCAGCGCGACTTCGGCAATATGACGCTGCTCAAGGAAGACAGCCGTGGCATTTGGAGTTTCCCTTGGATCGAAGAGCTTCTCGAAGACGTGCGCTATGGCTTGCGCATGCTGCGCAAGTCTCCCGGCTTCACCGCTGTCGCGGTCATCACCCTGGCCCTCGGCATCGGCGCCAATGCCGCTATCTTCACCGTGATGAACGGCCTGATGCTGCACACGCTCCCCGTGCGCGATCCAGGGCAGCTCGTCGAACTCCTCCACCACTATCCCGACGAGCCTGAACCAGGGTTCAACGGCTTCTCGTGGGACGCCTACCAGACCATACACGACGGCAATCACGTCTTCTCGGACCTGATCGTCGCAGGTATGAATTTCTTCCCTGTCAGCGGCGATAAGCTCCAGCCCGAGACCGTGTTCGGCGGAGGCGTTGGAGGAACTTTCTTCCAAGCGCTCGGAGTGCGGCCCGCCGCTGGCCGCCTGATCGGCCCCGAGGATGTACACATGGGCTATCACGACCCGGTAGCCGTCGTGAGCTGGTCATTCTGGAAGTCCCGATTCGACCTGGATCCTGGCGTCATCGGCAAGAAAATTGTGATCGGCGACGATCCGGTTACCATCGTCGGCGTGGCGCAACGCGGCTTTTACGGGCTCAACTACGAAGCGCGGCAAGATATTTGGTGGCCTATATCGCTTGGTCCTTCTGCCGGATGGGGATTCGGATTGTTAGCCCGACTGAAACCGGGCGTATCCCTGGAACAAGCGCGGGCGGAAATGGCGGTGGTGTTTCAAACGGTCGTGAACGCCCCCGATGCCGGTCCCTTTGTGCATCGAATGAACCTCCGCATCGTTCCGGCGGGAACCGGCGTTACGACGCCTTTGAGCCAGATGCTCTCGACACCGTTGACGGTACTGATGGCAACGGTGGGGCTGCTGCTGCTCCTTGCGTGCGCGAATCTAGCTGGGCTGCTCCTGGCTCGCGGAGCATCGCGCCAGCACGAAATGGCTGTGCGTGCTTGCCTCGGAGCGCCTCGCTCACGCTTGTTGCGCCAAACGCTCACCGAATCGCTCTTGCTGTCGCTGATCGGATGCGCCGTCGGCATCTTCGTGGCTTACTTCGCAGCTCACGCGCTGGTCCGGGTCTTCGCGTCAGGCAGGTTCATCCTGGGGGCGCCAGTGCATTTTGAGTCTCTGACAAACCCAGATGCACGCGTGCTGTTGTTCACCCTAGCGATCGCGCTGCTGACGGGGCTCCTCTGCGGAGCGACACCCGCTGTGAGCGCTTCGAAAACGGAACCCGCGTCCGCGCTGCAGCAGGTATCGCGCATCGGAGAATCCCAGTCCCGGCGGCTGTTCGGCAAGAGCCTCGTCGCTTCGCAAGTGGCACTCTCTCTCGTACTGATGAGCTCGGCGGCCCTGTTTCTAGAATATCTGTCGCATCTCAGGAACCTGAATCTGGGATTCGAGCGCCATAACCTGCTGCTGGTCACGCTCGATTTCGCGCACAGTGGCTACAACGCCGCGCAATTCTCGCAGCTGTCTCAGGAGTTGGTGACGCGGCTGGACGCCATTCCCGGCGTAAGCTCCGCCACCTTCAGTGCCGTGAGTCCAATGGAGGGCCCTGGAGCCGCGAGCTTCGCATTTGCGGAAGACCATCCTGAAAAGCGGACCCAGGCCTCCGTCAATTATGTTGCCCAGGCCTACTTCGAGACGTATGGCACATCGTTTCTCGCCGGTCGCGATTTTTCAGCACGGGACCAGGACGGCTCCCCTGTCGCTATCATTAACGAGACCACAGCTCGCGATTGTTTCGGAGACGAAAACCCCATCGGAAGACACATCACTTTGAGCCATATCACTTTGACGAAAGGCGAAAAGACCTTTGAAGTGATCGGCGTCGTCGGCGACGCCAAATACAACGATCTCCAGCAAGCCGCGCCGCCTACGATCTACGCCGACCTTCAACAGGGCTACACCGGTTCTGAGCATTCTCAGCTGGCGATCCGCACGAGAATCGATCCCGACGGTGTTGCCGGAGCGGTTCGCCAAATCGAGGCCGCCGTGTTGAAGACTGTTCCCATCGTTAGGATTATGACGATGAGCGAGCAGATCGATTCGTCCATCGTTCCGCAGCGGTTGATTGCCATGCTTTCCGCAGGGTTCGGCGCGCTCGGCGCGCTGCTTGCAGCCATCGGCCTGTACGGCCTACTTGCGTACACGGTCGCGGGGCGGACACATGAGATCGGCGTTCGCATGGCGCTCGGTGCAGCACGGACTGACGTTATGCGCATAGTCCTTCGCGACGCCCTGTGGATGGTCTGCGCTGGTTTCGCTATCGGAGCACCCCTTGCGTTCTGGGGAAAACGCGTAGCCGCGAGCCTCGTCCCCGACCTGCCAGTCGCCAGCCCTCTTCCGATTGTCGTTGCCGCTGCAATAATGATCGCGGTCGGTTTGATTGCTGCTTACCTGCCCGCGCGCCGCGCCATGCGCGTCGATCCCATGATCGCGCTGAGGTACGAATAATCGTCCGTGTACCCGATTCGGACACATGCGGACGATAGATCGGGTTACCTGGCGTGTGTGGATTATATCTGGAGGTGAGCGCTAACACGGAGCAGTGAACGTGTATCGAGCGAAAGGAGATAGCCCAACGGTTCCTATTTCACTTCAACGACAACCAGTGTGAAGTCATCTTGAAAGCTACCGTTGCAGAAGCCGATCACCTCCTTCTCAATCGCGGCGAGCAATTCCGAGGCGCCTAAAGCAATGTTGCGACTGCCAATCTCAACCAATCGTCGCTCTCCAAATTCCTGTTCATCCGAGTTCATCGCTTCGGTTATGCCGTCGGTATAAAGCACCAGCCGGTCCCCGGATTCCAACCGAAGTGCTCCATTTTCGTACTTCCGGTCAGGAAATATTCCCAGCGGCGTTCCTCCTTCCCTTAACGGAACTGCCTCACCCGATTTGTGGAACAGAATGGGCGGACAGTGACCGGCGCTGGCATAGGTGAACCCGTTATCCGTCGTATCGATCATGCAATAGCAGAACGTAACGAACTTGTCGGGAGCGATGTTGTTCGAGATTACCTCGTTCAACTTGCCCACCAGAGTGCTTGGCGAAACCTCTTCCGAAGCGAAGGCTCGAAAGCTAGCCTGCAGGTTGGCCATCAACAACGCGGCGCTAATCCCCTTGCCCACAACATCACCGATGCAGACCCCAATCTTTCTCTCGCTGAACTTCAGCACATCGAAATAATCTCCGCCAACGGTGCTTGCAGGCTGCCACGCTCCCGCCACTTCCAGTCCTCTTACCTGTGGAATCTTCTTGGGCAAGAGTCCTTCCTGAATTTCTCTCGCCTTGGCCAGCTCTTGGTCTTGCTGTTTCGATCGCGTGTTCCCAATATCGACGGCGCGCTGAAGTTCAAGATTCTTGCCCTCTAGGTGCACTCGCGATTCCTCATGCAAGTGGCGGATGCTCCCGACGATCAAGACAACGACGACTACGAGCCTGCCGGCGCTCCACAGTTGCGAGAAATAGGAGGTGATGGGAATTCGATACAGGGGCATGATGACCGCTACCGTCAACGATGCGATCGCGACCGCGGTCAGGAACAAAAGCATCAGGTACACAATCCAGTCCCAAGGAAAGCGGAGACGTGAAGACAACGGCGCGAGGCGATTCATGATCGGCGTCGTCAAATTGCCGATGAAGAGAGTATAGAAAAGTATGGGAAACCAGCCCATGCCCGGACCGCGCACATTCGCGATCCATAGAATTGCAAACAACGCGGCCGCAACCATACCCAACAGCAGCTGCCTGGAAAAGAACCTGCGAACGCCAATGGAGCGGAGCGAGAGCTTCACGCTGGTAACCATGTAGATCTTTTCCCGGGTGCTATTCCGTGGGATCAGGAGTTGAGAATCATGTTAGGCGCTGCCTAAATATGAGTCAACGTCGGAGCACCAGATGGACAGTCGTCCCTCCAGGTGAACAGGAAACTTCACCTTTATCGATTTTGCCTGATCCGTGAAGCCGGACTGCAATTCTACGCGTCCGGTAACGCGGCTTGCCAAGACTTGGCCCGCCGTCCCATCATAAGCTCCGAGAAGCAGACCTGAGGCTCTTGAGGCATTTCAATCCCGGTTGGTATTGATATATTTAACTGATGCAAATGCACAGGCGAACATTTTTGGAGTACCTCTCTGGCGTGACGCTTATGTCCGTCCTTGGGCCTTCACAGGAGGAGAGCGGTATGTGGGGAATGGTTGCGAAAATAACGCTTCTGCCCGGCAAGCGCGATGAAATGCTTCAAATTCTCGAGGAAAGCGCAGCCGGTATGCAGGGATGTCTCAGCTACGTTGTGGCCAAAGACGCCAGCGATGAAAATACGGTCTGGGTAACCGAAGTCTGGGACAAGATGGCCAGTCACGACGCGTCCCTGTCTTTGCCCGCCGTGAAGAACGCTGTACCTCGCGCGAAGGCCATCGTTTCGAATTTCGAGAGGATCGCCATAACCACACCGGTTTGGGGAGTCGGGCTGCCAGGAACGCACGCCCACTAATCTGCGAACGCCTGGTGTCGCCATCAGTAGCCGACGTCGGAAGCTCACGGGAGCCGGTGTGCACCGTCGCGCCGAGAACGGCCTTGAATAGCGTTTCAACAGGGCATATCACTCTTCCCTGCCTTATAGCCTGCGCCGTCAACGCGGCAAAGGGAGAGTATCTCTGCTCTCCCTCGCCGGTTGCAACGACGAATGACCTAAATGCGGCACACCGGCCGATTGGCGAATCTTACTTCCTGTGATCGGCGAACTCTGCGGCCTCTTTGAGTTCGCGATCTGCCGCGTCAATCAGATCCTTTGCTTTTTGCGCATGGCCTCCGAGCTCATCTTTGTTCTCTCTCTGAGCTTCGTCAATCTTTCCGAAGGCCTGCTGCAGATGATGCTGCGCTTCTGCGAGATTCGGATGACGATGCGAGTCGATGTTAACGACCGGGCCTTGAGCGAGGGCGAACCCACCGAACACCAATGCTCCTCCCAGAAGGAAGCTCAACACGAGATTGCGGCTTTTCATGGCGATTGTCTCCTCAGTGCGTTTTGTCTTTGAAATGCGTTGCTCAGGGCTGTATCGAAGATTCTATTCGATTGGAGAGAAGATTGTGTAAAAAAACGGCGAAGGGACACGAGCACTTCCTGCCCGGCTTTCAACGGGGCAGGTCGAGGATCAGGAGGAGAGCCAGCTGATTCTTCGACGCCGAACACATCGGAAGGTCGGACCGATTCGGTAATTGTGATAAAGCCCTGGTTTAGAAATGGGAATTTTGGAAGTACGGGCGGCTTGTCTTTTTCAGCAGCTGCGCGTTTGAACCGTACTTCGCCACTTGACCCTCTCGAAACGGAACCGGGTCGGGCTTTCCGCCGGCGCCGCTGTCCTTTACTAGGAGGCCGCGGCCGCCGAGGGCGCAGGACGATAGTGACCTGGAACAGCCCGCAATGCGATCGCAAGACGGTTCCAGGCGTTGATGGTCGTCACTACCAAGGTGAGATCCACAATTTCCTTTTCGTTGAAGTATTTGCGGACTTCTTCGTAGACAGAGTCCGGAACGCGAGTTTCAGACACCAGCGTGATGGCTTCCGTCCAAGCCAGGGCGGCGCGTTCTTTGTCGGTATAAAAGGGCGTTTCACGCCAGGCATCGAGCTCGTAAAGGCGTTGTTCGGTTTCACCGAGAGCGCGGGCGTCTTTCGAGTGCATATCAATGCAGTAGGCGCAGCCGTTGATTTGGGAAGCACGCATTTTCATCAGGTGAATAAGGCGGCCTTCCAAACCGCACGCGGCAATATATTGTTCGAGCGCGTACATGGCCTTTTGAGCTTCCGGGGCGTGTTTTCTGGGGTCAATCCTGGGTTCCATAGGATTATCCTTCCTTGGCGGCGATCCCGCTTCTGAACGTGGCTGCGTAGACAATCAGCAGAGCGGCTCGCCAGTCGATTTCCTCTAGATGGATGAAGCGAGGGAGCGAGTGGATACTCCCTACAAGACAAAATTTATGTGCGCGGCTGCCAATTTGGCGCGGTTTAGCGGCGAGCGCGATCTTTGCGGACGGCTTCGTCGATCAGGGCGTCGAGCTCGTTGCGGGTGAGAGAAACATGAGCGCCAGAGGATTCGCCGGTGTCTTTGGTCTCCGGAAGCTCAGCGCCTCCGCCGGGCGGCGGCGTAACAAAATATCTCGCGCGAGCGGCCATCAATTTGGCGACTTCGCGGCTGGAGAGTAGCACGGGGCCACCGGCCAACTCCGCCGACAGAACGATCTTGGCAAAGTGCTCGATGGTTTCCATGCGGAAGAAAGCGGTAAGCAGATCCGGGCCGCAGGTGACCGCGCCATGATTTGCAAGGAGCAGCGCGTCGTAATGCGGGACGAAGGGCTCGATCGCGTCGCTGAGTTCCGGCGTTCCGGGAGTGGCATAGCGCACGAGTGGAATTTGTCCGAGGCCGATGATCACTTCTGGCAAGAGAGCTTGATTCAACGAGCGGCCAGCGGCCGCAAATCCGGTGGCAGTCGGCGGATGCGCGTGACAGATGGCATTCACATCGGGCCGCATGCGGTAAAACAACAAATGCATGGCGATTTCTGAGGAAAATTTGCGTTCGCCGGCAAGCTGGCGCCCTTCGAGATTCGTGATCACGAGGTCTTGCGGCTCGAGCATGCCTTTGTTCATGCAGGTGGGAGTAGTGAGGACGCGGTTTTCGTCGAGGCGGACGGAAATGTTGCCCTCGCAAGCGACGATGAACCCGCGGTCATACATCCACTTGCCCGCCGTACAAATCTCCCGGCGGTGCTGCTCTTCGCTTTTTTCGTGGGTGGGCCAGAGCGAGTTGGTAGACATAGTGCGCACTTCTTCCCGGCCCGGGATTTCCCCCAGGCCAATTCTCTGCCCCCCAGCAAAGTAATCTTTTGAGTCCCGGGCAACCGGAAACCCGGGGCGCACTGTATCACACTAGGCGTAAATTCCGCGCAACTTTAGTGCACTGCCGACGCGGTCAATCGCCAGCATATACGCGGCGATGCGATTGTTCACTTTGTGCGTTTCTGCGTAGCGCACGACTTCGTCGAAAGCATTCTCCATGACGTCGAGAAGGCGTTCATTGACTTCACTTTCACGCCAAAAAAAGCCCTGGCGGTCCTGAACCCATTCGAAATAACTGACGGTGACGCCGCCGGCATTGCCAAGAATATCAGGCACGGTGAAGATGCCCTTGGCGTCGACAATGGCATCGGCTTGCCAGGTGGTCGGACCGTTGGCACCTTCGCAGAGAATGCGCGCCTGGACCTGGTGGGCGTTTTGCTCCGTGATCTGATTCTCAATGGCGGCCGGTATCGCGATGTCGCAAGGTTGGAAGAGAACGTCGCGCGCGGACATTTTCGTGCCGCCCGCAGGGAAATCCTGCAACGGTTTTTTCTGCGTGTAGACCCAGTCGATCACTCTGGGAATGTCGAAACCGCTTTCGTTGTAAAGGCCCCCGCCGATGTCGGCAAGGCCGACGATTTTGTAGCCCGCTTTTTGCATGAGCTGCGCGGCAAGGGACCCCACGTTGCCGAAGCCCTGGACGACAACGCGGCAACCCTCCTTTTTGATGCCGAGCTTGGCAAGGGCTTTGTCGCAGCAGATCATGACGCCGCGGCCAGTGGCTTCGCGTCGTCCACGTGAGCCGCCGAGCTCGATGGGTTTACCCGTGACGACGGCGGTGGTGGCTTCGCCGACATGCATCGCGTAAGTGTCCATGACCCACGCCATGGTCTGTTCATTCGAGCCGATATCGGGAGCGGGAACATCGCGCTCCGGGCCGAGCCAATCGGCGAGCTCCGCCGTGTAGCGGCGAGTCAGGCGCTCCAATTCGCCTCTGGAAAGTTTGCGAGGATCGCAGATGATGCCGCCTTTGGCGCCGCCGAACGGAATGTTCACCACGCCGCACTTCCAGGTCATCCAGGTAGCAAGAGCACGCACTTCGTCGAGAGAAACGTCGGGAGCAAAACGAATCCCGCCTTTGCCGGGGCCGCGAACGGTGGAATGAAGGACGCGATAGCCAACGAAAACCTCAAGCTGGCCGTTGTCCATGCCGACGGGGATGTAGAGAGTGATTTCTTTCTTGGGATATTTCAGATAGCGATAAAGACCTTGCTCGAGCCCTAGTTTTTGCGCGGCCACTTCGAAGCGCGCTTCGGCATTCTGGTAGACATTCATCTCTTCCGGTACTGGGGCTTGCGGCATGCGAAACTCTCCTTTGAGGCGCCGAACGGCAACAAAAACAACCGGCAAATCGTACTTCGGCCCGAGAAGGGAATTCAGGACCGAACTGCAGGGCCAAGTACGATGGCTGGCGGCCTACCCCATTGCATGGAACTGAAGAACCGGTTCGCCAGACTCGAGCTTTGGCCGGGCCGCCAGTATACGAACCTGTACCTTTGGCTGCAAGCGAGCTGGGCTTTTTGGCACTTGGGAAAATTCTGTTTGTCGGGCGAATTTCTGTCCGTCAAGCGAGGAATTTGAGAGTTTCCTCGATCAGATCGGAGGTCCCCTGGCTGGGATCGCCGGGACTGTCGAATTCCATGGAACAGTAGCCTTTATAGCTGCTGTTCTTCAATATGCCAAAGGTCTTCGCCATGTCCACGTGAACCAGCTGCCCCTTTTCGTCCGCTTCCATGGCTTTCACGTGGCAGATGCTGTAGGCGTGCTCGAACATCGCTCGAATGCCCTGGTACGCATATTCGGTTTTTCCGGTAGTCAAAGTGTTGGCGAAATCCGGATTCGTGTGCAGCCAGGGGCTGTTCACTTTTTCGACGATGCTGACGATGAAGAACGGATCTTCGCTGACGGGATTGTCGTTTTCTAGGTTTACGAGGATATTTTTCGCAGCGCCATATTCCGCCACGCGAGTGAGAGTGTCCGCGGCGCGACCCAGGTCGGGTTTCGAATCCTTGGCCGCGGGCATGTTCGTGCGGACACTTGGCGATCCCACGGCTGCGGCAATATCGATCCATTGCTTGCTGAAAGAGACAGCTTTGTCGCGCTCCGCCTTATCTGCCGCGTAGGGGCTATGCTCGCCGTCGGCGGCAATGTTGACGATGCCGGCGCCCGATTTTTCGACAACCGCTCGAAGATCGTTCAGGTATTTCGCATCGAGCGAACGGAAATGCTCGCTCCACGGTTCGATCTTGTTGATGTTGAATTTCGACTTGACGAAAACCACGAAATTCTTCAGGTCCATCTTGGGAATTTTAGAGGGATAAGGCTTATCGTGAGCGCCCGCGATAACTTCGCGGAAGGGATAAGAAGCGATGGCAATCCGATCACGGGCCAGTACCGGGAATTGCAGGTTGGGACCCGAATCTCTTGCGATGTCCAGCTTCAGTCCCGGGCACAACACCGCCGTGGCTGCCGTTGCAGCGGTCCGCGCAATAAAGTGCCTTCGTGTGGTGGGCGGCAAAGCCGCGCCAGTCTAGCAGAATCCCGGGGGCAAACAAGGGCCAAGGCTGGCGGCTCTGCTATAATCCGCCCAATTTTCAGGGGAGGCCTGCTTTCCGGGACAACTCATGAATCGCACCATCCCTGTTCTACTCGGATTTTTTCTGTCGGTTCTGCCTGGCGCCGTTTTTGCGCAGTCGCCCGGTGATTTGCTCTCTGGTTTGACAAAGCCGCATGACTACATCCTGAAGCGCGTCTCCAGTTACGACCGGACGGGCGGAAACGATGATTACCGTCCACTTGCCGCGGGAGAGACGCTCACATTGCTGGACGAGGCAGGTCCGGGCGAAATTTCGCACGTATGGATCACCATTGCGAGCGATGAGCGATTTCACCTGAAGAGAATGGTGCTGCGCATGTACTGGGACGGCGAGAGTTCTCCAAGCGTCGAAGCTCCTGTCGGCGACTTCTTTGGACTGGGGCTGGGAGACTACTTTCTCTATCAGTCCGCGCCGCTTTCGGTGGGAGGAGATAAAGCGCTGAACTGTTTCTTCCCGATGCCGTTTCAGAAACACGCGCGCGTCACACTGACAAATGAAGGCAAGCAACGCGCCGACGCCGTTTACTGGAACATCGATCTGCGCGCCTACAAAGCAGCGCTGCCGGCGGACACGCTCTACTTTCATGCGCAGTATCGGCAAGCTACTCCCAACAGAGCGTTCCCGGGGAACAAAACAAATCTGGAAGGCAAGGACAATTACGTTTGGATGGAGGCGGAGGGACGCGGACACTTCGCGGGAGTCACGATGTCGGTGGTGGAGAATCAGGATGGCTGGTGGGGCGAAGGCGACGACATGTTTTTTGTGGACGGCGAAAAGCTGCCCTCGATTAACGGAACCGGCTCGGAGGATTATTTTCTGGGCGCATGGGATTTTGGAGGAAAGCCATTTGCCTATGGTCTATTCGGAGCGCCCGTAGTGGGCGCTGAGCTCCAGGGCGGAAGATGGTCCGTCTATCGCTTCCATCTGGACTCTCCCGTACCGTTCACGAAATCTCTGCGCGCCACAATCGAGCATGGGCACGCGAACGATCGTGGCGACAACTTCTACTCCGTCGCCTACTGGTATCAGAGCGAACCTCACGGAGCTTTTCCCCCGCTGCCGGCCGCCGAGCTCCGGCTGCCGCGCGTCTTTCCTGTCCCTGGCGCTCAAAAATAACGGGGAAAAATAGCGGGAAACGGCGTCAGGACCGGGCGGCACGCGTTCCGACGGACGAAGCAACTATTGCATACGAAATTGCAGTGTGACCGTCAGGTGCATCGGCACCGGTTTGCCGTCAAGCGATGCCGGTTGATACTTCCATTGCCGTAACGCGTCCATCGCGGCCTGATGCAGAAGTGTGGGGCCGGAAATCACTTTCATCGTGGTGACGTGCCCGTTCGGATCGATCAACGCATCGATCCGCACGTCGCCGGCCACATGCTGATTCTTTGCCAAGACTGGATAGCTGGGATCTACCTTGCTGATCAATTTTGCAGTCTGCACGTCTCCACCAACGGGAAGCGGCGCTTCCGGAGCCGGTGGCTGTTTGCCATTTCCTACTGCGATATTCGAGTTGAGCCCACCCACACCCGGAACCTCCGTGCCATTTGCCAGACTGGGAGCCTCCGCTCCTTCGTCCTGAGCAGCTGCAGGGCGATTCATCGTGGGGCTGGCCAGGTGTACCTCCCCGAGAGCAGGTTTCTTCGGCTGCGGCTCTGCCGGTGGCCGGGAGATGCGCTCCGTCACGGACGCCGGAATCGTGCTGCCAGCGCCGCGAGTGTTGTCTCGGGTCAGAGGAACAGCTTGCGAATTCTGGGGAGCACGGATGAAAGGTGCGTTCGTAGACGCGGTGTTCGAGACCTGTGCGGCGTTCGAACCAGGGGTTGCTTGAGGCGTGGCCGTCGAAATCGGGGAGCCGGGCTGTGAGACGGGCTGTGTCGCCGGCTGCGCGTTGGTAGAACCCGGAGAGCCAGTTTGGGAGGTCGGTGCGGATGTGTTCGGCGCGCTGGTGCCTTGCACCGCGTTCGCCGGATGCAGCAGATACCATCCGCCGCCCGCGGCCAGCAAAACAGCTGCGGCAATCGCAGCGTACAAAACTCCTCGATGGGAGCCTTCCGGTGAACGCTCCTGTGTGATTACTGGTTCATCCAGCGGGAGCAAGCTACCGACGGCGGGCAGCGCCGACTCGGGAATGCTTTCGACAGCCGTAATGGCCAGGGGTTCCGCGGAATGTTCTTCTCGCGCTGCGATCTCGGCGGCGTGCTTCGATTTTTCGCGTTCGATGAGGTCTTGCGGCGGCGCAGGAGCGGCGGCGTTGCGAGCCAGAGGCTCGAGCCAAGACGGAATTTTCACTTCTTCCGTGTCCAGCGATGACTTGATCGGCGGTGGAGCAGTTTTCAGAATCGGTGCGGCCTTGACCGGCACCGGTTCGGCCTTGGCAACTTCCGGCACTCGGGCTGCCACACCTGAAACAACTTTGGAATCGGGAGCGGGCACGGCCGCTGTTGGCTTGGCACCCGGCGTGGCGCTAAAGAGCAAGGAAGAGAGCTGTTCCTGAAGTCGCGCAGCCTGGAGTCTCAACTCTTCGGTCGAATCTTGGCCGGCGACGGCCGGGGCCTGCTGTTTGCTCTCCGACGGAAGAGGCGGTGCTGCCTGTCTTGACGGAGTCGAAGCCGTTGGCACTTCCGGCGAGCCCAAAAGACTTGCCAGGGAAGACGCCAGCGAAGAAGCAATTGTGGGAGCGGAAACTACCGGGACGTCGTTTTTATTTACTGCGGCGATTGGAACGGGCAAGGGCTGCGGTTTCGGAGCCGCTGGTGTTCCTGCATGGACCTCGGCAGGGCGGAGCTCCGGCACTGGCTTGTGCTCGAGTTGAACCTGGGCTGGCCTGAGTTCAGAAATTTTAGGCGCGGCGGCGGCGGCGGGGCTCACCGGCTTTGGCGCGTTGTAGACGGGAGCGGCTGGAATGCTTTTGGCCGCGGGCGGAAGCGTTGCAACAGGAGCGGAGGCAGGCGCCGGCGCGCCGATGCGGTCGGACGGGAAACGCATTCCCCAGAAGCCCACCACCGACTCCGTGAATTCGAGTTCTACATAACCGCTGACACTCTTGTAGTTCTTCGATTTGACGACCTGGCAGACTACTTCCTTTTTCGTTTTTTCGTTCGTGAGGAAAAGCAGCTGCCCCGGGGCCACTGGCGAACCCAGCCGGATGACGGCGCCGCTGCCGAAAACCAAAACCGTCTTTGTAGTTTCAGAAAACGGCTCGCGCTTATCGCTGCCTTCGACGGTGCGTGCGCCATTAACGGTTACCGGAACCTCCAGAGCGACAGGCTGCGGCTTGCTGCCCGTAGAGGTATCGTCATGCCGCGGGCCAGCGGGGGCGGAAACCGCGGCGGTTGTCTCTGGTCCGGCAGTCAGGACTTCAGAATCTTTGCTGGTAGGCGCCATAGGATGCTCACTTGGTACGCAGAATTTTTGTGTAGCCCGCGCGTAAACAGGACTATCCCCGAATGTCTACATGGTCTGCTTCGGCCATGCTTTGCAGCCATAGTACGTGCGTACCAACATGGAAACACCTGTCCCGAAGGACAGCCGTGCTGTGGGTAGAAACTGTTCTAACGGCCTAACGGTGGGCGGAATTGCTCGTCAATTTCCACTTGATAGCCTGTGACGAGCTTATTGGTCTCGTTGGCCATGCCGATGACGGCCTGCAGCTCTTGAAACATGGCGTCGGTCATGCCTTTTTTGAAAGCGGATGCGGTGTGCGAGGCGATGCAGTAGTGGCAATTGTTGGTGACGCTGACGGCTATGTAGATGAGTTCCTTGGTGAGAGGATCGAGTGCGCCGGGGCCCATGGTTTGCTTGATGCTTTCCCAGGTACGCTTGAGGGTGGCTGGATCGTGCGCGATGGCCTTCCAGAAATTGTTGATCCAATCGGTCTTGCGCGTGGCCATGATGTCGTCGTAAACGGCGCGCACCTCCGGGCTTGCATCTGCATATTCGATGAGGCCAAAGGTCGACATGAATTTCTCCAGAATTCCTTTGCATTGTAACGCCAAAAACGTTGGCAAGAACCCGGAGTCTCTGCCAGAAACAAGCGCCGGCCTCTCTCTCTGGTCCGATTCCCAGTCCTTCCGGAGCACCCGTGGCGGTCCTAGCCGCAAACCGAAAGGCGTACATTTTTACTTTATTAAATCGAAACAATACTGTATTTTCTCGCTGCCCGGTGATCCGTTCTGAATCGGGCCGGGAAAATCTGCATGCGATGCACTCCTAACTCTTTACCGCGAAGAACCGCGCCGGAACTCCCTCTGATCCTCTTTCTTCTGTTCTCGGCGAACTGCCCGTGGGTGGCGGCGCAGACGATTCGCGTCGACACGACGCCAGCACGGGCCATTCCCTTCGATCCAGATAAGGCTCTCGGAACGTCCGTCGATATTTTGTCCTCCAGGTCGATCGACGCCGTCTACAGCGCGCCGATTCTGAAGGAATCTCTTTCGGCAGGTTGGGGCCCGATCACCTATCGCCAGAATACGGAGCTGACGATTGCCGCCTGGCACTGGAATCCCAACGGAACCTGGAGCGACGCCGCGCATCAAAGCGGCTACTTTACGGGCAGCGCCGAGCCCAAAGAGTTTCTCGGACACTCTTACGGCTACGCCCTGCCGCATCGCGGCTCGACGAAAAGCGATGCGTCACAGGGAAAGTATTCACGGCTGACGGATGGAGATCCAGCGACGTATTGGAAGAGCAATCCTTACCTGACAAAACATTTTACCGGTGAAGACGATGCGCTGCATCCCCAGTGGATCGTCCTTGATTTTGGCACGCTGCAGGATATCGATGCGATCCGCATCGCGTGGGCAAACCCTTACGCGCGGGAATACGTTGTTCAGTACTGGCTTGGAGAGAACGCACTCGAGAAGCCGACTCTGGGAGTGTGGACGCAGTTTCCTCGAGGCGCAGTCGAGGAAGGAAATGGCGGAACCGTCACGCTGAGATTGTCGGATCGGCCGGTGCGGGCGCGCTTCCTGAGAATACGGATGACGGAATCCTCGAACACCTGCGACACGCATGGGAGCGAAGACCCGCGAAACTGCGTGGGATATGCTGTAAATGAAATTTACGCGGGGAATTTTGCGATAGACGGCTCGTTTATCGATCTGGTGACGCACGCCCCGGGACAGAATCAGACGGAGGCAACGGTCTCGTCGACGGATCCGTGGCACACGGCTCAGGATATCGAGCCGAGCCGCGACCAAACAGGGTTCGACCTTTTCTACACCAGCGGCATCACCAACAAGCTGCCGGCAATGATCCCCGTGGCGATGATTTATGCCACACCTGAGGATGCTGCAGCCGAGCTTGCCTACATCGAGAAGCGTGGCTATCCAGTTTCCTACGTAGAAATGGGCGAAGAGCCGGACGGAAAATATACGAGCCCGGAGGACGACGCCGCTCTCTACCTGCAGTGGGCAACGGCTCTACACGGCGTGGACAGGAAGCTGAAGCTCGGTGGCCCGGTGTTCGAAGGCGTCAACGAAGACATCCAGGTGTGGCCTGACGCGCAGGCGAGAACCTCGTGGCTGGGGCGATTTATCGACTACCTGAAAGCGCATGGGCGGATGAGCGATCTTGCCTTCGTCTCTTTCGAACACTATCCGTTTCCGCCGTGCGAGATCAATTGGTCGGATCTGTATCGCGAGCCGGAATTGGTGCGGCATATTTTAGAGGTGTGGCGAGCAGACGGGGTGCCGGCGGACGTGCCGCTGATGATCACGGAAAGCAATCTTTCCTGGGCGCTGACGGAACCGATGGCGGATTTATTTGGTGCGCTTTGGCTTGCAGACAACGCGGGCTCGTTTCTGGCGAGCGGCGGGGCGGCGTTTTATCACTCGCCGATTCAGCCGGAACCGTTGCGCTCAGGATGCGGGGGCTACAGCACGTTTGGGAATTTCGTGGCCAACGAAAAGCTTGAGATTTCGCAGCACGCTTCGCAGTATTTCGCGAGTCAAATGATCAACCTGGAGTGGGTGAAGCACGGCACCGGAGTGCATCAATTGTTCCCTGCCGAAGCAGATGTGCTGGACGACGCGGGGCATATATTGGTGACGGTCTACGCGGTGAAGAGACCGGATGGCGTATGGTCCCTGATGATATTGAACAAAGATCCTTCCAACGCGCATTCCGTGAAAATTGAATTCAGAGACTCCGGTGGCAAAAACGTCGCGCGTTTCGCCGGCCGAGTTACGGCAGTAACGTTTGGCGCGGAGCAATACGTCTGGCACCCGGAAGGGCCGAAAAGTCATGCCGATCCCGACGGTCCCCCGGCCACTTCGACCGTAAACGCCCCCGGACAGGCATTCACGCTCCCCCGGGCTTCTGTCACCGTCCTGCGCGGCAGCATCGAATAGGGCCCTCGATCGAGAACACGGCGTCCCATAACCGGACAATCCTGGCCTGACCGCCTATCCAGACACCCCGGAAACACCTCTAGAAGCAAGGAGTTGGCGATTCTTTCGTCTGGCGGGGAATCTGCTTTCAAACTATAACGTATCACGATATAGTATTCTCTCTGCCGATAGAGATGGTTCTCCGGGTTCGGACAGGAGCCAGAGGGTGAAAACGTGACAAAAAAGAGAGAAACGCAGTCGTTCCTGCCGCTCACGCCGGCGATGTTTCACATCCTCCTGGCGCTGGCTGATGGCGAAAAGCACGGATACGCCATCCTGAAAGAAGTGTCGCGCCGCACCGACGATAAGGTGCGGCTCAGCGCAGGAACGCTCTATGGAAATCTGGCGCGGCTCGAGGGCGCAGGCCTCATCGCGGAATCCGACCGGCGCCCGGAAGTGGTGCTCGACGATGAACGGCGCCGCTACTACCTGCTTACAGAATTCGGGCGCGATGTGGCCGTCGCCGAAGCGGAGCGCATGGAAGAAGCGCTCGGTCAGGCGCGCGCCAAGAAACTTTTCCGAAAACCAAAATTGGCCTAGCGAGGAATCACCACCATGGCAAAACAGACCCTGCCTTTTTCCCAGAAGTTGTTTCGAGCGCTTGTTCGCGTGCTCCCGTTCGATTTCCGGACGAACTATGAAGGCGAAATGGAAGGCGTCTTTCGCGAGCAGCACCGTGAAGCGGAAGAACGCGGCGGTCTGCTCGGAGCGCTCAAGCTCTGGAAGGAAACGATCGCCGGAATCTTTACCACCGCCCCGCGGGAGCACTGGCAAATCCTGACGAGTGACTGCGGTTACGCCTTTCGCATGATGCGGAAAAATCCTGGATTCACTGCGGTGGCTATTCTGACGCTCGCTTTGGGAATCGGAGCCAATACCGCGATCTTCAGCGTGGTGCACTCCGTGCTTCTTCGCCCGCTGCCCTATCCGCAGGGGCAGCAGCTGATTTTCATCCGCCAGCAGGAAACGAAGTTGGGCATCCCGGACATGGCGTTTTCGGTGAAGGAGATTGAAGACTATCGCTCGCAAAACCGCACCCTGGCGGGGCTTGTGGAATACCATGCCATGTCCTTCACGCTTTTCGGGCACGGCGATCCCGAGCGCGTGCGCACAGGCGTCGTCTCCGCCAATTATTTTGACTTGTTTGGCGTCCAACCGCTGCTCGGACGAACCTTTTTGCCGGACGACGACAAGCTCGGCGCTCCGCCGGTCCTGCTTCTCAGCTACGAATACTGGAAAAACAATTTCGGCTCCGATCCCGGAATCGTCGGCAAGACGTTTGAGATGAACGATAAAGTGCACACAGTTGTCGGAGTTCTTCCGCCGGTGCCGCAGTATCCCAATGAGAATGACGTTTATATGGCGACCTCGGCGTGCCCCTTTCGCTCCAACAAAATGCATCTCGAAGAGCGCGACATGCGCATGATGGAAGTCTTCGGTCGGCTGAAACCCGGCGTGACCGTGGCGCAGGCCAACGCGGATGTCTCAACAATCGCCGCGGGATTGAAAGCAGCGTATCCAAAATCGTACCCGGAAAATGTGGGGTTCACTTCCTCGGCTGCGCCGCTCCGGGAGGAACTGACCCGCGAAGCGCGGCCAACGCTGCTTCTTCTCCTCGCTGCGGCGGCGTTCGTGCTTCTCATCGCGTGCGCCAATGTCGCCAACCTGACGCTTGCCCGCATGGCCAAGCGCGAACGCGAACTCGCCGTCCGCAGCGCTCTCGGTGCGGGAAGAAGCCGGCTCTTGCGCCAGCTCTTGACCGAAAGTTTCCTCATGGCCTTTGCGGGCGGCGTGCTGGGTTTGCTGCTGGCTTACGGCAGCTTGGATTTGCTCACAGACTTTGTGGGCCGGCTCACGCCCCGCGCCCGCGAGATTCATATTGACTCAGGAGTCTTGCTCTTTACGCTTGCTGCCGCGCTCGGCACAAGTCTCGTTTTTGGCACGCTGTCGGCGCTTTTCTCGCGAGCAAATCTTGCTTCGAGCCTCAAAGAAGGCAGCACCGGCGCAGGCTCGGGCTACCGGCAAAACCGTGTGCGAAGCGCGCTGATCGTCTGCCAGATCGCTTTTTCGTTCATGCTGCTGATTGGCGCGGGGCTTATGATTCGCAGCCTCATCAAGATGCAGCAGGTGGATGCAGGCATTGTTCCGCAACGCGTTCTGGCCATGAGAACCATGTTCAATTGGTCGAAATATACCGCCGCGGAAAAAACCAATGTGGTTGTCCAGAAATTGCTCGACCGGGTGAAATCGGAGCCCGGAGTTCTTTCCGCCGCGATCTCGAGCCGCTATCCCTTCGAGCCAGAAGCGATCACGGGCGGCCCCGAATCCGTCTCGTTCCAATTTCAAATCGAAGGCCGGGCTTTAGAACCAGGCCAAGCGCCGCCAGTCAGCACGTTTGCCGCAGTTTCCCCTGACTATTTCAAAACGCTCGGCATTCCTCTCAAAGGAGGCCGGCTGCTGGCGGAAACAGACATCGATAAGGCACCGCCCGTGGCGGTCATCAATGAAGCGGCCAAGCGCCAATTCTGGCCGAATGAAGATCCTATCGGAAAACGCGTTTCCGGGGATGCCGGAGATCATTGGGTCACGATCGTAGGCGTGGTTGGAGATGTTCGAGAATTTGGCCTGGACCATCCGCCTACCGCCGAGTTCTACGCCTCCCAGGCACAAAATGCGCAACCCAGCACCCTGATTGTGCGCACCATCAGCGAACCGCGCCGCATGGCAGAGGCCCTGACACGCGCAGTGCATGACGTCGACCCGCAAACCGCGGTAACGCACGTTCTTACCTTGGAACAGGCGCGCTACGAATCCATGGCTTCGCCTCGCGTGACGGCGAGCCTTCTGGGAATTTTCGCGGGCCTGGCGTTGGTCATCGCGACGGCAGGCATCGGCGGGATCATGGCGCTGATGGTCAGCCAGCGCGTCCGGGAAATCGGAATTCGCATCGCACTTGGCGCGCGGCCAGCAAGCATTCTTCAAATGGTTCTCGGACAAGGAATGCTGCTGGCCGTATTGGGAGTCGGAATTGGAATTGCCGGCGCCATTGCTTTGACCGGACTCGTGAAATCGCTCTTGTTCGAAGTTCCGCCAACCGATGTGTTGACATTCAGCGGCGTCGGCCTGACGCTCCTGGCCGCCGCGGCGCTCGCCAGTTACCTGCCGGCGCGGCGCGCGGCTGCCGTCGATCCGAACGTCGCGCTACGCGCGGACTAGACCCCGGCTCCCCGAGCCAACCACTCAGGAATCGCTACCGGGAATGACTTGAAGAAGAAAAAAACTCTTCGACCAGAAGCCGGGCCAGCCGGCGAGGATTATGGCGGATGACGCCGTGCTCCTCGAGCAGATTATCGAGAACGACGCGGTAGCCGAGCTTCTGCAGCTCGGGCAAATCAATCATCACCTGTTCCGCTCCCTGGCGCCGATAGCGCTTGGCGACTTCGGGAGAGACCGGCCGGCGGTTGGCCACGACCCAATCGACGACCGAGCGCGGCGTGTGGCGCCGAATGGCGCGCAAGTGATCGGCAAGAGAGTACGCCGCGGTTTCGCCCGGCTGCGTCATGAGATTGGCGATGTAAACGCGGCGTGCAGCGGACTTGGCAATCGCAGCGGCAATTTCCGGGATAAGAAGATTCGGAAGGATGCTGGTATAGAGCGAACCGGGTCCCAGAAGAATCAGGTCGGCTTCGCGGATAGCATCAATCACCGCCGGAAATGGCGCTACACGCCGGGGCGAAAGCGAAACTTTTTCAATGGGTGTTCGGCTGGCAGTAATGTTGGTCTCCCCGCGAACCGTTCGGCCATTCACAAGCTTACCCACCAGATGGACATTGGAAAGCGTCGAAGGAAAAATGCGCCCGCGAATGGCCAGGACCTTGCTGCTCACGCGAATGGCTTCTGCGAAGTCTCCGGTAACGTGCGTCAGTGCTGCGAGAAAGAGGTTTCCGAAATTGTGCCCTATGAGGCCGCGTCCTGCATGAAAACGGTATTGAAAGAGCCGTCCCAGCAGTGCTTCATCTTTCGAGAGCGCTACCATGCAATTGCGAATGTCGCCCGGTGGAAGAACGCGATTTTCCCGGCGAAGGCGTCCAGAGCTCCCGCCATCATCGGTGACGGTCACGATGGCTGTCAGCTCGCTGATGGGACGGTGGGTGTTTGGGTGTTCATCACTTCTGCGGACGACGTATTCCTTGAGCCCGCGCAGAAGCGTGGAAAGTCCCGTCCCTCCGCCGAGAGCGACCACGCGGAATCCGCGGGAGAGCGGCTTCGGTTTGGATGTGATTTTCTTCACCGGATGACGTAGTGAACCTCGGCAACCAAACGTCTCATTCGAGGCGTGTTGCTCCGTTCCCTATTGCTGCCAGCAGCGCAAAATCTCGATGGAGACTCTTTCCTTTCGGGCCGGAATTTGCAATCGGGCTTTTTACTTCAGGCGCGTTCCGGTTCACGGGCAAGAAAACCACGGAGGCTCAGCCGGCGGTGCCGTCTTTCTCCGGATAGAGCAACTCCGTAAAGCGAGGATCTTCCTGGAGGAAAGCAAAATCTTCATCGTTGCGCGCGTGATAGCGGTTTTCAGGGCGAAGTTCAATGGCGACTTTGAGATTCGCCATCGCCGAATCCGCTTCGCCGGTGAGGCAATCGAGAGCGGCAAGCGCGTAATGAATGTAATCCGACTTCGGCGAAGCTTTCCGCGCCTTGATGAGACTCTCGCGTGCGTCGTCCCAGCGTCCGATGTTCATCATTGCCACACCGCGCTGGTAATGCTCGTCGGCGGTCTTCGGATTCTGCTCGGCGCTTGGTTTCATGCGCTGCTCGGCGATCCGCAGGTGCATCCTGGCGCGATCCGCCAGGCCCTTGCTCGGCCCTTCCAGAACCTTTTCCAGTTCCTGCTTGGCTTTGGCAAATTTCTGCTGGTGGAAGAGGGCCAGCGCTTCGTCATAGGTTTTCAGCTGCGCTTGCACCAGCGGATCTACCAGCTCGACACCACCCCTTTGCGCCGGGGGAGGTGGAGGCAAGTTCTTTTTTTTCAGTGAGTTGGAGTGGCCATGCACGCTGCCTTTGCCCTGCCCCGATGAACCCGAAGAGGCTTTGCGCGCTTTTGCCATGTGGCGAATCGTAGCAGAGGAAAATGACGGCGTCAACGAGCGCCCTTTCCTGCTAATCGGGATGGTAGTGCGATTGCGAGGACCCTACCTGAGTTACTGCCCGGCGGCATGCGGTGAAAAAAGAGCATCGAACTGGGGGTCTTTTCGCGGAAACTGTAAGTAAGTTACCCGACAGGGGACAGGCTCAGCCGGAACGCTGGCCTGCCAGCACCGCCTATGCTATAAATTTTGTTGCCGAACTTTGGTTAGGAACAAGTGCCTTTCATCAACTTTCCTGCTCGCGAAATCAACTGCAAGCTCGTTTACTACGGTCCAGGTCTGGGCGGAAAAACCGCCAACCTCCAGTGGGTCTACGACCACACCGGCCAGAACCAGAAAGGTAAAATGGTGTCTCTGGCTACCGAGACGGACCGCACCCTGTTTTTCGATTTTCTCCCGCTGGATCTCGGAACCGTGCGTGGCTTCAAAACGCGCTTCCACCTCTATACCGTTCCTGGCCAGGTCTTCTATGAAGCCAGCAGGAAGCTCATCTTGAAAGGCGCCGACGGCGTCGTGTTCGTTGCCGATTCGCAAGAAGAGCGGCTTGACGCGAATTTTGAAACGATGGAAAACCTCCAGGAGCATCTGAAAGAGCACAACCTCAATTTCGGGACGATTCCCTACGTGCTGCAGTTGAACAAACGCGATCTGCCCAACGCCATGTCCGTTCCGGACTTGACCAAGCAGCTCCAGAAAAAAGGCGAGCCTGTCCTCGAAGGAGTGGCCATTCAGGGAGTCGGCGTATTCGAGACTCTCAAAGAAGTGGCTAAGCTCGTGCTTGCAGAGCTGAAAAAGGGCGGCTGATCCCCGCTAGTAAAGCCGGAAGGTCACTTCACCCATGTGTCGGGTCGCTCAAAGCTTAATCAGCGTAAGGGTTTACGGGCCGACTTGGTAGGCCGGATTGAGTGTACAGTATTGATAATGGACCAGTAAATGCTACAACGGTTTTGTAAACCGTTGTGAATGCGTCGGAACCAATGCGGCACCTCGAACGGTCTAGGGAACCGTTGTTCCGGTTCCACTTCGACGAATTGCCAACTCTTCGTCCAGGTGTGTCGCTAAACATATGCGCGTTTAACACCTCGCGGCCCATGGTGTGTTGGGCAGAAATGTGTTTACGCTCATTCAAACAGAATTTTGGCCATCATTCCCTTGTCTTCGTGATTCAAGAGATGACAATGGAAGACCGACATACCCCGTATCACCGCGTTCGTGAAATCCATAATCACGTCAACAGAGCCGCCGTAGGGAACATTGACCGTGTCCAGCCATAGTGGGTCAACAATAGGCTTGTCGTTTTCAGCGTACGCGAGGAAATGCACCTGGTGGATATGCATAGGGTGTAGTTCCTTCGTCGCGTTGACAATTCTCCAATGCTGAAACGTTCCCACTTTCGCGTGTAACATCGGAGCCGCGTCGGGTGCGAATTTTTGACCGTTGATGTAAAAGTCGCTCTTCTTCTCCGTGAATGTCACGATGAATCGAGGAGGGGCGGCTTCTTCAGCCGTCAAGTCCACCGTTTTGAGAACAGGTTTGAGTGGGGTCTTCGCGGCTGTTAGCGTTGAATCCGCCGGCGGTCCTGGAACAATGTCTGCCAGTATCATCGCCGGATTGGGATCACCGTCTGGACCGGTATCCACGCAACGGGAGATGAGCCGCGTGCGTGTGCCGGCCTCAGGGCCCGAAACAATGGCTTCTAGTCGACCTGCGGGCGGTAACAAGACATGGTCGGCGCTACGCGTTCGACGATTCGGGTCGTGCTCGGCGATGGGCATCCCGTCCATGGCCACGATCTCGAATGTTTGTTCTTCGAGTTGTAGATCAACGTAGCGGTCGGCAGAAGCATTCACAAGACGCCAGAACTGACGCTGACGAGGAGCAATATCTATTTCAGGCCGCACAGCTCCGTTTAGGCTCATGATCTCGTCCGGCGTTCCCGGCACGCTGCGGCAAACATCAGAACCGAGTTCAACGCGATGCTTCAAAGCAGCAGCCTGTGGATCGTTCGCAATGGAACGACCGCGCACCACCAAGACCCGCTCCGGCAAGCCTGCAAGAGGCGGAAAATAAGATTCCATTCCCTCGATCACGAGCGCTCCCGACATGCCGTCAAGCACTTGTCGGTGGCTCTCTCCATGAGGGTGGGTGTGGTACCAATACAAGCCAGGCGGGTGGTCTTTCGGAATCTGCACGATATAGCGGAGCGCTTGTCCGGGCATTGCCATCATGCTCAAGACGTCGTCCTGCGGAGGATCAGGAGAGACCATCAGTCCATGAAAGTGCAGATTTGTCATATCCATGCACGGGTTAATCGCACAGCTCTCCCTTGGGTTTGCCGGGAGGTCATTCATGTAGGTGATCTTGAGTTGGTCCCCAGGCGAGAGCCGCAACGTCGGAGCGTTTGGTTCGCCATTGAAGTAAAACGAATTCTTGCCATTCGCTGCAATGGCTGCATGCAAGGTGAGGGAAAGCGTGTGATCTTTCGCGCGCAGTGACAAAGGGAGTGGAAGCAGGTTCGGCGGTTCCCCCGTCATTCCCAGGGACGAGAACGCTGCGACGGCCATGATTGCAATTGCGGGAATTGTGCTTCGCGGGAAAATTGCAGAGCGTAACACCGGTGGATCGGAAGTTGCGGATACATTTCTCGGCATAGTCTGTCCTTCTCAGGTATTGGCTTCCTCTCGTTGGGCCAGACGCAGGACCCTCGGCAGCACGCGTGCTTCGACTGGAATCGACCTGACGCCGGAGAGGTTCTGCTGAGCAAGATCGCTAAGAGTATGTCCAGGCGGCATTTCGAGAAAAAGATGACAGCCTAATTCCTCAAGGACTGTTGTCGCATCATGCCAGCGGACGCCGTGAGCAATATTATTCGCTAGATCACCTGCAATCAGTTCCTTCGTGCGCATGGCTCGCGCGTTGACATTCCCAACATAAGGCACCTGCGGTGCTCTCAGATTCATCGAGGAAATGCGTCTTGCCAATGTATCTGCTACTGGTTGGAGCAGGGGGCAGTGAGACAGGACAGAAACATGCAGACGTTCTGCCTTGCTAGCGCCTTGGCGGCGAGCTTCGTCCAACACTCGATCCATCCCCAAATTCGAACCAACAATGACAATCTGGCGCGGCGCGTTAATATTTCCTACAAAAATCGGAGCCTCGTCCGAAGTGATAGCCTCAACGATTTTCGTTACCTGAAATTCATTGAGACCAATGATCGCGGAGAGGCCATAGCCAGTCGGGTAGAGACTGACCATCTTCGTTGCGCGCAGCTTCACTAGCTCAACGCCATTTGCCAACCCCAGAACCCCAGCGACTACGGCCGCGGCAAATGCGCCTACCGATAGACCGGCGACTGCCGTGGGCTGGACGTCTTGCTCCATAAGAGCCCGGGCCGTAGCCACGCCTGCAGAGAACAAGGCGAGCTGTACCGACACGTCAGAATTGAGGCATTGCTGACAATCGAGATTGCGCACATCGGCGTGGAGCACTTCACTGATTTCATCGAGCGTAGCGCCGACAGCTGGATGATTGAGCAAGCGATGGAGCATTCCGGGAGACTGCGAGCCCTGCCCAGGTAAGACAAAGGCAACGCTCATGACGCAGTTTCCATCATGTTTACCCAACCACCCCAAGGATCGTCCCCGAGCCTCAAGCCTTCTGCGTAGCGTAGAAGGATTCGTGGAGACGAAGTGCAAGCGAATTCCTGAAGCGAGAAGCCGCACACAAGCGTTTCTACTCGAATATCAGCGACTGCAGAAAGCTCCATCGTACGAGCGCAGAGGGATTTTGCTTCATCTACGGTCATTCGCGTATCAGCATAGATAACGATATCCAGATCGCTTTGCTCGTTTGAAACAAGGGTGCCGGTCGCAAGTTCAAACCCAACGCTGCCGCCCGGCCCCCATGGAAGGTCGAGGTCCGTCCACCGGTCTTTGAGAACGTTCAAGGCGCGAAAAGCAGGTATGACATTTGCTCGTGACATGGGAACGGTGCGCCTCAGGAGTTGTGGCGGCGCGAGGATGCTTCTTACGAACTTCTGTTGACAGAAAGTGGCCCACCGCTGATTCCTTCCCTCTCCACGAACACCGACCGGAATTTCCTGGTCCGTGACTCGACCACGGCGAACAACGACAAACGGACTTCTTCGCAAACACTCCTCGACCCACTGGGGCGCAGACGCGCGTGCATCAATGAGCTGGTTCGCGTCTATCTCCAACAAATCATGTGTCCGAACAGAATGAGGTTCGCTGTGAAACATGAGACGTCCTAATGCAGGTGGTCTAGGAAAACGATCCATCCCGCGAGAGTGAAGATGCCCAGGACAGTACTCGCAATCAGACTCGAGCTTGCCACTTCCGGAGTTGCGTTAAAACTTTCTCCGAAGAGGATGCCAAAAAAACCGCATGGAACGGCGCTTAGCAAGACCACGTATCTGGTCTGTTCCAGCGGCATAGCCAATGGAAACACCACAGCAAGACAGAGAGCCGGCTGGATCACATTCTTGGCTAAAACAGCCCATCCCACTCTCCAGTTCAGGGTGAAACGCTGCGCCGATACAATGAGGCCGGTTACAAACAATGCGGTGCCTTCGGTGGCGGCACCGAGAATGGTGAGTCCCTTCTCAATAGAAACGGGTATGTGGAAGTTAGCGATGGATACCACGACGCCGAGCACAGGAGCCCAGAATACTGGGTTCTTTAGAGCACTCCACAGAGACGCGCGGGTGCTAGCCGCGCGAGAAACCGTGCTACCGGCACTGGTACCGCTGTCCAGAATCGCAAGGGTGATCGGCGTGATCGTAATTGCACCAACGGCGAGAGCAACGGCAACCGTGACGGAAGCCCGAGGGCCATAAACGGCCAGGAGAAGAGGAATGCCCACGGCGGCAGCATTTGGAAATCCAAGTGTGAGCGCTAACACGGCACTGTTTGCGCTAGTATCCTTCGCCAGATGCCGGGATACATAGAACGTCGCGACGAAGAGAGCTACATACACGATCGCAAAAACGAGGGCCGGTTTGACTTGACCCAACAAGAGCTGACGCGACGTGATTGCCATGGTGACGAACAAATAGCAAGGTAGGGCAAAAATCATGAGAAAACTGACGAGGGTCTTTACGTTCTTGTTATCGACTACGTTTCGCAAGCCTGCTAGATAGCCGAACAGCAGGCCCACAAAAATCGGCACGAGCGAATTGGCGAGAAGCTCGATCACTTAGTTCTCCAGCCAGTGTGCTTCGAGCTTGCTGCGAACCAGCAGAGAAGCCTTTCTCATCTCGAGTGCTTCCTTCGATTCGAGGTGATTGCGAAGGTCGACCGGGCCGCCGCGCGCGTCTGCTATAGCTCCGGCTAATTCGTTTTGTACGTTCCGAATATCCGTTACAGACGGTTTCTCTGGATTTTCCACGTGAAGCAGTTTGTAGAGGAGACCCAACTTTGCGTAATCCCGAATGTCGTAGGACATGGGGACGATCTTCTTCCCGAGCTTCTCCAATTCCGCCACGGAGCGTTGCGTGACCCGGGCCGCTGCCTCCTTGTGCATTGCATGGATCATGACGCCGTCGTCATCGAAAGCCAGAATGCGATTGGCCTGGTAACCGTGCATGAGGAAGCCACCGGACAGTGCTTGGCCAACGACCAATGTAATTACAGGATGACCTGCGAGCCGCGCTGAGCCGTAAGCGTCTGCAGCTGCTGCGGCAGCAAGAAAGATGGCGGCGGTTTCCTCGCGCCGGCCATACGCCTGGCTCTTCGCGTCGACAATAGCGACGATTGGCCGTTTGATCGTGTTCTTACATTGTTCAATCACCTCGCGAACGCGTGTTGCGAGGGTGTAAGCCTCTTCCAGTCCTACTTCCCCATGCCGGGCACAAGGGAATCGCCCGTGGGGATCCGGAACAACGCACAGGAATCTGGCTTGCTCCTTGCCGATCGGTGCATCCGATGTGAGGACCGACTTTGGATCACCAGACATAGGCGACGCTTGCCCTGTGAGCGCGCGGAACCACACGGTTCCTCGAATGCCGGTAAATTCACTCATTGTTTTCCCTCCGTAGCGCTTTTCGCTGTCCACAGTGTGCGGAGCTCTTTGGGATCCCACTGGCGCGACGTATCGAGCGCTCCAATGCGACTGCGATAAAGTGTTACCTGCGAGCTCCGATGCACGGTCGGGACACCTTCTCCGACGAATCGTCGAATCGCTTCCACAACTTGGGGTGTATCGTCTTCCACGAGTGCATCAATTAAGCCCGTCGCGAATCGTTGCTCGCCGCCATCGATTGCCCAGACCAGTGCATGATCGCTCGAGTCAAACTCATCGATCCCGTTCTCCTGTTCAATCACCTCGGGACCGTTTAACCCGAGTCGAGCTTCGCGCGTCATAACCACGTAGCTCGCTAGCCCTGCCGCAAGCGACATGCCACCAAAACAACCGACCATGCCGGCCGAAAGGCAGATCACCGGCGCATATTTTCTCAATAGCAGAATGGAGCCCAGGAGCTCGGCGATCACCGCGAGTCCAAGGTTGGCTTCCTGAAGACGCACGCCACCCGTTTCGAGCAGAATCACCGCGCTAGTCGGTGTCCCTTTCTTGCTGTCGGCATAGGCCAGATCGAGAGCGGCAGTCATCTTCTCTCCGGACACCTCTCCCATGCTGCCGCCTTGAAAGGCGCCTTCGAGGGCAATGACCACTGCGGCTTGGCCCGCAATCTTTCCTTTCATCACCACGCAGCCGTCGTCTTCCTGGGGTGTCACACCCTGCATCGCAAGCCAAGGGGATTCCACGCGCTCGAAGGGGCCAAGCAATTCGCGCGATGTTCCCGCATCGATCAGTGCCGTGGCCCGCTCCCGCGCGTCGAGCTCAATAAAGCTCTGTCGGTGGATGAAGTTTGCACCATATCTTTTGTCGGTCATTGTTCACTCACCTCCACCGCCTGCTCCAAGCGCAACTGGGCGATGCCGGGCGTTCCCCCAGCGTCGTTGATCTGAATGCGGGCAGCCCCGTCGTACTTCGCAAAGAACCGGTCCAAGACTGCTTTCCAACTCGCGCCAAAACCGTCGACGCTCGTGCGAATGAATACATGAGCAACTGCGCCTTCGGCAGGTTCCAATAAGACTTCCATATCCCCAGAGCCCACCACACCGACATGGGCTCTCTTGGGGATCTTTCGTTTCGCTGGGTAGGTGAGCTCAATCTGCTCCATATATCTCCTCCGATCCGCTTCGGTCCGCTTGCACTTCGTCGTGTCCCTGCTCAACTGCATCAAGAAACAGTGTTGCCGCCAAGAGATCTCCGCTCCCACCCGGGGAAACTCCCAGCTTCAGCAGCCGATGGTCGAGGCGCTGCAATTCCTGCCTTCCGAGCGCAGTCCCACTGCCGCCAGCACTCTGGACAGCAGCAGCGCCGGCCTTCGCGACGACGAGCGCTTCTTCTCCTCCGCGGTAGAGCAGACATGTATCGTCCAGCCAGGACATGATGCCGAGCAAAGTGTCGAGGCGAGCTACGGACTCGGTCGCACCAGCGGCGCGCCTCGAATGAAGTATTGGCAGGCCGATGTCAACGACGTGGGGAAAGCCGCCGAGAGCTTCGCCGCGCGCTCCCGCGACACCATACCTCTTCGCGACCAAGTCACCATGCGCGACCAGCCGAGGTGTCGCGCGATCTCCAAAGGATGCGATCTTCTTTGCGGCCTCGGCGATTGCCGAGGCCGGCGTCTCGTCCTGATGTTGCATCGCGGCAGCGGAGGTTAGCAGGCCTAAGATCCAAATTGCGCCCTTATGCGCGTTGCTCCCGCTTGTTGTCTGGAGCATGGCGTGTTCCGCCTCGCGTCCGATGACCGCAAGTCGTTCCCGCAACGGCTGGCTGGGGCAATTTCTGCCAGAGATGAGTGCCATCTTGCAGAGGTACGGTTCAATCGCCAGGGCAGACCGCGTCATGATTGCGAGCGACAGATCGCTGTGAGCGCCTGCACCGCGACGGTCGACCAGGCCGGGTTTTGGGGTTAGCTCCGCCTCTGCGATCAACGCCTGGCGGGCAAGGCGCGCCAACTGGATCGCCCGTGCCTGATCATAGGAAACAGTCCAGGAAGTCTTTAGAACTGTGGCGGATGGTAAGTCTGTCCTCATTACCAGCTCCGGAATCGGGCTGGCGGGTTATACAGTCCGCCGGACCAAGCGACGAGATCTTCCATACTTCGTGCGGCTAACAGAGAACGCTTCGCGTCGAGGCGGCGAACTCCGATATCTTCCGGGTATGCGACCACTCCCTTCTTCCGCAGCGCTTCAGTCTCAGAAGCGACAGCTTTCCGACCCACGGGGCTGACTCCTGCCACCGCCGCGAGAGCGCGGCGACGTTCCTCCTGACCTTCGGCCTTGTAGAGATAAGCGATGCCCTCTTCGGTTACAACATGGCTTACATCGTCGCCATAGATCATGACGGGGGCGATGGGCATTCCTGCGTGCTTGCCAACCTGCACCGCGTCGAGGGTCTCAACAAATGCAGGAACGTCACCCTTCTGAAAGGTCTCTACAGTCTGTACAACGAGCTTTCGACCACGAACAATCGGCTTGTTCTCTGTAATCAGATCTAGCCACGCGTGTGAACTGTGTCGACGGCCATGCGGATCGTGTCCCATGTTCGGTGCACCGCCAAAGCCAGCGAGTCGCCCAGTTGTTACCGTCGAGGAGTTTGCGTCCGCGTCCATCTGCAGCGTCGAACCAGTAAACCCGTCGACTGCATACTGCCCGGCAAGCTGACACAGCACGCGGTTCGAACGGAGGCTGCCGTCCCGTCCGAGAAAAAAGATGTCCGGGCGCGCTGCCACGTATTTATCCATTCCTACTTCGCTGCCAAAACAGTGAATGCTTTTTACCCAACCAGTTTCAATAGCGGGGATCATTGTCGGGTGCGGGTTGAGTGTCCAGTGTTCGCAGATCTTTCCGCGCAGTCCGAGAGACTCGCCGAAGGTCGGCAGAAGAAGTTCGATGGCGGCTGTATCGAAGCCAATTCCGTGATTCAACGAATGAACTTGATGGCGTTCATATATGCCGCGAATCACCATCATCGCAATCAGAATTTGCAACTCATCGATGTGGCGCGGGTCGCGAGTGAATAACGGTTCTATGGCGAATGGGCTATCGGCCTCGACGACGACGTCGACCCAGGAAGCAGGAATGTCGACGCGGGGTAATTTGTCAACGATCTGGTTCACCTGCACGATAACGATTGCATCGTGGAATGCGGCCGCTTCGACAATAACGGGTGTGTCCTCCGTGTTGGGCCCAGTGTAAAGGTTGCCCTCCGCATCAGCCTGTTCGGCGCAAACGAGGACCACATTCGGTATCAAGTCCACGAGCAGCCGTGCATACAATTCGACGTACGTATGAATTGCGCCAATTTCGAGTTTGCCGTCTTCCAGGAGTTGCGATACGCGCAGGCTCTGCGGGCCGGCGTATGAAAAATCTATTTTCTTTGCAATCCGCAATTCGAACAGAGTGAGGTGTTCTGGCCGACTGATGCTCGAAATGATTAGGTGCAGATCGTGAAGCTTTCCCGGATCGACTTTGACAAGGGATCGGGAAAGAAAATCAGCCTGTTTTTGATTGTCTCCCTCGAGCACGATACTGTCGCCGCTGACGATCAGAGTTCCAAGGGCCTCGATAACCCTCGCAGTTGGCAGCACCGGGCCTTTCATCCAGGGCTGGACTAATTGCATGCGCCGCCGTTTCTCATCGCGCCGCGTTGTCCATGAACGCGTCACCCGGCCTAACATTTGTTGTGCCATCGGCTCACTCCTTGCCTTTTCTTTTTTCGAATATCCCAATGGCGCCGTTCCTATCGAGAGTGCGTCGCAGCTTCTTCGATCAGAGCTGCAACCTCCTTCGGGTGGGATATGTAGACACAGTGACTGGCACCTGCGACTTCCACCTTGTGGCTGCTGGCTCGTGTGGCGTACCAACGTTCGAGTTCTGGGTTGATGGTGCGGTCTGCTCCCGGCACCAACATCCAGCTTGGCTTCGTGCGCCAGGCGGCATTGGTGATGGTCGCTGAGAAGTTGTCGGCGAAGTTGAGGACCTGCGACCGCGCCATCAATGCGGCTTGGTCGGTGGGAACGTCAGCCGCGAAAAATTCGTGAAACTGCTCGGGATCGATGTAGGTGAATCCGTCTGACGTCTTTTTTATGGCACCCGACTTGGTGAGGTCACTTGGGAACCGCTTTCCATCTTCCGACTCCTTCTCTCCCACATCGGGCATGTGGGCTGCGATGTACACCAGCCCAACAACCGATGGATCAGTGCCAGCTTCGGTGATTACGGCTCCGCCGTAACTGTGGGCCACAAGAATGCAAGGGCCATCTTGCAGAGCGAGGATGCGTTTAGTGGCAGCGACATCGTCTTTAAAGGACGTCTCGGGTTCTTGAACAATGCTTACCTTGAAACCGTCCTTGACAAGAATGTCGTAAACGCCTTTCCAGCCGGAACCATCCGCCCACGCTCCGTGGACCAGTACGATATTTCTTACGGGCGCTCCTTGTGCTTGCATCGGTCTAACTGTGCAGAGCGCAGTAAACAGTGCGAGAATTGCCATCGCCGCAAACGAAGCTAAGTGTTTGAACATTGATGCCGTCCTCCTGTGACGCAGGTGTTTGGGTTACACGGCACTAAGTGCACGATCGCGACCACACCTAGACAGTTGAATGCAGGATGTTTACAAGCGGGGCAGAATGGCGGTTATCGTCATATGGCGAAGTTCGCCATTTACTTGCGCTCGTGGGATGGAGATGTGTGTGCCGAAAAGCGGCTCAAGCACTTTGCGCTTTGAATAGGTGCTTGTTGATTCGGAGGGTTCTGATCTTCGATTCGAGGGTCGAACGAGGGATCCCCAGCTTTTCCGCTGCGCCGCCAGGACCTGCGATTCTGCCTTTACATTCCACTAGCGCTGTCTCAATGAGTTCCTTCTCTCTGCTAGCGTCCAGGCGAACAAGTCCCCTCTGAAGTTCCGTCGCGGGTCTCTGTTCGTGAGGCAATTCGTATTTCAGCCATGATTCATCCACGGAAAATGTGTCGCCTTCGCAGAGGACAATGGCTCGCTCGACGACATTCTGTAGCTCTCGAACGTTGCCCGGCCAATCGTAGGCCTGGAGAAGTTCCAAGGTTCTCTTTGTAATGCTAGTGATCCTCTTTCCCGCCTTCTTGGCATACCTCTCAATCAGATACTCAACCAGAAGCCGAATATCATCCGAGCGCTCCCGGAGCGGTGGCACCGTAATTGGAAAAACGTTCAATCTGTAGAAGAGGTCTTGCCGGAAGGACCCGGCGTCGACTGTCGCCACAAGGTTTCGATTCGTCGCCGCAATTACGCGAACGTCGACGGTTATCGGCTGGCTTCCTCCCACGCGCTCGAATTCTCGCTCTTGGAGCACCCGTAAAAGACTTATCTGAGTCTCGGCCGGAAGTTCTCCAACCTCGTCCAAGAAAATGGTTCCCTCGTGCGCCAGTTCGAACCTTCCCAGACGTCGCTGCGTCGCCCCGGTGAAGGCGCCCTTCTCGTGCCCAAAGAGTTCGGATGCAATCAAAGATTGTGGAATCGCCGCACAATTCACCCGGACGAATGCACCGGTTGGACGGTTCGATCGATTGTGAATTGCCCGTGCAATTAATTCCTTTCCTGTTCCAGTCTCGCCAAGAATTAGAACCGTAGACTCGGTGGGCGCCACCTTCGCCACTTGCGATAGGACCCCGCGGAGAGCCAGTGAGGAGCCGACGATCTCCTCAAACATTGATGCGTGATCGACTTCTTCGCGTAACGCAATGTTTTCGTTCTGAAGTCGCTGTTGAGCTTGCTTGAGGTCGTCAATATCGAACGTTGCGGAATACCAACGTGTGACACGCCCTTGTTCATCTTTTAGCGAGTTCCAGCGCGTCAGAAACCAACGATATTTCCCGTCCTTTCTTCGAATACGCACTTCGAATTCGTGTGGGAGTCCGCTTAGGAATTTACTTTGAGTTTCGCGCGCCAGGCGTTCCCAATCATCTGAATGAAAATAATTGTGACGATCGCTGCTCCGCCACTCCTCAAGAGTGAACCCAAGATAGTCGAGCACCATTTGATTGGCATACAGAGGAGTGCGATCGCGATCAGGGGCCAATACGGTGACGTACTGGGGTGCGAATTCCAAGATCTGTCGAAGCTCCGTTTCGCTTCGGCGGATATTGTCTTCCGCCTGCTTTCGGTCTTCAATGTCGGTGTGCATCGTATACCAGCGGACGACTTGGCCTTGGCTATCACGTTGCGGCAGGCGACGTAGCAAAAACCAACGATATATGCCATCAGCACGGCGAAGGCGGAGCTCGACATCAGTCGGCTGGCCGGTTTCGATGGAAGTCCTCCATGTGGCAATGACTTCAGGAAGATCGTCGGGATAGACGGTGTCGGACGCAGCCCAGTTCTTCAATTCGTCGAGGGTCTTGCCAAAATATTCCAATACTTGATTGTTGACGAATTCAATCTCGCCACTCGCCGTCAAAGCACAAACATATCCGGGAATACTGTTAACGATCCGACGAAAGTTCTGTTCACTGGATCGAAGGCTGTCTTCGGCCCGCTTGCGGTCTTCTATATCGGTGATGGTGCCGTACCATCGAACGACGTTTCCCTGATCATCCATCAACGGCTCGGCACGGTACATATACCGTCGATATTCTCCGTCAAACCTCCGGATGAGACGTTCGCCTTCGCTGGGCCTCTTTGAAGCTGTGATGTCACGCCAGTCGTCGACGGCGGCTTGCGAATCCTCAGGATGAAACGCAGCTCTCCAACCCCATCCCCGCCCCTCCTCGTCGGAGAGACCGGTGTAGTCCAGCCAGCGCTGATTGTGGAACTCCGCGAAGCCGTCAGGCAGTGAGCACCAGACCATCGCCGGGATCGTATCGATAATGGTTCGAAGGCGTACTTCTGATTTTTTGATTTCCTCGAAGGCTTTTTCTGTCCGCTTGCGATCTTCGATGTCCGTCAGTGTTGCATACCACCGAATAATCCGACCGGTCTGGTCGTCACGCTCCGGCACAGCGCGCGCAAGCATCCAGACGAATTCGCCGTCTCGGCGGCGCCAACGGGCCTCAGCCTCGAAGGGCTCTCCGGTCGCAATCGCTTGGCGCCAGCCTTTCTCGAGCCCCGGGCGATCATCTGAATGTACCGAGTTCCAGGTATCCATTTCCTCCGAGCCGAGAAATTCCTGCCAGCGCTTATTGTGAAACTCCGTTGATCCGTCGGGTTTCGTACAGGCGACCATCGTTGGAATCGTGTCGATGGTCGTCTGCAGTCGATCCCGCAACACACGATTGCCCGCGAGCGACTTATGCATCTTAGAAATCAAACGAGTAACGATAGTGGCAGTCGCAAAATACGAGACAACAGCCGCAATCTCCAGGGGCCTGCCGATCTCAGGAGTTGAAGGGGGAAGTGTAATGAAATATCGTAAGCACAAAATAGCTGTAATCGCGATGCCCGCGGACGAAACGAAATCTCCAGTTAGCGAAACCACCGCTACGACCGTGAGATAAAACAGCGAGGTGACACCGCTGCGGAGTTCAAACCGAGAGCTAAGGAGAGTAACTAGCGCGAGTCCTATACCTCCTAGCAGAAATCGTGCGACTGACTGCCAGGCTCTGTCGGCGAAGCTATTTTTCGTCGAGAACGCTGTGTCGGCCATCAAGTTCATCGGCGCATCCTTTACCCCGATATTTGTTTCCTGTTCCGAGCCAGACTCGCGAGGTGCTCTCGGAACGGGCCACTGTTCTGCGTTCGCCTGACTGCTTGAAATGGATGATCGAGCAATCGGAACGGGTGCGACGCGATTCTGAGCCGCCGTGTGGAGGTTTTGCAAGAACGTTATTTCCGGGCCTTGGCGCTGGCCCCAACCGGCCGTCTACCGTTTGTCCCCGTCTCACGAATGCAGCAAATGGCGAACTTCGCCAGATGACGATATTCGTCACTTCGCCTTTCGTGTAACAGTCTTGTATTCAACTTTATACCTGTGGGCCCTGTCGTGCATTTATCGTTGCCGCGGGACCGAAACGTGACTTTTAAAATTGGCCGAAGCTCCGAAAAACAGAAAACGATTCTGAGACTCAGCGGTCGAATGGATCCCGAAGGAGTTCTGGAATTGAAGAGAGAACTCGATGGAGTTACCGAGAACGTCGCACTGGATCTGAAGGAAGTCGTACGCGTGGACTTAGAGGCGGTGCGCTTTCTTGGAGCCTGCGTCGTCCAGGGCATCGAACTCCGCAACTGTCCACTGTACATCAGCGAGTGGATACGAAGAGAGCGATAAAAACCTGGTCTGGTGATTCGTTGGAGCCACAAAATGCAATGCAGCATAATCGTTTGAGGCTTGCTGCAATTGGAATTTTGAATAGAGGAGAACACAAATGGATCGTCGTCAGTTCGTATCGATGAGTGCTGTGGGAGCAACTTTGGGAGCTCTGCCAGGAGTGGGCGCCGCCCTCGGCAGAGACGAATTCCATCAGCCCTGTGCTGCGCTATCACGCCTGCCTTTGCCGCCTTCGGAAGCCACAACCCGCAGTATGTTTCCTGGGTTTACGACCCACTCGATCAAGACAAGCGGAGCGGAGATCTTCGCACTTACGGGTGGCTCCGGACCGCCGCTTCTCCTAATTCATGGTCATCCTGAAACGCATGTTACTTGGCACAAGATCGCAGCGGATCTCGCTCGCGACTACACAGTCGTGATACCTGATCTTCGTGGCTACGGCGATTCCAGCAAGCCCGACGGTGGAGAGCGCCAAATCAACTACTCGTTTCGGGCGATGGCTCAGGATCAAGTAGACACGATGCAGCACTTCGGCCATGAGCAGTTCTTTGTAGCGGGCCACGACCGCGGCGCCCGCGTTGCCCATCGCCTTTGTCTCGATCATCCCGAGAGCGTACGTAAGGTCTGTGTCATGGACATCGCGCCGACACTCACGATGTACGCTGACACCAATAAGGAATTCGCCACGCGTTATGTTTGGTGGTTTCTTCAGATCCAGCCTTTTCCCATGCCCGAACACATCATCGGCTTGGACCCGGAATACTACTTAAGGGAGCACCTCGCTGTGCAGGGGAAGACACCCGGAGCGGTAACCCCCGAAGCCATGGCGGAATATCTCCGCTGCTACTGCTGCACCGGCACCATACATGCCGCATGCGAAGACTATCGCGCAGCCGCCGGTGTCGATCTCCAGATGGATGAGGCAGACGACAAGGCCGGTCACAAGATAGCCGCTCCACTTCTCGCCCTGTGGGGCGCCAAGGGAGTCGTTGGTCACATGTGGGATGTGCTTGCGACCTGGCGTGCGAAGGCCACCACTGTCAGCGGCAGGGCCTTGGACTGTGGACACCTGCTTCCTGAGGAACAGCCTGCCGAAGTGCTTGCCGAGCTTCAGCAGTTCTTTCGCGGGTAAACGAGTGCATCGGGCACGATTTGAGTCGTAAAGATTAGGGAGATGAGTGCAGTGAGATCAGACCAAGCCAGTCCCGTCGATTTGGACAGAGCACCTGGTGCGGTTCACCATCCGCGCGTGCGATTCTGGCTCGTCTTCTGCTTTCTGACAACATGCTGCTCGTTTCACACCTCGGCGCAAATGGCCTCAGGAGGGGCAGAGAGCAGCACCTGGCTAAGCTACTTCGGAGATCAACCTTTCACGAACACCCTGGCACTGCATCTGGAAGGTTCGTATCGCCATACCTTTCCTTTTGATCGTCCGGAACAGTACATGCTGCGTTCCGGTCTGACTGTAGAACATGGGCACGGACTCTCCTCGCTCTTCGCATACACATATCTCGTGTCCTACCCATTTGAGGGAGGAACACTTTCACCGGCGTCTGCGAGCGGAAAGCAGCCGGAGCATCGCCTCTTCGAACAATTGCAGTTCGAACATCCCGTCATCCACATTGGTGACAAACATGTAACGCTAACCCACCGATTTCGCGTGGAGCAGCGGTGGCTCGGAACGTCCACGGAGGGAGTGGGTGTCACCAATTGGAACTTTGCAGAACGCGCGCGCTATCGGCTGACGGCGAAGATCCCATTCAAAACTGCTTCGTGGCGGATTGTCCCCAACTACCTCTCCGTTTTCAACGAAGTTTACACGAGCTTCGGGCCCCACGGTGGAAAGACTCCGTTCTACGCAAATGTCGACTATGGTGCGTTCGGATGGAATCTGGGGTCGATGTTTGCATTTGAGCTCGGTTACCAACATCGGTATGCGCCCATAGCAAACGGTGTGCTCGGTCAGAACGATAACGAGCTTCAATTGATGCTGCTGTCGACCGCGCCGATAAGAAGGTTTCATCAGCACTGATGGAGGCGCTGGATCTTGGCGCAAAGGGGCAGCACGGTAGATCAAGTGCTTCTCCACTCGAAAGAGACTCTTGGCATTTAGGCTTAGGAGGGTATGAATATGGGAAAGCTTGAAGGAAAGACAGCGCTCATTACGGGCGGCAGCAGTGGAATCGGCTTAGCGACCGCAAAGCGGTTCGTCGACGAAGGCGCCTACGTGTTCATAACCGGGCGCCGGCAAAGCGAACTGGAAGCCGCCGTAAGCCAGATTGGCCAAAACGTGACGGGCGTCCAGAGCGACGTCTCAAAATTGGCCGACCTCGACAAACTGTATGCAGGGGTGAAGGAACAGAAGGGCAAGCTCGACATCGTCTTTGCCAATGCCGGGACCGGTGCGTTTGCTCCGCTCGGGAAAATCAGCGAAGAACATTTTGACAAGCAATTTGACGTGAACGTGAGGGGACTGCTGTTTACAGTGCAAAAGGCCCTCCCGTTGCTGCAACCGGGCGCATCGATCGTGCTGAATGCATCGATAGTCTCCAGTACTGGCAGTCCGGCCTTCAGCGTCTACAGTGCGACGAAGGCAGCGGTCCGATCGTTTGCGCGCACCTGGTCCGTAGACCTCAAGGAGCGCAAGATCCGGGTGAGCGCAATCAGTCCCGGCATCATCCCGACGCCGGGCTACAACACCTCGCTTGGGATGACGAAAGAACAGGTTGATCAGTTTGTACAAAGCTCGATTGACAAGATTCCTCTGGGCCGTCCCGGCACGGCGGATGAAATCGCGAAGGCCGTCTTGTTCTTGGCCTCTGACGACTCCAGCTACATAACCGGCATTGAGTTGTTCGTCGATGGCGGTTTGGCTCAGATATAACCGGTGGTGCGCCTTCAACCATGCTCCATCATTGCGCTCCCTCTCAGGCATGTTCGCGATAGCCAGCCTCTTCGCTATAGTCGGCGGCTTTCTGGACGCCTATTCCTACCTGGCCCGCGGCCATGTATTCGCCAACGCGCAAACCGGCAATGTCGTTTTATTCGGAGTTCGCGCGGCCGCGGGCAACTGGACCTCGGCGTGGAAGACTCTCCCGCCCATCTTGGCATTTATGTGCGGCGTGGCTGTCGCGCGTCTTTTGCGGGTCCGGGCTCAAGAGCAAACCCTCCGCGCTACCCTGATCTGCCAGGCTCTGGAACTGGTCGTTCTGCTAGTCCTTGGCTTCTTCGGCAGATTCGTGCCGGATTTCTGTTCTGTGCTTTTGATCGCCTTTTCCGCAGCCTTGCAAAACACCAGCTTTTCCAACATCGGTCCATGGCAGTTCAACAGTGCCATGACTACCAGCAACCTCCGCAACGCCGTATCCGGTTGGGTTCAACTCGCCCTGGGAGAAAAAGATCCCAAACTCCGGGGACAAGCCATTGTTGGGTCGTTGATTTTGCTCTGCTTTGCTGCCGGCGCGCTACTGGGCGGTGTTTGCACGCTCCGCTGGCCGGCCTACCCGCTCCTTCCCGCTGTCGTGTTGGCGGCTGCCGGCACGCTGCTAACCATGCGGGAGCGCGAGCGAAGACTCGATTGAGACAGGACGAGGACGCCAAAAATGGGGCAACGGGTGGCAAGAAATGACTGTCTAGATAGCGAAGGTACGCCAGCCAATCGCTGCACTCTCGGTACACTTTAGGGCTGCAAATGTGGCACTTCAGTGCAAATGAACGTCGTATTTTTGGTTGCACAATAGTTGCACAAATCCTGCCGACCAGTGGTCTGTTGCACCAAAATAGGGCATCTCACCCGAGCATAACTTATTGATTCCGAACAACAGCGTGTGGAATCGGGAATTTGCTAAACCGTTGTAGGGGCCAAAACTCCAACCGGGGGTTCGAATCCCCCCCTCTCCGCCATAACCTAAGGGGTCCAGACCGGAGACATAGGTAACAGAACGTACCGGCTACATAGGTAACACTTTTGGGCCAAGAGGGTTGTCGAGAGGCTGCAAAGTTTTTTGCTCCAGATCGATGTAACCGAGATCGTACTCCATAAAGCTGACCAGCCAAATACCTTCTTCGACCTCCTTGATACCGACAGCCTGACCAGCAAAGACC
>JABCYZ010000043.1 GCA_013289955.1 Acidobacteriota bacterium
GTGGTGGTTACGGCGGACGAGGCGGCGGTGGTGGCGGACGTGGCGGTGGCGGCGGTGGGCGCGGCGGCGGTGGTGGACGCGGTGGCGGCGGAGATCGCGGAGACCGCGGGAATCGCTGGTAAACAGGCCTCAGAGAGTTAGAAGCGGCGTCTTGCTTCTTCGGGGCGCCGCTGGAACCCTTCTTCGAATATCCACAGAGAGAATCGTGTGCCTCGGGTTTGTTCCTTCTCCTGCAACATTTGAGCCAGAAGACCGTCTATAAGAGTGTTGTTGCCTGGCCGCGAAGCTGTGAGCGGCCAGCCAGAAGAGCAGCAAAAGACGGGTCCGTCCTGCGGTCAGGCGGCGAGCTTCCGAGTGGCGAACGTTTGCCATTGTGTATAGTATCCCGCGCCTCGAGGACGCCCCAGCCGCCGTTCAAGTCGCAGCCAGTTTCTTTCCAGTGAGGAGTGCTGCTTACGAAACAAATCACCCGGTAACGTGTTTGAAACAGTAGCCAAGTAAAATGACAAGAGAGCGTTGAATGTGAAGTATCGTGAGCGCCTGGCGGTCCGCCTCCCCAGCGAGGGAGTAGCGGTTTCAGGGCCGCGGGTGGTAATAGCGATGCCTGAGAAACTCGAAACGAACCTTCTGGTCGCACCGAGCATCCAACCGGAAGCTGAGGACGTAAGTAGTAAGAGAACCATGACAACGTGGCACAAACGCGATTGGCAGCAATTCTATGAACTGGCGCGCCGCCCCTGGCAGCGTCACCGACCGCCACGTCCTGTCTATCCCACGGGTCTGAACCGCGTGCTTCCCGCGCAAGGATTTAGCCTGTCCGAACTGGATGATGCCGGCGTTGACCTCGACCAAGCCGAACGCCTCGGGCTCCCCGTCGATGCAGGCCGCATCGGCGCCTACGGCCCCAACGTCACCGTCCTCCGCGATTTCGTCCGCTCCTCGCGCCAGCCGCTGTAATTCTCCCGGAGCTTTCGCCGCCCTGCGCCGCACCGGTACGCAATGAGTTCTGGCGCGGTTCGTTTTGCCTGGCGCAGGACTCTGAACGCTGCCGAACTGCTCGCCGGGAGGAGCGCATCCGGCGAAATCCTGGAGTCAACCTTCCCCCATTTCTTCCTCACACCGCCATGAGGTAAAATACGGAATTCGAGCACAACCTATGGCCACCCCGTTCAAGATCATCCCCAATCAGCCGCCGCCCCTAGTTCCGCTGCCCGGCGCCCACCCGCGTCCGGACTGGCTGCGCGTAAAGTTTTTTGGGGGCGAACGCTACCAGGACCTCAAGCGCATCATGCGCACGCTCGACCTGCACACCGTTTGCGAGAGCGCGCGCTGTCCCAACATGGGCGAATGCTGGGATCACGGCACCGCTACGTTCATGATTCTGGGAGATATCTGCACGCGCGCCTGCGGCTTCTGCGCCGTGCCGAGCGGCAAGCCGGTTGGCCCGCCGGACGAAGAAGAACCTATGCGCGTGGCCGAAGCTGTGGCGCGCATGGGTTTGCGGCATGCGGTTGTGACTTCGGTGAATCGTGACGACCAGCCCGACGGCGGCGCGCACATCTTTGCGCGCACAATCGAAGAAATCCGACGCCGCGTGCCTGACTGCAAAGTGGAAGTGCTGATTCCGGACTTTCGCGGCGATTGGAATGCGCTGAACGAAGTTCTTCGGGTGCGGCCTGACGTTTTGAATCACAACACCGAAACCGTTCCTCGCCTCTACCGCCAGGTACGCAAGGGCGCGCTGTACGAGCGATCGCTCGAATTATTGCGGCGCGCAAAGGAAACGCATCCCGATGTGCCCACCAAGACCGGGCTCATGCTCGGCCTCGGCGAAGAAAAAGACGAAGTCCTGGCCACGATCGCAGACCTTGCCAAACAAGGCACCGACATTCTTACCCTCGGGCAGTATCTCCAGCCCACGCGCGACCATTTGCCCATCGTTCGATATGTTCACCCCGACGAATTCGCCGAATTCAAAATCCTGGGCGAAGCGATGGGCTTCAAACACGTCGAAGCCGGTCCGCTCGTGCGTTCCTCTTATCACGCGTTCGAGCAAACCGAATCCGCCGGCAAATAGACCCGCAAAGATGGAATGTAGGGACACACCCCTTCGCCGGATTGGCAAAGGGGAGGCGGAGCCTAGAAAACGGAGAGAGAAAGGAACTACGAACGGCCTGCGGCAGCGGCGGCGGTAGCAGCAGCGGCTTTCTTGGCGGCCTTGGCTGCGGTCGAAGCCTTGCGGCGACGCTTCGTCTTGGGCGGAGTCGCAGGGGCTTCGCCGATGAGCTCGGCTACCATGATGCTCGTAACGAACAACTTGGGGCCGTGATCGTCGAAATCAATCGCGGTGCGCTCCTGATCGGAAGCGGTAACAATTCCCAAGCCGTAGGTTTCGTGCTTGACTGTCTGTCCTTCTGCCATCACTTGCACATCGTCCTCCTTGACCAAACTTTCGATTGTCGAAAATCGACTCGAATCTCTTGAGGTGCAGTGCCCCCGAGCTATCGAGGGCACCCAAATGCACAGGCTAGAGGCCGGAAACGTTCTCTGCCTGAAGGCCTTTGGGGCCTTTCTTTACTTCAAATTCCACTGCCTGGCCTTCGTTGAGCGATTTATATCCGTCCATCATGATCGCCGAGAAGTGTACGAAAACATCTTCACCGGTTTGACGCTGGATAAAACCATAGCCCTTCGAAGCATTGAACCACTTGACCGTTCCTTGTTCCTTCACTTCTACTACCTCGCGTGCGCTTCCCCGATTTGGCTGGGCTGCGACATTGAAATTGCTTTGTTTCTCCTGGTCCGTATCCTGGTTAGCTGCGGGCAACCCAACACCCGCCTTCTCCCAAGCGCCGTGACAGCCTCTAGACCCGCAAAAAAAGGCCGCAAAGATTGTCCTTCGGGCCCTCTTGAACGAGTCAAAGGGTAATACAAGAGCAACAAACGCTAGACAAATGGTACTACGAAATGGGTCATTTGTCCACGCCACAGAGTGGTACTCTCTTCCTGCGGTCCTGGGATTAACTTATTGAAAAATAGGGACTTACGAGGAACGTGCGGACGTGGAAGACAGGGGAAAGGGGCGGATTTGGGCTATTCGAGCGCCTCAGGTTCTAGGCTTAAACCGCTCTCGCCCGTGGCTTTCTTTTCCCAGTACTTGCGGACCCATGCTTCCCAACTCTTTCCGGCGGCGGGATCGCGGCCGGTGAAAGCGAGCGCCGAAATATCGGCGTAAGAAATCTTCTGTCTTTGGCTGGAATCTTTCGGCAGAAGGCGGACGAAGGAAGCAGCGAGCGTGGGACCGGAAACACGATCGAAGATATAGCCTTCGAGCTTCTTGCCATCCTTGGTGGTTAGCGTCACGTCGCCGCGATAGTCGAAGGCCTTTTCCAGAGCTTCGCGCAATTCTTCCTCGGTCGCAAGCTCCGGCAGCCATCCCTCGATGGTTTCCCGCTCTCTTCCGGGAGCAACTTCGAGAGAATCAGGATTCTGGCTAAGATCTTCCGTCTGGGCAGGCTGGTTCGGGTGTCCTTGGCTCGTCAAGCGCGCGTCTCCTCGAGCTGGGACTTCGCCTTGTCTATCTGAATGAGAGGATTGTAGGAATGAACCGGTTTTGCTGGTTCATGGAGCAGATCGAGCGCGTCCGGATCCTCATACTTTACTCGGAACGTAGCCTTCATCGCCGCCCAGAGGCCGCCTAACCCGCTGAAAGTATGGTCCATGGCCGAGGCTTCGTAGCCGCTGTGCACCATGCAGTTGGCGCATTTGGGGTTGCCGGATTCGGTGCCGTAATTCTGCCATGCGGTGGTTTCGAGCAATTCCTGGAACGTGTCGGCATAGCCGTCCTGGAGCAAGTAGCAAGGCTTTTGCCAGCCGAATACGTTGTAAGTGGGCATGCCCCAGGGCGTGCAGGCGTACTGCTGCTTGCCCATGAGGAATTCCAGGAAGAGTTTCGACTGGTTGAACTGCCAGCCCTTCTTGCGATTGGAAAGAATGGCGCGGAACGTGCGGCGCGTACGCGCGCGGCCGAGGAAGTGCTTTTGATCCGGAGCCTTATCGTAAGAATAGCCGGGGGAAAGCATCATGCCTTCCACGCCTAACGCCATCATCTCGTCGAAAAACTGGCGGACGCTGTTCGGATCGGCGCCGTCAAAGAGCGTCGTGTTGGTGGTAACCCGGAAGCCGCGCTTGAGCGCTTCCTTGATGCCATCGACCGCCAGATCGTAGCCGCCTTCGCGGCACACGGAGAAATCGTGGTGCTCGCGCTGGCCGTCCATGTGAACGGAAAACGTCAGATACTTGCTGGGCTTGAAGAGGTCGAGCTTCTCCTTGAGAAGCAGCGCGTTTGTGCACAAATAGATGTACTTCTTGCGCCGGACCAGACCCTCGACGATTTTGTCGATCTGCGGATGCATCAGAGGTTCGCCGCCGGGGATGGAAACCATCGGCGTGCCGCACTCGTCCACGGCCTTGAAGCACTCTTCAGGGCTTAATTCCTTCTTTAAAATATGCGCGGGATACTGGATCTTGCCGCAGCCGGCGCAGGCCAGATTGCAGCGGAAAAGCGGCTCGAGCATCAGCACAAACGGGTAGCGTTTGCGCCCCGCAATTTTTTGCTTGAGGACGTACGTTGCTACCGTCCACATCTGTGAAATCGGTACCGGCATTTGCCCCACTTGATTCTACGTTCGATGCAGCCCGGGAGGAACTGGATTCCCCCTGGAGTGTTCTATTGTAACCAAGTTGGGCGGATTCTGCTTGGGCGGATTTTGGCTTGTTCTGAAGACAGGCGCGAGAAAAAGGAGCGCGGGGAGAACGAGCCCAAAGGCAGAATGGAGGCCGAAGCCGAAATGCTGTTTGAGATACCCGGAGTGGATCGCGGCATGGCACGTGCAGAATGCTGACCCGGAGAAGACGTCCGAGGCAGGACGGACCCGGTCGACGGGTGCAGCAGGCTACGCGTTATGTCCCCGGCGGCGGAGCGTAGAATGGGCTTCGTTCAGCAACGGAATAAACAGCACCGGACATGCCACGAGAAAATCTGAACTCGCTTCTTGAGGAATTCGATCGGTATCCCGAGGATGTCGCCATTGTGCAGCGGCGCGGCTATCGTCGGGAAGCCTGGACGTACAGAAAGCTTCTCGGCGCGGCTTTCGCGTGCGCCCTGGATCTCGGACGACGCGGCGTCCGGACCCGAGACCGGGTCCTGCTCTGGGGACCGAACAGCGCGGAATGGGTGGCGGCGTTTTGGGGCTGTTTGTTGCGCGGGGCGGTGGCCGTACCCATGGATGAGGGCGCGGCCCCTGACTTCGCCGGACGCGTGGCGAGGGATGCCGGGGTAAAATTTGTTTTCTCTTCACGGAAACGAGCTGCGCTCGATCCTGCCATCCCGATCATCGTACTGGAGGATTTGGCCGACATGGCGGGAGAAAACAATCATGTACTCCCGGAGAACCTCGCGGACCAGCCCATCACACGAAATCACACGGCGCAAATCCTTTTCACGTCCGGTACAACGTCCGAGCCCCGCGGCGTGGTTCTGACGCACGGAAATTTTCTGGCAAATCTCGATCCGCTTGAGCGCGCCATGGATCCCTATCGTAAGTACGAGCGGTGGTTTCATCCGCTGCGTTTCGTCACGATGGTTCCTCTCAGCCATGTCTTCGGGCAGTTCATGGCTCTTTTCCTGCCTCCTCTGCTTGGCGCGACGGTCGTCTTCCTGGAGTCCGCGAATCCTTCTGAGATGATCCGCACCGTGAAGCGCGAGCGTGCGACCGCGCTGATCGCCGTGCCGCGCATGCTCGACGCTCTGCACTCGGGAATCGAGCGGGACTTTGCAGCGCGCGGCCAGGGCCGATGGCTGAAGAAAGCATTTGATGCGGCAAACGGCGAGAAATTCTTGCGCCGTGTCTGGCGCTTCCAGAGAATCCACCGGCGATTCGGATGGAAATTCTGGGCGTTCATTTCCGGGGGCGCGGCGCTCTCGAGTGAAACCGAAGATTTTTTCAAACGCGTCGGTTATGCCGTTGTGCAGGGCTACGGGATGACGGAGACGGCGTCGCTCGTCAGCCTGAATCATCCCTTTCGCGCCACGCCGGGCTCGATCGGAAAAGTTCTGCCTGGGCGTGAATTCAGGCTCGCGGAAGACGGCGAGATTCTCGTGCGCGGCGAAAACGTCGCGAGCGGCTACTGGGAAGGCGGAGCGCTGCGTCAGGTTGCCCCTGACGGCGACCATTGGCTTCACACGGGAGATATCGGCGAAGTCGATGCCGACGGGAATCTCCGATTCAAGGGCCGCAAGAAAAACGTGATCGTCACCGCTGCCGGGCTGAATGTCTATCCCGAGGATATCGAAGCGGCGCTGCGAAAACAGCCGAGCGTGCGCGATTCTGTCGTGATCCCCGTGGGTCGCGGCGGCAACGCGGAACCGTGCGCCATTCTCCTCTTGAAGAGCGCCCCGGACCGGAAAGAGGTAGAAGCGCGCGAGACGATCGAAAAGGCCAACGCTTCGCTGGCCGAATACCAGCGCGTGCGGCAATGGCTCGTGTGGCCCGGGCCGGATTTTCCTCGGACGCCGACCGGCAAGCCTCGTTTGAGTGTCATCTCCGCGCAGGCGGCAGAAGCGTTCGATGGTTCCACCGGGGCGGGCGCCTATCGTGGCACGCTTGACGATTTGCTCGGAAGGTTTTCCGCCACCCAGGGAGATTCAGAAAAATTCGAAAAGGACCTGCATCTCACCTCGCTCGATCGCGTGGAGCTGATGAGCGCGCTCGAAGAGCGCTTCGAGGTCGAGCTTGATGAAACTTCTTTTTCCGAGGCGAAAACGGTCGCCGATGTAGAGCGGCTCTTAGAGCAACCGACATCACGCCGCTCGGAATACATCTACCCGCGCTGGACGCAGCGGGCGCCTGTGCGCTGGCTGCGCCTGGCCGTCTACTACTTGCTGGTCTGGCCAGCCACGCAAATTCTTGGGCATCCCAAAATCATTGGCCGGGAAAATCTTCGCGGAGTCCGGGGGCCGGTGCTCGTGGTTTCCAATCACATCACTCGCCGCGCTGACATCGGCCTGATTCTCGCCGCGCTCCCCATGCGTTTCCGGCATCGCCTGGCCACGGCCATGGGCGGCGAGTCCCTGAAGAGGATGCGACAGCCGCCGCGCGATTGGTTCTTTCTGAAACGCTGGGCGTATTCTTCCGGCTACTGGCTTGCCACGGCGCTCTTCAATGTTTTCCCCCTGCCGCAACATTCCGGCTTTCGCGAAAGCTTCCGGTTTGCCGGCGAATCCGCCGACCGCGGCTACAGCATCCTCGTTTTCCCCGAAGGCGAGGTCAATAATTCCGAAGACGGCCGCATGGCGGCTTTCCAAAGCGGCGCGGGCTTGCTGGCGGAGAACCTCGGCCTTCCCGTCATCCCCATGCGCCTGGACGGCGTATGGCAAATGAAGCGCGCGCGCCGGCGCCTTGCCCACCCCGGTGAGATCACGGTGCATATCGGAGCCCCGATGACTTTTCCCCTCGGTGCGCCCCCTGAAGAAATTTCGCGCACCCTTGAATCCCGGGTTCGCTCCCTCGGAAGGCGCCGATTCACGGGGCCGTGAACCTCTGGTTTTTGAGGAAGAGAGTCATGTCGCTTGGTTCGTAGAACACGAGCAGGACTCGTTCGAGGCTTGTCTTTTGACTCAAAAAAGACTGAATCGTCTCCGACACCACGGGCGCGGCCTGTTCTGGCGGATAACCGAAAGCTCCTGTGGAAATGGCCGGAAACGCGATCGAGCGAAGCTCCCTCTCCGCCGCCAGTGCCAGCGAATTCCGGTAACACAAGGCGAGCATCCGGCCATCCGGTTCTCGCCCTGGACGGCAGATTGGTCCAACCGTATGAATGACGTAGCGTGCCGGGAGACGTCCTGCGGCGGTGATCACGGCTTCGCCCGCGGGGAGGCCTTTCGGGAAGCGGGTGCGGCGGATTTCCTCGCAGGCCTGCCGAATCTCGCGCCCGCCCCTCGAGTGAATAGCGCCGTCCACGCCTCCTCCCCCGAGAAGCGTGCTATTCGCCGCGTTCACGATCGCGTCGACATCCTGTTCCGTGATGTCCCCGACCAGAACAGAAACTCGTTCTGACAGGAAGGTCTTCCGGTTGCGAGATGGGTCCATGGCCTCGACTCCGATGCGCCAGATTGTACCCGGGGGCACGTCCGGAGGCCTCCGTTTTGATTCTGTGGCAAAATAGAGTGTTGTCTCGAGATCGATTTATGGCCGACCGTACAATCATGGCGCTCGAACGCCCCGCAAAACCAGCCAAGGGCAGTAAAAAAATTGCCGCGAACAATGAGCAGCGCGAGCGTGTTTTTGACGTTTTCCGCCGCTGGGGCTACTTCGAAGCTACGCTCGATCCGCTCGGCGTCTTCCAGCCCCAGAAGCTCGCCGACCTCGAAGTAGCTGGCGAAGCTGCCGAAGAAGCGCGCCGCATCTATTGCGGCACGATTGGCGCGGAATTCATGCACTTGCCGGAGCCAGAAAGGCGCCGCTGGATCGCAGAGCGCATCGAAGGCCCGGAGCCCGAAGTCGATCAGGAAAAAATTCTCGAGCGCCTGGTTCGCGCCGATCTTTTCGAGCAGGTCCTGCAGGCGCGCTATTTGGGCACCAAGCGCTTTTCACTCGAAGGCGTGACCTCGCTGATCCCCCTTCTGGATTCGATACTGGACACGGCCGGCGAATTTGGCGCCCTGGATTGCATAATGGCCATGAGCCATCGCGGCCGGCTGAATGTGATGGTCCATGCCGCCTGCAAGCCGCCGCACGAAGTCGTTGCCGGATTTGAAGACGTGGACCCGCGCAGCGTGCTCGGCGCAGGAGACGTGAAATACCACGTTGGCGCGACCGGTACGTACACCACGACGGCCGGCAAGCCCATCAACATGCACCTTGTCTCGAATCCGAGCCACCTGGAAGCGGTCGATCCGGTGGCCATGGGGCGCGCCCGCGCCAAGCAGACGCGCCGCGGTGTCGACGGTCCCATCATTGACCGCTCGCCCGAAACGCTCAACATGGTTTGGCCCATCGTCATGCATGGCGATGCGGCATTCGCGGGGCAAGGTATTTTGGCGGAAACGCTCAATCTTGCCGATTTGAAGGCCTACACCGTCGGCGGCACGGTGCACATCGTCGTCAACAATCTGATCGGGTTCACGACGCAACCCGTGCAAGAGCATTCTTCCCGCTTCGCTTCCGACATCGCCAAGCGCCAGAGTGTTCCGGTGTTCCACGTGAACGCGGAAGATCCCGATGCGGTTGTGCGCATCGGCAAGCTTGCCGCGGAGTATCGCGCAACATTCGGCAGCGACGTCGTCGTGGACATCGTCGGCTATCGCCGTCATGGCCATAGCGAAGTCGACGATCCCACCATTACGCAGCCTCTGCTGTACGAGCGCATCCGGAACCACGCGCCTCTCTGGAAGATCTACGCGGAGAAGACTGGCATCGACGCTTCGTTAATCGTCGAAGGCGTGAAAAAAGAGTACGAACTCGAGCAGCAGAAAGCGGGGCAGCTCACCAAGATCCCCCATCTGCGGAAGCTCCCGGACTATTGGTCCCCGTACACGCACGGAAAATACGACCCTGCGTATGAAGTTGACACCGGGCTCGCGCAGGAAAAACTGGCGGAACTCACCGACGGGCTGGTCCGCGTTCCGGCCGGTTTCCACATCCATCCCAAAATCGCCAAGCTTCTCGAACAGCGCAACGAGATGGGGCACGGCAAGCGCGCCATCGACTACGGTTTCGCGGAAGCGCTGGCTCTGGGTTCTCTCGTGCTCGAAGGCAATCCCGTTCGTCTCACCGGGCAGGACACCCAGCGCGGCACGTTCAATCAGCGGCACGCCGTCCTGATCGACACCCAGACCGAACACAACTATCTGACGCTTTCGCATCTTTCGCGGCAGCAGGCATTCTGCGAAATCTACAACTCCTCGCTTTCCGAAGCGGCTTGCGTGGGATTCGAATACGGCTTCAGCCGCGACTATCCGGAAGCGCTGGTTCTCTGGGAAGCGCAGTTCGGAGATTTTGCCAATGGCGCGCAGGTGATCATCGACCAGTTCCTGAGCGCCACCGAAGACAAGTGGAATCTGCCGAGCGGTCTCGTGCTCCTCTTGCCCCACGGCTACGAAGGCCAGGGTCCGGAACATTCCAGCGCGCGCATCGAGCGCTATATGCAGCTCGCCGCCGAAGACAACCTGCAGATCTGCCAGCCTTCCACAGCCGCACAGTATTTCCACATGCTGCGGCGGCAGGCTCTGCGGGTGTGGCGCAAGCCCCTGATCGTTTTCACTCCGAAGAGCATGCTGCGACATCCGGACGCCAGTTCGAACATCGAAGACTTCACGCGGCCGCGTTTTCTGCCTCTCGTGCCGGATCAGGAGGTGCAGGACGCCAGGCGCATCCTGATCGCCAGCGGAAAGGTAGGCCACGAACTTCGCGGGGAGCGCCGCCGCCGCAAGGACTCGAGCACCGCCATCTTTTTCCTCGACCAGCTTTATCCGCTGCCGCGCACGGAAATTTCCGCAGCCCTGGCCGAACATCCGAACGCCCGCGAAATCGTCTGGGTGCAGGAAGAGCCGGCCAACATGGGGGCGCTCTTCTACATCCTGCCGCGGCTCGAACGGCTTGCACAGGCCCAGGGGCTTCAGGTGCGGTCGGTCAAGCGCTCGGCCAGCGCCAGCCCCGCAACGGGCTCAGCCAAAGCACACGAACTTGAGCAAAAAACGCTGCTGGCTCTGGCCTTTACAACTGCCGGCGGAAATTAAGCTTCCAGTCGAGCGTTAACACTCCATTCACATTGATGTTATCCCGGCGTTACATGGGCACTGCCACAATCAGCCGTGTTACGCACATCTCACAGTGACCCTGATCTTCGAACTTCCTATCGTATTTATCCGGCGTACGGTAAACTTTCGCCAAGCCGGCGAGCGGAACGTGGCAATCTTATGAAACGCGTATTAATCATCGAGGACGACAAGGATATCGTCGAACTCGTTCGCTACAACCTCGCCAACGAAGGATTTCAGGTGAGTGCCGCTTTTGACGGCAGCACCGGCCTGAACACGCTGAAGAAAACGCCACCCGATTTGCTGCTTCTCGATCTCATGCTTCCGAAACTTTCCGGGCTGGATATTTGCCGGGAAGTTCGCCGGGACGATTCACTCAATCGTTTGCCGATTCTGATGCTCACGGCGCGCGGCGATGAAGCCGACCGCGTGGTGGGCCTGGAAATGGGCGCCGACGATTACGTGACCAAGCCCTTCAGCCCGCGCGAGCTGCTTGCGCGCGTCAAGGCGCTGCTCCGCCGCGCGGAGCCGCCCGCTGATTCGCCGCGCATCATCGAGATTGGCAAGCTGGCCATCGACCCGGCGTCCTATCGCGTGAGCCATACGGGAAAGCCCGTTCCGCTTAGCACGCTCGAATTCCGGCTGCTCTACTACCTTGCTTCGCGGCCCAACCGGGTCTTCACGCGGGATCAGTTGCTCGATGCCGTATGGGGAACGGATCGTTTTGTCACACCACGCAGCGTGGACGTGTACGTCCGCCGCTTGCGTGAGAAAATCGAAAGCGATCCGGAGAATCCCGTTCATCTGAAGACCGTGCGCGGCGCGGGGTACTTGTTCGAAACTCGTGCGGCTTAATCTATTCTGGAAATTCGCGTTCGCATTTCTTGCGCTGCTCGTGAGCGTCCTGCTCGCCGTGGATTTTTTCGCGGAACGTTCCTTCCGCACCGACTACGAGCGCATCGGCTTCGAACAGCTCACCGCCATTGCCCGCATCGCCCAAGCGCGCCCTCCGCATTGGACGCCCGCTTCGCCAGGCCAGCCGGAAGACCTCGCCCCGCTGCGCGATTGGGTCAGTCAAATGGCCTCGAGCGGCGCTCGCGTTACGGTCATCGCTTCCGATGGCCGCGTACTTGCCGATTCGCAGTCCGATCCGCAAACCATGGAAAATCACGCCACCCGCCCGGAAATCCAGGAGGCCATGGCCAGGGGCGACGGGCGCTCGATCCGCCACAGCGTCACCATCAACCGCGATCTCCTTTATTATGCCGTGCGCCAGGACAGCTTCGGAGGGCCTTCCGCGGTCCTGCGTTTTGCCCTTCCGCTCGAGACCGTCGACGAAGTTCTTAGCTCCTTCCGTCACAGACTCTGGCTTGCGTCGTTTTTTATTCTTCTGATTGCCGGTGCAATTTCCATGCTGTTCTCCCGCAGCTTTACGGGTCGCGTGGAGCGCCTCGAGGAGTTTTCCCGCCGCGTTGCCGAGGGCGATTTCCGCCCGCAGCCCCGCGATGGCTCGGGCGACGCCCTTGAAGCGCTCGGCATCTCGCTCAACCGCACCGCGGCTCGTCTCGACCGTACGATCCAGACGCTGACGGAAGAAAGGAATCTTTCCTCCGCCATTCTCGGGAGCATGGTCGAAGGCGTGGCCGTGGTGAACGGTTCCGAGCGGCTGGTGTTCGCCAATCCTGGCTTTGCGGAAATTCTCGGGCTGGATGTGCCCCCTACGTCCGGCAGCGCTCTGGTAGAAGTCGTGCGGCAGACCGAACTGGTCGAAGCCGTACGCCAGGTTCTCGGGGGCGAGTCGCGGGTCCAATCGGAGATCGTGACGGGCACGCTGCGCCAGCACTTTTTTGCAATCACGGTGGCTTCTGTCCGCGCGGGAGACACCATCGGCGCCGTCGTCGTGCTCCACGACATCACCGAGCTCAGAAAGCTCGAGCGCGTGCGACGCGATTTTGTCGCCAACGTCTCTCACGAATTCAGAACTCCGCTCACCGCGATTCAGGGGTTTTCAGAAACGCTTCTCGCCGGCGCCATCGACGATCCGCAGAACCGCACGCGCTTCCTTGAGATCATTCTCGAGCATTCCCGCCGTCTCGCTCGCCTGACCGAAGACCTCCTCATGCTTTCCAAGATGGACGCCGAACGCCTCGAGCTCGAGATTCGCCGGCTCAGCGTCTCGCAATTGATCGAAAGCTGCCTCGAGACAGCCCAGCGGCGCGCCGCGGAAAAAGACCTGCGAATTTCGGTGAACGCGCCCGAGCGTTTGCCGGATATCGCCGGTGACCGCCGGCGACTCGCCGAAGTCCTGCAAAACCTTTTGGACAACGCCATTCAGTACACCCTTCCGGGCGGACAGATCGTGCTCAGCGCGGCCACCGTCGGAGAAGAGGTTGTCCTCACCGTCTCCGATACCGGCATCGGCATACCGCAAGCCGATCAGCCGCGCATCTTTGAGCGCTTTTACCGCGTCGATGTGGCGCGCTCCCGCGAAGCGGGCGGCACAGGCCTCGGCCTGGCCATCGCCAAACATCTTGTCGAGATACACGGCGGTCGCCTGTGGGTCGAAAGTGAAATAGGTCAGGGCTCCCGGTTCCATTTTTCCGTGCCTCTTTTCGACTCGGAACCTCCTACTCCGCGTTCCTCTTCTAACAGCACGGGCGGGCGCGGGAATGGCAGTGGGCCACAGCCTTCCTAGTCTGTTTCGGCCTCCCCCGTGGTGCCCCGAACCAGCTCCCTTCCCGCTTCTCCGCCGCCTGTATCCAAAGGATTTATCCGCACATTCATCTCATTGTGAACAAGCTGTAACTAGGTTTTTGTGAGACTAGGGGCTACGAGCAGGGGTGTGACTTTAAGCTCCCTGCGCTGGAAGGGGAATCATGGCAAGTCCCGCTGGACAGACCGAAGCCGTCCTCTATGAAACGCTTGTCAACTATCTGGTCTCGATGGCCCGCACCGTCGAAGGCGCGATGAACCGCGGCCTGGATGCCATCGTCGGCGTCAGCGATTCAGAGACCTGGGCTCTTCCTGGCGAAGTCTTTTTGCTCGAACCCCGCATCAACGAAATGGAAATTGTCATCGATGAACACGCCATCCGGCTTCTCCGGCGGGGCTCGTTCTCGGATGACGAGGTGCGTCTCATCGTCGCCGCCCTGAAGATAACGAATGATCTCGAACGCATCGGCGATCTCGCCGTGAATCTCGCCGAGTGCGTCATCTCGCTCCGCGAAATGCCGGGCGCCGAATTGCCGGAAGAACTCGCTCCCATGACCTCGGCCGTCCGCGCCATGGTCAGCAAGAGCCTCGGCGCGCTGATTTTCCGCAACGTCGAAATGGCCGGGCAGGTCCTTCAGAGCGACGATGTCGTTGATCAATACCGCGACCGCATCTTCGACCAGCTCATGCAAAGCATGACCCGGCAAGCCGCCTTGGTCAGTCCGGGAATGCAATTCATTCTCGCGACCAGGCACCTCGAACGCATCGCCGACCATGCCACAAACATCGCCGAGGACATTATTTTCTGGGTGCGCGGCCTCGATGTACGCCACGGCCGGGGCCTCGCCCTGGACACGGCCGGCCGCGAGCAGAGCCCGGCCTCGGGCGAAGAGGTCATTGAGAATTCACAAGCCCTTCATCGAGAAGTGACGCCGGGCTGCGATACTCAGCGAGTTTAAACTTCGTTCCACGTCCTACCACGGGGATCGGCGCACCCCTGGCTCCGATCCCCTTCTCCCCTCCCCGGGCTTGGCACTCCGAGGCAGGCATCTTCTTGACCCCCGCGAGCCGTCCTACTATTGTCAAAGATGGAGATGGGCCAAACGACGAATACAGCCTCCCGTGATGGTGCGCTTCCCGGATGGTTCCGGGGCGCTTGCTTTGTGTTGATCTTGCTGCTTCTTCACAATCCGTACCTGATCGCGCCCGGGCGGGCCGGCGGATTGAACGTGTCTCACCTGCCGAGCTACCGGGCCACCCTGGCTGCCTCTGAACTTCAGCACTTCCTGCCGGCGAGCGCTCAAAACGATCTCACGGCAGAAGCCTCTCCGCTCTCGAGCGGTCTCGGGCCACTGGAAGCCGATCGACGCCAGCCGCCGATCACTCCCTCTCAAGTCGTTTCCCATCCGCAGCAATTCTGGTGTGCGAGCCTGTGGTTCCGGCCCCCGCCCCCGTTTTAGCCAGCATTTCCCGTTTCCATTCTAAGATATTCCCGCAACCTCCTTGAGGTGGCGAGAGTCAATCCTTTGGGCCCCTTTTTCTCATTTATGCGGGTGTCTCATGCCGGATCCAGCCATAGCTAGCCGGTTCGACATCCTGCCGGTGATAAACGCATGACGAAAAAAAAGCTGTTCATTGCTCTGGGCATCCTGGTTGGCGGCTCCTTATTATTGGTTTGGCATTGGCTTGGGCGCACGCGCACAGAAGCCGATGATCGCGGCCATCCGGCGGCCACAACGGCGGCCGTGGCCATCGCAAAACGGAGCGATTTAGGCGACACGCTCACCGTTTCCGGCGCCTTCAAACCGTTCCAGGACATCGACGTGCACGCCAAGGTGGCGGGTTATATCAAGGTAATTCACGTCGACGTCGGCGATCACGTCAAAGAGGGACAGACGCTGGCCGTCCTTGAAATTCCTGAGCTGGCCGCCGAGCTAGCCGGCACAGACGCGGCTGTTCGGGCCGCCCGGGAACAGATCCGCCGGGCCCAGGGCGACCTGGATCGCGCGCAGTCGACTCATTCCGCCGCGCACTCCGCCTATCACCGGCTGAAACAAGCCGCTGACACGCAACCGGGACTCGTGGCCCAACAGGAACTCGATGACTGGCAAGCCAAGGACCTCGGAGCAGAAGCGCAGGTCGCGAGCGCCGAAGCGGAACTGTCGGGGGCCAAACAGCAGCTCGAAGAAGCGCAAGACAAGCAGAAACAGTACGCCGCCCTTTCCGACTACACGCGCATCGCCGCGCCATTCGCGGGCGTAATCACCGTTCGCTACGCCGACACGGGCTCTCTCGTCGCCGCGGGCACTTCGTCCAGCACGCAAGCCACGCCCGTTGTCCGGCTGGCCCAGATTTCTGTGTTGCGCCTGGTTCTGCAGATCCCGGAGTCCGTCGCCCCGCAAATCCACGTCGGCGGACCGATGAAAGTGCATGTGCAGGCCATGAACCAGGACTTCGGGGGAAAGGTCTCGCGCTTTGCGGATTCTCTCGACCAGCAAACCCGCACGATGGAGACGGAAGTGGATTTTCAGAATTCCGACGGCAAGCTGATGCCTGGGATGTTTTGCGAAGCCTACTTTGTCCACGACAGGAAAAAGGACGCACTCTCCATTCCGCTAGAAGCCCTGGACCGCAACGGCGACCAGGCCAGCGTCTTTGTCGTGAATGCGGGGAATGTCGTGGAGGTCCGCCCCGTCAAGCTCGGCCAGGAAAGCAGCACGCAGATCGAGGTCCTCTCCGGACTGGCCGAAGGCGAACGCGTGATTGTTGGCAATCTCAGCGAGTTTTCGCCCGGACAGAAGGTCCTGCCGAAAGTGGTCGCTGCGGGCCGAGCGAGCGGGGCGGGTAACAACTAATGCCAAAGTTTGCTCTCGCTTATCCCTATTTCATCATCATGCTCTGTCTGGTCGTCGCCGTTGTGGGTATCACGACCGTTGTGCGCATGCCGGTGGATCTCTTTCCACAGATCGATATCCCCGTCGTGGTGGTGGCCACATTTTACTCCGGCATGCCTCCGCAGCAGATCGAGGCGGATATCACCAATACCTTCGAACGCTTCTTCACCCTGGGAAGTAATATCGATCACATCGAGTCGCGTTCCCTGACGGGCGTCAGCCTCATCAAGATTTACTTCAAACCCGGCACCGATTCAAACGCCGCGCTCGGCAACATTGCGAATCTGGCCATGGCTGACTTGCGGAGGCTTCCGCAAGGCACCCTGCCGCCGGTCGTTCTGAAGTTCGACGCTTCGAGCTTGCCGGTGTGCCTGGTCACACTGAAAGGGCAGGGGCTCGACGAAACGCGCCTCAAGGACTTGGCGCAGTTCCAGGTGCGGAACCAGATTGCCAACGTCCAGGGAGCGTCGGTACCGCAGCCTTTCGGTGGCACGTACCGCCAGATCGAGGTTTTCGTCGACCCCGTAAAACTCGAAGCCCATCAATTGAGCCTTATGGATGTTGTTCATGCCATCAACGACTCGAACCTCATCCTTCCCGCCGGCGACGTGCGCATCGGAAACAGGGATTACAACATTTATGCCAACAGCCAAGTCGCGGCCGCCGACGAAATCAACAGCTTTCCGCTCAAAACCGTGGGTCTCGGCTCGGTTCTCGTGGCCGACATCGGCAAGGCGGAAGACTCCGGCGCCATTCAGACAAATATCGTACGGATTGATGGCCAGCACTCTGTTTATATCCCCATTCTAAAACAGGGAGGAAACAGCAACACCATCTCGATCGTCGGCGGAATCCGGGAGGCCATCAAGCACCTCGTGGACATTCCCGACGTGCTTCGAACGGCCGTTGTATTCGATCAGTCCATCTTCGTCAAAATCGCCATCAAGAATTTGCTCAAGGAGGGCGGCATCGGACTCTTCCTCACCGCCCTGATGATCCTGCTATTTCTGGGCAGCCCGCGCGCCACGTTTGCCGTTCTGCTCTCGATTCCCCTTTCCGCCCTGATGTGTTTTTTGATCATGAACGCCATGGGCGGCTCCATCAACACGATGCTTCTCGGCGGACTCGCCCTGGCTTTCTCCCGGCTGATTGACGATTCCGTCGTCGTGCTGGAAAACATTTTTCGCTTTATGGAAAGCGGAGCCGCGCCCGGGGAAGCCGCCGAAAAGGGCGGCATGGAAGTGGCCCTCGCGGTTCTGGCTGCAACGTCCACAACTTCGATCGTATTTTTCCCGGTTACGCTTTTCTACGGCGTCAGCCGTTATCTGTTCATCGACCTTGCTCTGGGAGTCGTTCTGTCCATTTTTGCGTCCTACATTTTCGCCATGACGGTTGTACCGCTTTATTGCGCGACCTTCATCCGCATACGCCACGAGGAGATCCACGGAGAAATCGTCAAGAAATCGTTTTTTGCGCGCGTCGTCCAGCGTTTCAACGCCTCCTTCCTGAAACTCCTGCTTTACTACGACAAGGCGGTGGAGAAGGCACTCGATCGTCCGAAACGTACCATCGCGACGATCGCGGGCGGTATTGTGGTTCTTCTGGCTCTGCTCTTTCCCTTCGTGGGTACCTCGTATTTCCCACGTACCGATCCCGGACAATTCGTTATCGACGTCAAAGCCCCTACGGGAACGCGCGTCGAACTCACGGACACCTATATTGCTGAGGTCGAGGCCGACATCCGCCAGATTGTGACCCCCGACGACTTGGGCATGATCGTTTCCAATATCGGCATCACACCCGATCTTTCTGCCATCTACACCAGCAATTCCGCGATGCACACAGCTTTCGTCCAGGTGAGCCTCAAAGAAGAGCACAAGATTGGCAGCTACGAGTACATGGAGCGGCTTCGCAGGAAACTCGCCGCCGACATGCCCCAGCTCAGCCTTTATTTTCAGGCGGGAGGCCTCGTGGATTCGGTCGTGAACCAGGGACTGCCTGCTCCGCTGGACATTCAAATCAGCGACAACGACATGACCGAAGCCTACGGCATTGCCCGCAACATCGCATCGCGGCTCAAGCCTTCCAGAAACGTAAGCGACATTTTGATTCCACAGGACATCGACTATCCGGGTCTGGAATTGAACATCGATCGTGAACAGACCAGCCAGCTGGGCCTGACACCTCAAGGCGTCGTCGACAACGTCATCACCGCGCTCACTTCCGACGGCATGATCGCCCCGAGTTACTGGATCGATCCCAAAACGGGCAACAACTACATGGTCACCGTCCAATACTTCAATCAGAAAATCGACTCCATGACCATGTCCGATTTCAAGAACATTCCGCTTCGCGCGAACACTTCGACAAAATACACCCCGCTTCAGTCCGTGGCCAGAATCGTGCCGATCAGTACGCCGACCGAAGTCGATCATTATCAGATACGCCGGGTCATCGATGTTTACGTGATGCCCGCGACCGAAGACCTGAGCGCCATCAACCACGAAGTGAATAAGCTCTTATCGGAACTCAAGCCGGGCAAAAATGTCCGCTTCGCGGTTCGCGGCGCTGTAGTCGGCATGAATGAATCGTTCAAGCGTTTTGGGATCGGGCTGATCCTTTCGATCATTCTTGTTTATCTCATCCTGATGGCCCAGTTCCGTTCCTTCGTGAATCCGCTGATCATTCTTACGGCTATCCCTCCCGGACTGGCAGGCGTTGTTCTTACTCTCTTCCTGACCCGTACCACGCTCAATATCATGTCGCTAATGGGAGTCATCATGATGACTGGCATTGTGGTTTCGAACAGCATTCTGATCGTCGAGTTCTCCGGCATCCTCCACGAGCGCGGCATGACGCTGCGCGCCGCTGTCGTCGAAGCCTGCAAAGTCCGCCTACGGCCGATTCTGATGACCTCGCTCGCCACTCTGCTGGGGCTTCTCCCCATGGCGTTTGGCATCGAGGCGGGAAGCGAGCAGTACGCCCCGCTGGCGCGCTCGATCATCGGCGGACTGGCAATCTCCGTGGTAGTGACGGTGTTCCTCGTCCCCGCGGTTTATCTCACCGTGCATGGCGCGAAAGAAACCAGAGTTGAGGAGGCCAAGCCGTGAGCCGTTCCATTCCTATCTTCCTCCTATCCATCGCCCTTTTCGCAATTCGCGCCCGCGCGCAGGCGCCTCCGCTGCCCGCTCCCTTGCCGAATGCGCAGTCTCCCGGCGCTGGCACCCCGCTCACGCTCCGGCAAGCCGAAGCTATCGCCATCAAGAATAATCCGCAAATCACCATCGGCAAATTGCGCGCTCTTGCTGCCGAGCAATACGTTCGCGAAGCCCGCTCCGCACTCTTGCCGACAGCCAACGTCAGCCTCACCGCGGTGGCTTCGAATCCCGGGGGCCGCATCACTGCCGGCGCGCTCAACAACCCTGCTGTCTACCCGCGGGCGGCGGGCGGCGTTTCCGTCACCCAGCTTCTGACGGACTTCGGCCGCACCAATAATTTGCTCTCCAGCTCGGAATTCGGAGCCAGGGCCGAGGACCAGAATGCCGCGGCCACTCGCGCCGACATTCTCCTCGCCGTGGATCAGGCTTTCTACAATTCCCTGGAAACCAAGGCGCTCGTCACGGTGGCGGAAGAAACCGTCCATGCCCGCCAAACCCTCGTCGACAAAATTCAGGCGTTGACGAACGCCAAACTCAAATCGGAGATCGATCTCAGTTTTTCGAGCGTCGATCTCGCGCGGGGCAAGCTCCTTTTGCTTGAGGCACAAAACAATTTTCAAGCTTCGCTCGCGGGGCTCTCGGCAATCCTCGGCTATCCCGATGAGCAGAATTTCCAGCTCGTCGAAGAGCCCTCCCCGATCACCCAGCCGGATCTCGACGTCGCTCCGCTCATTCAGAAAGCCCTCGAGCAGCGCCCGGAAATCAAAGCCTTGGAATTCCAGCTCGAGTCCGCGCAAAAATTCGGCCGCGCGGAGCACGATCTCCGGCGGCCAACGGTGGACGCGCTCGGTGTGGTTGGTGAGGCGCCCGTCCGCGACAATCACATCCCGAACTGGTATGGCGCCGTCGGTGTCAATATCAACATTCCCGTTTTCAACGGTTTTCTCTACAGTGCCCGCGCCAAGGCCGCCGATCTCCTGACCGAAGCTGATCGCCAGAAGCTGCTCGACACGCAGAACAACATTGCCCGCGACGTTCGCAACGCCTGGCAAGATTCCCGCCGCGCTTTCGAGCGCCTCTCCGTCACCCGGCAACTCCTCGAGCAGGCCAATCTCTCCCTCAGCCTGGCACAAGCGCGCTACAACCTCGGTCTCGGCTCCATCGTGGAGTTCACGCAAGCCGAACTTCAGAAAACGGAAGCCGATATCGATGACACCGACGCCAAATACCAGTATCGCTTGACGCAAATCGTCCTCGCATTTACCATGTCCGCGCCGAACTAGATTCCCTTCCTAGCGTCGAGGGTGGAAGGCCGTTTTTCGAGGGCAGGCATGAGACAAGTTTGCAATCCCCGGTCAGATGAACGGATCTTTGCCGAGAGCCTCCGGACTCTGCAAATGACCGTCGTTTTCCGTGGTTGTTGACCCCTTGCTCCTGCTGTAACCTTCGTTATTTCAACGGTTTACGTCCATCGTTCCCAGATTGTTACAGGATATTCATATTCGGTTGACGTAACTGTAAAGACGGCCCTTTACCTTTTCGCGCGGGGTGGTTCGTATCTTCCTCGGCACGCGGTCGAATTTTGCTCCAAAAGAGAGAGGCAATGAAAAAAATCGCAGCACTCGCACTATCGCTGTTCCTCACGGTAGGAACAGCCCTCGCTGATACACCGAAGGACACGCCGAAGGACGCCGACGCGCAGCCTGCCAAGCCTGCAACGCCGGCAAAGCCCAAGGCAGCCACGAAAGCTGACAAATCGGACTCGGCGATCGCTGCCGAGATTGAAGAGCTACGTCAGGCGCTTCAGGCCCAGCAAGAGCAGCTCACGCTGCTCAAGGAAGAACTCGCCAAGCGCGATCGTCAGATCGACGAAGCGCGCGACGCGGCCGCTGCGGCCAATTCGCGCGCCGCAGAAGCCACCACCAAAGCCACCGAAGCGGTCAATACCACCGCCGAAGTGAAGAGCACCGCCGATACGCTCAATACCAAAGTCGCGGACTTGAGCGCCAGCAACGAAGTGCTCAAGACCACCGTGGCCACGGCGACAGCGCAAGCAGACTCTTCGAAGAATTCAGAAGACGGCCCGGCCTCGATTCGTTACAAAGGCGTCACGATTACTCCGGGCGGGTTCGTCGAAGCGGCTAGCGCTTCGCGCTCTCACGCCACCGGTGACGACATCAACACGCAATTCACCGGCATCCCCTATCCCAACAGCGCGCTCAGCAGGATTTCTGAAAACGTATTCAGCGCTCGCCAGTCTCGCCTCTCCTTGCTGGTCGAGTCCAATATAGGAAGCGCCAAGGTCACGGGCTACGTCGAAACCGACTTCCTCGGCACCGGCGTGACCTCCAACAACCGCCAGAGCAACAGCTATGTGCTTCGCTATCGGCAATTCTGGGCCAGGGCGGCGTTCGAAAACGGCTTGGCCTTCTCCGGCGGTCAGATGTGGAGTTTGGTGACCGAGAGCAAGAAGGGCATTGAGAATCGCCAGGAAGCCTTCCCGATGATGATCGATCCGCAGTACGTCGTCGGCTGGGCCTGGCAGCGCGCCGAAAGCCTCCGCGTCACGAAGAGCTTCGGCGATACCTTCACGCTGGCTGCCTCGATCGAAGGGCCGCAAACGACCTACACCGGACACAACACCGGTAACAACTTCCTCTTCAACATCGCCGGCGCTGGCGGTGGCTTGAATAACCTCGTCGACGCAACGGGTTACACGGCAAACAAATCACCAGACGTTCTCGTCAAGGCCGCTCTCGATCCCGGATGGGGCCATTACGAAGTGGTGGGTATCCTCAGCCCGTTCCGCGCCCGCGTTTATCCTTGCGGCGCCGTGCCTGTGATCGTGGCTGATCTTCCAGCTTCCTGCGCTGGCAGCGGAACTTCCGTCGCCGGCGCTTTCAACGACGGTCGCATCGGAGGCGGCTTGGGCGCTACGGCGCGGCTTCCTGTCGTTTCGAAAAAGGCCGATGTCGTGCTCCACTTTCAGGGCGGCGACGGTGTTGGCCGCTACAGTTCAGCGCAGTTGTCCGACGTGACTGCCCGCCCGGATGGCACCCTTGCACCGATCCGCTCGGCAGCCTACCTTGCTCAGCTCGAGCTTCACCCCAGCCCCAAGTTTGACCTCTATGCGTACTACGGCGGCGAATACGCCGCTCGCACCGATTTCACCATCCTCAACGCAGCAGGGTTCCCTGTCGGCGTTGGTTACGGCTCACCGCTGTTCAATAACTCGGCTTGTTTCGCGGAAGGTTTCCCTGTCGTTCCGCCTAACCCGTCGCCCTTTCCGCCGGTCTCGAGCCCCACGGGCGCTGGCAGCACCAGCACCTGCACCGGAGACGTTCACAACGTCGTCGAGGGTACCGCCGGCTTCTGGCACAACATGTACCAGGGCTCGAAAGGTCGTTTGCGCTGGGGTGTTCAGTATTCCTACATCACCAAGATTGGCTGGTCCGGCAACGACTCGAGCGCGACCACCGGCCTTCCTGGCGTGAGCCAGCGTCCCAAGGCCGTCGAGAACATGGTCCTCACCTCTTTCCGCTATTACCTCCCCTAAACCAGGAGACTTGGCGCTCCGTCTTGCGGACGGAAAAGGGGCAGCTCCTCACCGGGCTGCCCTTTTTTTTGTTCAGAGAGCCTCGACCAGCCGGGTGACTGTGTCCCCTATACCGATTGCCCGCGCCGCCGGATACCTCGACTCCGCCTTCGACTGGGCGTATCCTTGCTCGCATGACACTATCAGCGCGAAATCGTATCGAAGGTGAGGTTGTCGAAATCGAGTTCGGTGGCGTTATGGCCCATGTGGTCATGCGCGCTGGAAAAAATCTAATCGAGAGCGTGATCACCAAGCGCAGCGCCGAGGAAATGAAACTCAAAGTGGGCGACAAAGTCTCGGCCGTGATTAAGTCCACCGAAGTGATGCTCGAAAAGAGCTGAATTTACGCTGAGCCGCTGCTCGAACGAAGCCGTTCGATACCTTGCCGCAAACACCGATTCTTTTGGTGCCGGCGCCTGCCTGCAAAACGGGAAACGGATCGAGCATACCGCAATGGAAAGACGTCAGTGCAATCTCATGCCTGCCGCCGACGGAGCCCGCCCGGACGCCATCAGAAGGTGAAACGACCACCGACGGTCGGAGCAAAGTTGCTCGGGTGGTTATAGGGAACGCCGGGGCCATGCGGAATGGCGATGGCCAGACCGCCGCTCACGTAAGAATAGGCAATTCCCGCAAAACCGTCGAAACGCTTGGTGATGTGATGATCCACGTAGAACGACGTCTCGTTGAGGGTGCCGGCGCAGGAAGCGCGGAAGCTTAGGGGTGTGCAGGTCGGCGGACTACGGAAGTCGTCCTGGCGCTGTTGATACCAGGAGAGAGTGAAGTCGGTTTTGCTGCGGTAGGTGTACTTCACGCCCGTCCACCAGATTTGCACCAACTTTTCCTCATCAAGGTTGTTGTCTTCGACGCCGCTCATGATGTAACCGCCCTGGTCCGAGGCGCCGACGCCCAACGGGTTCTTTGGGTTGTTCTGCCAGATGTATTCGTAGCCGGCAAATAACTTGAAGGGGTCCCAAGTATATTTGGCAGCGATCATAACGGCGTTGTTGTCGGTCACGATGCCATATAGGGTGTTGGCCGGGTCGATCAGGTTGACCCCGGTGATTTGGATTGTATTGATGCTGTTGGTGGTGGACTGATAGGGCGCCGAGAGACTCTGAGGGCCCAGCAAGGGGTTCAATACGCTGACAGCCTGGTTGTAATGCTGGTAGATGATGTCGGCGGAGAACTTGCTGATCGTTCCGCCGAGGTCGAATCCAAAGGCGTCGTTATGCGGCGCTACCGGCGTACAGTTGGCGGCAGTCCAGCCCGTGGTGGCTGCCGTGGCCGAGTAGCAGCCGCCAGAACCATTGGCGAATTTATACATCGCGCCGAAATGGACCGGGCCATAGGTGAGGCGATACTTCAGGGCGTCATCCCAGCGGGAGTTCTCGGTGTCGCCGCCGCCGGCCATCGTCCCGTTATACCCGATATAGGAAAAGGCATAGGCGCCGCCGGCCGGATCGTAAAGGAGCATGGCATCGGTGCCGAGAGAACGCTGGCGACCGAAGGTCAGCGTGCCGAACTGCGCGGACGATACGCCGGCATAGTATTCGTCATTGAAGGGTTGGCCCGCGCGCGCGCCGTCGATGGCTTCTGAGTAGCTGGCCCTGGGCAGGCCGTTGTTGTTGATGTCGGTGAGTGAGGCGTTGGCGAGCAGGCCGGACTGCGGATTGATGCCCGTGGAAGCGTTGAACACAATGGACCAGCCCGGCAGAAACTCTTCCTTGCCCCTGACGCCGAGACCGGTGTGCTGCAGGTTATTGGGTGCGATGATGAATCGAGACTGATTGCCGTTGCGGTTCACCAGAGACTCACCTTCATAGTTATAGCCGTTTTCCGGTAAGCCGTGGCTGACCCAGCCGACGCCGACGTCATAGGCACCGTACAGCGTGATGCCGTGCCAGCTCAGCGCGCAATCGGTGGTGGCGAACTCGTGGCCGCTCGTGCAGGCGTCGGGAGTGCTCGGCTGCATCCTGATGTCGACCGTGGCGTCCTGCGAAACGGCTAAGCGGATTCCCGTACGCGTTTCATCGGCGAACCCTTGTTTTACCGCTCGAATCGTGAAATGTCCCGGAGGCAGGCCGGACGCCTCGAAGTGCCCCGCGCCGTCGGTTGTGACCGCTCGTGTGACCCCTGTGTCGACGTTCTTGATGGTCAGTGCGACATCGGGAAGGGCCGCGCCCGATTGGTTCGTCACGAGGCCCGAAAGACTCGCTCCGGTTTGGGCCCACGCCGGGCAGACGCCCATCACAACCAACAAAAGCAGCAGGAAGGGTTGGGCCAGCGGCAGCGAGGCAGCCGAGGGAACGTAGCCAGTGCGCGTCCTGCACCGGAAGAGGACCAGCGAGCGGTCAGAGCGTTTCACGATGGATCACCTTTCTTGGAAAGCGAACGAGAAAATCGCAAAGCAGCCACCTCTTCACCAAGTCAGAAGTGTCCGCCAGCTTCGGCTGACACTTTAATTCGTATCAATACATTAAAGCAATACGCTTTTAGACGGTCCCGATCGAGCGGGGCATGCCGGTTATTTTTTGGCTGAACCCGAGGAATTGCGCCTTCTCGGCTCGAACTCGCTGGATCGGCACAGGTTAACGAAAAGCTCGTTCTTCTCGGAGCTAAATCAAAAAACTCTGAATGGATTGTAACAATGCTGTAACACAGAAGAAGGACACTGTCTCATCTAGGTCAAATCAAATTTTTCGTGTGGAGATGACGGATGAAGCGAATCGCAGCAATCTTCCTGATGACATTCGGCTTGGCAGACTTTTTCCTCGCCAGGGCCGCCCTTTCCATCAACGGCGCGGGAGCTTCCTTTCCCGAGCCCATCTATTCCAAGTGGTTTGACGAGTACCACAAAAAGGATCCCAACATTCAGATCAACTACCAGGCCATCGGTTCTGGCGGCGGCATCAAGCAGATTACCGAAGGCACCGTCGATTTCGGCGCCTCCGACGGTCCCATGAACGACGACCAGCTAAAATCTTTCCAGGACAAACACGGTTTTCCCGTACTTCATTTTCCGACAGTTCTCGGCGCGGCTGTTCCGACCTACAATATCCCCGGGGTGAACGCGGAGCTGAACTTCACCCCCGAAGCTCTTGCGGGAATCTTTTTGGGAAAAATTACCAAATGGAATGACCCTGCTCTCACCGGTCCCAATTCGGGCGTCAACCTCCCGGGAAACGATATCGTCGTGGTTCACCGCTCCGATGGCAGCGGCACCACCTACATCTGGACGGATTATCTCTCCAAAGTCAGCGACGAATGGAAGAGCAAGGTCAACAAAAACACCTCTGTCAACTGGCCTACAGGGCTTGGCGGCAACAAGAACGAAGGCGTGGCTGGACTCGTCAAACAGACGCCTAACGCTATCGGCTATGTCGAACTGATTTTTGCCATCCAAAACAAAATGCCCTACGGAAAAGTAAAAAATTCGTCCGGTCAATTCATCAAAGCCGATCTCGCCAGTGTGACTGCCGCCGCCGCGGGCGCAGCCAAGGACATGCCGGCCGACTTTCGCGTTTCCATCACGAATGCGCCGGGTAAGATGGCTTATCCGATCTCCAGCTTTACCTGGCTGCTGATCCCTTCGAAATTCTCGGATGCCTCGAAGCGCGATGCCATCAAGGGCTTCGTCAAGTGGATGCTTGCGGATGGCCAAAACGATACCGAGGCTCTGGCCTACTCGAAGCTCCCGAAGGAAGTGGTCTCGATGGAACTCAAGGCTCTCGACAAGGTCCAATAAACTTCGGAAGAAATGGCTACCACCAGTACAACTGTTCCGAGCGCGGGCCCCTTCCTGGGCTCGCGCTCCTTTCTCGCCCGCCTTCGCGAAGGCGACGAAATAGCCCGTCTCGTCACCTTGCTCTTCGCCGCTTCGGTGGTTCTGATCACCTTGCTCATCGTTTATGAGCTCTGGCAGGGTTCGGTTTTGCCGCGCCACAAATTTGGTTTTGCCTTCCTCCGGACCTCCGTCTGGGATCCCAACTTCGACAACTTCGGCGCTTTGCCCTTTATCTTCGGCACCGTGGTCACTTCCGCCGTAGCCCTTTTTATCGCTGTGCCGCTCGGCATCGGCGCCGCCATCTTTCTGGCCGAGCTTGCCCCCGCGCGTCTTTCCGATGCCCTGGAATTCTTCATTGATTTGCTCGCCGCCGTTCCGAGCGTTATCTACGGCCTCTTGGGTATCTTCATCGTCGTGCCCGTCATGCGCGATGTGATTCAGCCCGCGCTCAAAAATACCCTCGGCTTTATCCCCCTGTTCAAAGGCCCTGCTTTCGGTATCGGTTTCCTCACCGCCGGCATCGTCCTGGCCATCATGGTCATTCCCTACATCATCTCCGTCTCGCGCGAGATTCTTCTTTCCGTCCCCCGCGATCAGCGCGAAGCCGCGCTCGCTCTGGGTTCGACGCGCTGGGAATCTACCTGGAAAGTCGTTGTGCCCTTTGCCCGCACGGGCATCATGGGTTCCATCTTTCTTGCCTTGGCGCGCGCTCTCGGCGAAACCATGGCTGTCACTATGGTTATCGGCAATACTCCGGCCATCGCCGCTTCGCTATTTTCTCCGGGCGATTCCATCGCTTCTGTCATCGCCAATCAATTCACGGAAGCCACCGGCGAGCTCTATACGCAATCGCTGATCGAGCTCGGCCTGGTCCTTTTTCTTCTTACCTTCATCCTGAATGGCCTCGCTCGCGTGCTCATTCTCGTCACTTCGCAGCGCGGATCGGCCCACGCATGAACGCCCGCCTGCGCTGGCGCAAATTTGTCAGCAATTTCATGCTGACCATGACGGGGGTCTGCGCTCTTGTCTCCGTCGCTGTCCTTTTCTTCATTCTTGGCTATCTCGTTTATCACGGCGGAGCCAGTATCAATTGGGACTTCTTCACCAAACTCCCCGCGCCGGTCGGTGAAAGCGGCGGTGGCATGGCCAATGCCATTCTCGGCAGCGCCAAACTTCTCCTGCTCGCCACGCTCTTCGGAGTCCCTATCGGATTCTTCGGCGCCATCTACCTCGCCGAGTTCAGCGGCAGCAAGGTCGCTTTTGTCGTCCGCTACGCCGCCGACCTGCTCAATGGCGTCCCCTCGATCGTCATCGGCATTTTCGCCTACGGCGTTGCCGTCCAGCCCTTCAAACATTTCTCCACTTTTGCCGGCGGCTTCGCTCTCGGCGTCATGATGATTCCCATCACCTTGCGCAGCACGGAACAGTTTCTGCTGGGCGTCCCGCGTACCTTGCGGGAGGGCGCGATGGCTTTGGGCGCCAGCAAATGGAAGACCATCGCGACCGTCGTTGTTCCTGCCGCCTACCGTGGCATTCTCACCGCAGTTCTGCTCGCCTTCGCGCGTGTCGCCGGTGAAACCGCCCCGCTTCTTTTTACTGCCCTCGGCAATCGCTTCTGGAGCAACGGGTGGAACGAACCCACCGCGTCCCTCCCGGTCATGATCTATAACTACGCCCTCTCGCCATTTGAGGATTGGCATCGCCAGGCGTGGGCTGCGGGGCTTGTGTTGCTGGGTCTGATTCTGGTCATTAATATAGTCGCTCGGGCCATTCTCGCCCGCGGCATTTCGGTTCCGAGGGCTTAATCCATGCACGCTTCTGTGAGGCCGGCAGTGTCCGTAAACATAACTCCCCCCGTAATAACCGGCGCGAGCCGCGAAACTGCGGCACCCTCGGAGATGCGCATGACCATCTCCAAGGTCAATTTCTGGTATGGCGCCAAGCAAACTCTTTTCGATATCAGCCTCGGCATCGCCACGAGCAAAGTCACCGCTCTAATCGGCCCTTCCGGCTGCGGCAAATCCACTCTCCTGCGCACGCTCGACCGCATGCACGAAACCGTGCGCAACTCCCGTCTTGAAGGCCAAATCCTGCTCGACGGCAAAAACATTCTCGATCAGGACGTCACCCTGCTCCGCCGGCGCGTCGGGATGGTTTTTCAGCGTCCCAATCCCTTCCCGAAATCTATTTTTGAAAACGTCGCCTATGGCCTGCGCATCAATGGTTCGAAGCTTCCCATGGGCGACGCTGTCGAGAAAAGCCTTCGCCACGCTGCTCTCTGGGATGAAGTGAAGGACCACCTCCACAAGTCCGCCTATGAGCTTTCCGGCGGCCAGCAACAGCGTCTCTGCATCGCCCGCGCCCTCGCTGTCGAGCCCGAAGTTCTTCTCCTTGACGAGCCTTGCTCCGCCCTCGACCCCATCAGCACGGCCAAAATCGAAGAGCTCCTCGTTCAGCTGAAAGATCTCTGCACGATCGTCACCGTCACCCACAACATGCAGCAGGCCGCCCGTATCAGCGATTTCACGGCCTTCCTTCTTACCGGCCAGCTCATTGAATTCAGTCCCACGCCGCAGCTCTTCACCAAACCCACCGACGCGCGCACGGAGGCCTACATCACCGGCCGGTTCGGTTGATCCCGCGGCGCGCATCCTCTCGCTCATTTCTCATTCCGAGCGAAGCGGGGAATCTGCTTTTTGCTCTTCCGGGGTTGTAAACTATTGAGGGAAAATTTTCATGGAACGCCACTTTGAAAAAGATCTGAACGAATTGAAAGAGCGCCTGCTCTGGATGGGCAGCCTCGCCGAGCGCGCCGTCCACCAAGCCGTCCACGCCGTTCTCGAAGCCGACGAACAGCTCGCCCGCCGCGTTCTCGATGAAGAGGACGCCATCAACGAACTCCAGCTCGAAATCGACGACCGCGTCCTTCAGCTCCTCGCGCTTCATCAATTGATGGCCGTCGATCTCCGCTTCGTCCTCGCCGTCTCCCGCATTAACAACGATCTCGAGCGCATCGGCGACCAGGCCGTCAATATCGCCCAAGCCGCAACGCGCATCCTCCGCCATCCCCGCGTCAAGCCTTACGTCGACCTCCCGCGCATGAGCGAACTCGCCGAAGAAATGGTGCGCAACGCGCTCAACGCCGTCGTGCGCCGCGACGTCGACCTCGCCCAAAAAGTCCTCGCCACCGACGATCAGGTCGACCACTACCGCGATCAGATCTTCCGCGAGCTCCTGACCTACATGATGGGCGACTCGAGCGTAGTCTTCCCCGCCTTCGAGCTGATCCTGGTAGCTAAAAATCTCGAACGCATTGGCGACCACGCCACCAATATCGCCGAAGACGTAATCTACATCGTCCAGGGCCAGGACGTCCGCCACCCAACGGTAGATCGCCGCTAACCTTCCGGCGCTATGTTGTCCGCGCCATTCGTTTAGAGAAAACCGGGTTCCCGAGCTTCGGCCGTGCGCCGAGCCAGAAGAGGAAAAAAGCGGTCCCGAGGCTGATGCCGCCGCCGAGCGTCCTGTCCCAGGTGCGCACAAATCGCACCTGAACCTGCGATTCGCCTGCCGGCACGGGCACGATCATCTGGTTGTAGTCATCGCCGCCGCGTGGCGTAACCACGGCGCCATTCACCTCTACTCGCCAGGCGGGATAATTCAGCAAACGCAGCCCGAGAAAAAAGCGCTCGTGTGCGCTGACGGAAACTTCCTTGTCCTCCGGGCTCCAGCGGTCCACATGAATCGTTGGCCGCGAATTGGGGCCCGGTATGGAATCCGTATCCATGACCATCGCCTCGGGCGACTTCGTCGGAAGATTTGTGTGGTCATCCCCCGCGGGATCGTATTCGTCCGTGCCGTCAAACCCTGATCCCCCGGCGATCGAAGCGCGCAGGGCCGGAATGTCCTGCGTATCCCACCAGCCGCGCTCGACGAGCACAAGAGCGACGCCGCCGATCAAAGCAAACGTAACCACCGCCCAGATCCATCCCCGCCGCCGGCCCATCGCGCCTCCGAGAAAAACGGCAAACGCCACGGCGAGAAGCGACATCCAGCGCCACGGGAATTGCACAAAACGCAATTTGGGGAGCAGCTGCCAGAGAGGAAGTGTGAAGCGCAACATCAGCATCGTCGCAAGGCCTAGAAGCAGCAGCAGCGCGCGCCACACCCGGCTGCGCTGGACGCTCAGAGGCTCGTCGTCTTCTCTGCCTGTCCTTAACGCCGCCAGTCCCGTCAGAAGGATCAGCAGGACTGCGATGGTCGACGCAATCCAATTGAATAGCGTGTGCTCCGGATCGTTGATGACCGTGTATAGAAAGTTTTCTGAAGGCAGTAAACCGGGCGAGAGCGCTTGGGCGATGTTCACCCAGCGCTGCTCGTACGCCGCAGGCAGGATGTAAAATCCCGCCAGACCGAATCCTAATGCCAGCCCGGCCATGCCGCGAACCAAAGGCTGCCAGGATCTTCCCGCGAGCGCCGCAAAGCCAAACACCGCAAAGGAGCTGTAACTGGCGATCACCCCCGCGGGCGCGTTGGAGAGCCAGACCGCGGCAAACACCGCGGCAAACCAGGCGACCGCTCTGGGCACAGAACCTTCCGGAGCCGCCGGACTCTCGACGAACTCCGAAATTTCGAGCGCCAGCAAAAATAACAACGGAAAGAACGCGTTCCCGAGCAACTCCGCGAAATCGCTCCGCATATAGATAATCAGCAATGCGTAGGGATTCGCGGCGTAGCACGCCGCGCAAAATAAAGTGGCCCTTCCGGGGAAAACGCGCCGCGCCAGCGCAAACGCGCTCAATCCGGCGAGCGTCTGCGCCAGCACGATGAAAACAACCGGCACCGCATTCCAGGGCATGACGGAACCCAGAGCGGCTCCGAGCACCCAGGAAGCGGGAGGATAAAAAATAAATCGCGGCTCGCCAAACCCGTAATTGGCCCACTCCGTCCACCGCGGATAAACGATGCCTTCCTTCCACTGCCCCGCCGCATCCACCCAGGACTCGGCGTGGTACTGGAAATCATGCCCCGAGGCATTTCCTAACCAGAAAAAGGGAGAAACAATGGCCAGAGAAATAAAAAGGGAAATGAGAATCGCCGGAATCCAGGCGCGAACGCGCGCCTCGACAGGCTGAAGATTCAGCGGTTTACCGGAAGATGTCATGCGGCGTTCACGCCATTGTAACCGGGAAATAAACTGTTATGCGAGCTTGATCCTTCTGTGCGTCCTGCTTCGACTTGAGCGATAATACACGCTCTTATGAGCACGCCCAGCACATTGTCCGACTCCGCCGGCGCGGAACCAATCATCGAAGCACGAAAGCTCGAGAAATTTTATCCCCAGCCGGACGGCGGCCGCATCCAGGTCATCGCCGCGACCGATCTCGCCGTCTATCCCGGTCAGATCATCGCCATGCTTGGCGCTTCCGGCTGCGGAAAATCCACTCTGCTGCGCATGCTCACCGGGCTTTCCCCCGCAAGCGCCGGCTCCGTCTTTTGGCATGGAGCGCCTGTAGGCGATGGCTCGCCAAACGTCTCCATCGTTTTCCAGAGCTTTGCGCTTTTCCCGTGGCTCACGGTTCTCGAAAACGTCGAAGCTCCGCTCGAAGCCCGGGGCATGGTGCCCATCGAGCGCCACAAACGCGCGCTTCGCATTATCGACGCCGTCGGCCTCGATGGTTTTGAATCCGCGTATCCCAAGGAGCTTTCCGGCGGCATGAAGCAGCGCGTCGGGGTCGCCCGCGCTCTGGTCGTCGAGCCGGAAGTCCTCTTCATGGACGAGCCTTTCTCCGCGCTGGATGTCCTCACCGCCGAAACGCTGCGCGGCGAACTTCTCGAGCTCTGGCTCGAGCACAAAATTCCCACGCGTGCCATTTTCATCGTCACGCACAACATTGAAGAGGCCGTGGTTCTCGCCGATCGCATCGTCGTCCTCGGCCGCAACCCCGCTCACATCCACGCCGATTTCGCCGTAAACATTCCTCATCCGCGCGACCGCAAGTCTTCCGGCTTTATCGAGCTTGTCGACGAGATTTATCGCGTCCTCACCCGGCCTGACCACGAACACGGAGCAGCTCCTCCGAAAACCGCCGTCCCAGGAAAGCAAGTGCCTCACAAAGCCATCATGCTTCCTCACACAAGACCCGGCGGCATGGCCGGTTTGCTCGAAATTCTCATCGATCAGGGCGGCCGCGCGGACCTCCACAAACTTGCCGATGAGCTGAGCCTCGAAGTCGATGCGCTTCTCCCCACTGTGGATACCGCCGTCCTCCTCGGCATGTTGCGCCTTGAAGAGGGCGGCGCCAGCATCACTCCCGAGGGCCAGGCCTACGCGGAAGCGGACATCCAGGCGCGCAAAGCCATCTTTCGCAAAGCGGCGCTTGCCAATGTTCCTTTGCTTGCGCAGATGCACAATGCGCTCAAGGCAAAATCAAACCGCACGCTCTCCGACGAATTCTTCCGCGACCTCCTCGACGAACATTTCAGCGAGGATGAATCGCGCCGCCAGCTGGAGACCGCTATCCAGTGGGGACGCTACGCGGAGATTTTCGATTACGACGCCGCAACGGGCAAGCTGACGCTCACCGAGGCTTGACCGAACTGTGACGACTCCCACGATCGCTTCACAGACCGCAAGCCCCGTTCCGCCGGCCATCCGGCGGCCCGCTGGTTCACGCTGGTCCTGGTCTTTCTTAATCGATATCGCTGTTTTTCTTTTCGTTCTCGCCGCCATCTACGGCGTTTACGCGGTCGGCCACACCTGGCTCGGTCCGGTCCCTGCACAAGTCGAAATCTCTCAGAGCCCGCGCGCCCTGCCGCTCTACGCGTTTTATTCGCTGGTGCGGCTGAGCGTGGCGTACGGGCTGAGCATGCTTTTTGCTCTCGCCTATGGATATGTTGCGGCGCGCTCGAAACAGGCGGAGATCGTGCTCATTCCGCTGCTCGATATTCTGCAATCCATCCCGGTGCTCAGCTTTCTTCCGGGAGTCATGCTGGCCATGGTCGCGCTTTTTCCGCACAGCCAGCTGGGCATCGAACTGGGTTCGATCATTCTCATTTTCACCGGGCAAGTGTGGAATATTGCCTTCAGTTTTTACTCTTCGCTGAAAGGCATCCCTCGCGAATTAAGAGAAGCGGCCATCATCTATCGCTTCGGCCGTTGGCAAAGATTTGTGGAATTGGATTTGCCGTTCTCCACTATCGGCCTGGTGTGGAACTCGATGATGTCTGTCGCGGGCGGGTGGTTTTTCCTGATGGCGTGCGAGATGTTTGTCCTCGGCAATCGCGATTTTCGATTGCCGGGGCTGGGTTCCTTCCTGCAAACCGCCGCGAGCCACGGAAATACGCGCGCGATTCTCTGGGGCCTGGCAGCGATGGTTGCCGTCATCGTCTTGCTCGACCAGCTGATTTGGCGGCCGGTCATCGCGTGGGCGGATAAATTCAAATTCGAGCAAGTCGAAACGGCTAAAGCGGCCACACATTCGCTGCTCAGTCTTCTCGGGCGCGCGTCTTTCGTGATTCGGCTCTACCGCCTCGCCGTACGCCCTGTCATCGAGTGGATCACCGTCAATCTTGCCGTCGGGGCGCGGCGTGCCGCGGAAACGTTCTCCGTCCCGAAACGCCAGAGCACTCGCCGTGGTCTGCTCATTGTTCTCGCGGCCGCCATTCTGGCCGGCATCGGGTTCGCCGTATTTCACGCGGTCCGCGAGCTGTCCGATCTGAGCCGCGCGGACTACTCGGATCTCTTGCGCAGTGCCGGCTTCACGCTTCTTCGCGTCAACGCCGCGCTGCTCATCGGCGCTCTCTGGACCGTTCCTGTCGGCGTGGCTATCGGTTCGAGCCCGCGTCTCGCGCGCATCGCGCAGCCTCTTGCGCAGATTGCCGCATCGATTCCCGCCACCGCGCTTTTTCCTGTCATCCTTTTATTCCTGATCAAGTTCCGCGGCGGACTCGAGCTTGCCGCTTTGCTCGTCATGCTTCTCGGCACGCAGTGGTACATCCTTTTCAACGTCATCGCCGGAGCGATGGCCATTCCCACGGACCTCAAGGAAGCCTCCAGCATCTTCCGCTTCGGTTCCTGGGACCGCTGGCGCTATCTGATCTTGCCGGGAATTTTTCCGTATCTCGTCACCGGGATGGTGACCGCTTCCGGCAATGCCTGGAACGCCAGCATCATCGCGGAGTATTTTCACTTTCAGGGGCGGATTGTATCTACCATCGGTCTTGGCAGCGCCATCAGCAGGGCCAGCGATGCTGGCCGCTTCGATATCCTGCTGGCTTCCACCCTGATCATGGCCACCATCGTCGTGCTTATCAATCGCCTGCTGTGGCGCCGCCTTTACAGGCTCGCTTCGACGCGCTTCAAACTCGAAACCTAGCGTAGATTGTTCCCGTTTTATGTGAACTGCCGGACTATGTTGAGCGTGTACGAACGGAAGGTGGTTTCTGTGGGTGCGGCGCTCAAGAATGGACTGCGGGCATTCCGGCTAGTTGACATAGTCCGGCCGTCCACATAGTCGTGCTTATCTATTTTTTCTCTGATTTGTCAGTTTTCTCCGGCGCCTCCGGCGCGGGCTCTTCACCCCAAATGTATTTAAGAAACCACTTTTCGTTTTCTTCCATCACCGCGCGCTGCTGTTTGGGTTTGGTGATACCGTGGCCGAATCCCTTGTAAACCACCATTTTCACCGGTACTCCGTGATCCTCGAGCGCCTGGCGCAGTTCGTAGCCGTTCGGTATCGGCACGCGCCGGTCGTTTTCTCCGTGCTGGATAAGCGTCGGCGTCCTGGCCTTTGCGATGTAGGTAATCGGCGAAGTCTTCTTGTAAATTTCCGGATCGTCCCACGGGGTGGCATGCAAATACTGCGGCGTGAAAGGCGTAATGTCCGTGTTCGCGTAATACGTCATCCAGTCCGAAATTCCGGCGCCCACAGAAACCGCTTTGAACCGATCGCTCGACGCGGTGATAAATGCCGAGATGTATCCGCCTTCGCTCCAGCCCATCGAGCCTACACGATCCCTATCGACAAAGCCTTTGGCGATGAGCGCATCCACCCCGGAAATCACGTCCGCATAATCGCCGACTCCCAGATTCCGCACGTTCAGCGAACGGAATTTTTCACCGTACCCGGCAGAGCCCCGATAATTGGGACGCAGAATCAGCGCGCCTCGGGCCACGAACCGCTCCAGGGGGTAGTATCGGTCGGCACCGAGAACCGGCTGATCGACACCGGTCGGCCCGCCATGGATCACAACCAGTAGCGGATATTTCTTTTTTGGATCGAAGTCTCGCGGCTCGAGGAGAATCCCTTCAATCGTTTGGCCGTCCGTGGACTTCCAGGAGATCACTTCGCGGCGCGCGCTCTGGAAGCCTTTCAGTTGCTCTCCGAGGGCCGTGAGTTTTTTCCCCTCCCAGGGCGCCACACTCGTCGTATATATTTCCGCATACTCGTTTTCGAGCGCCGCCCGGTACGCCACCTGCTTATAGTCCTTTGAAAAAGAGAACGAGAACGCCGTGAGATGATCGGGCCCGCTCAACTTTTCAACGGCTTTCGTGCCGGTATTCAGGCGGAACAGGTGCGCGGACGTTTTTTGTTCGGCAGCGAAGTAGATGCCGTCCGGCGCCCAGCCGATCAGCCCGGGGTCTTCGTCGAAGGCGTCGGTCAGCACGCGGGGAGTGCCACCATCGGCGTCCACCACCGCAATTTTCATGTTCGTATAGAAAAAATATTTCGAGCCGGCCGAGGTTTCATAGGCGATCTGCTTCCCGTCGGGCGACCATTTGGGATTCCTGTCCGGCCCGGGTGTGTTCACAATCTTTTTCACTTTCAGGTCGCCGGCCGTTACCACGTAGATGTCCGCGCTCTCCGAGGAAATCAGATCCGGATCGTGCTGCGCGCTGAAGGCGATGCGCGTGCCGTCGGGCGACCAAGAAAATTCGCCCACGCTAAACGCCGTTCCCCCGGTCAACCGCTTGGGCTCCCGGATCGACGCGGTTTCCTCCGCGGGGAGTTCGAGCGTCCACAGATGCGCCATGTCGTAGTCGGCGTGGACAACCTCGTAGTCGCCGTATTTTTCCTTGCGGTCTTTCATCGCTTTTGGCTCCGGATCGTCTGCGGAGAAGGCCATTTTTTTCGAATCCGGGGACCACGCAAAGATGTTCACGCCGGTTTCGACTTTCGTAACCTGGCGCGCTTCGCCGCCATCGGCGGCAAGTACGTAGATTTGCTTTTTGCCTTCCGGAGAACCGGAAATCTGTCCGGGCCGATCGGAGAGGAATGCGATCCGCTTGCCGTCCGGGGACCACGCCGCATTCGAGCTGGATTTCTTCGATGCTGTCAGTGGATGGCCTTCTCCCCCGGCCGTATCTGCGATCCACAAATCGCGCTCAAAGGCGTTGTCCTCCCAATTCGTGCGGGAAACTTCGTAGACCACGCGCTTTCCATCGGGGGAAATCTCCGGGCTGGACGCAGCCTTCATCTCGAGGGATTGGTCGATCGTTGGCGCCCCTGAAGTGGACGCCGTCCGGGCGGGAGCCGGCTGCTGGGCAAAGAGACGCGGGCCCAGCAAACTGGCAAGCGTCAGAAAAATGACAACCCAGGATTTCTTCGGCGAGTTGCGCATGATGTTTCTCCTCGAATTTCGCTTTGAACCGAATCTTTCAGTTTTGCGCGACCACCGAACGAATCCAACGGTCAGCCCGATTCCGATGGGCGCCAGCGCCAGATAGACGTGCCGGCTGTCCGGCTGCGATCGAGAGACAACAGCCGCCAAGCCCGGAAAGCGAAAGCAGGAATGTCGCTTTGGTCTTCGACATCTCCGCCTGCAGCACAAGCGCTAGCGTCTCCGTCTCTGGGCATGTCGTAGGTGCGGATCAGGGATCTGTATTCCGTGTCAGTTCTTTGCTCAGGAAAATAAGCTGCCCCACATGGTGATAAGCATGGCCAGCGCAGCGAAGAAAAATCATGAATCGTTCCCGGGCCTCCGGTTCGCGCTCGGCCGAGTAAGCCGCCATCCAATCCTCGGGCTTTTGCTTCTTAATCGTCGCCAGGACCATGGCCATGGCCTGATCGAACGCCTGCATTACTTTCGTTTTGTCGGATTTCTCCGTTTCCGTGAATTCCCGGTCGCGGTTGCGGAGGTAGCCTGTCCCCGCCACGCTCGCCCCGATGTAGTAATTCAGATTTCCCGTCATGTGCAGTATCAGGTGTCCAACGCTGTTTCCGTAAGAGAAAGGGTTGTGCCAGAACTGCTCCTGCGTCAGCGGGTCAACCCATTTATGGACATGCTCCGCAATATATCTGTAGTAGCTCAGAAAGTCCGACGAAACCGTGCTTGGAAGATCAGCCATTAGAATTCCTCTGCTCGCGGCTCGGCAAGGCCTACTTCAGAACTCCGTGCGCCGCCGTCTCCCGATCATTCTTGTAAACCACGCCTTCCTTCATCACAAAAAAGACGTGCTCGGTCTCGCGAATATTCTCCACCGGATCGCCCGGCACGGCCACCACATCGGCGAGCTTTCCCGCTTCGAGCGTTCCGATCTTGTCGGCCAAGCCAAGCAAATCCGCATCGGCCGAAGTTCCGGCTTTCAGTGCGTCGATCGGTTTCATCCCCAAATCCACCATCAGGTGAAACTCTTCCGTGTTGCGTCCATGCGCATAGACCGCAGCATCCGTGCCCAGGCCGATCTTCACGCCCTTCTCGAGCGCTTTCTGGAACATCTGATTGCCGGCCGCGATGGCGGCCTTCGCCTTGGCGAGGATCGGCGGCGGAATATACGTCCCCTTGTCTATCTGCTCCTGTATCCCGTGCGGGGCCATCAGTGTCGGTACCAGGTACGTTCCCTTCTGCTTCATCATGCTGAGGGCCTCGTCGTCGAGAAAGGTTCCGTGTTCGATCGAATCGATGCCTGCCCGGATGGCACGCTTTGCCCCTTCCGCGCCGTGCGCATGCGCGGCCGTCTTGCGCCGCAGCGCGTGGGCTTCATCGACGATGGCGTTCAATTCTTCTTGTGTCAGCTGCGGCGTGTCGACGTCGTCCGTCAGTGACAGCACGCCGCCTGTGGCGCAAACCTTGATAATGTCTGCTCCGTATTTGTGATCCAGCCGCACCGCATATCGCGCTTCCTCCGGCCCGTTGATAACGCCGTTGAGCGGTCCGGACTCGTACCCGAACAACCCTGCCCGGTAGCCGTCCTCACCGTCGCAATGGCCGCCTGTCGCTCCCAATGCGTGCACGCATACCAGCATTCGCGGTCCGGGCACGACGCGATCGCGAATCGCATTCCGCAAACCCACGTCCAGGTAATCCGACGAACCCACGTCGCGCACCGTGGTGATGCCCGCCATCAGTGTGACCCGCGCGTTCACGCTCGCGTCCAGCGCTCGTTCGGCGACCGTTTTTTGCAGGCGATCCAGCGCGCTCTGTTTGTAGTCTTCGCTGTACATCGACGTCAGGTGCGTATGCGCGTCGATAAATCCCGGCAGCAGGGTCGCATCTCCTAAATCAATGACCTCGGCGCCCACCGGTATCGACGAGCCTGCCCCCACGCCTGCGATTTTGCCGTCGGTCACTACCACAAGCCCGGGCTTCACCAGCCCGTCGCTCTTGCCATCAAACATCCGCGCTGCCTTGAGCACGTACGACTTGTTCACGGGCTGTGGCGCCTGCCCAATCGCCCTCGGCACCGCTAAAAAACTCGCGCAGAATAACGCCAAGATCCCCAGTCCATACGACCTGCGCATCATCTGTTGCACCCCCGTTAAACTACGCTCGTTTCCGCAGGAAATCCGGAAACGCCGACAATAGCTTGACCCAAAGAAAAGTCAAGGCCTTCCTCGAACGCGAGAAGGCCAGGTGGGCGGCTTGCTGGTTGCGATTCGCGGAACTCTTACGGAGGGTTCGCTGGACGCAATCTTAAAACGGATTCAGGAGGGATACGGCCGGACGCCTGTGCAAAAGTGAACAGCGCCACTTCCGAAGCCTTCTAAGATGGAAGGCAACCAGTCCGGGCTGGCGAATGCCCTGATTCGTTTTGACGGATAACAACTGCCATGAGTCTTTTCCGCTGGCGGAAATCGGTGGCGCCTTTTGCTGGCTATTCTCTTATCGAGAAATCTAGGTCCGTTTATCAGCGCTTCTCCACAGTTCACGGTATGGCCATCCCTCGGAATCGGGGCGTACGCTGGCTTACGTTTCCGGGCGTAAGAGGGGATCCCTTCTCGCCTAGCCGGCCGTGGCATTGGATCGGCAGCCAGAAATATTTAGATCCAGGACTTCATCGCGAAATCCTGCTTCGAAACTCTACGGAGAAAAAACTCTATGGGCAACAGCGGCAGAAAGACATTTCTAATAGCTCTGGCAGCCACCTCCATCCTACTGACACTTGGCCTTGCGGGATGCGAAAAGACCGACACGCAGGATCCCAGCGCCCAGAGTCAGCCGGCGCAAACCGATTCATCGCAGGATCCAGCGGCAGCTGCCAATCTCGCCCCGAGCGGCGAAACCCAGGCTGCCGGTAGCAACGATCCGCAGGACGGGAGCTCTCCCGACGGCGGTGACGGCGACGAGGATACAAGCTATGGCCAGCCGGTGCTTCAGGCGCAGGAGGCCCCTCCACCGCTGCCGGAGTATTCTCAGCCCGAATGCCCCGGCGATGGCTATCTGTGGACACCGGGTTATTGGAGCTATGCTCCTCAGGGCTATTACTGGGTGCCCGGTGCCTGGGCGCGGCCCCCTGAAGTGGGCTATCTGTGGACGCCGGGCTATTGGGGATTCTCAGCCGGCAGATATCGCTACAACTATGGCTCCTGGGGCCAACATATCGGCTTCTACGGCGGCATTAACTATGGATTTGGCTACGTAGGCGTTGGGTATCAAGGTGGATATTGGAGCGGGGGGCGTTTCAATTACAATCGTTCCGTCAACAACATTACCATCACCAACGTTCACGTCTATAACCGCACGGTGACAAATACAGTCATTAACAACACGACCATAAACACCACCACTACCAACCGCGCCAGCTATAACGGACCAGGAGGCATCAATCGCAAGCCCCTGCCGGTCGAGATCGTTGCAAGGCGCGAGCAGCGTATACCTCCGATGACCACGCAGCTGCAGCAGCGCCAGGAGGCCGGACAGAACCACCAGCAGTTTGCCTCCGCCAACAACGGGCGTCCTGCCATTCTTGCGGCGACGAAGCCCATCCCTGAAGGCAAACCGATCGCCCCGGTTGTTGCTGCCCGCCCAGCCTCCGCGCCCCGGTCGGCGCCAGCCACGGCGCAGCCGAATCGATCCGAACCGGCTCCTGGCCGACCTGTTGCGGCAAAGCCCGCCGAAAAATCAGGGGAACCAACCAGGAAGGAAGTTCAGCCGGCGCCTTCTGCAGCTAAGCCTGCAGCACCGGAGCGCCGCACTGCTCCATCAGTGCGTCAGCCCTCCAAACCCGCAACGCCGCCACCAGCTGCCCACAAGCCCGCTACGCCGCCACCAGCTGCCCCCAAGCCCGCTCCCACCAAGCCGGCCGCGCGTCCTGCGGACAGGAAGCCGGCTCAACCGTCGACGCCGAAGCCGCAAAGCAAGCCTGTTACTCCACCTACAAGCCAAAAGCCGCCACAACATCCAGCTCCCAAACCCAAAACTCCGCCTCCTCCGCCCAAAAAAGAGCCACCGGCCGATAAGCCCAACCTCGGCTGAAAGCACTTGCCCCGGAAAGGTCTTCTAGCCCGAAATTCTCATTCTAAATTGAAAAAGGCTGTTGCTTCATGGCATAACTCTTTTGTCTAGAAAGAAATCCTGCCAAGGAGGAGCAACAGCCTTATGAGCACAGAGTGTACCCAGTTTGTCT
>JABCYZ010000044.1 GCA_013289955.1 Acidobacteriota bacterium
TCACGTTCGGGCACCGAGCGCAGCGAAGCTGAGAGAGGTCTTCCGGTTAGAGACGGAGCGATGGATCAGCAACGATTGGGTGGTGCAGTACCGGGGCCATTTTCTGCAACTCAAGCCGCAGAATAAGCGCTATGGGCCGACCCAGGCCAAGGCCTTGGTCTATGAGGGAGAAGATGGAGCGGTAGAAGTGCACTATCGCGGAGAACGCATGGATTACGAAGATCTGGTGGCACGACCGCAAGCGGTGCAGGTCGCGCCGCGTGATCCAAGCCGCGAGCCAGCCAAGCACGTAGGGAGCAAGCCAGCGCCGGGACATCCCTGGCGGCAAGGCTATGAACAGAGAATGAAGTTGCGGCGGTTGAATCGATCGCAGCAATCAGCACTCGTTGGAGTGTCCGCCTCCGCTACGCCCTAAACGCGCCGCACAAACCGCGGCGCAGGGCTTCGCTCCGGCGGACACTCCAACGACAAGGCAATCAAAAGAAAAGGGACATTTCTAATGAGGTAAGGAAGGGGACATTTCTAAAGAGGTTTGACAAATCAGAAGCGCAAACATTGCCGCCCGAGCTGCAGATTGTTAGCATGTCCCGGCCATGCCGGACACTCGCTATCCCCAAGAATTCTTGCGGCGCCTGAAAAACCGTGTGCCGGAGATGCTTTCCACGGTCCAGAGGCTTGTCCTCGCAGAATCTCCAAGTCTTGAAAAGATTCCTGCCGATCGCTGCTGCGACATTCTCGCCGCCCAATGGCGCGAGCGCGGAGCAAACGTCGAGCGCATCGCACAGAAACTCCGCGGCGATCAACTGCGCATCACTTGGTGGCCGCAAAAATCGCGGCCCGCTGGCCAGTTTCTGGTACTCGGCCATTACGACACTGTCTACGCCTCCGGCTCGCTGGCCAAGATGCCGTTCCGTGTTTCCGGCGGAAAAGCGTATGGTCCTGGCATCTTCGATATGAAGGCCGGTCTCACGCAAGCGCTCTTCGCTCTCGAAACTCTGCAGCAAACCAGAGCTCCGCTTACGCATCGCCTGGTTTTTCTCTGGACTTCAGACGAAGAGATCGGCAGCGACGCTTCCAGGAAAATCATTGAAACAGAAGCCCGCCGCAGCGATGCCGTCTTTGTGCTGGAGCCATCGCTCGGCCCAAAGGGCCTGATCAAGACCGCTCGCAAAGGCGTCGGAGAGGCCGAACTTATCGTGCACGGCCGCGCCTCTCATGCAGGCCTCGCACCCGAGGAAGGCATCAATGCGATTCACGAGCTGGCGCGTCAGCTGCAGCGTGTTCAGGAGTGGACCGATTTTGGCCGCGGAGTATCTGTAAACGCCGACATCATTGAAGGTGGAACGCGAGCAAACGTCATTGCCGAGCACGCCCGCGCCATCCTCGATCTTCGCGCGCTTCGCGTCTCGGACATGCGCCGCATCGAGCGCAAACTACATGCGCTCCGTCCTATCCTTCCCGGCGCGCGACTCGAGGTTCGCGGCGGCTTCAATCGGGCCCCGCTCGAACGCAAATCGAGCGGCGCGCTTTTCGCCAAGGCAAAAACGCTGGCCGCGCAAATGGGCCTTTCGCTGGGAGAATGCACCGCCGGCGGCGGCTCGGACGGTAACCTGACCGCAGCGGCGGGCGTCGCCACACTCGACGGTCTTGGCGCTGTCGGCCATGGCGCCCACTCGAAGGACGAGCACATCCTCATCAACGCCATGCCTGCGCGGTCCGCATTATTGGCGGCGTTGCTGCTGAGCTCTTGAACCGCCTCGAACGAGGATTTGGCTAGTGTCCGTAGGTCTTCCGCAAATACTCGGCGGTGGACTGCATCAAATCGCCGTAATCACTGTGCAGCACTTCGCGCAACGCAGCTTCCGTGGAACTGCCGCTGCCGATGCGATCGAGGATCCGCTCCACGTCACCCATGCCGTCTGTTTCGACGATGTATTCCATATTTGCAAGCGCCCATGCGTAGGCATAACCCGCTGCGTCGCCCGGCAATCCCATCCACGATCCTTCCAGATTACCGAGCGAAGCGGAATGCCCGTCTTTATAAACTTGCGCCAAAACGTCGGCATTGTCGCCGCTGCGCTTGCCTTCCATCCATTGCGCGAGTCCTTCCTGGATCCATGTAGGCGCATGGCCGCGCGTCTTCTGCCCCACAAAACTGTGCGTCAGCTCGTGTTTCAGAACACGCGACAGTTCGGGCGTGACGCCCGTCAATCCCTGCACGGGCACGCGAATTCGCCCGTCGTTCAGTGCTCCCACCCAGCCGGGCGCGCGGGTGATGTCGGCAAAGGCTTCTTGCGTGTAAAGAACCACGCCGATGGAATCCGGCGGCGTAAAATTCAGTTCCGACTCAATGGCTGAAAAATGGGCTTCGAGAGTGTGCAAAACCTCGCGCGCCAAAGCCGGTTCCGCCGCGCCGCTGTAGCGCAGAGTAAAGTGCGCGCTCTCGTTCTCCCTGTAACCTTCTTCTTCGCGCCTGTCGCGCTGCGCCTTGTCGAGCGCCGCCTGCACTTCCGAATCGGGCCGCAAAACCAGCGCGCGCTTCCATTCCGCGACGGCCTGATCCATCTTGTTCATGCCGTAGTACGCCCAGCCCGCCAGCTTCGCGACGTCGGCGTTTTCCGGCGCAACACGCCGAGCGCGCTCCAGATAATCCAGCGACTGCTTGTACTCGCTTCGCCGCAAATGCAGGTAAGCCACGTTCATCAGCAGCGCCGGCTCTTCCGGGGCGTAGGTGAGTGCCGTGCGTTCGTCGGCCAGCGCGTGCTCCATATCGCCGCGCGAAAGCTCGAACTGCGCCGCCGCATGATGGGCAAGCGCCGCGCTTGCCATCGCGCGCTGATCGCCGACGCGCGCCCCTCCTTCGAGTTTCGCGATGTAGTCCCGGTCAATCGCACCGTCATGCACGGCGCCTCTCTCAATTTCCGTGCTCCCGCTTGTAGCTTCCATGGCAGGCGGCGTTATGGCCAGATTTGCCGCCGCCCCTCCCGGAGAATCTCCTATCGGTACGGCCCCGCCTTTTTCAATGTGGTCGACGATCGACCTGGGCAGGCTGAGCTCGCCGGCCGATGTCTCGTAGGTGACCTTGTCGCCCTCTTCTCTGACGTTGTTCGCAACAATGCGCCTTCCGTTCTTGAGGACAATGGTGTCCGGAAGCGCAACAACGGCCGTAAAAAACATCACGGCACACAGCATCAGAGTGCGTCTAAACAAGGTGGAATGACCCATTTTCCAATTCTAATCCTCCTCGCCTTTGCACTCCTCGCGGCCTTGTTCCGCCATGCCGAATGTGACTACACTTCTTGCATGAGGCCAGGCGCGACACTTTTCTTCTTTTGGTGGGTCATCGCCCTACCCGTATCCGCCGCCGATCAGTCGCCCCACGAACTGTACGACTCCATCAACGCCCTGCGACTTGATCCTCTAACCACCTACCAGCTGGCTATCGCCAACCGCATCGAACTCCGCCGTGGCGACGTGGAAATCTATTTTGAAGAGGGCAAGCTCGCCTTTTTCGCTCCCATCGACGGCCGCATCACCGGCTTCGTCTTCTCCGGCCGCGGCCACGCTTTGGCGTTTCCCCGCGAGCCAGTGGAAAAACAGCAGATGGCTCACTTTCTCGGCGCTCCCGTTCTGGACCAGGAATTCCTCAACGCCTACGTGCGTTTCACCGATGACGCGGCGGACGAACTCCTCCGTCAGTTTCACTCCGCCAACCTCGTTCCGCAATTGGACACTGCCTTTGCTTCTCTCTCGGACCCGTTCGTCGGTCAGCTCAACGCCTCCCAGTCCCTGCGCATCCTCGAGGACCGCCTCTCGCAAAATCCAAAGCCTTATTTCTATGCGGCACTGGAAGGCGTCGAAACCGGCTCTTTCGATTTTCTCTTCGACCCTCAGCGGCGAGAGCAGGTCCTTCTGGGACAGCGGCGGAAATCCGGCAACTATACGTATTACGATGTATGGGCATCCTACAGTGTCCCGGGCCCCGACCCTCCGCCGACTCAGTTTCACGCGCTCGACTACACCATGGATACCACCGTCCAGACGGATAACTCCCTCGACGCCGTGGCAACGGTCCATTTGCGCGCCGAAACTTCCGGCGAGCGCGTTCTGACGTTTCAGCTTTCCCGCGCGCTTCACGCCGAAACCGTTTCAGACGATCAGGGCAAGCCGCTGGCTTATTTCCAAAACGAGGGGATGACCCTGCAAGAACGCAGCGTGCGGGGCAATGACTATCTGCATGTCGTGCTGCCGCAACCCTCGAAAAAGGGCCAGGAGTTTACGATTCATTTTCACTACCGCGGCAATGTCATCGAAGACGCCGGCAACGGCGTACTCTTTGTCGGCGCGCGCGAGAGCTGGTATCCCCACCTGGGCGATCAAGCAGAGTTCGCTTCCTACGACCTCACCATGCGCTGGCCGCGCCATCTGAAATTGGTCGCAACCGGCGCCAAGATCGATGAACAGAGCGGCGGAGATTTTCGTGTAGGCCACTGGCGCAGCGACAAACCGCTCGCCATCGCCGGATTCAATCTGGGCGAATACGCCTCCAGTTCCATCGCCGCCGAAACGCGCACGATCGACGTCTACGCCAACCGCCAGCTGGAGCAAGCGCTGACCACTCGTCTCGACGCTGCAAATCCCGACTCGCTGACCGCAGCCGATGCCCCCTTCCGGATGCCGGGCGGAAACAGCCGCGCGGCTATGCAACCGCCGGCCCCAAGCCCCGCCGATGCGCTCAAGCAGCTCGCCAAGGAAATCGACTCTTCCATTCGCTTCTACGAGGCCTTCAGCGGGCCGTTTCCTTTTCGAACGCTAAGCGTGTCCCAGATTCCCGGCACGTTCGGACAGGGATGGCCCGGGCTGCTTTACATTTCGACGTATTCCTTCTTGTCGCCCGAAGCACAAAACCGCGCTGGACTTTCCGCTACGCGGCAGGAAGCGTTTACCGACATCGTCCCCTTTCATGAAGTCGCCCATCAGTGGTGGGGCAACGTTGTCGGCTGGTCCAGTTACCGGGATCAATGGATCGATGAAGCCATTGCAAATTATCTTGCTTTACTTTTCGCGGACAGCAGAAAACCCTCCCAGCATGAGCTTCGTCTCTGGCTGGAGCGCTATCGAAAGCAACTGCTGGAAAAAGCTCCTGGATCGGACGCGCCGGCGGGCGAAATCGGAGCGCTGCCTCTTGGCAACCGTCTGAACTCCTCAAAGTCGCCGATGGGTTTTGAAGAAGTGATTTACAGCCGGGGCTCCTGGATCATTCACATGTTGCGCGAAATGCTGCGCCAGCCCGGCACGAAAGATCCCGATGCCCGCTTTGTAGCCTTACTTCGAACCATCTCCACAAAATACGCGTACCGCGCCTTCTCGACCGACGATCTACAGCGCGAAGTCGAAACCGTCATGACACCCGGTATGGACCTCGAAGGTGGCCGGTCCATGGAATGGTTTTTTGAACAATGGGTGCGCGGCACGGGAATCCCGCGCTATCGCGTGGAGTATTCCACGCACCATACGGATAAAGGCGAGGTCGTCCGCGGGAAACTCTTCCAGGCCGGTGTGCCGCGCTCTTTTATTGTCAGCGTCCCGCTTTACGCCAGCAACGGCCTCGGACATAACGTCTTTCTCGGCGTAGTCGTGGCCGCCGGCCCGGAGACTTCCTTCCACCTCACGACCCAAGGACCCGTGCACAAGATCGTTATCGACCCCCAAATGACGCTTCTCTGCACCACGGAGCAAACGGAAAAGACCCCGGAATAGGCGGAACGCGTTAGAAGTTCACTTCTGGTCTTTTTCGAGGAGCTGCTGTTCGAGCAGCGGGCTGTCGAGATTCAGTTCCGTCCTGCCGTCCGGGCCGAAAACGTAAGCATAACCCATAGGATCCACCGGCAAACTTGACAGCAGTCCCGCTTGTACCAGCTCCCCAATGCGCAATGGACGCCGGCCTGTGCGTTTTTGAAACTCATCCGCGAGCGCATCGAGCTGCTTACAATCCTGGGTGGCGCGAAGCAGCTGCAGGTGCGTCAGCGCATTTTCCTTCACCTTAGGATCTTTGGCCGTCTGGTAAACCTCGGTCCATAAGAAAATGGAGGTCGCGAGCGATTCGCCTTCGGCCGCGATTTTCGCGGCCATGATTTTCATCCAGATCTGTGCGTCGGGGTTTTTGCTTCCTTCCGCAAACGCCGCCGATGCCTTCGCGTAATCTTTCAGCTCGAAATAGTAGATAAATCCCAGGTCTTCATAAAATCGCCAGTATTCGGGATTCGCTTTAATCCCCCGCTCGAGCAATTCGATGCCGAGTTCCGGGTGGCCGGCGCCCCGAGGAGAAGGCTCGCTCAAAAACGTCGAACCGAAGCGGTACGACACCAACAAATTAGGGTCGAGCGTTGTCGTGATGTCCAGGAGCGGCCACAGCAGCTCGAAATTCGGATCATGCCGCGCGCGCTTGTCACCGTAGTATTGCACCACGCGCGTCCAGTAGATGTCCGCCATCAAGGGCGCGAACTCGAGGCTCATCGCCTTGATCAGTTTGCCGGATCGCAGTACCAATTCGTCGCGCTCTTGGTGTAGGGCGGCGCGCTCGCGGTCGATCTGTTGCTGCAACTGCCAGACACCGGCAAATCCCAGCAGGAGCAACACCAGCAGCAGCCAGTTCTTCGAATTCGGGGAGTTCATTTCAAATTCCGCCGTGAAAAGACGGCTGCGGCCACAAACAAGACGATCCCGCTGTAGAGCGCGGAGTACGCCGTATTCTCGATAATTAAAGCGCCTGGAATTGCACGTCCGTGCGCGGCCGCGGCCATCACATTGAAATTCTCAAAATTCGGCAGCAGGTAGGAGAGCCCCCGAAGCAGAGCCTCCATCGCCGGGTTGGGGGCGGCAAAGTGGAAAGTTCGCATTTCCTCGACGAACAGTCCGGCGATGTACAGCGCCGACGTATATAAAATGGCCAGCAAAGGTGTGGTGTAACAGGAAAACAGCAGCGCCAGCGCTACTACCAGCATCAACTTCAGCAAAATAAAGTAGACCGCGATGAGCAGCACGCCATCGGCGCTCTCCAGACGATGCTTCACATACAAAAGGGCCAAGAACAATCCCGCCGCCATCGCCAGTGTGTTTACCGCTAGCGTCAGAACCAGCCCGCCGAATTTTCCCAGTAGAAATTCCCAGCGCCGCACCGGCTTGGCCAGCAGCGCATACAGCGTCCGCTTCTCCATCTCTTTGTAGACGAGGCCTACTCCAATGAACACCGCGATCAATAAACCAATCACCGAAATGGCGCTCAACCCCAGGCTCTTGATCACCATCTCTTCGATCCCTATCGAGATTCCCCCGACGAAGATCGCCGCCGCCATCATCAACAGCGCAAAAAAAACGAGGTTGTACAGCACGCGATCCCGCACGGCTTCGCGAAATGTATTCAACGCCACCGCGCCCGCGCGCCTCATGTCCCGCTCACCTCGACCGCCGCTGCTTGCGCCCGATCCGCCTCGATCAAGTTCATGAAATAGTCTTCGAGAGAAGCCTTGATCTGCGCCACGGAGAGAATCTTCGCGCCGGCGCCCTGAAGCTGCTCGAGCGCCGCGAACAGCTCCTGTTCAGAAACCTGCAGGCGGTAACGGTCGCCCGTTTTCGTTGCTTTCCCAATAATGGCCGCCGCATTCCGGCCGTCTCCCGCGAGCTCAAACAGAATCTCCATGCCCTGCGCCTTCATTCCGACGATCTCACCCGGCGCGCCGATGCCGCGCAGCTTCCCGCCGACAATCACCCCCACGCGGTCACAAAGCATCTCCGCATCCGACAAAATGTGCGTGGAGAACAGCACGGTCTTCCCTTCACGCTTCAATTCCAGGATAATGTCGCGCACTTCCCGCCGCCCGATGGGATCGAGCCCGGACATTGGCTCATCCAGAATCACTACTTTCGGGTCGTGCAGGATTGCCTGCGCCAAACCCACGCGCTGCAGCATCCCCTTGGAATACTTGCGCAGCTGAATCTTCCGCGCCGTCTCCAGCCCGACTTTCTTGAGCATGCGCTCGACGCGTTCGCCCCGGTCCGCGGCCGTCAAATTGTGAAACCGCGCGAAGTAATCGAGCACTTCGGCGGCCGTAAGATAATCGTAGAAATAGGGCTGTTCGGGCAGATAGCCGATGTCGCCATGCATCTCGATATCGGTGATCGGTTTTCCCAAAATGCGCGCCGTGCCCGCCTCCGGGAAAATCAGCCCGACCAGCAGTTTAATGGTGGTCGATTTCCCGGCGCCATTGGGACCTAGAAAACCAAACACTTCGCCGCTCTCGACCTCCATGGTCAAGCCTTCCAACGACCTTTTCTTCTTGAGGTGCAGGAACCCGAAGGGGTAGTCCTTGGTCAGATTTTCAATTTGAATCGCTGCGCCTGGCATGCTCTCATTCTTCGTAACCCGGGCCTAACCGTCAATCGATCACACCCAACGATGTGCGCGGAGAGAAACTAGAGAGTGCGTGACGGGAAGGAAATGAATTCGCGATCAAAAGCCGCTTCGTGTGTTGCCGTTAGGAGTCGCTTCGGGTACTGCCAATTTGCACCAGCTCAGGCTTCGGCGAAGGAGGCGCCATGGGCTTTGGCTTCAGAGTCTGCGACCCGCGCCAGTTGTCGATAATCCCCACCTGCTGCACGCAAGAGACGGTGCACATGGGCGCGCAGTGCTTCGCCGTGTAGTACTCGCGATGCCGCATCTCATCCGTATATTGCGCCAGCGGAATCCCAGGATACCCGCGCTGCTGGGAGCACCAATGCACCAGCCCGTCCTCGCATATGTACAAATAACGCGCTCCTGAACGGCAACGCCAGTCATGCTCTTTGCCCCGCGCCACGCTGTGCTGAAAATCGTTGAACCGCGAAAACGACCGCTTCCCCAAGGCCATGACCTCTTCAAAAATCTCCAACTCGCGCGGCCCCAGCGGCTTCAGTTGCCCATTCCCATCGTGAATAATCCCCACCGTGCTCGTGAATCCCAAATCCACAGCGCGGTGCGCAATCTTAAGCGCGTCTTCAGGATCCTTCACGCCGCTCCCCAGCACAGAATTGATGTTCACCTGAAAAACAGCCAACTCCGCAAGCCATTCCAGCCGGGTATCGAGCGTCTTCAAGCTCTTCTTGGAAACTTCGTCCGGCACCACATTATCGATACTGATCTGCAAGTGCTCCAAGCCCGCTTCGTTCAGATTGCCGATCCGCTCCTTGCTCAGCAAAAACCCGTTCGTAATCATCCCCGCTATCATCCCGCGCTTGCGGATGTGCCGAATCACGCCTTCCAGCTCCGGGTGCATCAGCGGCTCGCCCCCGCTGATCGTAATGATCGACGTTCCCATGTCCGCCAGAATATCCAGCCGTTTCCTCATCTCCTCGAGCGGCACCGGTTTCGAGACATTGTCGTACTCGTTGCAATACCCGCAGTCCAGATTGCAGCGCCGCATCGGAATGATGTGCACCAAAACAGGATGCTTCGTGGAGGCCAGCGCCTTGGCGATCATCTTCAGTTCGCGCACACGCGTCTTGCGAAATCTGCGCCGCCGCTCGCGCAACACCACCTCGCTGGCCTTCCCTGTTTTGGTCTCTTCTGGCATGAATCCCGCTAATTCCCCAATACTTCAATTATACACAACGCTGCCCTTCCCACTCTCCGCGCGTCCTGCCCGGCAGCGCCCATGTTTCCAATCACCCAACCCGGAGACCGGAATCGCCTCTTTACTCAGTATCCTAAAGGGTCGATCGCCGACGATTTAACTCGAGCGGGCCGCAAAGCATGTTACAGTCGTAATCATGATGCCCACCTATAAAAGGCTTGCCACGTCGCCCATCCTTTGGTCACTTGTCTGGGCGATTGGGATCCTCGCTGCGGCTTTCTTGTTCAAACGCAATCCGGCCAACTATTGGATTGAGTCCGCCCTAGTTGTAGGCGCACTCACCACCGTCGTGCTCAAGTCCCAGCGCCCCGTCTGTTCCGCAAGATAGATCTCATTGCCGGATTCCGGCGCTACAACGTCCAGGATTCCAACCGGGTCCATCCGCGCCCGGATGCGTTGACTTGAAACGCAGCGCGATTCTAAGATTGGGCTCACATGCCGGATTCCACGCCCTCCATCGGCCGCACCATTGCACATTTTCATATCGTCGAAAAACTCGGCGGTGGAGGCATGGGCGTCGTCTACAAAGCCGAAGACACCAGACTGCACCGTTTCGTTGCCCTGAAATTCCTGCCTGACAGCATCGTACGGGATGAGCAAGCGCTGCAGCGCTTCCAGCGCGAAGCCCAGGCCGCCTCTGCCCTGAATCATCCAAATATCTGCACTATCCATGAAGTCGGCGAAGCGGATGGCCACCCGTTCATCGTTATGGAATGCCTCGATGGCCATACTCTCAAACATGCCATTCGCGACAAGCCTCTTCCGCTCGAGGAGACGCTGAGTCTCGGAATCCAAATCGCCGACGCGCTCGACGCCGCCCATGCCAAAGGCATCATCCATCGCGACATAAAACCCGCGAACATTTTCATCACCCTGCGCGGCCAAGCGAAAATTCTGGATTTTGGCCTGGCCAAAACCGCTTCTCAGCCGCCCACCGGAGCCACCGCAACCGCTTCGGACGATTCCCCCACCCTAAGAGAAGAGCACCTCACCAGCCCCGGCACCATCCTTGGCACGATTGCCTACATGTCTCCTGAACAAGCCCGCAGCCGCGAACTCGACCCGCGCAGCGATCTCTTCAGCTTCGGCGTCGTCCTCTATGAAATGTCCACTGGCCGCCCCGCTTTCGGCGGTAACAGCTCCGCTGAAATCTTCGACGCCATTCTCAATCACGCACCGGTAGCTCCGGTCCGCCTCAACGCGGACATCCCCGCCGACCTCGAGCGTATTCTCAACAAGGCCCTCGAAAAGGATCTCGCCCTTCGTTATCAGCACGCGTCGGACATTCGCACCGACCTTCAGCGCCTCAGGCGCGACAGCGACTCCGGCCGCGCCGCCCGGGTAGCTGGGTCCGAATCCGCGCCGAACCTCTCCCCTGTTTCCATCGCCTCCGCGCGGCATGCCGCTCCCGCACCGTCCAGACTCCCCCGCACTGTCCTTTGGGGATCCGCAGCGCTCTTCTTGATCGCTCTCCTCATTGGCGCCGCATTCTTTCGCTCGCCAGCACGCGCTCCAAAGCTCACCGACCGCGACATCGTCGTCCTCACCGATTTCACGAACACCACTGGCGATCCCGTTTTCGACGACACTCTCAAACAAGCCCTTTCCGTCGCGCTCCGCCAATCGCCTTTTCTCAATGTGCTTTCCGACGCGAAAGTCGCCTCTACGTTCAAACTGATGAAGCAGCCGCCAAACACTCCCCTGACGCCCGTTCTTGCCCGCGAAGTCTGCGCGCGTACGAACAGCAAAGCCTACATCGCGGGCTCCATCGCGAGCCTGGGCAGCGAGTTTGTGGTCGGGCTGAAAGCGGTCAACTGCGCCGATGGCGAAGTCGTCGCGCAGAATCAGGCTACTGCCGCAAGCAAGGAAAAAGTCTTGGATGTTCTCGGCGTAGCCGCCGCCAAGCTACGCGGTGATTTGGGTGAATCTCTCGCTACCGTTCAGAAATACGACGTGCCACTCATTGGCGCGACAACGGCTTCCTTCGATGCTCTGCGCGAAATGAGCCTGGGCGCCCGCGCCGAGTATCAGGAAGGCACGTACGCGGCGTTACGCCACTACCAGCGAGCGGTCGATATCGATCCGAACTTCGCGGAGGCGCATGCCGTCATAGGGGTGATGTACAGCAACCTGGGCCAAACCTCGCGCGCCACCGAATCTCTCTCGAGAGCTTTTGCTCTCCGCGAACACACCAGCCAACGTGAAAAGACTCACATCGAATCGCTTTACTACTATCTGGGCATCGGGGATCTGCCAAAGGCCGAGCGCTCTTTTCAGGAACAGATCGAAGCTTATCCCAAAGCAAATTCCTCCTACTCGAACGTGAGCCTGATTGAAGAAACTCTTGGGCACTATGAAAGCGCGCTCAAGTATCAGCAGCAGGAACTGCTCATCAATCCTGGCGACACGACGGGCATGGCCAACGAGGGACAAAACCTGATGAGCTTGAACCGCCCCGCCGACGCTCGAAAACTGCTTGAGCAAGGCGTGGCGCTGAAGCCCAACGCGGATGGACTGCATTTGGCTTTGTACATGGCGGACTTTGCGGAACATAACGCCGGCGATATGGCCAAGCAATCGGCTTGGTTTGATGACAAGCCCGATTTTCAGCATGAGCTTTTTGGCGCCGAGGCAGACACGGAAGCATACTTCGGACATCAAACGAAGGCGCGCGAACTGACTCGCCGGGCCGCAGATTCGGCCTCTCGCGCAGACAACAAGGAGGCCGCGGGAACCTGGCTGGCGCTTGGCGCTTACCGTGAAGCCCTCTTCGGCAATCTCGCCGAAGCCCGCAAGCTAGCCTCCGAAGCCATCGCGCTTTCTCCTGACAGCCAGTCGGTCGGCTTCCTGGCCGCTTTGGCCGAAGCCCGGGCCGGCGATCCGGTCGGCGCGCTGGCCCTCGCGCAAAATCTCAACAAGCAGTATCCGCAAGCCACCGTTGTTCAATCCTATGCGGTGCCAACCATTCGCGCCGCGGCCGCCCTCTCTAGAAAAGATCCTTCTTCCGCCTTGAGCGAACTGCAAGCGACCGCTGAGATGGATCTGGGCGGCATACTTTATCTACCCGCCAACATTTGCCTTTTCCCGATTGAAGTTCGCGCGGAAGCTCTTCTCGCCGCACGCCAAGGCGCAGCCGCTGCCAGGGAGTTCGAAAGAATCCTCGATCATCCCGGCCTCGTCCTCAATTGCCCCATGGGCGCCGTTGCGCACGTGGGCCTGGCCCGCGCCTCGGCGCTCGAGGCCGCAGACTCCAATTTATCCGCCGACGCACGACAAAGTTCCCGCGCCAAAACCCGCGACGAATACCAGCAGTTCCTCAATCTCTGGAAAGACGCGGACTCCAATATTCCCCTGCTCCTCCAGGCCAAATCCGAATTGGCCAAACTGCTCTAAACGCGGCAAATCCCTGGCAGGGGCGGAGGACGCGCGGCCTCCTGCGCGACACCAACTCTCCTCTTAGACGACGAGCGGAGAGTTGTTTCCGGCGCGGAGAGAGTGCGGTAGTTACAGCTTCAGGAAGCGCTCCAAATCACGTCGAGCAGCCAAAAAGTGGCCCGCGAAGGAGCAGGCTCCCGAGAGCCCACCTTTGGAGAATTTTGAAAGAGCTCGAGAATACTTGGAATCCCCCACACCGTCAGTCACAAGTCCGGCAGGCGCCTGTTAACCGGCGGAATTCGCGCCAGAAATAGAGGTTAACTGCCCATGAGGAACAGGGGCTTGGCTTCGAAGCTCGAGAATTGCGGGCGAAGGCGCTCGGTATTGTAGTGCTCCTTGATATCCACAATTTTCTTGGTCGAGGTGATCGTTTCAATGGGGATGTTGCCATAGCTCCCGTTGTGCAAAACAACGAGACGGCCGTGGATGCCTTTCAACAGCAATTCGAGGGCGATGTTGCCGTAAGCCATCGGAACGATGGAATCCACGACATCGGGGTCGCCGCAACGAGCCAGGTAGCCCAACTTCTGGTTCACGACTTCGATGGTCTTGCCCTTGTTAAATTTCTTCGACAGTTCCTTTACCTTGTCCGAGACGATATCACCGATGCCGCCCAGTTTCTTGTGACCATAGGCATCGGCAGCTTCGCCTTCGAAAATCATTTCGCCGCCCTCGAACATCGCACCTTCGGAAACGAGAACCGTCGAGTAGCGGCTGGGATTCTTGTTGCGATCGTGAACGAGAAGCTCGGTGAGGCGCTCGATATTGAACTTGTACTCGGGAATCACGCAGCGGTTCGCGGCGCCAGCCATGGTAGGGAGCATCGCGGTGTAACCGGCGTAGCGGCCGAAGACCTCGATCACCATGAAGCGCTCGTGAGAGCCAGCGGAAGTGCGGAGGTCATTGACGAGCTGCAAAGTGCGGGTAACGCAGGTGCTGAAGCCGATGCAGTAATCCGTTCCGGGGACGTCATTGTCCATGGTCTTCGGAATGGCTATGACCTTGAAGCCTTCTTTGTGGAGGCGAACGCCGTAACTCAGCGTGTCGTCGCCTCCAATAGGAATGAGCGTGTCGATGCCCAGCCAGGCGAGATTCTTGAGAACTTCGGGAGTGAGATCGTTTTTCTCGGCGGTGAAATTGTCTTTCAAATGCGCCGGTACGTTGGACTTGCTGACGCGGCCGGGGTTCGTTCGCGAGGAGTGGAGAAAAGTGCCGCCGGTGCGTGCGGCGCGCTCTACGACTTCTTGCGTAAGCACCAGAAAATTGTCGGAATTGTCGTAGTCCTTTTCGCGAACCATATCGACGAGGCCGGCCCAACCATGACGGAAGCCGATAACTTGATAGCCTTCATGAAGCGCGCGAATCGTAACGCCGCGGATTGCGGGATTGAGACCCGGGACGTCGCCGCCGCCTGTGAGAATGCCGATGACGCCTTTTTTGGTGTTGACGTTTGCCATGATCCAGAGCCCTTTCCGGGGAAGAGTGAACCGACAATTATCCACGGACCACAGAGATTTAGAAAGTGCGGATCCCAAGAGAAATATCGGGTGGCGTGCTCGAAGAACGCCCGCTTCCATGCATATTAAGGCTGCATCTGTGTGCCGAGGACGCCGAGGAACTTGGCGAGCCAGGAATGCAGCGCGGGCCACGCCGGGCCGGTGACGAGATTGCCGTCGACGAGGGCCTCGGTCATGGGAAGACTGACATACGTGCCGCCGCCGAGGGTAACGTCCGGGCCGGTGGCCGGATAGGCGCTGCACTTTTTGCCTTGAAGAACTCCCGCAACAGCCAGAACCTGCGGGGCATGGCAGATCGCGGCCAGTGGCTTATTGGTTTTTGAAAAGTGATGAACGATCTCGATGACCCTGGGGTTGAGCCGAAGGTATTCGACGGCGCGGCCGCCCGGGATCATGAGCGCGTCGTAATCCTCAGGCTTGACCTGATCGAAAGTGGCGTTCAGCGCGAAATTGTGGCCGCGCTTCTCTGTATACGTCTGCTCACCTTCGAAATCGTGGATGCAGGTCGCAACGAACTCGCCGGCTTTTTTCCCCGGACAGACCGCGTGAACCGTGTGTCCGACCATCTGCAGCGCCTCAAACGGCACCATCACTTCGTAGTCTTCGACGTAATCGCCAATCAGCATGAGAATGGATTTCTTCGACATGAGGCCTCCGCGGGGGGAATTGTAACCGAGGAACCAGATTGCTCAAAACGCAGCTTGGATCAGCGCGGGACAGCGAACTGGTGTGCTTCCCGGTGAGGCGATGCTAGGCTCGATGGGCGTCTCAAATCGATACGAAAACGGCTAAATCGATTGAGGCTGAGATGGGGACAGGAACCCTGTCGCCTCCAGATGCGACGATCTCATTTCGAGATTTATCGTACACTGTTGAATCCAAAGGTTTTCCTGGAAAGCTTCCCGAGGACCCGGGGACCGGGGGGTCTGGCTAATTACATGCAAATCATTGCTGGGCGTTAATTTCGCCGGACATTCCGGCTTCAAGGACATCATGGTGAAAAGAGCTAAGGGGATACTCGCGCTGTGTCTGCTAGCCGTGGTTGGCGCAGCAAGCTTGGGGACAGTTTCTCTTCGAGCTCAAGACGCAGAGACCGCAGGATCGAAGCGCAAAGTCAAATCACTCGGAAAACCTCTGTACCCGGATCTGGCCAGAAAGCTGAACCTTGCCGGCGTCGTTAAAGTCGAGGTAACCATCGGCACCGATGGCAAGGTGAAGAGAACGCATGTTGTCGGCGGGCATCCTGTACTCGCTCTCGAAGCAGAAAGAGCAGCGATGCAGAGTGAATTCGAGCCTGGCCCGAAGGAAACGACAGAGGTGATCGAGTTCAAATTCGGCCCGCAGTAAACTCCGGGACTTTCTGAAAAAGGCGGCTGTCTCTGACCGAGACGGCCGCTTTTTTCATTTCTAAGAGGAATTAATGCGTGTGAGCAGAAGAAGCCACGACGGGCTCCGCAGAATCCTGAATCGTGAGCATGTCGGTGCGTACTTTGTCCCACTCGAGCAAGTTCAATCCGTAGGACGTGAACAGCTTGCGGATGTGCGCCGAGTCCCAGCCCAGAACCTTTTCCAGCACCGGGACAAGGACGCTCATGGCGTTGTCGCTGAGTACGGTGCGCTTGGCAACGCGCGTAATGAACTTGGCTTCGGAGACGGCGATCGTCAGGCCGTCGTGCTGATTGACGTGCATCATCACGGGAATATCGGAACTCCCGTCGCCCATGTAGATGATGTGGTCGTGGCTGATGCTGAGTTCCGCGCGGCGCTCTTCGAGAACAGTTATCTTGCCCCAACCAGCGGAAGCGCGAATGATCGATTCGACCTCTCCTGTCGACTCGTTGTAGCGGAAGCGCGTGCCGAAAATATTTTGTGGCGGAACGATTCCTTCGAGTGCGGATTGGATAATCTCCTGCGGAGCAGCGGAAATCACACTGAAATGAAACTTGTAGCCCTCGGCTAGATTGGCCAAGGCACGGGCCAGTAGAGCGACGTTGTGCTTCAGGCGAATGCGCTTGCCGGTTTCGACCAGATGATCGCGGCGAACCCGGCGGAAGTCCGGGTCATGCAAAATCAGATAGCTGAGTTCGGCGCCCTGTTGGACGAGGTTCATCTCCGCAAGGCCCTTGACCTTGTCGTGGAACCCATGAAAACCGATGAGCTCGGAGAGAGCGACTCCCGAGTCGTTGAAGCTTAAAGTCTGGTCAAAATCGCTCGCCAGTAGATAGTGCTTAACCATGTCCTAGTACTCCTTCTTGCTACTGTTCTCTGCTCGCTCGGTGAGACGTATTTTCGTCTTTGGCGAGTTTGGCCCGCCCTGGATGCGGGTGCCGGGACCCCCTACAGTTACAACGATAGCCCTGTTCACCGAAGGTGCCCCACGAATTATTTTGATGGGTGCTATGCGTTAAAAACGTGAACGGACCATTATACCTTGGTTAGATGTGTCCCAAGGTTAAAAGATACAAAGGAAAGGAGATGGGACCGTTCTGGGGCCATCAAAAGGGACAAAAGGCGTGTCTAGAACGACATAGCAGGAGCGAAGGAAAAGAGAAAAAAGTCATCTGTAACATCAGCGGCCCAAAGTTGGCGGTTTGAGGCTAAAGACCCAGGGCCTTCATCTTGGGTTCCTCATAGACGTCATCTTCTCCGGGGTACCGGAGGCGGTCCTTGAAACGGCCTGTCTCGGCGGCTAAAGCCCAGACCAGGCTCTCCCCTGCGGGGAGGGTCTTTGGCAGGCTGCGGAAGACTTCATCCTGGAAGGCGAGAGAGGCGTCGATCCATTGCCAGCCGGCGGTCTCGAAGGCGGCCATGACGTCGGGAAGAACGAGGGCATTAAGCGTGTTGTAGTGAACGAGCAGAGTGTGGCGAATGTCGCGGCCGAGGACATCGAGGGCGAGTTGGCGGTAAAACGACGCGCGGTCCAAAAGATGCGCGATCAGATAGTCGCGATAGGGCTTGATGTTGAACTTAGGCTCTTTGATCAGCCGATCGGCCATCCGCTCGTCGACGTACCAGTCGGAAGCGTCGATCGTGACGTGGCCGACGCGATAGCCGCTTTCCTTCAGCAGCGTGCGAAAGCGGTCGCGCTTGTCGGCAGTGTCTCCCTCTTTGAGGAAGGGGTAGCGGAAGAGAAGAGTCTTGTTGCGATAGGGAGCGATGATTTTTTCGTTTCTGAGGAAGTCGACCGCGAAATCGGCGTAGCTGGTGGGGCCGCAATAATTCAAATGGGAATAGGAATGATTGCAGATCATGTGTCCGGCTTGGTCCCAGGCGGAGAGTAGCTTCGAGCCGTCCGGTTCGTCCACGCGCATGCCGCAGACAAAGAGTGCGGCTTTGATGTTGCGGCTATCGAGAGCTCTTAAGATGCGGGAGTTGGCATCGGGCCAGCGGAGGCTGGAATCGAGCTTCAAATTTGGATCATCCATGGTGATGGCGAGTTGGGGGCGGGGAGCGTTTGTGTTTCGCGCCGGCACGGCGCTTTGTTGCGGCGCGAACGCGTCGAGAGCCCCGGGGAAAATCGGGGCACAAGAAACGGCCGAAATGGTTTTGAGTGTCGAATCGAGGAATTTGCGGCGATCCATAGTCAGCACCTCAGAAAAAGGAATTGAGCCAGCTTCGAGCACGAGTCAAGAAAGAGCTTGAGGATGCGGTCGTAGCCGCGCGCGGAGATTCCACCGGTTCATCGGTGACGGAATAGAACGCACCGCTGCTTGAGTGCATATAGAGGCGCTGCATTTCCGCGCGATTGAGGGGGCGTGCGCCCCGGCGGCCGAAGACGGCGAGTTGGTTCCCGGATTCGTCGACGGCCCGGTCGCGGTCGATGCCCTTGGAAATTTCGAGCGCGGGGCCGCGGGTGCGGGCCGTGGCGATGAGTTTTGGCATGGGGCGTGGGCTGAAGCCCGAGAAGTGAGCCGGATCGTCCCAGGGTGAAATGATCTGGAGGACGCGGAGGCCGTTGTAGCCGTCAGCGACAAATGCAAAGACGCTGCCCGCAACCATCCCGATTTTGACGTCGTTCACTTCATGCAGCTGGTGGTCGGCATTGAAAACCTGGTCCAGGCGCGGAGCTTCCGGGTTTTCAACGTCAACAATTCCCACACCGTTTTTCCCGGCGGCGATGTAGGCATAGGTCCGCGCCACGTAAATGTTTCGGGCATCGTCGAGCGCGGCGCGTCCCTTCGCCGTCATTCTTGGATGCGCCAGGTCCGTCACGTCCAGAGTTTTTAGGCCATAGCGATCCACCACAAACGCATAACGGAATTGCACCGCGATCCCGCTCGGATTGTCCAGGTCGGGAGCGCCAATGGTTTCGGTGACGCGCGGCGCGAGCGGATTATCCAGATCCACCACGACGAGCGATCTGTCGGTGAGGATGTAAGCGTAGGTGCCGGCGATGGCGAGGCGGTGCGCGCCGGTGAGAACGCCGTTGGGATTGAACGCCAGCGCGCGCTTGAGGAAATTGTTGGCGGGATTGCCGTCAAGAAGCGTCCCGACGCCGGGACTCTTCGATTTAAGGTCGGGATTGCCAATGACCACCAGGCCCTCTTCTTTGTCGGCTACGTAGAGAAAACCGTAGAGCAGATGGATGGGCTGTTCTTCGTTTTCGGGAAGTTGCTGGCGGAGCGGATCGACGCCGAGGGTGGTCGGCGAAGCGATGGCCAGCGCGTTTTTTGTCGGAACGAAAAAACGCTGGCCAACCGGAGAGACAGGAGCGGTGATCATGCGTTCCGAAAAATCCTTGTTATCGATGTTGGCGATGTCGTAGACGCGAAGGCCGCCAGAGCCGGTGGCGGCGTAGGCGTATTCACCGCGCGCCTGAATGTCGAGAACGTTGCCTTCGTGGCTGGAAGCGATCGTGAGTTCGCGCCGATGGTCCACGAATTTCTTGTAATTGTCGGGATAGGCGATGCGCTGCAAGTCGCTGCCGTAGATGGCTTCAGGTTCATCGTGTTCGGCAACGGCTACGGCTTCAAAACCCTTTTTACCGGTGGCGACATAGACATAGCGCCCCATGAAATTCATGAGGTTCGTGCCCTGCAACAGCAGCTGTGCCATCCAGGCGTTGTTGTCGCTAGCAGCGGAAACGTGACAATCGCTGCATTGCTTCGTCTCTTTGGCGCGGACGGTATGCGGAACGAACGTGCTGAAAGCCTGACCCGAGAAGCCCGGAGCGGAGATGGTTTGCTGCGTGTAGTAAAGCCAGTCGCGGTTCGCGTTTTGCGAACTGACGAGGATGGCGCACGAAGAGCGCGCCGGCGCGATGCGATGGCCGGTGACCGTGCCGTCGACGCCGAGCATGTAAATGTCGTCGCGAAGAACCTGAAAATTGTAGCTGGTGTAGTTGCGCGTGGTCAGACCTTCGTTGTGAAGCATCGGCTTGCGCGCATTGGCCGTCATTTGCAGATGGCAGCCGAAGCACGTCGGGGTCCACGACGTGTGGCAGGAGTAGCAGGTCATCGAAGAATTGGCGTGCGCGAGATGCTCGTCGTCTTGCGGCATTTGTGACGCAACGTTGCCGTCTTTCGTCATCAGCTTTGCGCGAAAAGATTTCATGCTGAAGTGCACGTTGCCGGGCGTGACGGAATCGGCGGTCTGCACGATTTCCCACTCTTTGTTTTCTTCCGACATCGAGCGCTGAATCAAGGCTCCATCCGCGCGCCACTCGAAGCGGCGCAGGCCCCACGGCGTGCGCAGCGCATCGAGAGGACGGCCACCTGCGGGCGCAGCGGGACCGGAAGCGACGAGAGTGGCCTTGTTGCGAATCGTGCCGTGACAATCGATGCAGTCGATTTCAACGGCGGCGCGCGGTTCGCCGTAAATTTTCCCGTCGCCGTGATTATCCTGCGCAAAATGGCAATCGTTGCACTGCATTCCCTTTTCAAGATGGATGTCTCTCAGATGCACAGCCTTGCCGAAGCGGTCCGGATCGCCGGACGCGATTTGCTTGCCATCTTTGTCGAGCCAGTTCCCCTTGCGGTCGTGATTGAAGACCGCGCGGAACACCCAGCCGTGCCCATGGAAATCAGCGAACTGAGTTGTTTTCAACTTCGCGTTGAATTCCGGGCTGCCAAGATTTTCGAGGAATTTCTCGTCGCCCCAAAGGCCGCGGGCAGCAGCGGCTTCGGGATTGCGCAGGAAAGACTGGTAGCGCTGCTCTTCTGTTAGCTTAGGCTGCTGCTGGGGATACATTTTGTCGCCATCAATCTCGTTGTCCCACCACGTCAATCCGAAATAGGTGGTGAGCATGTTCGTGCCCGGATGGATGTGGCAGACCATGCACTGGCTCGATGGAATCGAGCGCGTGAACACATGCCTGATCGGATGGCCGGGCTCGGTCTTGGGAATCGCCGGGTCGGAAGAGGCGCTGTAACCGGAGTGACCGAACTGCGCATAGGAACCTGAGTGAGATGGATCGCGGTCATTTGCGTAAATGACGTGGCACGAAGTGCAGCCGCTGGCTCGATAGTCGCCGGGATGATCGTTGGTACCCGGCAGCGACATGACGGGGTCAACCAGGCGAGTTTTTTGCAAACCCAGGAAAACGGGGTCGGTGCGCAGTTCCGTACCGAACCCGCGGTCGCTCAATTTCGCATCAGGCTTGCCGGGGTCCTCTTCGCGATTGGGATTTCCGAGTTCGGGTTTCCTTTCGCCGCCGCGTTCAAAAACGCGCAGGATATTTCCTGGCTGGGAAATCTCCCATCGCAAAAGAGGATCCAGTTCCGGGAGCACGCCTTTCGCGCGTGTTTCTTCCGGGGTGGGAGGTGGAAAGGTCTTGATAGATTGCGGCTTGCCGTCGCGGTCGTAGCTTTCGCCGAAGTGAGCATTTTTTGCCGGATAGCTGCCGTTGTTATAGAGCGCCGCCCCCCACAGCAAACCGGTGTGCGTCATCATGCTCGTCGAAGAAGCGCGAACTTCCTTCGCGTGGCAGCCAGCGGCTCCGCAAGTTTCGGGCGCCACTCTGAGGTCTCCCGGATTCACGAATTTTATGAACTCCGGAGATTCCTTCAGCCATTTTGCGTAAGTACGCTCGGGCAGAGCGGAACGGTCCTTGAAGCTGGGGTCTCGCGGCTGGACGTGCGCTTTTTCTTTGGCGGCGCTGTATTCGATGGACTGCGGCGCCGCGCCAGTGGCAACGGACACCGAAGAGTTGCCGCCGTGACAATCGGTGCAGCCCAGCAACACCGTTTTCGTCGGATGCATCGTCGGTTCGTCCGTCCTCGTGTGGCAAGTGATGCAGCCTGACGATTTGCGATCGGCTTCTTCTTGCGACTGGCCGCGCACTAAGGGAGCGTCCTGTTTCGCCTGAACGGTTCGTGCCGAATGGGAATATAGAAGCAGGAGAAAAGACAACGCAGAGACGCAGAGGATCGAGAGATTCCCCGGAGAAAGCCTTTTGAATGTGCGCGGCAAAATCATCCGATGCGTTCCCTCAGAAAGTAAATTTCATCGAGCCGAAAAGCGAGAAAAGTGTGCGGCTCGTGTAGATATCCTTGAATCCGGCGCCGGGCTGGAGAGCGGACGCGCCCGCTGCAAGCACGATGTTTTCCGTGAGTGGCGGGCGGTAGGTCACTCCGATGCCAAAATCCTCGCCAATGCTGTGGCGAATGGAAGACTCGAACAAAATATATTCGAGCGCCTCCGTACGATCGAAACGCAGGTAGTTGAAATTCGCAAATCCCTTCAGCTTGGGCGTGATATCAAAATCCGCGCCTAGATTAGCGATGAAAATTCCGGGATTCACGAAATTGGCCTGGCCCTCCTCCTTGCTCGAACGAAGAGAAGGAATCAGGCTGCCATCCGTCGTCAGCTGAACGCCCGAGCCAAGAAGCCGAATGTCTTCGCGATTCCAGAAACTGAAAATGCCCCCGGCAAAATTCGGAAGATCGTCAATCGCATCGAAGCCGCGGGCGCGGCCATCGCGCGGATTGGCATCGCCGGAGGTGTAGAAAGTGGAAACGCGATAGCGGATCCAGTCGCGGTCATAGGAAAGCTCGACGGCGGCCATTTGTGCATTCACGGTTACGGGGCGGCCGGCTATGGGATTGAAATTGTCTTCGCCAACAGCCTGATAAAAAGCGTGGGTGAGGTTGATGCGGTGGATGTGACCGCTGCCGAGCCAACCGAAATAGCCGACGCGAATCCCGTGCGCGAGCGGCCCCCCTCCGGGACCCTGGCTTATGACATTGCCGACCGGTTCAGGTCGCACAAGGAAACCGTTGTCGTCGTAATGCACGCTCGGATCATCTTTATTCCACGCGCCGACAAATTCCGCCGTATAGCCAGAAAAGAAAAAATCCTGAATGTACGCGTTTGCCAGAACGACTTGCTGGTGCCGGCGGTTGAACGTGTTAAGACCGCTGTTTGTATTTTTCTCGAGCATCTGAAAATACGTGGCGTTGTATTCGACACGGTCGTTGCTCCAATTGCCAAAAATGCGAAGGCCCGGCTGCTCGTCCACAAAGAGGAATCCTCGGAAATCGCCGTTGAATTGCTGGATGCCGGCGCGCGCGGAGATGAAATCGTAGTTGTCGCTGAGGTCGTGCAGCTTTACTTCGACGAAAGCCTCTTGAAAGCCCAGATGGTCGTCGAAGCGGTTCGTGCCTGCGCGCACATTCGGACTGACAATGCCCAGCTCGCGAACGTCAAGATCATTGAGGCTGAGCTCCGGCGTGATGCGAATGCGCCAGTCGACAGGCTTGAAAGATGCATCGCCGTGAAAGAGATCGAAGCTGAAGCGCAGGGTCTGATCGAAGAAGGCCTGTTCTCCGCGGCCAAAAAAACCGGAACTGCCGGGCTCCGCGGCACTTACGCCGCTTGGCGAAGGAACGCGTCGGCCGTCGAAAAACGTCTCCGAGGAAGCGGTAATGTTTAGAAAAATCTGCTGGCCAAGAAGTTCGGGCCAGATGGGCTCGTCGCCTTTGAAACGATTGCGATTGAAAGGATCATACCAATGCGGCTTGGTGTAGGGATATTCGCCCTTCTGCGGGTAGCGCCGGTAGTCCGGTTGATTGAGCGCCCAGCGATTCGGCACCACATTGTAGATGTCGGCGACGGGAGGCAGATATTCGGGCGCGAGTTCCGCGATGTACTTCGGATCCGAATCGAGACGATGACGAAGTTCGCGATAGTTGCCGAGCGACGGCCCTCGAGCAGGCGAGATGGCGGGACCAAGCTCGGGAAGCCGCGGGAGACGCGAACGAAATTCCGCGCTGCTGGTGCTGACCAGAGAAATTTCCAGCGTCGTAACTTCGTTTGCGTTTAGCGGAAGATCCGGGATTACCAGCGGAGCGTATCCCTCGGCATCAACGCGAAATTCATAGTGCCCGGGTGAAAGAAGAAGGACGCGAAACACCCCTTCCACGGACGAAGCGGCGCGCACCACCTGTCCGCTTTCCAGGTGTCGCAGCGTTAGTTGGGCCGAGGCCACGGGCCGCGATTCGCTGCCCGGGACAGCTTCGCGCAGAACGCCGTCGACGGCAGCGGTCGTCAAGGCTTGCTGGCGCGGAATGCGCTGAGTTGCAGCCGGTTCAGTGGATTTCTGGATGGTGGCCTGGCCACCGGCGGAGGACTGCTGCCCCGGTGTGGATTGCTGCGCGCCCCATGAGCTTCTGCATCCGAGGATCGCGAGCAACACCCCAAGCCCGGCGCGAGCCGAGCCACTGACGCGTCGAGAGGTTCGCGAAGAGAGAGCGAGCATGCCTGCGGCCTGGGAGAATTTGCGCAAGTAAATGGGAGCGCATTCTAGCTAACAATATCGCGCCCCGGCGGGCAACCAATTTCCGCGAAGAGTGAACACAAGCGATAACACTTCCTAGGCATCGCGAACGTTCACCGATAGGAACCTCGTCACCCGCAAACAATTGAGGGGCATGAGAATGCGTGTTACTAAGGAAAATACCCTTCATGCCGACCGAACACACTCTTCGGAGGCCGGCCGCCTCGCGGCATACCCTGGCCCGGCGTCAAAAAACGCTTGCTCTGGGCATTTTGCTGGCCTTGGGTGTCGCGGTGGTTCTCGCCTTTTTGTTGCTGGGATGCGGGGGCGGGAGTGGGAGTGGGGCGCCTGTGTCTCCCCCGGTGGTCGCGAGTGTGGAGCCGCTACAAATCGCGGACGTCCAGAATATCGTGCAGGCCGCGGTGAATTCCGCCAATGTCGATATGGTGGTAGCGGTTGTGGATCGGGCTGGATTTGTGCTCGGCGTGTTTCGCACGCAAAACGGTCCCGCCACCGCGGTGGGAAATTTCGGACAGACGCTTGACGCGAATGATGCGGCCGTGGCACTGGCGCGGACCGGCGCGTTTTTCAGCAATAATCAGGCGCCGCTCTCTTCGCGCACGGTGCGCTTCATCAGCGGAATACACTTTCCTCCCGGCGTGACGAACCAGCCGCCTGCGGATCTCTATGGCATCGAAAATACCAATCGCGGATGCACGCTGGTGAGCGGCGCGGCATTTCAAAGTCAGATTCCTCCATCGCTCGCGCTTGGCGGAGGTTTCGGACCGGGCATTCTCACCGGCAAAGCCGATCCGATGGACTCGAATCCGCTCGCGGTGAATCCCGGAGGCGTGCCGATTTTTTATCAGAATGTCGTTGTGGGCGGAATTGGAGTCGTTACCTCTTCCGGCGATCTGAATGTGGCCGAATATGCAGCGTTCGCCGGATCAACGACGCAGCGATCGGGGCCGTCCGATTCGTTCGGACCGACGCCCGCTGCTCCGGGAGTCGTGTTCATCGGCGGAATCGCGCTTCCCTTCGTAACGCAAACCTCCCTGCCAGCCGGCGTCTCCGTCGGGCCGGTTGCGGGCGCTGGATCGTATTTCGCCCCGCCTCTGAACAGCGCGGGACAGCCGCCCGAAGGCGATTTGATTACGCCTGCCGCGGGGCCGCTCGGGGGGCTGAGCGCGTCAGACGTTCAAACTATTCTGAACAATGCGGAAGCAACGGCGAGCGTCACCCGCGCCGCGATTCGATTGCCAATTGGTTCGCGCGCGCGCATGGTGATTGCGGTGGCAGATCTGGACGGCACAATTATCGGCTTGCGTCGGATGCAAGATTCGACGGTGTTCAGTATTGATGTCGCGGCCAGCAAAGCGCGCAACATGGTGTACTTCAATAGCTCCGCGCGGGCCGCGGCCGATCTGAATCAGGTACCCATGGGCACGGCCGTCACGAGCCGCACGATCAGCTTTGGATCGCAGCCCTTTTTTCCCCCAGGTATCGACGGGACGTCTCCCGGACCATTTTTCAATATTTTCTTGCAGGACATCGGAAGCCCTTGCACACAGGGGATGCAAGCGGGACCCGCCAACGTGAACAAAAGCGGAATCGTTTTTTTCCCAGGGAGTACGGGATTGTATCGCAACGGAACGCTTGTCGGCGGGTTGGGCGTCAGCGGAGACGGCGTGGACGAAGACGACTATGTGACCAACGGCGGCGCGGCAGGATTTGAAGCGCCGGCAAATATCCGCGCGGACCAGATTTTGATCAATGGAGTGCGGCTCCCTTACTTCAAATTTCCGAGAAATCCCACGGACTAATTTTCACTTAATCCCGAGAGCGCACATCTTCGGCGTTATTTGCTCGCGCCTCCGCCATGAGAAGGATCGGGCGAGGTGGCAGAGTTCACGTCGAGAAACCAAGCATGAGCGGTGTCGCTCGGTGCGTAGCAGTTGCCATCCACATGATAACCCGGGGCGCAATGCGCGGTGAATTCCATGCGCCGCGGCGACTGCGCATATTGCCAGACGTCTGCCTCGGAGACTCCGCTCAACTTCGGCGAAGGCGATGTCTGAGGAAGGGTGCAGCCGGGCGAGGGCGGACACGCATCATTGAAGGCCCAAATCGTGAACGCGCGGGACTTTCGCCATTGGAAATCCAAGATGTCGCGGGCGGTTGTGATAGACGTTTGCGCGTCTTCTTTCACGGGAATCGCCGAGCAATAGAATCCGCCCTGATAGTCAAGCATCGTCAAATTCCATAACCAGCCCTGCAAGTAGGCGTGATAGGCCGGCGAGAGACGGCCACCTTCTTCGATATCGAGGAAGATGATCGTGTTGGCGGGAAATCCTTCGCGCCTTGCGGCCTCCGCGGTGGCATGAGCATCAGCTTCACCCAGAGCCTCTGCGCTCTTCGCATCCTTTAGCTCATGTTGAAGGCGGCCACGATAAAGCACCACAAAGCCAAATCCGAGCGAATGGACAAATTCGCGTTTGCCGTGCCATGTGCTTACTTTTTCTCCGGGCGGCGCGCTCAGCCAGTAGCTGGTGAACGCAAAATCGCGGCGGAGCGTTCTCATGGCCGCATCGCCGGGATAGATGTTGCGGTCGAACCCGGGATAGGAACGTTGGGCGGGCTGATCCTGGGGATGCGAAACCGTCACGAGCTCGGGAGAAGAAAACAAAATCGGAACAGCGGCAACCACGAAAAGGAAAAGGAGTGAAATTCGAGGCTTCATCGCGATGTCTCTCCCGAGCATGACAGAACTCGCTCGCTACAACTAGCCCTCGCGTAGTTTGTGGCCTGCGAGATTGCCGAGGCCGTCGTAGGCGGCGTATTTGTACGTTTCGCTGAGCGTCGGATAATTGAAGACCTGCTCGATGAATTCGTCGATGGTTTGGCCGTTGTCGAGAATCATCAGACCGATGTGGATGAGCTCGGTGGCGCTTTCGCCAATCAGGCTTACGCCGAGAAGTTTGCGGTCCGCGCGCAGGAAGATGAGCTTGAGCATTCCGGCCGTATCGCCGATGATATGGCCGCGGGCGTTGTTTTCGTAGAGGGCACGCCCTACGCAGTAGTCGATTTTCTTTTCTTTGCAGGACTCTTCCGTTTCGCCGGCTGCGGAAATTTCCGGGATGGTGTAAATCCCCATCGGAAGCATCGACGCGACGCGCTGTTTGTACTTGAAGCCAAAGGCGTGGCAAACGGCCACCCGCCCTTGCTCCATAGAAGTGGAAGCCAGCGCGGGAAAGCCAATCACATCGCCAGCGGCGTAGATATTCGGAATAGCGGTTCGATAGTTATCGTCGACGGGAAGGTAGCCACGGTCGTTGATAGCGAGCCCGGCCTTTTCCAGGGCGAGGCCATCGATGGCGGCCCGGCGGCCTGCGGCAAAGAGCGCGGCGTCGGTTTCGAGCGTTTTGCCGCTTTTCATCGAGAGACGCACGCCAGCCGAGGAATTCTCAACCTTCACGGGACGCTCGTTGAACAAGAAGCGCATGCCGAGGGTGGTGAGCCGGTCGCGTAGGCGATCGGAAATTTCTCCGTCGAGAAACGGCAACAGACGGTCGCGGCCGTCGACCAGAGTAACTTCTACTCCGAGCGCCATAAAAATTGATGCATATTCGCAGCCTATGACGCCGCCGCCGATCACGGCGAGGCTTTTGGGAATCCGGTCCATTTGCAGAAACGTGTCCGAGTCAAACGTGTGGACGTCGTCGAAAGCGATTTCCGACGGTCGATGCGGCTTCGACCCGGTCGAGATCAGAATGACTTCGCCGCGAAGACGCCGCGTTCCTTCTGCGCCCGTGACCGCGACAGTGTGCGCATCCTCGAACGAAGCCTGACCGCGCGCAAGCTCGATGTGATGGAGTTCGAGATTCTTTAGGATGCGTTGGCGCTCCATTTCGACGACTTCGCGTTCGTGACGCATAAAATCGTGAACGGTAAGATTTTCTTTTAGGGAATAATCGATGCCATAAAGTCCGCGCTGCTTGAGCCCGGAAAAATAGAGCGCAGACTCGCGCAGCGTCTTGCTGGGGACGGTGCCAGTATTGATGCAGCTTCCGCCCATGTGCTCGGCGCGCTCGATGACGGCGACGCGCTTGCCGAAGTAGGCCGCCTGGGCGCCGGCCTTTTCTCCGGCGGGACCGCACCCGATCACAACCAGATCGAATTCTTCCGCACTCGCCACACAAACCTCCCCCTGCAGCCCCCTGCGCGCATCCTTGAAGCGCAGCTTTCAAGCGCTCTAGATGAAACGAAACGAGCTGAGTCAGAGAGAGTGTAGAAGAAGAGCACCACAGGCAAGCGAAGTTCCTCTGAAGGCTGTGCCGAATCGTGGCTGGCAGCTAGCTGCGGTCGCAGGGGGATACCCAAGAGGGGATGGTGGCAAGGCGATTGTTCCCTGTCTAAAATTCCGCAATGCCGATACTATGATGGCACTAACTGCTGCGTTGCTAGGACTCCGGGAGGGATTTCACATGTCGATCGGCGATGTGCCTGTCAGCTACCAGATTAAGTTTGAGAAAGACCACGCCAGTGTGAAGGTGACCTACGATCTGAGCGTTCCAGCCGCCGGCCCCGCTTTGATCGCAGACTTTCAAGCTACCGTTGACGGTACGGATCTGATCAGCGGCTTTATTCCAGGCCAAACGGCTTTCAACGGAGCAAAGTTTCACACTCTCGCCGATCCAACGAAGGACGTGACCGTTTCCTTCTCTATTTCTTCCAACCAGGACTGGAACGCCAGCGACGATGACGTGCTGCGCGGCGAGAAAATCTATGACGATGCGGAGTTCTCCAGCTAGAGCGGCCTTGTGCCAGTTGCGGGCTAGTCGCGCAATGTAACCTGCCCGGAGCGAGACTGAACCTCCGATTTTGGAATAGAATCACTAGCCAGCAAGTTGAGGTAGACGAGAGGTACCCCAAGGTGATGAGCCTAGTAACTCATCCCGTTTCGACGGCAAAAAATGGTGCCCGGGGTGGGAGTCGAAACGCGAGAGCCGCCGAAAACATTTAACTTGTTGATTCCCCATATCCACAGAAACAACAAAAGCCATGGATTCACGCCATCGGTGTACAAAAATTGTACATGCGACAGGCGTTTACACCCTAAAACCAACCGTAACTATCTTTTGGTCCCCTGGTACTGTCCATCGCAGACGCAGTCTTCGTTCAGAAATTCCATCTGTATAACAAATCTCGATTGGCCGATACCCGTTCACAGGAACAAGAGAATGTTTCTTCAACCGTGTAGTTTGGTCCGGCTTCTCCATGAGTAGAGTAAAGCTATTCACAGCCAACGCAATTCGAACGCCACACACGATTCCGTTGCGTATGAGCGAAAAAACCCCAGCGTGATTAACGACGGTTTGAACAGTGTCACCTTCGTCCCAGCTATAGTACAAGCCGTGTCCATCAATGAACGGCCATTTTCCAAAAACCACGTCTACCCAGCTAGGTTGCGGTCGTGTAGCTATTCCAGTTTGGAAGTTTCCCGATGCAGCATATCCACATAGCACTTTCAAACACCATCGTTCGAGCAGGTTCCCATCGAATTTGTACTCCGCATGTTGCGGATTCTTTCTCGCCGACAACAGTATTTTCTCCGTCTCGCAGACTGCCTTGAAGAACCTACCGGCTTCCGCATCTAGCACGCTCAATTCGCTGTTGTGTTTCGAGCACAAGACTTTTGCTGTTAGATTGGCCGTCGAAATTGTTTCTTCTTTACCGTTAAGCCACGGCGCACCAACTACTCTGACCATGCCGGTAGGGTCAATTATTTCAAGAACTGCGCGAGATAGGCAGTGCTCGTTCGACATCGTTGCGCTGCAATTGTCATAGTGATTGGCGTAGCATTTAGGCTGTTTCATGGCGATTCTCTATCCTTGTTCGGCTTTTTAAACTCTAGCGCGCTGGAACGGCGGCACTTACCGGTTTTGAGAGGCGGGCCGAAATGGAAAATAGATGGAATTCGGCAGCGACGTAAATTCTTGAGAGATTCCCTCGTTCCAATCGCCAGTTTTTTCAGGATTCGTTACGGCCTATTCCGCTCGTGTTATTCCGAACTTGAGGGAAGGCGTGGCCCCTGACGTGGGTTCAATTGCCATCGCCCGCTCCAGAAGCCCGACGAATCAATTGGTCTTACGCGCACACGGGCGACGGCGGTCGGCGAGGATTTCAGCCGTGACCCGCTGCGATTTTTGCGCCCACCTCTACAAGTACTTTGACGAGCAGATCCGGGCCTTTTTCGGCTAGAGCCTCTCTCAGTCTGTGAAGCATGCCTTCTTTTTCTTCCTCTGGATACGTCAGAACGGCGATTTTGTTTTCAAGGCCTTTCACGACAGCCGGTAGAATCGGTAATTCTCCAAACTCGGCAAGCTCAGGCTGTAGATAGGTCTGTCCTTTTGCGGTGAGCTGCAACACCCTGTAAAGTGGAGCGCCACGAACAATCTTGAGCAGATGCCTTTCGTTCAGATAATCAGTGTGCCTTTGCAGGTAGTTCAACACAGCCTGACCAGTGGGTCTGCATTCCCGTACCAAATCCATTAAGTGGGCTTCGCAGGGCGGATTCCACGCAGACGATGTTTCGCGAAGCTCTCCAAGTCGAATCATGATTCGATGGAGCAAACCAAGATCCAAGTCTCCGTGTGCCATTGCCGCTCACCTCCCGCTGGTCCCAGCAAGTATCATAGGCTGGAGCGTGGCGGGGACTTATTCTACTCGTTCGAGGTGGCATGCGATGAAAACCAGAGTTGCGGTGCTTTCTTTGCTCTACGAAATAGACGAAAAAAGCCCCTCGCGGGCTGGGCGAACCTTGCGCTGAGCTGCTGTAACGCACTGGTTCTCGAATCAAGTGCGTTGGTTTTAGGTCAGTGGAATGATATTGTTTGCTCCCCGTTTTCGCGGGAGGACTCAATGGATGAGCAGCGGAAATACGCGCTCCTATTTGCAGCAACAATCCTAGCGGCGCGAAAACTTCATGAGATAGGCGACAAGCCATGCCCCGCGCGCGAAGCCTGTATAGCCGATGCGATCAGGAACGCCGAACAGATTCTGAAAAAGATAGACGAGCGCTGGCCACGATAAGGGAGCCTATCTTTCGGTGGCATTTTTCATCGCACGACAAGAGTCGATCGAGCACACAACAACAATGCAATAGATTTTTGCTCATCCTTGGGAATTGGCCACCCGCAAAGATTCACATGACGCGGATGTGGCGCTGTGTCCAGCTCAATTGTCAGATTAGCCTCCGAGACCGCTGCTAAGTCAAAGTCAGCACGCGCCCGTGGCTTACCGCGCGTTGCGCCTAGCAAATCACCAGCTGTCCAGATTTCCGCCTCGGACAGCGCATCTCTCCACAACGCGGAGATTTTTAGGTCTGGGGGCCTGGGAAGAAACGCGCTGGGCTTCGGCGCGGCAGGTGTCTGCCGCCTAAAATGCGCATCCTGAAAGATAAATCTCGCTAACCGGGAGTGTTGAGAACTGGTGGCGGATTCCGCCTTAGTGGGTCGCCTTATCAATACCTCGTACAATTTGTTGAGGACAAGTCTCAACCAATTGCTCAATCCCATGAATACGACTCTTTTCCCCGAACCACCCAGCGTATGCGAGACGGCTCTGTTTGTTGACGCTTACCGAAAACATTTTGCCGGTCGGTCCAGCCCAATCGAAGGAAATTTCCCCGTCCGGGTCCGCCGACACCTCGGGAGTCGGTCCGAACCGGGGCAAGGAGAGGACAAATCGCTTTGCGGCGTGAATCGTATCCGCATCGACCGGCGTCGAACTTTTATCGGAAACGACACTCAGACTTTCGATGTCAGGAAGAAGAAGTTCGAGTCTGGTCTGTAGGTAATGCCGTAAGGTATTTCTGAAAGCCAGATCAACCTGGATAGCAATATCGCTCACGCCGGTGCTGGCACCGCTGCGCAACCCGAATGAAGCATCGAACTGAGCACAATATGCTGTCATTTATACGATTCTAACACTTTCTCAGTCAAAGACGAGAAAAAGACCCTATCCGCAATACCCCTTAAATTGCCTAACCTTGTCCAAATATCTTCTGTGGTTCCCTCTAGTGACCCTTCGGTAAAGACATCTATGTCTAGGACTGCTGAGGTACTGGGCGTTTCGAGCGTTTGCGTAATTATTGCCGTTGCCGCCTGCTCCTCGAAAGGAACCAGCACTCTCTGCATGAAGGCCGTAACGAGAGGAGGAATGGATTTCGGGATTCGCGGTCCTGTGGTTAGATAGTCATCGTAGTCCGCGCCAAGCGGAATATGGATTGCGTTGATATATCTCACTGCAAGCCTACCGGCGGTAACATGCCCAGAGACGGCAAGAAATTCTCGCCAAACATCACGAGTCTTGTCCCTGAGCACATCCCAGCCAGGATAATTTTTCAGAATGCTATAAGTCACACCATTTCTGCGCAGTAGAACCACCTCTGAACCATCTTCTCTCTCATAACGCCATCCCATCGCGCCTTCCCCCAGCACTTGAGCTAAAGGCTTACCATCGTCCACCTTGAACTGAAATTCACTCTGTCTCATCTCCTTAGCTACTGGGAAACCGTTTGGCGCTTTGAACCTTGCCAACACGGAGGCGGGTAGCTCTTCGCGCAGCCGAATATCCAACAGAGCTTCTTTGAGGGGAGAGCGAGTCAGCTTCGGGAATTTTGTTTCCGGCAATGCGGCACCTGGGAGAAGTATAGATTAGCAACTCGCGTTAGCCGCAAGGAGTGTACCACCACGCCGTTTAGAATCCCGCTCCTTCGGTATTCGATCCTAGGCTGCGGATACTCCGATTCGAGGAGTTACACTTTTCTTCGTCTTCGGCCTCGTATCCTGTGAGACTTTCCTCGTTCCCTTTGTGTCGCGGCCCCCGTGCGAAAGTTGTGGAGTGTACTAAGCTTGTCTTGCAGCTCGGTTCGTATCAGGATTGTACCCGGGGGATGCACTATGACTTCACGCTCATCCAGAGCAACTATTACGGGGCTTCGGCGGTTGGTGAGAGAGAAGAATGTGCCCCCGAAATTGCGCCTGAAAGCCATCGAAATGCTGTGCCAACTGGAAGGACTTTACGATTCCAACGGAAAGTCCCGTCAATCGCCCGCCAAAGAAGCCAACGCGAGCAAACTTCGCCTGTTACTTGAACCCTCGAAGGATTTTGCACAGCAATAGGGATTACCGGGCGCATTGGGCCCTTCTTTTGGCTGATAGTTTTCAATTCCAAACTACCGTGGGTCAAATCATCCGAATCGAACTGCGACCCGCCCACGTGCTTGCTATTCGCACTGGGGGCTACTGTGGCAAGCGACTCGCAGGCCGGATTGGATTTGTCCAGGACCCGCAGGCGACCCCCAAGCCCGTAAATGTTACAAAACAAGAAAGCCACCCATGATTCGGGCGGCTTTAAGTCCTTTGTTTTAATCTGCAATGACTGAAAAAGGTTACAGAATGGTTAGAATGTAACCTAGGCGAAGGCCGCCATGAGGGATTCACGGCACGATTCACTGGCCTGTTCATCGCTTACGTGCGTGTAAATCATGGTGTTGGAAATGTTCTTGTGCCCTGCCCGTTGCTGAATCGCGTAGACATCGGCGTGTTCCGCCGCCATCGTGGAGCACAGCGAGTGCCGCAAGATGTGAGGGTGAGCTAGCTCTGGCGCGACTCCCACGGCCAGCGCGTACTTGCGAAACAGCCTAAGAAGCTGCATACGTGTCATCGCTCCACCCTTTTGCGAGGGAAACAGAATCCACGAGCCATCTTCCACGCGCTCACGGAGCCAGGTGCGAAGAGCGAGAACTTCGTCAAGAATCGGCTCTCCACGATGTCTGTCAAGGCTCTGGACGCCCGAGCGCGAACCTTTTACGCGGGCGATTGCGATGGTGGAGCTTTCCAAATCAATATCGGCCAACTTGAGCGTTCGGACTTCCTGACTTCTCAACGCGTGGCGGAACGTGAGGAGAAGCATGCACCAGTCTCGCGTGGAATGCTGGCGCGCTTCCTTGAGAATCGCCTTCACCTGTTCGGCGGAAAGGGCCTGTGGTACGTTCTGCGTAGTTGCCATGGAGCTATCTCTCCTTTGGTGATTAGGGGCGTGTCGCTGTTCTAGCAGTGGCACGCCCCGTTTTTATTTTTCTTTGAATCCGAGAGCCCGTCGAACGTATGCGCTCACCGAGAGCCCGGATTTTCCGGCTCGCTGTTCGAGCCGCTTGTGTTCTGCGGGATTGAGTCGTAGAGCGATAAGATGGCTCTGGCGTTCCTTCGCCAACTTCTTCGGCCTGCCCATTCGAGCCATGAGTTATTGTATAACATAAAGTCAGTCGCGAGTCAATGGGCAATCGCAACAAATGCAATAAACTTTCAGTGCGTCGGCGCTCTGGCTGTCTCCACGCAGTTAGCGGGGGGAGTGTTTTCACCGTGCGATGCGGTTCGCTTCTCGCATGGTGGGAGCGATTCAATGGGGCCCCCCTTTGGCCTGGGTCCCCTGGGTGGGGCGGGGAGTCCGGCGGGGGAGGTAACTTCGGAAGGTGTCGCCCGGTAACCATCGCGGGGGGCCAGTTCCACTTTTCCGGTTACCGCGTTTACCAGGCAAGGCGTCAGGCTGGCATAAAACTCGCTAGTTTTCCTGCCCGACGTTGTTGTTCCAGGTGCTTCACCAAGTCTAGTTCCGCTATTTCCATCTCCACATCGAACGTTGCTAGGCGGTCATTCCGGAAGTTGAAACACCACGTTGCGAGTACGCCCACCAACAAGCCTGCCAGCGTGGGCACCAAGGCATCCGCTAGATTTGCCGCAATGAAGACGATGAAGCCATTTCTGCTTCCTATGTAAGCTCCAAACGAATCCAATATCCCAATAGTGGTCCCGAACAATCCAACAAGCGGCGCTGTAATTGCAATGGCCGAAAGGTAACTCAAGCCCTGCCTGAGTTGTTCGTGGACGCGGTTCCGTGCAGTGCGTGCCCCCCGGCGCGCTGCCTCCACTGCCTGTTCTGCTAAAACACATTCGTGCGCCGTCCGAAATTCTTGCATGGCGTTGAAGTACACCATTGCGACGTGGCTTCGATTAAGCATCTCGGCTATCGACTGGACGCCCTTCCACTGCCCCCGCTCCAGAAGACCTGCGCTTGCTTCTAGGAAGCGATGAGACTGCCGCGTCGCGGAGTAGTAGCGCGCACTTCGCGCCACAACGTCCACAAGGGTCCAGAGAAACATCAGAAGCAACACGACCAGGGAGCATTCCACAAGAAGGCTGGCGTTCTGCAACATGTGCGTGAGGAAATGTCCTCCATCGTACATGCGATTCACACGTCTCCCGACACACCCATCACGATATAATTTCTCGTTGCGTCAGTCTATTAAGACACCAACGTCTCGACCATGGGCATCTTGCTGCTAGTACCCATTTTGAGCGGGAAGCTCTTCAAAAAGCCGTTTCCACATATAAGCTCCCCAAAAGTAGCCTGCGACGGACCAGATGACCAACCCTAGGATGATGGAGAAGGCCAAATATCCTGGAGGAGGAATATGCCATCCGTATCCCCCGTGCCAGTTCCAGAGTGTGGCGAGGACAAACATAGACATGCCCCAGCGCAGGATGCCAGTATAAATGATGTAGTGTTTGCGGCCCTTGGCGCGAATCCTTTTGCGATACTCAATTTGCATTGGAGATAGTGCGGCTGGTTTGAATAAAGGCATGAGAAACGCTCGAAATCACAGTTTATCACCACATGCCTGGTTAGTCGCGTTACCGGAAATGTCAGGCCCCTCCTCAGTTTGCCAGAAGTTCGGATTCGTTCATCTCGCGCCAACTGCGAACTGCTGACTTGTCGAAAAAGGCTGCGAGCGCGCCGTCAGCCTTGAAGAAGCTCAGGCCGCCCTCTGACACCTCAACTCTTGAAGCGCGGACGGGCTGTTGGTATGCCAAGTCCCTCGGGTCTTCCGCACCGTTGAGATACACCATGAAGGGCTTTTCCAGCATGCAAAATTGTAGACGGAATCTCCCTCATGTTCCGATTACCGGACATCTAGACGGCACCCGCAGTTCTCGAACATAGCGAGCGGCGTGGCCATCTCCTCACGATGTTCGACGCTTTGAACGCTTTTGCCGAGGAATCGGGCTCCCGATGGGCAAACGGGATTCCTCAGCATAGAAGTCCGCTATCTCCGCCTCCGAGGGCAATTGGAGAGTACCTGTTCGAGGACGGTCGTATTCCAGCAACCGCGTCACCATCTTCTTGAAGAACTCATAGTAGAGTGAATTTTCCACTTGCTCGCTCGCGATTAGTTTTTTTGCATCGCCCCACACGTGCAGAATCCAATAGTGGAACTCCACCGAGACATCTTCGAGATTGAGGTATTTGCCCTCCAGCAAATAACCCATGTGCTCGAAGAAATTCATCACATCGTGGAGTTCTGGCGGCGGCTCGTTC
>JABCYZ010000045.1 GCA_013289955.1 Acidobacteriota bacterium
CCACTTTTATTTTGGCATCCGTCAACCGGTGGTATGGTGTGCGCCGAAACAGGCTAAGAAAGTAAAAAACTCTCACGCAAAACGAAAAACGGGTCCGCTACACAACAACACCCCGCGAAAATAACCCGCAACTCCCAGTTCGAACACACTTCATTCCTCTTATGGCAGGCTGTGAGAGACGTGGGCTAGAGGCGAGGATCGACTGGCTCGCTTTCAAGGGCCAACACACCGAAGACGCATTCATGTACCCGGCGGAGAGGCTCTTGTCGGACAAATCGTTCAAGGGCTTCGATCCCAAGAGCAAACTCGCGGAGTGCCAGAGAGCGCTTGGCTGAAACCGAACGGGTGCGCAGCCGTTCCAAGTTTTCTGGCAACAAATATTCCGGCCCGTAGATAATCCTCAAGTATTCAGGGCCACGGCATTTGACGGCGGGCTGAGTCAGGCCGCGGCGTCCGCGCACGATGAAATCCACCGGCTTGACGACCATACCTTCACCGCCACGCCCGGTCAGTTCTTCCCACCAAAGAGTCGCCTCTTCAACGCTCTTAGTGTCTGTCACGTCGACGACCTTGTATGGAGTGGCAAGGAGGAGGCCGTCAGATGCTCCGCAAATCTCTGCGAGCTTTTCCATATGCCACACGTGGTCCCGCTGGACAAGGACTTGGCCTTCCGTGGCAAGCAGGTGGAATGGTGCCAGCTTCAGATCGCTGACAGATCGCACCGGCCAACAGTAGTGACGATAGGAATCGACATAGCGATTCGCAGCTTCCAAGCGATGCCGATTGAATTCGAGCAGGGGCAAAGCGTCCGCGTTCTCCGATACCAGATGCTCCAACGCTGAAACAGCCGCCGCAAGGGATGCCTTGGCAGCCGAGCCAACGGCGGCGTACTGCTGTCGCAGCAATTCCTGTGCCTTCGCGGACCAGGGCATTAACTCCGCGTCGAGACAAATCCAATCCGTCTGAAACTGGTCCCAAAAGCCCACCGCGTCCAAGGCCCCGCGTACCTTTTGAAGGAATTCTTGTTCGATCTTCCCATCATCGAAGAAGCGTCTTCCCGTGCGCGTGTAACAAATTCCGAATCCTTCTCCCAGGACACCAAAACGCCGCCTCGCCATTTCTTCGTCGCGGCACACAATCACCACGGCACGTGATCCCATGTGCTTTTCTTCGCAAATGACACGAGCAATTCCTTCGCGCCGGAAGTAGGAAAAGGCCTCTGCCGGATGCTCCAATAGCCCGGGCCGCGTGCTTGTTTCAGTAGGCGACATTGTGGGCGGTAGATAAATGAGCCATTTGGGATTCGTCGCGAATCGACTCATTACTTCTAACGCAGCGAGCGCATTCTCTTCTCGCACTGTGACGTTGTGGTGAAGGCGAGTTGTGACGATTCGTTTTCCGATCACATCATCGATGTCCAACAGGTCGTCGTGGACCTGCTGGGAAGTGAGGGACGTGGCCGTCTCCAAAACCGGGACTAACGGCTTGACCGGCTGAGCATGGGTCGCTCGAGCGCTCACAGAGACAAGCTCTTTTTCCGGGTAACGAAGTGCCGTTAAGTTGCCACCAAAAACACAGCCCGTGTCGATGTTAATCGTGCGATTCAACCAGTCGGGTTGCGGCACCGGAGTGTGGCCATAAACCACCATCGCTCTTCCGCGATATTCCGCGGCCCAGTTATAACGAACGGGGAGCCCAAACTCGTCCGTTTCGCCTGTCGTTTCCCCGTACAGAGCAAAATCACGCACCTTGCCCGAACCTCGGCCCTGCATCTCTTCCTTCATGCCAGCGTGCGCGACGACAAGCTTCCCGTCATCCAGAACGTAGTGACTGACGAGCTCGTCCAGGAATTCACAGACCTGGATGCGAAACTCCGAAGACTCTCTGTCGAGCTGTTCCAAAGAATTGGCGAGCCCGTGCGTGATCTGCACGTCCTTGCCACGCAATTTACGCATTAGCTTGACGTCGTGATTCCCCAGGACGCAAAGGGCGGCCCCACCTTGCACCATGCTCATAGTCAAGCGCAGCACTTCAGGGATCTTTGGCCCTCGGTCGACAAGATCACCAAGGAAAACAAGTTTACGGCCTTCGGGAGGTTTCACAGAGAAGCCCGGAGAACCGTCTCCGTTGGTTTGTCTCTCGATGGAGTAACCGAGTTGGGTAAGGAGTTCGGCGAGTTCCTCGAAGCAACCGTGGATATCCCCGATGATGTCGAAGGGACCATGTTCGTGCTTCAGGTTGTTCCAGAGCGGCTCCCGCTGAATCTCAGCGGCCTCAACTTCCTCCGGTGTACGCAGCAGGTGAACTCGGCGAAAGCCTTCACGCTCCAAATTGCGCAAAGATCGGCGCAGCTGTTGAGATTGTTGGCGGATGACATGGGGACCGAAATTCCGGTCTGGGCGATCACGGTTTCGTTCGTGGCAGAGCTTTTCCGGCAGATCAAATACAATCGCGACCGGAATGCAGTGATACTGCCGCGCCAGGGCAATGATAGGCTTGCGCGCTTCAGACTGTACATTTGTGGCATCAACAACGACGAGCTTCCCTGCAGTCAGCCGTTTTGACGCGATGAAATGCAGAACCTCAAAAGCGTCGTTTGTGGCTGCCTGGCTATTCTCGTCATCGGAAACAAGGCCGCGGCAGAAGTCGGAGGAGAGAACCTCCGTCGGGCGAAAGTGCTTCCGGGCGAAACTCGACTTGCCTGACCCCGAGGGCCCGACAAGAGCGACAACAGCGAGTTCTGGAATCGTCAGTTTCATGTCAACTTGAAAATCCTGAGCCTGTTGTCGAGTGGAGCCGAATCCGAATCAGCAGCTCATTCAATGCCTCGGTACCAGTGGCTCGTTCAGGCAACTTAGACTCAAGGCTCGCCTGCTCCAGGACGCTCCTCAACCGCTCGTATTCCTTTTGGTGAAACGCCATGTCCGCATCTTGGATGGTGCCTTTCTCGGAAGCCTCCAACTTGCGAGCAATGAGTCCAGGGATGTAAGTCAATTTGAAGAACGAGTTAAGAGTGTGTAGGTTTGCCTCGACTTCGCCCGTGCGCATCATATGTATCCCGGTCAACAGAACGCGATAGACATAAAGAAGTGGCTTGATCCTCGTTGGACTCTCTTTGTTCAGGAGTTTCCACTCTGTTTCCGCAAACCCGAGATAGTGATGGCTGTGGTAGCGGGTGACGCAGCCTTTCGCGATCGCTTTCAACTCGTCATGCTCCGGTGTAGAGTGAACGACAAGTGGCGAATATAGCTGCTCAAGGACATATCCATTTTTCTTCAAGAGCAGCTTGAAGAATTTCTTGATGTCGTGAGTGACTAGATCAAGCTCGATGTTCTCCCTGTTCTTCGACACCTCGATTGTTTCCGTACCCGTATCTAATCCGACGACATCACTCACCGGCAATACGTGTACTCCCCGCAGATCGTAATCCGAATCCGGTGACGGGAAACCATACAGGTGCGCGCCGCTGATGGTCACGAAGACCATGGGAAATTTCTGCTCTTTCACAACCTCGCGGAGTCTCGGGTGCAGATTCATTTGGTCTCGATCATTTCGATATTCAAATTGTGCTGCGTCGGGCTTTTACAAGGAACGCGTTGACTCGGTCGTAATCCGGGTGTTCAGGCAGTTTCGTCTTTGCCCAAGCAAGATCGAACTGATGGTGGAGATCCTTACGCCAGGCGCTCACTTCTTGCCATGACACCTCGCCACGTCTGATCGCGAGCAAGCGGTTTCGGTGTTCTCCAACCTGCACGGGAACTCTGCTCTCAAGGAGCACTGCTATCCCTGAAACCAAGAGCCGAACCAGGTGCATGGCGTGCTTCCATCGCAGCGCTCCCTTGTTTCTTATGTCCTGGCCCAGTTTCTTGAATTGCGACATAACGTATCCGTTGTAGGTCTGGTAGACCTGTTTTGTCAGAAAGCACTCCCTCATAGACAGAAGTTCTTTAGCCAACGGTGAAGCGTTCTCCACCAGAGGCGTATAGAGGCACTCTAAGACATTGGGATTCGCTCGCAGTGCGAGCCGCAGGAATTTCTCCAATTCCCAGTAGCACTCTTGAGTCTCCTGACGCTCGAGTTGCTCCGGCACTCCAAGTAACGACCACTGCAGGTTGGCTGGGGGCAAATAAATGCCGCGTCGATCAACATCTGAACTTTCCTCCTCGAGTCCATATGCGCGCGACCCGACGATGCACCGGTAAATTACAAACTGGTACAAGTCAGATTGTGCAGTCCCCAGAACCGTGCCGATCGTCCTGGCGAGCTCCTTGCGCACCTGGAATTCGCTCCGTGTTAAAGAAGTTTCTTCGCCATCGGGAAACCGAACTCGATACTCTCCCGTACTGTTCACTGGCATTTGGAGAATCACAGCAACTGCGCCCGCCATCTGAAGCACAGCACCTTCCGGAGTATGGGTATCCACACGGGTTACAATCTGCGTCCCGAGCGGCACGATTCGTTCGCGTCTTTTTTTGCTTCGCTCAGCCACGTGTGAAGATCCCCATTTGAGTGGGACTACCTACGCTTGCGTCGTCAGGTCCAATCGGTAAGAAGCGAACGGCGTACCCAAATCGCTCCGCGATTCCCTTGGCCCAATTCTGAAATTGGCCGCGTGTCCACTCAAAGCGATGATCCTTATGGCGGAACTTACCGGCAGGAAGTGTTTCAAATTTCACGTTGTATTCGACGTTCGGCGTCGTAACGACGACTGTCCGCGGGCAGGCGAATTCAAAGAGCACGCGCTCGAACGCTGAAAGGCGCGGCGGGTCCTGGTGTTCAATGACTTCCACAACAGTTGCAGCATCGAAGCCCGACAGGCGTTTGTCCCGGTAGGTCAGAGAACCATGAATCAGGCGGATACGTCCCTTCTGCATCGCTGGCATCTCCTCAAGCCGTAGCTTCTGTGAAGCAATTTCAAGGGCGCGATGTGATACATCCATTCCCACAATGTCAGAGAAAGTTTTGTCTTTCAGTAGTTCCCTTAAGAGCCGTCCCTCGCCACATCCAAGATCGAGAACTCGTTTTGCCCCGCTGCTGCGAAGAGCTGCCATGACCGCTCCCATCCGTTGATCGGCAAGACTGATCGGTTTCTCGATGGCCTCCTCTTCACGCGCGCGGGTTTCGGCCATTTCGTCGGCTTCCGGTTCTTCGTCTCCGATGAGGCGGCTCAATGCCTCTCGGGCCAGTCGCTTCTGGTGCTTCAAGTAGCGATTGGTGATCAGTTCGCGCTCGGGATGCTCGCGAAGCCAGCCCTCACCATGTCGGAGGAGCTTTTCCACTTCCGCATCGCCAACCCAATAGTGCTTATCGTCGTCAAGGACTGGGATCAGCACATAAAGATGCGTCAGCAAATCACTCAACCGAAGGGTGCCTTTGAGCCCAACGGTGTAGTAGGGACTCTCACCCCACTCAGGGAATTTCTCGTCGAGCGGATGCCGGGCCGCTGTTACTTCGTAACCCAACGGTTCGAACAAGCGGCGCAATAGATCCTCTCCGCCACGGCAAGGCAGAACCGAGATCTGCGCTTCGAGTGCCAGTGGCGTATCGGCCAGTTCCTGACGTTCTTTGCTCTTACCGGTGATTGCTGTTCCAAACGTGCGCGCGATCGCCACGCTCAGAAAAGAGGATGCGGCATAGGGACGATCGTTGACGTACTGTTCTAGAGCGTATCCCTCGCCGCTCGGGCCACGTCGATCGCGAACAAGACCGATGGGGTCGATTTCCAATAGCAACGCGGCAGTGCAGCGCTCGTTGGCCGTTTCAGGGTAAAAAACATGAGCCTTCCCAAAGACCTGCTCGAAGGAGTGCACTCGGAAAGGGCTTTTGTGCAGCAAGTAGCCCAAGTCCGTGGCCGGTTTGTGTGTCGTGGTAATGGTGAGAAGCATGGGTTCTAACCGAACTAACGATTGTCTCAGCGGATTCGCTGGCCGTCTACGCTCTGCTACCTCGGGCCCGCTCGAGGGGCAATCGAATTCTCCTGCCCGAGGCTCGCTTTCGAGGCTATGAATCAGCGACGATTTGCGACCATTCGATGCCGAAACGGTTCAGGTATTTTCTCAGTCTATCTGCATCGTTCGTACTTGCCTTCCGACCTCGCGAAACACTGAACAACCTGCGTCCGGCATCGGAGAGGGAGCGAGAATCCCGGCAGACTTTAATCACATTTGCGAGTTGTACTTGATCAAAGAAATCGATGCCGTCGAGGCGCTCTTTGCCCAGCAAGTCCGACAAAGTATCTTGCGTTTCATTGGCCTCCAATTTAGCCCAGGCACTGCTGAGACGTTCGATTTCCTCGCGAACAAGATCAAGTGAAATTCGTCCGCCTGGCGACAAAGTAGCCATGCGGACGATGGCAGCGTTCAAATCTCTGAAATTGCCCAGCCAAACAGCCGCACCTGAAAGGGCGTAATCGTGAAAGAGTTCCTTTGCCTCTTTACTAAACGTGATGCGACGGCCGGACCGCTCGGCATACTGGTCAAGCTCGAACTGAATGTTTGGTTCAATGTCCTCGGGGCGGGATCTCAGTCCCGGCAGCGTAAACGGCCAAAGATTAATTCTGGCGAGGAGGTCCTCACGAAATCTGCCTTCGCGAACTGCCACCAGCAAATCTCGGTTCGTACCCGCAATCAGTTGAAAGTCGCTGCGAACTTCGCGATCGGACCCAAAGGGTAAGAACGTTTTCTCCTCGAGCGCCCGGAGGAGCATCGCTTGCTCGTCTATTCCGAGTTCACCAATTTCGTCAAGGAAAAGAACTCCCTTATCTGCGGTTCGCAAAACGCCGGGCCGGTCGCGGAGCGCGCCAGTGAAGGCACCCTTTACGTGGCCAAATAATGTCGACATCGCGCCATCGCCCCGAAGTGTTGCGCAATTCACATCGATGAAATCGCCGGTAACGGCATGTCGTAGTTTTTTAAGCTCGAAAATGCGACGGGCAAGTTTCGACTTTCCAGCGCCTGTGGGCCCCATGAGAAGCAGAGGATCGCGCGTGGCGACGGCGACTTGCTCGATACGATCAATTAATTGATTGAAGGCGACGTTTCTCGTATCTATCCCTCCCTTCAGATAAGACACGGCATCGCGCTGTTCTTGGTGGAAGCGTGAAGCAATCCTGTCGTATTTCGATAGGTCAAGGTCGATGATCTTGATGGTTCCTGGTGCGGTTCGGTCGCGTTCCGGTGAGGACTGCAGCAATCGTCCTGGCAAGTACCTTGATTCCGTGAGGAGAAAAAGGCAGATCTGGGCGACGTGAGTACCGGTGGTGATGTGGATCAGGTAGTCTTCGCCTTCTGTCTCAAACGGATAAGTGCGTGCAAATTTGAAAAGAGTTTCGTAGACACGTTCAAAGTCCCATGGGTCGCCAAATTCGATCTCGTGAGGTCGAACCGTGGTTTCGGGGGAGACAGCGGCAATGTCCTCAGCTACACGGCGTGCCAGCGACTTGTCTCGGATCCCGTGTAGGAGTTCTAAACGGCTCACAACGAAGTCCGGTTGTTGGCAGATGGCGACCGTTGGCCGCCAGCTCTGCCAACGGTCTTGCATTCGTCCGGCATCGAGGGTAGTGCCCAATAATCCGATGACCACGGTCGGCTTAACGTCCATAGCTATTAATATAAACTACTATCCTATAAGCGCGGATGCTAAAGATTCCAAGCTGGCCTCAACGGAATATGTGATGCATTATCTGGTACATAGCGTGATAAGCCGGATCGGCCCCATCCCTGCTTATCATAAGCATTGAATATGCAGAAAAAACGAGCGAGCGACGGTTCGTGAGCGAAATCGGAATCGCGAACCAAAGGGGGCGCAGGGTCAACGAAAACGACCCTGCGCCTCTTCGGATTAAGTTTGAAAAGCCGTAAGGAGTTAAGGAGAGCGCTATGGCGGACGCAACCTACAACGTAATCGTCCCGGAGAAGGGCGCACCCATCAAGGCTTGGACGAAGGGGGTGCAACTCGAAGATCAGGCTCGTCAGCAGCTTTTGAACGTCGCGCAGCTACCCTTCATTTTCAAGTGGGTTGCCGCTATGCCCGATGTGCACTGGGGGGTTGGCGCAACGGTGGGCAGCGTCATTCCGACAAAGGGTGCAATTATTCCGGCCGCCGTGGGAGTGGACATTGGTTGCGGCATGATGGCCGTGCAGACCGACCTCAACGCGCGTGACCTGCCGGACAATCTGAAGGGTATTCGCACCGCAATTGAGAAGGCCGTTCCACACGGCCGTACCAATCATGGTGGCCATGGTGACGTGGGCGCTTGGGGCGAGATTCCGGTGCGCAATGGAGAGATCTGGCAGACGTTGAAGCCTCGCTACGATGCGATTCTCGAAAAGCATCCTAAGCTGGACCGCGGAAACCACTCGAACCACCTGGGTACTTTGGGAACGGGTAACCACTTCATCGAAGTATGCCTCGACGAAGCGGAAAATGTGTGGTTCATGCTGCACAGTGGTTCACGCGGAGTTGGCAACCGCATGGGCAGCTACTTCATTGAAATCGCGCGTAAGGACATGCAGAAGTTTTTTATCAACCTGCCCGACAAAGATCTTGCCTATTTCTCAGAAGGCACGGAACACTTCAACGACTATGTTGAAGCGGTCGAATGGGCCCAGGATTTTGCACGCTTGAACCGTCACTTGATGATGGAGCAGATCGTCGGAACGGTGCGCACTTCGGGCGAACTCCGACCTTTTGTCGCCGAACTGAAGGCCATCAACTGCCACCACAATTATGTGGCTCGTGAAAGACACTATGGACAGAACATTCTCGTTACGCGCAAAGGCGCAGTCCGCGCCCGCGAAGGTGATATGGGTATTATTCCTGGGAGCATGGGAGCGCGTTCCTATATCGTCCGCGGCAAGGGCAACATGGAAAGCTTCATGAGCTGCAGCCACGGCGCGGGTCGCGCGATGTCACGCGGAGAAGCCAAGCGTCGGTTCTCAGTAGAGGACCACGTGCGCATGACAGCAGGCGTGGAGTGCAGGAAAGACGCCGACGTGATCGACGAGACGCCGGCCGCGTACAAACCGATTGAATCCGTTATGGCCGCTCAGGCTGATCTGGTGGAGATCGTTCATACGTTACGACAGGTTGTGTGCGTGAAAGGATAGTCGGGATCCCTTAGGACCCACATCAACGGAGCGAATGCATGATTCGCATAGACGGATCGGCGGGTGAAGGAGGCGGACAGATGTTAAGGTCCGCCCTTAGCCTGTCGCTCGCCACCGGGAAAGCATTCCGTATGGAAAACATCCGCGCCAAACGAGAGCGGGGAGGATTACTTCGACAGCATCTCACGGCCGTTCTCGCTGCCAGTGAAATCGGGAGCGCACAGGTCGAAGGCGCGACCCTGGGTTCTAAGACGCTCACCTTTACTCCAGGATCTGTGCGATCCGGAACCTATCACTTTGCAATAGGAACTGCGGGTAGCGGCACTTTGGTCTTCCAGACCATACTCCCAGCGCTGATGACGGCATCTGGATGCAGCGAAGTCACAATCGAAGGTGGCACGCACAACATGCAAGCGCCGCCGCTGGACTTTGTGCAAAAGGTTTTCTTGCCTGTCGTCAACAGGCTCGGTCCTAAAATCGAGATTCGTCTCGAAAGGTACGGCTTCTATCCGGCCGGCGGTGGCCGTTTTACGGCCACGATTGAACCGTGCGAACGCCTTTCCGCGATTCAACTGCTGGAGAGGGGAGAGATCGAACGCCGCAGTGCGGTTGCAATTGTGGCGAATCTTCCTCGCAGTATTGCTCAGCGTGAGATAGATACAATCGCGAAACTGATGAATTGGGATGCGGACTCCGCGGAGATTGTCGAAACCAAAAATTCCGTCGGTCCAGGAAATATTGTCCTAATCGAACTAGCAAGCGGGAATACCACCGAGATCTTCTGTGGTTTCGGGCGGATTGGCGCAAGTGCCGAGAGCGTGGCTTCAGAAGCAGCCGACGCTGCGCGCTCGTACTTGGTTTCAGGGGCGGTTGCCGGAGAGCATCTGGCTGATCAGCTTCTCCTGCCGTTTGCCTTGGCGGGTGGCGGCACCTTCACGGCCGAAAAGTTGAATCTCCATTCTCGAACCAACATGGAGATTATCCGCTCCTTCCTGCCGGTGGATTTTGTGACGACGCAAGAGGGGCAACTTATGAAGGTTGAAGTGAAGCCCTAAAGAGAAACGGAACTATGAATGCCCAAGAGTGTGTTGAACTTCGAATCGAGGTTCGGCCTTCGCCTGAGACCAACGACCATGAAGTGCAATTGTTGGCTGACGGCAAGAGGCTAGTCGATCGCTTTTCCAGTGGTCTCATTGGCCTCGACCCTGATGATTTACTCACTGATCCGTGTCCGTTGCGCGCTGAGAATTCGTCTCGTCCCGTGATCATCGGTCGTTGCTCCTGCGGAATTGTTGGCTGCGGGAGTGTCGAAGTTGAAATCCGAAGGGACCACGACCATGTCATGTGGGTGTCGATGGATTCCTCACAGCAAGTCTGCTTCCTGGCTGCCCAATATGATGCAGAGGTCGACAGAGCTCTTCAAGACCATTCTTGGGAAACGCCAGAACGCAAAGCTGCACGGCTGATTTCCCAAGCTGTCGATAGAGGCGCGCTGGCGCTAAGAGGCTTTGTGTTCTCTTGGGCGTCTGGGCGGTGTAGAGATGGGATGATGACAGCGGCGCTTGTCCTCGCGCCAGGGCCGTATCAGGTTCTTATCAACGTACCTTGGAACGGCGAGGACATCGAAAGCATCGTGCGTCAGTTGAGGCTAATTCTCGGTCAACCCCCTGAGATGTGGCCGAATGTTGAGTGCAACCCTCAGGTGAGGGGCCTCGGTCCACCACCAATAACTGGTCCGGGTTGGATTAGAAACAGATAGGAGGAATCCGACAATTCGTGACTCTACTTGCTACTAATTTGGGCCGATTTTAGGGTATTCGATCTTCTCTAGAATCTGGCGATTGCAGAAAATCAAAAACGCGCGTTGAAAACAAGAGACATACCAACTCTCACCAACCCCTCACCTCCCACTCACCAATCGGGGTTTCAATCCCCCCCTCTCCGCCATAGCTACAATTCTCAGTAAACATGCGGTGATTTGCGTCTTGCTGCTAGTTTTTCCGGCGAGAACTTTATTTGCGTATATCGCTCTAGGTAAATCTAAACTAAAACCTGAAGGGGAGCGAAGGGCAGTGAAGTTTTGTAGTCGCCTCTTCGCCAAGGCTCGACGTGACCTTCATAACATGACATAAAATGAAGGCATGCCAATGACCTCTCTCAACATCTCGCTTTCCGAAGTTCTCAAGGCCTATGTGGAGGGCCAAGTCGCATCCGGAGATTGGGGCACCCCGAGCGAATACATCCGGGAATTGATTCGCCAAGACAAAGAGCGTCGGATGGCCAATCTCGAACAAGAGCTGCTCGCCGCTGCAAAGGGACCGAAGATTGAAGTCTCGATCAGCGAAATTCGCAAAAAGGGGCTGATCATTGCGCTGCGCGAACGGGCTCGGCGCGCGTGAAAAAGCCTCGGATTGCTTTCAGCGACGCAGCGATTGCGGATATTTTGGAACAATCTGACTGGTACGAAGCTCAAGCAGATCGGAGTGTGGCGCTCCTTTATGCGTCTTTGCGAATAAGCACTAGCCCGTGCAGCCTGACTTCTGAGTTCCACCAGATTTCTCGCCTGTCCCCGCAGTCAGTCGTGCCGCAGCGCAATCAGTGGATCCACGCGCGTCGCTCGATGCGCCGGCACCAGGCAGGCGAACAGCGTCACGACCGTCAACAGACCCGCAATCGCCAAGTATGTAAGCGGATCTGTCGCTTTCACGCCGAATAGTAGCGAACGCAGAAATCTCGTCATCACCGCCGACCCGGCTAGTCCCGCGACCACGCCCACCGGGGTTTTAGCGATGAAAGAATCGCTCAACGTGAAATACCAACATGGCATTAATGGTGACATGTAACGCAAGCGAGGCGGCCAAGGAGTTTTGTCTTACTGTATAGAAAACACATAGAATCAGTTGACTTGGAATCGCGGACCAGAAACTCGGATGACCGATCGCCGAAAGAAGGGTTATGACGGCGATCGCAAACCACAGGGGCTCACGCTCTTGCAAGGACCGAAGACATATCCCCCTCATCAAGAGTTCTTCACCGAATGGACCAATGCTAATAACGAGCCAGGGAAGTAGACGGTCCGGCGGAAGAGGAACACGCATTTGATCAGGAAGTAAGAGGATTTCCCCGAAGACAAAGAACACCCCCAATGGGATGGCCAAAGCGAGATCAAGGGGGCGCGGGACCCATTTGGAGAGGCTAAGCAAGCGAGGGCGCCGGTATAGAGCCATGCCAGCCACAATGAGAATCGCAAGCGCAGACTGATAGTAGATCGAGCCGTCATCCGTGACGAATGTTAGTGCCCAAATGTATGAGACGCATTTGTAGGATATCAGCGTGGAGAACCATATCAGGAGCACTGCCGCGAAGCCGTAGCCTGAAGCAGCACTGGGCGTTAGATGGCCAGGGACATCATTAGCCTGCACTAGCTTCCCCTAGAACTGGCAAGGCTGGCCGTTTTTGTTGCAATGCTGCTCCTTCTTTTTCTTCTCTTCTTCTTCTTTTTCCTTTTTCTTGATTGCATCTTCTAATCCTTGTTTGAGTTGGTCAAGTAAGAGTTCGTACGTGCTCCGAGTGACCTTGACTGCTTTTTGGATGTAGCCGGATATCATATCCGTGAACAGCGATGGTATCGCTGCCTGCCGTATCAGTTTTCAGGTAGTCGCCCATGCGCTGAGAAATGATCATAGGTTTGTGCAAATCGAATGCATCCCCGAGTAAATCTTGGGTTCGTTGGTGTGCTATTTGATCAAAGCGTTTAATGTGCTCCCAGAGCGCCGAATCGATTGGGTCCAGTTGCCGGGATCAATAAAGCGCAACGGATTGTTAAGTGCGTGGGCATAGGGGTTCAACGGCTGTTGATTTGCCAGATGGAAGGGACCGTGGTCCGGAGACATGAAGCGGCCAAGGGACGAGGAGTCGAAGCGCGCGCCGAAGTTGTCGAGGTTGGATTCGGAGTCGCGTTCTTTGCCGGTGAATTTGTGGGTGTCGATGCCGCTATCTGTTCGAATCTGTCCTCTGCTGGTAGTGGTAGACACGTTGATTGACGTGCCACGCCGGGCCTCATCGGAGGGAGGTGGAAGTAAAGAAGCACATGAACTCTTGTTCCGATTCGAGCTACACGATTCCGTAAGGCACTGGGTTCAAAATCAACATGCGTGCCCTCAATGAAAAGAACGGAGCGAGTAGATTCTCTCTATGTTTCCTGCTTTTGGGATCAACCAAGACGAACTATGGGTTCTGCCTGACTGGCACCGCCCCGCAACCTGGGATATGCTCCGTGGCAATGCTGATGCAACGCCAATTTCAGGGAGTAATTTCTCATCTTCAAAACTACTTGACATAGGAGAGTATATCTGCTAATGGTCATTAGCGAATCGGACTTGAAATCAACACCGGAAGCGGCACGGGTTCTTGGGATTCACCATATTACGCTTCAAAGATATGTGTTGGCCAGGAAGGTGCCGGCCCCGAGGGTGCGAAAGCTGGGCGGTGTTCGTGTTCGGCTGTGGAGCCCCGAAGATATCGAGAATGTTCGCAACGTTCTGCCGAAGATCAGGAACGGCAGAAAGCACAGGAAGAAGGCTAAGAAGAAGAAAGCTTGAGAAGTGGGACGCGTCGGTGGTGATACGCCGGACGCGCCCCTAACCAAAGTCGCCTGGATTAGAGGCAACCGTGGCTGCGATAAAAAATAGCGGGTTACCCATTTGGGTGCAACCCGCCCATCACCGTTTCGTTTTCATCGCACGATCGATCCCTCTGCCCGTCGCGCATCCTCCACCTTGGTTCCCTTCAGGTCCGTTCGTCCACGAACGTCGGTTCTCAACTGCATCGAGGAGGTGTGCCTCGACTCGCCTAACTAACGTCCGAACTTGCGGCCACCTTGCCGCCGAAAGGATATTTGGTCATGGAGAAAGCACATCTGTATGAAGCGCTGTTTTTGGTGAACCATGGTATCGACGAAGGCATTCGAGGAGTTAAGCGCCTGAAGAGATCTCCCAAACTCTTCATGGAGGCCTACCACAAGTCCATGGCTGGCCTTGAACGTCGTCGTTCCATCATCAACTTGCAATTCATGCTCGAAATGCGCAAGTTGGAAAAAGACGATGAGTCGCGTTTCGAGGAAGAATTCAACGTCTGGCTCTCCGACGAGCCCCTAACCAACAACGAAATCTGTCAATTGATGCGCGGCGTCGAACGTGAGCGCAAATTCGAAGGGAAACCACCGTTGGTCCAGTTTCTCTCCCAGAGCAAGCACCAGAAGAAAACGCCTAGGAAAACCGAAGGAGTCCACTCCAGCCGTAACGCAAACGGTTCGCCGGTACCCACTTTGGCCGTCAAGAGCGCAGAGCCGGAGGACGCACATGCCTAAGAAGACAAAACCAAAGGCCGTGTACCACGAGGATACGCCTCTGACCCCGATTACGGCAAAGGAGCGGAGAAAACTCGATAAGTTGATCAAGAAGAAGTACGACCGCTTTCGGAGGAGATACCCGGAGGTTCATGGCAAAGTCGTGGACTTTATCACCCATTCCATCGAAGGTGCGACGCTTTATTTTACCGTGCGTTTCAAGGACAAGACGGACTTCTCGCTCCGCTACGCGTGCGGCATGTTTGGTGTCGGCGCAGACTTTTGCGACTTCAAGACCGGTGATTTCGAGATGATCCGCGAATACATGAGGCCGATTCCGAGATAACCAAAACAGCTGACTCGCAAGGCCCAACATTGTGGGCCACCGCATGTTAGGCGAAGCTACAGTGATTATTGGGGATTGTCTGCGTGATATGCGGGAGCACACAAATTTATCGCAAGGGGCATTGAAAAGAGGTCAGGCTTGCTTCGACGCTACATTTCACGAGTTGAAAACGGCCATACGGATCCGGCTATCGAAACACTGGAGAAATTGGCTCGGGCCTTCGAAGTGCTGCTCTACCAACTGTTTTATGGAGGTGAAGAGCCGCCCAAATTTCAAAATCTTCCTAGACGCAAATCCTCTGATGAAACTGCCTGGGGTAGCGCCGGCAAGGATCACGTTTTCTTGGCAAGCTGCGCGCCTGCTGAGCAAGACGGGAGCATGCAGATCACAAGCTTCTCAGGCATATGGCCCAAAAAATGGCCCGATCAAACGTCCGGCGAGCCAAGAGCAACTAAAGGTTGATTGCCTTGTTGGATTTATAAGGTTGTCAGAATTGCCAAGAAAGGACAAAAGCCACACCGAGGTGGGGCTGCGAAGAGTGACAAGATGGACTTACGCTGCCCGAAGTGCAGCAGTACTAATCTAAAGAAAGTTTCGCTGGCATACCAAAAAGGGCTTTTTCGAGTAGATACCCGGACCCGAATGTTAGGATTTTTGTTCGCCTGCGGAGGGCCCGATGTCATGGTCGGAAGAGCGACCACGAGGGGTGTCCAACAATCGGCTCTCTCCAAAAGTCTTGCTCCTCCTACCAAGTGGTCTTATCTGAAATTGATTCTGTGGTCTGTCGTGTTTTCATTTGTGGCCTTCGTGGCTTACATCCGCGTAGTAATGACCAGTCCACCTCCCGTGTCTTCGCTTCCAGTAAAGATCTACGTTGCAGTGGCTCCGCTGTTGTTCATTTTCTTATTTGTTTTGGTCTGGCGCCACAATCATTCAACGTACCAGCAGAAATACTCGCAGTGGGACGATTCCTATATCTGCGAGCGGTGTGGGACCGTAGGTTCGTTTACTGCATGATGCTTAGGGACAGTCGGAGAATGAAGAACAGCCAGAAAGTCGGGTCAGTGCTCGGTTTCTAAATGAGCGAGTAAAGCGCTTAACATGTCGGTTAATTCCCCCATAGTTGTCCTCGACGCCCAGGGTCAACCTACACAGACCATAATCGACCACCGGGCGAAATCCGACGAGTACGTCACACAAATAACCGCGATGGGGCCGCTTGGACTGCAACACCTCAGCGCAAATTCGCGAAACAACAGTGATCGAAGAAACGGCGCGACTTGACGAGTGGTACACTCCGATTCGGCTAAAGCATTTAACTTCTTGTCAAATTGAGGGCTCGAGATGAACGATCAACAGAAGAACGAACAGTATTCTGGAATGCGAGATCAAAAGATCCGTGCGGCACTGGATCAGCATTGGGCAGCGTCTGATGCCAGCGATTTTGAAACGGAGCACCAGATCTATCACGAGGACGCGGTGCTTGAATACCCGCAGTCAGGCGAGCGAACCCGCAGTCGACGCAACATACAGAACCAGCGCGCTAGTCAGCTGAGCAAAAAGCGGTTTACGGTCCGACGAATTATCGGCAGCGGTAATCTTTGGGTCACCGAATTCATCCTGACATATGACCGCAAGCCGTCGTACACCGTGAGCATCATGGAGTTCAGGGACGACAAGGTTCGGCGGGAAACACAGTACTTTGCAGATCCATTCGTAGCTCCCGCATCGCGCGCTCAATGGGTCGAACGGATGGACGCATAGTCTCGAGGCGAGAGAAATCGCTAACGACACCGCCATTTGCGGTTTGCAGCATAATTGTCGAGAACAGAGATTAACGCCAGAGACCTCTTTAGTCCTGACGCGGTTACCGGAGAAGCCGAACTTTGTTATGTGGGCAATCGTCACAGCACATTCTCCGATGGAGGGACAAGAGATGGATTGGAAACGGTTGGTCGATTTTGTGCTGTTGGGCAGCAGTGATTTGGAACAGTATGCCATCCTGCTGGTACGCGTTTCGATCGGGCTGTTCTTCGCCATCTCCGGGGCAAACAAATTGTTTGTCGCCGGCGGCACGAAACCTGTTTACGACACGCTCGTTAAGGCCAAAGCCCCGTTTCCCCGCCTGACAGCTTATTTCGTGTCGGGTGTCGAGTTCCTAGGCGGATCCCTCGTGACCATGGGGTTTCTTTCGAGCCTGGCCTCTGTGGCTTTAATGATCGATATGATTGTGGCCACGCTGACCAGCGCGGTTTCCAACTTGCCCAAAGGACTTTCGCCTCTTAACTGGCTCGACGATTTCCTCTACCTTCCGGAAGTCCTGTACGTGCTCTTCTTTATCTGGCTGATCAGCTCTGGTCCGGGAAAGTTCAGTGTCGATTACTGGCTCGCCGGCAATTTACTGAGGTGATACTTACTTCGGATAAATCCGTCCGCCTAGACCATCAGCGCGTTGCAATGGGGATGTTACGGACGTATTTCTCCGAATCCGTGTACGGGAGATTCGGAGTTCCATTGGGTCGCGCTGAGCTTGCGACCAGGAGGAACAAATGACGAAGGCGTACAGGCACGATGAGATTGCAAGGCTCGCCTACGAATTGTGGGAGCGCAGGGGCCGCCCGCTCGGTTCGCCCGAAGTGGATTGGTACGCGGCGGAAAGTGCTTTGCGTGTGCGGGATTCGCAAGAGCAGTTCTCCCTCTTGAGTGTCCGCCTGGAGCCGGAAGAAAGTTCCTATCGCGAACCCTGAGTTGAGCGTGGTCGTTTAGCAAGGATTCTAGCCAGACGCTGGACTTCGACGAGCTATGGATGCCCATGCTTTCAGTAAATGTCGGCCTTCCGCGCGACTCGACATGGAACGGCAAAACGCGGGTGTCGCTCTGGATCTTTGAGAGAAACGGGAGGAGTCGAGTCATGCGTTCTGATATCGTGTCCGGAGGCATTTTCCCCGATTACGAACTGCCCAATCACACGGGCAAAGTGCAGAAGCTCAGCGAGCTACAGGGCGACGACCCTCTGATCCTCACCCTCGCGCGCGGCCACTATTGCCCAAAGGAGCACCAACAGCATTTGGAACTTGCCGCGTTCTACCCGAAGATCGCGGTGGCGTACACTCAGATCGCCACGATCTCTACCGACGATCACCATACGCTCCAGGAGTTCCGTGCGTCGGTCGGAGCCGTGTGGACATTCCTTGCAGACCCCGGTCGAACGGTTCAGAAGGATCTCGACATTCAGGAGTACACCGACCCCGAGCACAATCCGATGATCCCGCATACGCTCGTGCTCAAACCAGGTCTCGTGATCTACAGCGTCTACAACGGCTACTGGTTCTGGGGCCGTCCGTCGGTCGCCGATCTTTGGCGCGACTTGCGCGCCGTGACGAGTGAAATCCGCCCAGACTGGGATCTGAGTGCTCCTGGACTCCGCGAGGCATGGAATGCGGGTGACTTCTCGCGTTTCCACGGGTGGAACAAGCAGGCCAGTATAGGTGATGCCTCGAGGGTACAGAAGAAATAGTGCAGCCAACACCTTCGATCTACCGCCCTATCGAACAGCTCGGGAGGCAAATCATGAAAAAGACACCTGCGACAAACAAAACCGATTCGAGAACTGGATTTCGGATTCCTATCTCCCCGATGGCAGCAGCAACCTATCCAGGCCGACGACCAAGAACTCGTTCAGGGCCGTCGTCGTGATGAATCCTTCGCCATAGGCGCCCACCTCACCCCCTAGTTGGGGTGGCCGATCCGACGCTGCCAAGGCGCATGTAAGACGTGAATTCGGGAGATTCAAATTCACGTTTAGGGCCTATTCCCACTCGAGTGGCATCGAGGATTTTGGCTCAAGACTATCCGGCTCGTTTGGAGACATGAAACCGCCAGATTTCTGTCTCCAAAGTCGATCCCGACGACTCCGCCTGGAGAATCGCGGCCGCTAAACATAGTCGTAGCAAGCACATAAAACGAGTCTCATGGGTATTGCCGTATTCTGGCACTTTCCGAGCCACCTCTCTTCGTGGCTGGGACAGTGCCTCGCTAAATAAAAGCCGCACCCTGAGGGCCGTCAGTTATATCAAAGGATATGAGGAAGCTCTCGAAAGTAAAACGCGCGAATACAAGGAGTATGCATATGGCAGCACAGGCCCAACGACTGACGAAACCGCCAAAGACAAGACAGAAAGCGTGGAGCGCACTGGCATCACATTACAAAAAGGTCTCAAAGCTCCATCTGCAGCAGCTTTTTGCGGATGATCCGAAGCGCGGCGAGCGTTTGGCCGTCGAAGCCGTTGGTTTTTACCTGGATTACTCGAAGAACCGCGTCACCGATGAAACGCTCCGACTCCTTCTTCAACTGGCGGAAGAATCTGGTCTGAGAGCCCGGATCGATGCTATGTTCCGCGGGGAGAAAATCAACATCACCGAGAAGCGAGCGGTCTTGCACGTTGCCCTGCGCGCGCCCCGAGGCACTTCCATTGTCGTTGATGGGAAGAACGTGGTGCCTGAAGTCCATGCTGTGCTCGACCGGATGGCCGATTTCTCCAACCGCGTGCGAAGCGGTGAATGGACGGGACACACCGGCAAACGCATTCGTAACGTGATCAACGTTGGCATTGGAGGTTCCGACCTGGGTCCAGTCATGGCCTATGAGGCGCTGAAGCACTACAGCGATCGAGCAATGACGTTCCGCTTTGTATCGAACATTGATGGCACCGATTTCGCGGAAGCCGTCCGGGACCTCGATCCGTCGGAAACACTTTTCATCATCTCTTCGAAAACCTTCACAACCCTCGAGACAATGACGAACGCACACACAGCTCGCGAGTGGTCTCTAGCGGGACTGGGCGGCGACGAAAAATCGGTTGCTAAGCATTTTGTTGCGGTCTCGACGAATACGGCCGAGGTTACCAAGTTCGGGATCGATACAGCCAACATGTTCGAGTTCTGGGATTGGGTTGGCGGACGCTACTCGATGGATTCCGCCATTGGCCTGTCAACCATGGTCGCGATTGGCCCTGAGAATTTTCAGGCGATGCTCAATGGTTTCCATCAGATGGACGAGCATTTCCGCACTGCTCCCTTCCGGCAAAACCTGCCGGTGTTGCTGGGTCTTCTTGGGATCTGGTACAACGACTTCTTTGGGGCGCAGACGGTCGCGGTCTTGCCTTACGAACAATACCTGAAACGCTTCCCGGCCTACCTCCAGCAACTGACGATGGAAAGCAACGGCAAGCATGTCACGCTTGACGGGAAAAAGGTTCGGCACGACACGGGTCCCATCTATTGGGGAGAACCGGGAACCAACGGTCAACACTCTTTCTACCAACTGATTCACCAGGGGACGAGACTCATCCCGTGCGACTTCATCGCGTTTTCAAAGCCGTTAAATCCACTCGGCCGGCACCACGACATGCTGATTGCCAACGTTTGCGCACAAACCGAGGCGCTGGCCTTTGGCAAGACGCCGGCACAAGTCGAGGCCGAGGGCACTCCGAAGTGGCTCGTTCCGCACCGGGTGTTCGAGGGCAACCGTCCGTCGAATACGATCCTGGCTGACGAACTCACCCCGGAAACTCTCGGGAAGCTGGTTGCGATGTACGAACACGCCGTCTTTTCTCAGGGCGCAATCTGGAATATCGATTCCTTCGACCAATGGGGCGTTGAACTCGGAAAAGTCCTAGCGCAACGCATCATCCCCGAACTGGAAAGCAAAACAGAACCGCAGCTTCTGCACGACAGTTCCACCAACAGCCTGATCAGGTATTACCGAAATTCGAGGCAGTCATAAGGGAGCTTTCCGCCTGGGTCGACGGAAATTCGTCGGTTCGCGGACGAAAAGGCCAAACGTGCGTACGTTTTAGCCTCAGGAATTCAGCTCGGACCAGAGGAAGATCTGCACACTTGACTGGCGTAGCCTTGAAGATTGAACACGAACCGTAGCAAAACATCGAAAAGTAAGGAGCCTCTTATGAGCACCAATCGCGTGGAGCGCCCAAGCCCCGCAAGAGTCGTTCCCATGACCACCAGCGGAACGAATGTTTCAGATGCCCTGCAACAGTACGGGTACGGCTCGATGCCGTTTATCGGGGAGGAAAACGCTTTTTATGAACGGCATCTGGTTTTTGACAGAGCGATCGATCCCAACATAGCGAGTGCGCGTGAGCGCTTTGAGGCGTTCTCCCATTCGGTGCGAGACATTCTCGCTCGGCGTTGGGTGCTGACCAAGAACACTTATCAGCGAGAAAATGCCAAGCGCATTTATTACCTGTCCCTGGAGTTTCTGATTGGACGTTCCTTGGCCAACAACATCACCAATCTGTTGCTAGATCCGCTCTTACCAGAGGCAGCGCAAGAACATGGTATCGACTGGCTGGAGTTGATTGAGCAGGAACCAGATGCTGGGCTCGGCAACGGCGGCCTGGGCCGCCTGGCGGCATGCTTTCTCGACTCGATGGCGACCATGCAACTCCCGGGCACAGGCTACGGTCTCCGCTATGAGTACGGCATGTTCAAGCAATCGATCGTGGATGGCTGGCAAAAAGAGAATCCGGACAACTGGCTCCGCTACGGCGATCCCTGGGAGATTGCCAAGCTTCACGAGCAAGTGGAAATCAGGCTGAACGTCTCATTTAAGTTGCGAGACGGTAATTTTCAAGTCATCCCCGACCGACCCTCAACCCTGATCGGTATCCCGTTTGATCGTCCGGTGGTGGGCTATGGCGGAAAAACGATCAACACGCTTCGGCTCTGGGCCGCGGCGGCGCCCGATTATTTCGATTTTGAGAGGTTTGGCACTGGAGACTTCGTGGGTGCACTCGGCGAAACTCTCGAAGCGGAGTCGCTTACCCGCGTGCTGTATCCCGATGATTCTACGACGAAGGGGCAGGGGCTGCGCTTTCTGCAGGAGTATTTCCTGGTCGCGTGTTCGATGGCCGACCTCGTGCGACGTTTCAAGCGCCACAATTCGGATTGGGAAAAGTTTCCGGAAAAAGTCGCCATTCAACTCAACGACACGCATCCTTCCATGTCGGTCCCCGAACTGATGCGAATCTTGCTCGACGATATGCACCTGGGATGGGACCAGGCCTGGGACCTGACGAAGAAGGCGCTTGGCTACACAAATCATACCTTACTGCCTGAGGCTCTCGAGAAATGGCCGGTGGCGTGGTTTGAGAGACTGATTCCTCGGCACCTGGAGCTTATCTACGAGATTAACCGTCGGCTGCTCGATGAAGTTCGGGTTCGCTTCCCGGGCGACGAGGGGCGCGTCGAGCGCGTGAGCCTGGTCGAAGAAGGCAGCCCGCGCAAAATCCGGATGGCCAACCTTGCCATTGTCGGCTCGCATAGCACCAACGGAGTGTCTGCTGTCCACTCGAGGCTACTGCGAACCACGACGGTCAAGGATCTGGCGGAAATGTTTCCCGAGCGTTTTAGCAACAAGACAAACGGAGTGACACCCCGGCGCTGGTTGCTCGAGGCCAATCCCGCGCTGGCCCGCGAAATCACAGAATTCATCGGAGATCGCTGGATCAGGGATCTTAGCCTGCTCAAACAGCTCAAGCCATTCGCGGAGGATTCGAGTGCTCGCGAACGTTTCCTCAAGTCAAAGCGAGAGGCCAAAGTGCAGTTTGCCAATTGGCTCAAGTCAACGTCGGGGATGATTGTGGACCCGGATACGATCTTCGACTGCCACATCAAGCGGATTCACGAATATAAGAGGCAACTGATGAATGCGCTGCGGATTGTGATTGTTTATAACCGGCTGCGGGAAAATCCCAACATGAAGATGGTGCCTCGGACATTTTTCTTCGCTGGTAAAGCGGCGCCAGCCTACAAGCTGGCCAAACTCATCATAAAGTTCATCAACAACCTGGCGGGCACGATTGACGGCGACTCGACGGCGCGCGGCCGGCTCAACGTCGTTTTTCTCCCTGAGTACAACGTTTCGCTGGCGGAACGACTGATTCCGGCCAGCGATGTCTCCAACCAGATCTCGACTGCCGGCTATGAGGCCAGCGGAACGAGTAACATGAAATTTATGATGAACGGAGCCTTAACCGTCGGAACCCGCGACGGTGCGACCATCGAAATGGCGGAGGAAGCAGGAGAAGAGAACATGTTTCTCTTTGGGCTCACCGTGGAGCAAGTCGAGAACAGCCGCGCATGGTACAACCCGCACTGGCACTATGAAAATGAACCCGAGACTCGAGCCGCGCTGGACCTCATTTTCTCCGACTACTTCAGCCGCAATGAACCAGGAGTATTCCTTCCCTTGCGCGATATGCTGCTGACCCAGGGCGATCACTATATGCATCTGGCGGACCTGACTTCGTATTCCGAGGCACACGAACGGCTCGGCGCGCTCTATGCCGAACCCGGCGCCTGGGCGCAGAAAGCACTCCTGAACGTTGCCAGCTCCGGGAAGTTTTCGAGCGATCGCTCGATTGCGGAATACGCTAGCGAGATCTGGAAGGTGGAACCATGCCCAATACCCTAGAAACACGGTCGGGGACAGGTGAACCTAACCTTTCGCCGCTGGCAGGCAAACCAGCGCCGAAGGAGTTGCTGGTGGATGTGGCTCGACTCGAGAAGGAATATTTCGAGCGGCGTCCCAACTTGGAGGATCCAAACCAGCTGGTCAGCTTCGGCACCAGCGGACACCGTGGCTCGCCGCTCCGCGGCACATTTAACGAAGCGCACATCCTCGCAATTACCCAGGCGATCTGCGAATACCGCCGCGGGCAGGGTATCGATGGCCCGCTCCACATGGGGAAAGACACTCACGCAGTCTCGGAGCCCGCGCAGCGCACCGCCCTCGAGGTATTGGCGGCAAACAACGTGGAAACGATCATTCAGCAAGACGACGGGATAACTCCGACGCCGGTCATCTCGCGAGCGATTCTGGTTTACAACCGTGGCCGCCAGGAACATCTAGCCGACGGCATCGTGGTGACGCCATCGCACAATCCGCCCGAGGATGGAGGCTTCAAGTACAACCCGCCCAATGGCGGCCCGGCGGATACCGACGTGACCCGCTGGGTCGAGAATCGCGCGAACGAATTGCTGCGAGCAGAGAATCGAGGGGTCAAGCGAGTTCCGTTCGCTAAGGCGATCCGGTCCGCGTCGACTCACCAGGAAGATTTCGTCCTGCCGTATGTTCGTGATCTCAAAAACGTCGTGGATATGGATGCGATTCGCGGCGCCCACCTTAAGCTTGGTGTTGACCCGTTAGGCGGAGCCTCGCTGCCTTATTGGGAGCCGATCAATTCGATTTACGGGCTGGACATTGTCGTCACCAATCCAATCATCGACCCGACATTCTCGTTTATGACCGTTGACCACGACGGCAAAATTCGCATGGACTGTTCGAGTCCCTATGCGATGGCCAGGCTGGTCGGTCTGAAAGATCAGTACCAGGTGGCCTTCGGGAACGATACCGACGCTGACCGGCACGGGATCGTAACTCCGGTTGCGGGTTTGATGAACCCGAATCATTACCTGGCCGTTGCCATCCGCTATTTGCTCGAGCACCGGCCCCAGTGGCCGAACACAGTTGCGGTGGGAAAGACGCTGGTGAGCAGCAGCATGATTGACCGGGTCGTCAGAAAGCTCGGCCGCAAGCTCCGTGAAGTGCCGGTGGGTTTCAAGTGGTTTGTGCCGGGCCTGGTCGATGGCTCGTATTGTTTTGGCGGAGAAGAAAGCGCCGGAGCGAGTTTTCTTCGTCTCGACGGAACAGTATGGACGACCGACAAGGACGGGCCGATCATGGACTTGTTGGCGGCGGAGATTACCGCGCGCACTGGCAAGAATCCCGGAGAACATTACCAGGAACTGACGGCGGAGTTCGGCATCCCGTATTACACACGCATCGACGCGCCCGCTACGCCCGAGCAGAAAGCAAAGTTGGGAAAACTCACGCCGGACGCGGTAAAGGAGTCAGACCTGGCGGGCGAACCCATCATTGCCAAGCTGACCAAAGCTCCGGGCAACGATGCCCCTATCGGCGGCTTAAAAGTTGTGGCGGAGAGCGGTTGGTTTGCAGCGCGACCCTCCGGTACCGAGAACATTTACAAGATCTACGCCGAGAGTTTCAAGAGCCAGACCCATCTGAACGCGATCCTAAGCGAGGCGGAGGAGATGGTGAATAAAGCGCTGGGTTCGTCCACAGTTGTTCCTCGCGAGGGAGGCCGGACATGACGGGCGATGGCGCGCTTCAGGTTGCGCCGCCGTTTCCGACTGAATATCGTGCTTCAGGCTTGCTGTTGCACGTCACCTCTCTGCCTTCTCCGTATGGCATCGGCGATCTGGGATCGTCCGCGTTCTCGTGGATTGACCGCCTTCACGATGCCGGCCAGAGATGGTGGCAGGCCCTCCCGCTCGGTCCGACTGGTTACGGAAACTCCCCCTATCAATCCATGTCGTCGTTTGCCGGCAATGCGCTGCTGATCAGTCCCGGCTCTCTCATTTCGGAGGGGCTCTTAGAGGCGAGCGATGCCGAGTCTCACTTCTCGGCGGACGCGGTTGACTACGATTCTGTTCTCCCGTCGAAACAGCGGCTGCTCGAAACGGCATGGGCAAACTTCAAAGCCGGGCGGGCGAGTGATAGGGATCTCGCGCGTGCCTACGACGAGTTCTGCGCCAGGCAAACGCATTGGCTCGAAGACTACGCTCTGTTCCGGGCGCTGAAAGAAAAGTATCGCCAGGCTTATTATCTGGAGTGGCCAGCAGAGTTGGTGCGACGCAGCCCGAGTGCTCTCGCCGAGGCGCGGCGAGAGTTGGCAAGTCAAATGGATCAGGTTCGCTTCGCGCAATTCCTACTGTTCCGCCAGGCCGATCAACTCAAGGAGCATGCCCATGCCAAGGGCGTGAGCTTGATCGGGGATCTGCCCTTCTTTGTTTCCCCGGATTCCAGCGATGTTTGGGCGAACCCTGAGCTATTCCTGCTCGATGAGCAGCATCGGCCACGCTTCGTGGCTGGAGTTCCTCCCGATTATTTCAGCGCAGAAGGTCAATTGTGGGGCAATCCCGTTTACAACTGGGATGCCGTACGTGCGACTGGTTATCGGTGGTGCATCGATCGGTTAGGTGCTCTGCTGGCTCACGTCGATGTGATTCGCCTGGATCACTTCCGCGGATTCGCGGCTGCATGGCACGTTCCAGCCGGAGCGCCAACGGCTCAGTCCGGGCAGTGGGTGGCGGGTCCGGGAGCCAGCTTTTTCAAAGCAGTCGAAACAGAGCTGGGTCATTTACCATTCATTGCGGAAGATTTGGGTGTGATTACGTCCGATGTGAAGGCGCTGCGCGACCAGTTTCGACTGCCGGGGATGCGCGTCCTGCAATTCGCCTTCGATGGGCATGCGGACAATCCCTATCTGCCGGAGAACTTCGTCCACAATACAGCCGCCTATACCGGTACGCATGACAATGCCACGACCAGAGAGTGGTATGAGGAATTGCCCGACTCCGAGCGACAGAACTTCTGGAGCTACCTCAAGCGTGCGCCGGGAACCGGTGCGGATGCAGCTCCGGAGTTGATGCGACTGGCATGGTCGTCACCAGCGGCGCTCGCGATTGCTCCATTGCAGGATCTGCTCAACCTGGGAACCGAAGCTCGTATGAACGTTCCTGGTCGCGCCGATGGAAACTGGCGTTGGCGTGTCCGGCAAGACATGCTATCCCCTCAGGCTTTTGAGAGGCTGCAGGATCTGACGGAGAGTTCCAGACGCTCGGTCAGTTCTCGAACATCCGTCAGGGCGCAAGTGGGCAGCCAAGGTACGACGAGCTTCCGCTGATCACGGGCATGCGGATAGGTGACCTAATGAGTGAATGCGGATGAAAAAAGAGACACCTGTGAACAAGTCAAACCTCGAAGTGCCCGCCAACTTAGCCGACACGACCCATTCCTTGGCGGCTCCACCCGCCAGGCGTCCGACATGGGAGGAATCTGAGGGCAGCCCATTGCCACTTGGCGTCAAATGGATCGAAGAGGAGCAAGCCTTCAATTTTGCCGTTCACTCGGAACATGCGGATAGCGTCGCTCTATTGCTCTATTCTCCAGCCGATCTCGTGAATCCTCTTCTGAGGCTTCAATTGGATTTTTTGCACAACAAGTCGGGGCGGATTTGGCACTGCCGCGTCCCAGTCACAAAGATTGGTGAGGCTCGCTATTACGCATACTCAGTCTCGGGACAGACCATCCCGCAGCTCCATAGCTTCGACCCGCAGAAGGTCCTGCTCGACCCGTATGCGAAATGCATCTTCTTCCCGCCCGGTTTTGACCGGAACCTGGCCATGCGAGAAGGATCCAATGCAGGCAGCGCACCTCTGGGAGTGCTGATTGATCACAAACCGACATTTGACTGGTCGGGAGATCGGCCTCAGCACCATGAGTCGGATGCGGTCATCTACGAACTTCACGTGAAAGGTTTCACGAAGAACCCAAATTCAGGTGTCGACCCGTCGCGTGCCGGCACATACGCGGGTCTAGTGGAAAAAATCCCCTATTTAAAGGAACTCGGGGTGACGGTTGTAGAACTGATGCCGGTTTTTCAGCGTGATCCACAAGAAGGCGACTACTGGGGCTATATGCCTTTGAACTTCTTCGCGCCGCATGCACAGTACGCGAGCACACACCCTGCTGATGAGCAGCGTCTTGAATTCAAGAATATGGTGAAGGCTTTTCATCAAGCCGAAATCGGCGTGGTGCTGGACGTCGTATACAACCACACTTGCGAGGGCGACTCCAAAGGGCCGATCTACAGCTTCAAGGGTCTCGACAGCGCCGGCTATTACATGCTTTCCTCCGATCCGGCAAACCCCTACGCCAATTTCTCCGGCACCGGCAATACCTTGAATTTCGGCCAGGCACACGTGCGCAAGATGGTGATTGATAGTTTGCGTTACTGGAAGCGAGGGATGCATATCGACGGGTTCCGCTTTGATCTGGCGTCGGTATTCAGCCGCAACGCGGATGGATCGCTCAACTGGGGTGAAGCGCCCGTCTTCAGTGAAATTGCCGCCGACCCGGAATTAGGACCCGTGCGTTTGATCGCCGAGCCCTGGGACACAGCCGCTTATCAGCTGGGGCAAGGATTCCCCGGATTAACCTGGCTGCAGTGGAACGGCCGGTTTCGTGATGATGTTCGTCGTTTTGTCAAAGGCGACACCGGGATGGTTCCCGAGGTGATGCGACGCATCTATGGCAGCGATGATTTGTTTCCGGATAGCCGCGCCGATGCTTATCACGCATATCAGAGCGTGAATTATGTAACGTCACACGATGGCTTTACGCTGTACGATCTTGTCTCTTACGACCGCAAGCGCAACTGGCAAAACGGAAATAATAATGTGGACGGTACCGACGCGAACTACAGTTGGAATTGCGGGCAAGATGGGGATGAAGCCGTGCCCCCGGAGGTCCGTGCACTGCGCCGGAAGCAGGTAAAGAATTTCTGCTGTCTGCTCTTCTTATCTAACGGTACTCCCATGTTTCGGGCCGGGGACGAGTTCCTGAACACGCAATTTGGCAACAACAATCCCTATAACCAGGACAACGAAATTGGGTGGCTGGATTGGAGTCAACTCCGATCCAATAACGACATTTTCCAGTTCTTCAAGAAGATGATTGCGTTCCGGAAAAATCATCCCTCGCTGAGCCGGAGCAGGTTCTGGCGGGAGGATGTTACCTGGTACGGCGTCGGCCCCGCGGTCGATCTGTCCCGCGACTCGCACAGCCTGGCATTCTGCCTGCACGGTGCTTCTCAAGGTGACGACGATATCTACGTGATGATCAATGCGTACTGGGAAGAGTTGGAATTCAATGTGCAAGAGGGAACAGTACAGGAGTGGAAGAGAATCGTGGACACCTCCTTACCCAGTCCAGATGATTTCTCGGACGACGGAATCCCTTTAGAGCGGACGAAATACCTATTGGCTCCGAGATCGATTGTGGTCTTAGCTCTACCCAAGAAGCGCGACACCCGGGAGGGTCCAGGAGCACCCGATCGAGGATCAGTATCATCGGTGGCGCTCACGAAAGATGCCCCGGCCAGTCCGGCTGTCCGCAAGGGCTGACACCGCTATCAGCCCCTCCCCGAGGGCTCGAAGAAACGGCCGTGGCGACGAGGCCGGCGAGCGCTGCCGCGGCTATCGCAATCCTGAGCTTGCTTTTGCGCTCAATGCCGGTGCGTGTTTCTGTCTTTTGACCTGGTTGTTCTTGCGCCACAGATTTCCTTAGAAGTTCAGGCATCATGTGTTCTCCTTTAGTGTAGGAGCGATTCCCAGTTGGCTGGCACCCTTCCTGCGGGTCCAGGTGCGGGCTGATTTCTTGGATGCGAATGCGGCGGAAGCAACTCCACACCCTTGATCATCCCCTGCTTTTCGTAATCGAAGAACCAATCCTCACCCGGCTCGAAGCTGGCAATGATCTGATGCCCTGTCGCTGCTGCATGCTTCGATGCATGCTGACTCGGAGAACTGTCACAGCATCCAATGTGTCCACACTCCGCACACCGACGGAGATGAAACCACCAACCCTTCGGTGAGGCCAGGCATTCCACACACCCATCGCCACTCGGCTTCGAAGCGGGGTTGATTCCGCGCAGATTCTTTTTCACTTACGGTTTTCCTTTCGCGTTCTTTGTTCAGAAAATAGTGTCAAGCTATCAGCAAGACCTTTCCGATACCACCCTCCTCCGCGGCAGCTTGAGCTTCGGCCGCCTTGCTGAGTGACGTGCGGCTGATCGGGATCACCAGTTTGCCATCTAGGACCGCCTCGGCCATGAACTGAATAGCTTTTGCATCAGGTTTCGCATACACCGGTACCACTTCTACGGTTAGGTGCTTCTCGGCATTCCGCGGCGCCTCGAGAACCGATGCAAAAGCTCCTCCCGGCTTGACCTTGGCAAACAATTTTTCATCGGCCTTGCTGTTGACCGTATCAGCTACGCCATCGAGCATCGGAAGATTCGCAATCGCATGGTCGTCATCGGTTATGACCAACTGATCTGCGCCGATGGTCTTCGCTTCATCCAGCTGGCACTTCGACACCGCTCCAATCACAACTGGTCCCCCTTGCTTCGCAGTATATACCGCCGAACGCTCGACATTTCCAGCAGCACCTACGATGAGAACCGTCTGGACCGCATTGATCCCGGTTGCGGAAATGAGTTCGTTGCCAGTCGTCTCTACCAGCGGCAGCGCCGCCTGGATCAAATCGACTCCCTTGGGAACTCTCGCTAGGATCGCAGCCTTCACATTGCAGAGTTCGGCGTAGGTGTCGGCCGCCTGGATGAGTACCGTAAAGTCGGCATCTCGCCAATAATCCAACGATCGCGGCTGGCGCGTTTAGCAGATCGCGACAGAGGCGGCCTGGCTCGAACGTAAGCAATCCTCACGTAGAAAGGAAAAGAGAAAAACATCCTTGACTCATACCGGCCTTCTCATGGAAGGAGCTAAGCTCCAGGAGTTCGTGGGAAGATTGCTCTTTGCAACCGGGTTGGGAACAATAGTTCTACTACTCTCGCAGCGCCTCGGTAGGCTCCAATCGAGACGCACGCCACGCGGGTGCCATACTCGCCAGCAATGCGACTGCAAGAAGTACCGCGCAAGCCGTCGCGACCACGAACGGATCAAACGCCTGAACGCAATAGAGCATGTCGGCAACGACTCGCCCGAAGATTGCAAATCCAGCCAGACCCACGACCAAACCGGTCGCCGCCAAAATCAACCCGCGCCGTACCACAAGTCCAAATAGATCGTGCTGATGCGCGCCCAACGCAACGCGCACTCCGAATTCGAACGTGCGGCGCGCCACCATTTCCGAAAGTGCCGCATACAAACCAACCGTCGCAAGCAGCAAAGCGGATGCCGCAAAACACGTTAGCAGTGCGGCTTCAAAGCGCTGGGATGTCGTCGATCCGGCGACAAGTTCGTCCATCGTAGCAACGGCAAAAATCGGCAAGTTGCCATTGAGTCCAGCAATCACTGAGCGTACGGAATTCATGTACGCTCGCGGCTCTCCGGAAACCCGCAAGATTACCGCCTGTGGCCAGTAATAGGCTTGGTAGTACGGAAGGAAAAATTCAGGTTTCGGAGGATCCGTGAGATCGGTTGTTCGGATGCCCGCGACGACGCCGACAATTTCATACCAGGTTGGTTTCTCTCCATACTCCAAAAAATCGGGCTGAATCGATTTCCCGATCGGGTCTGCGTTCGGAAAATATAGGCGAGCAAATTCCTGATTTACGATTGCAACCCGCTTTGCGTTCCAATCATCTCGCTGGTCAAACGTGCGCCCTTTCAGCAGAGGAATTCGCAAGGTCTCGAAATAATTAGGCGCGGTCGTGACACGATTCGACACGGGCAAATCGTTCAGATCGGTCGGTCGGCCCGCAATGCTGAATCGGCTCGTGTTGTCGAAACTGAACGGAATGGGATAACCGCTGCTCACCGACTCGACGCCGGGGATTGCCCCGAGGAGCGGAAACAAATGCCGAAAGAAAAGCGGCCCTTTTTCCTGCGGATACTCGACCCCGGACATTCCCAGCCGCATCGTCAGGATGTGATGGATATCGAAGCCCGGCGGAACGCGCATCGTTTCTACGAAGCTGCCGATTAGCAATCCCGAGCCACCCAGTAGCACAAGACTGATCGCAGTCTCCGCGACTACAAATATCCCTCGCAACCGATGCTCGCCACGGCCGCTGCTGATTCCGCGACCCGCGCGCCAAAGTCCGGACGAGTCGGAACGCGAAGCACTCCACGCCGGGAACACTCCAAAGACGACTCCCGTGACGAGAGACACGAGAAACGCAAACGCCAGAACGACCCCGTCGATTCGAATTTGGGCTATCCGCGGCAGGTCCGCCGGAGCGAGACTCAGAACAGTTTTCAGGACCACATACGCGAGACCAATGCCAATTGCTCCGCCGCACAGGGCCAGCATCGTAGACTCAATCAAAACCTGTCGCACGATATGCGAAGGTTTGGCGCCGAGCGCAACGCGAACGCCGAATTCGTGGCGTCGCGAAAACCCTCGCGCAAGCAAGAGTCCAGCAACGTTCGCGCACGCAATCAGAAGTACGGCCGTCACCGCTCCGAAGAGCAAATACAACGGTTGGCGAAAATCGACGCTCACGTGTTCGAGCAAGGGCCGTACTTCGACTCCATACGCATTGCGATCTTCCGCGTACTGCTCGGCGAGACTTCGTTGAATCGAATTCAGTTCGGCCCGGGCTTGCGCAACGTTGACGCCGCGCCTGAGGCGTCCAATCACTTGAGTGGTTCTATCCGTGCGTTCAGAGAGCGGACTGACCGACTGTTTCTGCAGCATTCCGCTCGCGCTGACGCCCGGCAAGCTCGCTGGCAACAGCGTTCCCCAAAAACTCGGTGGCTCGCTCATACCTGGGAAGGTGAATCCTGCCGGCAGCACCCCGATGACGGTAGCGACTCGGTCGCTTATCGTGAGGTGCTTGCCGACGATGTCGGGTGAAGAATGAAACTCGGCCACCCAGAACGGATAACTCAAGATGACCGGCCGACTATCGTCGCGTTCGTCCTCCAAAGTGAAGGAGCGCCCCACTACCGGCGCCACGCCCAACACTCGAAAGAAATCTGCCGATACGTATTCCGCGCCGACGATCCGCGGTAGCCCGTTTCCTCGCGGCGTAAACTTTCTCACTGTCCCATATGAATACGAGGCGACTGCTTCCAGCGTCTGGCTCTGTCTCCGCCAATCAAAAAAGTCGGGAAACGAGACGTCATTGAGAGTCCCGACGTTTGCCGCTTTCGCTTCGGCGCGTGGATATTCAATTGTCTGCAGCGAAACAATTCGTTCTGAGTCTGGAAACGGCAACGCTCGAAGCAAAACTCCGCTAACTACGCTGAATATCGCCGTTGTCGCTCCGATTCCCAGAGCCAGAGTGAGCACAACGATCGCGCCAAACCTCTGATTCGTTCTCAACTGCCGAAGCGCGAAGACAATATCGCGATACATCCAAAAACTCCCGAAAAACAGCTTCCCCCCACGGAGTCGCTGATCGAACCGTCTCGCCCGTGGCACACAATAGTTGATGCTAAAGTCCAAGATTGTCGAGCAAATTTCCGGCTTGCAGTGCAGAGATGGCTAATGCGCTTAGTAGGGTTCTACGCGGACGGTCGCACCCGTGGGAGGATGTCCGAGTTTTAGTTGATTGCAGTGACTCTCGATGATCGGCACTGTAAGCCTACCTACAACCAAGTTCAAGCAACTTCTACTGTCCGGACCTCCTTCTGCTGAATGCGCGACGGATTC
>JABCYZ010000046.1 GCA_013289955.1 Acidobacteriota bacterium
AGACTACTTCGATCGCCTGAACCCAGAAGGCCTGCGCAGGCGCTTAACCAGACGGCTCGAAGGCCTGGGCTTCAAAGTGACCCTGGAGCCCTCAGCTCAAGTCGCCTAGAAGCGATTTTCTAAGGAATAAATCATGGCCCTGCGGTCCGCCATCGCCCGGCTCAGGTACGTCGAACGGAACCGTCTGGAACTTGCTCCTATCCCTTTCCCCGCCTCCCGCCCTTCCTTCCCGGAGCCGGTTCTCTGCAGGGTATTCCCCAGGCAACTGTCCTTCAGGACGGCTTGCGGCCTCTTGGCCCAAGTGCTACGGTTAAAAATGACTTAGCTGTGTGGATGCAGCACGAGTCCGGCAGTGCTTCGGGAGCCCCGGAGGAATTTTTCGAATTCTTTTTTCGAAAGAACTTTTCCACGGACATTTCGAAACCCACGCTGCAAATTTTTTCGTGACGCGAGCATATCCCGGCTTCTCGCGGGACGGGCGACGATTCGCCCTGAGGAACGCGCCGTCCGTTTGACGAGCGCAACAAAGAACACTCGCGCGCGGGGTTTTCGTGTCGTACTGGTTTCGCAACGACAATCGTCTGCCACAGGCCAGGCTGGCCATCGCTTCCTACGTCATCGTGGGCATGGTCGGACTGTTGCTCCTCGGCTTCTGGAAACTTCAGGTGGTCGACTCCGATAAGTACGGTCAAATGGCCGAGCGCAATCGCGTTCGCTCCATTCCCATCATCGCTCCGCGTGGCCGCATGCTTGATCGCGATGGTCGCGTGCTCGTTGACAACTATCCATCTTTCAGCATTCTTCTTCTCCGCGATGATCCCGCACTCATCGACAAGAATCTCCCTACGATTGCCGATGGCCTGGGCATCCCGCTCAGCGACCTGAAAGACCAGCTCGAAAGCACCAAAAATCTTCCGAAGTTCCAGCCTATCGTCATCAAACCGGAAGCCACCAACGCCGACGTCGCTTACATCGAATCGCACCGCTCTGACATTCCGCTTCTAGAAATGTTGATGGTCCAGCGCCGGCGCTATTTGCCGGGCGGCTTCATGTCCCACGCGAGCGGATACGTCGGCGAAGTCAGCGAGCAACAAATCGAAGCCAGCAATGGCCGGCTTCGCCCGGGCGACCTCGCCGGAAAAACCGGCCTCGAGCGCCAGTACAACGATACCCTTACCGGCACCGACGGCATGCGCCGCGTCGTGGTCAACAGTGTCGGCAAGGAAGTAAAAGAACTCGGGCACCTCACGCAGCAAGAGCCGATTCCCGGGAAACAAATCCAGCTCACCATTGATTACGACTTGCAGCAAGTCGCCGAGCAGTCTCTCGGCATGCGCCCCGGCGCCGTGGTCGCCCTTGATCCGCGCACCGGTGAAGTCCTCGCCATGGTCAGCCGCCCCACTCCGGATCCCAATGACTTCGCCGTCCGCATTCCCGCCGAGGAATGGAAGGCTCTCAACGACGATCCTCTACACCCTCTGCTGAATCGCGCCATTCAAGCGCAACTCGCCCCCGGCTCCGTTTTCAAAATTGTCACCGCCACGGCCATGCTCGAGGACCATGTCCCCGAAGAAGGCTTCACAACCTTCTGCCCTGGCTACGGAACGTTCTTCGGGCGGCAGTACCATTGCTATGTTTTCTATGCTAAATCCGGGCCGAAATCGCACGGCGTACTGGGCCTGCACGACGCGATTCTGAAATCGTGCGACGTCTTTTTTTACAACGTGGGTATGCGCCTCGGAATCGACAGGCTTTCCTATTACGCCAGTAAACTCGGAATAGGCCACAAAACCGGTATCGATCTTCCTTCCGAGGAACCAGGCCTCATGCCTTCCCAGGAATGGGTCGAGCGGACTTTTCATCGCAAGTGGTATGCCGGCGAAGTGATTTCTGTAGCCACCGGCCAGGGTGCGGTCACCACAACTCCGCTGCAGCTGGCCCGCTTGATTGGCGGAATCGCTTCAGGCGGCGTTTTCAAACAGCCGCACATGTTGAAAGATGCCCAGAATGTGGGCGAAGAACGATTCGCCATAGCCGAATCCACCATCGAGAAAGTAACGGACGCCATGTACGGCGTCGTGAACGAGCCCGGAGGCACCGGCGGGCATTTGAAACTAGCTGGGATCGAGCTCAGCGGCAAATCCGGCACGGCGCAGGTCATCGGCTACGACAAAATGGCGCTGGTGCGCAAAGGTTCGCAGTATGCCGACAACGCCTGGTTCGTCGGCTACGCCCCCAAGCGCAATCCGGAAATTTGCGTTGCCGTTCTGGTTCAGGAAAGCGGCCAGCATGGCGGTGAAGCCGCCGGTCCAGTCGTCAGGGACATCGTCAAAGCCTATTACGATAAGAAGGCCAAGAAGACACAAGGCCAACTAACCGCCGATGACAAACAGTATGATTTAAGCCGTGGCGCGGCGGCGGCGGCATCGGTCCATACGCTGCCCGTTGTGAAGCCTGCGGCCGCAACCGCCGCAGTGCCCGCGCGCGCAGCCAGCGTGGACCCGCAGCGTTAACCGTAGGTCTCGGTCTTTAGGGTTTATGTTGTTTGAAATACTTGGGAGCAAAGGGCAAGTCGACAGAAAAAGAAAGCCAGCGACAGGCAAGATTCCGAAGCCCTGCCTGTTGGCTTTGGGCTGTTGGCCGTCGACTGTCAACTTCATACCATGAACGACGCACCCGGCACCCGCGACTACGACTGGTGGTTACTGGCCATTCTCGCGGCCATCTGCGCTCTCGGCGTTATCGAGATCTACTCCGCCACCCACGGCAGCTCCCTTGCGGGCATGCAAAACAAGCAGCTTCGCTGGCTCCTCATCGGTTTTGTCCTGATGTTCGCTCTCTCCCGCCTCGACTACCACCTCATCCTTGACCAGGCCCCCGTTCTCTACCTCATTGGCATCGCCGCGCTTATCGCCGTGCTGGCCTTCGGCCACACTCGCTTCGGCGCCAAACGCTGGATCCCTGTTCTCGGCGAGTTTCTTCAGGTGTCGGAATTGGTCAAATTGATTATAATCATTGTCATGGCGCGCTTCTTTGCCGAAGTGCGCTCCGATGAGCTATCTATCCAGGATTTGATCAAGGCCGGGCTCATCATAGGGTTGCCCTTGGGATTAATTCTCAAGCAACCCGATCTGGGCACTGCTCTCGTACTCGTGCCCCTGCTGGTTGTTGGCGCTTTTCTTGCCGGGTTACAGTGGAAACACGCCGCGGCCATTGCGCTCATCGGGCTTCTGATGCTCCCCGTCGCTTGGCGCGTCTTGAAGCCTTATCAGAAAGAGAGAGTTACGTCGTTCCTGCATCCAGAAGAAGATGCCAAAGGCTCCGGCTATCAAGTCCTGCAATCCAAGATCGCCGTCGGCTCCGGTGGTTTCTGGGGCAAAGGGTTTGGCAACGGTACGCAAAACCAGCTCGGCTACATCCCCGTCCGTTATTCCGATTTCATCATGTCGGCTTGGGCGGAAGAGCAGGGCTTCAAAGGCGTGCTTCTTGCCCTTGGGCTGTACATGGCTCTTCTGTTACGCTTAGTACAGAATGCCCAGCGCGCGAAAGACCGCGCCGGTATGTTTCTTGTAATGGGCGTCGCAGCAGTGCTTGGTTTTCATGTCTTAGTAAACGTGGCGATGGTCATCGGTGCTATGCCCGTGACCGGCATCCCGCTTCCTCTCATGAGTTACGGGGGTTCCGCTACGTTGTTTGTTTTCCTGGCGATTGGTCTGGTTATGAATGTTCGGCTTCGCCGCTTCGTTAACTGAATCCGCCGCCAGTCCCGCGCAGGGTATTTGCTTCGGCAAATCCCGCCGGGTCGGTAATGGTGGCCCCAGCAAGCTTGGGCCATAGGAACAAGGATCTTAGAGTGAGGACAGCATCGTCCGCCGTTGGCCCGGAAGCACTCCGGCAACGGACCAGCCTCAGAAGCAAGAGGAACTTTCCCTCCGGCTTCGAACGTCAAGCCATCTCGATATCAGTGTGGCCAGCGTGTGTCCCGGTGCGAACCGGGCCGGCCCCGATTTACTGGACCCCCGACGGGCATATGCTCGCGGCGATGCGTCCTGTCGGCCCTTTGCGGCCGTACAGAAAAGTGACTCCCGGCGCTGCCGGCGTCACCAACAGTCAGGAGTTTTCATGTCAAAAGAATTGGTTATCTCCGCGGCCTCCCACGAACGGCGCGTCGCGATACTTGAAGAAGGTCAGTTAGTCGAAATTTACATCGAGCGCGAAAAAGAGTTCGCCCTCGTCGGCAGCATCTACAAAGGCAGAGTCACCCGCGTCCTACCCGGCATGCAGTCCGCTTTCGTCGACATCGGCCTTGATGGCGATGCTTTCCTTTACGTCAGCGATGTTTTCGAAAATCTCGAGGACTACGATCACGGCCACGCGCACACCGATCAACCGGCCGCCGCGCCCTCGTTCTCGCCCGCCCCTTCAAACGTCGTTGAACTGCTTCCCGGCGAATCGCTAAGCCGCGCCTCTTCCTCCCATGAGCACAAGGACGAGCACGCCCAGGAAGCTCACGGCGAAGAAGGTTCGCACGAATTGCACGAAGCACACGAAGACTTGCATCACGAGTCTTTACACCAGGAAACCCTCTCTCACGATGAGCAACCCGGCGCCGTCGAAGAGCAAGCTTCCGAAGGCGAAATCGCCGACGCGCACACCGCCGAAGTCCACGACGATGCGCATCACAACCCGGAGGAGCGCCAGCCCGAATCCAACGCCTCCGCTCCGCAAAATTTTTCGCCGCACTACAATCCCACGCAGAACTACGCTCCGCGCTCAAGCAGTGGCGGCGGCCAAGGCTACGGCCGGGGTGGTGATCGCGGCGGTGACCGGGGCGGTGACCGGAGCGGTGACCGGGGCGGAGACCGCGGTCGTGGCGGCCGATGGGGCCGTCGTGGTGGACGCCATCGCGGCGGACGCCCGTCGCAGGGCGCGGGCGCTGGCGGTCGCAATCTCCCGCCTTCCAAATACGCTTCCCCGCAAGGCGGCGATTCTCGCGGCAACGAGTCGCGCGGTTACGATAATCGTGGACGCGATCAACGAGGTCCGGAAAACCGCGGCGGCGCGCCACGTGGTTTTGAGCCTCGTGGTCCGGCGCAGCGTGGCTTTGACCATCGCCCGCCCGAAGCTGCCGGTTCCTCCGCATCCAGTTCTGTCGCGGAAGAACCCATTCTTCTTCCCGGCGAGTCTCTCGCAAAGTATCGTGGCAAGCCCGCGGCTGCGCCTCCGCCTCCCGTGGCCGAGCCGGAAATTCGCGAACCGCAGCCTGAGTTTGATGACGCGACTCCCCGCGCTTCCAGCAATCTCGGAGGGGCTGCCGTTCCTGCCACCGGACCTGCCGGCGGAACGGTCCCTCGCCGCTTCTCCGGCGGACTTCCCCGCTGGCTTCTCGCCGACGCCGGCTCCGAATCCGAGGCTGCTCCCGTTTCCGCTGACGAAAATATCGGCGTTGCCGCGGACCCTTCCCTTTCCGCTCACGGCGCAAATCCGCCGCGGCACGAAGCCTCTCCGCTCGAATTGCCTGTATCGTCCGCTTCAGATTCCGCAGCCGTGCGCAGCGAAGCGGAATTGAGCGAACAGCAAGCTGCCTCGCTCGCCTTCGAACTTGCCGAAGCAAAGCACGAGGAAACTTCCGATCACGCCAAAGCCGATGCCCTCGCTGGCGGCGCCGATTTCGACGAAGACGACACGGAGGAAATTCACATCGCCCGAGAAACCGAACTTGGCGATGAGGAAGAAGCCGAGGAAGAAGACCGCCAGGAAGAAGCGCACCTCGACGCCGCCGAAGACCAGGCCGCCGCGGAATCCGAACTCTCCGAGGAAGAAACCGAGGAGGTCGAGGAGCATCGCGCCGCCAATCGGGCCGAATTCGAAGCCAACGCAGCGCACGAAAGCGCCGAACACGCCGCCGCTTTGGGCGATTCCGAGCACGTCGTGCACGAACATACGGAACACGCCGGGCGCGAACAGAGCGAACACGAGCAGTCTGAACGCGATCACGCCGAAGCAGAAGTGATCGAAGCGCATACAGGAGAAATCGCCGCAGGACCGGCCGTCGTCGAAGATGACGTGATCCTGCTCCCCGGCGAAACCCGCGCCCCGCGCATCGGTGGCGCTTCAGCTCCTCGCGAAGATTTCCCGCGTGATTCCGCACGCATCGGCGGCGGAAACCCTCGCGCGCGTTTCCAGCGCCCACAGCGTGGGGGACGCGATCGCGGTCGCGGTGGCCGTCCAGACAGCCGCGGCGGCCGTCCCGACCGCGGGCCAGATCGCGGCGGTGATCGTGGAAGCCGTCCTTCCGGCCCCCGATTCGAACGCCGTCCCAGCGGTCCCGGAGGTCCACGCCATGATCGTGGTCACCGCCATTCCGGTCCGCCGCGCCGTCCCCAGCTCATCAGCGAAATGCTGAAAGCCGGCCAGGACGTCGTCGTCCAGATCGCCAAGGAACCTCTCGGCAAAAAGGGCGCCCGCATCACGAGCCACGTCGCGCTGCCCGGCCGCTTCCTCGTCTATATGCCGACGGTCCATCACACGGGCGTCTCGCGCAAAATCATCTCCGCCGAAAATCGCTCCCGTCTTCGCCGCCTCGTTAGCGAAGCCGGCAACAGCTACCCTGGCGGCTTTATCGTTCGAACCGCCGCCGGCGGCGCCACCGATGACGAAATCCGCACCGACATCGAATTCCTCGGCAAGAGCTGGAACGAAATCAAGGAACGCAGCGAGCAGCGAAAATCTCCCGCGTTACTCCATCGTGATCTAAACCTGGTCGAACGCATCCTCCGTGATTACGTCAGCGACGATTTCACCGGCATCTGGATCGACAACGAAGAGGAATACGGGAAAATCGTCGAATTCGTCAGCCGCTTCCAGCCGAAACTGGTCAACAAGGTCAAGCTCTACACCAAGGAAACCCCGATCTTCGAAGAGTTCGGCATTCAACACGAACTCGACAAAGCCCTGCGCGCCAAAGTCTGGCTAAAATCCGGCGGCTACATCGTCATCAACCACACCGAAGCCCTCGTCGCCATCGACGTCAACACAGGCAAATTCGTTGGCAAAGGCTCCACGCGCCTCGAAGACACCATCGTCAAGACCAACATCGAAGCCGTAAAGGAAATCGTCCGCCAAATCCGCCTTCGCGATCTCGGAGGCATCATCGTGGTCGACTTTATCGACATGGAAGAGCGCCGCAATCGCGAAAAGGTGTTGAGCGCCCTGCAAATGGCTCTGGAGCAGGACAAAGCCCCATCGAAAGCGCTCTCCTTTAACGAGTTCGGCCTCGTCTGCATTACGCGCAAACGCACCAAACAAGCCCTCGAGCGCGTTCTCTGCCAACCCTGCCCCTATTGCACGGGTTCTGGAATGGTCAAATCCATTCCCACGCTCTGCTACGAAATCCAATCCGAAGCACGCAAAATGGCCACCGCCGAACACGAAGGCCCGAATCTGACTCTCCGTGTTCATCCGGAGATTGCGAAAGCTCTGAAGACCCGCGAGTCCATGCTAATGGACGAGCTAGAGCAAACCTCACACAAACACATCATCATCCAATCCGACGCCACCCTCCACTGGGAGCAATACGACATCTACTAACCCTAGCCGGAGCGGGGCTGGCCCCGCACTTTCTTTTGGCTAGGCGCCAAACGGGATCGAGGGGCACGGCGTGCCGCCCCTCTTTCTTCTTCCGTCGTACTCCTCTTTTTTCCGCGCCGCTTCTCCCGATCCATGCAAGCTCCTCTCTCTCCGCCCCGAATCACTGCCCGCTCCTCCCCAAAATCCTATATAGTTGCGCTTCTCGTCCCCCGGGAGGTACTCCATGTCTGCCGGGCCCCCTCCATCCACCCCGGAATCAAACAGAGATCTGTTGCTTCGCTTTTTCGATGAGGTCTGGACGCAGGGCCGCCGCGAATCCATCAAGGAGCTATTTGCCAAAACGGGTGTTCTCCACGATGGCGAAAATCACTTTCGCGGCCCCGCGGAGTTCACTCACTTCTACGACATCATGCGCGCGCAATTCGCGGATTTCTCCTTCAAACCAATCGTGTCCCTCGCGGATGGCGACCTGGTCTGCGTTCACTGGTCTTGTACCGCTGTCCACATCTCCACGCGCACGCCGATGCGTGTCACCGGCATCTCCATCGTGCGTATCAAGGACGGTCAAATCATCGAGGGCTGGCAAAATTGGGATGCCGCCGCTCTAATGATTCAGGTTCCCGGTTTATCGCTTCCGTAATTGCCACCAAACTTGCGGGCCGCCACTCTTCATTTCTTGTCCGGTTTCCTCTTGAAATTGTCATATCATTCCGGGCGTCGTGCCGCGTTACGCGCGTCTACCTGGGAGAGCGATTCATGACGAAATTTTTCTCGAGCCAGCGTTTCCTTGCCGCATACTCCGGCCTTCTCACGCTTGCGTTTCTGTTGGCTATCCTGAGTGGTTTTGCCAGGGTCGAACCGAAACAAACTTTCGATGAAATCAACGTTCACCGCATCAACGTCGTCGAGCCCGATGGCACGATTCGCCTGGTCCTGACGAACACCGCCAACTCTCCCGGCATCTATATAAAAAACAAAGAAGTTCCTCATCCCAACGGCAGAAAATCCGCTGGTTTGCTTTTCTTCGACGAGGATGGCACCGAAGACGGCGGCCTCAGCTACGGCATCACCAAAAACCAGACGGGCAAAGTCACGGGCAGCGAGGGCCACCTGAGCTTCGATCAATACATGCAGGATCAGATCTTCACCATAGACGCAGGCCGAGACGGCGACAAGAAATATTCGCTCCTCAGGATGGATGACCGTGGCGACTATCCCATCACGGACGCGCTCGAAGCCCTCAAGCAAATTTCAAGACTCCCGGCGGATCAACGCGAAGCCGAAATCAAAAAATTCCTCGAAACTCACCCAGGAGATCACCCGCGAGTCATTCTCGGCCGCGCCCGCGACGGCGGCTCCGTACTTCAGCTAAAAGACTCCGAGGGACGCGATCGCCTCGTCCTTCGCGTAGCACCAGACGGTTCTCCCAAACTTCAGTTCCTCGACGCCACCGGCAAGGTTGTCAGTGAACTCCCCCAAAATACCGGGGTTTCCGGGCCTAATCCATAATTTCGGCATGGGGTCCGAAAACATTTTGTAACCTCGGCTGCCCGTAACCAGTAATTGGATATAGAGACCAACGATGGAACTGCTGGAACGGTTTGCGACGGGCGACCTCGAAGCCTTCGAGGTGCTGTTCCGGCAGCATCAGAGGGAAGTTTACGCGTGGATTGTCCCTATCGTCCGCGATACCGGCATCGCTGAGGACCTGACCGTGGAAACATTCTGGCGGATCTACAAATATCGGGCCCGATTCAGAGCGGACGGCAATTTCCGAGCCTGGGCGCGCCGCATCGGCACCAACGCGGCCTTGGATCATCTAAGGCGCGCGCGCCACGAACTCCCGCTCCCCGAGGACCTTTCTTGCGCGGCAGGCGCGGATCCTGCGGTCCGCCGGGAAGTTCGTGATCAAATTAGAAACGCTTTTCACCAGCTACCAGCGAAATACCGTCTCGTGGCCACTCTGGCTCTGGTCGAGGAAGAAAGTTACGCCGACATCGCCAAGGCTGCGGGGATCTCCGAGGCGCTTGTGAAAATCAGGGTCTTCCGCGCCGTTCGGATGTTGCGAAAGAAGCTCAATTCTCTTGGAGTCGAGGTCGGCCTGAAATGAACAACGACGAAATCAATAAAGAAATGAAGGAACTTCTCAAGCAAGCCATCGCCCCCGTCAAAGGCACGGAGCTCGGCCGCGACCTCTGGCCGCAAATGCACGAAAGACTCGGTCGCCAGTCCATCAGCATTCCCTGGTTCGATTGGGCGCTCGCCGCGCTCGCTGGCGCCGCTCTTCTCTTTTTCCCCGGGATTCTCCCGGCTTTGTTCTATCACTTGTGAAGCAGGAGGCTTTATGAACCAGCATAAATATCTGCGCGCATACATGGCGGGCATCGTCGTCCCCACGATTGTTCTTGTGATCGCCCTAGCGGCGTTTTGCATCGCGCGTTATGCCTACGGCTTTTCCATACCGATCGAGCGAGTGATGATTTTCCCGATGGCCGTCGTCCCCCCTCTGTGGGGCCTCTGGAACATGCTTTTCATCGCGTCGCACTCGCGCACTCATTTTCCGATTGGTTTCCACGGCGTTTTGCTGCCGTTTCTCCTCGGCCCGCTCGGCATCTTGCTGACGCTTGCCCTCGATTTCCGGATTCCCGGCTTTGCAACCCACATTTTCCCTATCCTCGCTCTAGTCGGACTGACTGCCTACTATCTCATCTGGAAGTACGTCGTGAGCTTCCTCAACACGGTCCTCGGCATCGCCTGATACGGCGGAAGATGCGTCTCCCCATACGCTCAGAAAAGGCCGTCCTGAGAAAAGCTCGGCGAGCTGCAGAAGGTCATTCGCTTCTCAAGGCAACGATCGGGTCGACGCCCAGGGCGCGGCGCGCAGGCGCAACGCACGCAGCCAGGGCCACGACCCCGAGCAGCGCCGTGACACTTGCGAGCGCCAGCGTGTCGAGCGGCCGCACACCGTATATTTCGGTGGCCACAATTTTTCCGAGTGAAGCAGCGCCGACTATTCCCAGAAGCAAACCGATCAGAACGATCTCGAACCCTTCCCGCAGAACCAGCTTCAGAATCCCTGCGCGCGTGCTGCCCAGCGCCACGCGAATCCCAATTTCACGGGTGCGTTGCGCCACCAGATAGGCCAGCACGCCATAAATCCCCAGCGTTGCCAAAAACAGAGCCACACCGCCAAACGCATTCGCCAGCAGCATCGAAGTCTTTCGCGAAGCCAGCGACAGGTCTACCCGCTCGGTCATCAAATGCACATCGAATACGGCCAGGTCCGGGTCCAACCGAGAGATTTCTTCGCGTAGCGCTCGCACCGCTGAATCGGCATTCGCCCCAGCCTTCAAGGCAAATGTGAAGGTATTATCTGGAGCCTGCGCAAGAGGTTCATAGAACGCTCCGGCGCCGCCGCCTTTTTCTTCCAGATGCTCGTACCGCAGATTGCGTACAACGCCGATCACCATCAGCCAAGTCGTATGCTCGTCAACCTTCAGAAGGTCTTGCGGGTTTCCGGGGAAGTACATCCGCCGTCCCACGGGATCGCTGTTTGGCCAGAAATGCTGCGCCAGCTGCTCGTCCACAATCACAACCCGGGGAGCCGTCTCGTTGTCACGTTCGTCAAAGCTGCGTCCCTTTCTCATCGAAATACCCATTGCCTCGAAGTAGCCTGGCGTCACATTCATGGACAAAGGCGAAAGGATAGATTCCCCCGGCTTCATCTGGTAGCCTTCCGCCAGAACCACCTGGTCGTCGTGAGTCCCGCTGAGCGGAATCGCGTTCGTTGCTCCTGCCAGGGTAACTCCCGGGATCGCGCGAACCGCGGGCAGCGCGCGGTTCATAAACCCTCGCCAGTCTTCCCATTTCGCGTACTTCGACCGCGGTAAACTTACCGACGCCGTCACGATCCCTTCAGGTCGGAATCCCGGGTCCACCTGCAACAGTCTCCGAAAACTCGTTAGAAACAGCGCCGCGCCCATCAGCAGCGCGAACGCAAATCCAATTTGCGCCGCCACCAAAAGTTGACGCACGCTTCTGGTTTTCTTTCCTGTTGTCCCCGTTCGGCTATCCTCATGCAGCGCATCGTTGATCCCGATCTTTGAAGCGCTCGCCAGCGGAAACAGCCCCACAAACAATCCTGCCGCCACGGAAAGTCCCAGCGAAACAAGAATGACGGTGGCATCCATCTGAACCTCGCCCGCGCGCGGCATATGTTCAAGTCCTGTCACGCTCAGCACACGCAACAGCCCAGCGCCAAGTACAATTCCGCCCACCCCTCCTAGCAAAGCCAATCCCACATTTTCCAGAATCAGCTGCCGCATCAGCTCGAGACGTCCCGCGCCCAATGCAATCCGCGTCGCCATCTCCTTGCGACGCAGTGATAGCCGCGTCAGCGCCAGGTTTGCGATGTTTAGCCCGCCAATCAGAAGCACCAGGACCGCCCCGCCCCATAGCAGGTATAACGTCTTCTTTACACCCTCTGTCAGAAGATCCGCGAGCGGCTTGACCACCGTGTGGAATCCTGCATTAATCAGAATTTCTTTGAATTGCGGAAATCTCTCGAGATTCTCATTGTTCAACGCATCCACCTGCGCTTGTGCCTGCTCGAGCGTCGCGCCCGGTTTCAGTCTTCCGATGTAATTCCAATTGTTGCTATGGTGCTGCGTTTTTTCTTCCGCCGTGAAGGCAATCGGCATCCACAACCGAACGTCCGGGTCAACAAAATCAAAATTCGCCGGCATCACGCCCACAATCTTGAACGGCTGTCCGCTGATTCGGAGGTCGCGTCCGATCGCCGCTTTGTCCCCCGCGTACAACTGCTCCCACAGCCCGTGGCTTAGGATCACTTCTCGCTCGCGGCCAACCTCTCCTTCCTCCTCAAGGAACGGCCGTCCCAGCGCTGGCTCTACCCGTAGAAGCGTGAACCACGACGGCGTGACCACCATGGCGTGAATCCGCTGCGGCAATCGATTCAGCTCCACGGTTTGATCGCGCTCGCGAAACACCGCCTGGCTTTCGAATGCCGTGATCTCTTTTAGCCTATCGAAGTAGTCTCCCGAGCTGCTGCTGTTCAGCCCCGCTACTCCCGCCTTCGGATACTCGTTCGACATGAGCAGGATGGAATTGGCTCCCGGAACGGGCAACGGTTGCAATACCACCGAATTCACAATCGCAAAGAGCGCCGTATTCGCGGCAATGCAAACCGCGAAAGTCAGCAGCACCGTCGCCGCAAATCCCTTGGCGCGCCACAAAGACCGCACCGCGTATTTCAGATCGAGGAAAAATGCATCCATGATTCGCCTCCCCGGCGCGGAGTCCCTCATCGCCGAGACACACCGCCCCCTGCCACTCCGTACGAAGACACAAACCAAAATGTTCAATGGTCATGCAGGTGACCCACCCCGTTTTCTTGAGAGTGGGCCCATTCTTCTCTGAGTTCTCCCTTACCCGGTTGGAAAGCGGGTCTCCGGCTATAGATCTCCGAACCGTTCCACTCCCATCCTCACTTCTTCACCACCGTCACGACCACCTGCGACGGATACTGCTTCGAATGATGCACCGCGTTATGCGCCACGACTCCCTTTTCCTCGTCATAATTGTTTCCGCCGGTATTCAAGTTCCGGTCGAAGCGTGGAAAATTGCTGCTCGAAATCTCAATCCGCAGTTGATGCCCCGCCTCAAAATAATTACTGGTGTTCAGCGGCTGCAGCGTAACCTTGTACACCTTCCCCGCCTCCATCCACGCCAGCGGCTTGTCATACCCATCGCGATACCGCAGCCGCTGTATGGACTCGTCCAGATTGTAAGCCCGCCCATCCGGATAGACGTCGATCACTTTCACGGTGAAGTCCGTGTCCCTTGCGTCCGAGGAAACATACAGGGTCGGCACAATCGGCCCGCTCAGCTCTGTCCCTTCCCTAAACGCTTCGGACGTGTACACCAGAATGTCATTGCGCGCTTCCATTTTTCGCTGGTCAAACGCTCCCGCTTGCACTGCGGTTCCCGTGCAACACACATTTCCTCCATAGGAAGGAACCGGATTCATCGGATCGTAAGTAAACGAATCAGGTTTATCCGCCGCAGGGGCGGTTGTCACAAGCGTCCCATCCCCGGTCAAGGAGTTCGCGCGGCCCGCGCTCGACAAATACATCGTCATCGTTTGCGCGCCGGCTGGCGGCCACGTTTCCGAAGTCTGCCACTTGTTTATCCCCATCGTGAAGTACGTCACCTTCGGCATCGAATCGATCTTCGCGCTCTTTTCTCCCTTCAAAAACCGGTCGAAAAAACTGTACGTAATTTCCTGATAGTCGAGCCGAGCATCGCCCATGCTCCGCTCGCCCACCACCGTATCCTCCGTCGCACGCGTGTACGCGCAGTGCCCCACGGGCGCGATAATGACCCACTGCTCATCGCCAATTCCGCCCGTAGCCGTTTTCCTCACATGATTGTAGAGTTCGAGGTTCGGTCCCATCGACACGTCGTACCACGTCATGAACCACAACCCCGGAAGATTCAGCGGCATGTCATCGTGGTAAAGCCCGCCCTTGTACCAAGCCGGATCATTGGGTGTGCGCTGGATCATCCGCCCGCCCGTAGGCACCGGCATCGCGTCAGCATAAATCCCGTGCGGCGCATCTACCGCCTTCAAGATATCCTGCTCCGGCAAATGCCACAGCGCCTTCGACCAATCCACCGGCGGCGCCTGCTGCGCCAAATCAAACAGTCTCGAAGCGCGAATCAAATCCTCCTGCGAGGTATTCGCCGGAAACATCGGGCGCACCTGGTTCTGCTCGCCAGCCAGCCAGGTAATAAATAGCATCTGCACCGCTCCGCCGCGGTACCAATTCCCCTGCTCGTAATACGGCCCCACTCGTCCCACGCCGGCTCCGAAACTCTGAATATTCATCGCCGCATACGCCGGATGCCCAAGGGCCGCAATCCCCATCTGATATTCCGCCGTCGAAGAGCATCCCGTCGTGCCCACTTTGCCGTTTGTCCACGACTGCGATTTCAGCCAGTCCAGCATGTCCGTTCCATCCGTCCGCGGGGCACCGAGAATGTCGTAATTTCCTTCCGAGAAAAAATGACCTCGCTCGTTTTGCACCACGTACGCATACCCGCGCTTCACCGCCATCAGCGCCGCCCGCATGTCCGCTGGCAGTCCGTTGCGCACATCCCAGTAATTAAAGTTGTAGGGCGTGCGCACCCAGATAATCGGCACCGGACCCCCGGAATTCTTCGGCCGGTAAATATCCGTCGCCAGCCGCACGCCATCCCGCATCGGCACCATCACTTTGCGTTCGATGATGGCCACTGACTGAAGCTCTTTCTCCGTCTGTACTCGCTGATCTTTCTGTTCCTGCGTAAGCGGCGCTCCCTGCTGCGCCCTCAAACTGCCGATCGAAACCGCAGCGGCAACTGCCATCGTCAACCCCATCCAACCGAACGAATTTTTCATCACGTGGCTGTCCTCTCCCGAGCGGCAGCGAGATTAACACCATGCGCTCCATCGCGTGAAGGCTTCGCATGCTGTGCTGGTGCCCCCCTTTCGAGCGGCACTCTCTCGCCCGCAAAGGCGGAGTGCGGCAGTCTGCGTCTCTAGACAAATGCGTACGCTCGGCGCCACGCGAATCCCACGGACCGCGCATCGCAGGTTGCATCTCCCCTTCCCTGACGCGATACTGGATTCATGTCCGCGGCCATATCCCCGGCGGCTCTGCGCGTCACCGGTCTTCAGAAGGCTTATCAAGACGTGGTCGCTGTCAACGGCCTCGACCTCGAGGTTCGCGCCGGCGAATGCTTCGGCCTGCTTGGCCCCAATGGCGCCGGCAAAACCACCACAGTGGAAATCTGCGAAGGCCTCACCGCTCCTGATTCCGGAGAAGTTGAACTGCTCGGCTTGCACTGGAACACCGACGCCGATCAGCTCCGCCAGCGCCTCGGCATTCAGCTGCAGGATACGCAGCTCTCCGAGAAACTCACCGTTTTCGAAACGCTGCGTCTGTTCCGCAGCTTTTTCAGCCAGGGCCCGGGCGCGGCTGAAGCCATCGCACTCGTACAGCTCGAAGAAAAGAAGAACTCCCGCGTGGGCAATCTTTCCGGCGGCCAAAAGCAGCGCCTCGCGCTGGCGTGCGCGCTCGTCGGCGATCCCGATTTTCTTTTCCTGGATGAGCCCACCACCGGACTCGACCCGCAAGCCCGCCGCCAGCTCTGGGATTTGATCGAGCAATTCAAATCCTCGGGGCGCACGATACTTCTCACCACGCATTACATGGACGAAGCCGAACGCCTATGCGAACGCGTGGCCATCATGGATAACGGCAAACAGATCGCTCTTGGCAGCCCGCGCGAACTGATCGCCTCCACCTGCGCGGAACATATGGTCGCTTTTTCCGCCGGCGCCAAGGCGCACGCGCTCGATATCGCCGCATTACGCCGCATCCAGGGCGTTCGCGGCGTTCGCTCCGAAAACGGCACGGTAGAAATGCAAGTCACCGAATTGCATCTCGCCGTCCCCGCACTGCTCGCGGAATTGACGCGCCAGAATATTCCGCTCACCGAACTGAGCACGCATTCCGCAACTTTGGAGGATGTGTTCGTCTCCTTGACGGGACGCCACCTACGCGATGAGTGAGACTACAGCCTTTCCCGATGTGCAAGCCCGGGCGGCGGAGCGCAAAACCCCGCGCGGCAGGACTTTCTCCGAACATCCGCTCGTGCAATTAACCATCGTTCGCTTTCTTGAAACGCTCCGCGAACCCGAAGCGCTGTTCTGGATCTTCGCGTTTCCCATCCTTCTCGCCGGCGGTCTGGGAATCGCGTTCCGCAATCGTCCCGCGGAAGTACTGAAGATCGCGACCGTGACGCCGGCACTGACCGAATCGCTGCAGCGCGAAAAACTCCTGTCGGTGCAGCAACTCAGCAGGCCATCCGCCGAAGAAGCCCTGCGCACCGGCAAGATTGCGCTGCTCGCGGTACCGGGCGCGAACGGTGCGATCGTGTATCGCTACGACGATACGAACCCGGAAGGCCGTACGGCGCGCATGCTCGCGGATCGCGCCGTGCAGCAAGCCGCAGGCCGCGTCGATCCCGTTCTGTCCAGCGATGTGCTTATGCGCGAACCCGGCTCGCGCTACATCGATTTCCTCATTCCCGGCCTCTTGGGAATGAACCTGATGGGCAGCGCGATTTGGGGCATGGGTTTCACCGTCGTGGATATGCGGCGCAAAAAACTGCTGAAGAGACTGGTCGCAACTCCCATGCCCAAGCAATACTTTTTGCTCTCCTACGTATTCTCGCGCATCTTGATGCTGGTAGCGGAAGTCGGCATCGTGCTGGGATTCGGCGCGTGGATTTTTCATGTGCCGGTGCGCGGCTCGCTGCTCAGCCTCGCTTTGGTATGCCTTCTTGGTTCGCTGACCTTCAGCGCCATGGGACTGCTGCTCGCCTCGCGCGCCAAAACCATCGAAGCGGCTTCCGGCTTGATGAATGCCGTGATGCTGCCGATGTGGATCGCTTCCGGTGTATTCTTCTCGGCGCAGCGGTTTCCGGACGTCGTACAGCCCATCATCAAAGCTCTCCCATTGACCGCGGCGATCGACGCGTTGCGCGCGAACATGCTGCAGGGCGCGGGTCTCGTTCAGCTTTCGCCGCAAATGGGTGTGCTGGGCGCTTGGCTTATTTTTTGTTTTATTCTCGCGCTGAAACTTTTTCGCTGGCGCTAGATTTCCTATGACTCTGTCAGCTGACGGCTTTTTTGTGGAATTGCCGCAGGCCGACCGTCAGCAGCAGCGCGTTGAATCCCAGCAAACCGACGAACACGGCGAGCAGCGAAAGGTGCGGGAATTGCGGAACGAGTGTCGCGCGCAAACCCTCGCTGGCGTAAACCAGCGGATTCACGAGCACTGCTTTTTGCATGATGGGGAAATTTGCGAGCGCGCTCCACGGGTAGTACGTGCAGCCGAAAAAGATCATCGGCGCTACCACCAGGGAAAACATCAAGCCGATGTGCGTTTGCTCGACGCTGCATCCGAGCGCTAGACCGCCGCACGCGGAAAACAGTGCGACCAGTAACGCCACGACGGCAAAAAGAATCGGGCGGTGCAGACTCAGATCCACGCCCGGCCTGAGCAGCAGCCACGCCGCTGGAATCACCATGATACCCGCAGCGAGCGCTTGCAGAGTGCCGGCGACAACTTTTTCGATGGCCACCCAGGAAATGTCCATCGGCGCCAGCAACCGGTCTTCGATCTCCCGTGTGAATTGAAATTCGCCAATCAGCGGCATGGCGACGGCCCAAATGCCCGTGCCAACCATGCTCAGCGCCATGATGCCGGGAAGCAGCAGGCTCTTATAGGAAGGCGGCATGTAGCCACTGCCAACCATCACGCGCCCGAAAATAAACACGAACATCAGCGGCTGCAAAAAAGTCTGGAAGAGCAGCGCCACAATATTCCGGCGGGCTACGCGCACGTCGCGAGCCAGCATGGCGATAAAAGCCTTGTAGTTCATTCGCGCAGGCTCCTGCCAGTGTGGTGCAAGAAGAGGTTTTCGAGGCTGGGCTCGGAGATGTGCACGTCGCACAGTTCCGCGTGTGCCGCAACCGAGAGATTCGCAACATCGGAAACGAGCGAACCGCCGCGATCGGCGTAAAGATCGGCGCTGTTGTTTTCCGTGGAACGGACTTCGCGAACCCCAGGCAGTGTTTTCAGGCGTTCAAGCAAATCCGGCGAGTGCTGGCCGAAGCGCACGCGCACGAGATACCCGCCGGGAACGGAAGCCTTCAACTCCTGCGGCGTGCCGAGCGCGATCACTCTCCCGTGGTCGACGATGGCAAGGCGCTGGCAAAGCGCGTCGGCTTCTTCCATGTTGTGCGTGGTCAGCAAAACAGTCTTGCCGCTGCGGTTGTACTCGCGAATGATTTCCCAGAGAAGCAAACGCGTCTGCGGATCGAGGCCGGCGCTCGGCTCATCGAGGAACAGCACTTGCGGATCGTGCATCATGGCGCGCGCGATGGAGAGACGCTGCATCATGCCGCCGGAAAAGCCGCGGACGATCTGGTCGGCGCGATCGGTGAGTTTGAATCGCTCGAGGAGCGATGCCGCGCGCGTGTTGCGCTCGTGCGAGCCCAGGCCAAAATAGGCGCCGTGGAAAACGAGGATTTCGCGAGCCGTCAAAGAAAAATCGAGATTGGGGCGCTGGGCGACAACGCCAATCAGCCGTTTGACGGCAGACTGCTCTTTCCACACGTCATGTTCGCCGATCCAGGCCCGGCCTGCGGTCGGCTTGACGCGCGTTGTGAGCACGCCGACCGTTGTCGACTTTCCGGCGCCGTTGGGTCCGAGGAGGCAGAAAATCTCGCCGGAATGGATATCGAGAGAGATGCCATCGAGAGCGACAACTTCCGGCTTGGGCTGTTTTCCTTTGCTGCGTTTTGCGGCAAAGGAAAAAGCTCCGCCCGGACCAGCCGCAAGCGGCGGCGCCGTGTTATAGACCTTTCGTAATTCACTGGTGCGAATGCCGGCCGCCATGTCCCAAGTCCTCTCATCCCTACCTTACGAAAATGCCGCAACAAAAGTTACTTCGCTCCGCGGCTCGGATCAGGCGGGCTTCGCTACTTGCGAAATACAGAATTACGTTCTTCGGATGATTCCAGAGGGGGGTGATGCATGTCAATTCAACACCAAAACAAACCCCCGTCTCCCGGCCAATCCCGTATCCATACTTTCGCGATTGACTTCCTTCACATCCTCCCGCTCAATGGCCCGAATAGCGCTGCTCTTTCCATGGGTCGCCGTAGGCATGGTAGCCGTTGCGTTCCCAGAAGCCGAGGCGGTCGTGGCCGAGAAGCTGAAACCCGCGAACCCATTTCACGCTTTTCCACGCGTAGAGATGCGGGACGATGAGGCGCAAGGGGCCGCCGTGCTCACCGGTGAGCGGCTCGCCGTCATGCTCGAAGGCAAAGAGCACATTCGGCTTCAGCAGATCCTCAAGGGGTACATTTGCCGTATAACCTTCTTCGGCGAGGATGGAAGCGAAATGCGCTTCGGGCTTCGGCTTGATCAGCTTCATCACCTCCGTAAAGAGAACACCTTTCCAGTGATTATCGAGGCGGCTCCAGCGCGTGACGCAGTGGAAGTCCGACAAGGTTTCCGTTTGCGGCAGCGCGCGAAACTCGTTCCACGTGAGGCGCTTGGCTTCTTCGACTTCACCGGAAATCTGGAAGTCCCACCGGGCTGGATCGAAATGCGGAACGCTGCCGTAATGGAGCACAGGCCACTTGAGCGTGAGCGATTGCCCCGGCGGCAGACGGCCTTCGGCCTTGGCCTTGTTTTCCAGTTCCTTGCGCGTTCCGAGGTCCCCGAATAGTGACATGCCGTTTTCCCTTGCGATGAATGGTTCGACGCCATTCAAGGCTTCTTCAGTTTACAGCCTCGTTGATGGTATGTCCCGGATGTGAGACAACTAAAAACTCGCAACGTCCTGTTCAGGAGAGAAAAGATGCTGGCTTCCATGAAGATGGCGGGATTCCTTCTCACGAAGGACTACGAAAAGGCGCGCGCATTTTACGAGGGCAATCTGGGATTCGAGTTTGTGAGCCTGGATCAGTTTGCGCTGGTGATGCAGGCGGGCAAAAGCATGATCCGGATCGTGAAGGATCCGGCGTTTACGCCGCAGCGGAGCACGGTGCTGGGCTGGCAGGTAGACGACATCGAAGCGATCGTGGATTGGCTCGTGAAGCGCGGCGTGGTCTTCGATAAGTATCCGTTCGTAGAAGACAAAGAACGCGGGATTTGGACGGCGCCGGGCGGCAGCAAAGTGGCGTGGTTCAAAGATCCGGACGGAAATATCCTGAGCCTGTCACAGCACAATTGAGCGCCCCGGATGTCACGGCGCTGGATTTCTTCCGGCATTCTTTTAGGAAGCCCGGTCATGAGGACCTCCTTATGACCCGGCACCTTGCTTCACCCGTTCGCCATAAACCTGCTCCGTTCTCCCTGCATAGAGCGGGCGGCTCGTTCTAACGCGGTGACCGGAAACTGACTCAGTATCAAGACGCGGGAGCGGATTTGGCGATGATTAGGGTGATGTCGTCGTGTTGTTCGTGAGGGGAGAATTGGCGGACGTCGGCGACGATGTTTTGGAGCAGAGATTGGGAAGGTTGGGCGCGGTGGCGGAGGAGGGAGTCGATGAGGCGGGCTTCGCCGAATTCGTCGCGGGAATCGTTGAAGGATTCGGTGATGCCGTCGGTATAGAGAACGAGCGTGTCGCCGGCGTGGATGGTGCGTTCGCCTAGTTCGCAGTCCCACTTTTTGAAGATGCCGAGGACGGTGGCGGTGGCGTGAAGGCGGTCGATCGAATCGTCCGAGCGGAGGATGAGCGCGGGCGGGTGGCCGCAGTTGATGTAGCGGAGGCGGCCGGTCGGGACATGGTAGTCGGCCAGGAAAAGGGTGGCGAAGGCGCCGTCGGGAGTGTTTTCGGAGAAGAGTTGGTTGACGGCGCAGAGGAGACGCTGGGGCTGATCGAGGGAGATGGCGCACTGGCTGCGGAGATTGGCTTGTAGATTGGCCATGAGCAGGGCAGCGGCGATGCCTTTGCCAGAAACGTCGCCGATGACCAGGCCGAAACGGTCGGGACCGAGGTCGAGGAAGTCGTAGTAATCACCGCCTACGGCGCGCGCGGGATAACAGTGACCGGAATAGTCGAGCGCGCGGATCGGGGGACGCACTTGTGGAAAGAAACGGCACTGGACTTCGTTGGCGATTTCCAGTTCCTGCGCGGCGCGTCGATCCAGTTCGAGTTTGGCAGCGGTGGCACGGCGCTGGGCCTCGAGGGCGTGGGTGATTTCGTCGAAGCTGACGAGCGAGAAAGTGTTGCCGTCGGGGTCGCGGAAGCGCGTGGAGACGCCGCCCCAGATGGGAGTTTCTTCGCCGAGCAGAGGGGATTCACTGGCGTTGCGGACTTGTCGCGTTTCGGGATCGAATTTTATGCGGCGGAGGCGAGGGGTGTGTTGGAAGCGGACGCCGCGGCGGGACCATTCCTGGTATTTGGCTAGGACGTCCTCGGTGATCAGGGTTAGGCGGGTGGAGCGGCCGATGAGTTTGAAATCAAGAGAGTCGGGTTTGGGGGCGATGAGGGAGAGGACGGCTTGGCCGTCGGGAGGGGCGACGGCGACGAGGCGTTCGCCGGATTGGAGCTTGGCGTCGTAGGCGAGGTGGAAGCCGAGTAGGTCGACGTAGAAGCGGAGGCTGCGGTCTTGGTTGCGGACGTAAATATTGATGGAGTGGATGCGGAGGTGGGGAGAACGTTTCGGGGACGGTGCGGGGGCGGACATGCAGGAGATTATACGGCGGGGCGGCGGAGAGGAGAAAAAGATAAAGAATGGAGAAAGAGAAAGAAAAGGATCAGGACGGCCTTGACGTGATTCTTGGTTTGATTCGCATCCACAAGCAGGAGGAATCCGTCCAAACCGTGAATAGCGGGGCAATCCCGGAGCTATTGGGTGCATGGCACTGGGTCGAGTGACAGATGACGCGAAGTGGGGGACAATTTGTTGCACTCGGAGGATAACGCGGAGTGCAGCGACGGTTCTGGATGGCAAAGTTCTACAAGAGCCCGGCGAAAGCCCGGCCTCTCGAGACGAGGATGGGATGACGGCGAGAATACTGGATGGGGCGAAGATACGGGATGCGATGTTTGGGGAGTTGAAGGATGAGGTGGCGATACTTTCCTCGGCGGGGATACGGCCGGGGCTGGCGGCGGTGTTGGTGGGGAGCGATCCGGCTTCACAGCTTTATGTGAAGAGCAAGATTGCGGCTTGCGACCAGCTGGGGATGGCGAGCGGGTTGATTACGCCGTTGGCTAGCGCGACGACAGCGGAGATGCTGGCGATCGTCGAGGATTTGAACCGGGACAATGATACGGATGGGATTTTGATTCAGCTGCCGTTGCCGGCGCAGGTGGATACGAAGAGGGTTTTGGAAGCGGTGGATCCGGCGAAGGATGTGGACGGGTTTCATCCCGTAAATCTGGGGAGGTTGGTTAGCGGGCGGCCGGGGCTCGTGGCTTGCACTCCCGCGGGGTGCATGGAGATTTTACGGAGGAATGAGATTCGGATTGAGGGCGCGAACGCGGTGGTGCTGGGACGCAGCGATATTGTGGGGAAACCGATGGCCCTGCTTTTGATGCACGCCAACGCTACGGTGACGATTTGCCATTCGAAGACGAAGAATTTGGCGGACGTGGTGCGCGGGGCGGACATTGTGGTGGCGGCGATGGGGAGAGCGGGGTTTGTCGAGGCGGATTGGATTCGGCCGGGGGCGGCGGTGATTGATGTGGGGACGAATCGGTTGACGGAGGCCGCCGAGGCGGAAAGACTGTTTAGGAACTTCCCTTCCCGCTTGGAGAAGTTTAGGTCCAAGGGGAACGCCTTGGCGGGAGATGTGCATCCGGATGCGGTGAATGTGGCAGGGGCGATGACGCCGGTGCCCGGAGGAGTGGGGCCGATGACCATTACGATGTTGATGAGCAATACCGTGAAGGCAGCGCGGATGCGGCGGGCAAAGGCGATACCGCGGACGATTTCGGCGGGCGGGCCTTCATCGGGTTCGGGGGGGCGGTAGCCGCCGGGGATGAAGCGGCTTGGAATTACCGGAGGCATTGCCAGTGGGAAGAGCGCTGTGGCGAGGATGTTGCGCGAGTTGGGATTTCGCGTGATGGATGCGGATGCGCTGGGGCATGAAGTGATGGAACCGGGGAAACGGGCCTTCCGTGAGATCGTGACGGAATTTGGGGCGGGCGTTGTGGGCGCGGATGGGCGGATCGATCGACGAGAGCTTGGAGCTTTGGTGTTTAGGGACAGAGAGAAACTGGAGCGGTTGAATACGATTGTGCATCCTCGAGTGGAAGAGGAGATGGTGCGCCTGTTCCTGGAGTGGGAGAAGAGTGGCGTGAGGGACGCGGCGTTTGTCGAGGCGGCTTTGCTGGTGGAGGCGGGATATCAGCAAAATTTGGATGGGTTGGTAGTGGCATGGTGCAGGCCGGAACAGCAGATGGAGAGGTTGATGGCGCGAGGGTTGAGTGAGGTGGAGGCGCGGCGGCGGATTGCGGCGCAGATGCCGGCGGAGGAGAAGCTGAAGTTCGCGACAGAAAAAATGGACTGTTCGGGGTCGCTGGAAGAAACGCGTAGGCAGGTGGAGAAGTTGGCGGGGAGGTTGCGGCGGGAAGGAAGTAGTGAAGCGAACAGGTAAGGAAAGGAAGGCGGAAAAACACGGAGTCGCGATGAGAACGGCGTGGGAAAACGTCTGAAGAGAGTGAAGAGGGGGCGGGGGCAAGCTCCCCCCTACAGATTTCGTGGGAGATTTTCCTGCGCCCTTTGCGGGAAATTCGGTGTGGTATCTTTGGGAGTAGGCGGGGTCGAGGAAGGATTACGAAAATGAGTGCGGGAAAAGGGTCGAATCTGGTGCGGTTGGCGATTGTGGCGGCGGTGATTATTGCCGGAGCGTATTGGGCGGGAGGACGTTGGGGGCAACGACAGCCGAGGAAGGTGGAGGCTTTGCCGATGGCGGCTGGTGGGAGTGAAGTTGTTCAGGCAACTCAGGTTGCGGCGCGGGATGCGGCGCTGACGGACGATGAGTCGATCAACGTGCGGGTTTACCGGCAGGCCTCGGCGGCGGTCGCGAATATTCTTACCAAGGCCACGGAATATGACTTTTTTATGGATCCAGTGCCCGTGGAAGGGGCGGGATCCGGATTCGTGATTGATTCGCGCGGGTACATTTTGACGAACTTCCACGTGGTGCAGGAGGCGCAGTCGATTGAGGTGGTGCTGGGAGACCGGACGCGTTATAGCGCAAAATTCATTGGAGCGGACCAGCGCAATGATGTGGCGATGATAAAGATTGAGCCCAAGGGCAAGACACTGGTGGCGCTGCCGCTGGGGGATTCGTCGAAACTGCAGGTGGGGCAGAAAGTTTTGGCGATCGGAAATCCGTTTGGGTTTCAAAGCACGCTGACGACGGGAGTGGTGAGCGCTTTGGGGCGGACCGTGCAAACAAGCCAGTCGACGTTTATCGACGAGGCAATACAAACGGATGCGGCGATCAATCGGGGAAATTCGGGCGGGCCGTTGATCAATTCGCACGGCGAAGTGATCGGAATCAATTCGGCGATTTATACGCCGAGCGGCACGACGGCGGGGATCGGGTTTGCGATTCCAGTGAACACGGCGAAAAGGATTGCGCATGATTTGATGACGGAAGGCCGCGTGCGGCAGGCGTTTCTTGGGGCGCAGACTCTATCCGTGGGAGGGTGGCTCGCGGAAGCCCTCGATCTTCCGGTGCAAGAAGGATTGCTGATCGAAGAAGTAACGAAAGGCGGACCGGCGGCAGCGGCTGGGCTGCACGGCGGAGACCGCGCGGCAATGGCAGGGATGCAGCGCATTATCATCGGCGGGGATGTGATCGTGGCGATTGACGGGGAGAAAATTGCGAGTCAATCGGACATGAATTTGGTTTTGAACAGGAAGCGGCCTGGGGATACGGTGAGCGTTAGCGTTTATCGAGGCGGGAAGAAGATTGATGTGCCGGTCAAATTGGGGGAACGGGCTGGGAATGGGAATTGAGGAATGGCAGCGGAAGAGGAAACGAAGCAGGGACCCCAGGGTGTAAAGATCCGATTTGCTGTGCGATAGGCGATAGTTTTAACGCGCAATCCGCGAACGGCGTTTGGGCTTTCCAGCTAGAGGAAAGCCAAGACGGGCAAGTCCTTCCCCTACAGGCAGATCTTCAGATTGAAAATTCGGCCCGAAGCTTTTGACGGTCTGATGCACTCAGGGAAAACCAGGATTCGGCAATGTCGCGGACGCGTTCTAGTTCGTGTTGCATTTCGGCGTGTTTGGATTCGAGGACGGCGGCGCTGGCATCGTGCGGGACGTAGATGGGCGGAGCGAACAGGATCACGGCACGGGCGAAGGGGGCGGGCAGAAGGAAGTGATCCCAGGTTTTTTCGAAGGTTTTGCCGCGGCTAACGCCGATGTGGAAGACGAGGACGGGGCAGCCGGTTTTTCTGGCGAGCATGACGGGGCCGGGCTTGGCGACATAGCGGGGGCCGCGAGGTCCGTCGATCGTGAAGGCGCAATCGACGCCTTCTTCGAGCCGGCGAGCCATCACCGCCAGGCCGCGGAGGCCGCCGCGTGAGGAACTTCCCTGGGCCGTGCCAAAACCGAGCCATTCGATAACTTTGCGAGTCCACTGACCGTCGAAAGCCGTGGTGTTCATCACCACGACGCCATGATGGCGATGCCACCAAACAATCGGAATGATGACGCGGTGCCAGAAGGCCCAGATGCAGCGCTTGCCGGAAGCGTGGACGCGCTCGGCGTTTTGCCAGCCGAGGACTTCGAAACGCAACGTGGGGCCGAGAACGCGTATCACGCTGTAGACGGCGGCGGCGATAAAGGGGATCTGGATGCGGCGGGACCATGGCAGGTTGGGGAGACTCGTGTCGTAGTGAGCGCTGATGGACTCGGTGGGCGTTTTTTGCGCGGGATCGGCGGATGCGGCGCGGGTTGCGTCGGGGTCGGTCATGGTTTCAGGGCGCGCCTGCTCGGAAGGCGGCGTGACGTATAGTATAGGCGAGAGTTTCTTGCCCGGCTTGCCGGAGACGAAGTAAGAATGAAGCTAAAAACCTATCTGCCTCGATTGGCGCGGCGCGCCCGGCTTTCGGCCGCGGTGTGCGGCATGGTTTGCGCGGGGCTTTTGGTTGCTGCAGCGGCTCCGGACCAGCCGGCGGGCGATGCCGTGGGCTTGATTGAAGGGCAAGACATTCGCGTGACGGGGCCGATGAGCGTCGAAGTGGTGGACGGGCAGACGAAGACGATTTTGCGGAGCGGGAGCGACGTGCAAGTGAAGTCCGGGCAGGCGCGGATTAGTCTCCAGGAGGGCGGACAGATTTCCATTTGCGGGCCGGCGCATTTCTCCGTGCTGAAATCGGCCGGAGCGCTGACCTTGGCGCTGGAGAGCGGAGCGATACACGCGCGCGTGGACCGGGAGCCGGCGCTCACGGTGTATACGGCGGAAATTCAAGCGCAGACAATGGCGATTGGCGATGATCCGCGGGACGTGCTCGTGGGATTTGCAAGCCCGGGAATGATGTGCATTCACACCTATCGTGGAGCGCTGCGCGTGGAGCAACAGCTGAGCGGGCGGAGCGTGATCGTGCCGCAGGGTGTCGACGTGATGCTCGCGAACGGGCAAATCGAGGAGATGCGCACCGGGGCGGGTCAATGCAAGTGCGAATTGCAGATCGCGAAGATTCCGGCAGCGCCGGCCGGGGGCAGCGAAGCCGCTGCGAATTCGAACGATACGGCGGGCTCCGAAAAACCGGAGGCCAAGGAAGAGCCGATTTATACGGTTATTATGCCGCCGCTCGAGTTTGATGCAAAGGCCAAGGTGCAGCCGGAACCGGACATGCGGTTGATGACGATCGTGCGTCGCGTGCGGGTGCGGCCAGCACTGGTGTTTCAGGGGCGGGTAGAAGGGGAGCCCGCGGCGACAAGTGCCGCAACCACGGCGGCGCCAAAGCCGCCGGTGGCAAGCGCTCCGGCAAAGAAGGCGGCACCCGCCGAGGGATCGGTGGTCGATCGCATGCGGTCGTTCTTCCGAAAGCTTTGGACGCGAGGCGGTTAGGTACTCAAGCGGCTCCACGGTTAAAAAACTGGCTACAGGATTTTTTTGCCAAGGGCGGAGAGGACTAATTCTACGCCGAGAAGCGCGGTGCGGTTGTGCTCGTCGATGATGGGATTGATTTCGACGACTTCGAGGGAGGCCATGGCTTCGGAGTCGGCGATCATTTCCATGGCGAGATGAGCTTCGCGGTAGGTGACGCCTCCGCGGACGGGCGTGCCCACGCCGGGAGCGTCGCTGGGGTCGACGAAATCCATATCCAGGCTTACGGCGATGCCTGCCGTGTCGTCCAGGGCGTATTTGAGGGCGTCGGACATGACTTCGCGCATGCCGCGCTCGTCAATGTCCCGCATGGTGAAGACGTGGATGCCGGATTTTTTTACGATTTTCCTTTCCTGGGCGTCGAGGTCGCGTGCGCCGACGATGACGATGTTGCCGGGCTCAGCCTTGGGCTTGAAGCCCATGAGATCCACAAGTTCGGGCGCGCCGTAACCCATGATGGCGGCGAGCGGCATGCCGTGGACGTTGCCTGAAGGCGAAGAGTCGGGCGTATTCATGTCTCCGTGGGCATCAAGCCACAGGTAGCCGATTTGTTTTTTTTCTTTGCGGAAATGCGAGGCAACGCCGGCGGCGACGCCAGCGGCGATCGAATGGTCGCCGCCGAGGACGAGCGGGAGGAAACCTTCGCCGAGCGATTTCTCGACGGTGGTGGCGAGATCCTTGCAGGTCTCGGTGATTTCCTGGAGATATTTGGCTCGTTTTTCGCCGATTTGCATTTCTTCGGGTTGTTTGACTTCGAGATTGCCGATGTCTTCGACGGTGTGGCCGAGCTGCTTGATGCGCGCTTGCAGGCCCGCGCCGCGAAGGGCGGAAGGACCCATGTCGACGCCGCGGCGGCTTTGGCCGAGGTCCATGGGAACGCCGATGATGCGAACCTTTTGAGGCATGAGACTTCTCCGTGAAGCGACGACTCGCACCTTCCGAAAACGCGCAGAGAACTCCGCACGGATGGCAAGACGCGAAGCGCGCCCCAATCTTCCACCACAAATTAGAAATGCAAGTACAGCAGGTACTGCGAACTACCCCGCACTAAGGATACACGCGGTAAATCATCCGGGGAAAGGGGATGACTTCGCGGATGTGCTCGGTGCCGCAAATCCAGGCGACGGTGCGCTCGAGGCCGAGACCGAAGCCGGAGTGGGGGACGCTGCCGTAGCGGCGGAGGTCGAGATACCACTCGAACGATTCTTGAGGCAGTTTGTGCTCGTGCAGACGCTTCAAAAGCAAATCGTAGTCATGGATACGCTGGCTGCCGCCGATGATTTCGCCGTAGCCTTCGGGGGCAATCATGTCGAAGGCGAGAGCGAGGTCGGGGCGTTGCGGATCGGGCTGCATGTAAAAAGCCTTGATCTCCGCCGGGTAGCGGTGAATCAGGACGGGACGGTCGAATTCCTTCGAGATGAGCGTTTCTTCGTCGCCGCCGAAGTCGTCGCCGAATTTTGCCGGGTTGCCGCTTTTGTTCAAGACCGCGACGGCGTCTTCGTAGGAGATGCGCGGGAACGGCGGCTTGATGTTTTCGAGTTTGCTCACGTCGCGCTTGAGGGTTTCAAGTTCGCGCGATTTGTTTTTGACGACCCCTTGCACGATAGCGCTGACGAGGCCTTCGCCGAGCGTCATGATTTCGTCGAACTCCACGTAAGCAGCTTCGGGCTCAAGCATCCAGAATTCGGTGAGGTGGCGGCGCGTTTTGGATTTTTCGGCGCGGAAGGTGGGCCCGAAGGTATAGACCTTGCCCAGGGCCATGGCGATGGCTTCGGCATAGAGCTGGCCGCTCTGGGTCAGGTAGGCTTTTTGGTCGTCGATATAATTGACTTCGAAAAGCGTGGAAGTGCCTTCGCAGGCGGCAGGCGTGAACATCGGGGCGTCGGCAATGGTGTAGGCCTGGCTATCCATGAATTCGCGCGCGGCGCGGATGGCTTCGGCGCGAATGCGGAGAATGGCGGTCTGGCGCGGCGTGCGAATCCAGAGATGGCGCTGATCGAGAAGAAAGTCAACGCCGTGCTCTTTGAGCTGGATCGGAAAGGGCGTGCTTTCAGGAACTTTCTGGACGATTTGGATTTTGCCGACGCCCATTTCGAAGCCGCCGGGGGCGCGCTGTTCGGCGCGGATTTTGCCGGTGACGATGACGCTCGATTCCTGCGTCAGGCCTTTCAAAGCTTCGAAGGCTTCGGGATTCTCCTTGAGAGCACAGACACCCTGGATGATGCCGGTGCCGTCGCGGAAAATGGGGAACATCAACTTGCCGGATTCGCGCAGGTTGTAGAGCCAACCGCGAATCGTGACTTCCTGCCCGTCGTACTTGCCTGCCTGGTCGATCGTGATGATGGTCATAGTTCGGTTTCAAGACAGAAATTCAAACCAACAGTTTACCAGAGAGAGCGGTTTCAGCCCGCAGCGAGAGGAGCCAAGACGTTCGGGGCTTTCAAGGAACCAGATCCAGAGGTGTGGATCCCGCAGGAGCTTCCACCGCGAAGAGCCTCCCACCCGTCTTCCCCGGTTGTCTGCGAAACAATGTCGGGGGGATTTCGATAGAATTCCACATAGAACCCATCAAGAGGGCGCGGTCAAATTCGGAGCGGCTAAGTCCACTCGCGCTCAAAGCGGTCCAGCGATTCGCTGGCAGCGGCCAGTTGTTCGGCAGTGGAAGGGGCATCGTGGCCGGCTTTTTCCTTTAGTTCGAGGGTGAGGGCGAGGTCCGGTTCGGCGGCGGTCTTCAGGATTTTGACGGCGGATTCCCAGTCGATAGAGCCGTCATAGGGCGGCAAGTGCTCGTCTTTATCGCCGTGATTGTCGTGGATATGGGCGGAGACGGCCAGTTCGCGCAAGGGAGCAAATGCTTTTTCTATGCGTTCGGCTTCGGGGCCATCGGCGAGGTGGGCATGACCAATATCGAAGTTGAAGCGCAAGCCGGTCAAGCGTGTTTCATCGACGAAGGCGCGGAGATACGCGGGATCGCCCATTTCGCTGGTGGTGTTTTCCACGGCGATGGTTACTCCGCGATGATGAGCGTGCAGAACAAGATGTTCGAGCGAGCTGAAGGCGGCGTCTCGCTTGCGCGGGTCCGCCGTTTCGCGCGGGCCCCCCATGTGGAGAATCAGGCGGGAATAGGGGAGGTCTTCGGCGACGTCGATCACGCGCTTCAATTCGTCCATGGCTTCGATGCGGCGGACGCGTTCGACTTCGGTGATCGAGAGCGGCGTGCCGCCTTCGCGAGTCGCGCTGAGGTCGCGGCTCGTGGGTGCATGGAGAGAAGCCAGCGCCAAACCATGCTGAGAGAGGGCGCCGGCGATGGACTGGATTTCCTGCCTGGTGGTGTAGTCGAAATGGCCGCGAGTGGCGAAAATTTCGAGGGCTTCGAAACTGGATTCGGCAATCTGGCCGAGAAGTTCGGTGGTCAACCTTCGCGATACGAACATATAGGTGGAGAGAATTCTTCGCATAGCCTCGTTCACAGCGCTGTGAGATGAAAAGCCCTACGCTTGACTCCGCTCCGCCCAGGACAGATTCCGAGCGGCTGTAGAAAAAACCGCTCAGTAGCCGACAGCAACGCCATTGTCGCGCGGGTCGGCCGCGCCGAGGCGCTCGCCCGTTTTGGGATCTACGCCAATGGCATTGACCAGACCAATGTGCCCGCGGCGGCGCGTTTGGTAACCCTGGGCATTTAAAGCAGACTCCAGGCTTAAGGGAAAATCTTTTTCCATCAGGACCACGTCCGGAAGCCACTGGTGATGAAAGCGGGGCGCGTTGATTGCGGCCTGCGCATCCATTCCGAGACGCATCCAGTTTAAAACGCTCAGGAGCGTAGCAGAAATAATCGTGGGCCCGCCGGGCGAACCAGTTACGAAGCTGAGTTTGCCGTCGCGCACGAGCAGGGTGGGCACCATCGAGCTGAGCGGGCGATGGCCGGGAGCGATAGCGTTGGCTTCGGATTGGATGAGGCCAAAGAGGGCGTTAGGGACACCGGGTTGCGTGGTGAAATCATCCATTTCGTCGTTGAGGAGAAAACCCGCGGTGGAAGTGACGTGCGAGCCGTAGCTGTTGTTGAGGGTGTAGGTGCTGGCGACGGCGTTGCCGGCGTCATCGACGACGGAAAAATGCGTGGTGTGCGGGCCATCGTTCAAACTGATGGTCTGCGGGGCTACTTCACTCGAAGCAGAAACGCCGCAGACGTGCGGTGTTCCCGCTTTTACCTCTTTGCTGGAAGAAGCGTGCTCGGGATCGATGGTCGCGGCAAGTTCTTTGGCATAGCAATCGCTCGTGAGGCCCTCGACCGGCACTTTGGAGAAATCGGGGTCGGCCAGATAGGCGGCGCGGTCGGCAAAGACTCGACGCATCGTTTCCACAACCATGTGCACGCTTTGCGCGTCGTCCCAGCCCTTGAGCGGGACGCTCTGCAACATATTCATCGCTTCAACGATGGCCACGCCGCCGGAGCTGGGAGGAGGCGAGGTGATGACGTCCCACTTGTGGTTGTCGAGTTCGTAGCTGGCTTCCAAGGCCCGGCGAGCTTTTGGCTGATATTGCGCGAGATCTTCGAGAGTGACCAGGCCGCCCATACGCTTCATGTCATCGACGATCATTTGCGCGGTTTCGCCGCGGTAGAATTCGGCGGCGCCGTTCTTTGCAATTCGCTTCAGAGACGCGGCAAGCTCCGGCTGCCTGAAGCTATCACCGGGACGGAACATTTTTCCGTCGTTCAAGAAGATGCGGCGGCTTACGGTGAATTCCTGGAGTTCGGGTCGTTCCCCGCTCAATTGGCGCGCAAGCTTTTCGCTGACGGGGAAACCTTCTTCGGCGAGGCGGATCGCCGGGGCCAGGACGTCGGCGAGCTTGAGCTTGCCGTAGGTTTTGAGGGCAAGTTCGAGACCGGCGACAGTGCCAGGAACCGCGACGGATTTGTAGCCGATGACGGAAAGCTCCTTGTCGAGCGTTCCATCAGGCTTGATATACATGTCGCGCGAGGCTTTGAGGGGAGCAACTTCGCGGTAGTCGAAGAAAGTGGTGCGGCCATCCGCGAGGCGAACGAGCATGAAACCGCCGCCGCCGATGTTACCCGCCGCCGGCTCGACAACCGCGAGGGCAAAAGCCACTGCCACGGCGCCATCGACGGCATTTCCCCCGCGTTTCAGAATCTCGATGCCGGCTTGGGAGCCCAACGCTTCATCCGTGGCGACCATGCCGTGCGCTGCGCGAACAGCTTGCTGGGGCCAGGCGGCAGCCGACTGCGTGTGATCGCGATATTCCGCAGCGGCTTGAGCGCGCGCCAGAGGCGAAAGAAGCGACCATGCCCCCAGAGTGAGGACGAGGGCCGGTAGACAGGTTTTCATCGGAGACCCCATCAGAAGGAAAAGACACTAAGGGATTCGAGGGAAAGCGTCAAGGCGGGTCTCTAAACGGCAGCAGTTTCGGAAGCTTAGCAGGGGGCAGTCTTAGACAGCCGGTTTCGCCGGGGATGACCAGCTGGAGCGGGCGCTCTTGGCGATCGCACCCTATTTTCGCTGCCCGAATTTGCCGGCCAGCGCGC
>JABCYZ010000047.1 GCA_013289955.1 Acidobacteriota bacterium
GCCCTAGAGCTGCCGGGCTCGCTTTTACGAATAGAAGAGCAACGAGCGCGGAAAATACCGCCACGCCCGCCACAACCTCCCAGGCCTGGCGCCAATTTCCGCCATTGGCCGCGAGAATTTTATTGGTAAGTGGCGCGCAAATAAAGCCCGCAAACCCCGAGGCGCTGAGGGCGACAGCCATCGCCCTTCCTCGATATCGCCTGAACCATCTTGTTACCGCCGTCGACACAGGAGCAATCGTCCCGAAACTAATCCCAGTGCCTATGAGAATTCCGAAACCCACGACATAATGCCAGGGCTCTGATGCAAGCAACGCCAGCCAAAGCGCGCCTGAAAGAATCACAGCGGAGCCAATCGCAAAAGCCCTACGGATACTCCACTTCACAATCGATGCAGCTACGATGACGGATGCCAGCCCCACAAGCAGGTTCAAAAGCGTAAATCCCAAGCCGTAAGTGCTTCGGCTCATCGCGATTTCCTTCAGCATGTACGTGTTGATCACCGCTCCCCCGTAGAGGGGGAATCCCATGTTGAGAAAATCCAGAAGCCACAGAGCGCCGACGAGCTTCCACCCGTAGAACGGTTGCTTGGTTGTCATGTTTTGCCCAATCGCCTATGCAGGTCGTTCCTGATCGAAGGGATGACGTACGAACTCTCGGAGGATAACAGGTCGGTCTCTTCTGAGGGCAAATTCGCATTCGCGGTGCAATTCGGCCAAGCCGATTTGCTGCCATCACCTTTTGTCCAAATGCAAAACAGGCGTACTATCCTGTACTCGCAATGCAAGAGGAGAAGGAACGCGTTTCCCGGCATATGCATCCGAACAAAGCGGAGAGGGAGCACCCAGGCATGCCTGCACAATATCGAGCCGATCACATCGGTAGCCTCTTGAGGCCTTCTGATTTGCTGGAGGCCCGGAACAAAGGGGGGAACGCGGAGAAGTTGCGCGCCCTTGAGGATCAGCACATTCTCCGCGTGCTTGAAAAGCAAAAGGAACTAGGTTTTGAAATCTTCACCGATGGCGAGTTGCGCCGACGCAACTTCATGAGCGACTTCACGGACGCCGTCGAAGGTTTCGATTTCGGCGATGCCGTGGCGAGAAACTGGAGTGCTGGAGACAAAGGCGCTGCTCCTGTCAGCAATGTCAACGGTATCGTAACCAAGAAATTGCGCCAGACGATGCCGCTCACTGGCCACGAATTGCCGTTCACCAAAAAGCACAGCCCCGGCAACATCAAAATGACATTGCCGAGTGCCACTCAATTTCCCGCCATCTCTTTCAAACGCGGCGTTACCGATACTATCTACAAAGACCATTCGGCACTCTTGTGGGCCGTGGTTGACATCATGAAAAGCGATCTAGCGGCTCTCTCGAGCGCTGGCGTGAACTACATCCAAATTGACGCGCCTCGCTACAGTTACTACATGGATCCCAAGTGGCGCGAATGGATCCGCTCGGAAATTGGCATGGATCCGGACGACGCCCTCGAGGAAGCCGTTAAGGCCGACAACGCCTGTTTCCGTGCCGCGCGCCGTCCCGGCGTAACCCTTGCTATCCATCTCTGCCGTGGAAACAACCGCAGCCATTGGTACGCGGAAGGCGGCTACGACGCTATCGCCGAGAAATTGTTCGGAACTCTGGATGTCGATCGCTTCCTCCTAGAATATGACGACCAGCGCTCCGGAACCTTTCAGCCGTTGCGCTTCGTCCCCAAAGGGAAGACAGTCGTTCTTGGGCTTGTCAGCTCGAAAGTCCCGCAAATGGAAAATTCCACGGAGCTTGCCAAGCGCATCGAAGAAGCCTCGCGCTACGTGCCGATGGAAAACTTGGCGCTCAGCCCGCAGTGCGGTTTCGCCTCCACCGCCGAAGGAAATCTCATCACCGAAGACCGGCAGTGGGCCAAGCTAAAGCTTGTCGCAGATACAGCCCGCCGCGTGTGGGGCTGAGCCTTGATAGAGCCCGTTCCCGGAAATACAGCTCGAACTGCCGGACCCGCAGCCGAACGGACGGAATTCGAACTCGGCTACTACGGCTGGCGCGTGGTTCTGGCTGCATGCCTTGGCGTAATGGCCGGATTCGGATCGCTGTTCGTCTACACGTTCGCGGTTTTTGTGAAACCGCTGAGCGCGCAGTTCGGCTGGAGCCGCGAAAGCGTCTCGCTCGGTTTTGGACTTGCCGCTATCACATTGGGCCTGATCTCCCCGCTGCTAGGCCGGTGGATCGATCGCTTTGGTCCGCGCCGCATCATCCTTCCCTCGATGACGGTGTATAGCTGCGCCATCCTTTCGCTGGCTCTTTTGCGCTCTCATCTGTGGCAGTTCTATGTGACGTGCATCGTACTGGGCCTGGTGGGGAACGGGGCTGCTCATCTCGCCTATTCGCGATCGATTTCAACGTGGTTTCAGCGGCGACTGGGAATGGCGCTCGCTTTTGTAATGGTGGGAGCTGGACTCGGAGCCATGATCCTGCCGGTTGTCGCGCAAGCGATCATTAGCCGCGCGGGCTGGAGGGCAGCTTACCTTTCTCTCGGCTGCCTTGCTCTTCTACTCGGCCTGCCGCTCAGTTGGCGCTATATCGTCGAACGCGGCGAGGTGCGACAGAAGACCGCTCCCGTCTCATATCCCGGGCGGACGTGGCAGCAGGGCCTGCGCTCTTTTGCCTTCTGGATTATCGTCGCTGTCCTTTTCGTGAGCTCGATCAGCATGAATGGAGCGATCACCCACCTTTCCGCTTTGCTGACGGATCGCGGAATCACGGCCGCGGATGCAGCTCTATGCGCTTCCGTGCTCGGTGGTTCGAGCCTGCTCGGCAGGATCGGCGTTGGCTGGCTCCTCGACCGATTCTTCGGCGCGCGTGTCGCCCTTGTAGTGAACCTGATTACCGCCGCGGGCATTTTTCTGCTCGCGCGCGCCAGCAGCTTTCCTGCGGGCTGCCTGGCCGCCGCTCTGATTGGCATCGGGGCCGGTGGCGAAGCGGCCATCACGCCTTATTTGCTGACGCGTTATTTTGGATTGCGCGCTTTTTCTACCCTTTATGGTCTTACGTGGACGTTCTACGCCGCCGCGGGAGCCATTGGTCCGGTGATTCTGGGCCGTGCATTCGATTTGACTGGCTCCTACACCTCCTTGCTCATAGGCCTTGCCGCGGCTTTAGCGCTGGCCGCTGCCCTGAACCTCTTGCTTCCCAACTACGGACACTCACCGGAAGGGGATCTTCCCTGAGCGGAATCTCGGCATCCGTGCGGCGTCTCAGCGTGGAAACAATCTACATGCCGGATAATTCCCGTATCAAGAGCTGTCGCTTGACATTCGCCGGAGCGCGGAGAAAAATCATCCCGTCAATCATAATTTTGCGCGGGTGCGATAAGCGTCTGTTTTTTTTCGATCTGGTTCAAAGGGATTGCTCCGCCTGATGCGTTGCTTGTCGCACCAAGAAAAGAGGCAGGATGTTCTCGACTCCTTATATTGGCGGTAAGACGATTGAAGTTCCGCCGTCAGCGTTCTCCGACGTGATTAATCCCTCGAATCAGAAACCGTTTGCGCGCGTTTTTATGGCTCAGGAGCAGCACATGCGCGCTGCGATCGATGCAGCCGAGGCTGCGAAAAACGCATGGGGCGCGACCCTGGCCGCGGAGCGCGAACGCATACTCATGCGGGCCGCCGATGAACTCGAGAAGGCTTCCGAGGAAATGATCGAGCTTTTGATCGATGAGGCGGGATCGACTTTTGGCAAAGCTCATTTCGAGGTGCCCTTCGCCGCAAACCTAGTTCGTTCGATTGCCGGCGAGGCGCGCCGCATCCGGGGCGACGTATTTCCTTCCGATGTGCCAGGGATGATCTCCATGGCCATCCGCCGCCCTTTGGGTGTCGTCGCCGGGATTTCTCCCTTCAACTTTCCCGTGGTGCTCTCGCTGAAGAAGGTAGCATTCGCCCTCGCGTGCGGAAATACATTCGTCCTGAAGCCCTCGGAAGAAACATCGCTTGTTGGACTGAAGCTTGCGGAGATCTTTGAACGCGCCGGCGTGCCGGCTGGAGTTTTCAACGTGGTTCCCGGGGACGGTCCAACGTTAGCAAGGGTCCTTTTCGACGATCCGCGCGTCAAGCTGCTTTCCTTTACTGGTTCGTCGGCGGTCGGAAGAATGATTGCGGTCGAGTGCGCAAAGCGCGGTAAACGTTGTGTCCTCGAAATGGGCGGAAAGAGCCCGCTAATCATTTTGAAGGACGCCGACCTGGATTACGCGGTGGACACGGCGTGTTTCGGCATTTTTATTCATCAAGGGCAAATCTGCATGGCCGGTTCGCGGATTATCGTCGAGGCCCCCGTCTATGAAGAATTCCTGAAACGCTTCGCCGCAAAGGCGCAAACAATGAGAGTAGGCGACCCGCGCGACCCGCACACGGTGATTGGTCCACTGATTCGCTCCTCGCAATGTCCGATGATCGACAAGAAAATCAAGGAGGCGGTGGCAGGCGGCGCGCGCCTGCTGACCGGCGGAAAGTACGAGGGGAATTTCTACCATCCGACTGTCGTCGCCGACGTGACGCCCGAAATGGCCGCGTTCCGAGACGAACTCTTTGGCCCCGTAGCCGCCGTGACGAAAGCCAATGATGCCGATCACGCGCTCGTGCTAGCCAACAGTTCGACCTACGGCCTGTCTTCCGCCGTGCTCACCAATAATCTACAACTCGCGATGCGCTTTGCCCTCGAACTGGAAGCTGGCATGGTCCATCTGAACGGCCCGACAATCCACGATGAAGGCACCGTTCCCTTCGGTGGCGTAAAAGATTCCGGGATGGGCCGCGAAGGCGGCCGCTGGTCCACCGACGAAATGACCGAAGTAAAATGGGTTACCATCCAGACGGGGCGCCGTCAATATCCGTTCTGACGGCAATCCTCGTCTAAGGGCGCAACCTTGCTGGGCCAAGCTTGCCCGGACGCACAGTTCTCTCTATTTCTCCCTGCGAATCCCGACTGCTGCTATTTTTTTCGCCGGCCCTGGTCTTTCGATTCCGTCGGCAAAGGCAGGAACGGCAGATGAATCAAACATCGAAGAAAACCGTTTCGCCCGGTCCCTGAAGAATTACGTTCCATTCGAGAGCGCCAGAGCCTGCATCCGTCTGTTTTGCGATAAGCGTGCTCCTGCGGCCAGCGTCTACAAGATTGAGCGCGAAATCTTGAGCGTTGCTGGATTCGTCTGGAAAGTAAATCCGCGTAATGAGCCGCCGCAACAGCCCCCGCGTAAAAACGGAAATCTCCAGATGGGGCGCCTGTAAATGTCCATCCGGCCCGGGCACTCGTCCCGGCTTGATGGTCGTAAAGCGGAAAAGTCCGGCGCCGTCCGTCGGAACGCGCCCATAGCCGGTAAAGCCTTCCTCGACCTTTTTTTCCTGGGGGTCACCCGGATGAGCGTATTTGCCTTGAGAATTCGCCTGCCAGATTTCCACGATTCCGTCAGGCACCGGATTGCCTTCGCCGTCAAGAACGCGGCCCGAGATTTCAACGCGGCTGCCGGAAACACCAGGCCCCGCCAAATTGTCCCGATAGAGCCACGAAAAACCGATGCTGAAAAACGGGCCAACGGTCTGCCAGGTTGTTGCCGGAAGACTCATGACTTTTCTCCATGACCATGAGTCTCCATGGGAGTGCTTTCGCACCCGCTCAAAACGATGTCGAACCGGTAGCCCAGCGCTTGTGACGGGATGGTGGTCTCCCAATCGAACTGCGAAATAAGCCGGTTCCGCGCTTTTTCATCGTCCGTACAGTTAAAGATTGGATCGAAGGGAATCAGCGGATCACCCTGGAAATACATCTGCGTCACCAGCCGCGTGGCGAACGCGGGACCGAACAGCGAAAAATGAATATGTGCTGGCCGCCAGGCATTGTGATGATTCCCCCAGGGATATTCGCCCGGCCGAATCGTTACGAATCGGTAGCGCCCTTCGGAATCTGTCACCGCATGTCCGCAACCGGTAAAGTTCGGATCCAGCGGCGCATTGTGCTGATCGTTACCGTGAAGGTAGCGCCCAGCCGCATTGGCTTGCCAGATTTCTACGAGCGTGTGAGGCACGGGCCGCGCGCTTTCATCAAGGACGCGTCCACTCACGATAATTCGCTCGCCGACCGGCTCACCCGAATGTTGTCTCGTCAGATCAGAAGCCTTCACATCGGCAATCTCCGCCCCGAATACGGGCCCCGTAATTTCAGAAAGCGTATGCGGAAGCCACACGAGAGGCTGTTGCGGCGCCCGCTTGATGGAAGAAACATAGGAAGGATGCAAATGGCGCGGCTGCGTGCCGGGGATGTATCGCCGGTAACCGGGAATCTTGTTCATGCCAACGCTGCTCCTGCCTCTTAACAACATATCCACCGCGCGGGGCATTCTATGGCACTCCGGCAATTCCCGGCAATATCGATTATCGAAATATTGGGCGCATATCGCTCAAAAGAGTGTAATGTGGACCGCCGGTATCGGTTTTTTCGATGGTCGTTTCCAAGGGGGATTCCAATGGCTGCCGCCTTTTCAGATCCGGGCTCCCGGCAACACGCCTCAAATGCAGCTGCTTCGAAACCTGTCGGCCTGGCCCGGCCCGCTACGAAACAACCGTTGCCCAAAAGCAAGGACTCGAAGCATCCCGCACCAGGCGGGCCCTCTTCGAAACAACTGCTGCCAACCAAACCGGTTTCGAATGAACCGGCCTCGAGCAAGCCGGATTCGAATGCTCCGCCCGGCGCGCCGCTCACGATGTCCGCACAAATCGACGAATATAGCGGCGATCCCAACTTCATGACGTCGCTGGCACGGGGACTGGCGGTGATCCAGGCCTTTTCGCAACGCCAGCGCGAACTCACGGTTTCCCAAATCAGCGCAAAGACGGGCTTCTCCCGCGCCGCGGTGCGGCGATGCCTCTATACACTTGCGAAGCTTGGCTTCGCTGCAAGCGACGACAGCAGACATTTTCATCTTCGGCCCCGCGTTCTCGCCCTCGGTCATTCCTACATTTCTTCGATGCCACTGGCAGCAATGGCGCAGCCGGTTCTCGAGGAGGTCAGCCGCATCCTGCATGAATCCTGCTCCATCGCGACGCTCGATCGAACGGACATCGTTTACATCGCCCGCGCCAACGTGACGCGAATCATGTCCATCGATCTTGTAGTGGGTAGCCGGCTGCCCGCGTTTTGTACTTCCATGGGCCGCGTATTGATGGCGGACCTGCCTCTGGAAAAACTTGATGAGTTTCTTGCCCGCGTCGAATTCAAGCGCCACACGGAGCGAACCGTTGCGAACGCCGATAAACTCCGCCAGATTCTGCGATTGGTTCAGCGAAACGGCTACTCCATTGTGGATCAGGAACTGGAGTCTGGCTTGCGCTCCATGGCCGTTCCCATTCGCGGTCCTGCCGGAAGAGTGGTTGCGGCCCTGAATGTTGGCGCGCACGCGCAGCGCGTTTCCATCCAAGACTTGCAGGTGCGATTTCTTCCGCACCTGAAAGCCGCTGCGCAGGAGCTCTCCCTGATTGTCAGATGAAGCGCCGCCATTATGCGCAGGCAAGCGTTTGGGCGAAACGAGTGTTTTGCCGGAAGAAAAAAGGGTCCGAGCGGAGGTCGCCAAGGAAATGCGGACGATATTCGCACGAACGCCCGATTAAAGACTTGACAGCAGCTGTTCGAAGCATTAGACCTGCACGCCAGACGGGGTGTATTCAGGATCTGGATAGCAAGAATCGCTGGTTCGAATCGGTTTCTTGGGGGTGATTCATGAGGCGAAGTTTAGGGGTTTGGGCCGTCCTTGGGATCATGATTCTGTGTGGCTGGGCAAAACCGGCATTTTCGCAAGGCGGGGCCAGCGGCGCACAGTTGAATGGAACGGTACGGGACGCCAGCGGGGGCTCCGTTGCGAAAGCGACCCTCACCTTGCGGGACCTGGGTACCAATCGCACCTACACCGCCGTTTCGAATGACAACGGCCTTTACGTCATTCCCAATCTTCCTCCAGGCAGCTATGAATTGACGACGGATGCTTCGGGATTCGCCAAATCGACGCAAACGGGAATCGTGCTGACGGTGGGCCAAGTCGCTACGATCGACGTGGCCGTGAGCGTCGCGCAGAGCGCGGAAAAAGTGGTGGTAACAACGGAAACCCCGCCCGTTGAACCAACGAGGACGGAAATCAGCCAGGTCATCGACACCAGACAAATTCAGGATCTTCCCATCAGCGGGAGGCTCTTCACGGATTTTGCTCTTTTGACGCCAGGCGTTGCCACCGGCCGCACGAGCTTGCAGTCCACCATCACGGAGTTTGAAGTAACGCGGATTTCCTTTGGCGGCATGCGCGACTTGAGCAATGCCGTCACCGTGGACGGAGCAGACACGATCAACACGGCGACGGGATCGCAGAGATCGACGCCGTCGCAAGAAGCGGTGAGCGAATTCCGCGTGGTCAACAATGGATTTGGAGCGGAATACGGACGGGCGCTCGGGGGAATCGTCAATATCGTTACGAAATCCGGGACGAACGATATGCACGGCTCGGCTTACGACTATTTGCAGAACAACGCGACGGACGCGCGATCCCTGCTGCAGCCCGCGCCGCAGGGGGACACGCTGCGCCAGAATCAATTCGGCGCGACGCTTGGCGGCCCGATCAGGAAAGACCAGACTTTCTTTTTTATCAATTATGAGGGACAGCGGCGCGGGGAGTCTCCCACTTATCCAAGCACGCTGGTGGGACCGGTGGGCCTTTCCAACGGAACGGAATCCACGGAGCTGGCCTTGATCAATCAAGCCAAGGAGGCTTTGGGGCTTCCGCCGGAAAACATCAATATCCTGACAACGAAGAACACGGACAACGGCATTATTAAACTCGATCATCAGATCAATAAGAACAATCACCTCTCGGCGAGATATAACATCTTCGACGGCCGCGAGCTGAACTTGCTGGTTGGCGACACACTGGACGGAGGAGGTATCGGAGCGCCGAGCAGCGGTCATGATGCCTTCATCCGGGATCAGGCGCTGGTGGGCATTCTCAATTCGCAGATTTCTCCGAACCTTGTAAACACAGCTCTCGTGCAATGGTCGCGGCGGCACTATAACTTCCCCGGCGTGACTGGCCAGCCGAACCTGGATATTCCGAACGACCTGCTTTTCGGCCACAACTTTGGCGTACTGGATGCCATCTACGAAAGCCGGGTGCAAGCCACGGACTCGATCGGGTGGGTGAAAGGGGCACATCTCGCAAAGTTCGGTGTGGACACAAACTTTATCAATAACTTTGTAATCTGGCCGGGATTCACGCCGATGCGTATTGTTCTGCCGGGGATCAATTGCCTTGTGGAGTTTGCTAATTTCGTGAACCCGGGCGCGGACATACCTTCGTCAACGAACCCCGGCGACACGTGTCCTCTGCCGCCGGTTCTGGATGGCACGCCAATCGTCTTTTGGGGGGCTCCGGTTGGACCTGGCTCTGTTACGCCGGGTTTTGAGCCGCCGACGCTTTGTCCCGGAAACGTTTGTACTGCCAACAGCTGGTCGAACGCCTATTTGCCTTCGCAAACGGCGAATTTCTCAGAGACGCTTAACCACAGCTATTACGGTTTCTACGCACAGGACCAGTGGCGTCTCACTCCGAAGCTGACGTTCAACTACGGATTGCGCTGGGACTTCGAGAAGGGTTTGGAAAAGCAGATCAATCCGGACTACCGGGGCTGGCAGCCGAGAGTGGGATTCGCCTATTCTCCAGACAAGCATACGGTCATCCGTGCCGGATTTGGGATGTTTGATGACCGCTACAACTTGTCGTTCCTCTTCATTACGCAGCCCCAAAAGCCGGTAATAATTCCGAACGAAAACCTGCCGGGCATTCGAACGGGCGCGAACTCCGCAACATGGGTTTTGAACCAGCTGACGCCCGGGCCGCCAAATCCAGGCGGGCAAGTGATACTGCCAGCACAGGCCGCGGCGACCCTGATCACAACAGGCCAGGTGCCGCCTGAATATATTACCGGGCCTGCCGGAACGACCGTGACGGCCGGCGCCGGAATGGTGGACCACAACAGCCGCATCCCTTACTCGGAGCAGGCTACGCTGCAGATTGACAGAGAGCTCGGCCACGGGCTTGTGCTCAGCATAAGCTATCTTTTTGTTGCGGCGCACAAACTCGTGCGTGCGGAGAACTTGAACGTCTGCCCCGAGCAAGGAATCACAACCGCGGCTACGACCTGCGCTGCCGCCGGGGCACCTCCTCCCGATTGGCCAGCGGGCAAAGCCAATTTCAGCGGAGCGCTCTACACCAATGCCGGCTTGCTCTACTTCACCGACAACAGCGGAAACAGCGTGTACCATGGCGGGACGATCCAGGCGACGCAGCACCTCGGGCAATACCTGCGGTTTAACGCCAACTATACGTATTCGAAAACGCTGGACGATGGAACGTTTACAACCTTTGTGAGCACTCCCGAAGACTTCTATGACCGGCCTCTCGAACGGGCCAACTCGAACCAGGACATTCGCAACCGTTTTATCGCCAATTTCACCGCGGATGGACCCGAAAAGACCCTCCTGCGAAATTTCGAGCTGAGCAGCATCATTACTGCCCAGTCGGGCCGCCCATTCACAATGTTTGTGGGCTTCGATGCCAACGGAGACACAAACCCGGTGACGGATCGCGTCGGTGACGCGGCTCGAAACACGTATTGGGGAGATTCTCTCGTGGCGTGGGACCTTCGTGTGTCGCGTCACTTCATCTTCCGCGAGCACAACAGGATCGAAGCGGCGGTTGACGCGTTCAATGCGCTGAACCGTGCCAACGTCAATGAAGTGACCTCGGTGTATGGAACCTATAACTTCTGCAATGGGCAGGTTCCCGTTCACTACAAGGACGCGGCCTCCATTGCCATCGAGCATGTACAAAACCTGGGTGGCTGCCCCGCTGGTGGTCCTCCGGTTCCGAATCCGCTATTTGGCGGACCGCGAACGATGTTTAACCCGCGGCAACTGCAGTTTTCGCTGAAGTATTCGTTCTAGGTACTCAGCGGCGGCAGGTGAAGCGAAAAAAATTTCTCGCTCCACCCGGCACTTTCAAACGCGAGCGCCGGAGCAGTCAAGCGCAACGCCGGAGACTTTTCCCTTCCTTCCGCAGCCACCAACAGGATCGCCTAGCGAAGCAAGCAATGAGCTTATACTGGGCACCTGAGGTCAGTGGAACGTGCTCCTTTTGGCTCCGAGTGCGTCAGGAAGATCGAGGAGCGAAGGAGCGCGCAATGCCCATGACATTTAAAGATGTCCGCAAGGCGGCCTTATCCCTCGAACATGTGGAAGAAGGCACATCGTATGGGACGGCGGCATTCAAGATTGGCGGAAATTTAATCGCGCGGCTTAAAGAAGACGGCGAATCGCTTGTTGTGGGCACGACTTTTGAGGAGCGCGAAGAGATGATGGCCACGGACCCGGAGACCTACTACATCACCGATCACTACTTGAAATATCCGTGGATTTTGGTCCGGCTTTCGCACGTCCATCCCGACGCTTTGCGTGATTTGCTAAAGAGGGCATTGCGATTGGCTTCCCAAAAGCCGCGGCGGGCGCCGGCGAGGAAACGAACTAGGACTTCCGGGCGAGGATTCGATCGGCAGCGCGGCTAGCCTGCCCTTCCCACGTCAGCCAACTCCCGTCGAGCTGGGCCACCACGTGACGTGAAAAATGAGCTTCAGACGGGAAGAGAGTCTCGCTTCGAGAAAGCGGCCTTTTTCCACTTCCATTCAGCCTTTTGTTTCATTCCTTGCGAGATTTCCGGGCTAAAGAGGGTGCCAGCTTGCGCGGCTGCTCCGTCAAGAGGCGGACACTAGAGACCAAATCATATAGCGGGAGAATGTCTGACAGCTGAAGTTCTATCCGTAGTCCGGCGGATTGACGGACTGATCCATACCCATGCAAGTCTGTCCGCCCTTTGCAATGTTGACGCTGATTAGCAGCGGTCCTTGCGATGCGAAGGCTTCTTTCAGTACGGATTCGAGCTCTCCGGGTTGGTCTACTTCTTGGGCGGCCATTCCGTAGCCCTGCGCGATTTTCACCATATCGATGCCTGGCAAATCCATGCCGTGCACGTTGCGTCCTACGCGCGTGAAATCACAGAAGGATTTCAGTGCGGTGTAGTCACCGTTGCGCAAAACGACAAAAATCACCGGCGCCTTGTACTGAACCGCGCTCCAAAGGGCCTGGATGGAGTATTGGACGGAGCCGTCGCCGACCGGGCATACGACTCTTCTCTCGGGATGCGCGAGTTGCAAGCCGACGGCAGCGGGAAGACCGAATCCCAGAATGCCGTTTGGCACGGAATAGAACGAGCAGGGCTCATCCAGCAGAAGATATGTGTCGAGATCGCCTTTCGAGGAAGGGCACTCCTCAGCAATGATCGTGTTTCGCGGCATGACTTTGTTGAGCACGCTGAAAAGATATGCGGCTGTGATGGGATATTCGGGGCTGGGGGGCATTGGATCGCTTCGAGCGGATGACGATTTTTGAACTCGGGGCTCGGTGTGAGCGCGAAGGTAGCGGGCGGCAATGGCCAGGTTGCCTACGACACTCGTTCCTGCCAGCGCAGCCGCGGCATCCTGCGGAGAATTCGTGATTTGAAATAGCTTGGTGCCGGGCTTGATGGTGTGGCCGGGAACGTAGGCGTAATAAAGAAAGATTGGCGCGCCGAGGACGACGACGGTGTCATAGCCGGCGAGTTGATCGGCAAGGGGACTCTGCGCGGGCAACAAGCCTCCGCGAAAAAGGCGATGCGTTCGCGGAAAAGTCCAGCGCGGAGGAATGGGCTGTTGATAAATGTCGGCGTTGAGACGCTCGGCAAGAGCGACAACTTCATTCCATGCCTTATCTTCTTCAATTTGCGAGCCTACAACGAAAGCGGGATTGGCGCTCGAGTTGAGCGCGCGAACCACTTCGCCGAGGGCAGCGGAATCGGGCTCAACGATTGGAGAGACCTTGCGCACGCTCAAGTTCTGGCATTCGTGAGTCCAATCGTCCATGGGAATAGAGAGGAAGACCGGTCCCATGGGCGGTTGAATCGCGAGATAGCAGCCACGCGCAATGGTCGCGGGTACGTCCTCAGCGCGGAGCGGTTCGTAGGCCCATTTGACATAGGGCTTGACGGTTTCTACCGCGCGACTGACGAGAAAAGGTTCGGCGAGGGCTTGGCGGCGATCCTGCTGGCCGGTGGTCACGACGAGCGGAGCGTGGCAGTAGAACGCGTCGATTAGGGCGGAGAGGCCGTTGCCTGCGCTGGCCACGGAATGCACGTTGACGAACGCCGCTTTGCCTCTGGCCATCGCGTATCCCAAAGCCATGCCTATGGCGGTGCGTTCGTGCAGGCCGAGGACATACTGAAAATCAGGCGGCATGTCGCGAAGAAAGGGCAATTCTGTCGAGCCCGGATTGCCAAAAATCAGATTCATGCCTAAGTCGCGCAAAACCTGATAGGTGACTTCTCTTACCGTGCTCAACGTGTGGCTCCGGACTCGACGGTATGCGTGCAGCCGAAAGTGAAGCTATACCATCTTGATGGCCTTTGCATGTTGAATTCGTGAGGCGGGTGAGTTTAGAGGGAGGGTCCCGTGGCTGATGCCGAGAGAGACTCCGATTATCGCGCGTCGCCGCTTTTGGGCGCCCGTTTTTGTGTATTGTGGAAGGTCCGGGGAGGGATTCTGATGGATGAACGCCAGCGCTACGAGCAGGGGATGAAAACGCGCCGCAGCGTCTTGGGAGACGCGCACGTCGATGCAACGCTGAAAAACCAAAATGAATTCACGGCTGCGTTTCAGGATGTTATAACGCGTTACGCCTGGGGAGAGATTTGGAGCCGGCCGGGTCTGCCCAAGGAAACGCGCAGCATGTTGACGCTGGCGATGATGGTTGCGCTGAATCGTCCCGATGAGTTGCGCATGCATTTGCGGGCGGCGTTGAACGTAGGCGTGACACGCGAACAGATTCAGGAAGTGCTTCTGCAGAGTGCGATCTACTGCGGATTGCCGGCGGCCAATTCCGCCTTCCACATCGCAATGGAAGTGCTCGCCGAGCACAAGCCGTGAACCATTTCATCCGGATTGCAGCGCACTGAAAGTGACTCCTTGTGAGAGCTCAAGTAGGAATTGTCGGGGCTGGGCCGGCCGGGCTGATGCTTTCGCATCTCTTGCATTTGCAGGGAATCGAATCGGTCGTGCTGGAAGCGCGCAGCCGGCGGCACGTAGAGGAACGCGTGCGCGCGGGGATTCTCGAACAGGGCACGGTGGATCTGCTGAACGAAACGGGCGTGGGTGCACGAATGATGCGGCAGGGACTCGTGCATCACGCCATTGAATTGCAATTTCGGCGCCGGCGGCATCGCATTGATTTCGAGGAACTCACCGGGGGCAAGGCCGTGTGGGTTTATGCGCAGCACGAAGTGCTGAGGGATCTAATTGAAGCGCGCATCGCGGCGAAGGGGCAGCTCTTGTTTGATGTGGAGGGTGTGAGCCTGAGGGAGTTGGATAGTGCTGCGCCAAAGATTAGGTTTAGCAAGGACGGCGAGGCGCAAGAGTTGAGTTGCGATTTCATTGCGGGTTGCGACGGATTTCATGGCGTGTGCCGGCCGTCGATTCCGGCGGGGGTGTTGAAGGTCTTCGAACGGAATTACCCTTTTGCCTGGTTGGGGATTCTGGCGCAGGCTCCGCCTTCCTCAAGAGAACTTGTTTACGCGTACCACGAACGCGGCTTCGCTTTGCTCAGTATGCGTTCGCCGGAGATTTCGCGGCTCTACATTCAGTGCGAGCCGGAGGAAGACATTCGGGATTGGCCGGATGCGCGGATTTGGCAGGAGTTGCATGAGCGGCTCGAGTGCATCGAGGGCTGGAAGCTTATAGAAGGCCCTGTGCTTCAGAAGGGCATCACGGGAATGCGAAGTTTTGTCGTTGAGCCTATGCAGTACGGAAAGCTGTTTCTTGCAGGAGACTCGGCGCACATCGTTCCTCCAACGGGAGCCAAAGGACTCAATCTGGCCGTTGCTGATACTCGTGTGCTCTCGCGGGCGCTGGGGGAACATTACGCCTCCGGGAAAACGGAACTCCTGGACAGTTATTCGGCGACGTGTTTGCGGCGGGTGTGGAAAGTGCAGCGGTTCTCGTGGTGGATGACTTCGATGCTGCACCGTTTTTCCGACGAGAATGCGTTTGACCAGCGGCGGCAGCTTGCGGAGTTGGATTATGTGACGAGTTCCAGGGCTGCTTCGGTTTCGCTTGCGGAAAATTACGTCGGGCTGCCGATGGACTGATGTCCGGCGTAGAGAGAGGAAAGAGAGTGCCGAATACGAAGCGATATCAAACGGGGCTGGTCGTCCTTTTTTTCTTCACATGGGGCAGCGTTTTTCTCGCGCGCATGAGCGTTTTATATCTGGCGCCGTTCATTGCGCCGGATCTGCATTTGAGCCATGCGCAGGTTGGCCTGCTGGCTTCGGCCTTGGCGCTCGCCTGGGCAGGCTCCGGTCTGATTTTTGGAGCGGTTTCGGACCGCATCGGACGCCGACCCGTTCTGATTCCAGCTGTATTTCTGTTTTCCGTGCTTTCCTGGCTCTCGGGGATGGCGCGGTCCTTCGGAGAGCTGCTTTTTACCCGCACATTGATGGGCATTGCGGAGGGACCGACGTGGCCGACGATGACTTCTATGATAGAAGCGTCCTCCGGGCCGAAGAGCCGGGGACGCAACATTGGAATTGTCGTTAGCGCGAGCGCTCTCGCGGGACTGGCGCTGGCGCCCGTACTGACAACGCAAATCGCGGCACGGTTCGGATGGCGCACGGCGTTTTTCCTCGCGGGAGTTCCCGGAATCATTCTTGGCATTCTGATTTGGAAATTTGTGAAGGAACCGGACTCCGGCGTTATCCATCACTCCAAACCTTCGCTCCGGGGTTATTTGTCGCTCCTGCGGCACCGCAATATGCTGCTCTGCTGTGTCGGGGCGGCGGGCTTCATGACCTGGCTGTTCGTAATGCATTCCTTCGCGCCGCTCTACATCACTGAGGTTTCGAAGCGGTCCGCCACAACCGCCGGATTTATTATTGGCGCTGGCGGGCTGGGCGCTTTCATATGGGGCTGGGTTTTTCCTTGGATTTCTGACCGCAGAGGGCGAAAACCTACGTTGATGTTTGTGGCGTTGATCTCCGCGATGGCCCCGCTGATTTACGAAGTGCCGTTCCTCATCGCGCACCCGTGGCTGATGGCGGCTGCAGGATTTCTTGTCAACGGAGGGCAGGGCATTGCGCCGCTCGTCCTCGTGCTGGTCCCGACAGAAAGTGTTCCCCCGGAGTTTGCTGCCACTGCGATCGGGCTGGCCACTCTTGTTGGAGAAATTGTCGGCGGCGCCATGGCTCCCGCATTGGCAGGCGCCGTCGCAAACCGTTACGGCCTCGGTGCACCCCTTTGGATTGCCAGCGCGGGAGCAATTTTGGTTTTGCTTGCGTCTCTTTTCATGACGGAAACCGCTCCATCCAAGACGGGCGCACTAAAAAACGCTTCAGCGGAGACCTGAGGCATTTTCAGAAGAGCGCATGGATAGAGTTCTCCTGGAGCGCCCTGCTGGTCCTTGCTTACGCGGGGGCCTGAGTTCCTTGCAGCATGGTGAGGTCACCTCGCCATAGCTTCGTGTAGAATCCCTCGAAGCCTGTTGTCGAGTGATCATCGAACATTTATGGCAGCCTTGAAAAAGGACTAGAAACTTAGCCCCGGTGCCTTTTCCGGGGACAAAAAGTTGCAAGCGCGCTTGATCTCCTGGCCCGATGCGCGTCCGTCCTCTTCACACACAACGCATGGGCATGCGACCGGTTGGGATTGGATGAGGGACGACAGGACATGAGCTGGCCGGGCGTTTTTGGGCCACCATATGAAGAACATTGTGTGTCGTACCGGCCAAACCACGAGAATTCGGATCGCTTTCCTATTCGGGGAGGACTTCAATCGCGCTGATGGAAGGGTAGTTAATGGCCGGAGTGAAATAGACTTCAATTTTGCCCTGTGGTGTGGGCTCAACATGCTGGAAGGTTTTGACCAAGGGCTCGGAGCCGGACTCCCGGAAAATATCAAATCCTTTCAAGAGCATTGATCCATTACAAGAGACGTCAAAAACACGGCTGCCCACACCTCCGATGCCGCCATTTTGGACGCCAAACCAATGCTCCATAAAGTAAAGCTTCAAAGTGTATCTGCTGCCTGTCACAACAGGCACTACATAATGGAAGTGCCCAAAACGATGCCATTCGTAGAGCCGGCCATCGGTGGCTTTGGATAGGTCACCCCCGAAACTACTAAGACGTCCTCCAAAAAAGTACCGGTCCGGCATCCAAACATTGCCGTTGGAATCTCGATACGGAGAATGCCCCACGACGATCCTGACCGGAAGCATGCGATGTGGAGTGCCCTGCAGAATCTCAATGGCATTTACAAAGGCCTCCGGAGTGGTGGAGTCCAAATGGATCGTTCCGTCGCTCGCGGGCGCGACATCCATAAATACCTTCGTGGTGGCAATGTCATCGCCCCCGGCGTCGTCCACCACGTCCAGGTTGTTAGGCGGCGCCCCATTGATCGAGAGACTCACGTTGCGGCTAGCCTCCTGAAGCCCGGACGTTTCAGCGAACAGGAGATGAACCTCGTAAGTTCCCGGCGGAACGGGGTAGTTACAATGAAAGACACCACGCCGCCCAGTAGAGAAAAGTTGTGGATCTTCCGTGCCCTGGATCGCGCGGCCTTTCACCGAGAAAGCGCTTCCTCCCGCGCAGAAATGATCACTATCCCAAGTGGAACCTGCTCGGTCGACGTAAGGTGCGGCAGCATTGCCGACCATAACGCGAAGAATCTTCCCGGAAGTGAAACCAGGAGCAGCAGCAACTAAAGGCTGTAGCAGAAGTTCACGCCCGTTCTTCCCGTTCCATTCCTTCCATACAAAAACGGTTAGCACAAGAATGGAAGCCACAACAATAGCGACCACCGTCGCCAGTCTAGTCCGTGACTTGGGTTTTATTCTGAATTCGTCGGAATCGTGGTGTTCCGCGGCTCTGTCCGGTTTTAACTCCTGCTGTGGCAGGGAAGGACCGACCTGCCGCCCCCCCGCCTGGCCGTTTTCTCGGGGGACAGCCGTGTCGAGAGAATGGCTGTTTTGATTCTCGCCGGGCTTGGTTTCGAATGTGGCTGCTTCCGAGTCGCTTGTATGAATGAACTTGGGAACATAGTGGCCCGGGGGCAGACAGATATGAACGGCATGCTCCGCCCCGGCGCTCCGATAGTAATCTTCGAGCCTCCTCCGTAAGGCGTGCGCAGTCACGCGGACAATGGTATCCACCTGAGGATCAAAAGATTCCGGACGCCCGAGGGCGTGCACTGCAATGCTGTACTCCTTAATTTCGTCGATGGCTCCTTCGAAGTACTTCTCGCAGACAAAGGTTAGAAGCCGGACATGGTTGTTCGTCCGCCCGAACGCCCTAGAGGACAAAATGCCATCTAACTCAGCCCGCTCCGCCTGAAGCTTGCCGACCCCCGATTGCAAGTGGATACCCCCCCAAGGACGGTTCCGAAGCCGTGCCACCCCGTCTTTGGGGGGAGTATAACCGAAATTAGGTCGCATGGCACTGGACCAAAACATCAGCAATTTCAGCGACTTAAGCGGCAAACACAACGGCGAAGGCTTCCTCTCCTCAATCGAAATAACGGTCGCACTCTAACCGTGAATTCACGGTTGTCTAACTTCCCAGACAGGTGTCAACACTGTTTTACTCCCTAATCAATAAAACTCGTTTAACCCCATTTGCGGTGCAGCTTCCTGAACCGCCCTGCTGGCGGCCGGTCAGAGGAGCAGTTCAGCAACAAAATCTTGATGCCGCCCTAGGAGTGACCAAAATGATCCTGGCGCACCGTGAACGATATTTCTCGGCCATTCACCGCGGAACGGCAAAACGTCTTCGTCTCGTGGCGGCCGAAGCCCTGATGCTCCTCTTCGCTGCGTCGCTATTCTCTGTGGCGGCTGACTTCGCTGGGGCGCAAGACATATTCGGCCGCATCGTGGGGACTGTGACGGACCCGTCTGGCGCGACCGTTGCCGGCGTGAAAGTGACCATAGTGGACGAGGCAACACAAGCAGGACGCGATGTCACGACAGACCGGAATGGTTACTTCGTTGCGGATGAACTTCCGGTCGGCACATACAGCTTGATAGCTGAAAGGGCCGGGTTTAAGAGAACTACAAAGAAGGGCAACCTATTAAGCGCTGGTGGGCGTCTGACGGTGGACCTGAGTCTGGAAGTGGGCGCGGTCACCGAGAGTGTAGCCGTAACTGCGACCGGAGATACGGTGAATACCACTTCGGGCGAAATCTCGACAACCATCACACAGAAGCAAGTACTGGATATGGCGTTGAACCAGCGTCACTACGAGTCGCTCGTCACCCTGGTTCCCGGCGCGGCCCTCCAAGGATCCGGCACCAACCCCGCTGCCTTGACGTCAAACTACAACAACACTGTCGCTGTTACCAACGGACAGCGCGCGGACGGGCAAAACTGGAGCGTGGACGGCGGATTTAACCTGGACTCCGGCTCAAACGCAAGCACATTCAATCAGGTGGGTATTGATTTCGTTCAGGAAGTAGACGTGCAGACTTCGAACTATGACGCCGAGTTTGGGCGCTCTGCTTCATCCACGATCAACGTGATCACCAGAAGTGGTGGAAATCAATATCACGGCGGAGGATTCGAATTTGTCCAGAACAATGTATTCAATGCGGAAAACCCAGGTACCAAGTTGACGAGTCCGACTGCGGTAGGCTACGCGGCCGTGCCCCCATTTCATTACAACGACTTTGGATGGGAGCTTGGCGGCCCGGTTCCGTATATCCAGCGGAAAGGCAAGCTGTTTTTCTTTGCCGGGCAGGAGTGGAAAAAGTTTCGTGGGGTCTACCCGGGATTGACGGCTGCGTCGGTTCAAGAGACTTTTCCCACGGCGGCGGAGGCGGCAGGCAACTTCACCGATATTTACAATGGGGGTGCGACGGGTGGGCTCACACTCAAAACACCCGCGGTGATCCCCGCGGGTTGCGGAGGCATTCTCTATACTGCTCCTAACGTAATAAATCCTTCGTGCATCACCGGCGACGGCGCGGCCATTGCGGCACTCTACACGGCAGCGGCTAAATTGTCCGTGCTGGGAGCTTTGCCCGCTTCAACTGCGACCGGCAACATGACTTTCAACCTCCCGAACCCCCTAAACCTCCGCGAGGATATCATTCGCGTGGACGAGCACGTCAATGATAAGCAGAGTGTTTATTTCCGGTATATCCACGACAACGTTAACATCTACAATCCTTATTCGACTTTCGGCGCAGCCGGGGCTCTTCCGGTGGATCCGGACCTGCGCGATCGTCCCGGATACAACTATCAAATCGGCTGGGTCGATGTGATCAGGCCAAATCTGATCAACGAAGTCAAATTCAACGCCGACTGGCATAAGCAAAGGACTCCACTCGAAGGCACCGCCTGGGAGAAGACCACATATGGTTTCGCGTTCATCCCGCCACTGGGAAACCCGTCACAGTTCCCCAATGGGCTGCCGACTATAAGTTTTACGGCGGTTACAAATTTTCCAACGGCCGCCCCAGCCGGCGTGAATGGTCCAGCGCCGAATTTCCTCGAGTCTCCCACGACAGATATCAATCCGGCGGACAACGTCACCTGGCAGAAGGGCAATCATTCGGTAAAGTTCGGAGCCGAATTCGCGCGAAACCGCAAAACTCAGAACTCGCGAACAAATTACGACGGCACTATCAATTTCAGCGCAACCGCGGGCGCGACCACCGGTGCAAACTCGACGGGCGACCCCTTCGCAGACGCTCTCCTTGGGAACTTCAACAGTCTCGGGCAGAGTTCGGCCGTAACCGTGGGCCAATTCCGGTTCAACGATTTTGAGTCGTACGTCCAGGATACCTGGAGGGTGACGCGCAAACTCAGTTTGGTGCTGGGCTTGCGATACATCTATACAACGCCTACCTATGCGCAGGGCAACAATATGACGAATTTCAACCCGTTTACATTCAATCCAGCTCTCGATCCAACCTTTACTGGCGGCCTGGCGACGAGCAATATTAACCCTGCTTCACCAGGTCTTTGCAGTGGGCCGCTGCTTAACGTTGTCGGAACTCCGGTTTTAACGATCGAGTGCAACGGTTTGCAGCGACCCGGTGTAGTGCCCGCGGACCAAGCCCACGCGGTTCCTGTTACCGCATCTAATCCGCAGCTCTTGGCTGCCATACCTGACACTGCTTCTCGCGGTTTCTTCCAGGCGGAGAACCTGTTCGCACCGCGCTTTGGCTTCTCCTATGCGCCGTTCGGGGAAAAGACGGTGATCCGCGGTGGCTTTGGTATTTTTTATGATAAGCCGGAAGGCAACGTCCTGGGTAATGGCATCAACTCCCAAGGCTATGTGCCGTGGGCCCAGTCGGCCTCGATCTCAGGGACCAACGCGGCATTATCGGAGTTCGATTCCGCTCCAGGCGCGGGTACCGTGCCAGCTCCAAGTACTCTAAGCGTGAGTGGGGTCGATCCCAACCTGGTAGTCGCTCGCAGCTACCAGTATAGCCTGGGCGTGCAGCATGAGCTGCCGGACAGCATGTTGCTGCAGGTGTCTTACGTCGGCAATCTGGGACGGCACATCCTACGCACTCCTAGTATCAACAATGCCGCTTGGACACAGCAGGGATTCATACCAGTGTCGCCCAACCCGAACACGCTCGCCTGCCCTTCCGGTATAAATTCTGCTGCGTTCCAATGTGCTGGAGGCTTCGCACCCGCGGGTCTGTCGAAGGACCAGATTCGCCCGTACCTGGGATACTCCAGCCTTAGCCTGGCGCTGAGCGACGTCGATTCCAACTACAATGCTTTGCAACTCAGCTTGACCAAGCGCGCTGGGATCATCACTGCCACGTTCGCCTATACGTATTCGAAGGCCATGGGAGATGGCGGTGGCGCGGGTGACGCTTATAACGAAAATCCCGAACCGGAATGCCCATTTACTTGCCTCGTCAGCACGGCCGCTAACCCAGTTTTGGTCAACGGTGGAACTGCTGCTGTGGCAGGCGGAACGCAAGTGGGTGGCGTGCTGGAAACCTGGAAGCAATTTGACTATGGCAGATTGAGCTTCGATGCGACACACATCGTGGCCTCGAGTTTTACCGTCGAATCACCCTGGGGCAAAAGCATGACGGGCCTGGAAGGCGGCCTGGTAAAAGGCTGGTCGTTGAGCGCGCTGATGCATTACCAGTCCGGAGCGCCGCTCACTGCAACGGCTTCGGAAGCCGTGGGCTTTAATGGTTCGAGTATCGCTCGGCGCGCAACGATTGTTGCCGGCCAATCCACTGGATTTACCGGGACCTGCGCTAACTCAAAAGCAATATGCTGGGTCAATCCGAGCGCTTTTGCTCTCGAGAGCCCGCTCGGCGCGGGTGACGCCCCCATCGGGGATATCATCGGGCCCAACTTTTATCAGTGGGATCTATCGCTCCGAAAAACATTTGCTTTGCGTTTCCGCGAAGGTCTCCGCCTCCAGTTCCAGGCCGATGCGTTCAACGTCTTCAACCGGGCCAACTGGAACAATCCCAACGTGAGCAACGCTGGCTCCTCTACTTTTGGACAGATCACCGGTTCTCTGCCGGGGCGCGTTCTTCAGTTAGGCGGCAAGATCAACTTTTGATCCGGCACCCCTCTGAGGTCTCTCTCAGGCGGGGCGGGCGATTGCGTGTCCGCCTCGTAACGCACGGTCTTGCGCGTAATCCGATCTTGCGTTCCTTTCCTCGAGCTTGGCCCGGCAGTTGAAACAATGCGAGCATGACAAAAACCACGAACGCCATGCGGTTGCCACGATCCATCATGCGCGAGGAAGCATTCACATCGGCGGTTGATGTGGGTTATGGCTGCGGGAATCCGAACATCAACCACGACTGATTTGCTACCCAATGCGGGTATAGCTCGGTCATCTGATTGAACAGTTCCTGGTCGGACGTCGTGGTTTTCTGCAGCCGATCGAAGTCTTGCAGGTAACGTTTTGTGTCCTGGATCGCCGAAGGAGAGTCGGGCGCACCCGGTTTCTTGTGACCTGCGACAACAATCTCTGGGCCCAGCGCCGCTAACCGGTCTAGCGCCGCGATCCAATTCTTTCTGCTCTCGGGGGTGGTGTCGCCGACATACATGCGGCATTGGTTGTACACAACGTCGCCGGCGACGATCAGGTCAATTGATGGAACGTGGAGAGACGTCGTATCGGGACTATCGGTGTGGCCCTGCTCAATGATGCGCAGTTCGTGCCCCTCGAGAGTGAACGTGTCTTGCTCGTAGGCCTCAGGCGCAACAAACTTAGTGGCCAATTGACCGGGAAAGAGCCGACGAGCTAACCGCTCCACGGTGGGAGTGAAAGACATCTGCATAGCGTTCACCGTCTTAGGTGTTGCTATCGCCCGAGCCATCGGGAATCGATCAAGAAGAACGCTCAGGCCGAAGAAGTGGTCGAAATGCGCGTGCGTAATGTAGATGGTCTCCAAGTTGCGATTGTGCAGAGCAACCCAATTCGCTAGAGCCTCGGCCTCAGCCACCGTCGTCATTGCGTCTACCAGCACCGCATCGTACTCACCGAAGATTAAAGTCGACGTCATCGGGTCGAAGCCGAGCGCCTCGCCAAATGGCCTTGGCCGCTCGCCTACCATAGTCTTTCCCGGGGCGGTAAAGACGTTCACACCAAGCGCGTTCGAGGCGACAGGGGCGGTCACGCGCATGGTCTCTTTCGATCCAATTGTGCCGTCCATTCGGTAGTCCTTTCGATGTCAGAGCGAGTGACCGCTCAAGGCGATATTCGCAGAAGTGCGACGACAAGTCTATTGGACGAATGTGTCGATCCATACCAAAGCAGGGATTGAGAGCCTCACTCGTTCAATAGCGAAGATTTGATCCGACTCAGGATGCGCCAGCCGCCTCACTTCTTCTCCCGTTGAGTGCCGGTAGAAGAAGTTCCAGAAGCGCTTCGTCCGAGAAAGGGTTCTGACCTGAGATCAACTCGCGATCTTGAAGGACGTAGCTCTTCCATGGAGCGGCCACACTTACGTCACCCCCCGCCGTACGCAAGGCGAAGTCCGGATAGAAGAGAACCTTGCCACCAATCTCAAGCGGCTCCCGCTGCTGCTCTTCCGCCGTCGAAAAGATGGTCATCTTATATCCAGAATAAATCCATCCTTGAGCCTTTGCCCGGGCTCCAGCGGCATCGCCCGCAGCCAGCGCTCCGACCACCTCTGTCGAATTCGGAAGAGCCGAGAGAAGTGAAATCGGGCCATGGCAGAGCACCGCCGTAGGCTTGGATGTTTCATGAAAGTGTCTCATCACCGTGCCAGCGTCGGGATCATCGAGAAGATCTATCATCGGGCCATGGCCCCCGGGGACGAAAACAGCGTCATATTGATCCAGGCCCGATGCGATGACCTCCGAGATGCGAGTTGGGGATTTGAGCCCAGTCAGGGTGTCGTGGAATTTTAGATAGTCATGAAGTCTGGCCTCGTCCCCGCCGAAGAAATCGGCGACAGCTGAATGGACATCCATTTGCGGCGTGTTGCCTTTGGGGTTGGCAAAAGTGATTTCGTAGCCATCCTTCATCAAGGCCCGAACCGGAACCGTCAGTTCGTTGAGATAGTAGCCAGCGCCGGCATAAACCTTGCCATCTTTCAATGGCAAGCCGTGACCGCTCGAGACCAGCACCAAGACTTTTCCTTTTGTTGTCATTTTGTTCTCCTCTCTGAAATCGAATCTGTTTCCCGAAATCTTAGCCTGCACAGAGCAACCCAATTTGCGAGAGCCTCGGCCTCAGCGACCTCATCATTGAATCTACCAACGCCGCGTCGTACTCGCCAAAGATGAAAGTCGATTTGATCGAGTCAAAGCCGAGCGCCTCGCCGAAGAGCTTACGACTATCCCTCACCAAAACTCCATCGGCTTTTGTATTCAATAACATAGCAACGTTGAGCGTCGGGATCGTGGCTGTTACCGCCTTCACAGAAATCGTCCGCGCAATCCGCCCGCTCTTTCTCGGTAAGAGGCGACATTTCGAAGCAAAGGACAGCCTCAAGGAATCGCCGGTGGATAACGTCACGTTGATACTTCTTTAGTGGTCCTTTACCCGCAAGGACTCGAAACTGTTCCTCATCCGTTCGGTGCAGTCGTAGTTGCCATGATCCATCATGCGGGAGTAAACATTGTCGGGCGTTTAGCCGTACGTGAGCTCGGTGCTTTGTCCGACCTCGATGATATAACCGTCCGGATCGCGGATGTAGCAGCGAATCTCGCCGTACTTGGGAATCGGCTCGGTGATGAACTCGGCTCCCCGGCTTTTCCATAATTTGTGGCACGCGTGAATATCCGCCACGCGAATATTCATAAAACTGCTGATGTGATCCGGGTCGGTGACGCTGAGCGTTACTGTCGGCTTGTCAGGAGTTGGCCCGCCTCCGACGTTGACAAGGAGCCACATGTTCGCGATCTGAATGTACCCAGGCGCGCCTTTGCTGTCGCCTTTGCTCAAAACGCGTCCGCCGAAGACTCTTTCATAGTAGCGAACCGATCGGTCGATGTCGGCGACGGTGAGAAAGTATGCGACGCTGATCCCTTCCTTCGGCGGCATCTCGTAGCTCTTCTGTTCGATTTGTACGGCGTTCATTGACGACTCCTTTCGATAGAGTACTCACTATAAATACGCGTCCTCTGTTCAGAACACAGTTTCAAGGCACCAGCAGGATCTTCCCCACGCCACCCTTCTCCGCCATTGCGTGAGCCCTGGCTGCTTCGCTGAGTGGCAGTTTCAGACCAATCGGGATTACCAGCTTTCCATCTTCCACAGCTTTGGCCATGAACTCGAGCGTTTTCCTGTCGAATTTCGAGAATACTTTCACCACCTTTACAGACGGGTACTCCGCGGCGTTCTGCGGCGGCGCGACAACCGATGCATAGACTCCCCCCGGCTTGACCCTGGCGATCAGCTTTTCGGCGGTCCTTCCGCCGACCGCATCCGCCACGGCCTCCACCGGCGGAATATCCGCAATCGCCGTGTCGTCGGTTGCGATCACCTGATTCGCGCCGACCGTCTTGGCTTCGTCGATCTGCCTCTTCAAAACTCCCGCGATCACAGTGGCCCCGCGTGCCTTCGCGGTGAACACCGCCGAGCGTCCTACATTTCCAACAGCACCAAGGACCAGAACTGTCTGGCCAGCTTTTATTTCCGTAGCCAGGAGGAGCTGGTTGCCCGTCGTCGTCACCAGCGGCAGCGCCGCCGCCTGAATCAAATCGAGCCCCTTGGGAACTTTCGCCAGAACCGCAGCTTTCACGACACAAAGTTCGGCGTAAGTATTGTCCGCCATAGCGAACACCTGGTCGCCGACAGAAAAGCCTTGCACTCCCGGCTCAATCTTGGCCACAGTGCCCGCGATATCCACTCCTATAAGCCCCGGAAGCTTGAGTGGGTAAAAATCTTTCGTTAATCCGGCACGTCGCTTGTAGTCGATCGGATTCACGCTCGAGGCGGCCACCCGCACGAGTACTTCGCCTGTGCCAGGGACTGGATCAGGGTATTCTTCATACTTGAGTACTTCAGGACCGCCATATTCGTGGACAACAATCGCTTTCATATTTCACCTCCCTGGCTCGGTGTGTGTTTCCTTGCTGGCCACCTCAAAAACGAACCTTCACACTCGGGCATCCTGTGCGAAGGGTGCTCACTGTCCAGTCCGCAGTTCAACGCTTCTCGTACGGGTGAAAGATGTAGTCCTTCGCCTTCACGGCCACATGGCATGAGTTTCCGCAGTCCGCGTGGGATGTGGGATCGGGGGTGAACTTGTTCGACGCGGCGTCGTAGTTGAACACGGCGTATCCCCAGCCGCCGGTTTTCGGAAATCTCTTGCTGTCTTTCTCCATCACGAATACCTGCTTAAAAGCGTCCGGCACTTCCACATCGAAAGTCGCTTCCGTGTCCTTCTTCGGTGACCACTGGAGCTTCACGATCATGGACCCTTCCGGAAATGCCTTGCCGTTTAGTGGAACGCCAGCCTT
>JABCYZ010000048.1 GCA_013289955.1 Acidobacteriota bacterium
CTTTCCGCCAACCGGTCCGACCAGCCACCATGCGATCCTCTGCCCATTTCTCGGGCCATGACACCGCCATCGAGTTGTTTGGCGACTGGCACGTTGCGCGGGCCCAGAATTGGCGTATCTTTGTGGCGCAGGGAAGCATCTAGAAATGGAACGCAGGTAGGGAGGGACATGTTATGAATCGTCGTGATTTTCTGCGCTCCGCGAGTATCGCGTCGGCGGGTTTCGCGATTCCGAAGACCAGGCGACTGTTCGGCCCCGACCGAGCTTCGGGTGGCTGGCGAACGTTTGAAGTGACGACGCAGGTCGAAGTTCAGAAAGCTTCCGGCAGCACACGCATCTGGGTGCCGGGAGCCCTTATCCTTGAGACGCCTTTCCAAAGAACACTCTCGAATACATTCGATGCCGAGGGCGGCTCCGCAAAACTCTTGGAAAGCAAGACTGATGCGCTCGCCATCATCGCCGCGGAATTTCCGCGCGGCGTGAAACCCACACTGACGGTAACAAGCAGGATTGCCACCAAGAACGTTGCTGTCGATCTCTCCCTGCCCGGCAACGCTCCCGAAGCGGACCGCGCGGACTTGGAACATTTTCTGCGGCCCACGAAGCTTTTACCGACGGACGGGATCGTGAAAGCGACGGCTACAGAAATAACGCAGAACGCAAAGACCGATATCGAAAAGGCGCGTGCCATTTACGAGTGGATTGTTGACAACACCTTCCGGAATCCGAAGACACGCGGATGCGGCGTAGGCGACATTCGCTTCATGCTGGAAAGCAGGGACTTGAGCGGGAAGTGCGCCGATCTCAATGCGCTTTATGTCGGGCTTCTAAGAGCGGCAGGGCTCCCGGCGCGCGAAGTCTATGGAATCCGTGTGGCCAAGTCAGAGTTGGGATACAAGAGCCTGGGCGCGTCCTCGGAGAAAGTGACAAAAGCACAGCATTGCCGTGCGGAGGTTTATCTCTCCGGGTACGGATGGGTTCCCGTCGATCCAGCGGACGTGAGAAAAGTGGTTCTCGAGGAGCCACCGGGAAATCTCCCGCTGGACGACGATCTGGTGAAGAAGGCTCGCGCGCGGCTGTTTGGATCCTGGGAAATGAATTGGATGGCGTTCAATTTCGCCCATGACGTTGCTTTGCCGGGCTCGAACGGCACGCCGGTTGGATTCTTTATGTATCCCGAGGCAGAAACAGCCGAAGGCCGGCTCGATTGCCTTGATCCGGACGGGTTCAAGTACGAAATCACCGCGCGAGAGACTACCTCTGCGACCAGCTGAAGGGGCTGGACCCTGATGGCAAGCGTCGCGGTGCTATTCCTCGATCCCTTACTGATTTCCGAAGAACACGGACTGAATGCGTAGCCCGGTTGCGTGGGCCGTTAGAAACGGTAGTTCAGTTCGGAGTAGCCAAGCGCGCCATTGGAATTGGTGGGATAGATTTTCTTGATTACGTCACCCCCCACCGCATATCCGAAATACAGGCCAAACGAAACCCCGTGCTTCAGCTTGTAGTCGCCGCTGATGTCGTACAGAGTCGCGAGAGACGTGGAGCCATTGGAGGGCCGTCCGTTGAAGCCGAAAGTCCATGGCTGAAACGCGCCGCCGCCCGAATACCACAGATCATCCTTGTTGCTCAGCCAGAGGCCGTGCACATCACTCCGGATGGTGAGCCGCTTCGTCGGCCTCAGCATCACTTCGCCGAACAGATCCGTATTGTTCATAGAGTTGAAAAAAGGAAAGCGGGCGTAGACCCGGGGAGTGGGAAGGATGGCGAAGAACGTCCCGTGGGTATTGTCATTCGGATTTCCGTCGCCGCTCGAGTAGTAGTAGCCGGCGCGAAGCCAAGGATGTACGGGAGCTGCAAAGTTTGGCTGCCAGCCTCCCTCAAGAGCGCCTGCGCCTGAACGCTGGGTCAATTCTCCCCAGCTGCCGTTCTGGAGAGCGCCCCAGCCAAGGAAATCGAACGTACCGGCGGAGGTTGGCGCGGCGAGAATGAAGTGTCCGCCGTAGGTTCCAATATTGATGCCGCCGAGGTCGGTAGCTTTAACGGCTGCCGGGCGGTTGTCTGTCTTCACGACAGGCCGGTCATCGTTGTAATAGATTCCAAAGATGCGCCACTCGGCGTGACTCTTTCCGATATCCGTCTGGCGGGTGAGAGCCACGTAGGTGACGGGAGTCTTGACCCAGCCCCAACCATCGACTTGAAATACGCCGCGTGTGGGGATCGCGCTAAGAGCCGTGAAAGTCCATGGGCCGTTCGAATAGGCGTACTGCAATCCGTCGAGGCTTCGCTGGACGTCTGAAAAACCGAAATTCCCAATCAATCGCTGACCGATGCGGTCCGCCTTGAGCGATGCCAAGGTGGGATCCTTGGGCGTCACCTCGCTGCCGTCGGTGAACTCCATGCGCCCCATTCGCAAGCTGGAGTGTTCTCCCTTCACGCGGAAAAAAGCCTGCTTGGGGAAGATAAATGCGGCGTTCTGGCTGTTGTCATTCGCGGCGTAATACGACCCGCCCAGCCCGTATTGCCCCAAGGGTGCGGCGTGAACGGCACCGTTCGGGATGCCCAGCAGGATGGGCGCCTCAAACTCGATGTTCCAATCGTAGTGCTCGTGCTTTTCTGAAAACCCGAAACGCACTACCGTCCCGGAATAGCCGTAGAGGGTTTGGCCACCGGCGGGCGGCTGGAACCAGTCCCATACTTCATATCTTTCGCGAATGTTGCCGGAGAAAGTGACGCTCCCCAACTGGATGGGTTGTGTGTCCGGCTCTTGCGCCTCAGCTGGAGTGCCTATCAACAGGAACAGAAAACACATGAGCAGTCTTTTCACGAAGTCTCCAGATCAAATGGATTTCAAGCAGCGCGATCTCGCGCTGCCTGGGGCGCCCTTCGCTGCCAATTCGCCCGAGAGCGGGTGAATCGCAGCATTTCCTCGACATTTCGAGTTTCATTCGCCTCGCGGGTGTCGAAATCCGAGGCTCCAGTTCAAAAGTGCCGTCAGTGTATTTGGAAAAAATCTGGGCGCAATAATTGAAAAATACTAGACACGGGACAGGGAGCTGCCCTAAAGGCGCGGGAGTGACGGATTCAGAAGCAGGCAAGGCGAAGCGAGAGAATAGAAAAAACCGTCAGATATACCATCGCGAGCGTCGACAGACTGACACGCGCCGCTGGCGTGTGAAATAGATTCAGAAGCAGGAGTCTGAGGCCTACTTGAGTTTCGCCAAAATCTTCCTTTGGTTGCTCACGATGGTATGCAAGGCGGCCTGATTCTTCAGGATCGAGGCTTGGTTTTTCTTGATCGTTTCCTGGTTGGCTTTGATGGTCTTCTGATTGGCGAGAATCGATTTCTGGTTCTCGAGAATATGCTTCTGGTTTCGGATCACATCATTTTCAGACATTCTTGAGATTCCTCCCGGAAATGGCGGTGCATGAGGCAGGAGCGATGGTTCGATACGTCGAAAACTTGTGCATTGTCGATATCCAGCTTGACTGCGTCAATCGTATTTTTGAGGGATGCCCTCTGAGAATCGACCAGAAACGGCGCCCTAGTATGAATATACTATTGATGGCCCGAGGGCCGTGTGGGATTATCCGCCCCGAAGACCCAGGCCTTTAAGTACCTGTTTCTATTTGAGTTCTTGGAGGATAGCGGCATGGCGGTTTCCACTCCTGCGATTAGCAATGCGCACTTCCGAGCGGCTACAGGATCCAGCCTGTACGATAAGCTGAACTCGACCTGGCACGAGCGAGCTCTGCAAGTGTTCATGGCGATCGTTCTCGCACATTGGGCGGAACACCTGTTCCAGGCGTATCAGATCTACGTGATGGGGTGGCCAAGACCCAAGGCCAATGGGCTTGTGGGCCTTTGGTATCCCTGGCTGATTAAGTCGGAAGTGCTCCATTATGGCTATGCGCTGGTGATGCTGATCGGGATTTGGGTGCTGCGCAAAGGCTTTACAGGGACGGGCCGTAAGTGGTGGACGGTGGCTCTGGTCATCCAGTTCTGGCATCACATTGAGCACCTGCTTTTGATTATCCAGGCGACGACGCATCATAATTTCTGGGGCAAGCCCGTTCCGGTGAGCGTTCTGCAGCTGTTCTTTCCGCGAGTGGAACTCCACCTCTTCTACAACACGATCGTGTTTATCCCCATGGTCATCGGCATGTACTACCACATGTTTCCACGCAAGGGCGAGCAAGGCTTGTCGGTTTGTTCCTGCGAGTGGGACAAAAACATAAGGACCTCGGAAGCCAGTGCGGGCTAACGGTCCTTTCCCGTTTCGCGCGCAATGTTCAGTCGTAGTTTTCCCGAGGGTGACCTACCCTGATGGTCCGGAACCGAAGGTGGAGCGTTGGTTTCTCTGTTTTAGTAGCGCTAGCGGGACTGTATGCGATCGGTTGTTCAAAATCCCCAGGGGCTCTTAGGAACATCGCTTTCACCTATGAGAGCGATCCAAAGTCACCGAGAGCCGGTCTCAACACGTTCACGGTCACTCTGACCCGCGCTTCGGGCCAGCCTCTGGCCGGTGCGCATGTTTCGCTCGAAGCAGACATGTCGCATGCCGGAATGGCTCCGGTCTTTGCCGAAGCCAGAGAACTCGCTCCAGGCCGGTATCAAGGTACAATCGACCTCAACATGCGTGGGGACTGGGTCGTCTTGTTCCATATAAAGTTGACGAGCGGCGAGACCTTCGACCGGCAGGTAGAACTTCGAAATTTACAGGCGACATAAGCCCGTTGGCCACGCAATCCTCCAATCCCGAAGTCTTGCCCCTCGAAGCCGCCCACTTCGACCTGCTTCGCGTGCCGCTTATCGGGGGCTTTTTGCGCTGGCGGCATTCCCGCACAATCCTGCAGGTTCCCTTGTTTCTGGTGGCCGTCGTGATGATCCTCCACGGGTTGCTTGGCCCCACGCTGGCCCCAAAGAATCTTGCGAGCGTGCTTACGTGGATTCACTTCCGCGGTGCGTTAGTCCTGGTGCTGCTTTGTGCCGGCAATTTCTTTTGTCTCGCCTGCCCGTTCATGCTGGTGCGAAACGCAGCGCGCCGCCTGTTTCGCCCGCGATTCCCCTGGCCGAGAGCGTTGCGGAACAAATGGATTTCGGTCGCTCTCTTCGTGGTCATTTTGTTCACCTATGAGCTCTTCAGCCTGTGGTCGTCTCCCTGGTGGACGGCTTCCCTCGCCATCGCCTACTTTGTTGCGGTGCTATTCATCGACGGGCTGTTTAAGCACGCTTCCTTCTGCAAATTTGTTTGCCCCATTGGACAGTTCAATTTTATTGCTTCCACTCTTTCCCCGCTGGAAGTCCAGGTTCGCGATCATGGTGTCTGTGACCGCTGCAGAACCAAGGATTGCATCCGGGGCCGCCGGCAAGACCGGATAGAGCAGGCAGCTCCTGGAACGAAATCCCACGCCACCGGGAACGCGAATGGATTCGTAATTCTCCAGCGCGGCTGCGAACTCGCACTCTTCCAGCCCCAGAAGGTGGGCAACATGGATTGCACCTTCTGCCTCGACTGCGTGCATGCCTGCCCGCACGACAATGTCGGTGTGAGGAGCCGCCTGCCAGGTGCCGAACTAATGGTCAATCCCATTCGTTCAGGCATCGGGTATTTTTCACGGCGCAAGGATATCGCCGCGCTCGCGCTCGTGTTTACTTTCGGTGCGCTCGTCAACGCGTTTGGCATGGTCAGCCCCGTGTACGCGGTTGAGGCCTGGCTCACCAGGTTGCTCTCTCTGAGCCACGCAGCGCCTGTGTTAGGCGTGATTTTCGCGACTTTTCTGGTCGTCGAGCCCGCCATTCTGCTCGGCGCCGCGGCCTGGCTGACGCGGGCCCTCGGAGGCAGTACGCTCCGCTTGGTTCCTCTTGCCGTGCGCTATAGCTACGCACTCGTTCCCCTCGGATTTGGAATGTGGCTAGCACACTATGGCTTCCATTTCCTCACTGGGATTCTCACGATCGTCCCGGTCACTCAGTCGGCCCTCGCCAATCTCGGTGTCCACCTTTTTGGCGCACCGCATTGGACATGGACCGGCATGCCTGCGCGATTTGTTCAACCGATGGAACTGGGATTCCTTTTGCTGGGATTTGCTGGTTCCCTTTTCATCAGCTATCAACTGGCAGAAGAGGATTGCGCCCCGCAGCCGATGCGCGCTTTTCTGCCCTGGGCAGCGGTTTGTTTGCTGATCGGACTGGCGTCGGTGTGGCTTATGTTTCAGCCCATGGAAATGCGCGCCATGCTGATGGGCGGATGAGGAAGCGCATAAAGTTCGAGATGAAAAGAACAGAACCTTATCGAGAGTCGCGCTTCTTGCCGGTTTGTCTGCTGGCCGGCTTGCTAGGGATGTTTTGTGTTCCGAATCTAGCGGCGCACAACGGCCCACCGTTTCCGATCCTCACCGATCAACGCGTCGGACCGTACATCGTTTCTCTCTGGACTCATCCCGACCTCGGTACCGGCACATTCTTCGTCATGATCGATCCCCTGCCTGGTGCAACTGTCCCGAAAGACTTGAAGGTTCAGATAGCCGTGCAGCCGGCAAGCGGCCGGCTCGCCGAGGCTGTGTATTCGGCGTGGCTCGAGGATTTGCGCGACCAGGTGGAGTACAAAACTGAGGTCCAGTTTGACCAGCAGGAAAACTGGAGGGTCCGGCTCATTCTTACAAGTTCCGCCGGAGGCGGCGAGGCCCTGTCCGAGGTCGTGCCGACTCCGGCCGGTTTTGGCCGATGGGATCTGCTGCTCTTTCTCCTGCCGTTTTTAGGTGTCGGCTTTTTGTGGGCCACCGCCATCACCAAGCGGCGCCGTCTGAAAAAAAACAGGGCGCAGCAGGGCGCGTGAAGTTTTGCGGTTGTCCTTTCTGCGTGAGAAACTGATGGACAATTAGCGTAGAAGCTTTCCACTTTGCGAAGAAGGTAAAAGATGCGCCGAAGAAAGAGTCACCATGATGGCAGGATGGTTGTCAGGACGCCTGCCCGTCGCCGCGTCTCGCCCCCTTTCTGCGTGCGGCGGCTCACCTTCTCGCTTCTGTGCGGCGCTCTCAGCGTCGCTTTGTGTTCCTGTGGCTCAGGCGCAAAGCTTCCCAGGAAGTCTTCCACGGAATACGCGGAAGCGGTCTCCGCGTTCTACATTGGATTGGGAGCGCTGCAAGTCGGCGACGATGTGCCCGCCGAGAGTGAACTTTCTAAATTGACGACCATCGTGCCAGGTGAGCCGGCCGGCTGGGCCAATTGGGGAGTGCTGGCGCTGCGCCAGCGCAAATTGGATGTTGCTGCGCAACGAATGGAGCGAGCTCGAAAACTAGCGCCTGATAACAACCAGATCTATCAGCTCCTGGGTCTTCTAGAAAGCAATCGGGGAAATTCGGCGAACGCCATCGCCGACTGGCGCAAGGCGATTGAAATCAATCCGCGCAACTACCGCGCTGCCTACCAACTCGCGGAAGAAGTGGAACGGCAAGGGGACCTAAACAGCGACACAGAGTATCAACGTTTGATTCAGAAGATTCTCGCGGCCCAGCCGGAAAATCTCGCCGCACAGCTCGAACTCGCTCGCATCGCGGCCAAGACTGGCGACGCCGCGACATTGAAATCGATGCTGGCGCAGATCACCTCGCGTTCCACGAATTGGCCGGCTGAGGTAAAAGCCCAGCTGACTGCCGTCGAAACGGCAGCGGACGGCCCCAATCCCCGTGCGGCCGCGACACGGACAACTTTCTTGCGTAATACGCTCATGCGTGTTCCCGAATTTCGCGAGAGCTTAGCTGTGCTGAAGGCTCCGCCGGGCGAAGAAGCCGAGCCCTTCACTCATTTCTTGCGTTTGGAAATACCGGACTTCACCCCTGCGCCAGCAGACACCGCGCTCACGTTTATCCCTAAGCCGGTTCCGGATGGAAATGCTCGCGAGTGGAAGTGGATAGGCGCTATTGCGCTCGGGAGCGCGGGGGCCCCCATAGTCGCTCAAGCGGATGGTCACGAAGTGCGTTTGTCGACCGGCGCGATATTCCCGTTTCCCGGGGGTCGACCGGGAACCGGGCCGCTTCCAGAGGGCGTCCTGCAGATCGATTTCAACTACGACTTCAAGACCGACCTCGTACTTACCGGCGAGGGTGGCGTGCGCTTGATGCGGCAAGACAGTCCGGCGAAATTCACCGATGTCACCCAAAACACCAAGCTGCCAAAAAGCGTTACGAACGCGTCCTACACCGGGGCGTGGGCCGTAGACATCGAGGCCGACGGCGACCTGGACATCGTTCTTGGAAAAAAAAACGGCGCTCCGCAGGTGCTGCGAAACAATGGCGACGATACCTTCACGGTAATTCAACCGTTCCCGGGCGTGTCGGGAGTGCGCGCATTCGCTTGGGCGGATTTCGATGCAGATGGCAATGCCGATGCGGCAATTGTCGATGGCGATGGGCGCCTTCATATTTTTCACAACGAGCGGCAGAGCCAATTCCGAGAGGTCGCGCTTCCACCGGGCTTGCCAACTATCAAGGCTCTTGGTGTTGCGGATACCGACAACGATGGCGTTCTCGATCTGCTCGCCGTCGAGTCGAGTGGTCCGATCGTCAGCGTTTCGTTCAAAGAAGCGACCGGGTGGAACGTTACGCCGCTCGTCGAAGTTCCCAATCCCAGATCCTCCCTGGCGGGCGAGGTGCGGCTCGAAGTCGCCGACCTCGACAACAACGGTGCGCTCGACCTGATTCTCACCCACATCGAATCGCCCCTCTCGGGGCCTGTAACCAAGCCGCTGATTTGGCTCGGGGATGCGACATCGAAATTCATACTCCTGGACCACGCAGCCGGGCTCTCGACCATTTTTGATGTTGCGGACTTGAGCGCCGACGGACACCTCGATCTGCTTGGTTTCGATGAGCATGGGCTGCCGGCCGAGGGTCTAAATCATGGTTCGAGAAGCTATCACTGGCAGGTGGTGCGGCCCCATGCGAAGCAGGCTGTTGGCGATCAGCGCATCAATCCCTTTGGTGTCGGCGGGGAAATCGAGATTCGTTCGGGCCTGCTGGTCCAGAAGCAGCCCATCAATGGGCCGCAGCTTCACTTCGGCCTCGGCAACCAAACGAGCGCGGAAGTAGTGCGCGTAGTCTGGCCAAACGGCACGGTGCGCGCGGAATTCGGAGTCAAGGCCGACCAGGAAGTGGTCACCGAGCAACGTCTGAAAGCGTCCTGTCCGTTTCTTTTCGCTTGGAATGGTACCAGGATGGAATTCGTGAAGGACGCGGTTCCGTGGGGATCTGCCATCGGCCTGCGCATCAACACGCTGGGCTCGGCGAAAATTGCGACCACCGGCGAGTGGTACAAAATCCGCCGCGACCAACTGGTTCCGCATGACGGATATTACGACCTTCGCATCACCGCGGAACTTTGGGAAGTCTATTATTACGATCGCATTGCGCTGATGACGGTGGACCATCCTTCCGGAACGGAGATTTATGTCGATGAACGCTTCGTGATTCCGCCGGCGAAACTGGGTTTCACAACGGTAGCTACTCCGCACAAGATTGCTCGCGCCACCGACGACAACGGCAAGGACGTCACGGACATCGTCAGCGCATTGGATGGCCGGGCGCTCGCTTCTTTTGGCCGCGGCCAGTATCAGGGAATAACGCGCGACCATTACGTCGAGATTGATCTCGGCAACGATGCGCCCAAGAGCGGTCCGCTCTTTTTGATCGCGCAAGGTTCCATCCATGATACCGAGTCGTCGCTCAACGTCGCCATCACGCAGGGTAACCGCTGGCATGCCAAAGGGATGAGCGTCGAAGTTCCCGATGGCCGCGGCGGATGGACGACCGCTCAATCGAATCTTGGATTTCCTGCCGGCCGCAAGAAGACTGTCCTTTTCAACCTCACGAATATTTTCCGGCCGGGAACTCCGCGCCGCCTGCGCTTGCGGACTAATCTGGAAATCTATTGGGACTGCATCGAGTGGGCAGTGGGCGACCCCGCAGCTCAGGTGAAAACGCAGACACTCGATGCTGAAGCCGCGGACTTGCATTACCGGGGATATTCGACAATCGACAGTCCAGACCCAGTCGCGCCTGCGCCTGAAGTCCCGGACTATTATCAGATTCTCGGCACGAAACAACGCTGGCGCGATTTGATCGGCTACTACACGCGATACGGCGATGTGCGCGAACTTTTGAATCGCGTCGACGATCGCTACGTTATCGTCAATTCGGGCGACGAGATGTCGCTGCGCTTCGCCGAACAGCCGCCGCCACCGGCCGGCTGGGTCCGCGACTTTATTGTCCTAGGCGACGGCTGGATCAAGGATGGCGATTTCAACTCGACCTTCTCAAAGACCGTCCTGCCATTGCCGTACCACGCGAAGAACGAATACCTGGACCGGCCTGGCCGGCTGGAAGATGAGTATGTCTACCGCCTGCATCCCGAGGACTGGGAGAACTACCACACGCGCTACGTCACACCGGACGTCTTTCAAAATTCCCTCAGGAGCGCGCCCCCCAAGTGAAGCCAGGCATCGCAGCAAGGATCATTCTGGCGATTGTTTTTGCTGGCCTGGTGTTTTCGCCGGTCATCATCAAGCGCTTTGCAGCACGTCACGATGAATCCAAAACGAAGCTGGATCTCGCGACCGCCCTCGCTCGCCATGGTTTCTATTTGCAGGAAGTCTCACAGGCTGCGGGAGTGAATTTTCTCCATCAAGCGCCAACGCTCGATCCTCGTTTGAACCACATCATGCCGCAGGTCGCTTCGATGGGCGCCTCCGTCTCCATCGTGGATTTCGATCGTGATGGTTGGCCGGATTTTTACGTCACCAACAGCAAGGAGGGCGCAAAGAACGCCCTCTATCGAAATATGCATGACGGTACGTTCAAGGACGTCGCGGAAGAGATGGGCATCGCCGATGTAAATCGAGCCGGCACCGGTGTCTCGATGGGCGCCGTGTGGGGCGACTACGACAACGACGGCTATGAAGACCTTCTCTTGTTCAAGTGGGGGAAGCCGGAACTATTTCACAATGATGCCGGACATGGCTTCACGCGCGTGACCGATCAAGTTGGCCTCCCGCCGTGGATTAACGCAAACACCGCGCTGTGGTTCGACTACGACGGCGATGGCCTGCTCGATCTATTCATAGGGGGCTACTATTCCGAAGACGTTGATCTTTGGCATCTCGCCTCCACGAAGATGATGCCCGACAGCTTCGAATACGCAAAAAACGGCGGCCGCAAATATCTTTTTCACAATCTTGGAGGCGGCAAATTCGAGGAAGTCAGCGAAAAAGTGGGAATCCATAGTCGCCGCTGGGCCTTGGCTTCCGCCGCCGCCGACCTCCGAGGCACGGGCCATCCCGATCTCTTCATTGCGAACGATTACGGAGTATCGGAACTCTATTTCAACGACGGGAAACGCTTCCACGAAGTCGGCGAGCAAACGGGTGTCGGGTTTGCTCCGAAAAGCGGCATGAACGCGAGCTTCGGCGACATCCTGAATCAAGGCCGCTACGCCGTCTATGTCTCAAACATCTCCGAAGAAGGTGTGCTCATCCAAGGAAACAATTTGTGGGTGCCCGAAGAGAGCACCAGCGGCGACAAGCTGAAGTTTGAAAATCTGGCGCGGGATTTCGGCGTGGAAATCGGCGGCTGGAGTTTTGGCGCCCAATTCGGAGATCTAAACAACGATGGCACTCTCGACTTGTACCTGACCAACGGCTACGTTTCGCTCGATCACAATCGCAGCTACTGGTACGATTTTTCAAAAATCGCGGGCGGGCACAGTCTCATCATCAACGATGCGAAAAATTGGCCGGCGATGGATGGCCGCAGTCTGTCTGGCTACCAGACGAAACACGTCTGGCTAAATGACGGCAGCGGAAAGTTTGTCGACGTAGCTCAGGCGGTCGGCGTCACCGATACGTATGACGGGCGCGCTGTAGCCTTGGCGGATTTGTGGAACCAGGGTGTGCTCGATGTGATCGTGGCCAATGAACGGGGGCCTTTGCTCATCTACAAAAACACAGCGATTCCTGAAAACAAGTGGATCGAATTCGACCTCGAGGGAACCAAGAGCAATCGAAGCGCAATCGGGGCGCAAGTCGCCGTGTTTTGGAATGGTCAGCAACAGGTGCAAGAAGTTTCCGGAGGCAGTGGGTTCGCCGCGCAAAATCAGCGCCGGCTGCATTTTGGCCTAGGCAAATTCCCGCACGTGGAAAAGGCCGTAATTCGCTGGCCCTCGGGTCAAATCCAAACCATCGACAGCCCGGCTCCCAACGAAAATCACGTGGTCAAGGAACCTTCATGAACCAGCAGAGCGTTCCCATCACGCCACACGCCAGCCCCACGGCTCCCTGGAAGCGTTTCCTCAGCCCGGAAAATCGCTATCTCGCGCCGATGTTCATCACTTCGATCCTCATCGTAGGTCATTTGTCTTTCGGCATTTTGGAAAGCTACAAGAAAACGGGTATAGCCATTGCGGCGAGTTTGCTCGCCGAATTGCTTCTCGGGAGAACCTTCAGTGGGAAATGGCCCAACCTCGCCAGCGCTTACATAACGGGGATCAGCGTGGGCATTCTGGTTCGGTCGCCCGCGTTCTGGCCCTACGCGGTCTGCGCCATCGTCTCCATCATGTCGAAATACGTTCTTCGTATTAAGGGGCGCCACATCTGGAATCCATCCAACTTCGGAATTTCGGTGCTTCTGTTCTTGGCGCCGGAAACCGTTGCTAGCTTGAGCATTCAATGGGGCAATTATTTGCTGCCCATGGTAGTAATCTGGATTCTCGGCTCGGTCATTATCTGGCGAGTCCGCCGCTTTCACATCACCGGCACCTATGTCGCCTTCTTCCTTGTTTTTGCTTTCCTGCGCAGCTATATCACCGGCAGCCCCTGGCAGTCCGAGATTGCTCCGCTCACGGGCCCGATGTACCAGCTATTTATTTTTTTCATGATCACCGATCCGAAGACGACCGTGCGATCGAGGTTCTGGCAGTGCGTCGTTGTTTCCGTCGTGGCTCTGGCCGAAATGATTCTCCGCTTGTCGCAAGTGGTCTACGCCCCATTCTATGCCCTGTTCCTGGTCGGGCCCGCTGCGCTGCTCATCGAAATGTGGTTCGATTCCCGCCGAACTGTCCCCGCTCGCGTGGCCGCATGAAGAGTCCGTTCTCCGCAAGGGCATTTTTCAGGCGGAAGCCCAAACAAAGCTGGCTGCTTTTGCTTACCGTGTCGTTTCTCGCTCCCGGTTGCAAGCCCAAGCCAGCGCCCGAAGGCGTACCGAGTTCGCCGGCAGCAACTGCTCCGTCTCTGCCGCCCGCTGTTCCCGCGATTCAACCCGCCGCAGCCGCCACTCCACCTCTGAACACGGTCATTGCCAGGCCTTCCGGTCCGATCGAATTCCTGGATGTTACCGCGCAGGCCGGCATCCATTTCAAACACAATAGCGGCGCTTTCGGAAAAAAATACTTGCCGGAAACGATGGGAAGCGGCGTCTGCTTCCTCGATTACGACAACGATGGCTGGCAAGATATTTTTCTGGTGAATTCCATGGACTGGCCCGAACACAAGACTGGCAAGTCTTTCCCCGCTCTCTACCACAACAATCACGATGGAACATTTACCGATGTGACGCGGGAGGCTGGCCTCGCCATTGAGAGCTATGGCCTTGGATGCGCCGTCGGTGACTACGACAACGATGGGTATGACGATCTTTATTTGACGACGGTAGGCTCCAATCACCTCTTCCACAATCTTGGCAACGGGAAGTTCGCTGACGCCACCGCCAAAGCGGGCGTAGCCAGTCCTGGATTTTCCGCGAGCGCCGTTTGGCTCGACTACGACAACGACGGAAAGCTCGACCTCTTCGTTACGCACTACATCGAATGGTCTATCGAGAAGGATCAGTACTGCACTCTCGACAACAAGAACAAGTCTTACTGCACGCCGCAAACCTACAAGGGCGAGAGTTCTCGCCTCTACCACAATAAAGGCAACGGAGTCTTCGAAGACGTTACGAAACAAGCCGGGCTGCTCGACCCCACGAGCAAGGCGCTCGGCGTCGCACTGCTCGATTACGACAACGACGGTTGGATAGATCTCTTCGTTTCAAATGACACCGAACCGAACAAGCTCTACCGCAACAATCACGACGGCACATTCACCGACGTAGGCGTGACGGTTGGAGTTGCCTTCAGCGATTCGGGTAGAGTACGCGCCGGCATGGGCACGGACGCGGCCGACATCGACAACTCAGGTTTTCCAAGCCTTGTGATCGGCAATTTTACGAACGAAAGCATGGCTCTTTATAAAAACGATGGCTCTGGCTTGTTCACAGACGATTCGCCGAGATCAGGCATTGCGCAGATGACCCCCCAATCGCTTACCTTCGGCTGTTTTTTCATGGACTACGACTTGGACGGGCTGCTCGACATCGTGGCGGCAAACGGCCATGTCTCCGATGACATCGCCGTCGTGCAACCCACGTTACGGTACGCCCAGCCCGCCGGAATCTATCGGAACATGGGGGACAGGAAATTCGAAGACGAATCTCTGAAGCTGGGCCGTGCGCTTCAAAAACCGGTGGTTGCAAGGGGGATGGCCTACGCCGATTTTGACAACGACGGCGACCTGGACCTGGTCATTACCGAGAATAATGGCCAGGCACGCCTCCTTCGCAATGACAACGGGAATCAGAACGACGTGCTTCGCATGAAATTGATAGGCACCAAGTCCAATCGCGACGGCATCGGCGCAAAAGTTACGCTTACAACCAGCAGCGGCGCAACCCTCACGCGCCTAGTCAAATCCGGCTCAAGCTATCTGTCGCAAAGCGAGCTGCCTCTGACATTTGGCTTGGGTATGCCAGGTAGCACAAAAATTGCCCGCCTTCAGGTTGTTTGGCCGAGTGGACGAAAAGATTCCATCGTCGACGTCCAACCGAATCAATTCCTCACCATTCAGGAAGGCAAAGGGATTGTTTCTTCAGCCCGAATTCCCTTCGCCTCAGCCCGTAAAGACTGAACTGCACCGGAGACTTCACCGAGAGGGCAGCTCGACGGAAGCCATCCCGGTTTGCGGTGAATGATTTGCTGAGAATACTTCGCCATGCCCTCCCGCTGGAATACTGAACGCCGGTAGTATTGCCACAGGTTAGCCCAAAATAAGACCACGCATCTCGGTTGGCCGGTCCAGCGAGCCGCCTCACCCTCACACTGTGCGCACCGGGAGAAGCCTCGCGGTCGAGCAAAAACCATCGCAAGGCGATATTCTAATTCGACGTTCTGGTTTGTTCTGTTTGATGTATCTTCTTATATCGGTGTGTTTGGGGGCTCTCATGAGAGCAGATTTGCGCATGATCCAACGGATCGGCTTCTCTTCCGTTTGCCGTTTGTCTCTTTTCATGTTCGTGGCCATGGTGTTCTTGTCTTCCCGTGCCGGCGCACAAACTGTCGACGAGGTCATCGCCAAAAACATTGAAGCGCGCGGAGGACTCGACAAATTGCAATCCATCCGCAGCATTCGCACAACCGCAAAGTTTACCCAGGGTTCGTTTCGCGCCGATTTTCGCCAGGAAAACAAGCGCGCCGACAAGGTTCGCGAAGAGATCATTATCCAGGGGATGGCGCAAGTGCAGGCCTACGACGGCAAGACGGGATGGCAGATTTCTCCTTTCGGCGGGCGCAAAGATCCGGAACTTCTCTCGCAGGACGATCTGAAGAGCCTTGCCGTCGACGCTGACATGGACGGTCCTCTGATCCAATACAAGGAGAAGGGCCACAAAGCCGAGCTTGTTGGCCACGACTCGATGGAAGGGACGGATTGCTTCAAAATCAAGCTCAGCATGAAGAACGGAGATGTGCGCTACTACTATCTGGACACCGATTCCTATCTCGAATTGAAAGTCGAGATTCAAACCACCATTCGCGGAGCGCTTCAGGAGTCCGAGCTGTACTACGGCGACTACGAACAGGTGAACGGAATCTATTACGCCTTCACCATCGAGCAGGCGCAAAAAGGCAGCTCCTCGCGCGCGCAGATCTCGGTCGAGAAGATCGAGCAAAACATACCGCTGGAAGACGCGAATTTCTCCATGCCCGTCTCGAAGCCCGAGGCCAGGGCGCCTTCGGCCGGGAAGTGAATCTTGACGAGAGGACTGGCCCGAATGCCTCTCCCATGCCGAATACCCGTGTTTGGTGCTCCGCGAAACTGCGGTGCGTTCTATTCTGTCTCTGAGGAATCCGCCGATATGAACAAATCGATTCGTTTCTCGTGTGCTGTCGTGACGATTCTGGTTGCCGCGATGGTTTTTTCCGTGCCGGCAACCGCGCAGGAAGCGAAATTCGATTCGGATTCCATCTCCGGGCTCGGCGCTCGAAACATCGGCTCGGCAACCATGAGCGGCCGCATCTCGGCGGTCGCTGCGATAAAAGAAGACGGCCGGCTAACCGTTTATATCGGGGCGGCCAGCGGCGGCGTCTGGAAATCCTCGAATGGAGGCACGACGTTCAAGCCCGTTTTTGACAAAGAAGCCGTGCAATCCATCGGCGCGTTAGCCGTCGATCCCCAAGTGCCAAAGACCATCTGGGCCGGCACGGGCGAGTCATGGACGCGCAACAGCGTTTCGATCGGGAACGGCATTTACAAGTCCACGGACGGCGGCGACAGCTGGACGAATATGGGCCTGCCAGACTCGGAGCGCATTTCCAAAATCATTGTTGACCCGAAAGACGGCAACACCGTTTACGTATGCGTGCCGGGAAAACTCTGGAGCGACAGCGAGGACCGTGGCCTTTACAAAACGACGGACGGCGGAAAGAACTGGAACAAGATTTTGAAAGGCGCCAATCCCTCGACGGGCTGCTCGATGATTTCGATGAATCCCGAGGATCCCAAAATCCTTTTTGCGGGCATGTGGGATTTTCGGCGCAAAGGCTGGACGTTCCGTTCCGGCGGTGAAAGCCCCACCGCCGCCAGCGGCAGCGGCTTTTTTCAAACCTCGGATGGAGGAGCGACGTGGACCGAGCTGGATGAAAAGAACGCCAAGGGACTGCCGGCAAAGCCCTGGGGCCGTATAGCCGTAACCATCGCGCCCTCCAAACCCAATATTGTATATGCCCTGATCGAGTCCGCGCGGAGCGCTCTTTTTCGCTCCGAAGATGGCGGCAAGACGTGGGAAGAGCGGGACCGCAGCAATTTAATGGTCTGGCGGCCTTTTTACTTCGCCAACCTGATCGTCGATCCGAAAAACGAAAACAAAGTCTACAAGCCCGACCTTAGCTTGATCCTCAGCGAAGACGGCGGCAGGAGTTTCAGCTCTATCGGCAATAGCGCCCACGGGGATTTTCATGATGTGTGGGTGAATCCTGAAAATACCCAGCACCTCATTGCCGGCGACGACGGAGGGATCTGGTATTCCTACGACAGTGGCAACACCTGGTGGAAGGGCAACAACCTGCCGATCTCGCAGTTCTATCACGTGAGCACCGACAACGCCGATCCTTATCATGTCTTTGGCGGTCTGCAGGACAACAGCGTCTGGATAGGCGACTCGCAGTATCCAAGCGGGATTTCCAATAGCCGCTGGGAAAATCTTCTGGGAGGAGATGGATTCTGGGTGTTTCCTGATCCAGCTGACGCCAGCTACGTGTACGCCGAATCGCAGGGCGGATTCATCGCCCGCGTCAATCGCTTCACGCTGGAATCGCGCATCATCAAGCCTCAGCAGAACTATGGAGAGGGCAAGCTGCGCTTCAACTGGAACACGCCGATCCACATGAGCCCCAATGAGAAGGGCACGATTTATATCGGCGCACAATTCCTGTTTCGCTCGCGCGACCACGGCCAGTCCTGGGATCGTATTTCGCGCGACCTTACCACCAATGATCCGGAAAAACAGAAACAGGAAGAATCCGGCGGCGTCACCGTGGACAATTCTTACGCCGAAATGCACACGACGATCTACTCTATCAGTGAATCGCCGCGCGACGGCCAAACCATCTGGGTGGGAACCGATGACGGAAACGTGCAAGTTACCCGTGACGGCGGCAAATCCTGGACGAACGTGGTCGCCAATGTTCCCAATCTTCCGAAAGCCTCGTGGGTTTCGTGGGTGGAAGCGAGCCTGTATGACGCAGGCACGGCTTATGCCACGTTCGATCGCCATTCGTTTGGAGATATGGAGCCGCACGTCTACAAGACCTCGGACTACGGAAAAACATGGACGGCGATCGTGGCCGCCGGCAGCGGTGTCCGCGGCTACGCTCACGTCATTAAAGAAGATACGGTGCGCGCCAACCTGCTGTTCCTCGGAACGGAATTCGGTCTTTGGATCTCTCCGGATGGCGGCAATCACTGGGCGCAATACAAAGGACACGAATTCCCTGACGTGGCTGTTCGGGACATTCTCGTGCATCCGAGGGAATCGGATCTTGTGGTGGCCACCCACGGGCGTGGCATCTGGATCGTGGACGACATCACGCCGTTGCGCAAGCTGACGCCCGAAGTGATGACGAAAGAGGCGGTTTTCCTCGAAGCCAAGCCCGCGCAGCAGCGGCTCCCGGCAAGTGGCGGCTGGGGCGAAGGAAGCGCGGTGTTCACTGGACCCAATCCCCCGGACGCGGCCTTGATTACCTACTACCAGAGCAAGAGGCACATTTTCGGAAAAATGAAGCTGGAGATATTGGACTCGCAGGGCAAGGTCGTGGATACGCTTCCGCCGAACAGCCGCCGCGGCATAAGCCGAGTGGAGTGGTCAATGCGGTTGAAGGCACCGCACGTGCCGCCCGCAGCCACCGCCGCTTTTGAAGCGGCGCAAGGTCCCCGAGTTATGCCGGGCACGTACACGGTAAAGATGACGCGCGGCAAGGAGACCTACACGACGCAGCTTACCGTGGAGCTCGATCCGCGCGCGAAATTCACGCTGGAAGACCGCAAGATGGAGTTTGATGCGGCCATGCGAGTGCATCGCCTGCTGGGCGACATGAGCTTCGATGTCGACCGCATCAACGGCGTGCACAGTGCCCTTCTGGAGCGGCGCGCGAAAGCGAAGGGCGACGCTGCGCTCGCGAAGCATCTCCAGGAGCTGGCGGACAAAGTGGAAGCGATGCGGAAGAAAATTGTGGCCACGACCGAAGGCGGTGCTTTGACGGGCGAGGAACGTATCCGTGAGAAGACCACCGAACTCTACGGAGAAATCCTGAACTATGAAGGGCGCCCGACCGATTACCAGACTGCACGCATCGACTCGCTCCAGAAGGAACTGCATGATGTCGCCGGTGAATTCGATGCATTCCTTGCCAAGGAACTTCCAACCGTGAATAAGTCCCTTTCCGAGAGAAAACTCGAGCCGATCCGGCCCATCGACCGAAAATCCTGGGACGCCGCGGATTCCGATTCCGGAGCTGGCGCCCCGGGCGGTAGCAGAAATTTCCGCGGCCTTGAGTGGAATTGAACGCTCCGCCGATTTGGCGTAAAGATCCTCCTCTACCGGCCGCCGTCGTCGAGAGACGCTTGCGTTGCTCGCGGCGCCGGAAACCAGCTATCTCGGAAGCTAGGTACCAGGGAGCTTGAATTCCTCCTGATGGGTGGCCTTTTCTCCGCAAGCTGAGGCAGTAGAGAAAGCGTGTCCTATTTTCGCATTCAGAAGTGATTTGCTTTTTCT
>JABCYZ010000049.1 GCA_013289955.1 Acidobacteriota bacterium
AACCTCTGCTCGTCGAAGTTCCCTCGTACTCATCGCTGTCCTCTTCAACCGGACCTCCTCTGGAGGTCGCAGTGTAGGGGACATTTCTAATGGGGGCTGAAGGGGACACTATCAAAGAGGTGCAACATGTTTGCGCTTCTGATTTCGACGGAGTGACGGGATCTAGCGCGCCGCAATGTCCGACCCATTGCCGGGCAGGACTAAAGAGGCGGGCTTTTCAGATGGAGGCCAGTCAGTCTCTCGCGCACGCGGCGCATGAAATCGTCGCCCGGATCTGACTTCCCGGTCCGATAACCCGGAACCAATTCCAGAAAGAGCGGTGTTTTTTCCATCCGGCGATATTCGTGGTGGCCGAGCAGGTAAGAGATCGAATACTTTCCGGCGAGGCAGCGAACCAGGGCGGCGTCGGCCTCCACCTGGCGGTCCGTTAGCGGATATTTCTCGCCATCACCTACGTTCTCGACCCCGATGGCTACGCGGTTCAGGCCGATGCAGTGGCGGGCCATCCACGTTTCGGGCACAAGGCGATAGATGGTGCCGTCTCGATCAACCAGGAACTGGGAGGAGACATTGAGTTCCCCTTCCCGTTCGAGCTCCGGACGGGCGGCTTCGATGCGGGTGTGGCTAAAGTAGTTCCAGGAAGAGTCAAACGTATTTATTTCCGTCGAGTGCAGCACGATGGCCTGCGGCGTGATCCTGATATCTTGCGCTTCCGGTGAGTAGTGTTTACGGATGTATTCGAGAGTGAGCTGAATGCGCTCTTTGTCGAAGGGGATGGGCTTGTCGACGATAGGCAGATCGCCAGGAGTTTGCGCAGCGGTGGCCTCGATAAGCTTCACCGCAGCGATCACGATGCCGAGCGCCAGCACTGGCAGGGGCCGGGCCAGTGGCATAAGTTTGCCCCGCATCAGGGCCAGAATAGCAAAACAGGGCAGCCGGTGAACGCGCCCGGCTTTCCAGTTGCAAGATCCAGCAACATTGGCGGCGCGCAGAACCCCTGGATTCGCATATAATGGAAAGTTTGCTAGGAAAGAGTGGAGCGCCGCAGTAAGGATCTGTGGCGCGATGGGGAGCGGGAATGATACTCGACGTGGTGGAAATCCAGAAAATCTTGCCGCACCGCTATCCGTTTTTGATGGTGGACGCGATCCTGGAAATCGAGCGGCTGAAGCGCATCGTCGGCGTCAAGAACGTAACGATCAATGAGGCCCATTTTCAGGGGCATTTTCCGGGCCAGCCTGTGATGCCGGGCGTGTTAATCATTGAGGCCATGGCACAGACGGGCGGGCTGCTGCTGCTGCGCGAGGTTCCAGATCGGGACAATAAGTTGCTGTATCTGGTGGCTGTGGATGGTGTGCGATTTCGGCGGCCGGCTGTTCCGGGAGACCAGTTGCGGATCGAGCTTACCGTGCTTTCCTGGCGCGGCGATTTTTGCAAATTGCAGGGCAAGGCGACGATTGAAGGGCAACTGGCTACAGAAGCGACGCTGATGTGCAAAATGGTGGACCGGACGATTGGGGCAAAGGCGGAAGAACCCGCGAAATGAGCAAGCCCGAGATTCATCCGCACGCCGTCGTGGCCTCAAGCGCGAAGCTTGCCCCCGGAGTAAAGATTGGGGCTTATGCAGTTGTGGGCGAGGAGGTGGATCTCGCCGAGGGCTGCATTCTTCATCCCCACGCGCTTGTCGGCGGGCCTGCGAAGTACGGCCGCAACAATGTTTTCTATCCGTTTTGTGCGGTCGGCGGCGATCCTCAGGATTACACCTTCCGCGGCGAACGCACCGAACTCGTTGTTGGCGACGGAAATATTTTTCGTGAGTACGTCACCGTCAACCGGGGCACGAAAAAGGGCGGAGGCGTCACCCGCGTGGGCAACGAGAATTTTTTCCTGGCGTACTCGCATTTGGGGCACGACGACCAAATCGGCAATCAGACGCTGTTTGTGAATGGCGCCACACTGGCAGGCCATGTTGCTGTGGAGGATTTTGCCACCATCGGCTCGTTTTCGGTCGTGCACCAGTTTTGCCGCGTGGGACGATACGCCTACGTGGGTGCTTGCACGGTGATTGTGCAGGATGTGCCGCCGTTTTCCCGTGTTGTCACGGATCGCCAGACGAAGAGTTACGGCGTCAACACTATCGGGCTTGAACGCAAAGGCTTTTCGAAAGAGCGGCTAGCAGTGCTGGATCGGGCCTTTCGTTTGCTGAGCCGCTCGAAAATGAATACCACACAAGCCCTCGCCGAGATGCGAACGAAGCTGGCCGGCTCCGAGGACGTGCAGGAGCTCATCCAATTTATCGAGAGCGCCGAGCGCGGCATCGTAAAGTAAGAGCCGCCGCCACTCATACATTTCATGCCGGACACCAGCGTAAACGCGACAGGATGGGGACTCATCGCCGGAAACGGGCGTTTTCCTTTTCTCGTGTTGGAAGCAGCGCGCAGCCAGGGAATCGAAATGGCAGTGATCGCTTTAAAAGAAGAAGCTTCGCCCGAACTCGAGCAAAGCGCCAAGCGGTTCTATTGGGTGAGCCTGGGCGAGTTGAGCAAAGCCATCGACTTGATGCATAAGGAAGGCGTAAGGCAAGCAGTAATGGCCGGGCAGGTGAAGCACAACAAGATATTCAGCGCGATACGGCCGGACTGGAAACTGGCGAAGCTGCTGTTCTCGCTGCCGCGCAAAACGACCGATGCTTTGATCGGCGGGATTGCGCGCCTGCTTCAGGACGAAGGAATTCAACTGGTGGATTCGACGCTGTTTCTGAAACCCCTTCTGCCGGAGCCTGGGGTCCTGACGCGCAGAGCGCCGAACGAACGAGAATCCGCCGATATCGCCTACGGGCACGCGGTCGCGCGCCAGATCGCTGGCATGGACATTGGACAAACCGTGGTGATTTCGGACCAGGCATGTGTCGCTGTGGAAGCCATGGAAGGAACGGACGAAACCATCCTAAGAGCTGCGCGTATCGTCGGGGGGAAACCCCTGGTGGTCGTGAAAGTTAGCAAACCGCGCCAGGACATGCGCTTCGATGTACCCGTGGTCGGTTTGCCAACCATCGAACAGATGAAGAGCTCCCGGGCCACGGCCCTGGCGGTGGATGCGGGACGCACCTTGCTGTTTGACCGTCAAAAACTGATGGAACTGGCCGACGCGGCTGACATCGCCATTCAGGCGTTTGCCCCACCTGCGATTGCGGAACCGGAGAGCGCTTCAGGGGGAATAAACAAAAAATGAGCGGCGGCGGAACAGAAACGAGAAAAATCCGGGCCGCCGTTGTGGGCACAGGGGAGTTTGGGCGCAACCACACACGCGTCTATCGCGAGCTGGATGGCGCGGAACTTGTTGGCGTTTTCGATCTGGATCGGGGGCGAGCGGAAGCCGTCGCGGCCGAGTTTCAGACGCGCGCGCTTCGCAGCCTTGAGGAGGTCCGGGAGCTTGCCGAAGCCGTCAGCGTAGCGGTGCCGACCGCCCGGCACGCCGAGATAGGTTCCGAGCTGCTTGAAAGCGGGCTGGACGTCCTGGTTGAGAAGCCCATCGCTCTTAACCTGGCCGAGGCCGATGCGCTTTTAGAGGCTGCCCGGCGCCACAAGCGCATCTTGCAAGTAGGACACGTCGAAAGATTCAATCCCGCGGTGGCAGCGGTTGAACCGATTCTCAATCGGCCGCTTTTTTTTGAAGTGCATCGTTTGGGCGTTTTTACCCCGCGCAGCCTCGATGTGGAAGTGATTTACGACGTGATGATCCACGATCTGGATATTTTGCTGGCGCTCGTAAAGGAACCGGTGACCGAATTGAAAGCGGTTGGTATACCCGTGCTGACCGACAAAGTGGACATCGCTCACGTGCGGCTGGAATTCGCGGGCGGCGCGGTTGCCAACGTAACCGCTAGCCGCGTCTCGACGGAACGCGTGCGCAAAATGCGGTTTTTTCAGCAGCATGAATACATTTCGCTCGACTACGCCCGGCGCGACGCTCTGCGCGTCGGAGTGAAGCGGCCCGGACCGCAGCCGGAATTTTCCTTTGAAAAATTGCCCGCGCCCGACGTGGAACCCTTGCATGCGGAACTGGAGGCGTTCCTCGAAGCGGTGCGCACGCGCCGTGAACCGCGCACCAGCGGGGCCGCCGGCCGCGCCGCTCTGGAACTGGCGAGCCGCGTCATGGCAAGCATCCAGGAACACGGCGAGCGCGTCCAAGTAGCAGCATTCGCCTCACCAGAGAAAGCAGGAAAATGATCCCCCGCACCCTGGTCCCGGAAGGTGCCCGTTTGTCTGCCTCGGCGGACACCACGACGCAGCGCCGGCGCCCGACGACGATGGATGAGCGCACGCTCGTTCCGGCGATGTTGCCGATCATTGAACTGGACGGGAAATCGAGCATCCCCAGGTCATTGCCGCTTGAATCCATTGCCGCGCGCGTCGTTGTTCCGCGCGATGTGAATCAGGAAGCCTACAACGTCAGGGAAAACACTTCGACTCCCGTTCAGCCGACGGACATGGACGAACGTATCGCCGTGCCGCAGGGCGGTGCGCCGCTGGAAATGACGGAAGGACCGCTGGTTCCCCCGGCGGATATCGTCGATCTCGATGTCTTCATGACCGGCGAGGTGAACCTGCTCACCAAGCCGCAAACCGAGGAAAAAACAAAGTGGGATCTGATCACGCGCGTTTCGTCCGTGGCGTTTCACATCGTTCTGATTGCGACCATTCTCTTGTGGGCCAGGATTTTTCCAGCTCACGCTCCGACGCAGCAGGAAATTGATCTCGCCAACAGGCAGTTGACGTGGATTCCGCCCGAGAGTTCGTACGCTCCCAAGCCCAAAGCGCAGCCGCGGCCCGCGGCGCCGCCTGCCGTGCATGTGGACCCGAAGGTCATCAGCAAAGTGGCGCCACCTGCGCCGCAGCCTGCGGTCCGTCCCGAGCCTCCGAAGAAGGAACTGCCGGACGCTCCGGCTCCGAAAGTACCGGTAACTCCGCACGAAGTGGAAGCGCCCGCGCCAAAGCCGGATGCTCCGAAGCCGCCGTTGAAGCTGGATACTCCGGATATGCCAAAGCCGCATGGCGGGCTGGTGTTGCCGAAGGCTCCCTCGGTAGAAGATTCCATCCATGACGCGCTCAAGGCCCCGAGCCCTGGTTCGCCTTCGATCGGGGGCGGCGGCCGCATCACGGGCCGCGGCTCGTCGCGTGGAAGCGGCGGAACGGCCTTCGGCGGAATAGAAATGCTCACGCCGACGGAGGGTTTGGACTGGAGCAGTTATCTCCAGCGCGTGTACGTCACGGTGAAAGGCAACTGGTTTGCCGTAATGCCTGAGTCTGTCGAGCTCGGTGAGAAGGGCGTAGTCGTTTTGACGTTCAAGATCATGAGGGACGGCAGCGTCCCCAGCGCGGAACCTGTTATCAACCGCAACTCGGGAAAGGAGCCGCTCGACCGGGCGGCCTATTCTTCCGTGCGCGCCTCCAACCCGTTCGAGCCGCTGCCTTCGCAATTCAGCGGGCCCTACATCGAATTGCGCTACACCTATCTCTACAACGTCTCGCCAGAGAGCTACAATCAGCAGAAGTGAAGATCGCGCTCGAGCAGGTTCCCGGAAGTCTCCTTCTCGCTTTGCTTGTGCTCGTTGTGTCGCTCTTCCGGGCTTGGCATATTCTCTTTCGATGAATCAACGCACCTCCGAGCTGCCGCTGGTTGCCGTGGTTGGCCCCACGGCGTCGGGAAAGTCCGCGCTCGGCGTGTGGTTGGCGGAGCGATTCGGCGGCGAAGTGCTGGCCTGCGATTCGACGCAGCTCTATCGCGGTTTCGATATTGGCACCGCCAAACCCGGAGTGTCGGAGCGTCGGGAGATCCCCCATCATCTCCTCGACGTTTTGGCGCCCAGCGAAACAGCGACCGCCGGCGGATACCGCCAGATGGCACTGGCTGTACTCGAGGACTTGCGGAGCCGCAGCCGGCTGCCGGTTCTTACCGTAGGCACAGGTTTGTATCTGCGCGCCCTGCTTGAGGGCTTGGCGGACGTACCGCAGCGCTCCGAAGAGTTGCGAGAAAGGCTGCGTGCCAGCGCCGGGGAGCATGGCGCGGGTTACTTGCACAGGCTGCTGAAGCGCCTTGACCCGGAAGCCGCAGGAAAAATCGCCACGGCAGACCAACAGAAATTGATCCGCGCCATTGAGGTATGCGTACTGGCACGGCGGCCGCTTTCCGAAGTGCACCGAACCGGACGCACGCCTCTGGGAGGCTGGCGAGTCCTGAAAATTGGTCTGATGCCGCCGCGCGAGGCGCTCTATGAACGCATTCACGCGCGCACGGATGCGATGCTGAGTCATGGCTGGATGGAAGAAGTGCGGGGGCTCGTGGGTGGCGGATTGCCGCAAAATGCCAAGTCTTTCGATTTCATCGGATACCGCGAACTGCGCGAAGTTCTGCGGGGAGAGAAGGATCTCAGAGAGGCACGGGCGGAAATTCAGCAGGCCACCAGGCGCTACTCCAAACGCCAGTTGACATGGTTTCGCAAAGATCCCGGCGTTCATTGGCTCGCTGGTTTTGGCGACGAGCCTCGCGTGCAGGACGAAGTGCAGCAGTGGCTCCGTCAACAAGGCTTGGCAGATTCGCAGCGGGCAAGCTGAGCGCGTATAATGGCCGAAGTGAGACTCGGCCGCTTCCTCCATGGCTCCCCCGGCAGAATGGCTCCAGGACTGACTTCGTGACCAAAACTTCGCAGCCCATCTCTACATCCACGGCGGATCGCGCATTGCTCGTTGGCCTCGGCTGGAAGCGCAAGCCGCGCTTTCCCGGCATGCCTGCGGGCGAACAGGGCAGAGAATCGCTTTTGGAACTGGCCGAACTGGCCCGTAGCGCCGGCGCCGAGATCGCCGGGACGGTTTTTCAGGTGCGCGAATCGGCCGATCCGGCGACGCTTGTGGGCCGCGGCAAGCTGGACGAAATTCGCGCGGAGGCGACCGCGCGCAAGGCACCGCTGATTATTTTCGATAGCAACCTCTCGCCGATGCAGCAGCGCAACATCGAAGAATCCACCGAGCGCCGCGTCATCGACCGTACGCAGTTGATTCTGGATATCTTTGCGAAGCACGCCCGCAGCCGCGAGGGACAGTTGCAGGTTGAACTTGCCCAGCTGAACTACATGCTGCCGCGTCTTACCGGCAAAGGCGCTTCGATGTCGCGGCTCGGAGGCAAAAGCGGCGGCGGAGGCTCCGGCGGAGCAGGCGGGGGAGCGGGACGCATCGGCGTGCGCGGACCTGGAGAAAAAAAGCTGGAAACGGATCGCCGGCGCATTCGCGACCGCATTGGCAAAATTCAGAACAGCATTGAAGATATTCGCAAACAACGCGCTTTGCGCCGCGAAGCCCGCAACGCCGTGCCGCTTGGCACGATTGCGCTCGTTGGCTATACCAACGCCGGAAAATCGACTCTCTTCAATGCGCTGAGCCGCGCCGAAGTGCTGGTGTCCTCTCGAATGTTCGCCACACTTGACCCGACCATTCGGGCGATTCGCCTGCCGTCCAATCGCCGCGTCTTGGTTTCAGATACCGTAGGATTCATCCGCGATCTACCCAAAGGATTGCTGACGGCGTTCCGCGCGACACTCGAAGAAGTGCAGGAAGCCGCGCTGATTCTGCACGTTAGCGACGTGTCGAATCCCCATCACGCCGAACTCGACGAGGAGGTGGATAAGATTCTGAACGACCTCGGCGTAGCGGACCGGCCACGACTCCGCGTGTTCAACAAAGTGGACCGGCTCTCGCCAGAGCAAAAGGCGTCGCTCGTCCATCCCTACGCGCCGGGAGCAGGGACCGGCGGCGGACCTGTGCTTGTGTCAGGTCTCACGGGAGAAGGCGTCGAAGAGTTGCTCGGCCGCATGGACGCGGCTCTTCCGGTCGATCCGGTCGTTACGCTTTCGCTGCGGCTGCCGCTCGCAGAGGGCCGCACGCTGGCGCTTGTTCATGCGCTCGGACGCGTGCTACATTCCGAGGTCGAAGACTCTCATATGCTGCTGGATGCCGAAGTCCCCGTGTCGATTGCACGCAAGCTCAAGCTGAACGCTTTTACAAAGGATGGAACTTCGACCCGGGCGCGTGCGTAATAGGAGGTGAGAGGATTTCCATGATTGCCTTCATACTCTGGTGCATCCTGTTTTGCTTCTGTTGGCCTCTTGCCTTGCTTGCGCTCGTCGTTTATCCCATCGTTTGGCTGATTCTCCTGCCGTTTCGCATTGCTGGAATCGCCGTGCATGGCGTTTTGTCGTTTTTAAGAGCCCTCTTTTTCCTGCCGGCGCGAATGTTGCGAGGGCCGCGAGCGATCTGAGCGTAGCCTGCCTGTTTGCGCCTTAGTAACTCCGCCTCGACGACCAAAAAGCCACGGGTTTTGGCTGCTAACCGGGTCTTTCTTGAATGGTTTGCGCGGGGTTGGCCATCCCCAGCTGCTGTGGAAACCTTGTGGAAACTGTTTTTTCTAAAAATGCGGCGCGTCAGATGGGGAGATCAAGAAATCGGCGGCCCTTGTCCGCGAAGCTCTTAATCTTTTGATTATAAATGACTTACTGTGGCCTTGGGGAGAGGCGCAAGGTGCGCCCCTCAGTTGGCTTCCTTGTAATAGGTTTTCGACATTTGCACAGGTTTCTAGCAGCGGGAGTACGAATGAGTACAGCCTGCGGCGGGGCGCAACTCATTTTACTTGTTGACGTTACAGTACCGCTGGGTTCGCTTTCCGATTCCTCCCGGAGCCCTCTCGGACGTTGACGCATGCCGAGCAGAAGTCTATAGTCAGGCGAGCGGTGGCCGAAGCCTAAGGGGCGGCCTCTCCTCCGCCAAGTTTCTATGAATCTCCCCAACTCACTTACGGTTCTACGCATCTTTTTTGTTCCCCTGCTGATTGCGGTTTTGCTCACGAAGAGCCCCAATGTCGATTTCCGTGGATTCCCCATGCATTTCGAGTTTTGGGGAGTCTTGATCCTGCTCCTGGCGGCGGCCACGGACTGGGCCGATGGTTATTTCGCGCGGCGGCGCCTTCAGGTGACGACTCTCGGTATTCTTCTAGATCCCATCGCGGACAAATTGCTCATCTCAGCCTCGTTCGTTTCTCTTGTGGATATGCATCTCGTCCCGGCTTGGATGGTCGTTATCATTATCGGCCGCGAATTCACTGTGCTTGGTTTGCGGAACATCGCATCGGCAGAAGGATTTACGATTGCGGCATCGTTGTTGGGCAAGACAAAGATGGTCTTGCAAGTGTGCGCAGTAGCTGTCCTAATTGCGGGAGCGCGGCAGGAGCTGCACCCTTTGCTGAACAAGCTGGGTCTGTGCCTTCTCTGGTTGGTCGTGGTAAGCGCCCTGGTATCGGCCGCTCAATATTTCCTGAAATTTTGGGGTCAGCTCGACGATCGTATCAAGCAGCGCCGCAAACTGCGCATGATGGAGAGCCACAAAAAGTCCGAGGATGCCATCCCTCTCTGAAACCGATCGACAGTCTCTGCTCGATTTGGCGCGCAGGGCGATCGCAGAGGCCGTTTCGCTTGAAAAATCTGCCGAGGAAATTCCTCAACGCGGGGTGTTCCTGGAGAAACGCGGTGTGTTCGTGACCCTCCACGCCCGCGGCCGACTGCGCGGCTGCATCGGCGTCGTCGAGACCGTCGAGCCACTGGCAGAATCCATCGCGCGGTGCGCGGCCGGTGCGGCTCTGCGCGATCCTCGATTCCCGCCCGTCCGTTTGGAAGAACTTGCTGGGCTGCGAATCGAAATCTCCCTGCTGTCTCCGCTCGAGCCAATTCTTCCCGAGAACATCGAAATCGGGAAACACGGTTTGCTGGTTTCTCAGGGTTTGAAGCGCGGGCTTCTGCTCCCGCAAGTTGCGGTTGAGCACAAATTTGCCCGTCATCAGTTCCTCGAAGAGACCTGCCGCAAAGCCGGTTTGAACCCAACTGCATGGCAGGAGCCGGAAACAAGAATACTCGGATTTACTTCTGAGGTCTTTGCGGAAGGCAGAGATGGCGAGGAGCCACGTCTCGAGGCTGTCTGAACTCTCCCGCAGCTGCGAGGCCGATACCAACGAAAAGGCCCGCACGAGTGTCTCGCGGCGGGCCGGAAGTTTCTGTTTCGCCTCTGATCGGCTGGCTATTCGATTTCGACGTAATCTCCGGTATAAATGTCGATCGTGCTGTAGGTGATCAGCACGGTCGAGGAGTTGCGGCTTACGTTGATGACAATGCCTTCGCCCAGAACTTCGCGGGGCAGGTCGTTCCACGTATACCGCCCGGGCGAACTGCCAAAGCCGTACAGACGGTCTTGAAAATCTTTGGTCTGGGGAGCGAGCTCCGCCAGCGTGCCCTGGTACCGGAATATTCGATAGTAGTCGCCTACTTTAACCCCCTTGTTGGTCCCGAGGTTCACGTAAACGGTGTTGCCGCGTCCGGCGGATTGTTGATAGTCCTTGGATTGAACCACCATGGCTACCGGCTTGCCACTGATGGGTGCGAAATGGTCAAAAGCGCCTGGGTCCTTCAGAATGGGCTCCGGCCTCTCTTGATACGGCAGCACGATATCGCCGCGCTGCATGTAGTCGCAGGACAGCGTCACCTCCGCGATCGCGACCTTCGGCTGAACGTTAACGACTCGAAGCTGCCCGGCGTCCAAATAGTGCGTCCCCATCGCCTTCATCAGTTTGGTCTGCCATTTGAACCAATCCACATCCAAAGGGTCGCCTTCGGCCCTAACGACGGAATACCGATCGCCAACGCGAACACCTTTGTCCGTGCCGCGATTGATATATACATAGTCGCCGCGGGCGAACGTGATTTTATTATTTGACTGTTCACCGGAAACCAGCCGGGTCGCATCCGGGACCTTTTCATCCGTGACAAAGCCTGAGCAGTAGACAGTCGAAAAATTCGCCTGCGCGGGGGCAGGGGTATTCTGTGCCGAGCAAATCCCGGCACCAGCAAAGACAATCGTGCTTAGAGCAGCTAATTTAGCGCGCATTTACGAGACTCCTTCAAACACGCCCTACGGGCCGTGCGGGGACGATTCTTAGCGAAAATAGCAGGGCCGCCCCCATGCGTCAACAATTACGCCAGGACTGCTTTACACTTTTGCTACGGGCATGCCGGAAGCCTTATTCTCAATAACATGGCAAGAATCACCAGAGGGAAAAGTTTATTTGGGGCGGGCGTCAGGCGCATCTGCGCGGTCGCCGCAGCCTCGACGGCCGCCGAGATGGCTCGTCTTGTCCGCGCAGGCCTCGAAGAAACCCCTACGATCGAGCTGCGGCTAGATTGGTTGGGCAACGATACCGAGCGGTCGCGCTTTCTCGACTGGCTGAAAAGGAACAAGCCGGGAAACGCAACCTTTCTGGCCACTTGCCGTCGCCGGGAAGGAGGCGGCAAGCTCCGGGGCGGCGTTCAAGCCGAACTATACTGGCTGAATGAGGCGCGCCAGGCGGGCTGTTCCTGGTGCGACCTGGAAATCGAAACCTTCCGCCAGCTGCCGCGCGGCAAATCGTTGAGCGCACTTGGGTTGCCGCCGCATACTTTGCTCTCTTTGCACGATTTCAGGCGCATGCCGTCCCATCTGGAATCCACCCCTACGGCAGCCAAGAGAGAACCGGATGCCCAAAAAATTGCCGCACATGCCGAAACCTTGGGCGACAGCCTCCGCCTCCTCGGACTGGCTGGCCGGTCCCGCAACCTGGTTGCCGTGCCAATGGGCGAAGTCGGACTTCCCGCGCGAATCCTCGCTCTCAGGGAAGGCAGCGCCCTCGCCTATGCGCCCGTCGGATCGGCTACGGCTCCCGGCCAGGTTTCCTTGCAGGCCTTGAAACACCTCTACCGCGCCCATAAGCTGACCCACCGCACTCGCGTATACGGCGTGATCGGTGACCCGGTCGGGCATTCCCTATCGCCCGTCCTGCACAATACCGGCTTTCTCGCGCGCAAAATCGATGCCGTCTATTTGCCCTTTCTGGTCAAAGATCTTCAGGATTTTCTCCGGGCTGTCCCGGAATTCGGCATCCGCGGCTTCAGCGTAACGATTCCGCACAAACAATCCATCCTCGAGCACCTGCAAGAATGCGATCCGCTCGCCGCCGAGATTGGCGCCGTCAACACCGTCGTCGTCCGGCGCGACGGCGCGCTCTTGGGCAGCAATACCGATTACCTCGGCATTCTGCGTGCTCTCGAGCGAAAGCTCGTACTCCCGGGAAGCCGCGTTCTGATCTTCGGCGCTGGCGGAGTCGCAAGAGCGGCGGCTTTCGCTCTGGCAAAAGCCGGTACCGAGGTCAGAATCTGCGGGCGCCGGGAAAAAGTCGCGCGGCAATTAGCCAAAGCCGTCGGCGGCGAAGCCGTCTCCCGCCGCGCCCTGAAAAGCGAAACCTTCGACGCCATACTCAACGCCACCCCGATCGGCATGCATCCCCATGCTCAAATCTCGCCGCTCTTGCCTCGCGAGCTGAACTGCCGCATCGTCATGGATCTCATCAATCGGCCGCGCATGACGCAGCTGCTCAAACTCGCCGCGCGCAAGGGCATCGCCACGATTTCCGGCGTCGAGATGTTCCTTCCCCAGGGTATCGCTCAATGGGAACTCTGGACCGGCCAGCGCGCCCCGGAATCCGCCATGAGAAAAGCCGTTCTCTGCGCGTTGCGCGCCGAAGAAAAGTCCCGGCAGCACAGTTAATCCAGAAATGCGATAATGCCGTCCTCGGAAACCAATTTGTCGATGTAAGTTGTGAATTGAGCCCATGATCCAGCCGGATTTTCGCGAATTTCAGCGTCTTGCCAAGCAGGGAAACCTCATCCCGGTCTACGAGGTTTTTCCCGCCGACTTGCTCACACCCGTGAGCGCCTATCTGCGCATTGCCCAGGGTGCGCGATATTCCTTCCTGCTGGAGAGCGTTGAAGGCGGCGAAAAAATTGCCCGCTATACCTTTGCCGGCGCGAATCCTGAAGAAATATTTCGCTATGCAGGCGGGGCCTGCGTTCTCGAGAGCCAGAATCGCATCCTTTGGGAGGAGCGCGATCCCGTCACGTTTCTTCGCGCCCGCATGGAACGCTTTCGTCCCGTGCGCCTGCCCGGTTTGCCTCCGCTCGTAGCCGGTGCCATCGGCTATTTTTCCTACGACATGGTCCGCCTCATCGAGCGGCTCCCCAAGCGCCTGCGCGACGACATCGGCCTCTACGACGCCATGTTGATGTTCTATCACGGCATCATTGCCTTCGATCACGTGCAGCACCGTCTCTGGATCGTTCGCAATGTTCACACCGATGGCGAAGGCAGCCTCCGCACAAAGTACAACGCGGCTGTGCGCGAGATTCGCAAAACGCGTCAGTTGCTCGAGGAAGCTTCTCCCGCCGAGCAGCCAAAAAAGAAAACCCGGAAGCCGAATGCGCCGCTCCGCGTCAGTTCCAATTTTCGCCGCGCGGAATATCTCGAAGCTGTCCAGAAAGCCAAAAACTACATCCGTGCCGGCGACATTTTCCAAGTCGTAATCAGCCAGCGATTCTCCGCCAAAACGCACGCCCAGCCCTTCGATGTTTATCGCGAGCTGCGCGCGCTGAATCCGTCACCTTATCTTTTCTATTTGCAAATGAACGACGTCGCCGTCGTCGGCAGCTCACCGGAAATGCTGGTCAAAGTGCAGGGCCGCGATGTTTTCTACCGGCCGATTGCCGGCACGCGCTGGCGCGGCAAGGACGAAGCCGAAGACCAGCGTCTTGAAAAGGAAATGCTAGCCAGCGAAAAAGAACGCGCCGAGCACATCATGCTGGTCGATCTCGGCCGCAACGATCTCGGCCGCGTCTGTGAGTACGGCACCGTACGACCCGAGAAGCTGATGACCGTCGAACGCTACTCGCACGTCATGCATCTTGTCTCGAGCTTGGCCGGGCGCCTCCGCGAGGATGTCGATTGCTTCGATGCGCTGATGGCTTGCTTCCCGGCGGGCACCGTCTCCGGCGCTCCAAAAGTCCGCGCCATGGAGATCATCGAAGAGCTCGAACGCACGCGGCGAGGCATTTATGCCGGCGGCGTTCTATACTTGGATTTTGCCGGGAATCTCGACTCATGCATCGCGCTGCGCACTATGGTCATCAAAAACGGTGTGGCCCATGTGCAAGCGGGAGGCGGAATCGTCGCGGATTCCACGCCCGAGGGCGAATACCAGGAATCGGTGAACAAGTCGAAAGCCTTGCTCGGGGCGCTCGAAGCGGCGCATCGAAAAGGAAAATGAACGAAATTTTGAAAGTGTAGGAGGAAGCTACCCAATACCGTGATTCTGCTCCTGGACAACTACGACTCCTTCACCTACAACCTGGCCCAATATTTCGGCGAACTGGGCTGTCAGGTGGAAGTGCACCGCAACGACAAGATCTCCGTCGAAGAGATTGCCCGTCGCAAACCTGAGAAAATTGTCATTTCGCCGGGCCCCTCGACGCCGCAAGAAGCTGGCATTTCCATAGAGTTGGTCGAGCGTCTTGCGGGAAAATTTCCGATCTTGGGCGTCTGCCTGGGGCATCAGGCGATCGGCGCGGCCTTCGGCGGCAAAATCGTCCGAGCCCCCAAACTCTTCCACGGCAAAACCAGCGAAATCCATCACGACGGCAAAAATATCTTCCGCAAACTTTCCGATCCCTTCACGGCTACTCGCTACCATTCGCTCATCGTCGAGCGCAAGTCCCTGCCGCGCGAGCTGACCATCACCGCCGAGACCAGCGACGGCATCATCATGGGACTCCGCCACCGCCGCCACAAAATCGAAGGCGTCCAGTTTCACCCCGAATCCGTCCTCACCACCTCCGGGAAGCAGTTGCTGGAAAACTTCCTGTCGCTGTGACCTCCGCGTTCTCCGTGCCCTCCGCGTAAATCTCTTTCTTTTCACCAGCTTAGATCCGCCAAAATCGTCGCGTATACTTCCATCCCCCGCCACAAATTTCCGAGTCTCAAGTTTTCATCCGAACTATGCTGGTGATTGTCGTAATTCACGATCGGCACTCCGATCCAGGGCAAACCCAAATCCTCGAAGATATACATCGGCACGCTGCCGCCCAGAGTTGGCGCAATCACCGTATCGTTGCCGGTCGCGGTCTCGACCACCTTCACGAGCGCCTTCGACACGGGCAAATCCATGGCCGTGCGCGAAGCCCGATATCCGCCCTGGTCGACAACCCTCGCAATCAATGCGTGCGCGCGCCGTTCTTCCATCGTCGGTTCATGGTCCGTCAAGAAATATCCCTGCTTTTTGATGAACGAGGCGATCTGCTCGAACTTCTTCTGCGGATCCTCGCCTTTCACGAGCCGCGCATCGATCGAAGCCTCGGCCTTGTCGGGCACCACGTTCTGCGCATGCTCTCCCACGTAAGCACTCTGCAATCCGCGGATATTGAGCGAAGGCTCCTGCAACAATTCGACCAGCTTTTTTCCCGAGCCTTCCGACTTGGCGATGCCCAGCTCCCGCTCGAGATCGGCGTCGTTCGCTGGCATTTCCCCAAGAGCCTTCTTTTCGAGCTCGCTCAAGGGCGTCACATCGTCGTAATATCCGTCGATCAGCACCCGTCCCTCCGCATCCTTCATCGAAGCCAGCAGCCGCGAAAGTTCCATCGCCGGATTCGGCGCCCAATTTCCGTAGTGCCCGCTGTGCAACGCCCGTACTGCTCCGTAAACGGTGATGTCCAGCCCGATGTCCCCGCGGTTCCCGAAAAAAACGAGTTGCCGCCCCGATTGATGCACCGGTCCGTCCGCCGTGATCAGCAGATCGCCGGCGAGCAGGTTTTTGTGCAGCTCCAGGGTGTGCGCGAGGTTTGTCGATCCCGCTTCTTCTTCGCCCTCGAAAATGACTTTCAAATTCACGCCGAGCGGAATCTGTTTCGCGCGCAGCGCATCGAGCGCCGCCAGAAGCGCCACAATCGGCGACTTGTCGTCGGAAGTCGATCGCCCATATATCCGCCATTCGTCTTTGTAGACCGCGGGCTGCTTTGCGCTGTTCTCCGGAAATGGAATTCGCTTCCCGCCGGCTTCAATCGCGTCGCTTCGCAGGACGGCTTCGAAAGGTGTGCCGTCCGTCCACGCGGCTGGATCGACGGGCTGGCCGTCGTAATGCGCGTAGAAAATAACAGTGCGTGTAGCGGCCGGTGTAATCAGCTTGCCGAAGACCACCGGCCCCCGTCCTGTAATGGGCAACAGGTGCGCTTCTATCCCTCGCGCTTCCAGCATCTCGACGAGATGGTCGGCATTTTTCTGGATGTTCGGCGTATCGCTGGCAACATTCGGGATGGAGATGAACTCCGCGAGCTCTCTCACGATGCGATCTTCATTATCCAATCTGTAATCGCGCACTTCCTGCGCCACCTGCGCCGCGCCCATCGGTACCGGCTTCTGACCCATCGCTGGACAGATCCAGACGCCGGCAAACAAAATCACTGTCATCACTCTCAAGGAGTTTCTCCTCAGACGATTTGAGCCCGATTCCTGCCGGGCGACTCTACGCCCTCTTGCCGCCATCTTGCGCTTCGATTTTCTCATTTTACCTGTCCCGACGGACAGCCGTCCTTTTGGGCAGTCGGCGCTTCGTTTTGTGCGGAATTCGGTAACAGCCGATTGCGCAAAGTACTAGTGCGCCCGTCCTTTCATTAACCAAAACTAAGAATTCGTTTTTCCTCGGAGGATGCGCATCATCATGAGCCGTCGCGTTTTGTCTGTTGCCCTCTCGTGCCTGCTGTCCGCAGCTGCGCTCTTCTCGCAGGCGGCTCCGGCTGGCGTCGTTCTGCAGTCCGCCAGCGCGCGTTTGAATACTACCGATGCCGCCGTCGGAACCACGATCTTTGACGGCGACCGCATGGAAACCCAGGAAAAAGGCGCCCTCAGTCTCCGCTCCGGTCAAGTGCAGCTGACCCTCTCCGAGCAGACCACCGTCTGGATGAATCACGAAAATTCGATTCTCACTCCCACGCTCCAGCGCGGCACGGTAACATTCCGCGCGGAAAATGGAACGGGCGTGGAGATCAGAGCCGACGACGTCCGCGTTCGGCCGAATTCCCCGGTGCTTACGGTTGGCCAGGTGACGCTTGAAGAGTGTTACGTGATTGTCACTGCTCGTACGCAGGATCTTGAGGTCACCGCGGGCAAGGAAAACAAGATTATCGAAGAAGGAAAAACCTATCGCGTCGCGCGCAAGGGCGTCTGCGGCGCGGCTGTGAACCACGCGCCTCTTGCCGTCGGCCAGAGCCGGTTTTTCCTGCTCCCTCTCGCGGTCGCGGTACCCATCATCGTTTGGATCACTACCCACTCGACCGAAAGCCCCGACCACCCGTAGATAGTTCCACTCCTCAAAACTATCAGCCGCATAGCTTCACCGGGACAGTCGCGTGAAGCCGACAAGCGCGGCGAGCTTCTCTCTGGCTTTGCCGGTGGCGAGCGCCGCTGTTGCCAGCCGCGCGCCCTCGGCGAAACCAGGCACCACGTCGGCGGCTACCAGCGCTGCTGCCGCGTTTATGATGACGATGTCCCGCTGTGGACCGTCTTTGCCGGAAAAAATATCGCGGATCGTCGCGGCATTTTCAAGCGCCGTCCCGCCGCGAACGGCATCGATGGACGCACGCGGCACTCCGAAATCCTCGGGAGTCAATGTGAAACGCCGCACGGCTCCTTGTTTTACTTCCGCAACCAGTGTTTCTCCAGCCAGCGATATTTCATCCAGTCCCCCCGCTCCATGAACCACGAAGGCGTGTTCCGCGCCAAGTTCACTCAGCGTCGCCGCAACCAAATCGATCAGCTCCCGAGAGGGAACACCCACCACCTGGGAACGCGCCCCCGCGGGATTGGTCAGCGGTCCGAGAAGATTAAATACCGTGCGCACTCCCATCTCCTTGCGTGCTGGCGCGGCATGCCGCGCCGCTGCGTGTGCCGCCCGTGCAAAAAAAAAGCCGATGCCGATCTCACGAATCGCCTTGCCAAAATGCTCCACCGGCAATTCAATCCGCACACCCAGCGCCTCAAGTACATCCGCAGAACCGCTCCCCGAGTGTGAAGCGCGATTCCCATGCTTTGCGACTCGCGCGCCTGCAGCCGCGGCAACAATCCCCGCCGCCGTCGAAATGTTGAACGTTGCAAATCCCTTGCCGCCTGTCCCGCAGGTGTCCACGAGGTGCTCCGGCGGTGTCTCCCCATCCGAGAACACTCGCGCCGCGTGCCTCCGCATCACGCTCGCAAAACCAGCCAGCTCCTCGACGCGCACCGGCCGCGCGTTCATGGCCTTCAGCAATCGCACGACGTCGGGCGTCTCGACCTGCCCCGTGAGCAGCTCTTCCATCACTGCTTCTGCGTCTTCCCGGGAGAAAATCTTCCCGGATACGGCGCTGTCAATGAGAGATTTTGTCATTTGAATCCAACTGCAATTCTGCCGGAACCTTGCTCCGCTTTATACTTTCCGAGTACACTCTTATGTTTCGGACGACAGGAAAATTCTAACACTACGGAACCCCGATGAAGATTCATGAGTATCAGGCCAAGGCCATTCTCGCGCGCTACGGTGTCACCACTCCACGCGGCGAAGTCGCCTTTTCCAAGGAAGAAGCCCGCGAAGGAGCGGCA
>JABCYZ010000050.1 GCA_013289955.1 Acidobacteriota bacterium
AGACTACTTCGATCGCCTGAACCCAGAAGGCCTGCGCAGGCGCTTAACCAGACGGCTCGAAGGCCTGGGCTTCAAAGTGACCCTGGAGCCCTCAGCTCAAGTCGCCTAGAAGCGATTTTCTAAGGAAGCGATTTTCTAAGGAATTGTGGCGCTCCCCGGATCAGCGGGCGAGATGGTCGAGGATGCCGCGGGCGCGGACGAAATCGGAGAAGAGTTTTTCTTCGGCGCGGAATTCGGGGGAGTGGGAGACCAGGCTGCAGCCGGAGCGGCGCGTGGGGTGCTTCAGGTGGAGCATTTCGTGGTAGAGGACGTATTCGACGGCGACTGCGGGGACAGCGGCGTGGTCCATGCGGCGATTAAGGAGTATCTGATTGGGGCCGGGATCGTAGCAGCCGAATTGGCGACGCCAGCTTTTGGTGCTCCAGCCGATATGCGGGCGCTGCAAATTTCCAGAGAAGTATTTTTCATTCAGTTGCTCGAACATTTTTTCGAGATCGAAATGGCGGCCGCGCGGACCGGTGGGGACGAGGCGAACCCGGCCGCGGCGCATGCGGCTGATACGGCCGCGCGTGCGATTGGAGCGCGCGTAGTTCAGGTAGGGCGCGACCAGCGAGCGAGGCGCTTTGCGACGGTAGACGCGGGAGAGAAGCAGCGCGGCGGCGCCTTCGAGAACCGCGCGTGGAGCGCGCTGCAGGAGGTCCGAAAAGCGCACGTAGACGGCGTCTTCGCGACGGCGGATGGTGAGCACAAGGCTGGCGTAGGGATAAAACTCGGCGCGGAAGCGCGGCGGGCGGCCCTCGCAACCGAGGCGCGTGAAGACGCGTTGAAAAAGAGAGGCGCCGCCGGGGAATTCTGAGCTTGCGCGGCGCGGCGGCTTCCCTTTCTTCGGGCTCTTTCCTCTGGATTTGCTCGCGGGGGCGATCTGGATCGCTGACACAAGGTCCCGAACCAGGCTCACCGGCTGCGCTGGTCTTGCTGGCTTTGCTGCCTGCATCTCTCTCAACCGGTTCATTTCTTTCGACGGACAGGAGGCGGGGCAACATTCTTCTTTGCGGCGTCGGCTTCCTTCGAAGCGTCCTGGGTGCCTTCGATGGCGTCGTCGAGATTGTCTTTATAGAACTCTGTATCGGGCTGGTCGGTTGGAATTTTCTGCAGGATGGCGAGAAATTCCTTGGTGCGGGAAGCCATCAGGTCGATGCCTTTGCGAATGTTCTGTTGCTTCTCAATGCCGAGCTGGATGAGGTCGGCGGCGTCATCGACGCAGCCGACGTAGGCGTTCAACAGAGAATTGAGCATCTCCGCATGTTTGGTCTGCGAGGGGTGATCGAGTTCGTACTGAAGTTTCTTGAGACGGTCGTCGGCAAAAGACAGAAACAGGGTGATGCGTTCATTGGGAGTTTCGGCTTCGCGGATTTTGTCCGCTTCGACGGCGGACAGATAGTCTTTCTGCGTCTGAGGCGCCGCGCGGACAGATGTCGAGCCGTGAAGGAGTATTGCGGATAGAAACAAAATAGAGAAACGCAGTTTCATGGTAGCACTTCCGGATCAGGTGGAGTTCCCGGCGTAGCTGCAGGACCAGGCGGCTTGTTCTCGTGTCTTCTCGGGAAAAGAAACCGGAGCAGCTCATCGTCGAAGCTTACGAGATCCTTCCGGACCAGCTCGAGGGGAGGCTTGAATTCCGGGGGAGCGATGAGAAGGAGTTCGTCAATTTGGCGCAAGCCTTTTTGGACGTGCATTTCAAGCTGCTTGTATCCATTGGGATGCCGCTCACCATCCGGATTTTCTTTTTCAAGGGCTTCGGAGGCGGCGCGGACGTTGTCCCGGTATTTTTCCATGAGCAGGCCGACGGTGCTGTAGTCGCCGGACTTCTCCGCGCGCCCAGCCTCCTCGAATTCGGCGTCGCCAAGTCTTTGGATCATTTTTGCTTTGTGCACTCCGCTCGGCTCGCTGTCGAACCGCGCTTGCAGTTCACTAAGCTTGTCAGCCGCTGCGCCGCTGTAACCGCATAGCGGGGCCAGCAAGATGAGCAATGCTACGCGGCGCGCCACGCCGGGGTCCATGCGGTTACCTTTTCTGGTCCAGCATGCGACGCAAAACCTTGCTGCGCTGCTGTGCTTGCCAGACCTGGTCTGGGTTCTTGTCCTGGTCGAGCTCGAGAAATTTCTCGTAGGCTTCGAGCGCAGGCTTGGGCTGCTTAAGATTATCGTAGCAGAGTGCGCGGACAAACCATTCCCCAGGGCCGGGAGTTTCGGCTTTGGCGATCAAGTCCTGGGTGGCGAGAGCGGCGGTCCAGTTCCCGGCGAGATAGTACGTGGTTCTCAGGTCTTTCCAATAGATCAGATTTTGCCTATCGAGCGCGAGGGCGGCTTTAATTTCTTTTTCGGCCGAGGGAAAATCGCGCTTTTGCAGGTAGACTCGACCAAGGCCGCCGTGGAGCTGCGCATCGTTGGGGGCGAGAGCGATGGCTTTCTCGAGTGTCCGAATGGAATCGTCCCATTTTTTCTGGGCGATCTGGATGTCGGCGCGGGAGCGCAGCGAATCGAGGGAGGGGGGCTTGCCTGCATCAGCCCGGTCGAGTTCGGCGAGGGCGGCGTCGTATTGCTTTTGTTCGAGGAGCAGGTGGACGGTACGGGATTCTGCGCCCGGTGTGTCCGGCTGAACGGCCAGATAGTCTCGATATGCAGAGGCGGCTTCCGGCTTTTTGTCGGCGTCGAGAGCTTGCGCCAGGCCAAGCAGCGCTTGCGGGGATTTTGGCTGGAGTTCCAGCGCGGCGCGGAATTTTGTTTCAGCGTCGGAATAGCGTTTAAGCCCGACGTACAGATTGCCGAGGTGGATCTCGGCCTCGACGTCGCCGGGATCCAGATGCAACGCGGATTCGTAGGATGCGACCGCGCCAGGTATGTCGCCGGCGCGTTCTTGCGCGTGGCCGAGGAGGAAGCGGGGGCGGCTTTGGGCGGGGAGGAGATCGACGGCGCGGCGGAGCGGGGCCACGGCAGCGGCGGGATCTTTTTCAGTAAGCAGCATGCCCAGATTCAGGAAGGCTTCCGACATCTTCGGGTCCAGCGTCGTGGCGCGTTCGTATTCGGCGCGCGCTTCGTCGGGGCGTTTCAGGGCAGTGTAGGCGTAGGCGAGCTGGAAGTGGGCCCAGGCGATGTCGGGTTTTTCGGCTAGAAATTTTTGCAGCGGCGTGAGGGCGGCCTCGAACTGGTTCGTATCGATGTCATGCTGGGCTTCCTCAAGCAGGTCGTTCAGGGGATTGGCCAGTTTTTGCGTGCGCGTTTGGCCCTGGGTGGATTTTTGTTGCGGCCGGGCTCCAGGCGGAAGCGTCGAGGCGGAAGAGAGGACGGGCACGGCGTACCGTGCCCCTAGGATAATCATCGCGAACGCTGCGAGTCTCGAGAAACTTCGGAAGTTCATTGTTCGGGCGGAAGATTTCCTGCGCCATTGGCGATTGTACCTGAAGGCGCTACGGACTTCGATGCGCCGTTGGCGGGGCGCTTTGCCTGGCCATTGGCGTTGAGGATGCGGGCCAGGAAGCGGCCGGTGTGGGAGTTCTGATTGCGGGCGACCTGTTCCGGCGTGCCCGTGGCGATGATTTTGCCGCCCCGGTCGCCGCCTTCGGGACCGAGGTCGATAAGCCAGTCGGCGGATTTAATCACATCGAGATTGTGTTCGATGACGAGGAGAGACGCGCCGGATTCAAGGAGCTTGCGGAAGGCGGAGAGGAGCTTCGCGATGTCGTCGAAGTGGAGGCCGGTGGTGGGCTCGTCGAGTATATAGAGAATGCCCTGGTTTTCGGTGCGGGCGAGATGCGCGGCGAGTTTGAGGCGCTGGGCCTCGCCCCCGGAAAGGGTGGTGGCCGATTGCCCGAGCCGGAGATAGCCGAGGCCGATTTCGTTGAGGATGCGGAGCTTGCTGACCACTTTGGGGACGCCGGTAAAAAAGGCAAGAGCCTCGCGGGCCGTGAGTTGCAGGACTTCGTGGACGTTTTTGCCGCGATAACGGACGTCGAGAACGCTGGTCTTGAAGCGCGTGCCGCGGCATTCTTCGCAAACCAGCTCGACGTCGGCAAGGAATTGCATTTCGACAGTGACGGTGCCGTCGCCCTGGCAGGTTTCGCAGCGGCCGCCGGGGACGTTGAAGGAAAAATGGCCCGCCGTAAAGCCGCGGCGCTTGGCGTCGGGAGTGGCGGCAAGGACTTCGCGGATGGCGTCGAAGGCTTTGAGATACGTGGCCGGATTCGAGCGCGGCGTGCGTCCGATGGGCGACTGGTCGACGATAACGACTTCGCGGATGTTGGCGTCGCCTTCCAGGCGATCGCAGAATTCCTTGACGCTGCCGCCGGTACGTTTTGCGGCCAGTGCGCGATAGAGAACGTCGTGGATCAGCGTGGATTTGCCGGAACCGCTGACCCCAGTGACGACTGTGAGCGTGCCAAGCGGGATCATCAGGTCAATATTCTGGAGATTGTGGAGAGTGGCGCCGTAGAGGCGGAGAAATTTCCCATTGGGCTTGTGGCGGTTGTTGGGAACGGGAATCGAGAGTTCGCCGCTGAGGTAGCGTCCCGTGAGCGACTTGTGGTCGGCGAGCATGCCCTGATAGCTGCCGGCGAACAGAAGTTTGCCGCCGAGTTCCCCCGCGCCGGGGCCGACGTCGATAACATGATCGGCGGCCCGGATGGTGTCGGGATCATGCTCGACGACGAGAACGGTGTTGCCGAGATCGCGCAAGGATTTAAGGATATCGATGAGTCGTTGAGTGTCGCGCGGGTGCAGACCGATGGAAGGCTCGTCGAGAACGTAGAGCGCACCGACTAGATGCGAGCCGAGGGAGGTGGCCAGCTGAATGCGCTGGGATTCGCCGCCGGAAAGAGTCGAGGTGAGACGATCGAGCGTAAGGTAATCGAGGCCGACTTCGTCGAGAAATTGCAGACGGGTGCGAATCTCTTCCAGGATTTTTTCCGCCACTTTGGCCTGCAGCTCGGATAGCACCAGGGTCGAAAAGAAAACACGCGCCTCTTTCACGGTGAGTTTCGATAGCTCGGTGATGGAGCGGCCCGCTACGCGGACGGCGCGGGCTTCGGGCCGGAGCCGCGTGCCGCTGCAATCCGGGCATGTCGCGTAACCGCGATAGCGGCTTAGGAAAACGCGGACGTGCAGCTTATATTTTTTGCGCTCGAGCCAGTTGAAAAAACCCTTTAGGCCTTCGAACTCGTTTTCTGGATCTCCTTCGAGGACAAGGCGCCGCTGCTCGGGGGTGAGCTGGCGCCACGGCACGGTGAGCGGAATGCCGCGGTTGCGGGCCCATTTTTTTACATCTTGCAGGAGGGCGCGGTAGCGCGGCTTCGTCCAAGGCTCGATGGCGCCTTCGTCAAGGGATTTGCTGGAATCCGGGACGACGAGATTGAGATCGAAATCGATGGTGTTGCCGAAGCCCTGGCAGCGCGGGCAGGCGCCGTAGGGATTGTTGAAGGAGAAAAGGCGCGGCTCGGGCTCCTGGTAGAGCATGCCGTCGCTTTTGCATTCGAAGCGCTCGTTGAAAGCAAGGCGCTCGGCGCGACTGCCGGCAGCGTCGGCAATAAATTCCAGGATGGCTTCGCCGCCGCCTTCGCGATAACAGATCTCGATGGAGTCGGTGAGGCGGCTGCGCGATTCGGGATTGACGGAAAGGCGATCGACGAGAACGTAGACGGGCTTTGAAAAATCAACGTCGAGAAGAGTTTCCGGCGAGGAAAACTCGTGGACACGGCCGTCTTGATAGAGGCGGTTGAATCCGCGCTTTTGAATGTCGCCGAGAGCCTGTTTCAAAGCCTCTCCGGGCGGCGCCGGAGATTTTTTCTTCAGAACGCGGCGTGCTCCACCGGTCGCCAGTGGTTCGGCGGCGATTCGAAGCGGGTACATGACGTAAAAGCGCCGGCCGGCGGAAAGCGAAAGTATGCGCGTGGCGATTTCGTCGGGGCTGTCGCGGCGGACTTCGGCGCCGCACTTGATGCAGAAAGTCTGGCCGCACCTGGCGAACAGGAGGCGCAGGTAGTCGTAGACCTCCGTGGAGGTGGCGACCGTCGAGCGCGGATTGCGGGTGGAATTCTTCTGGCGTATAGCTACGGCGGGAGCGATTCCGGAGATTTCGTCGACGTCGGGCTTCTCCATGCGCTCGAGAAACTGGCGCGCATAAGAGGAGAGGGATTCGACGTAGCGGCGCTGGCCTTCGGCATAGACGGTGTCGAAGGCGAGAGAGGACTTGCCGGAGCCGCTTACTCCTGTGACCACCGTGATCGCGTTGTGAGGGATTTCGACGGTAATGTTGCGGAGATTGTGAACGCGAGCGCCGCGGACGCGGATGGCTTCTTGTTCGGTGAGCGCGGGCGTGAGTTCTTTGGTGGCCAAGGGGAAGCTCAGACAGCGCGCTCCGCGCGTGCTGCCTAAACTCTTGATTATACGGCCATGGGAAAACGGGAGCAAACGAGGTTTCTTCGAGGTCTTTGTCTCGATCTCTCGGAGCCCTTAGCGGCCTCTTTCCAGCAACTACGGCTCTTCGGTCAGAGTTATGGTGCCGACGCCGCCTGCGACCTTTAGGTGAATGGTGACCGGCGACTTTCCATAGAGATCGTTGGTGTACTCGTCGCCATCGTGTTTGAGGCCGTGCGCGCTGATCGTGCCGATGCCGCCGCTGGCGTTGACGATCACGCCGACGCCTTTCGGAAGCCGAATATTGGCTTGTCCGACCCCGCCTTCGATGTCCGCAGTGAGATCGGACTTGCGGTCTCCGGTGAGATCGACGTCGACCTGGCCGGCCCCCATGTCCAGATTCAGCCGCGTCACATCGATGTCGCGCAGGCGGAGGTTGCCGCGCCCTGCACCCATGTCAATCTTGATCTCGAGAGGAATGTCGTTCGCAAAGTGCAAAGTCCAGTGGTTGTCGGTCGTCGTGCGAATGTGACTGTCGGAGTCGTCCTGAGAAATGCGAAGGTCTCCGGTGGTTCCGGAGACGGAGTACTCCACTTTGGGCGTGCCGGAAGAAGCGCGGTAGTCAAAATCAGATTCGAGAAGATGGCTCGAGCCACCGCTCAGATTGAGATCGCCTGCGCCCATTTCCAGAGTAGCGCGCACGGACTTGGCATTCAGACGGTCAACCGTATGCGACTGATGCTGCATGGCGTATACGGTACCGCTGCGCCAGTGGTTGAATCTTCGTCCATGCCAGAGCAGCGCGACCAGAACAATCACAAAAGCGATCGCGCCGAGGCTCGCGCCCATGGCAGAACCGGCGCTGCGAGTATCGGGATGCTGGCGGCGCTGCCAGCTGTCCCAGATTTTCCCTGCGCCAACGAAAATCAGGATAAGCGGCCAGTAGGTCCAGAGAACGGGCCAGGGATCAAAGGAAGGGCGCCAATTGCTGTAGAGGAGGATCGCGCCAATCGTGATGAGGAGGATCGGAAAAACCAGAGAAACGCGCCGGGGAGCTCCGTTTTCAGCCATCACACACCTCTTCACTCTCTACTACGCGTAAAGTGCGAAAAAAGTTCAGACGCCAGGAAATAAACCTCGGGTTTTGGAGAATATCGGCCTCTTCCATGATGGTCAACGCCCGTGTGCCGAAGGCCGGAAGGGGCTGGAGGCATCCGCGTTTGTGCTAGAGTGCGGCGAAGGCCCTGGAGTCGGGGCGCCTGGTATAGGAGAGGTTCGGCCATGCCTGGATTTGAACGGATCCTCTGGATCGTACTGGACAGTGTGGGCATCGGAGAATTGCCCGACGCCGCGGATTATGGCGACGTGGGCAGAACTACGCTTGGGCATATCGCCCTGTCGCGACCGTTGAAGCTGCCGAATCTCCAGGAACTGGGGCTCGCGAACATCGCGCCGCTGGCACATCTCGAGGCTACCCGATCGCCCGTCGGCGCTTATGGCAAAGGCCGGACGCACTCGCCGGGCAAGGACACGACGACCGGTCATTGGGAAATGGCAGGCGTTTGGCTCGATCAGGCATTCCCTACCTATCCGCGCGGGTTCCCGCAGGAATTGATTCGGGAGTTTGAAAGACAGATTGGGCGCGGAACACTTGGGAATAAGCCGGCATCCGGCACTGAAATCCTTAAGGAGCTCGGTGAAGAACATGTGCGGACGGGCCAGCCGATCGTCTACACGTCGGGCGACAGCGTTTTTCAAATTGCCGCGCATGAGGACGTTATTCCTGTCGCGGAGCTCTATCGCATGTGCGAGATTGCGAGGAAGTTACTGGATGGGCCGAACCGCGTGGGCCGCGTGATTGCGCGGCCGTTTCAAGGAACTCCGGGACACTTTCTACGTACCACGCGGCGGCACGATTATGCGGTTGACCCACCCAAGCCGATGTTGCTGGATGTGCTGGCCGAACGGGGCGTACCGGTCTTTGGGATCGGCAAGATTCACGACATCTATAACGGGCGGGGCGTTGAAAAGTATGTGACCACCACGGGCAACGCCGACGGCATGGCAAAGCTGGCTGCCGCGCTGGAAGAACAACGAAACGGCTTGCTGTTCTGCAACCTCGTGGATTTCGACATGCTTTACGGGCATCGCAAGGATGTCGAAGGGTTTGCGCAGTCGCTCGAAGAGTTTGACAGGATGTTGGGGCCATTCTTGAGACTGCTCAGCGGTTCGGATCTGCTAATGATCACGGCAGACCATGGATGCGACCCCGATCCCCGTTGGGCGACGACAGATCATTCACGAGAGTACGTGCCGATTCTCGCGTATTCGCGGCGCACTGGGGCGGGTGTCAATTTGGGCGTGCGGTCTACCTTGGCGGATATGGGACAGACCATCGCCCAAAATTTTGGCGGAGAGATTCCTCACGGGAAAAGCTTTTTGAGCGAGCTGGGCCTACCGGCGGGAATTTCCGCGAGTTGATGGCGCGACAGAGATGGCAGGCGAGATCGCGCAGGCACCACCCGCCATTGGCCGTAACTTCGAAATGCCCCCAGACGTAGAAGCCAAGAGGAAGTAGGTCTGAAATTACCTATTTTCTGCGGGTTAGCGCATCATGACTTCCTTATGTGGCGGGTGCCAAACTAGAAACAGGTAGTCGAAGTGGTCTTTCGCAGAGAGAGGGAACAAGAGCATGGACATGTTTAGAAAAGGCGGACGGGACGACGCCGAATTCGAAATGAAAAGAGCGGCTCCGTTTTTGAAGCTAGGCATAATTGCCATTGGAGTGCTGCTGGTATTGCTCGTGATGGGGCTGTTTTTGCTTCGCGTGACGCGGATAGAACCGGGACATGTGGGCGTCCAGATCAACCTTGCGGGAAATCAGCGTGGCGCATCCGAGATACCGGTGCGCACAGGCTGGGTGGTGTATTCCCCGCTGAGCACGGAAATCATTGAGTTCCCTACCTACGTGCAGACCGTGAAATGGACGAAAGATGTGAACGAGGGCCATCCCATCAATGAAGAGATGGGCTTCAATTCAAAGGAAGGCATGGAGATTTTCGTGGACGTTTCGCTGTCCTATGCCATCGAAGCGGCGAAAGTGCCGGACTTCTACGTGAAGTATCGCGTGTCGGACATGGATACTTTCACGCACGGCATTCTGCGCGATGTGGTGCGCAATTCGCTGAACGAAGTGGCCTCCACATACACAGTAGAAGACATCTACGGAGAGAAAAAAGCGGAGTTTCTGCGGAAGGTGCAGTCGCAGATCGAGCAGAAAATGGCTCCTGTAGGTGTGAGCGTGCAGCAGTTCGGATTTATCGGGGCGCCGCGCGTGCCTGCGGTCATTGCGGCGGCGATCACGGCAAAGGCGCAAGCCATCCAAAAGTCGGAGCAGGCCAGAAACGAACTGGCCACGACGCAAGCCGAAGCAGCAAAGAAAATTGCGGAGGCCGAAGGCGACGCCAAATCTTTGGTAACGCGCGCCCAAGGCGAAGCCGACGCCAACCGCATTCGCCAAAACTCGCTGACGCCGCAACTCCTCGAATTGCGGCGCATCGAAAATAGCCGCGCGCTGATCGACAAATGGAATGGCCAGTTGCCCACAGTCGAGGCGGGCCAAGGCAGCGGCATGATCTTGCAACTTCCGAAGCCGCAATAGCGCACCGGGCGGATTCAGAAGTCTTCAGGCGCCTGCCCGGATTCCTCCGCGCTGAGGCAAGCTTCGGGAGTGTGGAGCACGCAGCTCTCCGACGGCTCATGAGCATCACGACGAATCGACTTCAATTTCAGCAGGCCGCCGGATCTCAGCGCTTTCGCCATGAGAGGCTCGAGAGCGGGATCGCGCAGGTTGCCACCGGAGAAAATGGCGACGGGTGAAACCATCTCGGCGGAATAACCGCTGCCATTGCCGACGATTTTGGTCATAATGCCCTGCCCTAGCGCTGGATTTATGGCCATGGTGAAGGGCAGGACGAGCCGACCGCCATCCTCGACACGATCCAGCCAAACAGATTGCGGATGCGTCACGCCGCAATTCACAAAGATGGCATCCAGGGGGCCGGGATCGAAGCCCGCTCCATCGCCTGCGTGTACAGTTACATTTGCATAAGCCGCGAGATTCTGTTTTGCGCGAGCGGCCAGGTCTGGCTGCAGTTCGAGGCCAACTACGCCGCCGCTTGGTCCAACTACTTCCGCGATAACAGCTGTGTAATATCCCACACCGCATCCCAGATGAAAGGCCCGATCGCCAGGTTGTAACCCAAGCGCGTCAATCCAGCGCGCGAGAGAGCCGGGCTGGCCGTTGTTGAGGTCTTTCGACCGGTCGATCGAAACCACCACGTTATGATAGAGATCGCGGGGATCTTCGACGGACACGTAGGACATCTGCCCAATGCCAGCGGCGGACAGGCCGCGACTTTCTGCTGAGCCGATATACCAGGGCGGCGGCCCTAGAAACTTCTCGCGAGGGACGCGTGCGAAAGCTTCGACCAGACCAAGCGCGCTCAGGTTCGCCGTAAAGCGAATTTCCTGAGCATAAAAGGCACGGCAGTCTTCAAGGGTCATCATGGCTGGCTCCTGCTGTGGCAGTGCGTGGTTTTTTCTGGACGGACTTCCAGTTTACGTCGGAATGGGACTCTTTCGGAGGCATTGTAACGGGACGGAGGTGCGCCGCATGAGCGATATCACTTCCTAGGGAATAAGCCGACCCGAGAATCGTCGCGATACTTCACACACCTACATCCGCCGCCACGGATCGCAACCCTTGGCGTCAAACCGCTCTAAACTTCCTCAGGTCTGTGCGTTCAATTTACCTGTCGTGAGAACAAGGGTGTATCCGCGGACCGCGCTGCCGCTGTCATCTCGGAGGTCTTGCGCCAGTCCACTTCATTGACGTCCACGCCGCCCTTGCGTCCTTGCACGTCCACGAACATCAGCAGGTCGCCGTCTCGCTGATATTTGCTCACCTGGTAGATCACCTCGGACTTCAGCGCGAGGATGGTCAGCCTTTCCGTCGATCGTGTTTCGCCGGGTTGCGGGGCGGTGATCTCAACGGCCCCGGCGCTCCTGGCTGTGGAGTTCAAGGTCCCAGCCGTCAACTGCATCGCGTTCGCTTGCGAGGCTGCGTTGTACGAGCTTTGCCGCGACGAAGCGTAAGGCGGACGGTCGGGATGCAACAGGCTTTGCGGCAGGATGATGTCGTCCATCAAGCGCAGTTCGAGGGGCTCTTCGCCTTTCAACGTCGGCCTTGGACCGCGCAATGGCAGAGTGATCACCTTCCACGGCCACAAGGGGGGGAGCATCCACTCGACCACGTCGCGCGTGGCGTGACCATTGCCGTCGATGGCGCCCTGTTTGTCCACCCTGTACCCGCGAGCCTGAATCACTTTTGCTGGCACTGGCAGGTCCCCGTTCGGCAAGATCACGCGGTCAAACGTGATTTTTATGTAGCCCTTTCCGACGAAATGCCCGGGGTCCTTCTCGGCTTCCAAATGTCCGCCGAGCATGCTGCCTCTAGGAAAGAGCGGCCTGCCGAACTCCTGCGTGGTTCTCAGGTGGCAGAGCACCGGGTCACCGACTGCGGCGGTGGCCGATGAGAAATTCGGCTCGTCCAGAGTGCATTGCAGCAGCGTCCCGGCGGGCACGAGCTGATCCTGAGCGCGGATCCCCGTTGCCGACACCAGTAGCGCTGTCGTACTCACCAAAATGCCGATGAGTCGTTTCATGGTCATCCTCCAGTTTGTTGTGGTCTTAGAGCGGCCAGGCGAGCTGGTAGCTTCCGCCGGCAGGAACGCCCGAATGCTTACAGAGAGAAACACACACAGGCATCACCCCGGTTGTCGAACCCAAACCCAGAGGCCTCGAGAAAGTCGCTGGCAGGCTACCAGTTCTCTTCGAGAAGAAAACCTCTTCGCCCGGTTCTCCAGTACCCGGCCAAAATCGCGCTATCCTGTGTGTTCCCCTTCTGCCGCGAAGAGCCTTGCTCACGCTGCCTGTGGAAAACACTCGGCGACGCAATGGCCCCCGTATCCCCATGAAGATAAAAGAGTTGCAAGGCATGGAAGCCGTATCGCGCGGGCCCTTTCGCCCTTACTTTGCCTAGGGGAGGTTGGACAGCAGACTTCCCAAGAGGTAGGATGTGGTTGTTCCTCCTATTGCCCCCAACCCTAAGGAGTGTTATGAAACGCTTAGTTCCAATACCTAGCGGTTTTGTCGACCACCTGAAGCGAGCGGGAGAGACAGGCATAGGCTATCAGGTGGTGTCGGTGGAACTCCTAGACGGCCGATCGTTCGATCAAGTTGTCACCAGCGAGGGCTGCGTTATCGAGGTACGCGGTTTCAAGGAGATTCCCTTTTCGCCTGAGGAAGTGGCGTCAGTAAACGTTAACCACAAGCGCTGGAATTTCCGAGGCGGGTCTGAAGTGCGCGCCAAAGCTCGCGCCGCCACTGCTTGAGCTTGCCGTTTTGCTGGTTTGGCGGGGTTTGCCCTGCTGACATTTCGCCGCTAGCCCCTGAAGAGACCGAAGAGGTTAGTCGGAGTCGGAGTCATCGGGGGAGTCTGGCGAGTCGAGGCCGGCTCGGGCGATGAGTCCTCGAAGGGCTGGTTCTCCGCCCGCGCCACGCTGCGTTGCGGCGATATTGCCCTCGCGATCGATCACCACATAAATCGGGTATACCGTCGCTTGGTACATGGCGGCCAGATTTGTATCTTCCATGAGGACGATCTTGCAATTGCGCGGGTGCGCGTCGAGGAACCTTTTGACGGTCTTTTTGGACTCGCCGACGTTTATGGCCAGCAGGACGAGCCCTTTGTCTGCGAGCTCATGACCGATCTTGTCCACGAAAGGGGCTTCGTCAACGCAAAATTTGCACCAGGTCGTCCAGAATTCCAGGAGGACGATTTTCCCTTTGATCGATTCATTGCTGAACTTTTCGCCTTCGATCGTGCGGGCGCTAAAACGGGGCGCAGGCTCTTTGCCACTCGTGGCGCCAAGCGCGCACACGGCGGCAAACCAGAAGACCGATGAGACTATGCGGCGAAGAACGTCCAACCCAGCCACAGTTCGCAGAATATACCACAGGGTCCTGAACTCTGGTCAATTCCTCTAGCCAGGGATTCTGATGGCGAAAGGCGACCGCCTGCAAACGCGGAACTGGCCAGCGTGAAGGCGCATCCCGGAGCGGACATAAAAAAGAGCGGTCTAATTCCCCGATGCGGAGGAAGGAGCGCCCTGCGCGTAGTAGCCGTTGCGCGTGCGGGCCACAAGCTTGCCGCGGCCGCGCGGCGGAACCACCTGCACGCTGACGGCGCGGAACGTTCCGTCTTTCTTCGTGTTGGTAGGATAGTAGGCCAGCGTGTACTGGTTGCGAATGTCGTGAGCGACTTGCTCGCAAATGGTATGCACATCGTCGACGCTCTCCGGGAAGAATGCCAGGCCTCCCGAGGCTTCGGCGATATGTCTCAGCGCCTTCATGGCGTTATTTTTCTCTTTCCTTTTTTCATCGCCGAGCAATCCGATGGTGTAAATCACGGTGTCCGTCTTCTGGATTTCCCGGATCGTTTTTTCAAGGGAATTGTGGCTGGCGTTGTCTTCGCCGTCGGTCACCACGAGCAGCACCCGCTTGTCCTTGGCGGCTTTCTTTAGATGGTCGAGTGAACCGATGATGGCGTCATAGAGGGCCGTACTGCCGCGCGAATCGATCCTCTCAAGCGCCTCCTTCAGCTCCGGAACGCTGCTGGTGAAGTCCTTATCGAGGTCCAGATAAAAATCGTCGTTGAAGTTGACGACGAAGGCTTCGTCTTGCGGGTTGCTGGATTCGACGAGCGTGAGAGCGGCTTCGTTCACACGCGGCCGCTTGTCGCGCATGCTGCCGCTGTTGTCGATCACCAGGCCCATACTGACAGGCACATCCTCGCGCTTGAAAGTAGCGAGCTTTTGTTCAACTTTATCTTCGTAAACGTGGAAGTTTTCAAGCTTCAGTCCGTCGACGAACCGGTCGCGATCGTCAAGCACGCTGGTGTGCAGCACCACGAGACCGACGTCAACCTTGATCGTCGAACCCTGTTTCGCGGCATTCGGATCTTGTCCGGGAGGAAGCGGCTGTGCACTGGGAATCGGAATTTGCGCAAAGGACGTGGAGACAAACAGAGCCATCACGCAGAGAAACAGGGGAAGGCGAGCAAAGGAAAAGCGGCTCAAGGGCACGAGCTCAGTGGCTCGGCGCGTAATAACCCGTTTTTGAGAAAACATTGAGCGGCGGCAATCCCTTCGGAGCTCGAAGCCTGATTTTGATTTTTCGCCAGCGTGCATCGTGGGCCTTGTTGCTCGGCCGATATCCCAGGACATATTGATTTCGCAGCTCCATGCCAATTTTTGAGGCGATATCCGGA
>JABCYZ010000051.1 GCA_013289955.1 Acidobacteriota bacterium
AGGGCCCGCGTCCGCCGCAAACTGGGCGGCCACGTTCAAACGGCTTAATCGAACGCGCGCAGAGCACCCTGCCTGTCTTCACGTATTCGCGAAAACGCGCGTCCGATTAAGCGCTAGCGTTAATCAGAACCCTCGCGGGGGAGGCCAGCTTAGGTTCCTAATTTAGTACAGCCTGTCGGTAGGCCCGGGTACCAACTGCTCTAACCGAGCGTACAGACCCAGGATCGGGTCGCGCGACTTTTCAAACATCTGGATTATTTCCGCGCGAGAGTCCAATCCAGAAATTCGAATTTCGCCAAGCAACAGGTAGAACTGCCAAAACCACTCAATTCTGTTTTGTACTTGGAAAGCATTCACGCCCAGAAAGTTCACGTAACTTTGTATAATCCTCGACTGCTCCGGACCCGAGGGAGTAAGCTCAATCAAACCCGCGTAGATGACGGCCTTTTCGTAAAAGAAGTCGTCCGCGGGCTCGTCATCAGCCTCCCACGATTCAAACTCTTCGAGAAAACCGCTCAACTCTTCGTTCCAGCTACCCGTGTTCCTATCTTCGGCGGAGAGCAGCTTTTCTTGTTTCGTTCCAAACTTCAATTCCCGTATCCCTTCTAGGAGTTCCTTCGATTTCGGCGAAGAAAAATAGTCGTGCTTGCTCGGCTGCGAGCTGTCCAGCGTTTCCTGAATTTCGTCCCTGCCAACGGGAGCAAGGGCATATTTCTTCACGTTCAGGCCTAAATGTTCGTTGAATCGGTTCACAAAGTAACGAGCGGCCCCGGAGAGCGAGTTCGCTTCTGCGGGTTCCGTCAAGAGTTCGGCGCAGGGGGAGTCTCGAAGATTAGAAAGCAGATACTCTCGGAGGATCTGCAAAATTCCAACCACTGACACTCCTTTAGCATCCAGTTCCGTAACCAGCCCGGCTAAAGAGTCAAAATCACCGTACCTCGCAGCAGCTGTGAAAGAGCGTTTATCCCCGTGCAGTGTCGCTAGCGAAGTTGCAAACGAGTTTACAGCTATCCGCAGGTCTCCTGAAGATAGATCCACCGTGCGTAGAAGCTGCGCGATCGGTCCGACTTGAGAATGAGATCGCAACCCGGTGATGTAGCGCTCCAGCAGCTCCAGTCGGCGTCCTTCCAGCTTCTCCTTCTGCGTAAAGCCATTGCTTATCAGCTTACCTAGCGTCTGGTAGAAGGCTTTTAGGTCATAAGCCAAAGGTTCCCCACAGCCAAGGGGCTCTAAAGAAAGCTCTGTCTGCTCGAAAAGGGTGCGCGCCTTCGTTTGGCTGAGGGTAAGCGCATCCTCGACGGCTCTTGACTGCAATGATAGCCTGTCCAAATTCAGTCGAAAGGCGTCGTCAAGGAAGCCGGACCGACTGTCTGCGGCCATCGGAGTGCCCGGGCGCCTCTTTAGAGGTTGTTGGGCGGACTCGGCCAGGTAGAAAGCATCAGAGATGAGTTGAAGTTTCTTGGACGGCTGAGTAACTCTTTCTGACTCAGCAAGGCGGAGTAGAGCGTTCGCGGCAAACTCTGGAGGGACTGCGCCTGCCATGTCGATAAGCGCCTGCACTTCCGGTTGAACTTTGGTCTCTCCACTGGGGGGCTGCCGCTCGGCGGCGTCTGTCTGCGAAATCTCCTTGCCGGTTTTGTCTTTCGGAATTTGTGCTGTGGCTGATTCCTGCCCGAGGAGAAACCCCGCGACTATTATCCTAAGGACCCGCAGAAGATAAAAAGTCCGCATTTTGATTCCCCCAAGGAATAGTGAGCCTATGCCGTCCTAAGCAAATAAGCGAAAGTCTACCACCAGCTCCGAAAAATATTCGAGCAACTTGGGAGCAGGAAAACTCACACGCGTAGTATAAACACAGCAGATATTCGCATCCTTCAAGGGCCTTCCTTGGTTTGCCTCCGCCACTGGATGGTTAGTCGCCTAATCGGAAACTTGAAGCCTTGAAATCCATATGGGACGGATACCGCGTTAATCAAGCACTTGGTCTTCAGCGCCCGATCTCACGTGGCTTATAATGCGAACCTAATCGGGGATGCAAAATGGCTTTTGAGAGAAGACTTGAAGCAGTTGTACTCGGTCCTGGTAGCCCAGGCCATGTGCGAGTTGCTCTAGCAGGTGCCGTCAACATTGCGAACTTCTTTAGTGCGGACTATTGAGCCGGGAACGAACTCCCGATGTTCATCGTGGGATACGCAAGCAATTTCGGGAAAGGAAATTCAAGCAGAACCGGATATTCGATCTCATCCGGGCTAGGGACGATTGAGTCACCAAATCCGATGTCGATTTGTACAACCAGCCTAGCCTTCGCCATCGTAGCAGTTAGGCGAACCCGCGCTCCTTCGTACTCTGCGTCCTCTTTGATTCTCTGGATTTCAATGCTTTCTTCTCTGAACTCTACCCCATCCTGTTGCACCGCAAGACCACATATCTGCTCAACAACGAAGCGCATGTGTTCGAGACTGTTGTCGGTCCTGCCCATCAGATCAATGTCCATAGTCGGCCTCGACTGAGGCGCCCTCCAGGCAGTCAGCAATAGAGCACCCTTCAGAATGAACGAGTCACGGAACTGTGATTTTGACAGTCGGTACAGGAATCGTTCCATGACAAAGTATTGGAGAAGCTCCTGAAAAGGCCTCCCCTGTTCGTGTGCTTGATTTAGCAAGCGCTGACGCACGGAAGCCCCGATATCTCGTTTACTCACAGCGTAGCCTCAAGATAGGGGCGCATGATTCTCTCCACACGGCAAATGCGCGCATAGCGCACTAGTTCCCGAAAGTCTGCCTTTTTCTTCAGTTCCCGAAATCGCCGCAGGGCTTCAACAGCGATATCCAGACCAATCTTGTTGCGATACTTGAAACAGTCGGCCACCGTCTTCGCAGCTGAATAGATTCGGATGGAAATTTCGTCGATCCGAACTAGCTCAACTCCTGCACTGAAAGCCGGCTCGGAATACCAGAACACGCGGATGGGGAGGGCATCCACCTTCGGAATCTGTCCATGGCTGGGTATGGCAAGATCAATGGTGTGGGGAACCTGGGTTGTCATACCATGATGAGCTAGCGCGGATATCAGGCACACTACTGCATTGGGGGCACGAATCGCCACTGTGACCCAGTCTGGATTGGTCAGATGTGGTGCAGTGGAGAGGCGGTAGAGTCCCCGGCCGACACGTTCAAGCTCCCCTCGGTCACGCAGTTTGTAAAGCGTGCGAGGATGGATGCCCAGCCGTAGCGCGTCCACCGTTCGGAGCATGCCTCCGCGCTTGCTGAAAACCTTGCGTGCTGAATCCACGGCCTTTGAAACATTCGCCATGATGGATAAACCTCTCGGAAAGTATATACATACTCCGAGGATTTTATCCATTACTAAAGGGTTCCGCCCTTACATTCCTGTCCCGGGAATGTAAGGGAGCTTCAAAATGTTATTGAGCGATGCGTGATTCTGTCGAAGGTTGCCGAAGGTCGACGAGAGTCTGTCGAAATCACTCCAGAAATGCTACAATGCTTACAACAGTTACGTTGCAGAAGGGGAGGCCCCATGAGAGCGACTCGTTCCGTCGTCATCAGCATGCGTCTGTCGGCAGAGAGTGGAAAACGTCTCAAGCGAATGGCCAATCGCCATGGATGGACACCTAGCGATGCCAGCGCTCGGTTGGTGGAAGAAGGACTCAGAAGGTCAGAATTCGCGTTTATCGACTTCCGCGATTCTCCGGTGGGCCGACAAGCCTACATCCAAGGGAGCACACTCGCTGTGTGGGAGGTTTTGCTCCTCGTTCAAAGCTATAAGGCTGATGTTTCCGCCGTGGGCGAGCATCTCAAATGGCCAGAAGCGAAAGTCCAAGCCGCCATCAACTACGCAAAGGCGTTTCCGGAAGAGATTGAGGGTGCACTATCCGAGAATGCTGCAACAGATTTCGAGGTACTAAAGCGCATGTTGCCGCAGGCTGTCGAACTCGCCTCCAGAGGAGCAGCGAGGGACTGAGATGCTCAGGCTTCTTCTGGATGAGCATATCTCGCCGAGGGTCGCGGATGGTCTCCGCCGTCGCAATCGGCTGCTTGTAGTTTCTTGTTTGGCGGAATGGGAGGAGGGAGAATTCTTAGGACAGCAAGACGCTGCCTGCCTGCAACAGGCAGCCGTGCAGGGATTGACGTTTGTTACCTACGATCGTAGGACGATTCCCCCGTTGCTCAAAGCCTGGGCGGAAGAAGAGCGAAAGCATAGCGGAGTGATTTTTGTTGACGAAAAGACTATATCGCCATCGGATACGGGTGGCCTCGTACGGGCCTTGAGCAATGTTTTGAGAAAAACCGCCAAATGGGACTGGACCAACCGAATCTGCTTCTTGCGCCGTTGACCGACCATCGAAATCAGTTATGTCGTTTAAGCAAGATGCCCAGCGACGAACGTGCAGCCTCAACTGCGATTTGATTATTTCATTTTGTGACCACAGATCGATGAGAATCGGTAACGGTAAGCGCTGGTCATAAAAACGTAATACTAATGGTGGTGAACAGCGGTTAAACGCGATCAAAACAACTCCGAAGCCGGGCGATCACAACCAATGAACCGTAGAGGCTGGCTAATTTTTCTTGCAGTGCAGACCGTGGGTGAGGTCTGCGCGTGGACAGCGAGGCACTTCCTATCGGCACTTGGTCCGGCGCTCTGGATCATCGGCTCAGTGCTGTTGCTGCCAGGCGATCTAGCGGGTGCATTCATCGTGGAGAAGCTGTTGTGGAAGAGTGGGCTCACTGCGACCCAGTTGACCATCCTGCAGGTGCCCGTAGGACTCGTGATCAACGCTGTTTTCTGGTTGCTCTGCGGCAGACTCTATAGGTTCCTTCGTGGGCGGCGGTCTTCGCTTCCCAGTGCGTCTAACACAGCATGCTCAAATCTGTCACATCGTTCACCATAGACTTTGACTATGAGCAGCGTCAGAAAATCGGATGCGGTATCCCTGGCTCTGCTCCTCTTATTGTTCTCCCCACCCTGTTGGAGCAATGACAAGGCCTCCGGGCCACTTGGGAAAGTGGACCGCATCGTCATCGAGAAGGCGGCGCGGACCATGATGCTGTTGCGCGATGGCAAGGTTCTGAAAACGTACAAGGTGGCCCTCAGTCGTGAACCTGTAGGAGCGAAGGAGCGGACGGGAGACCATAAAGTACCGGAGGGTGAGTATGCGGTTGATTCGAAGAATCCGCTCAGTCGATTCCATCTTGCCCTTCACATCTCCTACCCAAATGCCGCTGACCGGGAGCGAGCGCGCAAGCTAGGGGTCAAACCTGGGGGCAATATCGAAATCCACGGCCTCGATAGCAAGTACGCCTGGGTTGGCAGACTGCAACGCCAAGTGGACTGGACGGACGGTTGCGTCGCGGTGACCAACTCGGAGATCGAGGAAATCTGGCCGCTGGTTCGGGTTGGGACGCCTGTTGAGATACGTCCCTAGGAGGATGGACGACCCCTAACGCGCTGAGATGATTTTGACTTTATTTTTCTCCGGGATCCGCGCGATTTCAGAGCTGCCCATGGTGTTAAAGTCATCGGGTACCGAAAACAAGCCGGGAAGAAACACGAGCCTGCGTGCCTGTTTCCAGCGGCGTGTCCAGGGCCGTGACCTTGACCATCGGCCTTCCCGCCTTAGCAATGATAAACGGCTTTCCGCCCGCTGCCTCGTCCACCAAACGGGACAGTTGCGTTTTGTCTTTATGGATGTTGACCGTAATCACGAAACCCCATAGAACTTAGTTCGGTTAGTTTAGTTCAGTTCAGAACGGGCTCTCTGTCAAGAACCTTGTGATCCTCTGACGGACCAACGGAGGATGGCAGGCTAGAACATAGCGTGCTATAAGGAGCTAGTTATGCACGCGCTCTGGCAAGACGCGCGGTACGGGCTCCGGATGCTGGCGAAGAAGCCGGGATTCACCGCGATTGCTGTGTTGACGCTGGCGCTGGGAATTGGCGCGAACACGGCGATCTTCAGCCTCATTTACGCTGTCATGCTCAAGAAACTGCCGGTGAATCATCCCGAGCAGCTCGTGCTGTTCAAATGGGACACGCACAAATGGCCGCCGCATTTCAGCCAAACCGGCGGCGATTCCGGATTGTCCTTTTCCTATCCCGCGTTTCAACAATTCCGAGCTCAAAACCGAGCGCTTTCCAGCGTTTTCGCGTTTGTGCCCCTCGGTTTCAGCGAGCAGAACGTCACGGTGGGCGTGAACGGCGAGCCTACGCTGGCCTACGGCGAGATGGTGGCCGGAGAGTATTTCTCCGGATTGGGCGTCACGCCGTTGCTGGGGCGTACGATCACCGAGGAAGACGAGCAACCGGGCGCGTCGCGTGTTGCGGTGATCAGTTACGCTTATTGGAGCAGCCGCTTTGGGCGCGACCCTTCCATACTTGGCAGGGCCATCACGCTGAATGGAACGTCCGCGACAATCGTCGGCGTAACTCCGTCTTCCTTTTATGGCGAACATCCGGGCGGCGAGCCCGATCTTTGGGTGGCTTTCGCCGATCTACCCAACCTGCGCCCCTGGGGTGCAAAGCCTGCCAACACCAACTCCGTATTCACCGATCGGGATTGGATTTGCCTGAACATCATGGGTCGGCTCAAGCCCGGCGTAAGCCGCGAGCAGGCGCAGTCTGTTCTCGACATCGCGTTCCATCAGTTCGTCACTGCGGAGTGGACCCCGGACAAGCAACACCAGGTCCCGCATTTGCAGCTCGCTGCCGCTGCTCAGGGCGTGAACAATTTGCGCGAAGCTTATTCCCGGCCGCTCTACTTGCTGATGGCTGTCGTCGGCCTGGTGCTCCTGATCGCTTGCGCGAATCTGGCAACCCTTCTCCTCGCCCGCGCTAACGCACGCCATAAAGAAATCAGCGTGCGCCTCGCTATCGGGGCGTCTCGTTGGCGGCTGACCCGACAGCTTCTCACCGAAAGCATGTTGCTGAGCGCGATCGGTGAGGTGCTCGGCCTGCTCTTCGCCCGATGGGGGACGCAAGGGCTCCTCGCGCTAATGTCGCGCGGGGAAAACCAAATGATCCTTGATGTCAAACCTGATTGGAAAGTCCTACTCTTTACGCTGGCGGCATCCGTTTTGACGGGAATTCTCTTCGGCCTCGCGCCTGCCCTTCGCGCCGCGCGCGTGGATCTGGCTCCGGCGATGAAGGAGAGCGCCAGCAATATCTCCGAAGGCCGTCGCGGCCACTTCCTCGGGGAATCGCTGGTCGTCGCGCAAATATCTGCCTCACTCGTTTTGATGATTGGCGCGGGACTGTTTGTCCGCACCCTAGAAAATTTCGAACGCAAAGACCTTGGCTTCGATCAGAAGAATCTCCTTACTTTTGGCGTTGATCCCACTCGCGCGGGGTACAAGGGCAACCGGCTGCTGAATTTCTATCAGCAGCTTTTGGAGCGCGTGCAAGCGCTTCCGGGAGTCCAATCAGCAACGTTGATCGAAAACGTCCCGCTCTCGAATTGGTCCAATAACGGCGACATTACGATGGAAGGGTCAAAACAGAATGCGCCGAACAATCATTTTCGTTGGTTCCTCGTCGGCGCGGATTTTTTCCGGACTATGGGTATCCCGCTGATTACAGGCCGCGGAATCCAAGAGAGCGATACAGTCAACGCTCCTCGTGTGGCCGTCGTGGATGAAACGTTTGTGCGAACCTATCTGGGAGATGCCTATCCGATTGGGCAGCGATTCTATCTTGGCACTGATGCAAAGCCTGACCCCAAATTCGAATTCGAAATCATCGGCGTGGTTAAGAAAGCAGAACTCACCGACATTCATGCGGAGCCCATTCCAAAGGGCTACATGTCGTATGAACAGTTTCCGGAGGAGATAGGCACGTTGTATTTTCAAGCGCGCACCGCGGGCAATCCCGCTGGACTCGTCCCTGAGGTGCGGGATGCCGTCCACCAGATGAACTCCGATCTTCCGCTGATGGATGTGAGCACACAAACCCAGTTGACGGCGGAAGTCTTGACGCAGGAGCGGACCTTTGCCCACCTCTCGAGCTTCTTTGGTCTTCTCGCCCTGCTTCTCGCAACGATCGGTCTTTATGGAACGATGGCTTATTCGGTGACACGTAAGACGCATGAGATCGGTATCCGCTTGGCGCTGGGCGCAGAGTCTCGTGACGTCCTACGAATGGTTTTCGCCAAGGGCCTTCAGCTAACACTTGTGGGTGTGGTCATTGGGATCCTCGCGGCGCTCTCGGTGACGCGTCTCATCTCGACGATGATCTATGGCGTTGCACCTACCGATCTGATGACGTTCGCGGCAGTCGCAGTCTTTCTCGTACTGGTGGCGCTCTTGGCGTGTTATGTCCCCGCACGGCGTGCGACGCGCGTGGACCCCTTGGTCGCGCTGCGCCATGAATGATTCCAGGTGGCCAGGTTATCTCTCCCTGGAAGCAATGCATTTTGCTCGCAAGAGGCACTATTCGTTGAAATACAATTCCTGACCTCCTTGAAGTCCCATTGTTGGAGCTCTATACGGCGGCTCCTCGGGTCCACAACTCGGCATCGCGGAAAATCGGTCGCCGCTGCATTTCGCTGGCGAACTCGGAATTAATCCCCTCAGGGAGTGGGAAGCGTTTGACCATGATTTCGATTCCGCATGCCTGCCGCGCAAGAACTTTAAGATGGAATTGCACCGCCTGCTTTATGAAGCAATGAAGCAAGGCAGTCCAACGCCCACTCGCGAGCCCGTAGAATGTTCAGGGCTTCATATTCATTGAGCTCACCCATGGTGCTGATGCGAGGAATGAGTTGTCCCGCTTCCTCCGGCCGGATCGGGGTATTCCCTCCCGAGTATTTTTGATTGAGGATGAAGTTCATTGTGTCTTGCGGCGGTTCAGACGCCGCTGAGCCTCACCCTCGATCAGTTGGTTGGTGTTTTCGGGTTTTTGATCTTCGAGTGCCATCGTATGTACGACGCTTTTGACATCACGGGCAGCTTGGTCGCGAGAGGGTTGTTCTGCGAGTTCCGCGAACGAGCCGGACCTCGGCACTAGGGCGTAGACCAGCCCGCAGCCCATGGTTCCGGCAACTCGCCGAAGGGCACGGAGTGCGGTTGTGCCGAAATGTCCTACGGATCGAGGAAATTGCTAACGCCGACGCCGACGAGGCGAAACCGCTGCTGTGGCCCGAGGGCGACGCGTTCCCTGAGCGAGAGTGCGATCGCCGTCAGCTCTTCGCACGACGAGGGAGGGAACGACGGAGTGTGGCTGCGCGTGAGGATCTTGAACTCCGCAGTCTTCAATTTCAGCGCTGCGGTTCTAGCAATCCGCCGTTCGTTGCGCGATGCGGCCGAGGTCAGTTCTGCAAGCTTGCGGATCATCGCCTCCGTCTCGCTGAGCGGCACGTCGCGTTCAAACGTGTCTTCTGCCGAGATCGATTGTGTCGGCCGATCGGGCACGACTTTGCTCTCGTCCACACCGCGCGCCAATTCGTAGAGACGGACGCCCAGTTCTTACACGCTGGAGGATCAGTTCGAACGGCTTTCTATATATCTGGGATAAACACCTGCGGCGTCGACCCCAGCCATTACAAAGCCTTGAGGCAAAAACAAAAACATGCGTATTGAGTATTCTAAAGTTACACCTTAAAATACTCATATGCGGTATATACCTCGAAATTTGGGCAATGTGGTCCGACAAGCAGCTCGGCATTTCCCGGCGTTGGTTGTAACAGGACCACGCCGCGCCGGAAAGACGACCCTCCTCCGCCAATTGTTCCCCAAGGCCCAATACGTGCTCCTTGAAGATCCTGACATTCAGGGAAGGATTCGCAGTGATCCACGTACATTCCTCGAAGAACTGCGTCCTCCTGTCGTATTCGACGAAATTCAAAATGCTCCCGAACTTCTCAGTTATGTGCGAACGCTCGTGGACGCGGCACCCCGCCGGATGGGGCAGTGGCTATTCACTGGATCGCAGGAAGCGCCGCTGATGCAGGGCATCACCGAATCGATGGCTGGCCGGGCCGCCATCCTGCAACTTCTTCCTTTCAGTGTAACGGAAACTCCGAAGGTGGATGTGCTTCACGGCGGCTTTCCAGAAGTATTGGCACGTCCGAAGTCCCGAGCGCTGTGGTTCGCTTCTTATCTCCAAACTTACTTGGAGCGCGACGTCCGAGCAATTACGAACATACGTGACCTGGTGACGTTTCGTCGGTTTCTGGCGCTACTAGCCAGTCGTCACGGCCAAATTCTCAACAAGACAGATTTTGCCGCCCCCCTCGGAGTTTCCGTCCCGACTATCAGTGAGTGGCTACATATTCTCGAGATGACCGGCCAGGTCATAATTGTTCCCCCATATTTCGAGAATCTTGGGAAACGGCTCATAAAATCGCCGAAGGTCTTTTGGGGTGACTCTGGCCTTGCCTGCTACCTTTTGGGAATAACGTCGGAGCAAGAGCTTCGGCGTTCACCTTTTTTGGGGCAACTGTTTGAAGGCTTGGTCGCGGCGGAAATACTCAAGAGTCAGGCGAATCAGGGAGCGAGGAAAGAGCTCTACTACTTTCGCGACCAACAGGGCTTAGAGGTAGATTTTCTCATACCGAGACCGAATGCTGGGCTGTGGCTCATAGAATGCAAGGCTGGGAAAACCGTTCGATCCGTTATGGCCGCTCCGCTTCTCTCTTTATGCCGGGCGTTGGGCAAACGCTCAAAGCGCCTGATTGTTGTGCACCGAAAGTCCCGCTCGGCCCCGGCCACCGCGGCCATCGCCAGCGGCGTGGAAGCGCTTGATTTGGAGCGATTCGTCGCGGATCTAACTCACGACCACCGAGGGGGATAAGCGGGCCTTAACCAGTTAAAAATAGTGCAGCAATTTCGGACAGAGGTGTATGTTTATGCAAAAGAGGATACGCACGAACGCCTATCTTTCGAAAGGCGTTGGAAAAGATTGCGAAGGAAAAGACCATTTCTGTTGCTGAACTCGTTCGACGAATCATAGGTCAGGATCTCGACCGTGAAAAAAGACAAAAAGGGTGAAACACTAATCGCAATCGCCTGTGCTGGCTGCGGAAGAACGCAACTCCTCCGGGAGAGACGACTCGTTTTATGCGATGGATACACTTGCGGATTCGGCGGACACTGTGCCAAGAATCCTCGATTTGTTCTCCCCGCCGTGCCGGACGGCTGCGTTCGCCACATCGTTTCTCATGCGGCGGGCGCTTTCAGTGGATACAACACTCGCGACGCAAACCCAGAAGAGATAGAGGCAATCGCAAGAGCCAGAGATCTCCTCGCAAGGGGCCAGGCGCAATCTCAACGCAGATAGAGAAGGGATTCACGGACAACTGGCTTCAGCCAACAGGTGCTCAGGTAGACCCGATGCGTCAAAATGCGGGCTGCGAGTGGTTCGTCTGGAATCGTGTCTTGTCCATCGAGCAAGCCCCCGCAAGACGACGCTGCGCGAGCGAAAACATTATCTTTGCCATGTAGGTCGCATTTTTTGTACAGAACGCCGTCCACCGCCTTAGATTAGATTTCCTCAGAATGCAGAAAGGCCAGGTGCAGTTTAGGCAGAAATGAGCGGCGGCAAGATCACTCGGGTGTCACACAGGGAACCACTTGGCGGCTGTGGCGACGGTAAACTCGGAAATCTTGGTCGGTAGTGAGGATGATGGGATCGGCAAGCGTTTCGGTCATGCGAACGAGGCAAGCAGCGGCGAAGCCCATGGGAACGTTGGAGTACTTCTCGATCAGCTTCACGACTGGCTCCACGTTCTCGGTAAGTGTGAAGGCGACCAGCAGAGCGCCGCGACGAAGTAGTGCGCCGAGACTGGGGGTACCAACCTCTCCGAGAAGGTGGAAAGCCTCGGACAGAACGGCTTCGCACGTGGACCAAGGCGGAGGCAGTTCAGAGGCTTGCGTCACGGCCCATTGGTGGTGAGCGTCGCGACTGCTGAGCAACGCTACAACAAATCCAGCGTCAACGAGGACGTTTCTGGCCATAACCCGTGGCGTGCAAATATTCCTTCTTCCGCGCAGCTAGGTCGCTCGGTAGGCCATCCAGCGATCCGATCAGATCGGCGATGGCCGTGAGGGAAGCAGTGTGGCGCCGATGGCGTGGCGCACGCTCGAGCCTTTCGCGGACTACATCCGACTTCGAGATCTTCCTTCCGCGCGATTCCGCCTCAATGTCCGCCACCAGTGGCTCGGGCAATCGTACGGTGAGACTCTTCATGAAGTAATTGTATTACATCTCCGGCACGTGTGCAAGACAAGCGAAGATAAAGAAGGTAAAGGCAAAGCCAGGCGACGGCCAGAACGGAAATTATCAAGTGAGATTCCAACCGATTGGGGCATTGAGTGTCAAAGCGATCTTTCTCGAACAATCCGACCGCAGGTCACGGAGTTGGCTTATATTCAGCAGATGCGGGACAACCATCGCATCGGGCTCGATCTCGCAGTCAGGCCTAAGACGCCAGGATTCAATGCCGTAGGCATCTTCTTGTTCTTTGGTGCCATTATGGCGAGCCTCGCCGCAACTACCTTGCTTTGGCGAGGCACCGCTCTCGATCGTATCTGGGATCTCAATCCGATAGCGTACACGCGGCTCGCGCCTTTGGGCTATCCGGTTGAGATTCTCTTCCTGTTGCTCGGTGCGGCCCTCACCACTGCAGGAATCGGGTGGTTCCGACGCCGCCTTTGGGGATGGAGACTAGTGGTCGTAATCATCGCCACACAGGTTCTAGGGGATGTCGTTAACTGCATCAGAGGCGACCTGCTGCGCGGCGGAACTGGCGTCATCATCGCCAGTGCATTATTGCTGTTTCTTTTGCAGCCGAGAGTCAGAGCAACGTTTGCCTAGAATCTCTTTCGAAGAAATTCAAAGAGGATGTAACCGATGAGTGCGGCTGTCGTGGCAATTCCAAAATTGGCGGCGGTAAAGACATCTCCGACTGCCCAAGTTAGACCCCTCTTCTGCCCCATGCCTGAGCGCTCAAATTCTCCCATCAAAAGATTCGAATAGAACAGGAAGATGATAAAACCTACCTCGATCACCGCTCTCCAGACATTCTTCTTCATAGCAAATATCGACTCCCTGGTGGTCTCGATTAATATGCACGAGAAGCTGTTCGGGCACTTGGGCCGAGCGGCTAGGCGAGATGCACCACTGCTCGGTACCTTGTAAGAATACGAGCCACAACCAGCAAGGAACAACAGGAATCGATATTCAATAAAGAACCGGCCATTTCACCACAAGAAATGCTTCTCCCATTTCCGCGTACGAATAAAATGGCCTCACACGGGTTCTTGGTCGAATCATGGACAACCCAGTAGTTAGATCTTCTGGGGCCAAGTTCGAGAGTCCGCTAGGGCACGAACATGCGAATTTTTATATGTCATACAAATGGCCATTTGTAATACAATCTGCTGCATGCGAGTCTCGATTCAAGCCAGGCTGGATGACCGATCGCGGAAGCGGCTCGCAGTTCTGGTACGAGAACTGGGCTGGACTCCTTCGCAGGTTGTACGCGAGGGACTGCGTGTTCTGGAAGCGAGTTACCTGCGCCGCAAGAAGCGAGGCATCATCGGCCTGGGTAAGTTCGAATCGGGCGTACCGGACCTGGGATCGAACAAGAAACATCTAAGGAATTTTGGCCGATGAGGCCGGTCCTGCTCGACACAGGTTTCATCGTTGCGCTGCTCGACCGCAGCGAGAATTTTCACAAGACGTGCGCTCAGGC
>JABCYZ010000052.1 GCA_013289955.1 Acidobacteriota bacterium
CTTAATTAATTAAGCAGCAAGTGCCAAGTTGTTGTTGGCATTTCTAGTTTCCACCAAGTTACGGGCAGGTGGGTCCCGGCATGCCTTCGGGCCGCGACAGCTTCCGTCGAAACCGAGTCGCCCCCTGCACCCATTATAGCACTGGGAAGGGATGGGGCTGGCTAGCCCGGCTTTTGACTGGAATATGGGTCCCGGTCGGGACCAGGGTAGGCACGGGGCCAAGCACTAAGCAACGATTGGGCACATAGGTACTGCTAGGCGGTTGACTCCAAACAGGTTGCCTACCAAAATCACGGAACGGGGTATAACGCCCGGATAGAAAGGGCGGATCAAGCGGTCGAGAGTATTTGGAGTAGGAAAGAGACCCCTGAAACCAGGAATGCCACAAGAGCCTACTGCCGTGGAACAAGCCGTATCGCGCGCCTTGCGTGAGAACCTCGAACGGATTCAGCGAAACGCCGACGAGCTGCACCAGGCCGTGGGCGATATCGTGGCGGCTTGCGCGAGTACCAAGCCGACCAATGCGCTGCCTTCGATGTTGCGGGCGCAGACTTCGGCGGCGTCGCTGTCAGCGGCCCTTGAAGTATTGTCGCGGTTTGTGGCGATGGCGGTGCAGCCTGGGCCGCGGTCTCCTCTGGAAGCGCAAATTACACATTTGATCAGTACGGCCGCGTCCGAGCCGGCTGCAGAGCCGGTGCGTCCGCTGCCAGCGGTGCCTACGCCGATGGCGCAAGCGCCGGCACAGGCAACCGTGCATGCGGCGACGCGCGTCGAGCCACAGGTTGTAGCACACGCCGCACCGCCGGCTGCTGCACCCGTTCCGCCCCCGCAAATCGAACCTGAGCCTTTGATCGAGCTCGAAGCCGAGGGGGAAGCGATCGAGTTGATTGAGCCGCATGCGCCGTCGATTTCTCCGGAAGCCGAATTTGAGGGCGAGGGCGATTTTGACGTCAACCAGCTAACGCCTGAAGAACAGGAACTGCACAGGCGGGCAAATCGGGTGGCGAAAGTTTCGATGCAAGATATTAAAATGCTCAGACCGGAGCAAGTGCGGCTCGGTCGCGAGAAAAAAGATCTTTGTATAAGATTGAAAGACGACATTGAAAAAGCTCATCGAGAATACGACCGGCGTTTCAAACCCATCATGGACCACCCCGTGGATTACTTTTATCGCTGGATGGTGGAAATCCTCGCGGAGGGTGATGCTCACGCTCTCGGCGAATATCCGTACGCCACGCCCGCGCGGCATCGCTAGGATTGCAGCCAGGAATGCGCTTGCGGCAGGCTCATGGGCCGCGGTGCGAAGTGTGTGCGCGGTGGCGCTGGTTTTCTCGCTGATCGCTGGCGGCGCACCGGAAGTTTTGGCGCAGAACACTCACTCGCGAAAAAAACAGAAAAAAGTGAAGAAGCCCGCGATGGTACCCTGCCGGGTTGGGTGCGTGCTGTCAACGGCCAGCCCGGGGATGATGGCCGGAGACACGCCCGAGGATCAGGCGCGGCAAAAAGAACTCGCGGGGCTGGCGCGGCAGGTCCATAACGCAGCACCGGGGGCGTATAGCGCTCTTGCTGATTTTGCGGGGAAGAATGCGGCCAATGTCTGGGGCGCGCGTGCGGCGCTGGCTCTCGGCTACGAAGATCATTCGAAAAATCACGACCAGCAAGCCCTCGCGTGGCTCACGAAGGCGAGTGGGGACACACTGTTGCGCGAGTATGTGCTTTATTGGACGGCGCAGGCGAAGCACGGGCTGGGCCGATCCAAGGAGGCGCTTGCTGATTTGGAGACGGTCCAGCACGACTTTCCGAATACGGCGATGAAGGAGCAGTTGCTTGAGAGCCTGGCACCGTTGGCTATCGAGCTGGGGCAGGCGCAGGTGGCCATTGATGCGCTGAATTCTTATCCGGCGACGGGAAGCAAGCCCACGCTGCTTCTTGAGAGAGCACAAGCCTACCAGTCCCTGCATCAGCTTCCACGAGCTGCCAAAGATTACCAGGCGATTTTCTACAAGAATTCCCAGAGCGATGAGGCGAAAGCTGCAGAAGGCGCGCTGAAGAAAATTCTGCACGAGATGGGCAAGGAATATCCGTACCCTGGCGTGGAGCTGCAGCAGCAGCGGGCGCAGGCTTTCTATGACGCCCACAAGTGGAAAGAAGCGCGCTCCGAATTCGAAAAGCTTTTGGGAATGCTCAGCGATCCGCTAAATCCTAACCGCCAGCTGGCCGAGCTTCGCGTCGCGGAAGCCCGCACGCAGCCGAAGGGTTCACCGAAACTTGTTGCTTCGCTAAAGACGCCGGATTTCGAAATCGATGCGGAACGGCTCTATGCTCTGTCGCAATTCTATCGTTCCGACAAGAAGTTCGACGAAATGTTCGCGACCCTCGGTGAGCTCACGCAGAAATATCCGCTGAGCAAATGGAACGAAGAAGGATTCATGGCAGCCGGGAATTATTATTGGGTGGACCTCGATCGCACCAGAGCCGCTAGCTACTACCAGCGAGTGGTGGATACTTTCCCAAGCGGAAGAAATGCGTTCAACGCGGAATGGCGCGTCGCGTGGGTTGCTTATCTGAACCGTCAACCGGACGCGGAAGATAAGATCAAGAATTTCCTGGTGAGGTATCCGGTTTCGGCAAATACGCCCGACGCGGTCTACTGGCTCGGAAGGGATGCAGAGCGCAACTCGAAATTCGCGGAGGCACGGAGCTACTACCGGAAGGATATGGACCGCTTTCCGCAAACTTATTTTGGTCATGCGGCAGCAGTCCGCTTGAGCAAGCTGGAGCCTGCGGACGGGGATCCGCCGGAGATTCTGGATAAGATTCCGCCGCCGCCTTCGCTGCGGCCGTTCGATGAGCCAATTCCTGCGGCTGCGGCCGACCGCTGGGCTCGCGCGCAGGCATTACGCACGATTGCGTTTGATGCGAGCGCGGAACTGGAGTTGAAGAATGCGTATTTCGCTACTTCCTCACCCCGATTCCTTTATGAAGCGGCGCAAGCCGCCTTCGATCAAGGGCACTTTGCCGTGGGCATGGCCTACGGGCGCATTATCGTTCCCAATTTCGATGCGCGTAAAATCGACGATGTGCCAATTGGCGTCTGGAAAGTGCTCTACCCGCTGCCCTATGAAGCCGTGATACGGCGTGAAGCGGCGAGGAATAATTTCGATCCATTGCTGGCCGCAGGGCTGATGCGCCAGGAGTCCACGTTCCAAGCTGATGCGCTTTCTCCCACGAACGCGATCGGCCTCATGCAAGTCGAGCCGAAAACGGGAAAGCTTCTTGCCAGACAGCTTCGTGTAAACTTTTCGACCAAGAAACTTTTTGACCCCGAATACAACATTCAGCTCGGGATGTTGTATATCTCCGGGCTGGTGAAGCTGACCGGCGCGCCAGAATACGCGCTCGCGGCGTTCGATGCCGGCGAAGATCGCATCGCCGCCTGGAAAGCCGAGCGCAACTACGAAGAGATCCCCGAACTTGTGGAATCCATTCCTTTCAGCGAAACCCGCGATTATGTGCAAATCGTCTTGCGCAATTCTGAAGTCTACCGGATGATTTACGGGCAGTCGGGCGCGCCGGCCGCTTCTTCTTCGGCGGCGGGGCAAGGCCGATAAAATTTCGGCAGGGTCTGGTTCGTTCGGTTCGATTGCGCTGGGAAATCCGATCGTCTGGCAGGCTAAATGACCTCTTCCGAATCCAGCATGGCGCAGGCAGCGAGGCGCATGCTCTCCTCAAAAGCAGAGCAATTTACCGAATCCGTAATTCGCGAGATGACGCGGCTGGCGATGAAACACGGCGCCGTGAATCTCTCGCAGGGCTTCCCCGATTTCGCGGCGCCCGCGGAAATCAAGGAAGCAGCGCGGCAAGCGATTGCCGATGATATCAACCAGTACGCGATAACCTGGGGCGCCAAGCCCCTGCGCGACGCGATCGTCGAGAAGTTTGACCGGACACAAGGTGTGCGCGTCGATCCAGAACGCGAGATCACCATTTGCTGCGGCTCGACGGAAGCAATGATGTCCACGATGCTGGCAATCATCAATCCCGGCGATGAGATCGTGGTGTTCGAGCCGTTTTACGAGAACTATGGACCGGACGCGATTTTGAGCGGAGCAAAGCCTCGCTTCGTGAAGATGAGGCCTCCGGATGGCGAGAAGGCTGTCTGGACGTTTGACGAGAAGGAATTGGCGGCCGCTTTTGGCCCGCACACCAAGGCCATCATCCTGAACACGCCCAACAATCCTACCGGGAAAGTCTTCACGCGCGCTGAACTCGAATTTATCCGCGAGCTTTGTGTCCGCTGGGACGCCTACTGCGTCACGGACGAAATCTATGAACATATTCTTTACGACGGGACAGAGCATATCTCGATGGCGTGCATCGACGGCATGCGCGACCGCACGATTGTGATCAACGGCATGTCGAAGACTTACAGCGTCACGGGCTGGCGCGTGGGATGGGCCATTGCGCCGCCGGAAACGACCGCGGCCATCCGCAAGGTGCACGATTTTCTTACGGTTGGCGCTGCTGCACCCTTGCAGCAGGCTGGCGCAATCGCACTAAGATCTCCGCAGTCCTATTACGACAAGCTTGCCGCGGACTACACGGTGCGGCGCGAGCGTTTGCTAAAAATCCTCGCCGCCGCTGGGTTCATCGTATACAAGCCGCTCGGGGCCTACTACATCATGACGGATATCTCTGGATTCGATTTTCTTGCCGATCAATACCCAGCGGGCTCACGGGACATTTCATTCGCCAAATTTCTGGTTGAAGAAATCGGTGTCGCCGTCGTGCCTGGCTCTAGCTTCTACAACAACGGGCAGGATGGCGCCAGCCAGGTTCGTTTTACGTTTTGCAAAAAGGAAGCCACGCTGGCCGCAGCCGAGGAAAGGCTGGCTCGTTTAGCCGGGCACGTCGCTCGACGATGACTGGTGGTTACTGAAAGAAATGGGATTGATCTTGCCGCGCATCCGAGAGCTTTCTTTACGATTCGCGTAGTGACTGAAGTGTATTTGGGCTCCCCAAAGGGGCATGGCAGAGGGGGACTCGCACGAAGAGACTCCCAGGAATATCGAGCGCTGTCTCGAGGATAAAGGCTGCCGGCGATCCGATACCCATCGAGGACGGCCGCAAGCACGTGGAAGTTACATCCGCTGTTTGAGGGCGAAGCTGCCCACCGATCTTTCCGGGCGGGATCTCATTCGTGCGCATGGCCGTGCCGAATCCTAAGACTCTGCGCGGCGGCACTCTCGGCACCATTCTTCCAAAAGCCCAGTCTAGTATCGAGAAATTCCTGGAGATACTCTGAACTCCGTTCCTTCTCTCATGAGATGGGTTGGAGAGTTCTAAATTTTAGGTAAATCGCGAAAATACAGTGATATCCAAAGTTTAAAGGGGTAGGAGACTGACGGTCGGTTGCCCTGTGGTGGTTAGCCCCCTACCCCGCGAGTGGTCTTGTATGTATAGACGAGGCCACGACGATTTTAGTTTCCTGAATCCCCAAAAATATTTCTAGAATCCATCAGCCTGTCAAATCAATGGTATCCAGGTAGCGGGCCACCGCAGCCTTCCATTGGAACTTCTGCTGAATGGCGGCTTCTAAGGCCTGAGCTGCTTGCGGTTCGCCGTGCGTCAAATAGGTTTGCTTCGGCGGCGCCGGCAGGCCGCTCAACCATCGCAAAAGTTCACTTTTCCCGGCATGCGCGGAGAATTGTCCCAGCTCCACGATTTCTGCGCTCACTGGAACCTGCTGGCCAAAAAGACTCAACGTCTTGGCTCCTTCTTGCAGCGCGCGGCCACGCGTCCCCTGAGCCTGGAAGCCCGCGAGAATGACGGCATTCCGCGCGTCCGGCAAGCGCCGCGCCAGATGGTGCACAACTCGGCCTCCGGCGGCCATTCCACTCGCGGAGACGATGATGCACGGCGTCTTGACGTTGTTGATGGCCTTCGACTCCTCGACGGATCGAGTGAGATGAAATTCGTGGACGTCCAGCGGATCGCCTTTGCCGCCGCTGTCCTCGCGCGAATACTCCAGATCATGATCTTCCTTGTATTTCAAATACAGGTCCGTGGCGCTGAGCGCCATCGGACTGTCCACGTACACGGGAAGCCGCGGGATGCGCTGTTGATCCTCAAGCTGGCGCAGGTAATACATGAACGTCTGGGTTCGCCCGATGGCGAACGCGGGAATCACAATGGAGCCGCCGCGCTTTGAGACGCGATTTACTATGGCGGCTAGTAGCTCTGCCGGATCACCTGTGGCGTGCTCGCGGTCTCCGTACGTCGATTCGCAAAGCAGCACGTCCGCATGCGAAGGCGGCGTTACCGGATCGTTCAAAATCGGCTGATCGTAACGACCGATGTCTCCGGAAAACACCACCACGGTTTTCCTTCCGTTCTCTGTGACAACTAGTTCCAGGCTGGTTGAGCCCAAGATGTGCCCGGCGTCGAACGCGGTGACATGAAATTCGGCGCTAATATCGAAGGCGCCGGTGCGCGGCACTGGTTTCAGTAACTTCAGCACAGGTTCCACGTCATCCGTCACATACAGGGGCTCGTGGGCTTCGTGATTGTTGTGCTTATCGAGTTTTGTGTGCAGGGCCTCTTCTTCCTGCAAATGCGCCGAGTCCTTCAGCAGCAGCCCGGTGAGGTCGATCGTCGCGGGATTGGCGAAGATCGGGCCTCGATACCCGTCCTTTACCAGCACGGGTAACCATCCCGTGTGGTCCAGATGGGCGTGGGTCAGCACCAGATAGTCGATCGTCCGGGGATCGATCGAGAGTGGCTTGAAATTCCGTTGAGTGAGTTCCTGCGAGCCTTGAAAAATCCCGCAATCGACCAGGAGCCGTTTGCCGGCGGCTTCCACGAGGTATTTTGATCCGGTGACGGTCCCTGCCGCGCCAAGAAACGTGAGCTTTGCCATAGGCCTGCCATTCTAAACGATACTTGGGAAGATATAGTTTCAGAGCGGTCGTTAAAGCATGCGATTGAGTCCAATCTATACAATGGTGCAATAGCCGTTTCGCGGACCGCTTTTCCTCTCCGATTGACTTGAAGGCTGCCGCAGACAATACTCTCTGCCCAGTTGCTTCGATAAAGAAGCCGGGAGGCCCCAAAGGCCGGCCGAATAGTCTCTGCGTTTCCAAATTGGAAATAAATTGCCTGAACTGCCATCCATGGTCGGTAGCGTTGTTTCCCATTACCGGATCCTCCGCACGCTGGGGGGAGGAGGCATGGGTGTCGTCTACGAAGCGGAAGATATCAATCTCGGCAGACACGTCGCGCTGAAATTCCTGCCGGAAGCTCTAGCAACGAGTGCCCAGGCCTTGGAGCGCTTTCAACGGGAAGCCCGCGCAGCCTCTGCCCTCAATCATGGCAACATCTGCACGATTCACGAGATCGCCGCGCATGCCGGCCAGCCCTTTCTGGTCATGGAGCTTCTGGAAGGGCACACGCTGAAACATGAAATCGGCGGGAAGCCCGTTCCGATCGAGAGGCTTGTCGAGCTGGCCATCCAGATGGCCGATGCTCTGGATGCTGCTCATCAGAAGGGAATCATCCATCGCGACCTCAAGCCTTCGAATCTTTTCGTCACCAATCGGGGACAGGCCAAAATTCTCGATTTCGGTCTTGCCAAGGTTACGGGAGTCGTGCCGCCGGGCGATGCAACGGCCACACGCTCACCGGAAAGGGTGAAAACAGTTTCGGAAGAACATCTTACGAGTCCCGGCACGGCGCTTGGCACCGTCGCGTATATGTCTCCCGAGCAGGTTCTCGGCAAACCTCTCGATCCGCGAACCGATCTCTTTTCCTTCGGCGTGGTGCTCTATGAAATGGCTACGGGAGCGCTTCCGTTCCGCGGAGACTCCACGGCGGCGATCTACGACGCGATCCTGCACGTCGTGCCGGGATCGCCCGTGCGATTGAATCCCGAAGTGCCGCCAGAGCTGGAACGCATTATTAGCAAGGCGCTCGAGAAAGACCGGGACCTGCGCTACCAGTCGGCAGGTGAGTTAGAAGCTGATTTGAAGCGGCTGAGGCGAGACAGCAGTTCCGGGAGAGCCAGCATTGCAGCGCCTCAAAGTACGGTGGGGTCATTCGCATCGTTGCGCACTCTCGTGGTTGTTTTCGTTGTCTTGGCTGTCTGTAGCGGCGCCTTTTTCTCCTGGAAACGTTTTAATGGAAAGAGTGACCTGGATCGCTTGCCGCTGGTCACGAACGGACGTATGTCGCGGCTGACGACAAACGGCAACGTGACTGCGGCCGCGGTGTCTTCTGACGGCCGATACGTGGCGTATGTCGTCCGCGACGGCGGACAGGAGAGCTTGTGGGTTCGCCAGACCGCGACGTCCAGCGCGCAACAGCTGGTCCCGCCGGCGCCGCAGGCCTACCTGACCTCGCCCCTGTTTTCTTCCGACGGAAATTTCATCTACTTCTCGAGCTCACGCACGGAGAACTCGAACGATTTGCAGCTCCTGGTGATTCCCGTGCTGGGAGGAGCGCCTCGCAGAATTGCCGAACATCTATCGACGGGCTTCACACTTTCCCCGGACGGTACAAAGATTGCTTTTTTCGCTCTGAATTGCGCGGAGATGGAACTCTGCCTCATACAAATAAATTCGGACGGATCCGGACGCACCGATCTGATGAAATGGGATACGCCTCACTATGCGCCGGCCTGGTCGCCCGATGGAAAGCGCATCGCTTTCGACGCACTGGTCGATGAGGATCCACAAGGGCTGCGCGCGCATCTGCAAGCCCTCGATCTCGCCACCAAAAAGGTGCAGGAGCTGCCTACTCGCTGGAGACTAATTCGAAATATGCTTTGGACGCGCGACGGAAAGGGCGTGCTTCTGACGGCGCAGGAGCGGGCGGGAGATCCGACACAAATCTGGTACGTGTCTTATCCGGATGGAACCATACAACGCGTAACCAACGACCTTGAAGACTACAACAGCGCGAGCCTGGCTTTCGATACGGATTCGATTGTGGCCGTGCAAACCGACGTCAACGCGAGCATCTGGATAGCTCCCAGCGATCATCCCGATGACATCAAACAAGTTACACAGGGACGAAACGATGGCTTGCACGGGCTGGACTTTGCCACTCCGCAAAGAATTATTTTTTCTTCGAATGATTCCGGGAACTGGGATCTGTCTGCAGTGGATTTGACCGGCGGCGCCGCCCAGGTAATTGCAGGAGCACCGCAGTATCACAGCGCTCCCGTGATTTGTGATTCAGGACGCGCTGTCGTGTTCGTGTCGAACAAGGGAGGGAATCACATCTGGAAAACCGATGCAGACGGGACAAATGTCGTGCAGTTGACCCATGGCATCGGCGAGGTTTACCCCGTGTGTCCGAGAGAAGGCCGATGGATGGCGTTCGTCAGCGAGGATGAGGCCATTGCCGGCGGCAATCTGCGCAAAGTGTCTCTTGACGGCGGTGAGGACACAGCTCTCATTCCTAACACCGTGATCGGAATCAATCTCGCGCAGGATGGCAAGCACATCCTCTTCGCCTCTCTGGACTACAAGAACAATAACAAGATGCGCGTTGGGCAGGCTACGCTAGACGGCACCGCCCCTATTACTTATTTTGACCCGCCGCCTGGCGTTGCTAAGCTGCGCGATGGGCGCTGGATTCCCGGTCAGCAGGCCTTGGCCTACGTGGATGCGCGCTCCGGCGCTCCGAATCTTTGGACCTATCCGCTGACTGGAAAGCCGCCTCAGCAGCTCACGCATTTTGTTTCCGGCCGGATTTTTGGGATTGCTTTGTCGTCGGATGGGAGCAAGATTGCGCTTTCTCGCGGTTCGATTAACAGCGACGCGGTTCTTTTTTCGCGCACTCGCTAACCCCTCCGCGAATCCCACTGCGCTCTTCCCCCGCAATGGCATTATCATTTGTTCTTATTTTGGAAGACCCGCCAGCCCGAAGCGACGCCGCGGTCGCGCGGCTTTGGCGGCGGCTCAGCGCTTTTCCACGGAAATCGTCATGTCGTGAAAATCCAGCGTTACCGCCGCTTTGTAAAACAATTCCAGCCCCACCGTTGCGTCGAAGAGTCCGTCCGGCTCGTGCACGTCCGGGGTTGGGAAGTAGACCAGCGGCGCAGGGCCGCTCAACGTCAATCCGCGAAAGCCTTCCACTCCTGCCGGAGCTTCCTTCATCTGCACACCGCCGTCCGTGAAAGGAAAATTCCTCGATTTCGTGGTCTTTGCCGCCTCCAGAAGCTGCAGCTTCTCAATCGAAGCCGTATAGACGAGCAGCGTCCCGCTGTACATCGTGTCGATCTGCGCCGACACTTTCTTTCCGTTGATCTCAAACCCGTCGGCGACAACGATTGGCGGTCCTTCTTGTCCGAACTTGATCAGCGAGATCTTGTCGCAGGCTCCCGTGCATTCTGTGGGTGCCGTCAACAGCTCCGAAATCCGCACCTTGTGCGCGACGAAATCAATTTGCAGGATGCGATCCTTGAATGCCGTGTACGCCAGAGTCCCATCCACGTGCGGCATCTGGTTCTGCGAGATCATCTCCGAGAGGCTAAGCGCCAGCGTACCGACGTTCGTGAGCTTCGCGTTTCCGACGCTAATAGACGGGATGGTTGTGCGAAACATCCCCGAAGGCGCTCCCGCCGGTAGCGGCGCCGTCGACTTCAAGGCGGCGGCTTCCGCATAGGACATGTCCAGCACGGAGTCCACGTTTCCCGTATCAATTCCCATTTTCAAGTTCGGGCCGTTTCCCATTCGCGCTTCGACGCACGGCATGCCGTCGCAATCCAGTAACGGCACCTCGGCCGCAAATTTGACGCCCCCAGCGCGTTGTGCGTGGGCCGGCGCGAGGGATAATGTTGCAATCACCAAGGAAGAAAGAACAGGCAGCAGGTTTCGGCGCATGAGCATGAGGATTCCTTTCAAACAAAAATCTGGATTCGCGGCCACTTGAAATGTGACGCTTTGCATCGGCAGTCGTTAGCTTACAGGGAAAATCACAAAAGGAACTAAAACCAGGGAATGAGCGACCTGGGGTTGTTACCCATGTACCAAGTACGATCTCTAAGGCATGTCTCCTGGCCGGATACACAAGAGTTGGTCGAGAGGGTCGGATTGCAGCTCGGTGTTGCCCGTACGGAGATAGTACGCCGCTCCCTCGATTGGAATCGGACGATGGTCATCGGAGTATGCGCCGTGCGCCTCACCCTTGCGTATCTGCGGTTTTCATTCTTTTTGGCACCTAGTAGAATCAGTAAGTTGCATGGAGCTAGGGGGTCAGAATTCCAGCCCCTTGCCTTCACAAGCCCCAGACGCCGTTAAGCTCTTACTAGTCGGCGAAAGTGGATCCAGTATGCCGAATTTGATCATCTCGATTCCGCATGGCCTCTCACAGCGTGAGGTGCTAAAGCGCATGAAATACGCACTCACACAGGCGAAGGCCCAACACTCCGGCAAGATCAAAGATCTTCAGGAGAAATGGAGCGGAAACATCGGAAGATTCAGCGGTTCCGCAATGGGACACGCGGCGTCAGGAACTATCACAGTAAACGCATCGGAAATTGTTTTTGATTTAGCATTACCCTTCGCCGCTACGTTTTTCAAAGGAAAGATCGAAGCCGGTATCCGGAAATTCGCGGCGACGCTGCTCACCTGAGGTTGCATCCGAATTCGTTTGACGCTTCGGGACCGCTAAGAGTTCCCCACTAGAGATAAAAGTTGTCAAAACCATGGGGTGCGGTTCGATCTTCTATATCTTCGCAAGCTAATTTCAGGGATAGTCTTTCTCCCGAGTCTCAACCAAACAAATGGCTCTCCTCGTTTCAGAAAGCACTGGGCCTTGCTCGTTTCCTTAATCTTCTAAGATTCCCGGCAATGCAGCGATGGATCGTCAAGTATTTTCTTCAGGTCGGGTCCCGCTAGTGCGCCGGACTCGATATCGATATGCCAATCTTCGGTCAGGACAAGCGATCGATTCAAATCATAATACGCGATGTGCAGTGCCGGCCCGTTAAACGAAAAGTCTGCGTACCCGTTGTAACCAACATTTATCTCCTCATCGCTGGGATAGCGCCGGTTATCCCAGGCGAGCCATTTAGAATCCAGGATGTCGGGAATCGCCCCGCGCGTGACGGGCATGCCGCCGTGGCCGATACATCGTCCATAAGCCTCAATGCCCTCCTTGACGTTGAACCTTTCATAAATCGCCAGCCTATGTTCGTGGCCCCAAAACCAAATAACCGGTCGGTGAATCAACTTCGCCAATTGTTTCGCCGGGGTTTGATACCAGGCCTCAAACGCCGAATGCGGCCCATGATGCGACAGCAGAATCAATCCGCGCTTATCTCCGTCCGGATTTACAGAGGACTTCAACCAATCGAGAAGAGGCTCGGGTAAAGTGCACGTCGGCTTAAACCGCGTTGTCTTGCGAAGCCATTTGCTCCTCTGCAGCCCCGGCACTTTCGCCCATTCGAAACGAGTGGAATTGTAGCCAGTGTCAATTCCGATGACGCGCCAGTGCTTATTTTCGAGGCAAAAGAAGCTCGACCACTGTCCCGTTCCCCATTCGCTGCCGTGTTGTCTTAATCCCATCCTCGGCAGAACCATTTTCCAGTAGCCGTTTCCGTCAGCGTACATTTCGTGATTGCCATTGAGCGCGAAGCTGCCTTTCGCGCCCATCGGCCACTTTACCGGCGCGTAGGGACTTGTTTTCACCCCAAGGAAGTTTTCTCGCACCTCGTTGCCGTCGCCCACGTAATACACATCTCCCAGGTGAATCGTGTAATCCGGATCGGATTTGTCTATTGCGTCCGCAACTATTTTTGCCTCATCCGTACCTGTGCCCCAATCGCCCGCTATGCTGATTTTCACGCGGTCATCGATGGGAAGAATGCCTGTTCCTTTTCCGTGAGTTCTGTAATCTCTGAACGCGTGCTTTTTGCGAAACCAGTATTTCGCAATCTGCAGTATCCACTTAAAGAGTCTGTTGGGAAGAAAAGCGCCGATGGGATTGTAAGTTGAGGTGGAATACTCCGTGCGCGCAGCCTGGAAATGGGCTGAAATTCTAGAATGCGCGAACCCCGAATAGTTTCCGAGGTCCTTGCCGGCCCCGGTCTTATCGGGCTTCGCGTGCTTGGCTGTCTTCTTCGATCTATCACGCGTCTCCGCGGAACGTAATTGCATTATTTTTAGATCCCGATAGCCCGAAGTCAGCGTGAGATTCAGCTGCTCGCTAAATTCAATTCCAGCCCAGGCCATCATCCACCGGAGACGTCGTACAGAAAGCCCGATTCGGATGCCGGTTTGATTTTCAGCAGATCTAGCTGGCGAGTGATCTGCATCCCGCCACAGACGATTGAGATATTAAATCCGAAATCAAAAGTGAGAAGTGTGCGAAATGAGACATACCTCTGTTTTTTTAGTGGCTGAGTTGTCGGCCTCGTTGATTCGATCTTGGTGTCTAGCAGATTTTGTGTTCGCCGAACACAAGTAGAAAGGTACGTTCTTTAGATGAGCGACCCGACACATGGGTGACAGTTTGTACCGGACACATAGGTTACACTTTTCCCTTTTTTGAAAGGGAGGGGTGGAGATGCCTTGGAAGGAGTGTTCGGTTATGGATGAACGAATTCGTTTTG
>JABCYZ010000053.1 GCA_013289955.1 Acidobacteriota bacterium
TCATCGTTTCGCTGCTCGGATTTTGGGAGTGGCGCCTCGCGCTGATTATGGCTCTCGCCATACCGATCACGCTGGCGATGACATTTGGCGTCGTATATGTATTGGGAATTGATCTGCAACAAGTCTCGATCGCATCGCTGATCATCGCACTTGGCCTTCTCGTCGACGTGCCGGTAGTCGCTGGCGACGGCATAAAACGTCATTTGGCAGAAGGGTTTCCGCGCACGACAGCGTGCTGGCTCGGACCTACAAAGCTTGCCACCGCGATTTTCTACGCGACGATCACGAACATCATCGCCTACCTGCCATTTCTGATGCTGAGCGGCAATACCGGCGAATTCCTGAAGAGCCTTCCCATCGTAATGACGGCTTCCCTGCTGTGCGCACTTTTTGTGGCGATGACGTTTGTCCCGTTCCTGGGTTACTACATTCTGCGCGCCCCAGCAAAGCCCGAACCAACCATCGAGGAGAGACGGCGGCGAGGGTTTTACGGCTTCTATAACAAACTCGTCGGCAGGGCTATAAAACACCGTTGGGCCGTCCTCGGTGGGTCCCTGGTTTTTCTAATCATAGGCGGGTTGCTCGGCTCTCGGCTTAAGACTCAATTTTTTCCCGAAGATGTCCAGTATTGGTTTTATCTGGATATTTGGCTGCCGAATGAAACTCCCTTGAGCGGCACGAACGATGCTGCCGTGCAGGCCGAACGAGTCGTCCGTCAGGTCATTGAAAATTCAACCGGCGCCACAACCAAGGAAAACCGTGGCCATCTTCTTAAGTCGCTGACGACTTTTGCCGGTGGCGGCGGGCCTCGCTTCTGGTTTTCGGTCTCACCGGAAATGCCGCAGACCAACTACGCGCAAATGATTGTTGAGATCACTGACAAGGAAGCTTCGCCAAGACTAGCTCGGCCCATCCAGGACGCGCTGGCCACGGAAGTACCGGGAGCGTGGATTACGGTACGCCAGCTCCAAACGAATCCTGTCGAGAATCCCGTAGAGTTGCTGATTTCCGGGCAGGCAGACGTCGACGCCAGAAATGAAGCTAGCGATATTCGTACGCTGCGACAGATTGCCCGGCAGGCTGAGGATATCGTCAGTCAATCTTCCGGCATTTCCGTTCTTCGGGATGATTGGTTCCCGGATGATGTTCAGCAGAGGATTCAAATCGATCCTGACCGCGCGAACGCAGTAGGAATCACCAATGCCGATGTCGCGAACTCCTCGACCGCCGCGATGAGCGGCACGACAGTGGGCGTGTTCAAGGAAGGCGACAAGAATATCCCCATTGTGGCGCGCCTTCGTATGGAGGAGCGTGCCCAGCTAGCCGACATCAAAAACCTTTATGTTTACTCTTCACAAACGAACAATCGAGTACCTCTACTGTCGGTCGCGACGGTCGGAAATTCTTTGGAAACAGGTCGCATCGTCCGGCGTGAGCATTTTCGTACCATTTCGATACTTTGTTATCCACGGCCCGGCGTTCTCGCCTCACAAATACTCGAGCCCCTTCTTCCAAAATTGCAGGAGTTCCAGAAAAATCTTCCCCCCGGTTATCAGCTTCGTATCGGGGGAGAAAGAGCAAAGCAAATAGACGGATTCAGCAACCTGAAAATCGTTCTGCTGATTTCTTTGATTGGAATTTACTTGGCGCTGCTCGTTCAGTTTAATAACGCGGTAAAACCTCTTCTGGTATTCGCCGCGGCACCGTACGGTGTGATCGGCTCTCTAATTGCTCTCTCGATTATGCATACGCCCTTTGGATTTATGGCTTTTCTGGGCATCGCCAGCTTGATCGGCGTGATCGTTAGCCACGTGATCGTGCTGTTCGACTTTATCGAGGAAATGCATGCGAAGGGGGAACCGTTGGAGCAGGCGCTTCCGGACGCGGGAATCCAGCGTATACGGCCCGTGATGATCACCGTGGGAGCGACAATCCTCGCCCTTTTCCCACTAGCTTTGGAAGGCGGCCCTCTATGGCAGCCTCTATGCTACGCGCAAATTGGCGGACTTGCTGTCGCAGCCTTTACCACGCTGCTGTTGGTACCGGTGCTTTACAGCATCTTCGTTCTTGATCTGAAAATCATCCGCTGGGAAACGAAACAACCTCCAGTGGAGACTGACGGTCGCCCGGCGCCTGAAATGGTGCCACACACCAGCTGATGACTAAGGTCAGTTGATTTGTCCCGGCTTTGCTCGCTCGACCGGGGTGTAACGGCCATGGAAAAGACGCTTGAATGAAACGGTGAGCATATTTAGCTCGTTGAAGGTTTTCGCGATGATTCTTTTTGATCAGATTCCCCCGACATAGTGGATTTCATTGAGAATTGAATGTCCCAAAACGTTTTGGCTTTGGCTATGTGACGCTTTATTAGTAAACTCCTGATTTGCAAAACATGTCGAGTCCATCCCTAAACACGGCGGCGAGGAGATCGAGGTTGAAGTCAAAGCCAAAGGGTGTAAGGCGCCACGTTACGATTCGCGAAGTGGCGAAAGCGGCGGGGGCCTCCGTTTCTACAATTTCCGCCGCACTGAATAATTCCGACTATGTCAGCGCAGACATGCGCAGCCGAATTGAAGTAGCCATCAAGACGCTAAAATATTGCCCGAACGACCTCGCGCGTGGCCTTCGGCTTCAAAAAACGCACTCGCTAGCCATCGTAGTTCCCGACCTGTCGAACAACTTTTACATCGAGCTCGTACGTGGGGTCAAAGACTATTCGGCCTCGGCGAGTTACACGGTGCTGATAGGAGATTCTCGAGAAAGTTGGGAAGAAGAGCGAAATTATCTGGATTCGTTTCACCGGCGTCGCGTCGATGGAGTTGTGCGGGTTCCCGCCATGAACGCCGTAGGGGGAAGAGCGAGAGCAGTTCTGGGAAATCTTCCGGTGGTTTACGCGGACCGTCACCCTCGTGAACGTGACACCTATGTCGGTAGGGTGGGAGTGGACAACACGCAGGCCGCGGAAAGCGCAACATCCTATTTACTGAGCTTGGGACACCGCGACATCGGGATCATTACGGGCGATGCTTCTAGCGGAACGTCGCGGGACAGATTGCGGGGATTTATATCCGCGATTCGCAGTGCGAAAATCCGCCTGGACCGCTCGGCGATTCAGGCCGGGCACAACGACATGGAGAGCGGCCATTTCCACGCGATGCAGCTTTTGACGCGGGGGCAGCGTCCGACGGCGATTTTTTGCACCAACAATATGATGGCGTTGGGTGCGCTCGCGGCCATACAAGAAATCGGGCTCGCGTGCCCCGAAGAAATCAGCCTGCTCGGGTTCGACGATTTCTATTGGGCCACGCTGCTGCGTCCGAGGCTCACCGTGGTGCGTCAGCCTGCGAGGGAGATCGGAATGATTGCGGCGAGAATCTTGATCGATCACATCGAAGGACGGGTAAGCATCCCTACGCCAGCCTTGCTGAAGACACAACTTGTCGTGCGAGACTCCTGCTGTCCTCCCAAGAAAATGTGATTAATCTTTCCTGCGGTACGTCAGGCAATGGGCGACGAGCGGCCTCCGCTTTGCCCGAAGGGCCATGATTCGACGACCCGCGCGCGCAGAAAGTACGCAGCCAATCCCAACAGCAAAAGAATGACCGCGGTGCCGATGTTCTCGCGCTGTTCTGGAGTGCAGGCGACATAAATCCATCCGATGAGCGCGACAATCGCTGGGACGGGATAAGACCACATGCCGTAGGGACGCTTGATTTCCTTGCGATATTTGCGGATCGCGAAGATCGCAATGATCTGAGGGATGAACTGGAAGACGATCTGAATGATCATCAGAGCCGAAAGAAGCCGCCCGAGCGAAAACCAACAGAGTGGAATGGCCATTGCGTTGGTGGCGAGAAGTGAGACAGTTGGGAAGCGTCCCGTGGGATGGACGCGACCGAACACCTTGAAAAAGTTTCCTTCGGCGCCCGCGGCGTAAAGGATGCGGGAATATCCAAGGCTGCCAGTGAAAACTCCGGCGAGCGTAGCGACAAGAATGAGGCACGTCATCACGGAAGCGGCACGCGAGCCGTACAACTTACCGATGAACTCCGACACCACTGCGTGAGAGACTGCGGCATCCCGCCAGGGAATCGTCCCTATGATCACCACACTCATGAGAAGGTAAAGGACGGCGACGATTAAGACGGAGAAAACAATGGCCCTGGGGATATTCTTACCAGGATTCTTGACTTCGCCGCCGAGGTAAGTGATGTTGTTATAACCGCCGTAGTTATACATCGCGATTAATGTAGCGCCCGCCAACCCGTAAAAGAAAGATTTGGAGAGATGAAAAGCCCCGGGGGGGAAATCGAACGCCATCTTCGCGTCGATGTGAATAAGTCCGGACACGATTACCCATAACATCGCGGCCAACACCACGGCCAACATGATCACCGAGTAACGCCCCACTTCCTTAACGGGACGATACAGCAGAAATGTGATGAGCACACAAACGGCGGCGGCGAGGGCGCCCACCCCAGCGTGGTTTAATTGAGGCAGGAAGTAATGGAAGTATTCGGCAAAACCAACGCACGCGGCCGAGATCGCCAACGGCGCGACGAAAATCGTTTCCCACAGGAAGAGAAAAGAGAAAAGATGACCCCAAGTGCGCGGGTTGAAAGCTTCGCGGAAATAAATATAAGCTCCGCCGACTCCCGGCATCGCGGCACCCAGTTCGGCGTAAACCATCCCATCGCACACGGAAAATAACGCGCCGAGAAACCAGCCGAGCACAGCCTGCGGCCCGCCCATGGCGGAAAGGATCACACCGATGGTGATGAAGGGGCCGACGCCGATCATTCCGAGCATGTTGACAGAGACGGATTGCAGCAAGCCCATGCCGCGAACAAGTTTTTCGGAGGGTCCCGCGATCTCGGGGGGGAGTTGGGGCGAAATGTTCTCGGCCAAATCAGACGTCCCGGAAAAACGTGAATCGAGTATCGAGGGTGGACTATAGCAGCGGGGCCGGACACGGGCAAGCCAAGAAGTGCGAATGTACCGAAACGTTATGGCATGAGGTAGGGTCGCCACGTTTCGTGGCAGCCGAGGATTTTCGGGGAGCTCGCAAGGAAAATAGCTGTGGACAACGCGCGAGACCGTAGGCTAGCCTGCGAATGATTTTGCGAGTAAGTGCAAGTGGCGGAGATGAAAAGAAAGAATGCGCCACTGGCGAGGAGAACTGCGACGCAAAATGATGGAGCCGGGAGGGGCAGCAGCCGTGACGAAGTGCGGGATTTTCAGGCGATTCGCTCTGGGCGCGGGGGCATTGCTGCTGTTTAGCTTGACGCTTACGCCGGGCGCGCAGCAGAATCGAGCCTCACCGCAAGCACCTCCGCCCCAAATGTCAGAAACACTCGCTGAAGCGCAATCCTCTCTCGAGCACGGAAACGCAGACGACGCGATACGAATTCTTTCGAGCTATCTTCAAACCCGGCCCCAGGATTCCGCCGGACGTACCTTACTCGCACAAGCGTATGCCAGCATCGGGCAGAACGAACGAGCGAAGGAAGAATTGCACGGCGTTTTGCAAGTTGCACCCAACGATTCAATCGCTCTAGCGGCACTCGGCGAGATTTACGAACGAGAGGGCCAGCCGGAAAGAGCCGAACCTTTGCTGGCGGACGCCGCGAAAATTAACCGCAGCGACCCGGGGATTCGGATGGAGTGGGCGGTGGTGCTCGTGCGCCTGCACAAGTACGCGGAAGCCCAAAGCGCATTGGCCGGCCTATCCCCACCAAGTGGACGTGAAGAGCGCATCGGGTACCACCGGCTTAAAGCCTCCGTGGCTCTGGGTCTAGGAAATGCTCCGACCGCCGCTTCGGAAATGGAAAAAGCTCTGGCTCTGGAGCCGGCTGATCATGGATTGGCGCTGGCGACGGCCACCGCCGAACTGCAATCGAAAAATTGGCAACGCGCGGCACGTTTGGCAGAGCCTTTATTTGCCGAGACGCATAATCCCCAAGCCGGCCTGCTTTCCCTGGAAGCCGAATTGGATATGCATTCCGATTTTCAGCAAACGCTGGAACTGCTTCGCGCGACACAGCCGACATCGAAAGAGTTGGAGCTTCATCAGCGCGTGGCAGAGCTCCTGATCTCCCACGAAAAATATTCCGAATCCATCGAAGAGCTAAACAGGGCTGTGGATCTCGACCCGGGACGTGCCGACTTGCAGTTCGATCTGGCCCTCGCGCAATTCCGGGCCGATCGCCTCGACGACGCTGCGGCCAGCGCGCAAAAGTGCAAAGAGCTTGACGACAACGCAGATGTCGAAGACCTGATTGGCGACATTCAAGAGGCCCGCGGGGATAGCCTTGCGGCGGTGAAGGGCTACCAGGCGGCTGTGGAGCTGGCGCCGAACGACGAGAGATACCGTCTCTCGCTGGCGGTGGAATTGATCCAGCACAGCAGCTTCGAGCCGGCGAAGGTGGTTCTCAAACAAGGTGAGGAGTTGCAGCCGGAATCCTGGCGAATCCAACTCGCATTGGGGATGGTTGAGCATTTTGGGGGGACTGACGAAGGCGCTACAAAATATCTGCTGCGGGCGGCCGACCTGGCGCCGGAACCCCAGGTGGTGCTGCAGTATTTGGGAGACATTCAGCTGGACCGGGCGCCGCCCGATCCCGCGGCTGTCGCAAAGCTATGCGAGTATTCGGACAGCCAGCCGAAAGACGGACATATCCAGTACTACTGTGGCGCAGTGCTCTTTCGCAGAGACCACGTTGCGGGAGACAAAACCCACGCCACGGAGATTCTGCGGCACCTCCACGCGTCAGTCGCGCTGCTCCCGAAAGACGATGCCTCGCCGCATTGCCAATTAGGCAAAGCGTACCGATGGCTGGAGCGCTGGCCAGAAGCTCTACGCGAATCCGAAAGCTGCACACGCCTGGACCCGGGATCCGCGGAAGCACACTACCGACTGGCCCAGATTTACGAGCACGTGGGGCAACCGGAAAAGCAGCGGAAGGAAATAAAGCTCTACGAAGCAGCGTCAACGCGCCTCGCGGATGAGAACGCGCGGCGCCAGGCGACTATGAAAACGTTCCTTTATTCGATGCGGCACGAGGCGCAGGGGCAGAAGGACGCGCCGCCGGACCGTCCGTAAGGATGGTCCGGCGTTAAACGCGTTGGCTGTCCCCTTCACGAATCAGGGAGTGGGCTTCCCCGACGGCTTGGGGGTGTCTGCGATGCGGGACTTCATAAGCTCGGGATTTTTTCCCAGGCTGACCATGTTGGCGAAAATGCGATATGCGCCGGGAACGCCTTCGGGCATCTGGCGGTAGAACGCGTAGGCGTTATAAATATAAATCCCCTTGCCGTATTTGGCGTAAGCGAGGCCGCCTTTTTGAGGAGCCTGGCCAGGGTCGTGCGTTTCGAGCAGCGGGACGTACTGCGAGTCCCAGCTTTCAAGGAATTTCGAGCCGCGCTCTTCGACCCAATTCTCAAAATCCTTGCTGGTGATTTTATTGGGCCAGGTGAAAACGGGATTTGACGGCGCCAGGATTTCGACCTGGGAATTTTCGTCGGTAACTTCTTCGGGATTCGAACCCATTTTGTAGGGATACGGACCGTAATTGTGATCGTACTCGGGCGTGTTGTATTGAACGATGACGACTCCGCCGTTTTTCACGTAATCGAGGATGCGGTCATTGTGAATTTTGAGATCCTCGCGCACCGCGTAAGTGCGCACTCCGAGAATGATCGCGTTGAATTTGGAGAGATTTGCGCTGGCAAGATCTTCCGACGTGAGGAAATGGACGTTGATGCCGAGATTCACGAGAGATTGGGGCATGTCGTCACCGGCGCCCACGATGTATCCGATGTCCAAGCCCGGCGCGACTTTCACGTCAACACCCGTCGTGTGATACGTGGAAGCGCGGTAGAGATTGTAGGGACGCAAACCGGCATAGCCGATGGTGTGATACCCCTCTTTATAATCATGGCCATCGTAGGTGGCGACGGCGGTGATGTCGTAGGCCTTTTCTTTTAGACCTGCGGGAATGACGTGGAAGTTGAGCGATTGATCGTCGCCGTCCTTCGAAGTTGAGAATTCCTGCGGCGGCGCTGTCCATCCTTCCGGCAAATCGAGTTTCACAGTGCCCTTCGCGGGACCTTTGACGTTGCTGTGAAGGCTGACGGCCACTTCGAAGGATTTCGTGCCGAGGGGAACAATTCCCGCTTGCGACGTGATGGAAATGGAAATGGCTGGGGCGACGATCAGAGGCTCGAGCACGGTACCCGGGCCGACGACGCGCTGAACGGATTGAACGACCTGCGCCCGACTGAATGGGACGCCGTCGAAAGCGAAACGTATCTTGGCTGAAAGGGGATACGGAGCCAGAGGCAGGTTAAGATCGCTTGGCACCCGAATGTCATAGTAGGACTGCTCGATATTTGGACGCGTGAAATAGGGGCGCGTGAAACTGGCGTCGGCCGCGGCATGAACCGTGAACCGCAGATCCACGGACTGATTGCCTTTGAGCGTGCCGCCCGTTTGCGTCGCGGGATCGATGGACCATTGTTCGTTCGGCGGAGACTCGAGGATCGCGCTCTGCAATTCCACGGGAAGATAGGTTGGATTCGTGGCGTGAATTTTCACCCAGAATTCCTGTCCGGGGATGGCCACTTGAAAGGTTGGCTGATTTCTGAAGAAGCGTGCGAAAGGTCCAGTCGGTTCTTTCTCCGGAGCCACCGTCGCCAGCACAGAAATGCCGAGCGATTCAGCCAGCGCGTTTTCGAATTGCGCTTGCTTCACTCTCAATTCATGCGTCACGTCGTACTTCGAATCGGCGGTCAGGCCGCTGCTGGCTACTTTTTCGATCAGTTCGTTCGTTTGTTTCAAACCTGCGGCGAGAGTCGAGGCAATCGCCTCCGGGTGTTGCGCCGAAAAATCATTCATGGCTTTATCGACCAGAGAATTGATCTGCGATAAATCAGTCTTCAGGAAAGTGGAATCCCCGCCTTGCGCGAGGCTTGCGATGCCGACGAGCGAAACGTCGATGCCATCGAATAACGACGACTCTTTTTCCGGCACGGAGACGAACGACGCAAAGCGGTGATACGGAGTCATCTCCGCTGCTGCCGGCGGCAAGCCGGTGCCGCCGCTCTGAGACTTTTGGTGGCCGAGACCCACACGGGCGACCTGGACGTACGTTAATCCGAGGAGAGGATTGTACTCGCCTTCCGGGATCTCGACAGAAGCGGAAAGCGCGCCGTGAATGACGGTGCCGTCCGTATAATTCTGAAATTCGGCGGGGTAATATTTGCCGTCCGCGTAGTCAAGAATCCCCTTGTCGGTGACGGGGGAAAACGGCACGAGTGCATAATCCTTGAGTGGCTTCCAGGGGCGCAGTCCTTCCTTGATCTGCTCGGGAAACATGGCCGGATCGCCCGCTGCTTTGAAAGCTTCCTGCGCCATTTGGCCGGCAACTTGGTGATTGCCGTGGCCGTCCGTCCGGCCTCCGACGAAAACGGAAGTAATGACGAGAGGGCGGGTCATGCGAACGACGCGTACAGCATCGGAGAGGGTTTGATCGTGCCCCCACTTTTCGAGCGCCTCTTCTTTTGTCTTGGAGAAGCCGTAGTCGCACATTCGCGAAAAGAATTGTTGAACTCCGTAGTAACGGTCCGCCGCGAGCAGTTCTTCCGTGCGCACCAGCCCTAACGCGTCAAAGTAGTCCGAAGACATGACGTTGGCGCCACCTTCGCCGCGATTGAGCGTCAACAAGGCAGCCCGCACGCCCTGCCCGCGGGATTCATAGGTCAACATTCCGCCGTTTTCGTCGTCGGGATGCGCGGTGACCATCAGGAGGCTTGCGCGCGTGTGGAGTTTCAGAAGACTTTGCCAGAGTGCCGCGGCTCCTCGGTCAAAATCCAGCGGCTCTGCGGACGCAGTAGCCTTCGAACTGACCGCGTTGGGAGATTGAGCGATCACCGGACCCGGCCGAAAAAGAAAAGCCAGGTTGCAGACCAATACGACGAGAATTACGGTAAGAATCTTGCTGCATCGCGATGCCATTCTCTCTCCTTTGCATGCTGCGAGATATCTAAAGAAATATTCTGTATGTGCGGGAATCGGCGGTCGCCATGCATTGCCCCCGAATGCGCGCCGGCCATATCGTTTCGAGTGAAGGCAAATACCGAACCTCAACCGGAGCGTTTCCTCCAATCCGGAAGACGCGCGCCGCAAATACTGCCGATGCGCCTTCGAAGACCCAGTCCGCGAAATGCGAAGCGTTTTGAATTCGTCCAATTGCTGCGGCGCTCGGCGGCGGGCCTCCGTATTTGCATTCGGAGTGACGGCATTGTACGTCCGCAAGCAACGTTGTCAATACAAATGCCGCAACGTTCTGGCATTTTTGGACAGCCGTCGATTCGCGGCCGTTGCACATTTTCAAACATTGCAAATCTCGTTACGGGGGACCTGGTTTCCAAAAAATTGGCTTGACAACGATTTTTGCGAATGTTAAACCTCCGTCCATTAGTGACCGAATCGTTTCGGTACGCTTGAGGGGTGGTTCTCTAGGGGGCAGCATTCAGCTGACGACATCTCATTCGTCTTTTCCAGCTTTTTCCGTGTCGGTCTGGTTCGGTATGCGTTCTGGGCGGTGTGCGTAGGCGAGAGCGATCCGTCGAGGACTGCGATCATTCATGGGCGATCGGGTTCGCGGGCGATGCGGATTTTGCATTATCGGCCGCGGATTAGAACTTTAAGGTTCCTGATTTGTTTCCAAGCGAGTGACGGGTGGCTGAGCGGTTTTGAATCCAACTCCATCGAATCTCGGGAGACCGCTCTACGAATCTGAAAAGCGGAGGCTGCAATGCATCAAGGGATGAAGAATCGCAGATTGCTCGACCGAGTGATGTTGGTGGCGATGCTGCTTGGGGTTTCTGCTCTGCCCGCGTTTGGCCAAATCGATCGCGGGGCCATCACCGGGAGAATTCTAGACTCCTCTGGAGCTGTCGTGCCTAGCGCGACAGTGACAATCACGAATAAGGCGACGGGCGTCGCCGTGACCACCTCTGCCGATGCGGACGGAGAGTATCAGGTCCTGACATTAATTCCCGGCACGTACACCGTGAAGGCGACCGCCGCCGGGTTTGAGAGCGTTTTGCGCGACGACATTCATTTGCACGTGCAAGATCTCCTTTCCATTGATTTTGCATTGAAGGTTGGATCAGTGAACGCGGAAATAGTGGTCACGGCTCGCGAGTCAATGTTAGAGACGCAGACGGCCGACCTCGGAAGTGTAGTCAATGAACAGCGCATCAACGACCTCCCTCTGAACGGACGTCGCTACGCCGATTTGGCGCTTTTGGAACCCGGCGTGGCTAAGTATTACGCTCCGGCTAACCCGGCCCCCGACCGATTTAGCGCCAACGGGAACAGCGAGCTTCAGAACAATTTTCTGCTGGACGGCATAGACAATAACTCGTTCTCGGAAAACCTGCAGGAATTGTCGATGCAAGTTGTGCAGCCGCCACCTGATGCCTTGCAGGAGTTCAAGATTCAGACGCGCACGTACTCCGCTGAATTCGGCAATTCGGCGGGAGCGGTGGTCAACGCGACCCTCAAATCAGGCACGAATGGCTACCACGGAGACTTGTACGAGTTTTTCCGGAATAAGGTTCTGGACGCAAACCAGTGGATTAACAATTTGACCGGTTTTCCACGCAGCGGCTTCTCTCAAAATCAATTCGGAGGTACGTTCGGCGGCCCGATCAAGAAGGACAAGCTGTTTTTCTTTGGCGATCTGGAACGGTTCACCAGCCGGAATGGCGATACCGTCCAAAGCACCGTACCGACGCCGCTCATGACGCAGGGAAATTTCACCGAATTGCCTTATGCGCTGGCCAACCCACAGGTCCCCGGCCAGTCGGGTTGCTACGTCGGAAACATTATCCAGCCAGGTTGCTTCGATCCGGTCGCGCAAAAGCTCATGGGCCTGGTCGCCGGTACTGCGACTCCGAATATCCCAACCGCAGTGGCTCTGGAAGGAATCCCGGGGAGTTGGACGGGAGCGCCGAACTATGTGTTTGCGACGTCGGTTCCAGATGACGTGTATTCCTTGGACGGGCGCATCGATTACACGCTCGACCCAAAGGATCAGATCTTTGGAAGCTACAGCTACCGGCACGTGGACAAGCAGGATCCCCGCTGGACCGGCAATCCTTTGATCGGAAACGGCAACTTCGCGACACAGTATCGTTGGCACCAGCAGTCGGTCGCGCTGGGTTGGACGCGCACGCTTTCAAACTCACTAGTGAATGATGTGCGCTTCGGCTTCAGCCGGGACTACGCGCACAGCGATCCCAATGGCTTGACTGTTGGCACTTCCGAGGCGGAATCAGCGATTGGTCTGTCAGGAATCCCGAATGGGCCGGGTTCCGCCGGCATACCTCCGTTCTTCATCGGCGGCCTGACGACAGAAGGATCAGCAGCTTGGCGGCCGCAGTACCAGATTTCACAAGGGTGGAACCTAGTGGAGAACTTGAACTGGCTGAAAGGCACGCACAGCTTCAAGTTCGGTTACCAATACATCAGGCGGAGCGACAATTTTCTCGATATAGAAGCTCCGCAGGGCCTTATCTTAGAAACCGGAGTTGTCACCAGCAGTTTTGCGATGGCGCTGCCCGATTTGCTGCTCGGGGACGCGAACTTGGTAATTTTCACGACGCCCCACGTCGTGCATTATTTCACGCCTGGACACTCCTTCTATGCTATGGACACCTGGAAGGCGAATTCGAAACTCACTCTGACGTACGGCCTCCGATACGAGCTTTTCGCTCCGCTGATCGATAGGAATAACGAGACCACGAACTTCACCCCGCTGAACGGCGGAGGACTTATCACCGCGGCGAGCAATGCGTCCGGGTGGTATGGTCGTGCGCTGATTCATCCCGCGTTGAACAATTTTGCCCCCCGGTTTGGTTTTGCTTATCAGATGCTGCCTCGCCTGGTGTGGCGAGGTGGATATGGAGTTTTTTATCAGCATGTAAATCGAATAGGCTCGGAAGCATTGCTTCAGCTAAATCCGCCGCAGTTTGTTGATACACAAATATCCACGGGCGGAACCAGCGCCGTCTTTCAGCTAAAGGATGGGTTCCCTTCCTCGATTATTGATGCGACCGCTCCACCCTTGTACGATCTGCATATACGCGCGCAGGATCCGAACCAGCGCACGCCGTATGTCGAACAGACGAGCTTCGGACTCGAATATCAACTTGTAGGTGATACTGTGGTTTCCGCAACCTACGTTGGAAATTGGGGCGTAAGGAG
>JABCYZ010000054.1 GCA_013289955.1 Acidobacteriota bacterium
TTACGTAGATGGGTCACGGGGACCTCCTGTGACCCAAACTTATCTTAGCTCTACGGCAACCGCCTCTCCGGACATCCCACGCGAAGCGTCCGCCGCTGGGCGGCTACGTTCAAACGCGGTTACCGGAAATGTGGGTACTAGCCCGTCAGTAGCCTTTGCAGAGGACAAGGTCAACAGCCTTTCCGTTCTTCATGACAACCATCCAGGGACTGTCCCTCAGGAAGAGTGCATCTTCGCTTTTGGCCGCAAGCTCAGCGCGGTCTACGTTCCCTAGCGTGAAGACTCCCGGCGTGAAGTAACACGCCTGGTAATATGGCGTGACATCTACCAGTGTCCGTAGATAACCAAAGCGGGCCTTGAGTTGATCCTTTGTCAACCCTTCCACGCGCTTTGCGGGCGAAACGTCATGAGACATTGCCGCCAAGGCTGAATCGAGATTCATGTTGTTATTTAGGCCGTGTTTCCACAACACATAGTAGATGTTCTTGGGGTCAACATCGTCTGGATAGGTTCCCAGCCAAGTGTAGAACACGAGCAACGACAGAATCACGCCAAGGCCGGTGAAGAATACAGCAAACGCGCTTCGTCGAAACCGTGTCTTCCAATTAGCGGGATTCATTGTGGGGAGAACAGTTTCCTCCCGTAATCGTAGCAGAAGGTGTCAAGGTCCTGATAAACGCGGTAAAGGAGAAGTGATTTACTGTTGTCGATCCATGCCGTGCGGGAATAAGATTCAGGTTCCTTCGAACTTGGTAGGGGACATTGCCGGACTTCGCCGCTAGGAAACGCATTGATCAGCACCCGGAACTCGCGGAGGATTTCATCCGTCGTGTCTTGGAACTCCCTTGGGCATTCATTTCTGACGAATCCAGCCTCTGCGATTTTCATTCCGATTTGACGAACGAAGCTTTCGTACAAAAGATCCGTACCATTTACGGGATCGACGTTTCCGATCCCACCAAAGGCAACATCGCCGACATTCTGGATCAGATCGCGCGAAAGTCCTGAGTAACGCGGTTACCGTCCAGTGACTGTTGAAATCAGAGTAAGCGTCATCCCACTGAATGAAGGAAAGGGAGCAGGCGCCTGTGTTCGGTCAAGCACCTGCTCTTGGGGTGAGTGGTAAGAGGTTGTTTCGCAAGCAGAATACTCACGGCTGGCTAACGCGGGAATCAGGTCCGGGCAGTAGACAAAGCAGTCAAATCCTGTACAGAGTTTCGATTCTCATACATCCACACGCGAAGCTGCGGTTCTCGGTTCAGATGCACGATGACCGGGTACCTTGTTGGTTTAGGATTTGCCATACGGGGCATCCGCCCCATACGCCGTCAAGTTTTTGGTGGTAGCTCCCACGGTGCTTCACGTTGAGTGGAGAAAAGAAGTAGCAGAGAAAATAGGTCTCGGCTTTTCGTTGCCAAAACTCCCAGTTGGGCAACTTGGGCAACCAAACCGACAAAAGAGCGAGGTAGCGAAAGCGGCCTAACTGATTGAGGGACTGAGAATTAAGTTGGCTCCCCGGGCTAGATTCGAACTAGCAACCCTTCGGTTAACAGCCGAATGCTCTACCATTGAGCTACCGGGGAACCGCGCAACGCATTTGTTTTCATTCTAATACAAACGTCAGAATCAAGCCACCTTTGAGAGTACAGCGTTACCGCGTTATCCAAAGCTCTAAACTTACCGGACCTTCATCTCGGTGAAATTCGATACTGGCCGGGGCGTCCTGAGCCAGCTTCCCGCGACCATAAACTTCTCTCCATAGCTTCTTTACGAACAATTTTGGCGTTGACAATGTAGCTTCATGAAGCTACATTGTAGTTATGAAAAGCGTGGGACTTCGGGAACTGAAGAACAATTTGAGCGAGTACGTTCGGGACGTCCGGTCTGGTGAGAGCGTGTTGGTGACGGATCGCGGTGAAGTCGTTGCAGAACTCCTCCCAGCGGGACAAGGACTCGATGAGACGGGTGTCCCTTCCGGGCTAATGGCACTGGCGAGGAAAGGGCAGCTGACGCTCGGCGCGTCAAATGATGCGGCGTTGTATCCGAAAATTTCACCTCTCCTGAAGCGACATCGTGCCGCTGCCCTCCTCGATGAGGAGCGCGGTACCCGGTGAACATCTATGCCGAATCCAGCGCGGTGTTGGCGTGGCTGCTAGGGGAAGCGACTGGCCGCCGCGTCCGCGAGGTGCTCCGGCGTGCGGATCTTGTGACGGCCTCCGATCTCGTGCTCATTGAGTGTGATCGCGTGTTGATTCGTGCGGTCACGCTTGGTGAAATCGATGAAGCCACGGCCGCCGATCGCCGGGCGCTCCTGAATGCAGCCGCTGCACACTGGCACCTGAGCCGAATCAGTCTGGACATTGTTGACAGAGCGAGACGTCCGTTTCCTCCGGAACCAGTGCGTACCCTTGATGCGATTCACTTGGCATCCGCATTGGCCGTACGCTCCGCGGTCCCGAATATGGAACTCCTAAGTCTTGACGATCGCATTCGCCGCGCTGGTGAGCAGCTCGGTTTCCACCTTCAACCGAGCTGACCAGCGGCAGCTTATAGGGAAGTGCTCCGGGCGAGAAACGAATATTGGGCGAGGATTTTCGAGCACCGAGCCCGTAATCTGAATACGCACAGTCCCTAACGGAGTCAAAACTCGGCCTCATCTAGTTGAATCTGTGCGCTTGTATGTGTAGAATTCTACACATAGGAGAACACAATGCCCACGAATCTCGCAATCGACGACCGTCTGTTGGAAGAGGCCCAGAAGGTGGGCCGACACCGGACGAAGAGGGAAACGGTCACCGTTGCGCTACAGGAATACATCGAACATCGCAAGCAACAAGAAATCCTTTCTCTGTTTGGGAAAATTGATTACGAGCCTGGCTACAACTACAAGCGCGAGCGCAAGGCCAAGCGTATATGAATGTCTTGATAGACACATCGGTTTGGTCCCTTGCACTTCGTCGAAAGAACGAGAGTCTCAGCGCAAGCGAAAGATTCCTGGTAGCCGAGTTGTCTGAACTCATTCGAGAAGGCCGAGCGCGAATGATCGGATTAGTTCGGCAAGAGCTCCTGTCGGGCATAAAGACAACGGAACAGTATGAAAAATTGAGGCTCCATCTTCGCTCCTTTCCAGACGAGGTTGTCGACACTTCTGACTACGAAGAAGCGGCGAAGGCCGGTAATCGTTGCAGAGCAAAGGGAGTCGTAGTATCGATTGTGGACATTCTTCTATGTGCGGTCGCGACCAAACGGCTGTGGACGATCTTCACCGCTGATCCTGATTTTTCTAGCTACGCAAAAGCGCTTCCCCTTCGTATTCACACGCCCCGAAGATAGTTAGTTTTCTGCTGAACCCGTTTTAGAAACGTGACTTCTCGGGTGTTGCGAACCGACGCGAAAAGGTCGGGGGATTCAGGATTTTGTAAAGCTGACAAAAGGCGACGGCCTGTGCGAACTGGGCAGAGGAGCACTGGCAAACCGCTGCCTCTGATGCAAATACTCGAGACGTCAAAGACGGGCAAAGAAATCCTCCTGATGTCGAGACAGCGCCTCGCCGCTTCGACTGTTGAATAGGAATCGTCGGATCGCCGTTGGATAGGTAAGGCGGGTTCCTGTCGGATGGGCGGCAACCCTTCCCTTACCGGATTATGGAAGGATTGCCCGGGACTCGGGAGGAACCCCGAGAGGCTGCCAATGATACAATCTCAGGCTTATCAGCAAATCAGAGTGGATGGCCACATTCTAGAAGCGCGGACGCTGTTTGAAAACATGCGAATCGGACTGGCCGCCAGTGCGGCTCTTCTTCTAACATCCCATGCCACGGCACAGACGGGGAACGGGCTGAACCTCATGCCGATGCCGACTTCCGTGCGGTCCGGGGCCGGGCGGTTGTCGGTCGATCCGTCGTTTTCCATTGCTGTCACAGGATTCAAGGACGCGGCGCTGGAGCGCGCAATCGGTAGATTTGTTGCCGAGCTTTCGCGCGAAACGGGGATGTCCCTCAAGCAAAAAACGGCTGGTTCCGAGAGTCCGACTCTGTTAATCCATGCCGCTCACGGCAGAGAGAGCGTGCAAAGACTCGGCGAGGATGAATCGTATGAGCTGGTAATCACGGAATCTGGTGCGAAGCTCACCGCGCCCAGTCCTCTCGGCGTCCTGTACGGCCTTCAGACCTTCCTCCTGCTCGTGGAAACGACGGCTGACGGATTTTCCGTGCCCGCCGCGACGATTGACGATAAGCCCCGTTTCGCCTGGCGGGGCCTGCTGATTGACGTTGGCCGCCACTTCATTCCGCTGGACATACTCAAGCGCAATGTGGATGGAATGGCGGCTGTGAAGATGAATGTCCTGCACTTGCACTTGTACGACAACGAGGGATTCCGCATTGAGAGCAAACGCTTCCCGAAGCTGCAGGAAGCAGGGTCCGACGGGCTGTACTATACGCAGAACGAGATTCGCGAGTTCGTGGCCTACGCGCACGATCGCGGGATCCGCGTCGTCCCTGAATTCGAGATGCCGGGCCACAATCGCTCATTGTTTGCCGGATATCCGGAACTAGCGAGCGGGCCGGGACCTTATAGAGTTGACCCCGGCGGCGTGGATGCTGTCATGGACCCCACGCGGGCGGAAACTTACAAATTCATCGACGAGTTTATAGGGGAGATGGCCGAACTCTTCCCGGATGAGTATTTTCATATCGGCGGAGACGAGGTTAGTGGCAGCCAGTGGAACGCCAACCCCAAGATTCAAGCCTTCATGCGCTCTCATGGAATGAAAACCAATGCGGATCTTCAGGCATACTTCAATCAACGTCTTCAGAAGATCCTGAGCAAGCACCACAAAATCATGATGGGCTGGGATGAAGTGCTGCATCCCGACTTGCCGAAGACGGTCGTCGTGCAGTCCTGGCGCGGGCAACAGTCGCTGGCCACTGCGGCTCAGCAAGGCTACCGGGGCTTGCTGTCCTTCGGTTACTACCTTGACCTGATGTGGCCGGCTTCGCAGCACTATGCAGTGGACCCCATGAGCGGCGCAGCTGCTTCGCTGAATCCGGAGGAGAAGAGCCGCATTCTCGGCGGCGAGGCTTGCATGTGGTCGGAGTGGGTTACTCCCGAGAACATCGATTCGAGAATCTGGCCGCGCAATGCTGCGATTGCGGAACGTCTGTGGTCTTCGCCGGATATGCAGGATACAAGCTCGATGTACAGAAGGCTGGATAAGATAAGCCAGCGTCTGGAGTGGCTTGGTCTGACTCACCGATCCTCGCTGGTTCTCGCGCTCCACCGCATGGCGGGTGCAAATGACGTTTCAGCACTTCGCACTCTGGCGGAAGTCGTGGAGCCGGTGAAGGACTATGCGCGCTGGAGCAGTCTGAAAGGCGTATGGGACTTTCGAGCTCCTCTGAACCGGCTAGTAGACATCGCTCATCCGGAGAGCGAGCAGGCGCGGGATTTCAGGGATGCCCTGGAGACATATACCGGAAGCGGTTACAAGGACGAGGCCGCCGAAGGAAAGATTCGGGCGCGTCTCATTCTCTGGCGTGACAACGACGCGAAACTACATCCTGTTCTTGAGCAGTCTTTTTTGCTGAAAGAACTCGGATCCCTTTCAGAAGACCTTTCCACCCTCGCCTCCGCCGGGCTGCTCGCTCTGGATTACCTGGACAAATCCATGCCCTCCCCAAATTCGTGGAGGGCGCAGCAACTCGCGCTCGTCGAAAGCGCAAAGACTCCAAAAGCGAATCTGCTGCTTATGGTCGCGGATCCGGTGCAGCTGTTGATAGAAGCAAGCGAAGGGCGGAAACAAGAGCCCTGAATGTGCCTCCTGCTTCTCTGAGCTCTCTTGACAGAGGCCTTATCTTCATTTCGCCAAGGCGGAATATTCCATCGGCTATGTCAGGATGGCAGTAGCGAATAAGAAAAAGCCCCGGCTCGGCAGAATGCGAGTCGGAGCCATTCTTCTTGGGTCCAAAGTTGGGTCCAACCAGGCCCGGTTTTAGGCGACTTTCTCGGGGTTAAGCGGTGCAGAATCAGTACAAAGTTAACAGCCGAATGCTCTACCACTGAGCTGCCGGGGATCATTCCCGTTTTTTGCTAGGTACGCTGCGATTTCAAGCCAGGCCAGGCTCTAAAGAGAATTACAGACACGCTCAAACCACATAAAGCGGCAGGTGGGTGATGCCGGCTAATCTCGAAAAGTCCTTGTCCAGAGTAAAGAGTGTAGCGCCGTGTTCTATAGCAATCGCTGCGATCAGAGCATCGATGGTCGTAACCGCAACACCTTTCGCCCTCGCAGCCCGAAAAATGGTCGCCGCTTCTCGATACGTTGAAAATCCTCTAGGTTCGAGCATGTCCCATTGCGACAGATAGTGCTCGAGACGGCTGACGTCACGCTTGAGACCCTGCAAAACCTCCGTGATCACAACTCCTGCGAGGGCGAAGGGCTCGGCATCCGCTATCATGCGGCGCAACTCGGCGCCCGCAAAGGAAGGAGATGAGCCGAGAAAATCGATCCAAACAGAACTATCGACCAAAATCAAATGCGATTTCTCCGCTTGGCTTTAAGATCCCCTTTCCAAATACCACTGCCGTAATATTGCAGAATGCCCTTTCGGCTCTCCGAACGGACGAGCAATTCCAAGGCTTTATCGACGATCTGGCGCTTCGTTTTGAGACGCGTGAGCTTTCGTGCCTTGCGCACTAAACTCTCGTTGAGGTCGATGTTGGTTCTCATAGAATGATCATACACCACTCTCGAATATTTTTGTGCATCGCTTTGTTGAGCAGAATGGTTATCAGCCGATCGCTCCAGCATTGAGCTGACGGGGAACAGGCAAGTGGATTATTGATTTACAACAACCTGCGGAGTCGTGCCACTCTCCTCTCTTTGAATGGACTGCACCGTTGAATTGAGACAGAGAGGGCTGCGAGTGAATCGAAAGTGTTACTCATGGGAGTTTCAGCGGATGGCCCCGACCGCCTGAGCACCTGTGATGATGTCGACGAGCAGGAGTTTGCTGGACTGCTTCTTGCCATCCCTCGTCGCATGCATAAATGAGCGCCCGGGGCTTGGTCATGGGCTTGAATTCCTATGCTGGTCGGATATATGGATTTATCAGGTAGGACGACTCAATGCGAGTTCACGCCGCTGACCAAACTAAGAAAGAAGGCTAAATTGCCGAAACTGTGGCCGACGATGCCCGGCCATGTGCTTTTTGTACGCTGTGCAACAAAGGAAAGCGCCACACCCGTGATGGCCATGCGCGTGGTGTCCCAGAGAGTTGGTTGCATGAACAAATGGAAGAGTGACCAGCAGATGCCATGGATAACCCAAGCGCTATTTCCGAACGCCAGCTCCTGGCGTGGCAAGACATAGCCGCGCCACCAAAGTTCTTCGCCGCCAATATTACACACGAGTATTAGCACTGCATAGTAGATGAGAACCCACCAGGCTCCCTCTAAAGGAATACCCATGAAATCGCGGGGGCCGAAGTGACTGAAGAATTCGCGGTGGAACACCGAAGGATCGAAGAATCTGATGGACTCCAGTGCAGGTTGAAAGAAGCTGGCGTAGCGCTTTAGGAGAATCGCTATCAAAATCCCGCCGAACATCCATTTTTGCCCCGTTTTTTCCCTCCATAGAGCGAGCCATGCTGCCGTGACGGCGACGAGATCCGCACCATTGCCTCCGTACATAAAGCCAGAGAGGGCCGCTGCCCAGAGCCATGCCGTTGAACCTGGGGCAGAAAGCCGCAACCGTCCCTTAATGCCCTTCCAAGAGATAGAGCGCTGATCAACGGCCGCGCCGATAAGGGCGGCCACGAACATGCACGTCAGAGGCAGGATCAGCAACAAGTGGAAAATGCGCCACCAGGATGTCCCCCCTTGCCGAAGATTCGGGCCCAGCCAATGAAACAAGAACACGAAGGCCAAGGCCGGTACACCGAACAGAGCCGCGGTAACAATCCAGCCCGCAGGTCTAATTGCAGGCGCTCTTTGCACATGGTGAGTGTATCTGACCTTTTCAGGACATAAGGAATGAAAAACGGGCAACCCTTACGTAATCCCCCAAGGTAAGGGTGGCCGACATGGACGGATAATCCGCAGGCTAGAGATGGCGGACGTCATCAAGTCTTGATATCCCGGACGTAACGTACCATGCGTCCTTCCGGCTCATCGAACAAACCATGAAAAGTAAAGCCGGCCTTTTCAGCAAGCTTGAGCGATGCAGTGTTCGCGGGCGCGATTCTGACGACTATCTGACGGGCTTCTGTTGCTGTTCGCAAGTATTCATCCATGAGGTCTATGGCCCGCAGAGCCAGGCCTTGGCGTCGCCATTGGCGGAACACTCCATAAGAAACATTTACCTGACCTGGCTCGACAAGACGCGCCAAGTTCACTTCAATAAAGCCGACCAATCGACTGCTCGCACAATCGAATACGCCAAAAGTCCGGCGTGGGCCGCCGCTGCGCCAGTTCTCCTGGCTGTTTCGGATGAATGCTTCGACGGTCGCCGGCGTACTCCGCCCGCCGCTTACCCACTTCGACATCTCTTCATCTTCACCGGCGAGGTGGTCGGCGGCATCCTCCGCAGCCAAGGGTCGGAGGAAAATTACTCCATCCGTCAATTCCGGGGTGGGAAGTGAATTCATCTCGACTAACCTTCTCACTCGGAATGTGCAAATGGCAAATCAGCGACGGGCCCTTTCTGAACGGATGACGGGCAACCCTGAAGTTTTGGAGAGGGTCGGACGGCGCTGTTCCGTAGGGGGATACCGTCCTGATTGCGGCTGGCGCGCGCGAACCCGCTTTCCTTGACAGGTTAGGAGAAGGGGATATATATTCCTAACTATCTTAGGAGGGCGCGTGGACAACCAAGCCCAGATTCTTCCCGGCACACTCGACTTGCTGATATTGAAGGCGGTTTCGCTTGGGCCGCTGCACGGGTATGGCGTGTTGTTGCGGATCGAACAGATTTCGCGGGGCGCGCTGCTGGTGGAACAAGGCGCGCTGTATCCCGCGCTGTACCGGCTGGTGCGCCAAGGACTGCTGAAAGCCAAGTGGGGAGTCTCTGACAACAACCGGCGCGCGAAGTTCTACGAATTGACGGCAGGCGGGCGTAAGCGTTTGCGGGAAGAAGAGGACGGATGGAACCGCCTGGCTGCAGCGATTGGTTCCGCGTTGAAGGCGCGGCCGGAGGAAGTATGAGTTTTCTGCATTCCTTTCGTACGCTTGTTTCCAGTCTTTTCCATCGTTCCAAGGTGGAACGTGAAATGGAAGAGGAGCTTCGCGCGCATATCGAGGACCGGGCGGCGGACCTGGAGCGCACCGGGGTGAGTAAAACGGAAGCGGAACGGCGAGCGCGCATTGAGTTTGGCGGTTACCAAAGATTCAAAGAGGAATGCCGCGAAGTTTCGGGAACACATTTCCTCGAGGCATTGCTGCAAGACTTGCGCTTCGGGATGAGAATGCTAGGAAAGTCTCCCGGTTTTACAGCGGCCGCGATTATGACGCTGGCTCTTGGAATCGGCGCGAACACGGCGATATTCAGCTACGTGGACGCCTGGTTGATCAAGCCGCTGCCCTATCCGCAGGCGGAAAAGCTGATGGTTTTCCTGGCGCACGACAGGAAGAAAGGCTGGACGAATAACAGCGTAACGTCCACGGCGGACTTTCTGGAATTTCAGCACCTCAATACATCGTTTGCCGAGACCGCGGCGTGGGCCGGCTGGAACTTCAATCTCACAGGCGACGGCCCACCGGCGTTTGTCGAGGGCGGAAGAGTGAGCTGGAATTATTTCGAAACGCTGGGCGCCAGCCCAATCCTGGGCCGGACATTCACGGCGGAAGAGGATAAGCCCGGGGGAGACCACGTAGCGGTGTTGGGGCAAGGGCTCTGGCAGAGCCGGTTTGCAGGCGATCCGGGAATTGTCGGACGAACCATCAAGATTGACGATGAGACGTATACGGTGGTCGGCGTGATGCCGGGAACATTTCAGTTTCCGCTGATGGGCATCGCCAATCTATGGACGCCGATGGCGCTGAGCGATAAGGAGACTGCGGACAGGAACAGTTCGTGGTTTTCTGCGTTTGGCAGACTGAAACCCGGAATCACGCAGAGGAAAGCGGCGGCGGAGAGCGAAGCGATTTTCGCGCGACTGGAAAAAGAATATCCGCAGACAAACACCAATGTGACGTCCGAAGTCCGTTCGATGATCGAAGAGATCGGGAAAAATGAAGGCACAACCCAGGTGATGATCTGCTTCTGGATTGTGGCTCTGATTCTGCTGATTGCATGCGCCAACGTGGCGAATTTGATGCTGGTTCGGGCGACGCGGCGGGTGAAAGAATTTGCGGTGCGGCGCGCTCTCGGGGCAACGAAAGGCCGTTTGGCGAGGCAAGTCTTATGCGAATCGCTGCTATTGTTTTTCTTTGGCGGAGTTGCCGGGGCGCTTTTCGGCGCCTGGGGGATGAAGTGGATCCAGTCCGCGATTCCGGATCGCGTTCGCGGATATCTGGTGAACTACGGAGAGGTGAACCTGGACTTTACGACCCTGGGGTTCACGCTTGGAATTGCTTTGCTCTGCGGCCTGGTGTTTGGCCTCGCGCCCGCATTTGAAGGTTCCCGGGCCGACCTGAATGCCCCGCTCAAGGAATCCTCGGGACAGGCATCGGAAAGCGGGCGAGGAGCGCGGTTGCGTAGAATCTTCGTGGGCGCGGAGATTGCGCTGGCGGTGGTCGTTCTGATCTGCACGACACTGCTGGTACGGAGCTTTCTGATTTCCGTGCGCTCAAGTCCGGGATTCAATCCCGCGAATGTGATGGTGGCGCAACTGCAACTGCCGAAGACAAGATATCGGCAGGAAGAGACGATGAGGAATTTCACCGAGCAGGTGCTGGAGCGCATTCGGGCGTTGCCGCAAGTGGTCTCTGCCGGGGCGGCGAGTTCGGTGCCTTTTGGAGGTTTCGGACAGGTGGCCTTGATCGCCGCGGTGGGCAAAACGGTGCCAAAAGCGGAGGAGAGGCGCGCCGCACGCTTCACGGTGGTCTCCGCGGATTATTTCTCGACAATGCAGATTGGCCTGATCAGGGGCCGCGGGTTTACTTCCGAAGATGCCCCGGGGAGTTCCCCGTCGGCAATCATCAATCAAACGCTGGCGCGCCAGCTGTGGCCGAACGAAGATCCCATCGGACAAAAGATTCAGTACGGCGAGCAGCACAACATCGCCACGATCGTGGGGATTGTGACCGACATCAAGATGTTTCAACTGCGAGCGCGTCCGGAGCGACAGATGTACGTGTCCCTGACGCAGTTTCCTTCGCCAACGCTGGGATTCGTGGCCAGAACGGCCGACCATTCCACGGAAATGGCGACGGCCATTCGGGATGAAATCTGGGCGGTGGATCGCGACCAGCCGGTCTCGGCTGTCGAACCGCTGCATACGCTCATTATGGTGACGGACGCTGGAAACCTTGTGTTGACAGAGCTGATGGTGTTTTTTGGGGTCATCGCGACATTGCTCGGGGCGATTGGGATTTACGGTGTAATGGCGCATCAGGTTCAGCAAAGAACACATGAGATCGGGATCCGTGTGGCGCTGGGAGCGAGCCCTGTTCAGATAGTCCGCATGGTGCTGGGACAGGGTATGAAACTGGCGGGAATCGGCGTTGTGGTGGGGATTGCGGCTGCTTTGGGGGCGGCGCGCTCGCTTGCTTCGCTGTTGTACAGCGTGACCCCCAACGATCCGCTAACGTTCACCAGTGTAGCACTTCTTTTTGGGCTTGTAGCCGCCGCGGCAGGTTATCTGCCGGCAAGGCGAGCGATGCGTGTGGATCCGGTGGTGGCGCTGCGCCACGAGTAGACTTTCAGCGTCATTTCGAGTGTGGGTCGATGCACTGGTTGTCCCAGGTTCGCCCGTAGACTTCCTCGCCGTTTGCTTTCAACGACGCCACTTCCATCTTGCCGGTGTCCACGACGTTGCTGATGGTTTTCGGCCCCAGCTCTTTCTCGTGGAGCTTCCCTAGCCCACGTCTCTCACAGCCTGCCATAAGAGGAATGAAGTGTGTTCGAACTGGGAGTTGTGGGTTATTTTCGCGGGGTGTTGTTGTGTAGCGGACCCGTTTTTCGTTTTGCGTGAGAGTTTTTTA
>JABCYZ010000055.1 GCA_013289955.1 Acidobacteriota bacterium
GCGGCCGGGGAGCCGTTCAGCGTGGAACCTGGCGGCGTGTAACCGGCTGGAGTGGAGCCGGTGGAATTGTCGTTGAGGACGGGCGCGGTGTTTTGCGGCGGTTGCGAATTTGCACCGCTGGAGCTGGAATCGGCGAGACTGGAGACGGGAACGCCGGGCTGTCCAGGCTGGCCGGGCTGACCTGAGATCGTGGGGAGCTGGCCGCCGTTGGCGTCCAGCAGCGCCATTTGCTGGAGGTTCGCGTACTTAGTGCTGCCGATAATTTGTCCGGCGGCGTTGACGTAGATGAAGCGCCAGGAGCCGTCACCAGAATTCGTGGGATTTTTGTAGGCCTGGCGAAGGAAATGAAGATCGGGCATGCCTTTGACGAGATCGTCAAGCGTCTGCGGGTAATGGCCGGTCTTGTGATAGTAGAGGCGGATGGCGCGGGCGTATTGATTGCCGCGCCAGATGGTTTCCTGTTCGATGCGACGGCGGCGAATGGTGGCGCCCATCTGCAGCGCCGTAAGGCTGACGGCGATCATGACCAGCATCAGGCCGAGGACAAAAAGAAAGGCGTAGCCGGATTCCTGGTCGCGGCGGCGCGGTGTGTTGCGCGTGTTCTGCGTCTTGCTCTCGCTATGCGTCATCTTGTGGGCGTCGTTGCGGCACGATTCTTCACGGCGATGCCGGCGGCCACGCCGTGCCACGCGGGAACGCCGAGCCGGCTGCAGCAAAGCTTCGAAAATACCGTGAGTCCTCATTGGTTGGGATTCGGGGCGCCCGGGGCGGAGTCGCCGCCGGCGGGCTGGACCATTTGCACGATGGCGTGGCGGCCGGAGGAAGTTTCCTCGACGTCGGCGGAATCGTTGCCGAGCTTGTCAAGGCGGTAGCGATCCAGAAATACGGAGCCTTCTTCGACGACCAGTACTTCATCGCCATTCAGGAAGAATGCGACGTGCTTGCCAGTCTTGGACATCAGAGCCGAGCCGAAAAGCTGCGCCGGGACGGTTACGGGCGGCGGAGGCGGTGGCTGGTGCGGGCCTTGCGCGCGATAATTGTCTCGAGCGATCTGCTCCGCGGACTTCGGCGGAGGCGGCGGAGGGCCGAAAATGAAAATATTGCGGTGCGAGCCGGAATAATCGAGTTTTTTGATTTTATCGAGCAAATCCACGCGCAGATGCGGCTCCTCGACATCGAGCGGGCGAAACGTAGTATCGGAGGCCAGCACACCGGAAATGCCGGGGCCTGTGCTGCGCTCGGCGTAAAACACGTAAGCGCCGATCAGCACCAGAGCGATGAGCACGTAGATTTGGGTTTGCTTGGACATCGCTCAGGTCCTGAAATAGGTCTGCAGATCGAGCTGCAAGCGGATTCCACCGCCGGGAGTAGTGGCCGACTGCAAACGCAAATTGCTGAGAAGATAGAAATTTTTGGAGCGCTCCAGGCCGTTGATGAATTGAATGATGGCGGGATAATCGCCTTCGACGGTGTCGGAGATGTCAATTTCGGTGACGTCGCGGCCTTTCAGTTCTTTTTGCTTAAAGCTGATGCCGGAGCTGCGCAGATTGGCTTTTGCGGCGATGCTGCCCAAGTCGTCTTCGATCGTGGAATAGCCGCTATCCGCGGACAGAAAAGCGGTGTGATAAAAAGTATCGTATTCGCGGCCTTCGCCGGAAAGGTCCTGGCGAATGCGCTCGCCGCGGGTGACGTCGCCCTTCAGCAATGCCGCCTGGGTCTTCAGTCGGTCGCGCTGGGCGCTCAAGGCGGCGGCCCCTTCGCGCGAAGATTGCCAGAGTTGATAGACGAGGGCCAGGTCCGCCGCGAAGAGCACGGCGAGAGCGATGGCGATCGTTTTTTTCCAAACCGTCCAGGTCATGTTCATGGTCAAGTGGTGGAGTACCAGGCGGTCAACTGCACCGTGATTTTGTCGCCGCCGGACTGCTGGTCGGCGCGGCGGTCGGCCTTCACCTGGATGTCCGAAAAAACTTTGGAGCGTTCGAGATTCTGCAAGAATTTTATTTTGGACTCGTCGGATTCGGCGCCGACGGTCAGCTCGACCTGCGCGCGGCCATTGTCGAGTTTGGGTGAAATATTGACGACGCGCACGCCGGGCGGCAGGATCTGTTCGAGATCCATGAAGATTTTGGTCCAGGGAAAGCTGCGCTGGCCGATGAGGGAATTCAGAAACGCGGCGCGATCCAGAACTTGTTTGGCCTGGGCGGTCTGAAAATAGGCCTCGAGCGCGGCTTGCTTTTCGCGATTGACGCGAATTTCGCCTTGCCAGTGGGAAATTTCGGCGCGCAGGTCGCGGCTGGAGCGCCAGGAAGTGAAGGCGGCATGGCCCAGCAACACGAATACAAGCAGGCCAACGACGCCCAGGGCGCCCGCAGCGGCAAGGAACGGCCGCTTGTTGTCTAGCGGAGCCGTAGAAAGATTGAGCCGAAGTTTCATGCTTCCTCGCGGCGCGCGGGCCGCTCAGGAACCTCCATTGAGCATCCAGCCTACCAGCGCATCGAGATCCTGATGGATCAAATCCTTGGCGCTGGCGCCGAGTTCTTGGGCCTTGTCTGATTCCGCAAGAGTGGCGATGGGGCATTTCAATTCAGCGGAGAGCGCGCGGCGGAAAACTTCTTCGCGCGCGCTGAATCCGGCGAGGAGGGCGCGGTCCGGGGCGCTTCCCCATGTGTCTTGAAAATAAGCGACGGCCGGAAATATTTCATCGAGCATGGACTGCGGATCGAGCGCGGAGGCTTCGCTGGACATTTCGGTGGAGCGATAAACGCAGAGATTGCCGCCGCTGACGATAACGGTGGTGAGAGTTTTGCCGGAGATGCGCACGAGGAGCGTTGAACCATCATCTCCCAACAAAGGTAGTGCGCCCAGCGTGGAACTAAGAACCACGCCGGCGGTGGCTCCCAAGGGCTGCAGGATGTCTTCGTATTCCTTGACGATGCGCTGACGCGCGACGGCGGTGACGATCTCGAGGGCGCCATGACGGCCGGTCTGGCGCATCCAGGAGACGGCGGTTTCGTCCACATCGAACGGTACGCTTTTCTTGAGGCGCCAGCGCAGTAATTGGAGAGCTTCATCGGCGCGGCGCGGCAAAGTATCGAAGGGCAAAATAAAGACGCGAACGACGGGATCGGGGATTAGAAGCGCGAGCGGCGAATTGTGCGCGGGAACGCGACTCAATACTTTGCGCAAGATGGAGCGAACGGCGTCGGGCTGCACCACGTTGGTATCCACCGGCGAAACCATTATGGCGCCGGGGGGCAGCGGTTCGATGGCGTGCGATTCCAGGTGGCGACCCGTGGCGGACCAATGCGCCGCGGCAACGTGCGTGGAGGTGATTTCCACAACGACCGAGGGATGCGGCATGGCGTTGAGCCAGCGCTCCAGCCGCTGCACCGGAGCAAGCTCGAAGAATTGGCTGGCCAGGCTGGTGGAGCTAGTCAAGGAACGTCACCTTATTGATTTCGCGCAGGGTAGTGGTGCCGCCGCGAACCTTCGCGAGGCCGGAATCGCGCAGGAAGGACATGCCTTCTTCCTTTGCGACGCGCTTGATTTCGGAAGTGGGGCGACGATTGATGATCATTTCGCGAATGTGGTCGGAGAGATCAAGCAGCTCGGTGATGGCGGAGCGGCCGCGATAGCCGCTGCCGGAACATTCCAGACAACCGGCGCCTTCGTAGAACGGAACTTTGGACCATTCGGCCGGATCGAGACCGGATTCTTTGAGGACTTCGGGCGCGTACTGGACTTGCTTCTTGCAATTTTCGCAGATGACGCGGACCAGGCGTTGCGCGAGGATGCAGTTCAGCGCTGAGACGAAGTTGTAAGGCTCGACGCCCATGTTGATGAAGCGGCCGATTACGTCGGTGCAATTGTTGGCGTGGACGGTGGTGAAAACTAGGTGACCGGTAAGCGCAGAGTTGATGGCGATCTGCGCGGTTTCCTGGTCGCGGATTTCACCGACCATGATTTTGTCCGGGTCGTGACGCAGAATGGAGCGCAAGCCGCGCGCGAAGGTGAGGCCTTTCTTTTCGTTCACGGGAATCTGAGTGATGCCGCGGACTTGATATTCGACGGGGTCCTCGATGGTGATGATTTTGTCTTCGTCGTTCTTGATTTCGTTGATGGCGGCGTAGAGCGTTGTAGTTTTGCCGGAGCCGGTGGGTCCGGTGACGAGGACCATGCCGTAAGGTTCCTGAATGTAGCGGCGGAAACGGGTTTTGTCCGGGCCATCGAAGCCGACCACGTCGAGTGTCAGATTACGGAATTTCTCGCTCAGCGTCTCTTTGTCGAGCACGCGGAGGACGGCGTCTTCGCCGTGGACGGAGGGCATGATGGAAACGCGGAAATCCACGAAGCGGCCTTTGTAACGCACGCGGAAGCGACCGTCCTGCGGGACGCGGCGTTCAGCGATATCGAGCTCGCTCATGACTTTAATGCGCGAAAGAATGGTGGCGTGCCATTCCTTGGCGAGGGGTTGCATGGCGTATTGCAGAACGCCGTCAATGCGGTATTTCACGACTACTTCGGTTTGGCGCGTTTCGATGTGGATGTCACTGGCGCGGCGTTCAAGGGCCGTAAAGATTACGGTGTCAACGAGGCGGACGACGGGGCTGACGCCGGAATCGCGCGTGAGCTTGTCCATTGAAATGTTTTCATCGCTGTCATCATCGTCGCTGACAACTTGCAGAGTGAAACCTTCGGTTGCCTGGTCGAGAACACGCTGGGACTGCTCGGTGCGCTTCAGGAGGTCGTCAATCTGCGAAGTAGTGGCGACTTTGATTTGCAGACGCTTGCCGAGGAGGAGCGAAAGCTCGTCGGTGAGATGAAGCTGGCTGGGGTCGGCGAGGGCGACGACCAGAGTGGTGTCGTGCGCCTCAAGCGGGACGAACTTGTAGCGAAACATTAATTCGGCGGGAATGCTGCGGAATAGGTCGGGATCAATGCGCTGTTCACGTAGGTCCACGAAGGGGCAGCGATAGCGCTCGGCTAATTTGCGAGCCTGATCGCGTTCGGCGGCTTCGTCTTTGCCGCCGGGAAGAACCGGATTGTTAGTGGTGGTTGCCATCGAGTGCTATCCCCCGGTACCGACCTGGAGGGAGAAGAGCGGCAGATAAAGAGATATCAAAATAAAGCCTACCACAACGGCCATGACCACCAAAATGGCGGGAGAAACCCAGATCAAGGTCCGCTGCAGGCGGGTGCTCACTTCTTCTTCGTAGAATTCGGCGACGCTGGTGAGCATGGCGGACAACGCGCCGGAAGCTTCACCGACTTCGATCATTTCCAGGGCGAGGTCCGGGATGAGGCGCGTTTCAGCGAGGCTTTCGTGGAGCGTGCGGCCTTCGCGCACTTTGCCTGCGGCGGCTTGCACGGAGGTGGCGATGAGGCGGCTGCCGATAGCTTGCGAAGAGGTTTCCAGGCCGGCCACCAGCGGCGTGCCGCCGGCGAGCAGCGTGGAAAGTGTGCGCAAGAATTGGGAGATTTGCGATTTCAGCCAGATGTCCCCGAACACGGGGACCTTGGGCCTAATGCGGTCAATGGCCAGCGCACCCTGGTCGGAGCGCGTCCAAACAAAAATCCCCGCAGCGACGACGGCGCCTGCCGCGAGAATCACCAGTAAATAATCGCGCAGAGGAACAGCGATGTTGAGCATGATCTGGGTCATGGCCGGCAATTGGATGCCCAAATCCTGATAAAGCTTGGCAAACTGCGGGAGGGCGTAGGTGACCAAGAACGCCATGGTCGCGATGACGGCAACGACAAGTATTGCGGGATAGATTAGTGCGGTGATCAGCTCTTTTTTGAAGCCGGTGCTGATCCGCAGGTAGGAAATATATTGATCGAGAACTCCGGTGAGATTTCCGCTACGTTCACCGGAAGCGATGACTGTGACATAGACGGGAGGAAAGGAGCCCTGTGCGGCGAGGGCCTCGGACAGCAATGCACCTTCGCGGACTCGCTGGCGGACGTCTTGCAGCACGGGTCTGAGGCGCGGGGCTGCGGCGCGTTCGGCGAGAAGGTCGAGTGCTTTCAGGATGGGCAGCCCCGCTTTCACCAGGGTGTTGAATTGCTGGTTGAAAATCAGGAAGTCGTTGAGGGCGATTTTTTTGGCGCTGGCCTTCCCACTGAGCTGCGAGAGGAAGTCGAAATGAATGCGGACGGAAAAGACGTGATAGCCCTGATCGGAGAGCTTCTGACGCGCTTCGCCCTCGGACTGGGCCGTCTCCACTTGTTGGAAGATCCGGCCGGAGGTGTCTCCGACTTTACATACATATTGACCCACGAGGGTATAGACGGCCCGGCGGGTGGGACGTCTCTTGCAAAGTTTAGCACACCCCTTTGTGAGTACATGGGGCTACGAGAAAGGGTGTTTAGAATTAATACTGTAGTAACAGGGGGCGGGTCGCATGGAACGCAATGCGACGTTCGTTCAGTGAACTTGGTTGGCTAGGGCGGATTCGTCGACTACGGTGACGCCTGGAGGTGCGGCAAAATGGAACATGGCTTCGGCGATGGGGAGGTTTTCTTGCCAGTTGGCAAAGCGGAATTCGGTTTCTAGATTTCCTGTTTGGCGGATGATCAGGCGGACTAAATGAGATTCGGGGTCGGATTCGAGCAGGACTTCGCGAATTTCCTGATCGGTGTCGGCGGACTCACGTTGCGGGACGCAGCGCAGGACGGTGTTTTCGGGATTGCTGGAACGATTTTCGGAATCTTCTGCAGTGGCAGGCGCTTTGGCGGACTCGAGGATTTCGATGCTGCGGCAGAGTTTCGAAATGTCGGACTTTCCTGTTAACAGCGCGAGCGGAGTGCGCCAGTCAGAGCTGTCTTTTACTTTGGCGCGGCTGACCGTGCGGTCGGCGGGAACGTAAAACCAGACGTTGGCGCCGTCTACGATGAAGAGTTTCTTCTCTGGCGACTCGTATTCCCAGCGCATGCGTCCGGGGTGCGAAAAATAGACGATGCCGGATTCGGCGGACCCTTCGCCGACGCTGCTGGAGTCGCTGTAGCGTTCGTAGAAAGCCGCTTTCAGGGTTTGCGCGTGATGATAGCGGGCTTCGAGCGCGCGGAGGATGGATTGAGCGTCGCGCGGCTGAGACAAAAATGTAGAGAGGATCGCTGAAACGACGGCTATGAACACGCCTCAAGTCTAGCAGAACTGAGACGGCGGGACCTGACGGTTTGAGGCTACGCGGGATCCAGTTCAGTGAACGTTCGCCGGCGCGACTACTTTTTCCGGTGGGCGCGGGGCAAACTGAGAGAACTTTCGATGCCAGGCCTTTTCGAGGGCAACCATCGTCGAAATTTCGGCGGTTACATCCTGCGCGGTGGAAGAGCGGCGCGGGACAATGTCGCTGGGATCAAATTCGGCGCTGGTCCTTTTATAAACCGTGTCGGAGAAATAGTGCCACATGAAAAATTGCCCTTGCGAAGTGTAACCGTCCGCGCCAAACATGGGCTTCGCGAAGAAAAAAGTGGTGCGGTTGGCGAGTGCGGGATTCCAGATGGCGGTTCCCTGCTCCGATTCTCGGTCGTCTTTCACGCCCAGGAGATCGAGAATCGTGGGAACAAGATCAATATGGGAAGTGAGCCAGGAAATCTTTTCGGTGTGGTCGAGAGCTCGAGGTGCGTAAACGAGAAGCGGAACGTGAAACGCTGTTTCGTCAATGGTGCCGCGGCGCATATCGGGATTTTCGGACAGGGCGCGCAAGCCGTGATCGCCTAACACGACGATGATCGTATCCTCGAGCTGGCCGTCTTTCCGCAACAGGTCCGTGAGTTCGCCCAGCCAGACGTCTTCAGTTTGAAGGATAGCTTGGCCGCGGGCTTGCAGCTCAGCTGCAGTGTTCCCGGACTTACCGTCGGGATAGGGTGAATGCGCAATTTGGGGCAGAAACGCCGCGGCAAACGGCCGGCGTTGCTTCGACCATTGCTCAAGTTGAGATTCGAGCAAGTGGAGTGTGTCAAGGTCCGCGGCGACGCGGGCCTGCTGCCAGGATGGACTTTGATCGAGAGAGGTGAGCGCCGAATCGGGATAGACCTGACGGGAAAAGCCGACTGCGTCAAAGAGCGCGGCATCCGGGATGCCGGGTGCGCGCAGTGGCGAGAACACGGCAGTTTGATAACCGCCGGCATTCAGGCGGCGAAGAAAATCGTTGGTGGCATCCCACGTTGGCGAGTAGAAGGTGTTGCCGGGGTCATCAATCGGATACCAGGAGCTGAATAGAGAGAAAACAGCACTGCGTGTGATGGGGAAAGTGGTGTAGTGGCGCGTGCCAACGAAGGAATTTTCCTGGAGGCGATTGAAGTTCGGGAACTGCTGGAGATCTTCGCCGACCGGAAGATATTTTTCCGGCGTCGTCTCCAAAATGAAAAACAGCACGTTCGCACCGGCCTCCTTGCCGAAATAACGGGGATCTGTTTCGGGCACGGGAACGTGGGCAAGTTGACGATAGCGGGCGGTCAGCTCCGCAGTGGTAAGTCCAGATAAATCAGCGCTGGCGAGACCGGCCGAACGTTGCAGATCCAGACCGCTGAATTCTCCGGTCTCGACGGCGTTTTCTTTCCACAGCGAACTAACAGCTCGGACGAAACTGTTCTGGTGATAAGGCGATTGGGGAGCGTCTGACTTCATTGAGAGCGACAAGAGCGCAACGACCGCGAACAGGAATAATTCAGCGGCGATCTTGCAAGCGGATGCGGCGCGCGCGCTGGCGGGGCGGCCTGCGTTTCTAACGGCCCACGCAAGCGCGACCGGGATACCGACTATCGAAATAATTGAGGCGAGTCCTTCCGCGGAGAGTAGATATTGCGCGTTGGACCCCGGCTCGTGCCAGCCCCAGCTCAGCCCCATCAGGAGCATTTTGAGCGAGCTGAACCGGCCGAACTCCTTGAGAGAGAGTATCTGGATTGCGAGCAAAAGCGAGAGTGGCAGGCTAAATATGCCCGTGAGGAGCGCTGACCAGCTCGGGCGCAGGTAACGATTCAGAATCAAGAAAGCGGCGGGAATCAGGATCGCGCCGTAAAGCAGCTCTCCGCGAAAAAAGCTGATGACCTGGTAGAAATTCAGGGAGCGGACCCCGATGGACTCGGCTTCCCTTGCAAAGCCCCCTTGGCCCACCATGAGGTACCACTTCAGATAGAAGCCCAGCGAGGCCGGGAATAGCCACGCAACAAGAAAACGCGCGGACGAAATCCATCGATTCACCTGCCCGACGCCGACGATTGAGAAATGGCGGGAGGCCACGGGCGCTTGGGTTGTCTGGCGCGCGCTTGAGTCAGTCAGACTCACGATTGGCTTCCACAGCGACAGCGTTCGAGTTTGGGTATCACTGCATCGCTTAGTGTGCGGCAAGCGCAGAGCTTTAGCCAACACGGGCTAACGGGCAGTTGTTGTAAGTGCCGATGGTGGATAGGACGTTGTGGCCGGGAACCGGAGCGTGGACGGGATGGCGCGAACCGACCCTTTGGGTTTGCGGGGCGGCGCTTCGTATTTCCAACTCCATCTCAAAGCTCACTGCAGCGGAGGATCAATCGACGAAGCCACAACCGTCAGATTCCACCGAATCACCGCTGGCTCATTGGTAAAGAAGTGGCGCACCCCGGTTACGTTCGAAGCCACCGGGTCCGCATTCAGTGCGTAGTCCTGAAAATATCCGTTGACGTCCGGCGTCGACGGAACATAGGTGAACGTGTAGCCCGCCTTAGTTCCGGTCGCCAGGATCGGGTCGATCAGGTCGGCCGCGGTCACTGTGGGCGGCGCGCCCCCTGGACCAGACAGCGTCAAAAGACCTGGTGCAAAACCCACTCCGTACGTCGTGTAATAAATCACTTGCGCGCTCGTAATTGTGCGGCAGTTCTCCACCGCAGCCGCCTCGTTGGCAGCCATGCGCGCTCGCAAAAAATTCGGAATCGCGATCGCCGCAATCACCAGAATGATTGCCACCACGATCAGCAGCTCGATCAGCGAGAATCCCGCTTCGCCCCTTTGTTTCTGAAGCCCGGATTGTGCGCGCTTCAACATGATCTCTCTCCCGACATCTGCGTCTAAGTCCGACTAGCCCGGTTTGATGTATTTCCAGAGCCCTTAAAAAAAAGGAGGAGGCTTTGGGCCTCCTCCTTCACAGCCGTTCATGATGCTCTTCCGACTACTGGAGGGGCAGGTCGGCAACGGTCGGCGCTGCGCCGGTCAGGTTGTAGCGGATTACACCCGACTGATCGCTGAAGAAACCGCGCTGTCCAGACTGTCCGATTGCAACCGGCACCGCCGTAACGGTGTAGGCTACGGTCGGGTTGCTTGCGGTACCAGCAGCCACACCCGGGGTGTCGATGGTGTAGCCGCTCTTGGTGCCGAGCGCCAGCGTGTTGTCGATCAAGCAACCTTGGCCCAAGGCAGCCGCGCAAGGTGTCGCGCCGCCAAGCGAGGCCAAGGGCGCAAACCCGACGCCGTAGGTCGTGAAGTAGCTGATCTCGGCGGTATTGATCGTGCGGACTGAACCCACAGCGGACGACTCATTGGCCGCCATGCGGGCGCGGAGCAGGTTCGGAATTGCGATAGCCGCGATGATCAAAATGATCGCCACGACGATCAGCAACTCGATGAGTGAGAAGCCCTTCTGTTTCTTATTCATTGTTTCTCCTTAAAGCGAATGTCGCAATTTTCTCTCGTACGCCCTGGCGGGGTACGCCAGCGATAGAAGCAAGGACCGTTCCAAATCGGTGCACTCAGTTTACTTTTGGAACACACTGACGCATCACTATGATGCGCTGGGAGATACGGCGCGTTGTCCCAGTGTGGTACAAGCTGCGACTATACAACAGACGGAGATGGCCGTAAAAGGTGACTATTTTTGACCAGTGTCCGCGACAGAAACAGTCGATTTAGGCAAGGCGAACGGGGCGAAAGCGAAGGTACCGAGGCGAAGGGCGAAGAATGGAAGCGAAGCAGGATGCTAGAAACGCGCGGGGAGTTGTGAACCAGGACAGGCGTAAATTGCAGGGACGGTCGAAGGGACTACTGCAGGGCGGGCAAAGTTTCGCAGGCATTCTGGCTGCCGGCGGTGGTGCCGGTGGTGTCGTAGTGCAGCGTGCCGGGCTCGTCGCTGCAGAAGCTGCGAATGCCGGTGATGGATTCTGAGATAGGGGTGGCAGTGACCAGGTAGGCGTTCGAACCTGGGGCCGAGCAACCTGGCACCGCGGTTACGGGCGTGCCAACGGGCGTATAGGCGAAGGCATAACCGCTCTTCTGACTTGGAGGGCCGGCGATGATGTTGTCCATGAGCACGGACAGATCGCATGTAGAAACACCGCCTGCAGGACCGCCGAGATTGGCGAGCGCGGCGGGATAACCATTTCCGTAGGTGGAACTATACGTGACCGTGGCGGTGGTGATGGTGCGAACCACTTCTGCAGCGGCGGCTTCATTGGCGGCGATCTTGGCATGCAGAAGATTGGGGATGGCGATGGCGGCGATGATCAGGATGATGGCCACGACGATGAGCAATTCGATGAGCGAAAAACCGCGCTGGCGGTGTTGGTGCTGCTTTTGTTGAGCGGTTTGTGGTAAGGCGCGCATGAGCAGATCCGTTGAGGCTCCCGTTCGTTTGCTTGACTTCACTAGCCGCACTTTAGTGCTGCACTTCGCTACTGCAATTCCCTGCTGCGATTCCTTGTGGAAAAACGAAAGCGGGAGGGAAATTAGACTCCCCTCCCGCTTCGCAATTACGACCAGACTACTGTAGTGGCGCGAGAGCTTCG
>JABCYZ010000056.1 GCA_013289955.1 Acidobacteriota bacterium
CCTCTGGTATTTCTTTCTCACGGCGGCTCTCTCCTTTAAAAGGGATTCGCAACCCGAACTCTATCCGAGTTCGGGCGAGAGCCGCTGCTTCTTGTTCTCAACTTTCAACTAAATGTGGGGCATCCTCTTGACGGGAAACCGCTGGATGGAGTTTTCGTTATGTACAGTATCGAAATTCCAGAAGGGCTTCTTTTTGGGCCTCACCTTGAATTTGACAGGCTTTGTACAAAGTGTGTTCGGGGGAGGAGGCGGTGGAGCGGCCAAATAGCCGACTCCGATCATTCGCCAGACTGAATTCTCGGCAGACTTTCCGGACCCCACCGCTCCGCGCTCGACAAAAAACCGTCAGGGTCTATTCCTGTAAATTTGGCCGACCAGATACACGCTTGGATCACACGTTCTTGCAAAGCAGGTACTCCCGCGTCTGCGCTCGCTCTCAGCTGTGTTCTCCATTTCTCTCAGCCACGCTAATTGCTTCTGAAAGTCAAGGAGCGTCCGTGTACCCCGCGTGTACCTGGCTCTCGCTGTTTGACCTATTTGCTCGCTTTTGGCTGTTCGGGGAATCAGCAACTTACGCGTCTTTAACATCGCTTTTAGTTCGATCCCCACCGCCCCTACCAATCATCCCATTTGCTCACAATGACTTAGCGGTTCAGCGAGGCGGCAAAAGGCGGCAATAAGAAATAAATTGAGCCTCATGGGTGGCACCTTATGGCTCTCGCGAACGAGAAATCAATTCCAATCCAGAAGCACTGCACTACAACTTAGGGCTTCCAAATAACTTTCGAACTTACGGTGGAAGTTCAGGAGACGATAACCCCCAGTTTAATCTACTAACATCATATGGTACGACCGTCGCGGGGGTCACGGCTGTAAACGACAATCCCTTTTCCGCTACGATGTACTTGCTGTGGAGTCCTGGTCTTGCCAACTCGATTTACGTTCCACTCGGCCCCTTTACCTGGCAATGGGCGGGGGCGGCCACCTACAACACATCGAGCCAAACGTGGAGCTTGTCGTCGGGCTCAGGCAGTGCAACTGCTTTTCAGAGTGGCACGACGTACCCGGCCTGGACCAGCGTAGTTCCATTTACCGGCGCCACTTGTACATTACAATGACCGTAGCGTTCTTCGTTGCAAGGAGGTTCACGATGTTCGTCTCCTATGTCCTGCGCGCCTTGGCGTGCCTAGCCTTAGTTGCGGCTGTATGCGCGGGAGCAGCCCAAAGCCCGTTCTCACTAACGATACAGGACCAGCTTTATGGACCGACAGTTAAGCTCGGGTCGCATGTGGAACTCAAGCTCACTTTGACAAACACCTCGGCCAGCGGAATCACTTTTTGGGACAGAAATCGGTTATGCGACTATCAACTGGACATTCGCGATGGCAGCGGCCGCCCGGTGCCCGAAACGAGCTTCAAGAGCGAACTGAAATGCGGCAGCGGATTCAGGGTTGCGTTTGGTAAGAATCAGATCAGAGCGCTAAAACCATCCGAATCTTTCACTGACGTGATATTCATCGACGAAGCCTACGAGCTGAGTCATCCAGACAAGTACACGATCCAGGCGAGCCGCGCGATACCCCCTGAACTTGGACGTGGGTCTGTCAGATCGAACATCATAACTATTGCTGTCACAGATAAGTGAAAAATACGGCTGTGACGAGACCACTATCTAGCGCTTTCGGTTCCATGCGGCCTGGCGAGTCGGGTGAGGGGGCGTGATTGAAATTGCGCAACCGACGGCTTAATGCTAAGCTGCATAGCACATGAAGATACGGAGACTGTTTCTGAGGTCGGCGCCGTCGCCGCTGGGGCCACTGGAGAGTCGGATTATGGAGGTGTTGTGGGCGGCAAATGAGCCGCTGTCTGTTGCGGCGGTGAAAGCCGCTTTGGATTTGCGGCGCGCCGAACTGAGCTACTCTACGGTGCGGGCGGTCTTGGCGAATCTTACGGCGAAAAAATATCTGCGACGAACGAAAGAAGGGCGAAATCACCTCTTTGCGGCGGTTGAAACACGGGAGCAATTCCGGGAGCGGGTAGTAAACCAGGTTGTGAAATCGATGGCTGGAGATTACCGAGCTCCGCTAATGGCGCACTTGGTCGAGAGTTTGGCGACGGATCGGCAAAGCATCGAGGAATTAGAGAAGCTGATTGCCGAGAGGAAGGCGAGGATAACGAATGAGTAGTTGGCTGCGTTCCGACATCAACGCAATGGCGGCAGGACAAGGCATGGACTTGCTGACTTTCGTGCTGGTTCCCCTGGCAGCTGCGATGTTGGTGCGGACGGCAGTGTATTTTCTTGGTGCGGCCGTGCCGGTTTCACGGGTTCAAGTCTGGTTTGCGCGGGCAGCAGCTGCGATGCCGGGAATCGTATTCCTTGGGCTTGGGCCGACCGTCTTTCGTTCGGCACACGCCCGTCCCGGCCCGATGCTGCTTTGCATTTTGCATTGCTATGGATTGTTTGCTGTTTTTGCCGGAGTGCTACTAAGCAGGATGTTCGCGTTCGGACGGCAGTTCGCGAGTTGCCAGCGACTACTAGAAATAACGGAAGCGCCATCGGAACGGAATGCCAAGTTGGCTACCGAGCTTGGAATTCGGCTACGCGTGTTACCGAGCCAGTTCTCGGTATGTGTCGTGACAGGAATCTGGAAGCCAGTCGTGGTGATTTCGCGGGGAACGCTGGAAAGCCTCTCATGGGAGGAGTTACGAGCAGCGCTTATGCATGAACGGGCACATTGCCGGGGACGCGAGACTTGCTGGGCGGCGGGGCTATGGTTCTTAAGCGGCGCGACATTTGCGCCCGTGCGAAGCGCGTTCGACGCGTACAAGAGGGCTAGCGAGTTTGCAGCGGACGGGGAAGCCATACGCGAGGTGTGCTCGGTGACGCTGGCTTCAGCGCTGGTCGCGGTGGCGCGGTCGCGAAGGGACCGTCCACTGCTCGCGGGGTTGGCGAGCAGGGAAAATCTCCGGGAACGAGTCGCTCTGCTGGTTGGCGCCGAGGATCCGAAGAAGGCATGCCGCGGAGCGGGAGTGCTTATTTCGGTGGCTCTTGCTGCCGCCGCGACCTTGCCATTAGTAGGCGGAATAGCGCGCAACTTTGTGCATGTATTTTGCCGGTAGCCCAGGAAGGGACTTCAGCGCAAAAATTACGACCGCAACCGACCGACGAACTGCTAACTAGGTTAGCAGATAGGCGTCCATAGCACTTATGGCGAAGGGTCTTAAGGGTCTTGGCGGCACGAGCACCGGCTGAAAGCTGCCGGCGGCGCAGAGTTGGAGGCATGATGCGAATGCTACGCAGAGCGGGCTGGATACTTTGCTGCTTACCGGCATGCATGGCGGTTTTTGCCAGCGTAAGTCGGGCAGCGCAAGCGCATGGACCGATCCTGGTCGGGCCAAATGTGATGGTAAGCCGGGAGTCGGGCTATCCCAATGTCGAGCTGATGATCGCGGCTAATCCGAAGAATTCGCGCAACTTGATCGGGTCGGCCATTGTAAGCACCCCGGTGCGAGACAAGTGCATGGTCTACACCAGCATGGATGGCGGCAACACGTGGGTGATGGTCGATTTGCCGCAGCTGCCGGCGGACGGGTCGGGAAACGCCCAAGTGGCATTTGCTCTTGACGGGACGGCGTATTTCAGCATGCTGGGACAAATTGCGGCGGAAGGCGGGCGCAAGCAGTTCGTGATTACATTGCTACGGTCCGACGATGGCGGAATAAGTTGGCAGAAGATGGACAGCTACGGCGCAGGACACGGGCCGGACCACGACCAGGTCGCGATGGGCGCCGATGGAACGATTTATACCACCTGCTTGTGCAGGTTTCCGGCTGCGGCTTGGAATATTGGACTCTTTGTGGGCCGCAAGCATGGCGCGCAGACCGCAGGACCAACAAAAGTCGTGGCCGGGTCCCAAAAAATGGGTATGCAGACTTTGAATCCGCTGGTGTTCTCGGACGGGTCGCTGTTTGTGCCCTACTACGTCTTCGAGCCAAAGCAATTGGAGGAACGAACGAAGCCGGAATTCGACGTGTATTCAGTGATGAGCAGAGACGGCGGGGCGACCTTCTCGGCACCCGCGAAGATCGGGACCCAAATACTCAATCCCTATGTGCACGCTCCAAGCCCCTATGCGTACGTTGTATTCGCTGTGGACAAACGCAGCGCAAAATTCCGGGACCGGATTTACATGCTGGCGGCGGAAGCCCTGGACAGCAGGTACCTGCTGAAGCTCTCGTATTCAAAAGACCGTGGAGCAAGTTGGTCCGAAGCCAAGATAATCGCGCCGGTTGAAGGCGCCACTCCGTATGCCAATCAATACCAGCCGCAGATTGCTGTTAATGGCGACGGCGTGGTCGGAATGAGTTGGTTCGATACGCGGGACGCGGCGAGAGGGGAGAGCTATCGGGAATATTTTACGGCTTCACTTGATGGAGGCGATACATTTCTGCCTGCGATGGCAGTATCGTCTGAAGCGTCGCGAATTGGCTGGGCAGGCGGAGATGTGCTGCGTGCCACCATTGATTCGCCGAGCATCAATGCGAAGGGTGAGATCCAGTTCGCGATGATTGCCAGTAGCAACAGCCATCCGAACGGTGGCGATTACATGGGATTGGTGGCCGATGAAGGTGGGATGTTTCATCCCTTCTGGAGCGACACGCGGACAGGAAGCTTTCAGGCGTGGACGGCTGCCATACGGGTAGGAGGGAGCAGCGAAGAAAACGCCGTCGAGGCGGCGACCGGCGCGAGCCGAGCAGGTGGGGCGCTAGGGAAAAGGCTGGAGGCGGTTTTCGATCCCAGTCGCTTCGATGCGCTCACAGGAATCGAGGAAATTCCTGTGAGGTTCAAGAATATTTCCGGGAGCGCAATCTGTGGACCGCTGCAAATTCGCGTACGGGTGTCTGGAGAAAACACTGCGCCGCGGATTCTGAATGCTAGCAATGGGAACGTGCGTGATCGGGTGGAGTTCGATTACTCGCACGCTATGGGAGGTTTTTTATGCCTGGATCCGGGCGCGGTGACCGAGGCGATTGTGTGGCGCGTGAAGTTGGCGGATGCGGGGCGAACATTTGTGTCGTTCACACTGGAACCCGCGCAGGAGTGAGCCGCACACGAAAGGGCGAGGCCGTCACCGCTGTTCTTTCCAGAAGGATTGCAAAATTAGCCCAAAACACGGCGCCGATTCTCATTCGTTCCGAGTCTGCTGTAGAGTGAACTCCAGTCGAACAATCGATTCTATCGAGTAACAGGCCACATGGAAGCTATGACGCCATGTTTCAACGACGCGGGTCAGAAGTCCAGTTCTAGGAAATCACTTGCTAAGCCCCGGTTTTTTCCCTCGTCCACGTACCTTGATAAACTGCAGATAGTCCGTTTAAAAAGTGTGCGCCAAACCTGAGAGGAAACTCCGCTACGTAGATGATTTTGTGGCTGGAGTTACACTCGAGGTCTACACATTTCAATTGGTTTTCCCAAAGCGCGGTGCAACAGGTTCATTATCAATCACTTCAGAACAACAGAATTTCGAAGATTTCAATAAGCCTCGGAATCTGGTTCGGGACCAGGAGGTCGAAGGTTCAAATCCTTTCGCCCCGACCACTTTCACTGACCGCCGGATGCCAAGGTGCGGCCGTCCGGGCTGAACGCGATGCTTATCACCGTGTCGGTGTGGCCTCGGAGATTGAAACTTGTCCAACGTGTCTAACAGTTGTCAAACGACTTGAACAGGGGTGTCAGATACTGGGACGCATCTGCCTCGTGAGCAGGAGCGCTGGATTCGGACGCGTCCGTGGTTATTCAAGAGGTTCGACTCGAGTTGCGCCACCGAAGCGAAACCGATTCTTCGGAAAGTTTGGAGCACGTTTGGAGCGACTGACAGGTGATTATGTGCGCTTGCCGCGTTGACGGCATTGGAATTCGGTCGAATGATGGCGGCGATTTGGACGAAGCATCTGTTCCGGAGTGCACCTATAAAGGAAGAGTAGCCACCGATCTGCTGCAATCGGCGCCAGATTTCTAGCCCGGACATTCCCGCCATCGGGTGTTAGCGGATTTGCCCGGCCCCACGTCTCATCGTCCGACTCGCACCAATACATACTTCATCAAATTGTGTTTCCGCCGATACGAATGATCTGTCGACGGCACTCTCTGAAGAGATTCTATCGAAAACCGGAAGGGCACCATGTCGGTCAACGATGAACTCTGGGGCACCTTCGCAGTGGACGACCATTTGCGCCAACGCGCGTTCGTCGCAGAAACAGTGCTTTTCGATCGGCTTATCGTTCCGCGCCCTCCGCCAGATGATGAAGAGCAATACGCGGAATGGGTCGCGGCAGGATGGCGCCCCAAGGAGCTTGAAGAAAAACTCGCGGCGCTGGAAGACTTGCCAATAGGCGTTCCCCACGGTCGAAGCGCTGCGGATGGAGGAAAGCACCTCACAAGTCAGGATAAAACGGCTGGCGTGATCCGTGGCCGTTAGCGGATAGCAGTATTGGTGATTTCCCAGCAAGGGCTCGCCTTTGTAGTCGGTACACCAGAGCCCACTGGGTTCCAGAGCCCAAACGCAATATCATTTTTCCTTGAATGAAGCCCCGTAGCAACAATGTTGACACGCTAAGAATATTTGGGCATCATGTTGATACAAAGTAGTTACAGGGAGATCATGCGACATGAGGGCCGTGGTTAAGAAATGGGGAAACAGCGCTTCGGTGCGGATTCCGGTCGCCGTTTTGCAGGCGGCTCATTTGGATCTCGATGAGCCCGTTGACGTGCGTGAGGAATCGGGACGCATTGTCATCGAACCAGTGAGGCGCAAGGAATATGATTTGGCCGAGCTTGTGAAGGGGATCACTCCCGAGAATCTTCATGCGGAGGTCGCTTTCGGCGGTCCTGTTGGCAAAGAGGTATGGTAAATGGCACGGTCCTATGTGCCAGACGCTGGCGACATCGTTTGGATCAGTTTCAGTCCGCAAGCGGGACATGAGCAAGCCGGACACCGGCCAGCGGTTGTGCTGAGCCCAGCCGCCTACAACGCGAAGACGAGTCTGATGGTCTGTTGCCCTATGACGACACAGATCAAGAACTATCCGTTCGAGGTGCTTGTTACCGGCGGCAGTCCGAGCGCGGTGCTGGCGGATCAGGTGAAGAGTCTCGATTGGCGGAAGAGACGGGCTCGGCGCAAAGGGACAATATCGCCGGCAGAGCTGTCGGAAGTGCGGGCCAAAATCCGCGCGTTGATAGGTTAAATGTCATGTTCGCTTTTCTTGCCGCCACCTAGACTCCCAAGAGAGCCAAAACCAGGCGAAGAGGGCAGACTGCGGGGGATCGGTCGGCTCGTCACTGGCATAAGTGCAGCGTTTAAAACCGAAGTTCGTTACAAGGCAGACGCAATATTTCCGCAACCCGGTCATCCACAGCCACAGCCCGGGGCACAGCTTGACCAGCAGCAGCTGCCGCCGGCACGAGATGGATCCGCAACTCTATTTCATGCAACTGCTCAGGAATCTTCCCTCGAGGCCGGCTAACGACATTGACACCTGGCTTCCCGATCGCTGGAAACAAGCTCACGCTGCCAGGTGCGAGGCTTTGGAAATGCCCCCTCGATTCCTGAACCCTGTGCTTCACATATCGCTGAAAAGACTACGTAATCTCGCATCTGTGACTTCGGACTTGGGAATGGTTGTCGCGGCGAACTTACTGGCGAGAATCTCGTGGTAAATATCGTGACCGACAACCACGAAGTTTGCTTGTTCGCTTATCAGGTGTTCCGGATAATGTCGCTTCCTATACTCAACACGGTTTCTAGCGAGGTCAGAGTCAGGAACCTGCAGGATGCAGGACTTTTGACCGTCGTGCTTGGCTTGGTAGGGAATAAACTCGCGGGCAAAACTACGGACGGCGGATGCGCCGTCGAAGGAAAGCTTTCCGATAAAGTCGGCATCGATGCCCGCACTAGCCCAGCAGTTAAAGTACACCGAACACTCGTGTTCACCGTAAATGAGGAGGACATCGCCTTGAGGGTCCTGCCAGAACTCGAGAGGAATAATATTGGCGTCTATCATTGTCATCCGGTGGTCCTTTATGTATGACTGAGCTGTGATGACGACTTGCCCGAACGCAGAAAACGGCCCTGTTTCGCTGCGGAAGCAATTTCATTGTAATGCCAAAATGCTACGCCCCGAGTCACGACCATCTTTCGCAAGATGTGGTTCACGTAGCGCTCATGTTTGTCCTGTAAGTGAAGCCAAGAAAAAGCGTTATTGGATTGAGTGTTCATGGTTCGGGATCAGGAGGTCGAAGGTTCAAATCCTTTCGCCCCTACCACTTTCTCCCTTATTTTCATTGGGTTACTCATTATGCCGTTGTTGTCTCCAGAATTTGTAGCCCAAATATCGATTCTGGAAGCACGATACCGAATCCAAATCTTTTCACTTAGTCTTGCCGGTAATCAACATCTTCCAAAAGTTGCTTGCCCATACCTCACGGCCCGGATAACTGCCAATCTGATACCACCAAAAAACGAGCTCCTAGTGCAGCACCAGGCAGCGATCGTTACCGGATGGCGAGACGGGGAGTCTCGGCGACGCGCGCGGCATAGAGCCCGGTCCGGCGGGCGCCGGACACGCCGTCACTTCACCGTGGCGGCGACGGCCATGATCTGCTTCTCGATGGAGGCTCGCAGGTCCTTGGGGAGCATGTCGGCCTGTTCGAGGGTTTTCCACGCAGCCGTGGTGCGCTCTGCCGTCTCGACCGCGATCTGCCAGAGCGGGCTTGCCGGAATTCTCGCGGTGTCGGCAAAACGCCGCATCTGGTCGGGCGTGATTTCGGAAAGGCTGCGGCTGTCGCCGAAACTCAAGCCGAGCGTGTCGTTCGGGATATAAGGCAGCGTGGCGACAAAATCGTAGCCCGGCGAGAGCACGGGCTTGCGCCGGTCGGGGTACAGCAGCGACCAGTTCTTGAGATGCATGTCGCCATTGCCGATCAGCACGGAGAACACGAGCCTCCGCACGAATTCATAAGTGGATTCCTCGCCGCTCTCCGCCCACAGGACGGCGGCGATATTCGCGTAGCTGTGGAATTTGTACTTGTGGTTCGGATATTGCCCGAAGACTTGCGCGAAATCCTCCATGTGAACGGGCGCTCCGTTGGGAATGCGATCGAAGCGCTTGACGGCGAGCGCCTTCCCTTCCACTGTATGGGCCTGTTCGGGCAGTCCTTTAATGCTTGGGATATCAACGAGTTTGTTGTCAGGGACGCAGATGCCAACGCGCCGGGCCAGTTCCAGCATGGCGAATTCATTCTCGGGAAGGGCCCTGTAGATGGCGGAAGGCAGCTTGACGATCCACGATCCTCCCGTGCCATCCACCGGAATGGTCAGGCCGCCGGAAGCTTCCATGACAGCTGAGAATTTCAACTGCACCCCGGCAAGGGAAAAGCGCAACGGCTCTTCGCCGCCATGGCCATGACCGTCTTCGTGTTGCTCCTCGTTCTGATCATGATGAGCCTCGGGCGGTTGCGCCTGGCCCTCAAGCGGCGCAACGACAAGCGCGCCGGGAAGATCGGCGCCGAGGACGGCAAGGAGAAAGAACTCGCGCTCGGGACTGACGTTCGCGCGCTCGGCGAGGTACTCGCGCAAATGTCCTTCGGGCAGAAGGTTCGAGAAGAAGGCCGGCACACGGCGCCCGACCGGGCGGATGTTTGTCACGAGCCCGCCCGTGCTGCCTTTGAAGGAAAGGCTCAAAGTCGGGCGCTGCCGGTCATCTATATAGTCCTGCTCGAACCCAAAAAGCTGGCGGTCGCCCGCAAGGCGGGTGATGATTCCGATCTGCCGCCCGTGCAATTGCACGGAAAGGGCGTTCAGTTTTTTCGGATCAAACTTCATCGCGCGGCTCCTGCGTGGTGTCTTCGTCGCGGTCGCCGTCGCCGGCATAGAGAGAGCGTTCCTCGCCTTCGCCCGATTGATCCTTCATGTGGTCGCGCACGAGCGACTGCACTACGGGCACGAGGGCGCGGGGCACCATGAGAAGGTCGCGATCCAGCACGCGGACAAGCTCGAGAAGCGTGTCGTACCGGGGCACGATCTTCCCCGACTCGATGCCGGAGATGTGCATCTGCGGCAGGCCGAGACGGCTTCCCAGTTCCCTCTGGCTCCAATCGCGCTTCTCGCGCGCTTCCCTCAGGGCTCGCCTCATCTCGGCAGGGAGGCCGTCCAGACGCAACGGTTTGATATGCGTTGTTATATTCTTCTTCATACTTGATATAATACAGCATATCGAAACCAAAAAGCAATCGATATGCGGAGTTATATTGCAACGAAGGAATGATATAATTTAGCATATCTAATTCGGTTATCGACTTTGGATAAAAGCGTCAGCAGGAGGTTTGAAGCGTGCGCTTATGACGGAGTGATCGGACCCCGTCATTTCCGTATATTCGATCTGCGACCCGTTGACATTCTACAGGGGAAGGCCTAATCTTCAAGTAGAATCTCTACAGGAGAGCGTCTTGAGTCCGGAACAAACCAATCTTTTGCAAGGGACGCTGGACATGGTGATCCTCAAAGCCCTGCGCTTGGGTGAAATGCATGGCCTCGGAATCTCTCGCAGG
>JABCYZ010000057.1 GCA_013289955.1 Acidobacteriota bacterium
TCTCTAGTCCTGCGTGCCAAACACCTCGCGTAACATCACATTGAGGTCGTCGAGCGCTCGGGCGCAGTCACCTGTAAAACTGGAGCCGTGCATGATGGCGAGCGTCTTGGGATTTAGTTCGGCGAGCTTTTTCAAGTTCTGCGCGGTGTGTGGTGTGTAGGGCACATACTCCGCGAGGATGCCCGCCTGATATTCCTTCATCGCCTGACGCGAGCGGCCCACGACATCGGCAGAGCTGAGCGGTTCGACGTCCCCGTTCTGATGAAACAGGTCCGAACAGAGCAGTGTTCTCTGCGTTTCTTCAAAGAGAACGCCAGCATCCCAGCCGTGGGGCAGATGGGGAGTCCGGCAATAGCGAAAGCGGTACTTCCCCGTCTCGAAGGTTCCGCCGTCGGTGAGCGCGCGTGACTCCCGGCCGATGAAGTCGTTCACGCACACGAGGGCGCCAACTTGGCTACAGATCACATCGGCCTTGGGCGCTGCGGCGAGCCATTCATTGAGCGACCCGCACTCGTCTGACTCAAAATGGCTGAAGCTGATGTGGCGCAACTCGGAAAGGCGGATGAGCTTGGAGACGGCCTCGCGAATTTCCGAGTGCATTCCGCGCAGCCCGGTGTGGAACAGCAGCGGTTCATCGTCTTTCACCAGAAAATGGTTGAACTGCAAATTGCCCGATTGCGCAAAGACCGAGATGCGATAAATATTCGGCGCGATTTCCGTGGTGACTGCCATGCTAGTCTCCTCAATTGAATCTTTTAATGGCCTTTCTATTTTGAGTTTCCGGCCACACAGGCCCCCCAAGAGGCCGACTCCAGTTGGCGCGTCTTCGCTGACGTTCGGTACTTGGCCCACTCCAGCACCTCCCAGATTTCGCACTGCAGGTAAAAACCTGCCGAGATGGAAGGCGTGATCACTCCTTCGCTTACGGCATCATGAACCATTTCGTACACTGCTTCGTAACCCGGAATCTGCACTCGCTTGGCGAGTTCGATCAGTTCTTGCGGCGGAAGTTCACGTTCAGCAATCATCGAAAGCAGCAGCATAAGCCCGTCGGGACCCGCGAACCGGTCAAGAGCCAATCCCTCTACGATGGCCCGGTTTTTTCTGAATTCGTCTCGCGGATTGTAACGACATCCGTATGGCCCTGGTGATCTTGCGCCGGTGTTGCGCCGGTGCACTAACCGTAAACCGCTTACTTTTGGTTTTCCCCTGGTATCCTCTGCCGCAAGCCACTCCACCCAGCCTCCCTGCAGATCGGGCACAAGTTCGCCGCACCTATCGCATCGCCAACCGGATCGAATAGATTTATCTCTCGGCATAACTCTCACCGTCATCCTTCTACGTGAACTGGCGTGAGGCGAGTTGCCACAAACGAATTGAGCCTCACCTCACGATACATTCAACGAGTCACCGCTTTCTGTTGAGGGTGAATGCCCAGTTCGCGCCACGACGTTTCCGCGAGGTTGACGTCGTAGTAGCTTGCGGCTTTCTCGATGTTGGCGAAGGCCAACGCGCGATCGGCATCGGAAACGTCGATGACTTGATCAAAACGCGCGACCGCATTACGGACATGCTGTGCGTCGGTCAGTGGTTCGTTACGCTGCTTCGGAAATGCGTAGACGCTGTCGGGCAAGTCGCTCTGCGTCGTGAGCCGCCCATGTTTCTCGTGAGGCTTCCAAGTTGCTTCCGGCATGTCTCTACCGTCCTTTCTCTAGCACCGCCCGCGATTCGGCGATTACACCCGAAGGGCTGCGGCGAATCAATTGGATGATGGTATCGGCGACACCTTTGTATTGGGCCTCGCGGAATGAAGTGCGCCCGAGTCTGTTTCCATATCGCGACAGGACGCCGATCTGGGAACGTCAGGGCCTGTAACGATAGCAGCGTCGGCAGTACTGAGGTCGAGTTGACGTTACTTGGTATCGCGTCGCCCAGGACTTTAAGAGCTAATACCAACGTATCCCCAATACCATCGTCCAATTGCCTCATTTTGACGCCTCTGTTTTTATGCATTGAGCGCGGACGAATCAGATTCGGTATGCGCAGAATGAAAAGTTCTCAGGAGCACACTATGGCTCAAACCGTTGTTACCGCAGCGCCAGGCGAAGTAGAAGCGATACAAGCTGATGGCTGCGGAGTTGGAAGCGACCTGCGCGATAGCGCAATCCGGTCCAAGTACAAAGCCGTGCGGTCGGCGACGAGTGCCCTCGCCGCGAGCTGTTCCGCCGAAGATCAGATGGTGCAGTCGTGTCCTGAAGCCAGCCCCATGAAATGGCACCAGGCTCATACGACGTGGTTTTTCGAGACGTTCGTGCTGCGTCCCTTACTTAAAGATTACAAACCCCTGCGGGAAGAGTTCCGTTGGCTTTTCAATAGCTATTACAACGCGCTCGGCCAGGAAATTCCGGAGAAGAGCCTGCGCTCGGTCTTCTCACGGCCTTCGCTCGATGAAGTTCTCGCGTTCCGCGAACATGTTGACCAGGAGATGGACCGATTTCTTGCGAGCGGCGCCGATGAGGAAGCGACCCGACGTATCGTGTTGGGTGTGAATCACGAGCAGCAACACCAGGAGCTGGCCCTAACGGACATTAAGCACGCCTTCTTTTCCAATCCACTGTTTCCCCCGTATATGGCGGGCTCCCTTTCAGAAGAAGTGGATTCTCCAGTTACCAAACCGACATGGCGCAGCTTTGACGGCGGATTGGTGGAAATTGGCTATCCGCTTCGAGCAGAGGATCCTCTCGATTTTTGCTTTGATAACGAAACTCCCCGCCACAACGTCTTCTTAGAACCATTCGAGATCGCAAACCGCAAAGTCACCTGCCGCGAATACCTGGAATTCATATCGGATGACGCATACGCGCGCCCTGAACTCTGGCTTTCCGAAGGCTGGGATAACGTGAAGCGCGCGGCCTGGCAGGCGCCTCTGTACTGGCGGCGTGATGCTGGCGATAAGACCGGATGGCGCGTGTTCACACTGACGGGTTGGCACGGGCTTTCGGCCCTAGTTGATACGCCCGTGTGCCACATCAGTTGCTTCGAAGCTGATGCATTTGCACGTTGGGAAGGTTGCCGGCTTCCGACTGAGGCGGAATGGGAATACGTTGCGAGGCAGACAACGGTCGAGGGAAACCTGCTCGAGACTGGAAGACTCCATCCTGCTGCAGCCCGAGGTGCAGGGGTTGAGCAACTGTTTGGCGATTGCTGGGAATGGACGGCGAGCGCCTATACCGGTTATCCGGGATACAAGCCGCTGCCTGGTGCGCTCGGCGAATACAACGGCAAGTTCATGTCCGGCCAAATGATTCTCCGCGGGGGATCGTGCGTCACTCCTGCGAGTCACATTCGGGCGACCTATCGAAATTTCTTTCCACCGGCAACCAGATGGCAGTTCTCCGGGATTCGCTTAGCACGCTGAAAGGATTCGTTAAAATGGCAACCTACGTTCAGACAGTTGACATCGGACATTTTGCAACGGCGGATGAGCGCGAAGCACTCACTCGCGAAGCTCTAACTCGCGAAGTGCGGCGCGGCTTGATCACGCGGCCACGCTCGCTCTCACCCTGGATGTTCTACGATGCGGAGGGCTCGCGCCTCTTCGAGCGCATTACGGCGCTTCCCGAGTACTACCCCACCCGCACAGAAAGGGCCATCCTGGCGGGATACGCAGATGCGATCATTGCCGCAGCTCACGGCGACAGATCGTCGCCATTGCGTCTTGTTGAGTTGGGAGCCGGCACGGCCTCGAAGACCTGCATTCTGCTCGAAGCCGCTTCGCGCATTTCGGACGATGTCGCCTATGTGCCAGTTGATGTCTGCCCCGACGCTCTTGAGTTGGCGTGCCAAAACGTTGCATGCGCGTTGCCGGAAGTGCGCATCCGGCCCATCGTCCGGAATTATGTAACTCACCCGCTCCAACTCGAACCCTTTGACGGCACCACACTCGCACTCTACATCGGCACGAGTATCGGTAATTTTTCACCTGAGGAAGCGCGACTCATCCTGCGAAATCTCGGTACTCAGCTGCGAATCGGAGACGCGCTGTTGCTCGGTACAGACATGGTGAAAGACGAACCCACTCTTCTGGCTGCATATGACGACCGCGAAGGAATCACTGCGGCTTTCAACCTGAACATCCTGGATCGCCTCAATAGAGAACTAGGAGCCGACTTTGACCCCGCATGCTTCCGTCATCGCGCGCTTTGGAATTCCGTTGAGTCTCGGATCGAGATGCACCTCGAGAGCGTGCAAGAGCAGGGCATAAGTATCGAGCACGCGGACCTTGATCTTCACTTCACACAAGGCGAAACCATTCACACCGAGAATAGTTACAAGTTTACAGACAGGAGCATTCGAACGCTTCTCAGAGATGTCGGTTTTGAGATCAGAGGGGCATGGAAAGACTGTCGCGGTTGGTACACCCTCACGCTTGCACGTGTCGGGTAGCCGCTTAGGTTCCTATTTCGATCGCTCCCCGGCATGGGTCGTCCTCGGTGTCGGTTGGGTGAACCAGGTGATCCGGGGTCGCCATAGGTAGACGCGACAAATGAGCATTTTGGAAGGGAGCGCACCGCATGAAAGGGTTAGCTTACTTGTTGGTTGCAGTTGTAGCGATGACCGGTGTGGTCGTCTACATGGCGCACGCGTCTGGGCGCTCCGATGAAGATGCTGATCCGATATTCGGAATCAAGATCCCTCCCGGATACCGCGACTGGAAGCTGATCTCTGTGGCCCACGAAGAAGGCAACCTCAACGATCTTCGCGCCCTTCTGGGCAACGATCTGGCGATCAAGGCGTACCGGGAGGGTAAGTTTCCGTTCCCGGACGGCACAATCATTGCACGCCTGGCCTGGAGTTACGTTCCGTCCGAGGAAAACAACAAAGTCTTTGGCCGTGCCCAATCGTTCGTGCCCGGAGCCGCGACGAACGTTCAGTTTATGGTCAAGGACTCGAAAAAATATGCCGCAACCGGTGGCTGGGGGTTTGCTCAATTCAAAGACGGCAAACCGGCCGACGCGGCGCTGCTCAAAACCTGCTTTCCCTGCCACGAGCCTGTTAAAGCTCGTGACTTCGTCTTTACCCATTACGCACCTTAAATACGGAGATGTCCCATGGACAAGGAAGAATCATTTGGCAATTCGACTTGCGAAGATCAGGTGAACATGGCGGAGCGCGAGTTATCGGCGTTCATGCTGGCGGTGACTGAATTGTTCGGTCCAGAGCAGGCAGGGCTTTCGGCAGAGGACTGGCTCGACGAGTCAGAACAAATGGACAGCCCGCAGAGAGCCACCAGTCGAGATTGGCGAGCGGTCACGGTAGCAGCCTTGGCCCGATTGGCAACTGGGGGGACTCCAGCGCGAGATCATCGAACGCTTGCCGCGTCGACCGATACGAAGGTGTCGCCGATACTATCGTCCAATTGTTTCGCATCCGCGTTTCTGGTGTGATGCCTCATCGCAGCGGATGCGTGGCCAGCCTTCCGCTCCGGCACGCCAGTGGAGATTGAAGCGATTTTCGAAGTACTGAGTATGCGGAGAACAAAGGAGAAGGCAATATGTCACACCATTACTCCGGTCCCGACTTCGGCTTCCCTCACGGGGATGCCCGCCTCGATCTTACTGACCTGTATGCATTCCCCAAGCCGGAGGATGTTGGCAAATCGATCCTGATCATGAACGTGCATCCGTCCGCGGGTTTAAGCCCAGCCGGGCCCACGACGGATGAACCCTTCTTGACTGAAGCCCTATACGAACTGAAGATTGACACTGACGGTGATGCCGTCGCCGATATCGCATACCGAATGCGGTTCACCTCAGACAAGAACGGAGGCCAGACCGGAACATTGCGCCGCGTTCAAGGCACGCAGGCCGCCGGCACTGGGGACGGCGGGCAGACGATCATAGAAGGAGCACCGGTCTCGACCGCACGCGACGCACATGTAACCTCGACCGGAGACTACCGCTTCTTCGCGGGCTGGCGCAGCGATCCCTTTTTCTTCGACACGCTGGGCGCGGTAAACAATCTGCAGTTCACCGGCGTCGATTACTTCGCCGACAAGGACGTGTGCAGCATCGTGCTGGAAGTACCCAACTCGGCCCTCGGCTCTAAAAAGATTGGCCTATGGGCGCGTACGCTGGACGGCGCAAGCGGGAAATGGATGCAGGCGGACCGCGGTGCGCGGCCAAATCAGACTCCCTTCCTTGCTGGCGAGCAGAACGCCGCCTATCTCTCTGCGGAGCCAGCGGACGATGCCCGTTTCATCCCGGTATTCGCGCACGCGCTGGAGCACACCGGTAGTTACACGCAGACGGAAGCAACGCGGGTCGCCGGAATCCTGCTGCCGGACGTGCTCCACTATGATCCCACGCGGCCGGCGTCCTACCCGGACAATGGCCGGGCACTGACCGACGACGTCGTGGATTTCTTCCTTCCTCTCCTCACAAATGGGAAGGTGACGCGAGATAACGTAGGGCCACACACAGACCTGCTCACCTCCTTTCCCTACGTCGGTTCGCCGCATAAGATTCGATCCGCGGAGGGGGTGGCCGCATAAGTATGTACGGAGCCGGGCTGAGAGCATCCCCGCACTGCATTCAGTCCTTGCATTCTCGCCGCATGATGCTGACGATTTCTGTCATGTTCGCATCGTTGCAACTGCTTGCCCAAGCCCTGAAAGCGCAAGTCCAGAAGTCAGAGAGGAACAAACCGTGAAGTATCCGACTTTTTATCGCACCGCACAGATCGATGGGCTGTCAGTTTTCTACCGGGAGGCTGGTCCGAAAGACGCCCCGACGATTCTCCTGCTGCACGGTTTGCCGTCTTCTTCGCGAATGTTCGACCCTCTCTTCACCCGTCTTTCCGATCGCTATCACCTTGTCGCTCCCGACTACCCGGGCTTCGGTCACAGCGACTGGCCGGATCCGAAACAATTCGCCTACACGTTTGATCACTACGCCGACATCATGAATCGGTTTACCGAAGCGCTCGGTCTCTCCCACTTCACCCTCTACATGCAGGATTACGGTGGCCCCGTCGGCTTTCGCATGATCTTGGCTCACCCGGACCGAGTCGAAGCGCTCATCGTCCAGGACGCGGTAGCACACAACACCGGTCTCGGCGAGAACTGGAAAACGCGGCGCGCCTTCTGGGCCGATCGCGCTCCCAACGAAAGCGCGCTGCGCACAAATCTCCTGTCGCTTGCAGCCACGAAGGCCCGCCACGCGGGGAATGATCCCGACGTGGAACGCCACGACCCCGATCTCTGGGTCGATGAATTTTATTTTCTAAATCAGCCCGGCCAGGCTGACATTCAAAGCGACCTCTTCTACGACTACCGCACCAACGTCGATTCCTACCCGAAATGGCAAGCATGGATGCGCGAGAAGCAGCCGCGCCTGCTGGTGATCTGGGGTAAGTATGAGTCTTCGTTCGACCCCTCCGAGCCAGAAGCCTATCGCCGCGATGTCCCCAAAGCCGAAGTCCACATCGTCGATGGCGGCCACTTCGCCTTAGACACCGCCGCAGACGAAATCGCCGCACTCGTCCAAGGATTCGTCGGTTCTTCACGCCAGGGCTTCCCGGCGCGGCGAGCGGGATGAAGCCGCTTTGAGTGGCACGGGTTTTAGTCGAAGGTTTTCCGGAAGAAGGTTATAACCCAATGGTTGAAAGTCGAGATCTTCGGCTGACGAGAATGCCGCTCAACAACGGAGCCGGCCACATGCCCGCCCTCGGCTTCGGCACCCTCATTCCCGACGCTGCCCTGACGAGAACCGCGACGAGAGACGCACTGGACGCCGGATTTCGACACTTCGATTGCGCAGAACGATACCGGAACGAGCGAGAGGTAGGGGAGGCGTTGCAGGCCGGACTTGCCGCTAATGGGATCGCGAGAGAGAACATTTTTGTTACCACGAAGTTGTGGAACTCCAACCATCGGCCAGAACGTGTCGAACCGGCTTTCGAGGCGAGTCTCCACAGGCTCAGTATCAGGTACCTGGATCTCTACCTCGTTCACACTCCCTATGCATTTCAACCGGGCGATGAGCAGGATCCGCGGGATCAAAACGGCAATGTCATCTATGACAACGGAGTGTCTCTGCTCGACACCTGGAGAGCAATGGAAAGTCTTGTGGACCACGGCCGGTGCCGGGCCATCGGACTGTCGGACATCAGCTTGAATCAATTGATGCCCATCTACGAGTCTGCAAGAATTAAGCCAGCCGTGGTTCAGGTCGAATCACATCCCTATCTGCCGGAAACGGAGCTTCTGGAATTCTGCAAAGAAAAGGGCGTTCTGTTTTTGGCTTTCGCGCCATTGGGTCACGGAATGAGGCCGGGGCTGCTCGAAGATCCTGTCATTTCGGCAATCGCCGCACGAGTTGGAAAGACGCCGGCACAGGTGCTGCTGGCATGGGCGGTTCAGCGCGGCACGGCTTTGCTTACCACACCCAAAACCGCGGCTCGCGCGAGAGAGAATTTTGACATTTCTGCCCTTCCGGAGGAGGCGTTGAACGAAATCAATCGCATTCAGACCAGGCAGAGACTCAATGAAGTGGTGAGAACAGGAGTCCCTGGTTTCATCGCACAAGGGAGATGAACATGAAGCTGAACGAGCAAATCAATGTCGAATTGCTCGCGTTTCTTTTCGGTGCAAGCAGCGAGGCCTGAGATCGTGCCGAAGCGAAATGAGTGGTCGACACGCCAAGAATACACAATAGTTCGATAAAGAATGGAGGACCAGATGACGATTTCAAATCAAACAGTTGAGCGATGTATAGAGGAGTGCTTGCAGTGCTCGCGCTGGTGCTCTCAATGCCGCGCTGAGTCTCTGGACCAGGATCCGATCATGATGAGGGACTGTATCCGGCTTTGTAACGAATGTCTTGAATTGTGCCGAACCTGCGTAACCCTACTTACGGGCAGCTCCGGATTCGCTCACCGGGTGTGCAGTATCTGTTCCGAGCTATGCTCAGCCTGTGCGACAGAGTGCGGGAAATCCGAAGGTGAAACAATGAGGAAGTGTGCTCAAGCGTGCCGTCAATGCGCGGCTACATGCGCCGAGGTCGCACAAGCGGGGCCAATTCGGCGGGCTGCTGCATAAAATGAAAGTCTGGGCTGCCTTGCCCCGCCCTGTGAGGGACGCATCTTCGGGTTGCCCGCGAAGGAGGTAGGCACACATTCCAGCCTATTTCGTCGATGGCGTTCACCATACTGCGGCGAGAATTCTTGTAGAACGCTGAAAGTACGAGCTGAATGAACAACTGAATCAAGGATTTGCCTTTGTAGCACGCTTCAGGGCATTTTCAATCTTCACTCAAAGCTGAGACGAGCCTCCCGCCACCAAGGTAATTCTGAGAGGGAAGCTCGGCAGTTGCAACTAGGAGTACTGTGGTTGACGC
>JABCYZ010000058.1 GCA_013289955.1 Acidobacteriota bacterium
GGCCCTTTTGGCAGCCATCCTGACGTTTCGTTTCTTCGCGCAATTCAGCAACTGTTCGTCGCACAGCCCAATTTCACTGGAATCAGCCAGTTAACCATTCACCGCACCAACCTTTGCGAAATCGCTGCCAATGGAGATTCAGACCTCGACAAACACTCTCACAAGAGCGTAGTCTTAGCGAGTCTCCTCTAGCATCTTTCCGCTGCGCCTACTGGGCGACGGTTCCCTGCAAAAATCAGACGGCGTTTTCGCTGCGCAAGGAGCCGTTATGGCGAAAAAGTATTGGTCCGTCCGCCCCAAGATTACGTTGCCATCGGCAGAACTCCAATACAGCCTCGAATCCGCATGTTTACCGGGAATTCCAAAAATTCAAAAAGTACTCAAAAAGAGGACACGATGACCCAAGCCATTGCTACACAACGAAGCAGCGAGCAAGCAGATGCCATTCGTCCGTTTCCGAAGGTAAATGTTCCAGAGGCGGAGCTTGCCGAATTGCGTAGGCGCATCAACGCGGCCAATTGGCCTGAACGAGAAACGGTCGTGGATGCCACACAAGGCGTGCAGCTCGCGACTATGCAGAACCTCGCGCGCTATTGGGGGACGGATTACGATTGGCGCAAGTGCGAGGCGAAACTGAACGCCCTGCCGAACTTCACCACCGAAATCGATGGGCTCGACATTCACTTCATTCACGCACGTTCAAAACACGAAGATGCGTTGCCGCTCATCGTTACGCACGGTTGGCCGGGCTCGGTCACCGAACAGATGAAGATCATCGATCCGCTAACCAATCCCACCGCACACGGCGGAAGCGCATCCGACGCGTTCCATATCGTGGTTCCGTCGATGCCGGGGTACGGTTTTTCAGGCAAGCCAGCCAAGACTGGGTGGGACCCCGCACACATTGCACGTGCCTGGACCGTATTGATGAAGCGCCTTGGCTACAACAAGTTCGTGGCGCAAGGCGGCGATTGGGGTGCAATCATCACCGAGCTGATGGGCGTGCAGGCGCCGGCAGAATTGCTAGGCATTCACACCAACATGGCTAACGTGATTCCTCCCGACATCGACAAGCTGGCCTTTTCTGGAGCGCCGGCACCGGCGAATCTTTCAGCCGAGGAGAAGCTCGCTTACGAGCGGCTTAGCTTCGTCTATGCAAAGGGCATCGGCTACGGCTTCCAAATGGGATTGAGACCTCAGACTCTGTATGGAATAGCGGATTCACCGGTCGGCCTCGCGGCGTATTTCCTTGATCACGACGCGCGCAGCTACGAGATGATCGCGCGGGTCTTTGCCGGAGGCAGCGAGGGCCTCACGCGAGACGACGTCCTCGACAACATCACGCTCACCTGGTTGACGAATACGGCGCTTTCAGGGGCTCGTCTCTATTGGGAAAACAAGGGTTATTCGTTCTTCGGCGTGAGAGGCGTAGTTGTCCCGACCGCTGTGAGCGTGTTTCCCGACGAACTCTTTCCTGCTCCTAGAAGCTGGGCGGAGCGGGCGTACCCCAAACTAATCCATTACAACAAGCTCGACAAAGGCGGCCACTTTGCGGCCTGGGAACAGCCGAAGCTCTTTTCAGAAGAGCTTCGCACGGGCTTCAGATCGCTACGGTAAGGTTCTACATAAGAGAGGAGAAGATGATGACCCAATCCAGCGCTACACAGCGAGGCAGGGAGCAGGGAGATGCGCAGTTCAACACCGACCGCATCCATCCGGGCCGGTGGACGATCACCTTCAGCAACCCACCGATCAACATGTTTGTTCCCTCAACGATCATCGAATTGGGAGCGCTAATGACCGACCTCGAGGCGGACCCGTCCGTGAAGGTCGTAGTGTTCCAGTCGGCGAATCCCGATTTCTTCGTCGCCCATCTCGACGTAGCCAAGGCAGCTGAACGGCCAGAAGTGCTGGGCCTTTGGCGCGAATTTGTACTGCGCCTCTCGTCCACGCCAGTCGTGAGCATCGCCAAGATTCGAGGCCGCACGCGCGGCATCGGTAACGAGTTCGTGCTGGCCTGCGACATGCGCTTCGCCAGCCGGCAAAGCGCCCTCTTCGGCAACCCCGAGGTCGGCGTCGGACTGGTCCCTGGCGGCGGAGCGCTGGAATGGCTCCCGCGCCTGGTCGGCCGCTCGCGCGCACTTGAGATCGTGCTCAGCGGCGACGATTTCGATGCTGATATTGCCGAGCGCTATGGCTGGGTGAACCGCACGCTGGACGATGCCAACCTCGACTCGTTTGTCGACGCGCTCGTCCGGCGTCTGGCCTCGTTCGACCGTGAAACGCTGGCCGCGGCGAAGGCCCAGGTCAATCGGTTCGGGATGCCGACAGCTGCCGAGCTTCAGTCGAGCAACGACCTGTTGTTTCCAATGCTGGTCTTGCCAGGTGCGCAGGCACGCCGCGCCAAGATTCGCAATTTGGGTTACGGCGTTCGGAGCGACTTCGAATTGAACTTCGGCCGGTATCTCCCCACGTTCGGGAGGGCGGACGACGATGCCACGGGACAGGAGCGGTAGACATGAAACCCTGGAAAGTAGTTTTGCTGATTCTGTTTGCTCTTGCGGTTGCAGCCGCTGGATACGGGCTGACTCTCGAGCGACGAGGCTTCAGCGCACTTGCGACACCATCAGCGATTGAGGAGTTCGCGGCCACAACGGCGCGCAAATTGGCGGTGCCATCTGCGTATCGCCAACTTCGCAATCCCATCATGCCTTCAAAGGAGAACATTCGGGGAGGCATGGAGCATTTCTCCTTTCATTGCGCCACGTGCCATTCAGATGACGGAGGGGGCCACACGGTATACGGCTTGGGCCTCTATCCGAAACCGCCCGACTTGCGTGCAGCCGGGACGCAGAACAAGAGCGATGGTGAGCTCTACTACACAATTGAAAATGGAGTTCGTCTGAGCGGCATGCCGGCCTTCCACGGAACGCACACTGACCCGCAAACCTGGCGCCTGGTTTTGTTCATCCGGCACTTGCCTCAGATCACGCCCGAGGAACTCAATGAAATGAAGGGGTGGGACCCGAAGAGTGAGGCGGATCCAGCGCATTTCTAAAGAGCGGGGACCGCCCCAGAATCCTGCGGGAGAAACACACCACCACTAAAAGAACACACCATGAAAGCACGTTAGCGAGGAGATTCGTTAGACGAGCGCGATGGCTTCCAGACCGATAGAGACAGAGGCAAAAAACGCACCTATGTCCGGCAGGCTCTTCTTCCTGGACTTCGGCGCATAGGATGAGTGATCACACCATGAAACGCACGTATTTTCCCGGTATCACCGACATTGTCGCCGTCACGGATCCGGCAGAAATCCGTACAATTTCAAACGATTCAAGGTTCGACCGGGACTTCTTAGGGCATGGTCCTGTTCGCAACGTGCAGTTTCTCCGGAAAATACTCCGTATTTTCTCGCTCAACGGTAGATTATTCCAAACTATTCTGCCGCGCACCGACCCCAGCCGTGCCGCCGCGCAAGAGGAACTGTGGTCGAGACTAAACGTCAAGGCCGACGAGGTGAAACACGGACCCGCTCAAGTGCAGCCCCTCGCCGAATGGGTCAGAGGGATCGGAACTGCGGATAGGCTCGATCTGCTTGTGCAGCAGAGCATAGGAAGATTGTTCGTGGAATCTTTCGCGGCCACTGACGAGAGTTTGGGAGCGGCCCGTATGGTGCTTGAGGCTGTAAGTTCTTCCAACGTCCTGAAAATGCTATGGTGGCGCATCAGCGGCAGGCTGGAGCGGGCCAAAACCCTTCTTGCTTCCATGGTGAATGGCGATCTGACTGCCGTTAACGCGATGATCACAGCTCGGCAGCTCATTGTTGATGGCCTGCATAAAATGCGGCAACTCGCTGCCGACCCAGCGCTTCGATCTTCAATAACGACGGATGCTGCCGTCGACGAATGCCTCTTTGCGCCAGCCGCCGTTTTCCGCAAGGCGAAAACCTCCGGCGAGGTCGCCGGTTGTCCCTTTGGAAGGGGCTCGCTCTTCATTCTTGAGCTGGGAAGCGCGAGCAGAGGCGCAGTCAATCGTGACCTCGTCTTCCTCAGTCAGAGTTGGAGCCACTGTCCCGCCGAAAAGTGGGTGCCTGCGCTATTGGAAGGCGTGTGGACGCGTGTCTCAGCTACATTGCATGAGTCTTGAAAAAAACTCGCGGCGTTGGTTGATGAATCTGTAGACGCCGTGCAAATAATCGCTGTGAATTGAAACTCGGGCCGATCTGTGGATTAAAGAATCTATATGCCCGATAACCGCAGGATTTCAAACTCCCGCCAGTAAACTTCAACAAAGTGTTGCATCGACCGGTTGAGCCGACAGCGTTTCCCAGGCACTGACTGCCCTTTATCCACTCGCATGAAGTTATGGCAGAATGAAGCGCATGAGGCAACGGACTGTAGTCATATCGCTTGGCGTGACAATCGCTGTCATTCTGTCGATACCACAATCCAGTCTGAACGCAGTTGCGAAGCCAAAAGAAAACAGAGGTCTGATTGATGGGGTCGTTACCTATGAAGACAAAAAGCCCGTGAAAGGTGCAACGGTGTACGCCGTTCCTCTTGGGCGACCGATGGGTGCGATTATTCCTCACGCCGAGACCGATGAAAGCGGATACTACGCTATTCAAATCTCCCGTTCGTGGTTTGGGAAGTTTGCCGTAGCTGCAAAAAAAGGAGGACGAAAACTTCCCCGACATGAGCAAACAGTTCTATAGCGACGGCAATTTTCAAACGGCCACTTTGACTGTCAACCATCCCACTGAAACGGTAGCAATTCACCTTGGGTCGAAGGCCGGCGTACTTATCGGCACAGTGCGCGACGCGATCACCGGGGCGACACTTTATCCATGTCTTGAACTCAGACGACCAAACGGGAATTTGTTGTCTGGAAGTGGATTGATAAGAGCACATTTCCGCCTGTTGATTCCGTCTGAGACAGAAGTGGCGGTCAAAATGTGGCTTGATGGCTACAGACCTTGGTATTACCCAGGAACAGACGAAAAATCGCAGAGTGCCCCCGTGCGCCTGAGAGGGGATGAAGAAAAAACACTCGAAATTCTTTTACAACGCAGCGCATCGGACTCCAAGCTTGGTTGTGGAATGCCTGTGGGTAGTGTCGTGAATCCGTGAGCGAGAAACTGGCCCTCTCATGGAAGGAGTTGGGAGAACGGAGTTAGCTTGAGATTCGGCAGAGAAGATTTGTAGAATCGGGGCACATAGAATGCGCTCGCGGGCTGATCGACGCCTTATCCCAAGTTGCTTCGAAGCGAGCAAGCTCGGTGTGGCTCTCATACTGCTGACCGCGATTATTGTCACTCTTCAAGGCGTTTCACGTGCGACAGAGGCTACGTCACTGCTCGACCTGCGCATCCAGCAGCCACTGCGATGGACGGATAGCTGCGAGGCTGACTTGGGCACACGCTACCAGGCACACGTAGATTCGATCTACCAGTCTGCGCTGTTAAGGTTGAGTGTGGATGTCACAAATCGCTCTGCTGAGGCGATGTACCTTCCCGTAAAATACTTGCGTGTAGAATTGCAGGCAATTCGGACCCAAACGCTCGCGCTCGAGGGAGAAGAGCATGTTTGGCTTCCGCTTTATGGCGTTGTTGGAGATATAGCTGCGCCGGATTGGCTCGCTGAGGCTCTCAAGCCGGGTGAAACAAGGCATCACGACATTTGTTTTTTTAATTCGACGTCGGTGATCGACCTTCAAATACCAGAAGGGCGCCGGATACCTTTAGGAGGTAAGTTTCGAATTAGTGCCAAATATTTTGCCAGCAGGGAGCTGTGGCAACAATATAAAAATGCGTCGGTTCGAGACGGGGTGACCGAGGGCAGGGGCGGAACCTCGGGACCCCGGGTCGTGGACTTTGAGACGGAGATTCCATGTTTTGGTGCGAGCTGCAGGGTAGGGTGCAATACTCCCCCCTTGATCCTTGCAGGAGAAACGGCCGGCACGATGGATATCTCAGCCAAAAGTGAGAAGGGTATGGCGATTAATAAGCAGGTCGCTCGCAAATTTCCTGGATGCTTCGAGGATGGCGGTCGTCCCTAAAGATTTTCTCGCCAAAATGCTCATCCCGGTCAATGTTAACTTCTATGGTGATGGCAAACCGACACTGGCCTTAGTGCTGATAGCAGAAGACTGAAAGAAGGAGAAAGCCAACCTCGTTGTGGCACACCAAGTTGGCACGAACTGGAGAATCGCTCTATTGGGCACGGCGGTTTCATCTGTACCAGTAGTCTGGAGCCAAGACCCAGGTGAGTACCAAGACGTTTATGGTAGAAGGAAGATTCGGGCCACAAGGCCGGTTATCATTTTCTGTGGTTACGAGTCGTGGACGGTCCTTTACGCTTGGACAAACGACAAAGTAGCTAAAATCTGGCTGTCCGATTAGAAACGGGACGAATCACTTTCTCCTTCTTTATTCACCTTTCGTTCGCGTTTAACCGCTGTTTCACCACCATTAGTATTACGTTTTTATGACGGTGGTTCGGCTGTCGACTTTCGAGGATAAATAGATCTTTGTCACAGCTGGACGCGCCTTCCTGAACTTGACTAGACATCTGACTAGCCATATAATGGCATCCTAGGAGGCTTCATGACCAAATGGCAACTACAGGATGCGAAGGCGCGGTTCAGTGAACTGATCGATGACACGCTCGAGAAGGGGCCACAAGTCGTGACCCGTCGGGGAATCGATACCGCGGTTGTCGTTTCAATCGACGAATGGCATAAGTTAAAAGACGAAAACCGTTTGACCTGGAAGGATGTACTTTTGGGTGAAGGTCCACGATTCGAAATCCCGCTCCCCAAACGTGGCACGGCCAAATCGCGCAAGCCTGCGGTGTTCGGTTGATCCGCTACCTGATCGATACGAACGTGGTGTCCGAATTGCGCAAGCCTAAGCCCCACGGTGCGGCAGTCGCTTGGTTGCATAGTCTTGAATTGGGCCAAGGCTTCTTCTCGGCGGTAACGTTCGGGGAAATTCAAAGGGGTGTGGAACTCACGCGTCGACAAGATCCTGTAAAGGCGAACGAAATCGAGGCTTGGGCAGCACAGTTGGAACGCACTTCACAAGTCCTGTCGATGGATGCCGCGTGTTTTCGAGAATATGCCCGCCTAATGCACGACCGTTCCGATACCCTAAGTGAGGACGCTATGATGGCTGCCACGGCGCGCGTTCATGGCCTCACCGTGTCCACTCGGAACGAACGTGATTTCGCGCACTTCGACGTGGCCGTCTTGAATCCCTTCAAACCGAGAGTGCTGTAGTGCTTGCTCCTAAGCACCCAGCTAGCTTTGCATCCTAGGCCTGTAGGCAATTCGGCTTTCCGGAAGAAGAAAGCCCCTCAACAGGAACTCCAGATCGCCTAACCTTCGCACTTGGACGAGTACGCGACAAATCGGGATTGACACCGGCGGGCAGCTCCGACTACTGACGAAAAACGGATTTAATCTAAATAGCCGTACAATCTGAGACTAATGGACTCACCTAAATCTGATTACATTAGAACGCTTCGTCGATGAACTGTGGACTTGTCCCCAATTTTGAGACAAGCAGTTAAGAGACAATACTCAGCGAATGGAGGAAAGCATGGGGTTGTCTCGAAGGAAGTTCACGCGAGAGTTCAAGTTGGCGGCGTTGGAGCGAATCGAGC
>JABCYZ010000059.1 GCA_013289955.1 Acidobacteriota bacterium
CAAATTTGCTGAGCAAGTGAATATTGGAACGGGCGACGCGGCTGTGCAGTACGTCGCCGAGAATGGTGAGGTTCCAGCCCTCGAGGTGGCCCTTGCGATCGCGAATGGTGAGCGCGTCGAGCAGCGCCTGCGTGGGATGTTCGTGCGTGCCGTCTCCTGCGTTGATGACAGGGACGCCGAGGCGGTCGGCGACAAATTCGGGCGCGCCGGAGGAACTGTGGCGGATGACGAGCCCGTCGGGACGCATGGCTTCGAGTGTGCGCACCGTGTCGAGAAGCGATTCGCCTTTTTTCAGGCTGGAAGCTTCGGCCTGGAGATTCATGGTGTCCGCGCCCAGACGAGCGGCCGCAGTGGCGAAGCTGATGCGCGTGCGCGTGGAATTCTCAAAAAAGGCAATCGCTACGGTCTTGCCGCGCAGCGTTGCTAATTTTTTCAGGGGATGACGCTGAAATTCCTGGAAAGGTTTGGCCTGATCGAGAATAAAAGAAATTTGTTCGCGGGTGAGGTCTTCGATTCCGAGCAGGTGTTCCAGGCGCTGCAGCACTTTTTCCCTTTAGATACGGTTGTTTCCAGGCCTCCGCGAGGATTGCCAGGTTTCAGGGAACGCGATCTACGAGCACGACGCGTTCATCGCCATCAATTTCCTTCAAATGCACTTCCACGATTTCGGTGTCGCTGGTTTGCACCGAATTGCCGATGAAGGTGGCCTCGATGGGCATTTCACGATGGCCGCGGTCAATTAGCACGCAGAGGCGAATGCGTTTGGGGCGGCCGAGATCGAAGAGACCGTTCATGGCGGCGCGAATGGTGCGGCCGGTGTAGAGCACGTCGTCCACGATCACCAGGTCGCGATCGTCCACGCTGAAACTGATTTCGTTCGAGTGGACGACGGGTTGGGGGCCGACGGTGGAAAGATCGTCACGGTAGAGCGTGATGTCTATCGTGCCGACCGGGATCTCGACGCCGGAGAAATCTTTGACGGTTTTCGCCAGGCGCTCGGAGAGTGGAACGCCTCGGCGGCGGACGCCGATCAGCGCGAGGTCTTTGGTGCCGCCGCTTTTTTCCACGATTTCATGGGCCAAACGGTTGAGCGTACGGCCGATTTCTTCCGCTGAGAGGAGCTGTCTTTTTTCTACGACGCGCATCTGGCGCATCATCCTAGCACAGACAGTGGGAAGTTCGCATGGGCGGAATCTCGTCAGAATTCGAATGCGACCGATTCGAGCTCTTAGCTAGTCGCAGTCAGTAGACATCAGAAAGAGATTGTGATCCCGGACGGTGAGAGTTTCAAAGATTTTGAAGCCTTTCTTTTTGTATATGCCGACATTGCGCAGGTTCGCCGTCTCAAGAAAAACAGGAATCGAGTTCTCTTTCATCGTTTGAAGCATCGGATTCATTAATGTGCTTGCCAATCCCTTTCCCTGTGCTTCGGGCAAGACTCCAATCATGTACAAATGGCAATAACGCCGATATTTGCGAAAATTATTGTGAACGTGAGCTTCTGATTTCACGATTCTTATGACCGGCTTTATGCCAATCCGGATAAGGAAATCCAGATTCCGCCAAATGTAATGGAGCGACAGCTTTTCATTTCTCTCAAAATCCCACAACGCAACCCCGTTATTGTCGTCGCCCAAATATATTTCACCCTGGCGGAAGGTCTGGTCCACGACGTAATCCATTAATATATTGAGCTTGCGCGCGTTTTTGCTTTCTTCCAAAAGAAAGTGCACGTGTGGATCATTCTTAAACGACACCAGTAAAATATTCTTGATCAGATCAACATCGGCCAGTGTTGCTCGCTTCATGAGCTACCCTCGAATCATAGTTCGGCCCCCGGCGGGAGGGCGGCCCGGCCCGAAACATCACGAAACGACATCAACGACGATTAGTGTGATGTCATCTTTCTGGTCTACCTTGGTGGGTTGCCATTGGCGAATCTCGGAAAGCACTTGCTGCAGCAACTCGGATGCGGGACGTGAGTGGTTGACGCGAATGACTTGTTCAAGCTGGCTGTCGCCAAAGGGATCGCCCCGCGTATTTTCGGGCTCAGTCACGCCATCGGTATAGAGCAGAAAGCGGTCGCCAAGTTTTAGAGTCACATCACAAACGGTGTAGTCGGGCTCTGGCAGCACTCCGAACAGTACGCCGTTACTCTCAATGCGCTCAAGCGTCCCTTCGCGCCAGTGCAACAGTGGCGGATGTCCGGCAGCCGAGTATGATCCTACGCGATTTTCTGTGTCGAGCCACAGATATGCGGCTGATACCAACTGAGCGCGTAGTTGCGGCGACAGAATCCGGTTCAATTCACGCAACACCTCTCCGGGGTCGTGAGCGCAATACATCACCGATTGCATCGCCACCTTAATCATCGCCGCGATAAGGGCCGCCGGCACTCCATGACCGGTGACGTCTGCCACCAGGATGCCGGTCCTGTTCTCATCGACAGCGATGAACTCGTAGAAATCACCAGCGACGGCTTCCATCGGACAATACGCGGCGCTAACACGAAGATTCTTCAATTCAGGGTTTCCGCTTGGGAGAATCGAGGCTTGAATCTGACGGGCAATTTCGAGTTCGTTTTCAATTGAAGTTAAACGCCTTTCGTTTGCCCGCAAAGTTCCCGCGGCGATATACCCAAACGAGAAAAGCAGAGCGGCAAACGCAAGCGAGACTGGGATCTGCGTGGTCGGATAGTGTAGCGCCCGCGCCAGATTGAAGTACATCCCTTGCAAGGCAAAGATGAGTGTACCCGCTATCACTACCGCGCGATTGGGAAGAACCAGGAACTTACGGGAAAGTTGCGGCACCAGGACCACAACCACCAGCACCAGCAGAGCAACCGCGGCGAGAAGATTGTTGTAAGAGAGCAATTTGTCACGCGAGCCAGTTATGACAAAAATAACGATTCCAGCGACGCCGATAAACCCACTGAGAAACAGCACGGCCTGAAGGAAAATCCGCACTCTGCCGATGCTTAGTTCCAGCCAGGCAAGTGTGGCAACCGGAACGACTAGATAGACGATCACTGTCCAAACGAACGGAACACGGAACTGAATCCACTGCGGCAGAACGTCGACCACGGCCGGCGATTCCGCCAACAGCCGTCCTCCATACATTGCACTCCACGTCCCCAGCCATAAAAACAGGCGCACTTCTTCCCGCCGGCGAACCGCCGCGAAGGCACAGGCGGCCAGTCCGATGAACACGTACACAGTTCCGAACATGATTATGGCGAGCTGCTCGCGGCTTATCACGGGAAGTTGATCCTGCAATGGCGCACCCCCCAAGCACGCCAAGATAGCAGAATCAATCTTACTTTGGCGTCCATCGCCGCTGGAAAACGATCCACCCGGAAGCAACTCCACTTGTTTGGTGAGTCTTATAATCGGCGACTGGCCTACCCGGCGCCGTGAAGCCTTGACCGGCGTGATAGACTGGGCGCATTATGAGTTCGCCGGCGCCGGCACGCAGCCCTCAACGGCCCGCTTCAGTAGACCTCCGCGTCAGTATCGGCAGCCTTGCCCTAAAAAATCCCATCATCGCCGCCAGCGGCACTTTTGCTTATGGAGTGGAATTCGCCCATATGGTGGACTTGAACCGCCTGGGCGGATTCGTGGTGAAGGGGCTTTCCGCGCAGCCGATGGAAGGTGCGGCGGCGCCCCGGATCTGCGAGACGGCCAGTGGGATGGTGAACGCCATCGGGCTTCAGAACATCGGAGTGCGCGCGTTTGTCGCCGAGAAGCTGCCACTGTTGCGCCGTTACAACACTGCGGTGATCGCTAACGTCTTCGGGCATACAATCGCGGATTACGTGGAAGTGATCCGAGTGCTTGAGGATGCCGAGGGGCTGGCGGCCTACGAGCTGAACATCTCCTGCCCCAATGTGGAGCGCGGGGGGATTGAATATAGTACTGACCCCTCCCTGACAGCTGCCGTTGTGGGGGCTGCACGGACTGCGGCGAAGCGCCCCCTCTGGGTGAAGCTCTCGCCTAATGTTAATATGATTGAAGTTAGCGCAAAGGTCTCTGAATCAGAAGGAGCAGATGCTGTAGTGATAGCGAACACCTACCCTGCACTGTGTATAGACGCACACAATCGGAGGTCCCGTCTCGGTAGTACGACGGGAGGGTTGTCGGGCGCGGCCATAAAACCTATAACCATGAGGCTGGTCTACGAGGCTTGCCGAGCTGTAAAGATCCCGGTAGTTGGACTCGGAGGCATTGAAAAACCGGCAGATATCGCTGAGTACGTGCTGGCAGGCGCCTCAGCGGTGGAAGTAGGTACGGCCCACTTTGTAG
>JABCYZ010000060.1 GCA_013289955.1 Acidobacteriota bacterium
GGCCTGCACGCGATCGAAGAGTTCATCTTCGGTCATCAGCGGCATGCTGACGCGCTTGACAATGACGGAGTGGCCGGAGACGGAAGTGGCAACGTCTTTGGTTTTGATTTTCTGATTGTCGAAGATCGAGATGATCTTCTCGGCGACCGAGGGAGCGTCCATGATAGCGCCGTCCACGACGGTATCTTGGGCGAGGGTTTCGATGCCGTAACTGACCAGCTCGTAGCCTGCCTTGGTCTTCTTCAGCTCGACTGCCTTGACAGAACTCGAGCCGATGTCCAGGCCGATTAGTGATTTCGTTTTACCCAGATTGAACATCGCGCGGCCCCTCACTCCTCACCCCATCCCGCTTCGCAGGACGGGCACGGCTTCATCTGGTGCGTAAAAATTTTCTTGGAAAAAATTCCCCAAAACCTGCTGACCGCTTCGCCACAGCACCCCGACTACTGCGCCAACTCTGGAAAGGACCGTAGTACTGCTACGCCCGGTACCTTTCCTCTTTCTCCGTTTATTACATCCGCAGCACAGAGTGTCAAGCAACGTGTTCCGATGGTGTGCTATTGGTAAAACATAGTCCGGAAGTACAGGTAGGCGAAAAGGACAGGTGAAAAGGACAGGTCGTGTGTCCCTAAAGGGCTGAAATACTGCGGGAAAGGCCCAAAAAGGCGAAGAGTTTGGCGTTCGCCTGAGGTTTACTTTTTGTTCGGGGGTGTGAGCTTAAGCTGTTGCCATATTGTGTCCACGCGCTTTTTTATCTCGTGGTCCATCTTTATTTCGTCGGGCCAACGTCCGGCGAAACCTTCCTCGGGCCATTTGCGGGTGGCGTCGACGCCCATTTTCGAACCAAAATCCTGGCGGCGCGCGGCGTGGTCCAGGGTGTCCACGGGGCCAAGAACGAACTGAATATCGCGCTCGGGGTCGATGGCGCACAGCGCTTTCCAGACGACTTCGCTGGAGTTCTGGACGTCCACGTCATGATCCACGACGACGACAACCTTGGTGAACATGGCCTGACCGAGCGACCAGATTGCACTCATTATTTTGCGTGCTTGGCCGGGGTAGCTTTTGCGGATTGAGACGATCATCAGGTTTTGGAAGATCCCTTCGGCGGGCATGGCGACGTCCACAATTTCTGGGTACTGCATTTTCATCACGGGCATGAAGATGCGTTCGATGGCATGGCCCATGAAGTAGTCTTCTTGCGGAGGAGGGCCGACGATGGTGGTGAGGTAGAGCGGGTCTTTGCGATGAGTGATGCACTGTATGTGGAAGACGGGAAACTGGCCTTCGAGGGAGTAGAAGCCGGTGTGGTCGCCGAAGGGACCTTCGGTGCGCATCTCGCCGATTTCGACATAGCCTTCGAGGACGATTTCGGCGTTGGCGGGGACTTCGAGGTCAACTGTTTTGCAGGCGACGAGGTCGACAGGGTCTTTGCGCAGGAAGCCGGAGAACATGAACTCGTCCATATCGGGAGGAACTGGGAGAATGCCTGCGAGCGCGGTGGCGGGGTCGGCGCCGATGGCTACGGCTACTTCTAGCCTGCCATTGGGATTTTTCGCGCGGCTGCTGCGGTAATGATCGGCGCCGTGTTTTTGAGTTTGCCAGTGCATGCCGGTGGTACGGGAGTCATAGACCTGCATGCGGTAACAGCCGACGTTGCGTTTGCCGTTTTCCGGATTCTTGGTGATGACCATGGGCCAGGTGATGTAGCGACCGCCGTCTTGCGGCCAGCATTTCAGGATGGGAAAAGCGTCGAGCGAGAAATTATCGGTGAGAACTACTTCCTGGCAGGATCCGTTGCGGACGGATTTCGGGAAAAAGGAACCGATCTCGGCAAGTTTGGGGAGCATCTTTACTTTTTCGAGGAGGCCTTGGGGAGATTGCAGGTCGAGGAAGGAACTGATGCGTGAGGCGACTTCTTGTAGGTCATTGACTTCCAGAGCCAGGCACATGCGGCGTTCGGTGCCTACCAGATTTGTGAGCACCGGGATTCTGGAGTTCTTGGGATGTTCAAACAGTAGGGCGGGGCCTTTTGATTTTACGGCGCGGTCGGAAATTTCTGTGATTTCGAGGATTGGGTCTACTTCGAGTTGGATGCGTTTCAGCTCGTCGTGCTTTTCTAGCTTGTGGACGAAATCGCGGAGATCTTTGTGCGCCACTTCGGCTCCTCGTTTTTGGCTTTGCCACTTTAGCATGGAGGAATGGCGGGAAGAAAATTTGCCAGAGTGCGCGATCGAGGCCGGCGGAATCCACGCGCGGAGATAACGCTGGAACATACCGCCAGCGAAGACGTTGGGTTCGGCGATCAGTAAGGGAGTGGCGGCGGTGTGCGAGACGCGGGGCCAGTCCGCGGCGCTGACGAAGCCGAGATCGACGACGAAATCGAAAGCGCAGCGAGCGAGTTCGCCGAGGCCGTCTTGGGAGCCGGTGACGACGATTAATTTTCAGCCCCGCGGAATGTCTCCCGAAATGTTGTTGGCGCAGGGATTCATCGGCGCACGGTGACGAGGGATATTGTGGGCACGTGCAGGATGTCGCGCGACTTCCCTGCCCGGGCGCGGGGTGGCGCGGAAGTCGCGGGCGTGCAGCATGTCAGTGCCGAGATAGTGATGGGGCACGTTGGATTCACCGTCCGGGCTGGGCGATTCGTTACGGCTGGTTTCTGCAGAATCCGCGCGCGGAGCTTTTCACGGGGCCGCGGGATTAGGTATAATCGCAGCAGTCGGAATGAGCGGGCGTCGTACAATGGCAGTATAGAAGCTTCCCAAGCTTCGGACGTGGGTTCGATTCCCATCGCCCGCTCCAATAAAACCAGCGCTTTACGCAGAAAATCGTTCCTCCGTCGCTGTGCTTCGCTCCACGTCATTTGCCCTACCACTCCGACAACCTTCGTCTCACGCTGACGTGCAACGTTGCACCGCGCGTACGCTGCCAACCCGGGCATTGCTTCGCGCGATCTCACCAATGCCCGATCCCGCGAATGGCTGTGGACCTGCATAGACCGCTGCAGAGACCGGGTGCGTTCTTTCTTCGGGGGGCGAAACACAATGGCAAACAAAGCGTTTGTGCCTCCGGCAATTGCCCCGGTGCCAGAAATTCAGTCGAACTGGTGGCGGTTTTCTGGGCACTTCCGCTCGCAGCTCTGTCGAGTCCTGTGGTCGGGAATTGGCCGCTTTGAATTTCATTTCGAATAGAATACGAGGAGGGGAGATGTCCTATAAACGAACTGCTTCAAGTGCTTTACATTGCCTGCGAATCGGCGTCATCAGCTTGGCTCTGTTTCAATTCACGATTGGGGGCCCATTGGCCAGTTCTATTCAGGCCGGCCAAGATGAGGACAAGAACGAACAACACACCACGTCGCCGATCAGGCACGTCATCGTCATCATCGGCGAAAACCGCAGCTTCGATCACGTCTTCGCCACCTACCAGCCGAAGCGTGGAGAATTTGTGTGGAATTTGTTGTCGGAAGAAATCATCAATGCCGACGGTACGCCCGGCCGTAATTTCTCGAAAGCAGAGCAGCTTGCTGCGACCGACCAAGCTCCAGATGCATTTCTTTTAAATCCGGCGAAAACGCAATTTCCGCAAAACGTTCTTCCCACTGCTTTGGCCGGTGGGCCTCCGACTCCGTTTCTGCCCAACGTCGAAACCGCAGAGGCGATCGAAAATGGATTGCCAGCCGACTACTACCAATTTCTGATAACCGGCGGCACGGGTCTTGAGCCCGGAACACCAGACACCCGCCTCGCAAATCCCAGCACTTTGCCCGCGGGGCCGTTTCAAATGACTCCCGGTATTCCGTACGACGCTTATTCGGCGAGCCCGGTCCACCGCTTTTACCAAATGTGGCAGCAACTGGATTGCAGTGCGTCACGCGCCACCCGTGAAAATCCGTCGGGCTGCAACGCACAATTGTTCCCGTGGGTCGAAGTCACGGTCGGCGCAGGTGTAAATATCGGAGCGGGCTTATCGGGCTCCGGCACAAACGGCCTTGCACAACCCGCAAACTTCAGCACGGAATTCTCTGCTACGGCTGTCACCACCAACGAAGGGCCGGCGGCTATGGGTTTCTACAACATGCAAAAGGGAGACGCTCCATATTTCAAGAGTCTCGCGGATAGCTACGCAATGAGCGACAACTTCCATCAACCGGTTCAAGGCGGCACCGGCATTAACCACTTCATGTTGGGCCACGGCGATATGCCTT